>NZ_LMRR01000017.1 GCF_001426085.1 Rhodococcus sp. Leaf278
CACCCCGAACGATTCCGGGCCCAACCCACCGCACCATCGTTACCAACACCGACCGGAATCAACATCCACCTGTCTCAGACAGGTTGACAACTACCGAATTTTGCGCGCATTCAGCGAGTGCGCGCGCGTTTGCGGGAGAACCCCACACTCGGTCTCCGGCGCACAGGTCCTAGGTGCTCACCCCTCCCGAGTGATGGCCGCCAACACAGCGGTCAACACTCGAACAGCACCGTCTTTGTCCAGTGGATCGTTACCGTTTCCGCATTTGGGTGATTGCACACAGGACGGACAACCGGTCTGGCATTCGCAGGAGACGATGGCGTCTTTCGTGGCCGCGAGCCAATCCGCGATGGCTACGTGGCCACGGTCGGCGAATCCTGCTCCGCCGTCGTATCCGTCGTAGACGAACACCGTCGGCAGGCCGGTGTCGGGGTGTAGAGCCGTCGACACTCCGCCGATGTCCCAACGATCGCAGGTCGCCACCAGGGGCAGTAATCCGATTGCGGCGTGCTCGGCCGCGTGCAGTGATCCGGGGAATCGCTCGTAAGGAACTCCGCTGTGCTCCAACAACTCCGGGGTGATGGTGTACATGACAGCTCGGGTGTCGAGGGTCTGTGCAGGCATGTCGAGTTCGATTGAATCGAGAACCTCGCCGGAGAGCAGGCGTCGCAGATACCCGACTACCTGATGGGTGACGTTGACCTGCACCAGTGCTACGCGCACCTCGCCGTAGTCGACGGATTCGTGCACCGCCGTGATCGAGATGTCGGTGATCTCGCGGGCCGAGGTGTTCCACTCGGGTTGCTCTGCGTGCACCAGCGCCAGACCGGCGTCGAGATCGAGTTCGTCGACCACGAACGACTCGCCCTGGTGGATGTGGACAGCGCCGGGATGTGCAGTGGCAGGTGCTCGTCCGCCGTCGACGGTACCGAGCATGCGGCCGGATTCACCGTCGACGATGGCCACCTGCACACCGGTGCCGCCGCGAATATTCACCGCACCGTGCGGTGACAGTTGCTGCCCCTCGGGGGTGATGAACCATCCGTGTGGACGCTTGCGTACGTAGCCCTTCAGCTCGAGCTCTTCGAGTACCGATTCTGCGCTCAGCTCCTCGGCCTCGACCAGGGTGATCGGCAGTTCGACTGCAGCGCAGAGCAATTGCGGGGCCAGAATGTACGGATTGGTGGGGTCGGTGACGGTGGCCTCGACGGGCCTGTCCAACAGAGCCGCCGGGTGATGCACCAGGTATGTGTCGAGTGGATCGTCGCGCGCCACGAGCACCAGCAGTGATCCTTCTCCGCGACGTCCGGCGCGGCCGCCCTGCTGCCAGAACGACGCAACCGTACCGGGGAAGCCGGCGACGATCACCGCGTCCAAGCCGGCGATGTCGACGCCCAATTCGAGCGCGTTGGTGGTGGCAACGCCCAACAATGTGCCGTCGGACAGATCGGATTCCAGCTTTCGCCGGTCCTCCGCCAAATACCCTGCGCGATAGGCGGCGACGCGTCGCACCAATTGCGGATCGACGTCGGCGAGAATTCTCTGGGCCCCCAGCGCGGTGACCTCTGCGCCGCGCCTGGATCGAACGAAAGCCAACGTTCGGGCACCCTCCACCAGCAGGTCGGCCATGATGCGCGACGCCTCCGCGCCGGCGGATTTCCTTACCGGAGCGCCATTTTCGCCGGTGATCTCTTTGAGCAGCGGTGGTTCCCACAGGGCTACGGTGCGCGCTCCGTGCGGGGAGCCGTCCTCGGTGACCTCCTCGCACGGCGCTCCGATGAGTCGGCTCGCTGCTCGTCCGGGTTCCGATGTCGTGGCACTGGCGAGAACGAACACCGGTGACGCACCGTAGCGGGCGCACAGGCGTCGCAACCGCCGTAGCACCAAAGCCACGTTGGATCCGAAAACGCCTCGGTAGTAATGGCATTCGTCGACGACGACGTAGCGGAGATTGCGCAGAAACCGGGACCATCGCTCGTGGGACCCGAGAATGCCGAGGTGCAGCATGTCCGGGTTGGTGAAGATCCAGCGCGCATTGGCGCGGGCCCACTGGCGAATTTCGATCGGGGTGTCGCCGTCGTACGCACTGGGGAACACCTCCGCGAGTTCGTCTGACAGCGAACGCAACTCGTCGGTGATCGAGATGGTGGTGCGTAGCTGATCGGCGCCGAGGGCCTTGGTGGGAGCCAGATACAACGCGGTGGCGCGGGCGTCCGCGGACAGCGTCGTCAGAATGGGGAGTTGATAGGCCAGGGACTTGCCCGATGCGGTACTCGTCGAGAGCACGACATGACTGCCCTCGGCTGCGAGAGTTGCCGCTCGCGCCTGGTGCGTCCACGGTCGCGCAATTCCGCGAGAGGTGATCACCTGCACCACTTCCGGGCCCACCCACGACGGCCACGGTGCGAACTGGGAGGCGCGCGCCGGCAACTCGGCGACGTGGGTCAGCGGGCTTTCGTCGGCGGGTGAACCGGCCAACGCACGATTCAACAGCCGCTGCCCGTAGCTGACAACATCCGCACCGCCGTGCGGATGTATCTCACTCACTGCCGATCTCCAAGCATTCGTTCGATCTACTGGCCACCCATTCGACCCGGGCTGTCCATGCTATCCCCAGCCCGAAACGAGCCGTTGACGCCCTGGTGGGGGCCGCAATTCATCCGTGTCGTGTTGTGCGTTTCCACAACATGGGCAAATTGTTCGAAAAGGGTCGGTTTTCGACTGTTGCGAACGCGGAGTTCATGGTTCACTTGACGCGGTCGCAGCTTCTGTGTTCGTTCTACGCTTCGCAGGATCTCATGTTGCGGGCGCGGTACTGGGAGAGCTCGTCCATCAGGGGGAATCCTGAGGGGGATTCGTACAAGTGCAGCGGTCGGAACCGGCCCGATGGATCGAAAGTGCGCTCCATCGAATCCGGTGTTAGAAAGAGAAGGAAAAGCATGGCACAGGGAACTGTGAAGTGGTTCAACGCCGAAAAAGGCTTTGGATTCATCGCACCAGAAGACGGCTCCGCTGACGTTTTCGTCCACTACTCCGAGATTCAGGGCAGCGGTTTCCGCACCCTCGAGGAGAACCAGCGCGTGGAGTTCGAGGTCGGCCAGGGCACCAAGGGTCCTCAGGCAACGGGCGTTCGCGCAGTCTGATCCTCGTCTCATCGAGTCGAGATACGTCATCCCCCTTCTCGATCGGCACCCTTCAGGGTCGATCACGGAGGGGGATGACGCATTTGCGAACCACCCGGGTGCGGCGAAAGCCGTGAGCGTGGCCGCCGATGTCCTAATGTCCATGCTGTGAACCAGCTGTCCTTCTTCTCCGCCGAATCGTTGCCGCCCGCGGTGACCGATCTCAGTGGTCTGCTGGCCGCCACCGGTCACGTCGTAACCTCCGCGGGTTCGGCCCGTATTTCTGTCGTCGTCGACGCGCAGTGGCGCGCGGATGCCATCGCCGAACTCATCGAGCAGTGTGGTCTGGCTGCAGAGGTGGGGCGATCGGAAGAAGACCGGCCGCTGGTGCGTACCGCGTCGGTGCCCGAACTGTTCGCGCTGGCGTCTCTGTGGACCAAGGGTGCTGTCAAAGCCGTCCCTCCCGGGTGGATACCGGGTTCGCGCGAACTCCGCGCCTGGGTGCTCGCGTCCGGTCGTCCCGAGGCCGAGGGTGAGCGGTACGTGCTCGGACTCGATCCCCACGCACCGGAGACCCATTCCGTCCTCGCACAATCGCTGATGCGCGCCGGCATCGCGCCGACGCTGATCGGCACTCGCGGCTCCAATCCGGGACTGAGAATCACCGGTCGACGACGGCTGTTGCGTCTGACCGAGAACGTCGGTGAGGCTCCCCGGAACGTGGACGCACGTACCATTTGGCCGCGCGCGGAGTAGGCCTATATGTGACTGATCTGCGAGTATTTGGTCGACGTATGTCAGTCTGTTAGTAGTGGGACAGGCAAATCTGCCTGTGAAAACGCACTAGGGAAGGTTCGGCAGCAAGGTGGCAGCACGTAAGAACGGCACGGGGGACAGCTCCGCCGAGCCGCGTCGTCTGGTCATCGTCGAGTCCCCGACCAAGGCAAAGAAGATCGCCCCGTACCTCGGGAGCAACTACGTCGTCGAGGCCTCCGTCGGCCACATTCGCGACCTTCCTCGCGGTGCCGCGGACGTACCCGCCAAGTACAAGGGCGAGCCCTGGGCGCGTCTCGGCGTGGATGTCGACCACGACTTCGAGGCCCTCTACGTCGTCTCGCCCGAGAAGAAGGGCAAGGTCGCAGAGCTGAAAAGCCTGCTCAAAGACGCCGACGAGCTGTACCTCGCCACTGACCCCGACCGCGAGGGCGAGGCCATCGCCTGGCATCTCCTCGAGACCCTGAACCCCAAAGTCCCTGTTCGACGCATGGTCTTCCACGAGATCACCAAGCCGGCGATCCTTGCCGCCGCCGCCGACACTCGCGACCTCGACCACGACCTGGTCGACGCCCAGGAGACCCGTCGTATCCTCGACCGTCTCTACGGCTACGAAGTGAGTCCGGTGCTGTGGAAGAAGGTCATGCCGAAGCTGTCGGCGGGCCGAGTGCAGTCCGTCGCCACCCGCATCATCGTCCAGCGTGAGCGCGAGCGGATGGCATTCCGCAGCGCCGAGTACTGGGACATCTCCGCCACTCTCGACGCCGGTGCCGAGGCGAGTCCCCGCAGTTTCGGAGCCCGGCTGGTCAATGTCGACGGCAATCGCGTCGCCGCAGGCCGCGATTTCGGAGCCGACGGCAAGCTCAAGACCGAGTCCGTGACCGTCCTCGACGAACCGCGTGCCCGACGCCTCGCCGATGCTCTCGAAGGCGTCGATCTGACGGTTGCGTCGGCGGAGGACAAGCCGTACACCCGTAAGCCGTACCCGCCGTTCATGACGTCGACGCTGCAGCAGGAGGCCGGCCGCAAACTGCGGTTCAGTTCCGAGCGCACGATGCGCGTGGCGCAGCGTTTGTACGAGAACGGCTACATCACCTACATGCGTACCGACTCGACGTCGCTGTCCGCGTCGGCGGTCTCCGCGGCACGGGCCCAGGCAACCGAGCTCTACGGCCCCGAGTACGTGCACCCGACTCCGCGGCAGTACACCCGCAAGGTCAAGAACGCGCAGGAAGCGCACGAGGCCATTCGCCCCTCCGGTGACGTGTTCCAGACTCCCGGCCAGCTGCACTCTGCGCTGCAGACCGACGAGTTCCGGTTGTACGAGCTCATCTGGCAGCGCACCGTGGCGTCGCAGATGGCGGATCTGCGCGGCACCACGCTGACGCTGCGCATCACCGGAACCGCAGGCACCGGCGAGGAGTGCACGTTCTCCGCGTCGGGCCGCACCATCACGTTCGCCGGCTTCCTCAAGGCCTACGTCGAGAGCGTCGACGACGAGGCGGGCGGTCAGACCGACGACGCCGAGTCGCGTCTGCCAGCGCTCGAGGCCGGCCAGGCAGTGACGGCCACCAAGCTCGATCCCGACGGCCACACCACCAACCCGCCGGCTCGCTTCACCGAGGCGTCGCTCATCAAGACGCTCGAAGAGTTGGGAATCGGTCGACCGTCGACGTATTCGTCGATCATCAAGACCATTCTCGACCGCGGCTACGTCTACAAGCGGGGCAGTGCCCTGGTGCCGTCGTGGGTGGCGTTCTCGGTGATTGCGTTGCTGGAAGCGCACTTCGGGCGTTTGGTCGACTTCGATTTCACCGCCGGCATGGAGGACGATCTCGACGCGATCGCGGGAGGCCGTGAGCGACGCGGTGATTGGCTGCAGAATTTCTACTTCGGCGGCGAGACCGGTGCCGAGGGTTCGGTGGCGCGCTCCGGCGGCCTGAAGAAGATGGTGGGCCAGAATCTCGAAGAGATCGACGCGCGCACCATCAACTCGATCCGTCTGTTCGACGACTCCGAGGGCCGCGAAATCCATGTGCGCGTGGGCCGTTACGGTCCGTACCTGGAACGGATGGTCAAGAACGACGACGATCCCGACGGTGACCCGATCAGCCAGCGCGCCAACCTGCCCGACGATCTGCCGCCGGACGAGTTGACCCTCGACTTCGCCGAAAAGCTCTTCGCCACACCACAAGAGGGCCGCAAGCTCGGTGTCGACCCGCTGACCGGCCACGACATCGTCGCGAAGGAAGGCCGTTTCGGCCCCTACGTCACCGAGATCCTGCCCGAGCCGGAACCCGAGCCGACGCCGCCTCAGCCCGACATAGTGCCCATCCCGTCCGGTAGCGACGGTGATGGTGGCGGTGGCGTCAAGACTGCGGTGAAAAAGGCTGCCGCCAAGAAGGCACCGGCCAAGAAGGCTGCTGCGAAGAAGGCCACCGGCCCCAAGCCGCGAACCGGCTCGTTGCTCAAGTCGATGGATCTGGCGACGATCACGCTCGACGATGCCCTCAAGCTGCTGTCGCTGCCGCGCATCGTCGGCGTGGATCCGGAGTCCAAGGAAGAGATCACCGCTCAGAACGGTCGTTACGGCCCGTATCTGAAGAAGGGCACCGACTCTCGCTCGCTCGCCGACGAGGATCAGATGTTCACGGTCAGTCTCGAAGAGGCCCTGAAGATCTACGCCGAGCCCAAGCGTCGCGGCCGTCAGGGTGAGGCCAAGCCGCCGTTGCGTGAGATGGGCGTCGACCCGATCAGTGAGAAGCCGATGGTGATCAAGGACGGCCGATTCGGGCCGTACGTCACCGACGGAGAGACCAATGCGAGCCTGCGCAAGGACGACGAGGTCGAGTCGATCACCGACGATCGTGCGTCGGAGTTGTTGGCGGACAGGCGCGCTCGTGGTCCGGTGAAGAAGAAGGCACCGGCCAAGAAAGCGGCCGCCAAGAAGGCACCGGCCAAGAAGACTGCGGCCAAGAAGGCTCCGGCCAAGAAAGCCGCTGCCAAGAAGACCGCCACCAAGACCACTGCTACCAAGACCACGGCGTCCAAGACCACGGCCGCGAAGAAGGCCCCGGCGAAGAAGACCGACGGCGAATAGCCCGACGAGCTCGAAGTCATGGACGATTTTCGTGCCGTATCCATCCATAGCTTCGAGTTCGCGGGTTCGGGTTGTCGGGCGCAACCACTAGGGTTGGTGTCATGGCGGGTGTGTTCGATCGATTGGTCGGTCAGGAAGATGTCGAGGCCGATCTGACGGCCGCCGCGGTGGCTGCTCGTACGGGCGTCGACTCGTCGGCGATGACGCATTCGTGGCTCTTCACCGGTCCGCCCGGATCCGGTCGCTCGGTCGCCGCCCTGTGCTTTGCTGCGGCGCTGCAGTGCACCACCGAGGGTGTTCCCGGGTGCGGGCACTGTCAGGCGTGTACGACGACCATGGCCGGCACCCACGGGGACGTGCGGCGCGTCGTACCCGAGGGCCTGAGCATCAGCACCAAGGAGATGCGCGACATCGTCTCCATCGCCTCGCGTCGTCCCAGCACCGGTTTGTGGCAGGTGGTCGTCGTCGAAGATGCCGACCGCCTCACCGAAGGTGCCGGAAACGTGCTGCTGAAGGTCGTCGAGGAGCCGCCGGCGCGGACGGTGTTCCTGTTGTGCGCTCCGTCGGTCGATCCGCAGGACATCTCGGTGACGCTGCGCTCGCGATGCCGTCACGTCTCCTTGGTGACGCCCACGGTGCCGGCGATCGCCCAGGTGCTGCAGACCCGCGACAAGCTCGACGCCGAGACCGCCCAGTGGGCCGCGTCGATCAGCGGCGGGCATGTGGGCCGAGCGCGTCGACTCGCCACCGACGAGGACGCACGAGCGCGGCGCAAACGGGCGCTGGCGCTCGCGTCGGCCGCGGCCCGGCCCAATCAGGCCTACCTCGCGGCCGAGGAACTGGTGAAGGCCGCCGAGGACGAGGCCAAGGAGATGAGTGCCTCCCGCGACGAAGCCGAGACCGAGGAGCTGCGAACAGCCCTCGGCGCGGGCGGTACCGGTAAGGGTGCGGCAGGGGCACTGCGTGGCTCAGCGGGTGTGCTCAAGGACCTCGAGAAGCGGCAGAAGTCTCGGGCCACCAGGACCGGGCGCGACTCGTTGGACCGGGCGTTGATGGATCTTGTGGGCCTGTATCGAGATGCCCTCGCCCGTTCGTACGGATCGACCGCAACGGCTACTCACCCCGACATGGCCGAGCAGGTCGAGCGGATGGCGAAAGCGGTCTCGCCCGAGGCGCTTCTGAAGAGCATCGAGGCGATCCTCGAATGTCGAGAGTCGTTGGCGGTCAACGCGAAACCGAAGTTCGCGATATATGCGATGGTGGCAACGCTGGGTGACGTGCTGCGCTAGTGGCCGAGCCCGCCACTCGGCTTCAGGGAGGGCGATTTTCGTTTCGACGGGATGCTCCGTTAGACTCACCAACGCCGAAAGGCACGCCGCCTTAGCTCAGTCGGTAGAGCATTTCACTCGTAATGAAAAGGTCAAGAGTTCGATTCTCTTAGGCGGCTCCACCAGCAGGCCCTTGACACGTACCAACGTGTCGGGGGCCTTTTGCTTTGTCGTGTAGGTCCTGCAAGATCGATCCATGCGACCTGACGAGGTACACAGCGCCGGTGACGTGATGACCGCGATCGTCACCACTGGCACCGGTGGATACGACAAGCTCGTCCTGTCCGAGGTGCGGAGACCGGTGCCGGGTCCGGGTGAGGTCCTTGTTCGAATCTTGGCGGCGGGGATGAACAACACCGAGATCAACACGCGGGTGGGCTGGTATCAGGACGGCGGGTGGAACGAGACGACACCGTTCCCGTTGATTCAGGGCACCGACTGCTGCGGGATAGTGTGCGCGGGCACCGAGACCGACAAATCCATCGTCGGCCGCCGTGTTCTGGTTCGATCCTGCATGCGTGTCGACGGTTTCTCGTCGGGTGAGACGCGTTGGCTGGGATCGGACATGAATGGCGCGTTCGCCCAGTTCGTCGTCGTTCCGGCGAGTGAGATCTTCGTGGTCGATTGTGAGTGGACCGACGCCGAGCTGGCGACGATTCCGTGTGCGTACGGCACGGCGGAGAACATGATCGCCCGCGCGGGAGTGCGTCCAGGGTCGACGGTGTTGGTGACCGGCGCATCGGGCGGAGTCGTTTCTGCTGCAGTGCAACTCGCGGCTCGGCGCGGCGCGCGCGTGATCGGAATCGCGAGCCGTGCCAAGCACGATCAGCTCCGCGAACTCGGCGTCGACGAGGTCTACGGACGTGATGTGGACGTGGTGGGCACCCTCGGCAAGCGCAGCGTCGATGTGGTGATCGACAACGTCGCCGGCGCAGGGTTCGGTCCGTTGCTCGATCTTCTCGTTCGTGGGGGAACGTACGTATCCTCGGGCGCAATCGCGGGCCCCCTCGTCGAGCTGGATCTACGAACGATGTATCTGAACGATCTCACGCTGCTCGGGTGTACAGCGTGGGATGAGGACGTGTTCCCGAACCTCGTGTCGTACATCGAAGCCGGTGAGATTCGGCCATTGCTGGCCGAGTCTTTCCCGCTCGAGCAGATCGCGGTGGCGCAGCAGCGGTTCTTGGAGAAGGACCATGTCGGAAAGTTCGTGCTCGTACCACCGGTCGTCCTCGATCAGGTCTGACTGGCGGTACGAGCACGGACAGAATTCTGGTTGTGCCACACCGAGAATGCGAGTGCGGTGGTTGCGAGATCGGCCGTTCGGGCAAGATCGAGTCCAGTGAGTTCGGTGAAGTCCTTGAGCCGTCGTCGAACAGTATTTCGGTGGCGGTAAGTGCGGCCGGCGATATCGGCAATGGTTCCGCCGTGCGCAACCAGATCCCCGACGGTCTCGAGAATGGCTGTGCGCTCGTATTCGGTCAGCGTGGTCAAGGGCCCGAAGGCTGCTTGGTAGACGGCGTCGGAGATCTCGGCGTTGCCTGCCGCGATCACTTGCAACCATGTGTCGCGGACATGCCTCACTCCTGGATCGCCGCGTCCGTCGACCGCTGTGCGGGCCAGTCTGATGGCACGAGGGACCCGCGTCAGCCCGTTCGCGTCGACTACCGCGCAAATGTGGCCACTCAGCGCGG
Organism: Rhodococcus sp. Leaf278; assembly: GCF_001426085.1. Lineage (GTDB taxonomy): Bacteria > Actinomycetota > Actinomycetes > Mycobacteriales > Mycobacteriaceae > Rhodococcoides. The sequence continues at coordinate 10,019 of NZ_LMRR01000017.1, forward strand.
TCAGGTGCGAGGTTACGTCCGGTCGATCGTCCGGTAGATGCACGATTGCGCGCAGTTCGTGTCCGTACCAACCGAAATGGTGTGCAAGACCGGCAGAGTGCAATCGGTCGGTGCAGTCTGCGATGAGATCGGGGCGCGGAACAGGGAAACTGCCGACGATGCACAGATACGACCCCAGCACGGGCAGTCCGAGAAGCTGAGAAGCGTTGTCGACGGTCAATTCGTTCTGCGCTCCTTCGATGAGCAGTTGATCGAAGGCTGCCGACCGCAGTTCTTCCATGCCTTCTTGAGCTACCTGGTAACCCCGTACCACCTCTTCGGTGCTCGCTTCGACCGTCTCCCAAACCATTACGGAGGACAACTCGAGAAAGTCCAAACGCTCCAGGGGTGAAAGTAGCCGCCCCTCCGATACCAACGCCCCCCACAGCATGCGCAGATCGATACGGAACGAGTGCAGAACCGTCGGCAGTGGTACGCGTTGTCGGGCCCGGAGGGTGCCCACGTCGAAAGCAGCCCCTGCCAGTGTCTCGGGCACCGGGCCGCCTACCAGTCGTGTCAGGGCCAACCTCAACGTGCGGTCCATGTGATGACGGAGATCGTCTTTGCTCACCGGACCGCCGGTGTATCCAGGCTCGTCCCCGAGGGTGCGTTCGACGGCGAGGTCGGTCAGTTCGTCCAAGTGCAATGTAAGTACTTGCATCGCGGCGGCGCGTACCAGCCGAGCGGTGTGTGTCTCGGTGCTCATCTGTGCTCCTCGGTCGCGTCAGCACGTCCGAAACGTGGCGGCAACACGATGTTCTCGGGTCCGTGACGGGATCAGTGAAATCTGGACCACGTGGTGCAGTGTGCACCATATTCCTAGCTAACGCGCGTCAATATTCGCATTGACCTCAGCGTTTTGCGCCACTTCAATGATGTGTATCACTCACACACCGGCCGTTTTCACTCTCGCCACACGCGTGGTCCGAAAGGAAAAGTTCGACCATGACCGACGCCCCGGCACGGCCCACCGACTCGCTCGCCGAATCGACAGCAACCCTCGAAGCGCTTCTGCGCGACGGCTATGGATTGACTGTGACGTCCATGAAATTTCTGGGTGGCGAGCTGGATCGCAACTACCGGGTCCGAACTCCGGATGCGACGTACCTCGCCAAATTTCAGCTGCGAGCAGCTGACCGAGCCGAGCTGCAGTGGCAGGAAGATATCTTGCTGCACCTCGCGGAGCAGGATCTGCACGTACCTGTTCCAACCGTCGTGCGCACTGTGTCCGGTGCCCCGAACCTCGCGGTCGACTCCGGTCCCGAGCTCGGAACGCTTCGCGTATTCGAGTGGGTGCACGGCACCGAGCTGGCCAAAGTTGCCGAGCACACCGATGTGCTGCTCACCGAGCTCGGCTCCACCGCCGCTCACATCACTGCGGCCTTGGACGGCTTCACTGCCTCCGACCTCCTCCCGACGCACCACTGGGACGTGACGAATTCTCGGTCCGCAATCGAGTCCTGCATCGCTGATGATCCCGGCCTGGCCGACCTGGAGTACGTGCGCACCGTCCTTGCGTGGTTCGACTCGGTCGAGCCGCGTCTGCCGAGTTTGCCGACCGCAGTGGTCCACCACGACCTGAACGACAACAACGTTTTGGTCAGCGTCGATGGGGACGACCAACACGTGTCCGGAGTGCTCGATTTCAACGATGCTTTACGCAGTGCCCGAGTTGCCGAACTCGCTGTAGCGGGGGCTTACGCAATGCTGCGTAAGTCCGATCCGCTCGGTGCTCTCGGCCTCGTGGTTGCGGGATACAACGACGTCTCGTCCCTGACGGACGACGAGATCGACGTCGTATTTCCACTCTCCGCTGCACGACTGTGTGTGCAGGTCCTGACCTGGACGAGCCGTGGTCGTGTCGACCCCACCGCGTACGGACGCATGCGAATGCAGTACACCCTGCCCACTCTTCTTGCAGTCGCGCGCCTGGACCCCACGGTGGCGTCGGCGCATCTGCGCTCGGTGTGCGGTCGAGTCGCGTCGACGGCGACCGACGCCGCCCGATATTTCGTTGCGAACGCAACGGCTGTGACGATTCTGGGTGAGTCCCGGACGTCTTCAACGGGCGAGAACGCCGATATTCCTGTTCGACCCGCTGTGGGCGAACCCGCTACTTACTCACCGCACTTGGCGGTGCATCAGCACCGGTCGGATATCTGGCGACCGGACATCGGAGAGCCCGAGACCGTGTCACTCGGCTCCACGTTCTGGCTGGCCGACAGCACCGTGCTGTGCACTCCTCTCGAGGGCCGCGTTGTCGAGATCGAGCCCGTTGTCATCGAACACGGCGGTGTCGGTGGTGCACCGTTGGCGTATTCGGTGTGGTCCGGTGTGCGGCCGCTGGTAGGTGTCGGTGAAAGTCTGGCGGCGGGCGAGCCTCTTGGGGAGACAATCGACCTGCACTCCTCGGGGGCTCCCACCCTGCGTGTGCAGATCGTCGCCACACACGATCTCGCCCTGCGGATGCCGTCATACGTGTCGGCAACGGATGCGGCGTACTGGGCGCACGTGTGCATCGACCCCGCACCGTGGTTCGACAGGACTCGGTCCGAGAACTCCGACGAGGGCTCCGACGTCTCCGCTTTCGTGCGGGGTCAAGGTGTCTGGTTGCACGACAACCGCGGTGTGCGTTATCTGGACGCACGATCGGAGGGGGGCGTCCACGTAGCGCACGGCGACCGGCGCATCGTCGCTGCGGCCAATCGGCAGATGCTCTCTCTCGACGTAGCGAGCGATGTCACGGTGGCGAGTCGACTTCTGACCCGGCGAATCCTGTCCACGATGCCCGAAAGCTTGGACACCGTGCTGTTCACCGACACTGCTGACGAAGCACTGGGCCTGGCCGAACGGTTGGCGAGTCGAGTTACGGGGCGCGCCTCGACTACACGACCGAACGAACACCCGACGGCCGAATTCGACCGGTCGGCTCTGCCGGCCGCAGTGATCCTGGAAGCCGTCGTAGCCGACGGCGTGCATCCGACGTCGCACGAATTCTGTGTATCCGCCTGTGCCGGTGCGAACGCCGCAGGCAGTGTGGTGATCGTCGACGAGACCACGAGCGGCCCGGGTCGAAGCGGAACTCACCTGTGGCAGTTCGACGCGTTGGGCATCGTTCCCGACATCGTCGTGCTCGGCCGCAGGTTGGCGAACGGACACCCGATTGCCGCCGTGGTGACCAACTCGGAGATCGCGCACAACAGTGGGGTCGACGTCGCCCGCTACAACGCCAACCCAGTCCCCGCTGCCATCGCCGCAACGACACTCGACATCATCGAGGCAGACGGCCTGATGCAACGCGCACATGCGGTCGGAGCTTATCTACGGACCGAGTTGACGGCTCTCGCATCGGATGTCTCAGCGGTGTCCGACGTGCGTGGTTGGGGCTTGATGGCCGGAATGGAGTTGAGCGGTGGGTCGATGACGAGCGTCGCTGCCGCGAGGTACGCCCGCGCAGTGCGCCGCCGCTTGGCGCGACACAGTGTGTTGATCGGACAGTCGGGCAAGGGGGACAACGTTCTCACCGTCGACCCACCGATGACGTTCTCGCACTCCGACGTCGATCTTCTCGTCACTCGCCTCGCCGACGTCTTCACCATGGCGGACATCCGTCCCGCCGACACCGACAGCTCATCGTAGGGACAGGACATGACACACATACATATCGACAACATCAGCAAGCGGTTCGGTGCAACCGCAGCCTTGTCCGAGGTGTCCTTGGCCGTCGATGCCGGTGAGGTGCACGGACTTCTGGGTGAGAACGGAGCGGGGAAGTCGACTCTGATGAAAGTGCTGTCGGGCATCGTCGTGCCCGACAGTGGGTCCGTCACCATCGCAGGCAAGCCCCTGACTCTGGGTTCACCGCAGGCATCGCGAAACATCGGCCTGGCGATGGCCTACCAAGAGCTCAGCTCACCCGCCAACATCACGGTCGCAACCAAGTTGTGTCTGCCGTCTTTGCCGACTCGATTCGGTTTCACGGTGTCGCAGCGCGAACTCGTCGCCAGAGCGGTTGATCGCCTGCAGCAGTGGGAGGCAGGACATCTCGATCCCACTGCGACCATGGGCGAGCTGAGCCTGGCCGCTCGACAGGAGGTCGAGATAGTTGCTGCCCTGTCCGGTGCGCCGCGACTGCTTGTTCTGGACGAGCCGACCGCAGCTCTCCCCGACCCGTCTTGGCTCTTTCGTCAGCTCGAAAGCATCACTGCCACAGGAACTTCGGTGATCTACATCAGTCACAAACTGAACGAGATCGGGACCATCTGCTCGCGGGGAACAGTCCTTCGTAGCGGACGAGCAGTGGGGCAGTTCGGCCGGAACGAACTGTCCGAGAACGAATTGGTCGAGCTCATGATCGGACGGTCGTTCGACCACGCTTTTCCGGCCAAGGGCACGGCCGAGGTTGCGCAACCAGTACTCGAAGTCCGAAACCTCACGGTCGGCAGCCTCACTGACGTATCCCTGCAGGTCGCTGCCGGCGAGGTTGTCGGTGTCGCCGGACTCGAAGGCCAAGGTCAACGCGATCTCTTCTACACGCTGGCCGGCGAACTGTCCCCCGAATCCGGTTCGGTGACGGTCTCCGACTCGAACGGGGGCGTGGATTTCGCGCTGGTGCCCGAGGAGCGCAAGACGGAAGCACTGTTCCTGGAGATGCGGTCGGATTTCAACCTGACTCTGCCTTTGTCGGGCAGCTTCGCCACTGCTTCGGTCATCTCCACCAGACGCCGACGCGACGTCGCCCGCTCGTTGGCTGCACAGATCAACCTCCCCGAGGCGATGCTGGAACGCACCGTATCGAATCTGTCGGGCGGCAACCAACAGAAGATCGTGTTCGGACGCGCGCTCGCACAATCGCCACGCTGTCTTCTTCTCTTCGACCCGACCCGCGGTGTCGATGCCGCCACGAAATTGGAGATCTACAGGATGACACGTGATTTCGCGGCTGCCGGGCATGCCGTACTGGTCTACTCCACAGAGATACCCGAGCTGGTCGGACTGTGTGATCGTGTGTGTTCGCTCTACGACGGCCGAATTGTCGCCGAACACTCCGCAGGCGACCTCGACGATGCATCGGTGTTGCGCGCAATTCTGGGCCGCACCCCGGAGCTGGCACGATGACTCTCCTGAATTCACTGACAAGGCGAAGCTACGGCAGCCGCAAGGAAACTCTCGTCGCACTGGCCATCTTCGCAGCGTGCTACGGAGCGGTGCTGTTCGTGAATCCGTACGAGCGAAATGCCTACGCCTTCAACAACTACGTCGTGCTATTGACCCCGTTGGCGCTTGCCGCCGCAGGAACCACCCTTGTGCTGTTGGTAGGCGGATTCGATCTGTCGGTGGCCGGAACGGTGAGCTTGTCCAACGTCGTCGCGGCGACCACCATGGCCACGAATCCGGATCTGTTGTGGCTCGTCATCATCGGGGTCGTCGTTCTCGGCCTGGCGGTAGGCCTGATCAACGGACTCTTGATCGTCCGCCTGGGACTGCAGTCGTTGGCGGTGACACTCGGAGCGTTCATCGTGCTGACCGGAATCGCCCTCATCGTGCTACCGGCACCAGGCGGTGAGGTCCCCGAGTCGTACGCTCTGGCCTTGACCGATCCGCTCGGGCCCGTGCCGGTTGCGCTGATCGCCCTCGTGTTGCTGGCCGCCGGCTGGTGGTGGTTCAGCACTTCAACGGCAGGCATATCGGCGTTTGCCATCGGGGCAGATCGTCAGGCTGCGCGCATGTCGGGGATCCGCGTCGACGCGGTCGAGATTCTGAGTTACACCCTTGCCGGAGGGTTGTATTCGGCTGCCGGCTTGTATCTGACTGCCATCACTGCCTCGGGGGACCCGAATTCCGGTCGCCCGTTCCTGCTGACGTGCTTTGCCGCAATGGCGCTCGGCCTCGTCGGTTTTCGCGGCGGGTCGGGAAGCGTTGTTGCCGCGGTGTTCGGTGCGGCGAGCCTCATCGCGCTCCCGAAGTTACTGTTCGCTGCGGGCGTCGAAGACTTCTGGTCCGGTGCCGTGCAGGGCGCCGTCATTCTCATCGCTCTTGCTCTCCCACTGGCCGCAACGTATTACACCAACGTGCGCACGGCGCGAACGCGTCTCGCGGAAGGGACTATTCGATGAGTGCGAGTCCGACTCTTGTTCCCGATCAAGCATCGAGCAGGGTGAGTTCGCCGGGCCGGGCCGGTGTGCCGCAGTGGATGCGAAGTCAGACCTTCGTGATCTGGGCGCTGCTGATCGTGTGTTTCCCGTTGTCGCGGTTGGTGAGTGACAGTTTCCCGTCCGTCAATCTCGTCGTCAACGTGTTGGTGCTCGGCTTGTTCCTTGCGGTGATCGCCTTCGGCCAGGGTTTGGTGATCTTGTCCGGTGGCATCGATCTGTCCGTGGCTTCACAGGTTGCCCTCGGTGCCTTCGTCACGGGGTCGCTGTGTGACAACGGAGTGCCGGTGCTGGGCGCGGCTCTCGCGGCCCTCGCCCTGTGTGGAGTGGTCGGTGCCGCCAATGGTCTTCTCGTCACCCGGCTCGGGTTTCCCCCGTTCATCGTGACGCTGGCTGTCGGGACCGTGCTCGCGTCCGTGCTGCTCGGAATGGCGCGTGGTGCCCCGGCGCAATCGTCCCCGGCCGGTTTGAGCGAGCTGTTCGCTCGATCGACGACGTTGTTGGGAATTCCGGTCGCGATCTGGCTCTTCGTCGTGATTGCCGCGGTCGGTCTCGTGGTGCAACACCGCACGACCCTCGGCATGCGTACCTACGCACTGGGGAACAGTGTTGCCGCATCGAAGAACGCACGTGTGCGTGTCCACCGCGCGACCGTCTCGGTCTACAGCGTGTCCGGTGTGGCCTACGGCTTGGGCGGCGTGATGCTACTGGGGTACTCGTCAGGAGCGGATCTCAACGTCGGTGAGCCGTGGTTGCTGCCGAGTATCGCGGCCGTGGTGGTGGGTGGATCCTCCATCCGAGGAGGTGCCGGTTCGTTCAGCGGCACGCTGGCAGGAGCATTGCTGCTCACACTGATCGGCATCGACATCAGCGCCACCGGACTTGCCGAGGGGTACAAGCAGATCGTGTACGGACTGGTGATCGTCCTCGCGTTGCTCGGAGCGAGACTCGCCGGGCGGCGTCAATGAGTACCACTCGATTTCGGACTCAACAGAACAGGCACTCACGATGAGACGCATCCTCACGAGAAGACACCTCGCGGCGCTCGCCGCACTGGCCGCGATCGTTCCGTTCAGCGCGTGCTCGGCTCCGGAGACCGGTAAGGACAAAATTTATCTCGACTTGAGCTACAGCGGGAACAATTGGCAGGACGAAGCCGCCAATCTCGCGCTGTCCGTGGCTCGTTCCGCGCCGTATGCCGATCGATACAGCGTCACGAAGCAGATTTCGGGAACCGACATCCAGAAACAAATTTCGGATGTGCAGTCCATGATCGCTGCCGAGGCGAAGCTGGTGGTTCTGTACCCGCTGTCACCGACCGCTCTGAACCCGACCATTCGCCAAGGGTGTGAGCGCGGTGTCACCTTCGTCGTCTACGACTCCACCGTGCGAGAGCCGTGCGCATACAACGTCGCGTTCATCACCGGCGCCCGCGCGGACAAGCCGCAGGACGCGTTCTTCGGAGCTCAGACTGCCCAAGCCCTCGTCGACCTACTCGGGGGCAAGGGAAGAATTTTCATGAATCGCGGCGTTGCCGGCACCTCGACCGATCAAGTCCACTACGACACCGCCAAGGCGGTGTTCGATCGGTACCCCGACATCGACGTGGTGTCCGAGTATTACGGCAAATGGGACAGTGCGGTCAGTCAACAAGAAACTGCCAAAGCATTGGCGGCGCACCCCGACGTCGACGGGGTGTGGTCGCAGGACGGCGAAGTAGGAGTTGTCAAAGCACTGCAGGCGGCGGGGTTGGAGATTCCCGTGACCGGCGAGAACGGCAACTATTTCCGCAAAATGCTGAGCGAAGGGTGGCCGGGAGTGTCTTCCGGTTCACCACCGGCCCAGGCAGCGGTCGCGATGCAAGTGGGTCTTCGTATCCTCGAGAACGGGCCCGACTCGGTACCGCACGACATCGAAATGCCGCTACCCTGGGTGACCACGGACACGGCTAAAGCCTGTCCAGGAAGCGAATTCGTCGACGGATGCAATTTCTTCCCGAACGAGTCCGACACGTTCGTCACCGAGATTTTCCAGCGGGAGCTGTTGCCGCAGAGCTCCCTCACAGCTGCGCTGACCGGGCAGCCGATGGAGGGCCTCGAACCGCTCGGCGACATTTCGAAATTTGCGCAACCGGAGTCTCGTCGGATGTACACCCGAAAATCGTGTGATGACGGCTGGACGGTGGGAACCGTGACCGACGGCCAGAACCCGTCCGGTTTGACCGGCTGCGTTCGATCCTGAACCGCTCCACCCGAACGTCCGTGAAAGGGCAGCAAATGAACAAGCGAATCGACATCAATGCAGATATCGGTGAAAGCTTCGGACGCTGGAACCTCGGTTCCGACAGCGAACTGATGCAGCTGGTCACGTCGGTCAACGTGGCGTGCGGTTGGCACGCCGGTGACCCGTCCACGATGCGCGAGGCAGTGGAAAGCGGTGTCCGTGCAGGCGTGAACATCGGTGCCCATCCTGGGTTTCCGGATTTGCTGGGTTTCGGACGTCGCGCAATGGCGATCTCCGACAGTGACGCCGTCGACTACACGCTCTATCAGGTCGGTGCGCTGATGGGAGTCGCCTCGCGAGCCGGCGCGACACTGACCCATGTGAAACCGCACGGTGCGTTCTACGGGACAATCGCTCGCAGTGCGGATCGTGCTGTTGCGATCGCCACGGCACTTCAAACTCTCCAGCTCGGGCTACCGATGTTGATCGCTCCGGGCGTCGGGTTCGCTGCGATCCGCGCTGCCGGACTTCCCGCCGTTGCCGACAACGCGTGCGATCTCGATTTCGACGAGGACGGCAACAACATCATCGAGCCCAGGCCGGGTGAACGGGACCCCGAAGTAGTTGCAGCGCAGGCTCTTCGCATGGCACACGGCACGGTGCTGACCGTTTCCGGTCGGGAGATCGACATGCCTGTGGACTCTGTGTGCGTACACGGGGATCGACCCAATGTCGTGGAGGTCGCGCGAGCCGTGAAGCGCGCACTCACCGGTGCCGGAGTCGAGGTCCGATCTGCGGTCGATCGGACCGGAACAGCAACCACACGAGGGGCCTCGTGATCCAACTGAACGACGGGTCTCGTCTCTCGTTCGGTGGTGAGGAGTTCGTCTTCGTCGAACTCACCGAACACATGTCGCTGTCGGGCGCACTCCGGATACAGGCCATCACCGACTCCCTGACGACTGCCGCGATCGAAGGCGTGTTGGACATCTGCCCGTCGAACGCAAGTTACATGCTCCGCGTCGATCCCGACATTTGTGATCCACGATCGCTCGTCGATCCTCTGCGTGACCTACACCGACGCTTCGAGGACACCTCCGACGTGGTGCTCGAGACCGAGATCCTCGAAGTGCCGGTGCTGTACGACGACCCGTGGAGTACCGAAACAGTCATGCGATTCCGAGATCGACATCAGTCTCGAACAGAGACCGACCTCGAATACATCACGCGCATCAACGGTTTCGATACCACAGCCGATTTCGTGGTGGCTCACGCGCGCAATCCCTACATCGTGACGTTCATGTGCTTCGTCCCCGGGAACGCCGAGTCGATGCAACTGGTGAACCACGACATGCAGCTGCAGGCACCGAAGTACATCAGGCCACGCACCGACACACCCGAACGCGCCCTCGGGCACGGAGGTGCGTTCGCGACGATCTACCCGGCACGCGGAGCGGGCGGCTACCAACTGGTCGGCCGCGCAGCTACGCCGGTGTTCGACCTGTCGCAATCGCTCCCGGATTTCGCCGAGAACCCGGTTCTCGCCCGGGCCGGCATGCTGGTGAAATACCGCCCGATCGTCCGAGACGAGTACGACGACATCAGACAAGAAGTCGACGCCTGCTCGTATCGCTATCTACGGCGGCCGGTGTCGTTCTCGTTGGCCGAGTTCACCCAGGATCCGCTGCTGTACAACCGAACTCTGCTCCAGGAGCTGAACTCGTGATCGATGTCGGCGCGCCGGGTGTGCAGACCCTCGTCCAGGACTCCGGGCGCAGTGGACATTTCGCTATCGGACTCCCACCATCGGGCCCCATGGACCTGTGGTCTCACCACGCGGCCAACGCGTTGGTCGGCAACTCACCGGACGCCGCGACCTTGGAATCGGTGTACGTGGGTCCCGAACTGCATTTCCGTCGCGACACCGTCGTCGCAGTGACCGGGGCCGATGTCGATCTGCGGGTGAACGGCAGGTCCATGCCGACGTGGACGACTCTGCCCGTCACCGCCGGTTCCGTCCTGACCGTCGGCTCCGCCCTCCGTGGTGCCCGCAGCTATGTCGCGGTGCGCGGCGGCATCGGAACGACACCGGTCATGGGTAGCCGATCGACGTATCTGTCCTCGGCTATCGGCGGCCTCGACGGGCGCGCACTTCGTGCCGGTGATGTCCTCCCCAGCGGAGTCGACCTCGGTCCGTACCCCAAGCTCGGATTTTCGGTCGAACACGACGACCGACCCGATCTCGGCCGAACACAGGACGTACGAGTGGTACTCGGCCTGTGCAGCTACCGCTTCACGCCCGAGAGCTTGGAGCGCATGTTCACATCGCCCTTCACGGTCGGAACAGAAGCGAATCGCGTCGGATACCGTCTCAGCGGTCCGCAGTTGGACTTCGTGGAACGAGAACCACCATTCGGTGCCGGCGACAACCCGAGCAACGTGGTCGATTTGGGATACCCCGTGGGTTCCATTCAAGTACCGGGCGGCGAGGAACTGATCTGCCTGCTTCGGGACGGTGTCACCGGAGGCGGATACGCCACGGTCGGCACGATCATCAACTGCGACATAGACCGCCTCGCGCAGATGAAAGCACCGGATTGCGTGCGCCTTTCGAAGATCGGCATAGACGATGCCCTACAGGCACGACGAGAACGCGGTGCACGAATCGAGCGGCTCTATCACGCTGCCCGAGACTGACCGAATCATGCAGGACGTCGCACCTGCGGAAATCGACGAGGAAGAGAAGATGAATCCCAAACAGATGTACATGGCCAACGCCTACGACGGGTCCAACCTGGCGTCGCTGGATCCGAACACGCGGGCGCTGATCGAGCGCCGCGACGCCGTACTGGGCACGAGCTATCGTTTGTTCTACCGCGATCCTGTTGTCCCGGTGAGAGGTTCGGGTGTATACCTCTACGACGCAGACGGACGTGAATACCTCGACGTCTACAACAACGTTCCCGCGATCGGACACAGTCACCCCCATGTTCAGCGGCTCGTCTCCGAACAACTCGGTGTACTGAACACGCACACGCGCTACCTGACGGAACCTGTGGTCGCCTACTCCGAGCGACTGCTCGCGCTGTTCCCCCAAGAGTTGTCGAAGGTCGTATACACCTGTACCGGTAGCGAATCGGTCGACCTCGCGTTACGCATGGCTCGATACCGCACCGGCGCGACCGGAGTGATCTGCACGAGACACGCCTACCACGGTACGACCGCCGCGGCAGCAGAAGTGTCACCCAGCCTGGGGCCGAACAACCTGATCGGGCCCAACGTGGTGCTGGTCGATGCCCCGGATCTCCTGCGCGACAACCGCGAGACCGCCGCGGCGGACTTCGCTTCCCGTGTCCGCCAGGCGGTGGACGAGTTGAACGCCCGCGGACTCGGTATCGCCGCGATGATCGTCGATTCCATCCTCTCCAGCGACGGAGTGCAGTCGCACCCAACCGATCTTCTTCGCGAGGCGGTCGACGTTGTCCACGAAGCCGGTGGTCTTTGGATCGCCGACGAGGTACAGCCGGGCTTCGGCAGACTCGGGGTGCAGTGGTGGGGATTCGCTCGCCACGGCATCGCACCCGACATGGTCGTGTTGGGAAAGCCCATGGGGAACGGAGTCCCCGTCGCCGCGGTCGTAGGAACCGAGGACGCGATGGACAGCTTCGGTCGTGACATCCGGTACTTCAACACCTTCGGTGGAAACCCCGTCAGCATCGCGGCCGCCACAGCGGTCCTCGATGTCATCGAACAAGAGTCGTTGTTGGACAACGCTCGTCGCGTCGGCGAGCACCTCGATACCGGGCTCCGAAACATCGCAGCACGCCATCGGGCCCTCGGTGATGTCCGTGGGTGTGGGTTGTTCGTTGCAGCCGAGTTCGTCACCGAGGACGGTCTCACCCCCGACCCTGCTATCGCCGCCTTCGTCGTCGACGAGCTACGCACGCGCCGCATCCTGATCAGCGCTTCAGGAAAACACGCGAACGTACTGAAGATCAGGCCTCCGATGACGTTCGGGCTCAGCGACGCCGATCGATTCCTGACCGAACTGGACGACATCCTGGGATAGAGATCGAGTGATCACAACCGTTAAAACCCGTTGCGGCCCAAAGGCGCGGTCCGACAGTGGTCACGGCCGTCGAAGGCGTCCGGAACCGCTTCACCTACCGAGTTCGTTCTGCAGACGCCGGGCGGCCGATTCGAGGGCAGGAACTCGCCCACCTCGTGGCGCGCGCCGCGCGAACAGAACGAACGCCGCGGTGGCCCCAGAGGTGGGGACGGCGATCGCGGCGATGTCGGGATCGGCGAGTCCGTCGCTTCGAGCCAATCGATCTCGACGAATTCTCGGGAGCTCCTGCTGAAACTGCGCGGCTCCTTCCGGGTCGTCTCCACGTAGTCCGCTCAGGATCTTTTCACGTGCGGGCTCATCGGCGCTGGCGAGCAGGAGTCGTCCCGCCGCAGTGCGTAATGTGGGTCGCGGCCGGTGGTCGTCGGCCACTATCTGGATGTGGTCGGGTGCGCGCGGCCCTGCGTGGTCGAGGTAGTAGATCTCGTGCCCCACCAGGGCAGCGATACCGATCGGTGCCCTGGCCACTTCGCTCAGGCGGACGAGCTCGGCGTGGTCCACCCCTGACGCGGTCGCCGATCCGGCGATCGTTGCCAGCATGTGCGCGCGCAGGCCGAGGGCATACCGCTTGCCGGCCATCGTCAAGTATCCGAGTGCACACAATTCCTTGACGAGGTCCTGCGTCGAACTCACCGGTGCCTCGATCGAACGCGCGAGCGCGGACAGTGTGGGCGGTTCGTCGCAGCGCGCGACGTACTCGAGAATTCGGTCCGCACGCATCAAGGTCCGATGACCCTCGTTGCTCATTCGCGTCACATTACGGATATACGTACACGCGCGACGAAATCTCCGGCCGAGGCGACGGCCGCGTTCACCGACATCGGAAGGCGTACTACGAGGGTCGGTGACTACCGGTCGATCGGGTGCCGGTTCAAGAAATCCGCGATGAGCGCGTTCACCTCGTCCGGCATTTCGGCTGCCAACAGATGTGCCGCGTTCTCGATGACGACGAACTCGCTGTCGGTGATTGCGGCCGCCATGCGAGAAACCTCGTCGACGGGGAATGTCGTGTCTTCGCGGCCGGCGAGCACCAGAACGGGCGCGGTGATCGAGGCGAGCAGGCGGTGTTGATCCGGCCGACGCGAGACGACGCTCTCCCCGGCCAGGCCGACCGATCTCACGTCATGGCTGTGAACGAGTGCGGAGATACGTTCCACCAGTTCGGGTTTGTCTCGCCGTGCGGTCGGACCGAGAAACATCCGCAGGACGCTGCGGTCGACGAGCGGCCGTGACACACGCAATTCGAAGGCTGCGGGCAGACGGGCGCTCAGCCACCCCAGTCGGGCCTGCGCCATGACCTTCACCCGTTGCAGTGGCGGTGCCACCGACGCCGTACCGTTCATCAGCACTGCGCAGCCGACCCGGTCCGGATAAGTGGCGGTGATGGTCGCGCCGATCATCGCGCCCCATGAGTTGCCGACGAGGTGAGCCCATTCGAGACCGAGCGCGTCCAGGATCTCGACATAGCAGCGCGCACACTCCGCGAAATCGAAGTGACGCGTCACAGGCTCGCTGCGCCCATGTCCAGGCGGATCGATCGCGATTGTCGTGTAACGGTCTGCAAAGTACTCGACCTGCCGGTCCCACAGGGAGTGGTCGGTGAGCATGCTCGGCCACAACATCATCGGGTCGCCCGTACCCGACACTTGCGCGTGAACAGTCCCCAGCGTCGTGGGGATGAAGTGATCGGTCATCGATACCTCCGGGTCTTCGAACCGAGCAGTGCGGCAGTCTGAGTCGTCATCGAGGTCTTCCCGACACGATGGGGGAGTCGGCGGTACCCCGCCGGCGTTGCCGCTCGATTCGCCTGATGATGCGTCGACAGCGTAATTCCAGTGCTACCACGGCGATCCCGAAGAATCTGAACGAGCTGTTGGTGGTCTGACGATGGTAGTAGCGGTAGTAGATCTGTTGGCAGATCGCTGCCAGTCGAAACAGCCCGAACACTTCGTAGAACGACCACTGCTCCTCCGTCACAGGCAGTCCGGTGCGACTGCTGTAGTACGCGATCACCTCACGTCGCGTCATCATGCCGGGAACGTGGGTGGGTTGACGACGAAACCGGCGAAACAACCAGCCGTCATCGGCCTGAACCCAGTAAGCCAGTGCGCCGCCGAGATCCATCAAGGGGTCGCCGACGGTGGCCATCTCCCAGTCCAGCAACGCCTTCGGTACCGTCGGGTCCTCCGGCTGGAGCACTATGTTGTCGAACCGAAAGTCGTTGTGCACGATCACACTCGGAAGATCCTCGGGTCGATGTGCACGCAACCACTCGACAACGGTGGCAAACGATCCCACGTTGCGGGTGCGCGCCTCGGCGTACCGCGCGGCCCACCCCTCCACTTGCCGGGCGACGTAGCCGCCGCCTCGGTCCACGTCGCTCAGCCCGGCGTCCTCCACCGGCACCGCGTGCAGATCGATCAGAATGTCCACCACCCGTCGGCACAGAATGGACACCGCGCGCGGATCTTCGGTGAGTCGCTGCGGAAGCTCCCGTCGCGCGATGGGACCGGAGACGTATTCCATCACGTAGAACGGATTTCCGATTACCCCCGAATCCTCGCACAGTGCATACGGTTCGGCGATGAGTGAAAAGTGGGGGTGCAGCCTTTTCTGTAGCCGGAATTCGCGCGACATGTTGTGCGCACCAACGGACTTCCTGCCTGTCGGTGGACGCCGGAGAATCATCCGGGCTCCGCTGGGGTAGGTCAGCAGGTAGGTCAGGTTGGATGCGCCGCCGGAGAATTGAGTCACGGTCGGCAAGTCGTTCAGCAGCGTGCTCAGCTGCGGCGCCCCGATGTTGGCACGGATCCAACTCGCCGCGGCGCACACGTCGAATTCGTCCTCACTGCGAACACCGCTCACGTGAGTTTCCTGACTACTCGAAGTGGAAGAATCCGCATGGCCATGCCCACCAGTGCCCAGGGCCAGGCGGGCACGAAGGCCTTGGCGCGTCGACGCTCTATCGCGGCAACCATGGCCGCGACTCCGGTTTCGGTGTCGACAAGGAATGGGGTGCGTTCGCGGACATGCGCGTTCATCTCCGACGCGATGTAGCCGGGGAGAATCACCGAGACGTCGATGCCCTCGAGGTTCTCCGCACGCAACCCCTCGGCGATAGCGGCCACACCGGCTTTGCTGGCGGCATACGTGGTCATCGATCGACGCATGCCCCGGACGGCCGACATCGACGAGATCAGCACCATATGGCCGCTCCGTTGGCGGCGGAACACGCCCATCGCTGCATCTGCTTGCGCTAGAACACCGACGAAGTTCGTTTCTGCCGTCTGCCGGTTGGCTTCCCAGCCGCCGGTCCCCAGGGCGGCACCCTTGCCGCTGCCGGCGTTGGCGATGAGTCGATCTATTCCGCCGAGTAGGACATCGAACCGGTTGACGGCATCGTGAACCGCGTCGCCGTCGGTGACGTCGAGTTCGATGACTTCGACTCGGCGGGTGGGGTAGCGCGCTGTGATTTCGTCCCTCAGCGAGTCCAAACGGTCGAGCCTGCGGGCAGCCAGCCCGA
Organism: Rhodococcus sp. Leaf278; assembly: GCF_001426085.1. Lineage (GTDB taxonomy): Bacteria > Actinomycetota > Actinomycetes > Mycobacteriales > Mycobacteriaceae > Rhodococcoides. Next base: position 26,082 of record NZ_LMRR01000017.1, read on the forward strand.
GATCGTAACCGAGGGCGGCGAATTGGCGTGCCATCTCGGAGCCCAGTCCTGCGCTGGCACCGGTGATGACGATGGAGCCTCGCCGAGGCCTCGGTGCTGTGTTCATTGTGCGGACCCTTCGGCCGAATCGCGGGCGCGTGCTGACGGGGTGAAGTCCATGCCTTCACGCTGCACGGTCGGCGACCGTCGAAGTTGACCGATCCCGCCACAGATGTGACCGATCCCGCCATACGATGGCAGGTATGGCATGGGTGCGTTCGGCGGGTCTACGCGGCGTTCGGCAGGTGATCGAGAGCTTGGACGGCGATGCGGTGGGGCTGACGACGCGCGTGGGGCTCCCGCCTGGAGTACTCGACGACGATGAAATCTTGGTCAGGGATACCTCTGTTGCCGCGCTCCTGGAACTCGCGGCGTCCGAACTCGGCTGCCCCGATTTCGGATTGAGGGTCGCGCTCCGTCAGGATCTGAACTTGCTCGGGCCGCTCGCGCTTGCGGTGGGAAACTCGGAGTCGATCGGAGAAGCATTGGACTGCACGTCGCGATACCTGTTCGTGCATGCCCGGGGTCTCAGTGTCGCAGCGATTCCCGACCCCCACGGGGCCCGCGGTGTGGTCGCATATCGCTACGGTTACCCGCCTGGTGTCGATGCCCCGCCGCAGAGCGTCGACATGGGCTTACTTTTTCTACACCGAGCGATAACCAACCTTGCCGGCGGCCCGTACGGCTTGCGGAGTGTCGAGATTCCCCACGCGCCCGCGGCGGAGCCGACACGGTACGAGTCGTTGTTCGGCGTCGCCGCCGTACAGTTCCACTGTTCTGCTGCGTTGCTACGGGTGCCCGATCGCCTTGCCGTGCAACAGATCAGTGGCCGTAGTCGAGCAGCTCACGACCTCGCACTTCGATACCTGCAGCATCAGGACAACAGCACTGCTGCTGTGACGACGCGGGTGAAGGCGTATCTTCGGCGAACGCTGGGAACCGTCCGACCCTCCCTCGATGCGACGGCGCGCGAGATGGCGATGGCGCCGCGCTCACTGCAACGCCATCTCGAATCCGAGGGCACGACCTTCGGTGCGTGTCTCGACGAGGCCCGACGCGAGCAAGCCGAACATTTCCTGCGCACAACAACATTGCCACTGAGTCAGGTCGCCGCCGTGGTCGGACTCGAAAGTCCCGCCAGTTTGAGCCGCTACGCGAACCGATGGTGGAACACCACTCCTCGCCGCTTCCGTATGGCCGCATCCGAACGTTCCACGAATCCCGCCGCGCCGAAGTAGCAGGCGTGAGCACCGCGGTCGACTCTTTTCTCCGCAGACGGTTCGTTTCACCGTTGCTGCTCGCTCCCGAGCTCGAAGTCCGCGCGTCCGTAACTCACACCGTTGATCTGGAGCTCGATCGCGTGGGGGCCGGGGTAGTACTTGCGTGTGGTCAACGCCTTGAACGAATGTCGCCGACGCACATCGACGCTCTCGCCGGGCGCAATCGTTGTTGTCCTCAGCTTGAACGTTTTTCCGGTCATCCGACCGTTGGCCTTCGTGTGATGAACGATGTAGTCGATCACGACCTGTGCGGGTTCGAGGCCCAGGTTGCGGATCGAGGCTGTGAATTCGAGGCTTCCCCCGATGAGTAGTTTCGGAACGTCGAGGGCCGGGCCCGTCACTGCCAGTTCGGCCGGCGCAAACCCCAGTAGCGCAAGCGCATCGATGTTTCCCTTCTTGATTACCGTCCGCAGCGCCTGCCGAACGAGCCGGCCGGTGTTCGCATCCGGGTCGTCGAGCCATCGTGCTGCGGCCCCGACGACGACGTCCGGGACATCTCGACTGAAATCGTTGAGATGGTTGGCAACCGAACGCCGAACGTAGTCACTGTCGTCGCGGTACAGCCGGTCCAGAATCGGCACCGTGCTCCCCGGACGCGCAAGTATCTCCGGGACACGCACTGCCCACGGCAGATACGGGCGGGTCCCTTCCGACGCCAGACGGCGGACGTGCTCGTCCGGTGACTGCGTCCAGTCGAGCGCGATGGCGAGAGCACGATCCAGATCGGCTCGAAGGAAAGTGCGGATGGCGAATTCCGAGCTGAGTCGGCCGGTGAGCTCGGCGAGCAACGACATCCCGTCGTCGAACGCGGTCGTGGTGTTCTCCTCGACGGCCTTCGCTGCGACAGCGCTCGTGACCGGCCAGACCAACCAGCCCTGGAAGTCCGGGTCCGTGGCTGCCCGTCGGATGATGCCGGCGAAGTGGACGTAGTTGCCCGGCAGTCCGGTCAGGAGCGCATCACGCAGAAGATCGGCGCGCGCTCGAAGCGCGAGTGGGCCCAGAAGACCTGACGCGGCGTCGAGTGACGACAGATCAGCGCTCGGTGCGGCGGTGCGAACGGTCCGATACAGCGCGCGAGCGGTGTCCGGTCCGATGAGTTCGTCGGCGAAGGGCATGAGAGGTTCTTACTCCACGTGCTGTTGATCCCCGAACGCCGCAGGGTTGGGCAGGAAGTACAGTCCGCAACGTGTCGGTTGTACTGAAACTCCGCGATCGGTCGTGGCCGTGGTCGGCGCTGTTCTGGTGCACGGTTCCGGTGTCGCTGTACGGTTCGCTGTTTGCCATGACTGGCGAGTGGTGGTGGACCGTCGGGATCACTGCGGTGGCCGTGGCCGCCCTCGTCGCATGGTCGAAGCCCTACTCCGAAATATCGATGGGGCGGCGACGGCAAATATGGCGTTGGACGTCTGCCGTCGTCCTCAGCGTCTGCGCCCTCGGCCTCTTCGGAATAGCGGGAAGAGAGTTGTTCGGGGACAAAAGCATTCGCGTCGGTGACACCACGGACCCACGGAGGGTCGCCTGTGGGTCCGTAGTGGACCCGCGACCCGATGACATGCTCACCGCCCAGTTCCCAGACGACTTTCCCGTCGAGGCGCGTCAGCAATTCGGTCCGATTTCACTGGACAGCTCAGCGAGGCGGTGCGCCGATCGACTGGACTCCTCGGCGTACTTTGCGGCTGCGACTGCCTTGGGCGCCGCGCAACTGACTGGGCGCGCGCTGATCCACCTGAGGGTGCGACGCGTCCCAGTCGACTCCGTGACTCCGTGACTCCGTGACTCCGTGACTGAAGGCCGAGCCCTGAACAGCCGCGTCGGTAGCGATTGCTGGCGGTTTGCAGATAGAGTTCTACGTGGCAGGGGGGCCCGACCGGTCGTTGCCGGCATCGCACAAGTCTGAAATCACCAGGGCAACAATCTTCTTCGAAGCTGAGACAATAGCAACGGTATGAATCGGAGTGGGATAGCCTTCGCGCAACAACAAAGCGCTGAAGTGCTGGTCGACTCGGGTTTCGAGTGGGGACATATCGACTCCGGTTCCGGCTCGGGCATTCTGCGCGGAGAGCTACAACCCTGGGGGGCGCGTGGTTCCAGTCGTCGATGCCGAGTCGAACCGAGACGTAAGTCTCTCGTTCCGATCGGGTGAAGTGTCACCGTGAGCGGATGGCTTTCGGTGGTGATTCTCAACGGAATCACCGCGGCGGCATATCTGGGAATCGTGCTGTTCATCGTCAGAGGACTGTTGCGAACAGGGCAGCTCCGAACCAACCGGTTGGCGGTCGCGACGGCAGCGATCTTCCTGACCTGCGCCGCTCATCACCTGGTTCACGCGGTGCACTTGCTGGCGGGGTTCGACAGTCACGCCTCGCATCTCGGGGCAGGCTCCGACACGAGCATGCTCGACGCGATGCGCGAGTCGATGGGTGGAAGCGTCGACGTTGCGGTGACGGCGTCGACGGCGATCGCCGGTGTCGTCTACCTGGGGATGCGTCGCTTCTACGGTCCGTTGCTCGGCTCGCCTGCGATGTTCGACGTTGCCAGCGAAGCCCGGTACCGACAACTGGCCGCGAATCTGCCGCACACAGCGGTTTTCCTTGTGGATACGGATTTGCGATTCGTCCTCGTAGAAGGTGCGAACCTGGTGGAGGAGGGCTACGACCCGAAACGGATGGAGGGGCAGTTGCTCCGGGACATCGTGCCACCGGATGTCTATGCCCGACTCGAGCCGCACTATCGGTCGGCTCTCGCCGGCACAGAGTCCTCTTTCGACACGGTCAGTGTGCGAACGGGCGCAATTTTTCAGGTGAAGGCCAGTTCGCTGCGTGATAGTTCAGGTCGGATCATCGGCGCGATGGTGCTGTCCGAGGACGTCACCGCCGAGCGGCAGGCACGATCCGAGCTCGAACAGGCCCGAGCTTTTCGTGACGCGGTGTTGACGGCTTCTCCGGACATCACCACCGTGACGGCCGTCGACACCGGGCGTGTGACGTGGGCTTCTCGTAGCCTCGGATCGCTGTTGGACGGACCGCCCGCGGACGGATCGGTCGACGAAGATCGGGCACCGTGGAACGGGCTCGGTCTGCCCGACGATGCGAGTGCCGGTGAGGATCGACTGGACGGGGTGGTCGAAGAAGATGTCGACGTCGTCCGGGCCGCAGACCGGGAAGCGGTATCGCTGCCGGAGGGTGAAAGCATCACCATTCGGTATCGGGTACGGGCGTCCGACGGCACCGTGCGGTGGCTCTCACGACGCAGCACCCCGTTTCGGCATGGGCAGTCGGGTGCCGCGGCGGAGGTGCTCTCGGTAGTGCGGGAGGTGACCGACGTCGTGGAGGCAGAGCGCGCCCTGGAGCGGGCAGCCCTGCAGGATCCGTTGACCGGTCTTCCCAACCGGATGCTGTTGCTGGACCGAATCGGCTCGGCGATCGAGCGCGGCGCGAGTACGGGGGCTGCTGCTGCGGTGTTGTTCTGCGATCTCGACGGATTCAAACGAGTCAACGACACCGGCGGGCACGCTGCCGGTGACGCGGTACTCGTAGAGGTTGCTCGACGTTTGCGCTCTGTGCTGCGAGCCAACGATTCGATCGCCCGAGTGGGTGGTGACGAGTTCGTGCTCGTCATCGAATCGCTGCCCGCCGACCGCGGATTCGGCAAGCGAGCGGGAGGCGGATTGGCCGAGCGCGTGGCCGAGCGCATCCGAACGGTGCTCGCGGAGCCGATCGTTCATCGAGGACGTCAGTACGTGGTGTCCGCCAGTGTCGGGATGGTGCTGGTTCGTAAGGGGGCAAGCGCGCAGGAGGTGCTGCGGGACGCGGACTCCGCGATGTACCGGGCGAAGCAACTCGGCAAGGACCGAATCGAACTGTTCGACGACGCGTTGCGCGCGAACGCGCTCGAGCGTGCCTATGTCGAGCAGACTCTGCGGAGTGCACTCGATTCCGGACGGACCGGTGCAGCGAGGCTGAGCGTCGCTTATCAGCCCGTCTACGACCTCGAGAGTCGGCAACTGGCGAGTTTCGAGGCGCTGGCTCGCTTGCGCGACGACGACGGAACAGACATCGCACCCGACAGGTTCATCCCGGTGGCAGAGGACACCGGGCTCATTTCCGAGCTCGGTGAGCGCGTGCTCGACGACGCGCTGAGCACTCTCGTGCAATGGCGCTCCGCGAACCCGCCCACCTCTGCGTCCAACGCCCCGGTGACTATGGCAGTGAACTTCAGTGCCCGGCAGGCTCAACACGTCGACATGTCCGCAGCGGTGGGTGCAGCCCTCGCTCGGCACGACATGGCACCGGTGGATCTTGTCCTCGAGCTGACGGAGTCGGTGCTGCTCGAGTCGGGTTCTTCGATGCTGCGTCAGATCGGTGAACTGCGCGCATCGGGGGTAGGAATCGCCATCGACGACTTCGGCACCGGGTTCGCGAGCCTGCGGTACCTCGCCACTCTCCCGGTCAGCGCCGTGAAGATCGACCGTTCGTTCACCGCCACCATGACCAGCGATTCGACGAGCAGCAGCATCGTTCTGGCGATCATCAATCTCGCCCGCGATCTGAATCTGGGTTGTGTGGTGGAAGGCATCGAGACTCTCGACCAACTCGATGCATTGCCGAATTCCGTTCGAGGACAGGGCTACCTGTTGGGTCGACCGAACGAGATCCCGTCGGACAGCTGGGGTTCCTGAATTTCTCGCGTGAACGGCGGTGAACGGCGGTGAACGGGAAGCTTTGCGCGCTCGGCTGTGTTGAACACGGGTAATGGATGATCTCCTGGTTGCCCCCACTCGACTCTGGACGCCCTCTCGTGTCCTGGTCACCCAGTCCGCGTCCGAGTTGCCGCACACTGCGGAAATCCTTCGCCGTTGCGAGGCGGCAGGGGTTGCCGACATCGACATCCTCCCGGGAGATCGTCTGACCGGACTGCGTGGTGAGTCCGAACGAGAGACCTACGCGCGTGCCAAGACGACCATGGCCGTCGTGGTCGCGCCGCCGAGTGTGTTGAAACCCCAACCCATTCCGCCGAGTGCAGACTGGCGTATCGATCTGGCGAAGGGTTGCCCGGCGCACTGTCAGTACTGCTATCTCGCGGGCTCGTTGTCAGGCCCCCCGATCACCAGAGTGTTTGCCAATCTCGACGACGTCTTGGCCGGTATCGGTACGCATGCCGGCCGCGGTTCCATCACCTCCGGCACCGAGGAACGGGGCCATGAGGGCACCACCTTCGAGTTGTCCTGCTACACAGATCCGTTGGGGATCGAACACGTGACGGGGTCCCTTGCGGAGGCCATTCGCAGAGTAGGCGCGGGTGCGTACGGCGACGACGTATCGCTGCGTTTCACGACCAAGTTCGACGACGTCAACGAGCTGGTGACGCTCGATCACGGTCGACGTACTCGAGTTCGCTTGTCGGTCAACGCAGATGACATCGCACACCGATTCGAGGGTGGCACTGCACGCATGCCTGCCCGCATCGCCGCGCTTCGACACTTGGCGCTGGCCGGTTACCGCGTGGGCTTGACCATCGCGCCGATCATGCCGATTCCGCAGTGGCGCGAGCAATACGGCCGGCTGCTCTCAGATGTCGCGTACGCGTTGCGCGACGTCCCCGACCTTGACCTGACCGCCGAAATCATCACTCATCGGTTCACGCCGTCGAGCAAAGACGTGCTGCTGAGCTGGTATCCAGGAACGAAACTGGAAATGGACGAAAATGCTCGCACCGCGAAGAGAAACAAGTTCGGTGGAGTCAAATACGTCTATCCGAAGGACACGATGGCGGAGATGCGCAGTTGGTTCACCGACGAACTTCGTAGCGTTCTGCCCGAGGCACAGCTGCTCTACTGGACGTGAACCGTCATAGGGCATCGAATCGGTCTCGCGCTCGCTCGATGTCGTCCATGTGCGCGGTTGCCCACGCCAGCAGAACGTCGACGGGAGCTCGAAGCGTTTTGCCGAGTGGGGTGATTCGATATTCCACCGCCACCGGGCGGGTGCTCAGAACCGTGCGTTCGATGATCCCGTTGCGTTCGAGTTTTCTCAGAGTTGCGGTGAGGGACTTCTGAGTCACCTCGGGAATCGCTCGGCGCAGATCGTTGAATCGGCAGGGGCGCTCGCACAATTCGTTCAGTACGTGCAGCGACCATTTGTCGAGCACCTGCTCCAGCAGTTCGCGGTGGGGGGCGGTGATCGTCAGTTCTGCGTCGCCGTCGGTGGTATCGGTCATGAAACCAGGTTCCCTTGAAGTGTCCTTTGTGTACCAGGTATCAACGTTATACCTGAATTTCAACGACGAAGGGAACGCCATGAGCGTCACTCGATTCACCCCGTCAGGCATGATGCAACCGACCCCGTATCACCACGTGGCGGTGGGTCAGGGTTCTCGACACATCCACGTCAGTGGTCAGATCGGCCGGCGCGATGACGGGTCAGCGATTGCCGAAAACGACCTCGCCGGTCAGGTTGCGCAGGCGCTCCGAAATACCGCAATCGGATTGACCGGTGCCGGAGCAACTTTCGACCATGTCCTCCGGCTGACGTTCTATGTCACGCACTGGGCTCCCGAACAGATCGGTGAGTTCATGGACGGCGTCACACGCGTCGCCGACGAGATCGGACTGCCGACTCCGATGCCGCCGGCATCACTGATCGGGGTGGACTATCTCTTCGAGCCCGACGTACTCGTCGAGATCGAGGCAACGGCCATTCTGGACTGAATACGCGGATAGGCCGGTTACTTCTCGCCGGTGCGGCGGTCGATACTGACAAACCCACCCGACTTCAGGAGTGACATGGCCATTCTGACCTACAACATGCATGTTTCCCTCGACGGCTACATCGAGGACCCAGCCGGCAGCCTCGACTTCTCGGTGCCCGACGAGGAATCGCATAAATTCTCCAACCGGCAGACCGAGGCGACGAGCACCTTTCTGTTCGGCCGGCGGCTGTACGAGGCCATGGAGGATTACTGGACCGACCCCGAACGTGTGGGCGGCGACCCCGTCGAGGCCGAGTTCGCCGAGCTCTACAAGGCGACTCCTCGGGTGATCTTCTCCGACACCCTCACCGCGGTGCCCGACGGTTGTCGACTGGTCCGCAGCGCAGATGCCGTCGCCGAAGTGGAGCGACTGAAGCGCGAGACCGAGGGGACCTTGGCCGTCGGTGGGGCGGGCTTGGCCGCCTCGTTGGTCGACTCGATCGACCAATACGAGGTCATCCTCGTTCCGACGATCCTCGGTGGTGGAAAGCCGTACTTTCCCGTGGGTCACCGCCTGGACCTCGTTTTGGAAGAACAGAAGCACTTCCCCTCGACGGGCTGGATGTATTTGCGTTACAAAGTGGTTCGGTGATCGCGCCGGATCACGCAGAATGAAAGCATGACATTCCGAGAGCACCGTCAGTGGTGGACCTTGCCCGTGCACCAGCTGTGGCTCGATGCCGAAGCAGCTCGGCTCCTTCGGTTCGGAACTTCACTCGAGCACCCTGCCGGTGGCGCAGCGTGGTTGGACGATCGGGGGAACCCCGATCTCGATCACCCGGCACTGACCTACATCACTGCGCGGATGGCGCACGTGCATTTCCTGGCGTCGGTCCAGGGGTATCCCGGGTCTCGTAGGAAAGCCGATCGAGTGTTCGACGGTCTGCTGACGACATTGCGGGACCACGCGAACGGCGGGTGGTTCGAGTCGAGCGCCGATGCCTCGTCACCCGAAGCGACGAAGACGGCCTACACACATGCCTTCGTGGTGTTGGCGGCGGCAGCAGCCACGGCGGCCGGCCACGCGAGAGGACGCGCGCTTCTCGACGAAGCCCTCGATATCGTGGACCGGCGATTCTGGGACGACGGGTACGGAATGTGCGCGGATACCTGGAACGCGGACTGGACCGAGCTCGACGGCTATCGCGGTATCAACGCCAACATGCACATGGTCGAAGCGCTGTTGGCGGCGGCGGACGCAGGTGCACCCGAAATCTGGCGGAACCGCGCAGTACGCATCTGCGACAACGTGATCGGGTGGTCGCAGGCCAACGAACATCGCATTCCCGAGCACTTCACCGCAGGGTGGGTACCGATGCTCGAATTCAACAGCGACGACACCGCGAATCAGTTCAAGCCGTACGGGGCCACCGTCGGTCACGGATTCGAGTGGGCGCGGCTTCTCGTTCAAGCGAGTTCGGTGGCCGCCAGCCCCGGCGGACACGACTACGTAGCCAGCGCCGCGTCCCTGTACCACCGTGCGACGCAGGATGGTTGGCAGGCCGGACCGACGCCCGGTTTCGTCTACACGACCGACTGGGCCGGGAAGCCGGTGGTCACCGAGCGTCTGCACTGGGTTCTGTGCGAGGCAATTGCCGCTGCTGCAACGCTGGGCCGACACACCGGAGAAGATCGGTACGACAACGACTATCGCGAATGGTGGGACGTCGCCGCCGAATCGTTCATCGACTACGTCGGTGGGTCCTGGCATCACGAACTCGACTCCGACAACTCGCCGGCGGCCGCGGTGTGGAGCGGAAAGCCGGACCTCTATCACGCGGTTCAGGCAACGTGGATCAGTCGCCGCGCGAACAGCTCGAGTATGTTGGCGGCGTTGCGGGCGGATAAGGGCTAACTCTCCGACGTCGCAGGTGTGCTGAGTGTCCACAATTCGCCGTCAACGACGGGATTCGGCCTTGCGAGGCAAATTGTGGACAGTGAGCACAACTGGTGTGGGGAATCCGATACGCGTGGCAGCGGGTGGCGCACTAATCCCGGTGCGGAGTGCGCTCACCTGTTGTCGGGTCGACGTCGAACAGTTGGTCGGTGTTGTCGGGTGCGTAGACCACCTGGCTGGACTCGAGAGCCCGACGGCGCGCGCCCTCGCGAACTGCGAAGAAGCCGCCGGTGAACAGCGCGATCACAGCGATGCCGGCAACGATTGCCCAGCCCTCGAAACCGCCGGCGAGTGCTGCGATCAATCCGCCGGCTGCGGCGATTCCGGCAAATATCATGAGGACGGCCAGCATGTTCACGACAGCTCTGGACATGCTTGATACGGGAGGCCTTTTCTCGACCATGGGGGTAGTTCCTTTCGATCAGCTCGATCGCAGGATTACCCGAAAGTCGGTCGAATATGCCGCCGGTCCTCCAGTGATACCCGTTACTGGGCCTTACGTGCCCGGTATGCAGCAACGGCCGCGCGGTTTCCGCAGGTGGTGCTGCAGAACCGTCGAGAGCGGTTTCGGGACAGGTCGAGAACCAAACCGTTGCAGTCCGGATCGGCACAGACGTCGAAGCGGGACAGCTCGTCGGCGCGGATGACGTCGATCATTGCCATCGCGGTTTCGACGACGATGCGGGTTCCCAGGGGACTGTCGTCTGCGACGGCGTGGATATGCCAGTCGAGTGTGTCGTGCCGGACCAGTCGAGGCAGGGCGGAGGACTCGGCCAGAAGTCGGTTGACCTCGACCACGGCGTCGTCGCGGCTGCTGGTGAGCAGTGATCGCAGCGTCGGCCGCAGTGCTCTGACCGCGTCGAGCTCGTCGTCGTCACCGTCGAATCTTCCGGAGTAGCCCTGCTCGGTGAAGAACTCGGCCAGTTCCTCGCGCGTGGTCAACGTGTCCGGGTCCTCCGCGGAATTGACCAACGCCACGGCCGCCAGCAACGACAGTTCGGTGTCATGAGCGAAAAGCACATTGACACCTTACCAAGCCGCCCTCTACTGTCACATGTCATGACGGCTTTCACTCATGACGCAGACGCGCAGCTCGCGTCCACCACCGCTGCTGCGCGGTCCAGGCGCCTGTCCGGTCTCGTGTTCGCGTTGGCGTCCGCCGCGTCGTTCGGCCTGTCCGGCTCGCTGGCCACCGGCCTCCTCGACGCCGGCTGGACTGCCGGCGCTGCGGTGACCGCGCGCATCCTGCTCGCTGCTGCCGTCTTGTTGATTCCGTCGATCCTGGCACTGCGCGGCCGATGGGGCTTGCTGGCCAAGAACTGGAAGTTGATCGCCGCGTACGGAGCATTTGCGGTCGCCGGCTGCCAGCTCGCCTTCTTCAATGCCGTCGGACGCATGGAGGTGGGCGTGGCGCTGTTGATCGAATTCACCTCGCCCGTGGCCGTCATCGGCTGGATGTGGTTTCGGCACCAGCAGCGTCCCGGCCGGCTGACTTTGGTGGGCGCACTGTTGGCCGCGATGGGTCTCGTCCTGGTGCTCGACCTGATCTCCGGCGCGGACGTCGACACCGTCGGGGTGCTGTGGGCGCTCGGTGCGATGGCGGGAGCGGCCGTCTACTGGGTGCTCTCGGCCGACGAGAGCAACGGTTTGCCGCCGATCGTGCTTGCTGGGGGCGGCCTGCTCGCGGGTGGACTCATTCTGCTCGCCGCCGGTCTGGTCGGCATCGTCCCGTTCGCGGCCCCGCTGACCGACGTCGCGTTCGTCGATGCTGTTGTCCCGTGGTGGGTTCCGATCATCGGCCTCGGTGTGGTGACTGCCGCGTTGGCCTACGTGCTCGGAATTGCGGCCGGTCGACGCCTCGGCTCTCGGCTGGCGTCGTTCATGGGTTTGATGGAAGTGGTTGCGGCACTGGTGTTCGCGTGGCTGTTGCTCGGCCAGGCACCGGGACCGATCCAATTGGCCGGTGGCGCACTGATTCTGCTCGGCGTCGTCGTCGTCAAATCCGGTGAACGCGTCACCGCCGACGAGCCGGTGGAGCCGCTGCAGAGCAGGGCCTGACAACTGCTCAGCCGTCGACGCGTCCGAACACCACCGCGGCCAGGATGGTGTGAGCACTCGCGATCACGGAATCGAGAGGTTCGCGTTCGGGGGACAGCAGCCACTGCTGAGCGATGGTGAGGACGGCACCCACCAGACCCATGGCCAGGGTCCGACGGTTCGGCCCGGCCAGGCCACGGCTGGACCCCACGGTCTCGGCCACCTGTAGCACGGTCGTGGAAAACGAGGTGGTGGTCTTGCGGTACAGCGCGTCGACGGTAGGCGATACGCCGAGGATCTCGACGAAGGCAATTCGAGCCGATTTGGGCTGCTCGGCGACGAACGTGAAGAAGCCGGTGAGGGCCCCTCGGAGTACCTGTTCGCTGGAATCCGTTTCTGCGGCTGCTCCGATGAGGATGCTCTCGCGCATCGCGTCGGTGGCCCGGGCGTACGTGGCCATCAGCAAGTCCTCGCTGTTGGTGAAGGACTCGTAGAAGTAGCGCTTGGTCAGCCCGGCCTCGGTGCATACCTTCTCCACAGTCGCTGTCCGGTATCCGGTGGTGCCGAAGACCTCGACGGCTGCGTCGAGCAGGCGGATCCGACGCTCCTGCTGCCGCTGCTGCGGATCGGCACCTCGGTAGGTGCGGCCGACTTCACTGTGATGGTTGGTCACACACAGATCTTGACACCGCTCGGTATCAGATGCAAAGTGTTGGCAGACAAGCATTCGGATCGAGGGGGAGAACATGGCGGCGTCGACGCTACGAAACAAGGTGGTTCTGATCACCGGAGCAGCACGGGGAATCGGTGCCGCCACCGCGCGTGACCTGGCAGGCAAGGGTGCCCGGCTGGTACTCGTCGACGTCGACGAGACCCCGCTGCGCGAGCTGGCGACGCAACTGAAGGCCGAGGCGTTCGTGGCCGACGTCCGAAATCTGGACGACATGCAGCGCGCGGTCGACGGCGGCATCGCGGCCTACGGGGGCATCGATCTGGTGCTCGCCAACGCCGGAATCGCCAGCTACGGATCGATCATGCAGGTGGATCCGGCCACGTTCCAACGCGTCATGGACATCAACGTGATGGGCGTGTTCAACACCGTCCGCGCGGCCCTGCCGTCCTTGATCGAACGTAACGGCTACATCCTCGTCGTCTCCTCGCTCGCGGCGTTCACCCCGTGCCCCGGCCTGGCGGCCTACAACGCGAGCAAGGCCGCGGCCGAACACTTCGCGAATGCGCTTCGGCTGGAAGTGAACTACCGGGGAGTCGACGTCGGCTCGGCTCATATGGCCTGGATCGACACCCCGATGGTGCAGGACGCCAAATCCGATCTCACGGCGTTCCAGGATTTGCTCGCGGTGCTGCCCGGCCCCCTGGGCAAGACGATGACCGTCGAGCAGTGCGTCGACGCGTTCGTCGACGGCCTGGCCAAGCGCAAGCGTCGCGTGTACGTGCCGCGATGGGTGGGTGCCGCGTCCTGGTTCAAGGCCGTCATCACCTCCCGCGTCGGTGATCGAAGCATGCTCGAGCACGTGCCGACGATCCTGCCCAAGATGGACGAAGAAGTAGCGCGCCTCGGTAGGTCCGAGAGCGCACGCAACAAGACCAGCTGACCCCCACCGAAGGAATCGTTGCCATGACTGCCGTATTGACTACCCCCGAGGTCGATGTCCTCATCATCGGTGCCGGCCTGTCCGGGATCGGGGCCGCGCGTCACCTCGGGCACGATCTGCCCGGGAAGACGTACACCATCCTGGAAAGCCGCGGGGCAATCGGTGGCACGTGGGATCTGTTCCGCTACCCCGGTATTCGCTCGGATTCGGATATGTACACCCTCGGGTACAGCTTCAAGCCGTGGATGGGCGAGAAGTCCATCGCCGACGGCACCGACATTCGCAATTACATCGTCGAAACTGCCCGAGAAGCCGGCGTCGACAAGCATATTCGGTACCACCACAAGGTCGTTGCCCTCGAATGGTCCAGCGAGCAGCAGTTCTGGACGGTCACTGCGCAGCGTAGCGATACGAACGAGACCGTCACGATCACCGCGTCGTTCGTCTTCTCCTGCAGCGGTTACTACAACTACGACAAGGGCTTCAGTCCCGAGTTCGTCGGCCAGGAGAACTTCGGCGGGCAGGTGATCCACCCGCAGCACTGGCCGGAGGATCTGGACTACGCGGGCAAGAAGATCGTCGTCATCGGCAGTGGTGCAACGGCAATTACATTGGCACCCAACCTCGCCCGCGAGGCCGAGCATGTGACTCTGCTGCAGCGCTCGCCGAGCTACATCCTGTCTTTGCCCTCCAAGGACCCGATCGCGCAGACACTGCGCAAGCGCCTGCCGAAGAAGCTGGCCTACAGCGTGACTCGGCTCAAGAACGTGTCGATGGCCATGCTGATCTTCTCCTTGAGTCAGAAGTACCCGGAATTCATGAAGAAGCGAATCCGGAAGCTGCAGGAGGGTTGGCTGCCGAAGGGATACGACCTCGACACCCACTTCACGCCGTCGTACAACCCGTGGGATCAGCGCTTGTGCCTGGTGCCCGACAACGACCTGTTCCGCTCGATCCGTAAGGACGAGGTCTCGATCGTCACCGATCACATCGACAGCTTCACCGAGACCGGCCTGAAGTTGAAGTCCGGCCAGCACCTCGACGCCGATATCGTCGTCACCGCAACGGGATTGAACCTGTCCGCACTCGGCGGCGCGACCTTCCGCGTCGACGGCAAGGACGTGGATCTGCCCAGCACGATGGCGTACAAGGGCATGATGCTCACCGGAATCCCCAACTTCGCTTTCGTCGTCGGGTACACCAATGCATCGTGGACGCTCAAGGCCGACATGGTCTCGAACTACGTCATGCGACTCCTCGTGCACATGGACGAGAACGGGTACAGCACCGTCGAGCTCGAACGCGATCCCTCCGTCGACGAAGAACCGTTCCTCGACTTCGCCGCCGGTTACGTGCTGCGCGCCGTCGACAACTTCCCGAGGCAGGGCAGCGAAACTCCGTGGAAGCTGCGAATGAACTACTTCCGCGACCTACCGGTTCTGCGGTACGGCAAGCTCGTGGACAAGGCCATGAAGTTCGGGCGGCCTCGAACGAAGGTCTCTGTCGGTTCCTGACGGGAATAGATCTCGTCCTGGATCGTTTGTTCCGGACATGAAAATTGGCATCATCGGAAGTGGACAGATCGGTGGCACGCTCACGCGCCGACTCGCAGCACTCGGTCACGAGGTTCGGTTCTCCAACTCGCGTGATCCGGAGACTCTCGCCGACCTGGCGGCAGAAACCGGAGCGACCGCGGTGTGGGCCGCGGATGCCGCGGAGGATGCAGACCTCGTGATTCTGAGTATCCCGCAGAAGAACGTTCCGGATCTCGCTCCGGGAATCACCGGTGCTCGCAAGGCCGGAGCGCCGATCATCGAAACGAACAACTACTACCCGCAACAGCGCGACGGGCTCATCGAGGAGATCGAAGGCGGAACACCCGAAAGCGTCTGGGTGGCCCAACAACTCGGTGAGCCGGTGATCAAGGCCTTCAACGGAATTTGGTACAAGCACTTGCTCGAGAAGGGCGTACCGGCCGGGACCGATGGGCGTATCGCGCTGCCGATCGCCGGTAACGACGCCGACTCGAAGAAGTTCGTGTTCACTGTCATCGACCAGCTCGGCTTCGACCCGGTCGATGCCGGAACTCTCGAAGACTCGTGGCGACAGCAGCCGGGTTCGCCGGTCTACGGCAAGGACTTCGGAGTCGACGCCACCATCGAGGCATTGAGCCAGGCAACCGAAGAGCGCAGCGAGGAGTGGAAGGCCTGACGGCCCGACTGCAGGGCTTACCTGATGCGGCCCTCGCGGAGCGTGCGCTCCGCGAGGTCGCGTAGGGGACCGGTCAGGGCCGAATCGCCGACCCGGCACGATTGCTCGCCCACCGACACGTTCCACACGAAGGTGTCGCGGGCCTGCGACTCGGCCGGCTCGGGTGGGGGCGGCTCAGCGAGGTACGGGCGCGCAGCCTCGACCAGCGACTGCCATTCCGGCTCGTCGGTCTCGACCACTCCGCGCTTGGACATCCCAGCGATCCCGCCGGTTCGCAGTACCTCGATGCGCAGGCTCATGCCCCTCGATCACACCCGATCGTCGCTCGGCTCCCGTGTTGACTGAACTCCCACGGTAGACCAACCGGTGGCCACGGCCTCGGCAACATCGGAATCGGCACCGAACCGCTTGTTCGCCGCCGCGAGAGTTGCGGCGGCAAAGCCGGCGAAGTCCACCGTCGGCGCGAGTCCGCCGACGGTCATCGTGTCGAACCAGACCTGCCCGACGCGATCCCAGGCGGGACCTCCCAAAGTGGTGGCTGCAACGGCGAACGCGCGGTTGGGGATACCAGAATTGATGTGCACCCCGCCGTCGTCCTCGGTGGTGACGACGAAGTCGTCCATACTTGCCGGCTGCGGATCCTTGCCCAACACATCGTCGTCGTACGCGGTGCCCGGCTCGAGCAGCGAGCGCAGAGCCTTTCCCTGCACAGCAGGCAGGAACAGACCTTCACCGATCAGCCAGGACGCGTCCTCGGCGTTCTGCTTCGCGGTGTACTGCTCCACGAGTGCGCCGAACACATCGGAGACCGATTCGTTCAGTGCGCCGGCCTGGTCCTTGTACTCGAGCGGAGTGGTGTACTGCGTGAACCCGTGTGCGAGCTCGTGCGCGATGACGCCGACCGAGACGGTGAATCGCGCGAACACCTCACCGTCACCGTCGCCGAACACCATGCGTGAGCCGTCCCAGAACGCGTTGTCGTAGTCCTGGCCGTAGTGCACCGTCGCATCGAGCGGTAGGCCGCTGCCGTCGAGACTCGAGTAGCCGTAGACCTCCTGGAAGAACGCGTAGGTCGCGCCGAGACCGTCGTATGCCTCGTCGGTCGCGGCATCGCCGGTGGGGTCCTCACCCTCGGCGCGAACCTGCCGGCCCGGGAGGTCGCGGGTCGATTTCGCGTCGGAGATGGTGCGTTCGAGTGTGCCGCCGGTCCGCGGCGCGATGGCGGTACGTGCCTGGACGACTTCTCGTCCGGCCCGCATCTCGCGGTCGGCCAGCAGTGTTGCGCGGGCACCGGCTCCCTGGAGCCGTTCGAGCAGAAACGGTGGAACTACCGAATGGAACGTCATACGCGGTGACCCCCTAGGTCCGTGGCATGTGCGGTGATGGTTTCCAGTGTGCCCGAGACCACCGACAATTCCTGATCTCCAACCGCAGACTCACTCACGCAGCGTCGACAGATCGATGCTCTCCACCTCGCTCGGGGGACGCAGCGCGGTGACGGTCGCCCAGTTCCGGGCCAGCAAGGAGGCGTCGGAGTCGTCGTCCTCCGCGTGGATCGCGTCGAACCGGACGGTGACGAAATCCTCTCCACGGTCTCCTATTTCGGCCTGCACCGCGCCGTAGCGAGCCAGAGACGCCGGGACGATGCCGGCGAAGTCGGCGAGGGGAACGTCGGGAATGTTGACGTTGACCACGGCATCGACGGTCAGGTGCGTGACCATCCAGGTCACGGCCAGATGTGCGACGTGTTCGGCGGTCTCCCAGTGCGACGGCCGGGTGGCAAGCGAGGACAACGCCATAGCAGGAACCCCGTGCGTCAGGGCGGTCAGCGCCGCGCCCACCGTTCCCGAATGCAGAACGGCAGCACCGGTATTGGGGCCGTGATTGATACCCGAGAGCACGAGGTCCGGGGCGTCGCCGAACGCTCCTCTCGTGGCGACGAACGCGATGAGGGCAGGCGAGGCCTGCACCGCGTAGGCCGTCACATCGGGTAGCCCCTCGATCTCGGTCACTTCGATACCGAGGTGGTCGTCGACGCCCATTCCCGTCAACGATGCGCTGGCGCCACTGCGCTCCTCGTGGGGTGCGGCCACCACAACGTCGAGGCCGGCATCGAGGGCCACCCGTGCCAGCAGGGCGATGCCGTCGCTTCGCACGCCGTCGTCGTTGGTGATCAGGGCTCTCATTTCTTGCCCGCCTTGCCGTACGGGCGAACGTCCACCGATTCGGTCAGCCCGAGCACCAGATCTTTTCGGCCACTGCCCAGTCCGCGGCGGGTGACGTTGGCGGTGCCCGCGCCTCCGCCCAGTCGTAGCGCCTCCGGCATCGACATTCCCTGAGCAATTCCAGCGGCGATACCGGCGCTCATCGAATCGCCTGCGCCGTGATGGTCGACCATCCGTAGACCCGGGGTGACGATCTCGAGTACGTCTCCGTCCACCAATGCCAACGCGGGATCTCCCGCCCGGGAGATCACGACGACCTCCGCTCCGGCGTCGTGCATCTTCTTCATCGAATCGATCAGGTGCTTGGGGTCCTCGGATTCGGCTTCGCCGTCGGCGATGAGATCCTCGTGACTGACCTTGAGCACCGTGAGTCCGCCGGAGATCGCGGCCTGCATCGTCGGTCCCGACAGGTCGGCGATCACCGGTACCTCGAGCGCACGGAGGTCTGCGCACAGCCGCTCGTACACCTCGGGCGGCACGATCTCGTCGGCATGCGGACCGCCGAGGATGGCGACGTCGCTGCGGGCGCCGGTGGCGAGTGCCGCGCCGAACAGATCGTCGAGCGCGTGCCTGGCCAACGGCGGTGGATCCACCGTGGCCAGCACCTCTCGTTCGCCGCTGCGTCGATCGTGCACGTAGGAGCCACTCTCCTGGCCGATATCGATGGAGACGACGGAGATGCCCTCACTCTCGACGATACCGCGCAGTACCGTGCCGATCTCGCCGCCGAAGACTCCGGCGAGCGTGACATCGAGACCGAGCACCGACGCCATCCGGGCGATCCAATGACCCTGACCACCTGCGTGTACGTGCAGTTCGGTACTGCCGTTCGGGGCGGCGTCGAGAGTCACCGTCAGAAGCGGAGACGGTGCGAAGACGAGGGCAGTGGGTGTACGAGAGGAAGAAGGCACCGATGGCGAATGCCCGATTTGTCAGGTCCGAAACGGCAAGCACATCAGAATCGACGACGCAGGCGCATCCCGATCGGGCGTCCGTCGGGATCGACGAACAACCGGTAGGCGAGCGCTGCGAGTCGCTGCTGCCAGACGGGCGGCACCGAGATCTCGTGCTTGCGCAGTCGGCCGACGGGCCGGGACTTCGCGGACGGGTTGCGATGCCAGTTGTCCAGAGCGGTCGCGCTGGCCGCGATCACATCGAAGAACTGCTGCGGGTCGACGAGGTCTGCGTCGTCGCCGTCGGCCCGTCCGAGGTGCTCGCGAATCAGTTCGAGTCTGAGGTTGCGTGCATGGGTTCTGGCACCGTCGCCGAGGCCTGCCGGGTCCAAGGGTGCCCGATCGTCACGCTGCTCGTCGACGATGGCCGCGGTCAGCTCCGAATCATGGGTCCAGGAGCGGCGATTGAAGTTGTCCGATCCCACCGCGGTCCACACGTCGTCGATGATGCAGACCTTCGAGTGCACGTATACCGGTATGCCACGGTCGTTTTCGATGTCGAGTACCAATACGCGATCACCACCGGCCGCGCGGATGACCCCGAGCGCGGCCGAGTGTCCCAGCAGCGCAGAAGGAATGGTCAAGTTGCTGTCGTCGTCGAGGTGTTTGGGAACCACCACCACCAAACGCAGGTCAGGCTTGCGCCGCAGTGCCGCGGCGAACACCCTCGCGACGTCGACCGACCACAGGTACTGATCCTCTATGTAGATCAGCTCGGTGGCCCTGTCGAGCGCTTTGGCGTACGCGCGGGCCGCGCTGCGCTCGCCCTTCGTGGCGAACGGGTATGCGGGGCGTCGGCGGGGATAGGTGCGTAACAACTGCACCGAACACGTGCCCTGTGGATCCGGAGCCGGCGCAGCAGGAGGAAGTTCCGACGGCTCACGCGTCACTCCGCGCAGGAAGTCGGGTATCGCATGCCACGGTAGGCGTGAGAGAGCCGCGGGATCTTCCCAGCGTTCGCGGAAGACGTCCTCCACGTCTCGTACCGCCGGGCCCTCGATCTGCACCTGCACGTCGTGCCAGGCGGGAATCTCGCCGTACTCGGGCGGGAAGGGACGAGAGACGGGATCACCGAAGTGATCGGCATCGTCGCGTCGAGCACGGGCCAGATCGATGCCTCCGACGAACGCGACGTCGGGCAGATCTTTCCTGCCGTACCGGATGACGACGAACTTCTGGTGGTGGCTTCCGGTCACCAGCACACGCTGGTCGAGAATGACCTCGCCGCCCGCTTCCTCCAGCCGCAGCGCAAGCTTGCGGTTCTTCGGTCCGGTGAAACCCAGGGTCTCCATGTGGGAGCGCCACACCATGCCTTTGACGACGCCACCGCGGTGCGCGACGGCGGCCAGGGCATCCTCGACGGTCACACCGTCGTCGGTGAGCAGCTGCTCCGGGTCTCCGCGCCAATCGGTGAACAGCACCAGATCGTCGCGCTCGGTCTGCTCGAGTGCCCCGGCGAGCGCCGCGAAGTACGTCTTGCCGTGCACCAGATTCTCGACGCGGTTGCCCTCGGTCCACGCCGAAATCCGGGTGTCGTCGTTGCCACGCTCGGGCGCGGTGAGGAACCACGGGTGCGCCGGGTCGAAATCGCGCTCGGGGGCGATCAGAGCGGAGGTGGACCGGCCGAACTTCTCGGCAACTCCGTCGACGACGCGCCGGATGCGCTGCACTATCACGTGGGCATCATTTCACCCGGTTTGAACGCGCCAGTGGGCGGGCACCCCGGCGATATGACTCAGGTACCCAACGTCACGCTCAGAAACGGCAAGCAGATTCCCCAGCTCGGCTACGGTGTCTTCCAGATCGACCCGGAGAAGACCGCGAAGGCCGTGGAAACGGCGCTCGAGATCGGCTACCGGCACATCGACACCGCCGAGATGTACGGCAACGAGAAGCAGGTCGGCGAGGGCATCCGTAACTCCGGACTCGATCGCGAATCGGTCTTCGTCACCAGCAAGCTCAACAACGGCTTCCATCGACCCGACGACGCGCGCTCGGCATTCGACAAGACGCTCAGCGACCTCGGAACCGACTACGTCGACCTTTTCCTCATCCACTGGCCCCTCCCCACCCGTTACGACGGCGATTTCGTCTCCACGTGGAAGACGTTGGAGGAGTTCGCAGCCGACGGCCGCGCCCGCAACATCGGTGTCTCCAACTTCCAGCCCGCCCACCTCGATCGCCTGGCGGAGGAGACCGATACGGTCCCCGCGGTGAACCAGATCGAGGTGCACCCGTACTTCGTCAACAACGACGTGTGGGCCTACGGCCGCGAGCACGCCATCCCCACCGAGGCGTGGTCGCCGATCGCCCAGGGCAACGTCCTCGACGACGCGGAACTGAAGCGAATCGCCGACGCTGCAGGCAAATCCGTCGCGCAGGTGGTGCTCCGCTGGCACATTCAGCGCGGCAACATCATCTTCCCGAAGTCGGTGACGCCGGAGAGGGTGAAGGCCAACTTCGAGATCTTCGACTTCGAGCTCAGCTCTGCCGATGTCGACGCCATCACGGCTCTGGACAAGGGTGAGCAGGGACGTAACGGACCGAACCCGGACACGTTCGACATGATTCCGGACTAGTTCGTAACACTGTGGGCCCGAACGTCTTCGGACGTTCGGGCCCACAGTTGTTCTCTCGGTGCTTCGTTCTCTCGGTGCTTCGTTCTCTCGGTGCTTCGTTCGATCGGTGCTTCAGGTGATCAGTGCTTCAGAGTCGATCCCGTAGCGGCGGTGACCTGCTCGGCTGTCACACCCGGTGCGAGTTCCACCAGTTCGAGCGTGCCATCGCCGACCACGTCGATGACGGCGAGGTTGGTGATGATGCGATCCACCACGCCTTGGCCGGTCAGCGGCAGAGTGCACGCGTCCAGGATCTTCGGATTGCCCTCGCGGTCGGTGTGTTCCATGACGACGATGACACGTCGGGCACCGTGTACGAGGTCCATCGCGCCGCCCATGCCCTTGACCATCTTGCCGGGGACCATCCAGTTGGCGAGGTCGCCGGTGCGGGAGACCTGCATGCCGCCGAGTACCGCGGTATCGATGTGTCCGCCGCGTATCATGCCGAAGCTCAGGGACGAATCGAAGTATGCGGCACCGGGATTGACGGTGACGGTCTCCTTGCCCGCGTTGATGAGATTGGCGTCGACCTTGTCCTCGGTGGGGTAGGGCCCGGTACCCAGGATGCCGTTCTCCGAGTGCAGGGTGACCTTGACGTCATCGGTCAGGTAGCCCGGGATCAGCGTCGGCAGTCCGATGCCGAGGTTGACGTACTCGCCGTCGACCATCTCCGCCGCCGCGCGTTCGGCCATCTGTTCGCGGGTCCATCCTGCACTCATGCTCGAACTCCTGAACTGACGGTGCGCTTTTCGATGCGCTTGTCCTGGGGGCCGGTGTGGACGACGCGTTGGACGAACACGCCGGGCAGATGTACGTGTGCTGGGTCGATCTCGCCCGGCTCCACGAGATTCTCGACCTGCGCGATGGTGATCTTGCCGGCCATCGCGGCGAGGGGGTTGAAGTTCATCGCGGTCTTGTCGAACACGAGATTTCCTGCTGTGTCGCCAGTTTCGGCGTGCACCAGCGCGAAGTCGGCATTGATCGACTCTTCGAGGACGTAGCGCTTGTCGCCGAACACCCGAGTTTCCTTGGGCGGCGATGCGATGGACACCGAACCGTCCGCGTTGTAGCGCCACGGCATTCCGCCGTCGGCGATGGGGCTGCCGACCCCGGCGGGGGTGAAGAATGCGGGAACGCCGTTGCCGCCGGCGCGAAGTCGCTCGGCGAGCGTGCCCTGAGGGGTCAGTTCGACCTCGAGTTCTCCGGCGAGATACTGCCGGGCGAACTCCTTGTTCTCTCCGACGTACGAGGCGGTGACTCGGCGAATACGTCCGGCGGCCAACAGTATTCCGAGTCCGTAGCCGTCGACGCCGCAGTTGTTGGAGAACACCTCGAGCTCGTCGGCGTCGGTGTTGGCGATGGCCTCGATGAGAGCGTCCGGAATACCGCAGAGCCCGAAGCCGCCGACCGCGATGGTCGCCCCACGGCCGATGTCCACGACCGCGTCGGCAGCGGACGCGTAGGTCTTTCCTGTCACAAGAACTCCTGGTGTGTTCGTTGAGCAAACGATGACTGTCAGTGAACCTGAGCTGCAGTTCGATGTGGCAGGAATGGCCCGGATTGCTCGTTCGATGAACAGTTCTGCAGTTGGTGTCCATTGAGTGGACGTATGATCCTGGGGTGACGTCAGCGGAAGCCAACGCGAGTGTGATCGGAAAGATCTGTTCGTTGCTGCGTGCAGCCGGAGCCGAGGAGCCGTCCGGGGCCTCCACCACGGCCCTCGCGCGGGCGGCAGGCATCGCGCGGCCCACCACCCACCGCTTGCTGTCCACACTCGCCGAGCAGGGATTCGTGGATCGCGACGCCGGTACCGGTCGCTGGTCGCTGGGACCGGAGATCTACCTGCTGGGGTCCATGGCGGCTCTGCGGTACGACATCACGGACCAAGCGCGAAAAGTGGTGCAGGCGTTGGCGACCGACAGTGGTGAGAGTGCCTTCCTGTCTGCTCGACGTGGTTCGGAGACGGTGTGCTTACTTCGAGTGGAGGGTAGTTTTCCCCTGCGCTCGCACGTGCTCTACGAGGGAATTCGGCTGCCGCTCGGAGTGGCATCCGCAGGGTTGGCCATTCTCGCGCATTTACCGGATCGGGAGGTCGACGAGTATCTCGATGGCGTGGACCTGGTGTCGGAGTGGGGGGAGAGCCACTGCGCGGCGGAGATACGCAGACGGATAACGCATACCCGTACCACGGGATTTGCCGTCAATCCGGCACTGCTCGTGGAGGGTAGCTGGGGACTCGGTGCCGCCGTGTTCGATCGCGCCGAGAAGCCGGCGTGGGCGCTGAGTTTGACGGGTGTCGAGACGCGATTTCGCGACGATCGACGACGGGAGCTGGGAAAGATGCTCCTCGACGCGGCGCACCGACTCACAGTGCAACTGGGGGAGCGGCCCAGCCCCGGCTAGCTGTCGAGCTCGTCCAGAATGTCTGCGGCGTCCTGGCTGCCTGCTTCCGCCAGTCTCTGCAGTTCGGCGCGATCACCGCGTTCTCCGGCAAGTTCGACGAGGATGTCGACGGCATCGGTACTGCCTGCGTCGGCGAGGGAGCGCAGTTCGTCGAGGTCGTTCCGAGAGCCTGCGAGTTCGACCAACTGGTCGAGTGCATCCTGATCGCCTTCGCTTGCCTGGGCGCGTAACGCGGCCAGCTCAGCCGCTGTGGAGTCGGGCTCGGTCATGGGTCGGAGTGTAGAACGATTCGGCGAATAGTGGCAGGCCAGCCGACCTTTTTGCGGCTTGCGCGTTCTTGTCGGTGGGTCGAGATAGTCTTCATTCAGTTCGAACGCATGTTCTGAATAGTTGCTCACCGGGGGGTGAAAAATGGGTGCAGTACCGATCGTGTCGTTGGAGGCGTTGACCGCCGCTGCGCAGGCAGAAAACCAGCATGCGTTCCGCAAGATTGCCGCCTGCTACGACGTTCATCGGACCTGGATCACCCACGATTCCAAGTTCAAGCATTACAGCCGGTACGGGCGCACCGAGATGGCGGCCGCGTTGGGCTGCTCGGCGACGGTCGCCGAATCGTACATCTCGGTCGGTGTTGCCC
>NZ_LMRR01000018.1 GCF_001426085.1 Rhodococcus sp. Leaf278
CGCGACATCGACTTGCACCAATGCACCGGTGCGTGACAGTCCTTGCATTCGCTCGCCACAGCCCGCGTTCCTCCTTCCTCTCGTTCAGCCGGTACGCGCCAGCGCCGAGCGGTCACGCACGACCTGGCGGGATGAGATGTTCAGCCGCGTGGCGATCTCGTTGGCCGAGAGATTCGTTCGGGTGAGCTCGGCCACCTTCTGCACTCGGAGCGACTTGACCTCAGGGGACTGTGGTTTCGGGGACCGGCTCCGAGGTAGGCGGACAGGTTCGGGCTTGGCGGCGGGATTGTCGATCGTGTCCTCGTCCCACTGGAACGGCAGAGCCCAGCGACGTTTCACTGCATGGTTCCGGGACCGTTGAGATGTTCCAGGGATCAGCTGCAGTCGGTCGAACAGCCGCTTGATCGACCGGGCGACACGGGCAAGGCATTGTGTGCGGTAGCCGCGGACCAGTTCGTGGACTGTGCACGCAGATACCTGCCCTGCGAGTTCGACAGTCAGACCTTCAGCGGTGTACCCGAAGGCCACGAGGGCGCGGACCCGTCTGATCGTGCCGGTGGCGTCGACCACCGCAGCGTCCGGAGCGATGGCCGCGAGGGAGGGCGGCATCGACACCGCGAGAAACTTGCGCGCATTCTCGGCGGTGATCCGCTTGTACGGGCCGTGTCCGCGATCCTTCCGACCGACCAACAGGTACTCCATGGACTTGCGGTTCAGCCCCGCCAGTTCAGCGATACGTCTACGCGAGAGCCCCGCCTCAATAAGCTGGGTGACGTGTTCACGGACTGGTCCGGCATCGACGTACATCGACTCGAACCGGCCGTACGCCTGCTGGCGAAGTCGGAACCGCTCGTAGCAAGCTCGGCACAGTCCGCGAGATCGCGTTGAGCGCTTGCATCCCTCGGTCTTGCAAGTCGGCTTCACACCGCCGGTCGTGGTCATCGCGCACCGACCAGCGGAAGCAGGGACGCAACCACGATGATGCCGACAAGACCGACGATGAACATCATGTAGAAGCGGAGGCGGCAGCGCACCGGCGGCGGGAGGCGGTCGTTCATGAGACGTACCACCCGGCCGCGATCACTAGCGTGCAGATCAGACGCATCGCGAGGTAACCACAAACGGCGGCAGCCGCGATCAGGACGTAGGCAAAGCGTTCGGAGGTCATCACGCGGTCACCTCGACCGATGCCAGCCACAAGTACAGGGCGTCGCGTACATGCTTGGGGATCGCAGCGGATGACACGTCGGTCAAAGCCCGCTCCCCGGTCTCCGGATTGTCGGAGCGCAGGTGNCCACAAGTACAGGGCGTCGCGTACATGCTTGGGGATCGCAGCGGATGACACGTCGGTCAAAGCCCGCTCCCCGGTCTCCGGATTGTCGGAGCGCAGGTGTAGCGGGTCCGGCATCCGTGGACTGATGGCCTCGATTTGAATCGTGTACCGCTCGGAGAGCAGGCCGCGTTTCGTGTCTACCTCGGACACAATCACTTTCATGTCGGACATGTCATGCCTCCGCTACGTTTTCGAGGACACCCTCGAGCAGGCTGAGTTGGTAGCCGATCTGAACGATGAGCTGATGCTGGTTACGCGAGACATCGGTCTCGGCGAGCTGATCGAGAGCGGCCTTAGCGGCGCGGCGGATCAGTTCGGCGTTGTCGATCAGCTGCGCGCGCTTCGCTTCACGGACCATGCGAACGGCGCGGCGGCCGTTGATGACGCCGACGCATGCGGTGTCAGCCATGAGCCACCGCCGGCGCTGCGATCGGAGGACCGGTGACCTGCGAGTGCGGAGGCAGGTACGCGACGCGGAGTTTGTCTCCGGGCTTCATCCACCGGTCGTTGACGGCCTGCCACAGGTGCATCCCGTCGAGCTCCCCGCGGTACACGACCCGGCAGGGGTACACCGTGTAGATGGTCTTGCCGTCCTCGTTGAGGTGCGGGACGAGGAGTTCGACACCGTCGGGCCGGTCAGATGGTGTCGCGGCGGCCGGGATGTACCGGTCGTAAGCGAGCTGCGCGGCGAACGCAGGGCCGGACAGATCGTCGGGGGTATTGTTGCTGGTGCTCATCAGGATTCACTCGATTCTTCTGGTGAGTAGACGGGCCTCGCGGGCAATGCGGGGCCCGTTACTTGTCGGTCGAGGTAGGTGGAAACCGGTGGTGGCGGCGACCCGGGGGGCCGGTCAGCCGCCACCACCGGGGCCTGAACCGTCAGGGGCCGCAGTGGGATTCAGCGCGCCACCGTGACGGTCAGACGGCCCGGCAGGTTTCCCCGACGGGCGGCTCTTGAGATGCTGGCCAGGCTTCGGAACGTCGAACGTCGCGCGCAACGCGTCGTTGCCGGAAAGATGACCGAGGGCCTGATTGACGTGTTGCGTGACCTCGAAGATTTTGCGTCTGGCAGATTCGCCACGCTCCATCGGCGGCATTTCGTGCGCTGTATTCGCTGCGGACGCCAGCGCTGCGACGACCAGTGGATCAACGCTGCCCTGCTTCGAGCACTCGCGTCCCTGAAGGGTGCCAAGGTGAGGCGGCGGCGCTGCCGATTCGAGTACCAATCGGAGATTTGACTGCAACCGCACGATCCGCTGGTTCAGTTCTGCTGCAACAGCATCGAGACGATCGGCACCTTCCGAGAGGAATCCGACTCGATCGACGTAGTCCAGGTCCTCGATCGCGCGGATCGCGTCGCGCATCCACAACGTCGCCAGACGAGCAGCGTCACGAACATCCTGTGCACGCTGCTGCTCTTTGGCTCTCTCGACGCGGGGGTCGATCCCTGGCAACGCGCCCCGGCGCTTCTCCGGAGACAGCAGGAATCGCTGGCCGGCGCGCTCCGGCGCGCTCACAGCCACACCTTCAATGCAGATCCCACGAGCATGAACACCCACAGGATGAGCACCCACGATGCCGCACCGGCCGCGCAGATCGCGAACAGCCACAGCGCGAGACTGCGCGGAGATCTGTTGCGCTGCATGGCAATCATGACGCACCCGCCCCGCCAGCAGGAGCAGGTATCGATTCGACGTAGCGCTCGACGTCGCGACGGCGGAAGAGGTATGGACCGTTGATGCCGGAGAGCTTTCCTGCAGTCGGCAGCGTTCCCGCTTCCATCAGACGAAGAACGGTGCGACTGCTCTTGCCGAAGAGCTGGCCTGCCTGAGTGCTCGTGAGAAACTCGTCATCTTCTGGCATACGCACATCATGTGTGCATTGCACATTGTCTGTCAAGTGACACGATCAACATCAGTTCGTGATCGTTACCAGTTGACGCGTGTCTGACATATGCCACATAATTGGTCCATGAGCGAAGAACCACTCCGTAGGGCAGTGCCGCCGGTGACACTCGGCTGGCGAATTCAGATGGCGCTGGATTTCGCGGATCTCAAGCAGACCGACCTCATGGAGAAGTTCGAGATCAGCCGCGGAACCGCTAGCAAGTGGTGCCGGGGCGTCGGTACGCCGCCGAAGAAGTTCGTCCTGAACGAGATCGCCGTCATGTGCGGGGTGTCTGCTCGCTGGCTTATAGACGGCGAAAACCCCCGCCCGGATGATGATCCGGACGGGGGTGAGCGTGCGCCATCAGGGATTCGAACCCCGGACCCGCTGATTAAGAGTCAGCTGCTCTAACCAACTGAGCTAATGGCGCCGATCCGCACCGCGTGTTCTCTGCGGTGCGGGAGAAACATTAACAGCAGATGCGGCCAGTTGTGAAATCGGCTGGTCGAAGCACCTGTTGAGTCAGTTGAAGATCCTGCGAACCACGAGAACTGCCACCACTGCGCCGACTCCGAGCAGAGTGAACTTCACTGCCGGCTCGTTGATCTTGGCCACCACGGACTGCTTGGTGTTGGCGACGATGTTCTTGGGGCTGGCACGGACGCTCAGCTCGTCCAGCGTGCTGGCGAGCTGATTGCGAGCGGCCTCGATCTCGCGCTCGATTCGGTCGGTGTCCTTGGCCACGTGTCCTCCAGCTTGTTGCAAATAGTCTCGGTCGAAGTCGAGCCTAGAGCACGACGATATTTCGATACTCTCGTGCGGTGACCGAATACAGCAAGCTCGAACCGGGCGACACCGCTCCGGCGTTCACCCTCCCCGATGCCGACGGCAACGACGTCTCTCTCGCCGACTACGCAGGCAAGAAGGTGATCGTGTACTTCTACCCCGCCGCGAGCACGCCTGGCTGCACCAAGCAGGCCTGCGACTTCCGCGACAGTCTCTCCGAGCTCAACGGCGAAGGACTCGAAGTCATCGGCATCTCCCCCGACAAGCCGGCCAAGCTCGCCAAGTTCCGCGACAAGGAGGAACTGACGTTCCCGCTGCTCTCCGACGAGGAGAAGACGACGCTGCAGGCGTGGGGCGCATTCGGGGAGAAGAAGAACTACGGCAAGGTCTACGAAGGCGTCATCCGCTCCACGTTCCTCGTCGACGAGGCCGGCAAGATCGAGGTGGCGCAGTACAACGTCCGCGCCACCGGCCACGTCGCCAAGCTCCGCCGCGATCTAGCTGTCTGAGACGGCCAGTCGCTGCAGGAACAGCGCCTCGGCGACGGCCATCTTCTCGATTTCCGTCGGGTCCACGCTCTCGTTGGGAGCGTGGATCCGGCACCGAGGTTCCTCGACGCCCATCAGGACGATTTCGGCGTCCGGCAGCACCTGAGCCAACGCGTTGCACAGCGGAATCGACCCACCCTGCCCGGCGGTCCCCATCGGATGCCCGAACGCCTCCTCGAGCGCCCCGGACAGCGCCGCGTAGCCCGGCCCGTCGGTCTTGGCCCGGAAGGGCGATCCGACGGCCTCACGCTCGACGGTAACGCGCGCATTCCACGGCGTGTGCGCCTCGAGGTGAGCCACCAGAGCATCCTGAGCCGCCGACGGATCCATTCCCGGCGGCACGCGCAGATTGAGCCGCGCGGACGCACGCGGTGAAATTGCCGCAGCAGACCCCACCACGGGCGGGCAATCTATCCCCAGAATTGTCAAAGCAGGCCGCGCCCACACCGCATCGGCCACAGTGCCCGAGCCCGCCAGCCCAACGCCGTCGAGCACCCCGGCATCGGAGCGGAACTGCTCGGTGTCGTACTCGACGCCGTCCCATGTCTGAGTGGCATCGAGACCGTCGACCACGGTATCGCCCCGCTCGTTGCGCAACGTCGACAGCATCCGCACCAACGCGGCGAGCGCATCGGGCGCTGGACCACCGTACATGCCGGAATGAACCTCTCCCGCAAGTGTTTCCACATTAACCACCACGTTGGCGATACCGCGAAGCGTGGTCGTCACCGTCGGCAGACCGACCCTCGCGTTCCCGGTGTCACCGATGACGACCACATCCGCGGTGAACAATTCGGGTCGCTGCTCCACGAGCGCTTCGAGGCCACCCGTGCCCATCTCTTCCGAACCCTCACAGACGATCCGAACCCCGACGCCGAGGGACTCCCCCAGCGCCCGTAGCGCCAGCAGATGCATGATCACGTTGCCCTTGCAGTCGGCCGAACCCCGCCCGTACCAACGACCGTCGCGTTCTGTCAGCTCGAAAGGTTCACTGTCCCAAATATTTCGATCCCCTGGAGGCTGAACGTCGTAGTGCGAGTACAACAGAACAGTCGGCGCTCCCGCGGGTGCCGGACGCGAGCCGACAACGGCCAGGGAGCCGTCGACCGTCTCGATCGACTGGACGTCGGGGATACCCGCATCCAGAAAAGCTTGTTGCACCCAGCGCGCCGCACCGATGCACTCCTCGACCGGAAACTGACGGGGATCGTGCACCGACGTGAACCGAACCAGCTCTGCCAATTCCTCTTTCGCTCGAGGCATCGCTGCTTCGATGTGGGATCGAACGTCCGCGGGTGGTGCATCGGCAGGCATGAGTCCTCCAAACGAGAAAATGACAGACGGGCTCTCGCCAGTCTGTCATCACCCGTACCGCGGAGCGTCCACTGTCAGCCCCCGGACAACTCCTGATGAATCCACGCATCGGTTTGCTGCCAGTGCCGGTCCCATGCTTCCTGTTCGAGCTGTGCGGGCGATTTTCCCGGCTCGGGGACAACGGCCGGAACCGTGAACTGCGGAGGGTCGACCGTCGCCGGAGCAGGCTGGGGAGCGACCACGGCCGGCCGCGGCGCATCCTGCGTGACCCACGCATCCGTTGTCGGTTCGGGCGCGACAACCACTTCCGGATCCACACTCGGAGGAATCGTCGCGACCGGCGGTGCCATCACCGGTGCCTGAGCCACCAGCGCAGCCGGGTCGGTCGTCACCGGTTCCACCGGGCGGGTTGCCCCGGCAAGATCTGCGTCGGTATCGCGTTGCTCGACGCTCTGCTCAGCGGTGGATTTCGAGTCACCTGGCAACGTCGCGGCAACCGCGACACCTGCGGACAAGACGCCGGCCAGCAGCACGGCTGCGAACACGAGCTTGCGTCCGGAACTCCCCGCTCGTGACGGTGTGGCGTCCACCGCAGGCGGCGTGTCGGGCGCAGAAATAACGGTCACGGGAAGAGGCTCGGCAACAGCGTCGGACGCTGGTTCGACCACCTCGAGCAGGGCGGCGTCGCGCGGCTCCGACTCGTCGGATGACGGCTCTGCAGGCACAACGCTCGTCTTCGCGGCTGCGTCCTCCGCCGGAGCGGATCCATCCTCGAGGGCCAGCAGCGCAGCTCCGCGTGCGGCGATCTGATCGGCATCCCCCACCCGCACCACAGGCACGCCGAGCCCGAGAGCCAAGATGTCGACGAGGTCCCGATTGCTCGACGAGTCGCCGAACAGGGCCACGAACTCGGGCTTCTTGCCGGCATGATCCACTACGTCCCACGCCAGTGGAATGGTGCTACCGATGCGCTCGGGTGACATCGAATCGAGCTCGGCGGTCTTCGTGGGCGTGAACGACGCCTCTGCCGCGTCCGCGAGAGAGATGGAGACGCCTGCCTCGCCCATGTAATACAGCAGTACCGTCTTCGCGTCGGCGAGTTCCTTCGACTGGGCCAGCCAGCTCAGGAACGACTCGGACGCGGAACACAACGTCACGGATTCGTCGTCGAGAGCGCCGATGAAGTCGGAGCGTTCGGCCTCGGATCGATACACCACCCCTACTGCGTCGACGTCGGTATCGAGACTCGCCGCCTCGGCGCGCATGATCTCGATCGCTTCGGTCAGTACGGTGGCCGCGTCGGGGTCGAGTGGCGTCGTCCGGTCGGCGAGTACCTCGCCTGAGGTCGGCTCGACAAGAATTGTCTGCATCGAGCCAGATTCGATCGCTATACCAATGGTTGCCATGGCAGTCTCCCTGTGCTCAGGGTGGAGGCACCCGACCATGAACGTCATCCAGCGGACCCGAACGACGATCACCCTGCACGGAATTTGCTTCTGTTACCTGAACCATACCTGTTGACGGTTAAATTGGCTCAGATCGGTCTTGGAGTTTGTCACAGGAATTGGAACCGGCCGTTGTTGCCGGATCCATGTTCGTTCGAGGTCTCGGCCGACGATCCGCAGGTATCGGACCAGGTGTGGCTACCGGGTACGTCCGCCGGATAGCCTGACCGGGTGGAATCCTCTGCTCGTGCTCAGTCCTCGCGCCGTCTCGACGCCGCGCTCGAGTCGACGGCACAGACGCAAGAACTGATGCCGCGCCGTCGACCCACCCAGGAACGCAGCCAACGCAAATTCGACGCGCTGCTCCAGGCCTCGCGTGAACTGCTCAGCGACGTGGGGTTCGAGTCGTTCACCTGCGAAGAAGTTGCCTCGCGCGCCGAACTGCCGATCGGCACGCTCTACCAGTTCTTTGCCAACAAGTACGTCATCGTCTGCGAACTCAATCGCCAGGACCTCGTCGGAGTCCAACAGGAGCTCGCCGAATTCGACGGCGAGGTCCCGTCCCTGGACTGGGTGCGGTTCCTCAACAATTTCGTCGACCACATGGCGGGCATGTGGATGACCGACCCGTCGCGCCGTGAGGTGTGGCTCGCCATGCAGTCGACGCCTTCGACGCGGGCGACCGGAGTCATCCACGAGCGCGAGTTCGCCGATCAGGTCTCACGCATGCTCGGACCGTTGACCCCGCGCACACCGCGACACCGCCGCAACCTCATGGCTCAGGTGCTGGTGCACATCGTCTACTCGATGCTGAATTTCTCGGTGCAGGACGGCCAGAGCCACGAGGACGCCGTAGCCGAACTCAAGCGAATCATGATGGCCTACCTACTCGTTGCCGAGAAGGAGAGCCGACGCTCCGGCGGATCCACCGTCGAGAGCGAAGCCTGAGTCTCCCAAAACCATAGAAAGAGGCCCGCCCGATCTCGTGGATCGGACGGGCCTCACTCGTTTCAGGACGGACTCACTCCTCCAGGATCGCCACCGCGGCAGCGATATCGCCGTCGTGCGTGAGCGACAGGTGAATCTTCACCGTCGGCAGGAACTCCTGCGCCATCCCGTGCAGCTTGATGGACGGCCGGCCCCACGCATCGTTGACGACCTCGATCAACGGGTACGGGTTGTCGCCGATCTGCGGCGGCCGAGCGAAACGCGATGTCGCCCATGCCTTCAGCACTGCTTCCTTGGCCGCCCACCGTGCTGCGTAGTGGCGGGTCGGATCGGAACTCTTCGTCGCGGCATGGCGACGCTCACCCGCGGTGAAGCTGTCGCGAATCATCGTCGTGCCGACCTTCTCCATCTGCTCGGCGAAGTCGGACACCGTCACCAGGTCGAAACCCACTCCCAGAATCGCCATCAGATGGCACCCGGCAGACCGGAGGAGTAGACATCGTCCTCGCCGAGGCGAGCGGACTCGTTGAGCAACACGTGTGCCTCCAGTTCGCGCGACGCCTTGGCCGGCGTCCCGTCGTGTCCCAGTCGTCGATCGTCGGGCCGTTCGTAGAGCGAGTCGCCACCGACCATGGCCGAGATCAGCCTGCGCTGACCGGCGATGCGTCGCTCGTTCGCCTTGGCGATGTATTCCGCCCGTCGCTCGGCCGGAACGGCCTCGATGAACGCCTGCGGATGCACCAGCGCGATGAGACCGGACACGTGCCCGAACCCGAGCGAGGTGAGCAGACCCGCCTTGAGCGGAACCGAGTCACCGAAGCGCAGCGGCTCCCGAGCCCACACCAGATGCTCGAAACCGGTCATCTTGTCGTCGACGCAATCGAGACTGCGGTTCGGCGGGATGACGCCGTTGGCCAGCACCTGGCACAGGCCGATGAGCTGCCAGGCAGCCGCTCCACCCTTCGAGTGTCCGGTGAGGCTCTTCTGCGAGACGACGAACAGCGGAGCGCCGTCCGAGCGGCCGATGGCCTTGGCGAGGCGAGTGTGCAGTTCCGCCTCGTTCGGATCGTTGGCTGCAGTGGACGTGTCGTGCTTCGAGATCACGGCAACATCGTCCGCACTGACGCCGAGTGCATTGAGCGAGAGCGCCAGTGCCGAATCCTTGCCGCCGCGACCGGCACTGAGTGCACCGAGCCCCGGAGCCGGGATGGAGGTGTGCACTCCGTCGCCGTACGACTGTGCGTAGGCAACCACTCCGAGGACTGGTAGACCCATCTCGAGGGCCAGATCGCCGCGAGCAAGCAGGATCGTTCCGCCGCCGTGCGATTCGACGAATCCTCCGCGCCTACGGTCGTTGGCCCGGGAGAACCGTCGATCGCTGATTCCCTTGGCGGACATCGCCGCCGAGTCCGCGGTGGCCGACATGTCACCGAAGCCGATGATGCCTTCGCTGCTCAGGTCGTCGAATCCGCCGGCGACCACCAGCTGAGCCTTGCCCAGCTTGATCTTGTCGACACCTTCCTCGACCGACACTGCAGCGGTGGCGCAGGCGGCAACAGGGTGAACCATTGCGCCGTAGCTACCGATGTACGACTGAACCACGTGAGCCGCAACGACGTTCGGCAGAGCTTCCTGCAGGATGTCGTTTGCACGAGCATCACCGAGCAAGGTGTCGATGTACAGCGAGCGCATGGACTCCATGCCGCCCATGCCGGTGCCCTGCGTGTTGGCGACCAGCGTCGGGTGCACCCAGCGCATCAGTTCCGACGGGTTGAAGCCCGAGGAGATGAACGCGTCGACCGTGGTGACGATGTTCCACAGCGCAACTCGGTCGACCGAGCTGGCCATGTCGGGCGAGATGCCCCACTTGGTGGGATCGAATCCGGTCGGAATCTGTCCACCCACGGTGCGGGTGAGCTTCATCTTGCGCGGAACGCGAATCTCGGTGCCCGCCTTGCGGGTGACCTGCCAGTCGCT
Organism: Rhodococcus sp. Leaf278; assembly: GCF_001426085.1. Lineage (GTDB taxonomy): Bacteria > Actinomycetota > Actinomycetes > Mycobacteriales > Mycobacteriaceae > Rhodococcoides. The sequence continues at coordinate 10,239 of NZ_LMRR01000018.1, forward strand.
CGAATCCGGGACCGGTGTGATCAGCGTGTGCTCGGGATCCGCTGCTGCGAACGACCGGGCATCGATCTCGGTTCCGACCACGAAGGTGAGGTCGTTGTCGAGGAAGATCGAGGTCATCAGCGGAGCGGTGTTGCCGACCATCGCGCCGTCGTCGCCGTAGGTGCGGATACCGCACTTCTCGACCACGATGTCGTGATACTTGTCGGCGATGTCCTCCTCGGGCACCAGGTCGCCTGACTCGATGTCGTACCAACCCGGCTTGGGATCGTTCTCCCAGGCAATCAGGCCGGTGTTCCACGCGAGTTCGAGAACGCCTGCGGCAGAAAGCTGCTCGTCGACCTCCATCTCGAAGCGGGTACGCGCCGAACCATAGGGTCCGAGCTCACCTGCACCGACGATCACGATCAGGTCCTTCGGGTCGACGTCCAAGCTCGGCCACGCCGGAGCGGTGGTCGACGTCGACAGCCGCGGCGGTGCGGGCAGTGCCGCGATGACCGAGTTGTCCACTGTCTCTTCGGTCTTCTCGGCCGCGGCCGCAGCTGCGTCCCGAGCGAGCTCGACCAGGTTGAGCTTGGTGTTGGCCAAGCCGCCCGTGAGATCGGCGGTGATCGGTTCCTGCGCAGCCTGACGACGAGCGGCAGGCGTGCACAGTTCGAGTAGCTCGGTCGCCATCTCCTCGGTCGACCAGGTGCGCACACCCTCGGCCTCGACCGCCTCGACGATGGGATCGTTGCCACCCATCAGGCCGGTGCCGCGCACCCACCCGATGTGAGCGTGGGCGATGGACACCCGCTCGGCCCAGTTCTTCTCCGAGCCCCACTTGGCGACAACAGCGTCGAGTGCGGCCTTCGATTCGCCGTAAGCACCGTCGCCACCGAACATTCCGCGGTTCGGCGATCCCGGCAGCACCACGTGCAGGTGCGTGTCGATGTCGGTGTCGTAGCCGACCTTCGCAAGTCCGGTGATCAGACGCTCGACCGACCAGAGCAGCACACGCATTTCCATCTCGGCGCGAGCTCCGGCGTCGGACATCTCGCCCATGACCCGAGGTGCGGCGAACGGGAACAGCATCGTCGGCGTCGTGGCGGCCTTGACCAGAGTCTTTGCGCCACCGGCAGTGTCGATGAAGTCGCTGCCGATCCACTCGATGAGTGCATCGACGTCGGTGTACGACGCGATGTTGGCCGGAACCACCCAGAGCGACGCGCCGCTGCGTGCGTTGTCGCGGTAGAGCGAGCGGTAGAAGCCGAGCCGCTCGTCGTCGAGCCTGGACGTGGTGACGAAGACCGTCGCTCCCCCGGCCAGCAGCTTGGCGGTCACCGCTGCTGCGATGGATCCCTTGCTGCCACCGGTGACGACTGCGACCTCGTCGGCCCACTGGCCCTTGTTCTCAGCTGCGACCGCGACGTCCGCGATGCGTCCGAAGGTCTCGGCGAGCACTGTCCTGTTCTCGTAGTCGGCCTTGGCCTTCCACCACTGTGCCTGTGCTGCAACGGCATTGCCTGCACCGGCGAAGGACTCGACAGCGACGTCGCCTGCGGTACCGAGCCACAACCGGGCCAGATCCTCACGGGCAGTGGCCCACCGGTCGTCGATCAGCACGGCGCGCTTGGCGTCGAACGCGGGAGCGACCAGGCGAGGCCAGTCCGATCCGAGTTCGGCCGAGACCAGCTCGACCAGAGCGGCGTCGGGATCCTCGGCCAGCAGCGAGTTGGGGGCATCGGCCAGTCCGAGCTGTTCGAGAACCAACCGGGCTGCGGAGGCGAGAACGCCGTCGCGGCCGGTGATGTGCTCGGTGAACTCACCCAGAGCAGCAGCGTCGACGGTTCCGCCGGCTCCACCACCTGCCTGCGGCATCGAGACTGCGACGCCGCGACGTGCGGCCACCGCAGCTACTGCCGCATCGATGACGTTGTCCACAGCGTTGCCGTCGGCGAGTGCGCCGTCGGCCAGGCCGCCGAGTGCACCGCCGCGGACCGAGGCACCGTCACGGGTGCCGAGAGCGACCTCGGCGGTGACGTGATGCGCCCAACCGTCGCCCAGTTCCCAGGTCTTCTTGACGCGATCGGCGATCGAGGCCGGGCGTCGACCCGAGGGGCCGAAGACCTTGCGGAGGTGATCGTTGATCGAATCGCTGAGTACCGGGCCGAAGGGCTTGTAGGTACGAGCCAGCTTGTTGACCGTGCCCGAGAGCGCGCCCATGTCGGCATCGGCTGCGCCGTCGATCGCACCGAGCGAGAGCTCGGAGCCGAGGTCGACGAGCAGCTGGTTACGACGTGAGGACACGCCGTCGCACAGTGCCTCGATGGTGTCGGCAGGTCCGATCTGGTCGAGCTGCAGTTTGGTCCACAGGCCGATGAGGATCTTGGTCGCATCGGCGGCGACGAACGCGATGTCGTCGGGGCGAGGTCCGCCCGACGGTGCTGCGGCCGGAGCGGGTGCTGCGGCCGGAGCCGCCGCTGCTGCTGCAGGAGCAGCCGTCTCGGGAGCCGGAGTTGCTTCGTCCTCGTCGGCCGGAGCCGGGTCGGTGTCGGTGCCGTAGACGATCGCGGCTTCACGTTCGAGGTTGAGCACCTCGACCGGGTGACCGAAGCGGCCGGGCAGCTTGAGGGTCTGCGAGGCGAGGTTGGCCACGGTCGGTGTTGCACCGAGACCGATCTCGACGAAGCGCTCGACGCCCATGCCGCCGTCGGACTCGTCCGCGAACAACAAGTCCTGCGTCTCGATCCATCGAACCGGGCTGGCGAACTGCCAGGCGAGCAGCTCGGTCAGAATCACGCGGCACAGATCGCTCGGCCGTGCGGCCCACGAATCGAAGTCCGCGAGAACGGTGTTCAGCGGCTCGGACGGCACGAGATCGGCGATCTCCTGAGCGAACTCGCGATCGAGCGAGAACGGCTTGGGAACCAGGTTCGGGATGTAGCGCCCCACCAGGATCGCCGGATCGAGCTGCTCGGGCAGCAGGGTCTCGAGGCGGCTGCGGAAGTCGTCGACTCCGCCGCGCAGCACCGTCGAGTGGAACGGCACGTCGATGCCCGGAACCATGATGTAGGCGGCCTTGCCACCGAACTCTGCGCGGCGAACTGCGATCTTCTTCTCGAGCTCGCCGAGGCCGGCAACGGTGCCCGCGATGGCGTACTGCGAACCGCGCAGGTTGAGGTTGACGATTTCGAGGAACTCACCGGACTCTGCTGCGACACCGGCGACGAAGCCCTGCACGTCCGCGTCGGCCAGGCCGATCTGGGACGGGCGAATGGCTGCCATGCGGTAGTCGCTTCGGCCGTTCTCGTCACGAGGAACGAGTGCGTGCATGGCCGAGCCGCGCTGGAAGACGACCTCGAGGACGGCTTCGAGCGGAAGCACCCCGGCGACGGCTGCCAAGGCGTTGTACTCACCCACCGAGTGGCCGGCGAGGATGGAGTTCTCCACGAACGCACCGGATTCACGCAGTTCGGCAACCTGTGCGACACCGAGAACGGCCATCGCGACCTGGGTGAACTGGGTCAGGTGCAGCACACCGTCGGGATGCTTGTGCGTGACGCCGCGCGCCTTGAGCGTGGTCGGGTTGTCGCGCACCACAGCGAGAATCGAGAATCCGAGTGCGCTGCGGGTGTGCTTGTCGGCACGCTCCCACACCTCACGAGCGGCCTTCGACCGAGCCCGTGCGTCCAGTCCCATACCCGGGCGCTGGATGCCCTGGCCGGGGAATGCGTAGACGGTCTTCGGCGCAGCGGTGCGAGCAGTGGCGACCATGACGAGTTCGCCTGCGACACGGCAGGACACCTCGACGAGCTCGGCACCCTGGTCGAATCCGGTGCGGTCGACGCGAACGTCGATCTCGGCTCCGGGGCGAACCATGCCGAGGAAGCGTGCAGTCCATGCGGTGAGACGACGCGGCGGAGTCTTGGTGTCCGCGTGATCGACTGCGGTGACCGTCTGCTGGGCAGCTGCGGAGAGCCACATGCCGTGCACGATCGGGCTGCCGAGACCGGCGAGCAGTGCGGCGGCATCCGAGGTGTGAATCGGGTTGTGGTCACCCGAGACCTGAGCGAATGCGGCCATGTTGCGCGGGGCCACGATGGTGGCCTGACGGCGACGACGACGCGGGGTGTCCTTGGCGTCGGCGCTGAGGGATCCGCCTGCGCGAGCCGGATCGGTCAGCTCGCCCTTGCCGGTGCGTCCACGAATTGCGAAGCGCTCCACCAGGGTTGCGACGGAAGGGGCATCGAGACCCTCGCCGAGCATGGCGCCGATCTCGACGGTGACCTCGACGACGCGGCCGAGATCGGTGTCGAGCACCTCTCCGGCTGCGGCCTTGACCACGAGAATCGATGTGTCGGTGGGCAATTCGCCGACGAGGTTCACGCTGTGATCGAGGTGCACCAGGTCGAGCATGCCCTCGATGACGTCGATGCCCTCAGCGTTGCGGGTAGCACCCAGGACGGCGAAGACGGCCGGCCAGCAGGCGCCGACGAGGACGTCGGGAACGGCCTTGCCGCTGACGGTGAGTGTGTCCGGGAGTCCGGATCCGGTGACGCCTGCGTGGTCGGCGATCAGATCGGGGATCCACGCGATATTCAGTCGTGCGACGCCACCCTTGACGGCCGGAAGCTCCTGGCCTGCAGCAACTCCCAGCAGTGCCGACATGGCCTGCTGGGCGTCCTGTGCGGTGACGACGGGAGCGCCGCCGTCGATCGTGGAGGCGGGCACCGTCAAACGGATGCGTACTTCCTTACCGGGAGCGAGAGGAACCAGCAGCTCCACATGCTCGGCATCGAGCACGGTCAGCGAGGAGCCGGTCTGCGGATGCGAGGCGACCGAATCGGAATCGACGGTCCAGTCGGCCGGATCACCGAGGCGTGCAACGGGGTTCTGCGTCATCCGCGAGGCCCAGGTGACGTCGGGAGCTGCCAGCACGATGCCCAGCAGTCCGGGCGCGATCTCGGCGTGGCGACGGCTGGCGATGGCCGCCGGCTCGACACCCTCGGCGAGAAGCTGGTCCGCAGTGGCCTTCTCGAAACGGTTCAGCAGTTCGCCGACCGGCTCGTCCACGCGAGTGATGCCGGCGACGGCAACGGTTCCGGGGATGATGCAGACCTGATCGGCGGAGTAGCGAGCATCGTGTGCCTGCCACAGCGAGTCACTGCGCCACCAGCGACGCACGTCGCCGTCGACGACAGGGACGAAGTTGACCGGCTTGCCGGGCATGCGGCACAGCGAGGTGAAGAAGGTGATGTCGGCCGGGTGCAGCACCACGTCGGCGGCGTCGGGGAACTGTGCGAGCAGCGACTTCAGCGCTGCACGCGGACGTTCGAGAACCTCGGCGTCGGCGAACAGGGTGGGGATGGGTCCGCGATCGACCGGGTGCAGACGAGCCTCGGCGCGCTGCAGCATCTCCAGGAAGCGGGTGCGCCAGGTGATGTCGAGCCACACCGATTCGCGTGCCTCGGTCACGGCATCGGTGAACTCACCGCCGCAATCGAAGTCGCTGCGCGAGTCGGTGCCGATGGCCAGATCCAGGTAGCGAGCGAGCCACTGCTGGTAGGTCATCTCGGCGACGTCACCGAAGAACGGCTTTGCGGTGCCGTCGAGTGCGGCGATGATCTCGTCGCGTCGCTCGGCCACGGCGTCGGCGTTGCCGGCGACCTCGTCGAGCAGTCGGCCGCAACGCGAAGCCGCGTTGTCGATTTCGTGGATGTCGGCACCGAGCTGGCTACGACCCGAAGCCATTCCGCCGTTGGCGGTTCCGGCCCCGACCCAATCGGGAGTTCCCGGTGTGTCGACGAGAAGCTGCTTGACCTCGGGTGCCGTGGTGGCTTCGAGGGTGGCCATGGCAGCGGTGCCGACGAGGATTCCGTCGAGCGGCATCTTGGGGTAGCCGTACACGGCCGACCAGGTGCCCGTGAGGTATTCCGCTGCGCGCTCGGGGGTTCCGATGCCGCCGCCGACACAGATGACGAGGTTGGGCCGCGACCGCAGTTCTGCGTAGGTGGTCAGCAGCAGGTCGTCGAGGTCCTCCCACGAGTGGTGTCCACCTGCGCGGCCACCTTCGATGTGGACGTTGACCTGGTAGGACGGGACCTCGTTGGCGATACGGATGACGGCGCGAATCTGCGCGACGGTGCCGGGCTTGAACGAGACGTAGCTGATGCCGGCCTCGGACAGCTCTTCGATGAGGGCGACTGCCTCGTCGAGTTCGGGAATGCCTGCCGTGACGACGACGCCGTCGATGGCGGCACCTGCTGCACGTGCGCGCTGCACGATGCGGCGTCCGCCGAGCTGAAGCTTCCACAGGTAGGGATCGAGGAACAGCGAGTTGAACTGGATGGCGCGGCCGGGCTCCAGCAAAGTGGAGAGCTCGGCGACGCGATCGGTGAAGATGTCCTCGGTGACCTGGCCGCCACCGGCGAGCTCGGCCCAGTGGCCTGCGTTGGCAGCTGCGGCGACGATCTTCGCGTCGACCGTCGTCGGCGTCATACCGGCGAGCAGGATCGGCGAACGACCGGTCATCTTGGTGAAGGAAGTCTCGACCACGACGCGGCCGTCGGGCAGGGTTACCGGCTTCGGTGCAAAGGCAGACCATGCGGGCTGCACCTCGGGTGCAGCTCCGGGGGTGAGCAGATTGCGGTGGCCGCCGCGGGACGACGCGGCGATGATGCCGACGCCCTGTCCGCGCAGTGCCGGAGTGGTCATGCGGGTGAGGAGGTCGCCCGGACCGAGATCGAGGATCCAATCGGCACCGGCGTCGACAACGCCGTCGATGGCGTCGACCCAGTCCACGGAGTCGACCAGGATCTTCTGCGCGAGGCCGCGAGCGAGCTCGACGTCGAGTCCACAGCGCTGCGCCCAGGCGCTGACGAGTTCGACGGCGTCTTCGAGAGCGGGGTGGTGGAAGCCGATCTCGACCGGGAGCTGCTCGAAGACCGGGGCGAACACGGCACCGCCGCGCTTCTTGGCGTCGCGCTCACGCTCTTCCTCGGCAGCGATCTGCTCGCACTTCTCCTGAACGCGAGCCAGCTGCGCCGGCGGTCCCGAGAGTACGACGCGGCGGCGGCCGTTGCGGATGGCGAGTGCAGCGGATCGCTCCGGCGCTCCGACGATCTCGAGGTCGGTGATGATGGCCTGCAGGCGTTCGGGCGCAACGTTGGCGACCGACACCATCGGCGCGCGGTCGCCGGCACCGATGATGCCGCGGCGGCGGCCGACCAGACCGGCTGCGGCACCCACTAGCTGAGCGATCGCGAGGAAGTTCGCATCCTGCGCGCCGTCCGCGGCGACGGACTCGGCAGCGATGAGTCCCTGCGAGTGTCCGACCACCTTGACGGGCGGCGTCTGGGAGGGATCGAGTCCCTGCAGCTTCAACGCGCGCAACGCTGCGACCTGGGTGAGGAACACCCCGGGAAGTGACACCGCGGCGGAGGTCAGCGCAGCCTCGGACGGTCCGTACGAGCCGACGGTGTCGTCGTCGGCGAGATCCTGCTCGAGCATCCAGCCGATGGGGTCGAATCCCACGGAGCGAACGACCAGTAGCTCGTCGGAGACGGGCGCGAGTACGGCTGCAGCCTCGTTGACGAGATCGGTGAGTTCGGGCTCGAGTGCAGAATCGCGGGCCAGCTCTTCGAGGGAGCTGAGCCACGGTGCGCCCTGACCACCGAATGCCAGTGCATAGGGCTCGCCCGCGGCGAAACGATCTGCCAGAGTCCGAGAGCCGCCATTGCTTTTAGGGGATTTGCCTGCGTTGCCGTTGCTTCGCGTGCCGCGTCCGTGTGATGGTGTGCTCTCGTTGATCGTCAAGGCTGAAGATTCCTCTCGTGGGCGCCTCGGGGGTCGGGGCGCTCGCTGTGATGGCTGCCCGAGTGCGTCGTGGGCTTTCGCGGCAGAAGCAGTGAGCCGGTCGTCGTCGACAGGTCTCTCCGCGCTGACCAAGACTGACACAAAATCATGAGGAAATCCTCAGGTTTGCTCGGACGTCCGAGTGCTACCAGCGAGTACGCCCCGTCGAGCGGTATTACTTTTTGTTTACCCAACTCGTCGGTAACCCACATTCACGCTGGCGAGAGGATCGCCCGGGCGTACAGAACATGAGGAAACCCTCGCATTTTTCGTTATATTTTCGTGATGTGATCTCGAGCACAGACACGCTCCGGGCAACCCTGTCGGTGGCGTCCTCTAGCTTCGTCACTCGAACCACCACTCTCGAGGGTGGTCGACAGAATTCGGGGGGAATTCATGTACTCATCGGTAACAGACATCTGCACGCCGAGCGAACTCGACGCAGTGTTACTGCACATCGAATCGTTTGCGTCACAATCACGTTCACCGCACTGGACACCCGGATGGCGGGGTGAGAGCGAGGTCGCGCTACTCGATGCGATCTTCTCCGCCCGCGCCCCGTACGGCGGACCGACCACCGGGGTCCGCGCAGTCATCGCGCGCTGGCGATCGCACCGTGGCGATAACCGACTCGACGACTTGACAACACTCGCAGAACTGACTTCGGATCCGGATGAACTCGTCGAAATTCTGTCCAACCGTCAGTTCGTTCCGGGCAACAGTCGAACGAAGGCGGCGGCCGCAGCCGTGGCGGCGCACACGTTGATCTCGGTGGGGTTGAGCTGTTCGACTGACTTCGAGCAGCACACGAAGGAACAGTTCGACGCTTTCCGCGCGATCCCGGGTCTCGGCGAGACCACCTGGGAATGCATGCTTCTGCATCTCGGGGTGCGCACCGACAAGGCGACCGGACATCTGAACTCGTTCGTCGCCGACGCTCTCGAGCCCCTCCACCAGAACCTGGCTGCTGGAATTGCCGAAGAACGCTCCCCGGTGATCCTGACCGCGGCGGCGAACGCACTCGGCACCGAACTCGCCTCACTCGAGCATGCCCTGTGGCGATATCAGCACACATCACGCCGGGCGAAGCAGCGTCAATCCGAAGCGGGGCTGCGATCGGCGGGCTGACCGCGAGACATCAGCGCCTCCACGCCGTCGAGAATGCACTCCAACCCGAACCGGTAGGCGTGCACCGGGTCGCTGGCGGCGTCGTACGACGCCGCCGCGGCCGTTCCGACCCGAGACGACACCGGAAAACGCTCACGGTCCATCACCCGTTCGATGATCGGCGCAGTGGCCGACCACCATTGGGCGTCGGTCATTCCCGACTGTTCTCTCACCCGCGCGACGCCGGCGAGGGCACGCGCGGTACCGGAGACGTGTGTGAGTACGAGGGTGAGGACGGAGTCGATCTCGACATCACTCAGGCCCGTATCGACCAAGGTCCGCAACTCGGCCTCGTACTTGTCGTTGGTGTGCGGACCCAACACCGGCCGCGCGCCCTCCGCGTCGAGCAGCCACGAATGACGTTGATACAGAAGCCAATTGCGCTCGGCTACGAACCGCAGCGCAGGACGCCACCCGCCGGGGACGGAGGACGGCTCGTCGACATGTGAATAGAGACCGGCGAGAGATTCGTCGATCATCAGATCGGCCAGCTCCTCGCGACCGGGAACGTGGGTATAGAGCGACATCGCACCGACACCGAGATGTTCGGCCACGTTGCGCATCGACACGTACTCGAGTCCGTGTCCATCGGCCAGTTCGATCGCGGCACCGACGATCGCGTCCACGCTCAGCCCTGTCCGGCTCGGCTTCGCCCCCACTCGCCACAGCAACTCGAGGATCCGCCCTGGGTCGAACGAGTTTTCCTTCTTCGCCACCCGCCGAGCCTAATCGGACGTCGACCCGGCTCGAAGAACCGCGTCGCACGCACCGGAGCATCGGTTGTAGACTTCACCGGCACGCGCGAGTGGCGGAATTGGCAGACGCGCTGGATTTAGGTTCCAGTGTCTCAGGACGTGGGGGTTCAAGTCCCCCCTCGCGCACAACGGTCGTTCGACCCGGCTTCTCCCCAGACTCCCAGGTTCCGACGCGTGAAGGTGGCTCGTATGTCCAGCGATCTCGACAACGACGCAATCTTCGCCGAGATTTCCGACGAACGACGCTCCATCGCGCGCACTCTCGAGACCTTCACCCCGGAACAATGGGACACCCCGTCGCTGTGCGACGCCTGGACCGTGCGCGACGTCGCCGCCCACCTGGTGGTCCCGTTGATCGTCCCGCTCTGGCAATTCGGCCTCGCGATGGCACGTACCCGGGGCAACTTCGACCGGGCCAATCAACTGATGACCCAGCGTGTGAGGCGCAAGCACGGCGACGAACTACCCGAGCTCCTCACAGCGCACGCGGACAAGAAATTCACCCCGCCGGGACACGGGCCGATGGCTCCCCTGTCCGACGTCATCGTGCACGGACTGGACATGTGTCGGCCGCTGGGCATCGAGCACCACGTTCCCGACCACCGCATGATCACGATGCTCGATTTCCTGGTGCCCGCGACCGGTGCGGCACCGTTCAAAGGACCTGAGCTTCGACTGCAGTGGCGCGCAACCGATCTCGACTGGACCCGCGGCGACGGCCCGATCATCGAAGGGTCGGCGGGCACGATGGCACTGGTTCTGACCGGACGCAGCAGCGCACTCGCCGACGTCACCGGCCCAGGTGCAGACCGACTCGCGGCGGCGCGGGCGAGTCGACGACGATCGTAGAGAGACCAGGGCCGCTCATGGCGCGAATCACCGCGAACGTGCACCACGCGACTACCTCCGGTAGTAGTACCTCCGGTACCGTCGAAGCGTGACCTCCTCCCGCCCGAACCGTCGACCTGCGTTGATCGCACTGGTCGTGGTGGCAGCGGCCGTCTGCCTCGGCCTCGGATGGTGGCAGTGGGAGCGCTTCGAGGCCGTCGGCGGCAACGGCCAGAATCTCGGGTACGCGTTCCAATGGCCGTTGTTCGCAGCGTTCGTGGTCTACGCCTACCGCAAGTTCGTTCGTCTCGAAGACGAAGATCCGGACGAAGCCGCGGCTGCGCGTCCCGACGGTCCCACCGAAGTGCCCCTGGACCTGCTTCCCCAACGTCATGCCCCGGCGGCAGACTCCAGCGACCTCGACGATCCCGAGGCTCGGCAACTACTCGAGTACAACAGCTACCTCGCGGAGCTGAACGAATCCCGCGGGACCGACAGGAGCACCACGTGAGTTCGGCACCGGAAAAGGCGCAGGCGTCTGCGAACAAGACTCAGAAGATCGCGTCCGCGCTGTTGCGTTATCGCGTTCTGGCCTACGCCACCGGCATCTGGTTGCTGGTCCTCGTGACCGAAATGGTCGCGAAGTACGTATTCAAGGTCGAGAACGTGCCGAACTGGATTGCCGTCGTACACGGTTGGGTCTACCTCGTGTACCTGATCCTCACGATCGACCTCGCGATCAAGGTGCGCTGGCCTGCCGGCCGCACCATCGGAACACTGCTCGCCGGCACCGTCCCATTCCTGTCGTTCTACATCGAACACAAGCGCACCAAGCAGGTCAAAGCCGACTTCGCCGTGTGACGTCAGCAGCCGATCGGCTGCGCGTTCTCCGGATCCAGTGCGTTGTGCACCAACTGCTGGGCGAGCGGATCGTAGGAAATTCCCGTGTGCTCGACGACGTTCGCCGGGCACACGTCCTGCAGCACGATGTTCGTGTTTCCCGCGCCGGTCAGTAGCGACGCGGTGTACGGAACGACGATCTGGTCGTAGCGGGTGACGATCGTCGTGTACGCGATTCCCGAGACGGTGTCGCTCCCCTCGTTCAGTCTCTGCAGCACGTCGTCCTGCACCGGCGGGCCCGCAGTCGGATAGTTCGGTGGGGACAATGCGACTATCCGAGCCACCGCGGCATCCCCGCCGAGGAAGCGTGCGTAGTAGCGGGGCACCGTGCCTCCCTTCGAGTGGCCGACGATGGACACCTTTTCGGCTCCTGTCGCCGCGAGGACTGAATCGACGAAGGTCGACAGTTCCGCAGCACTCTCGGGGATGGACCCGAGCGCTCCGAACGCGCGTACCGGCCCGGTGTTGCCGTAGTCGATCGCAAACACGCAGTAGCCGGCATCGGCCAATTTCGGCGACAAAGATGCCCAGTTGTCGTACGAGTTCTCCAGGAAGCCGTGCACCAGCACCACCGGTTCCGGGTGCTGGGCACTGGGGACGCACGAGTAGTCGTTCGCGCCGGCAGGCGTCGCTCCGGGGTGTGCGATCGAATATGCGAGAGCCTCGGCAAACGAGCCTGCCGTAGGCGTGGCCGAGGCCGGGATTCCCGTCAGAAACACCGCGGCGGCAGCGAGCGCGACCGCCGTACGCCCCAGCACTGCGCGCGCCCGCACGACCTACCGCCCCGTCAGTTCTTCGAGTGCGGGAACGAGCTTGCGTAGCGCGCGGCCACGATGCGAGGCTGCGTCCTTCTCGTCCGGGCTCAGTTGCGCGGCACTACGGCCGTCGCCCTCGGGAACGAAGATCGGGTCGTAGCCGAATCCGTTCTCGCCCAACGGCTCTCGTCCAACGACTCCCCGCCATTCTCCGCGGACCACGGTTTCGGCTCCACCCGGCACCACCAACGCGCACGCCGACACGAATGCCGCCCCACGGCGCTCGTCGGGCGTGTCCGTCAACTGTGCCAGCACCAGCGCGGTGTTGGCCTCGTCCTGCCCGTGGGTACCGGACCAGCGAGCCGAGAGCACCCCGGGCATCGCATTCAAGGCATCGATCTCGATTCCGGAATCGTCTGCAACACAAGGCAATCCAGTTGCCGCGGCTCCGTCGCGAGCCTTGGCCAGCGCGTTGTCCTCGAAGGTCGCACCGGTCTCGGGTGCCTCGGGGAACGGCGGCACCTCGTCGAGACCGATCAATTCGATGCCGGCGAGGCCGGCGGCGTCGAGCACCCGCCGCAATTCACGCAGCTTCTTGGCGTTGCGACTCGCGACCAGGAGCTTGGAATCAGGCACCGAACTTCTTCTTCGATCCCGCGGTAGCCGGTTCGGGCAGATCGCCCGGGTACGGCAGCGCCAGTGCTTCCTTCTGAACCTCGAACAACTTCTCGATGCCGACGAATGCGGAGTCGAGCAACTTGTCGAGTGTGGTGCGTGGGAAGGTCGCGCCTTCTCCGGTGCCCTGGATCTCCACCAAGGTGCCGGTGTCGGTGGCGACCACGTTCATGTCGACCTCGGCGCGCGAGTCCTCTTCGTACGGCAGATCGAGACGTACCCGTCCGTCGACGACGCCGACGCTGACCGCGGCGATCATGCACGAGATCGGCTGCGGATCGGCAAGGCGTCCCGCTGCCCGCAGGTAGGTGACGGCGTCGTTGAGCGCCACGAACGCTCCGGTGACGGCAGCAGTTCGAGTGCCGCCGTCCGCCTGGAGTACATCGCAGTCGAGTGCGATGGTGTTCTCACCGATGGCGGCCAGATCGATGCAGGCACGCAGTGAACGTCCCACCAGGCGAGAGATTTCCTGGGTGCGCCCGCCGACCTTGCCCTTGACGGACTCACGGCCGTTGCGGGTATGCGTTGCCGCCGGAAGCATCGCGTATTCGGCGGTGAGCCAACCGAGGCCGGATCCCTTTCGCCAACGCGGCACGCCCTCCTCGACGCTGGCCGTGCACATCACCCTGGTGTTGCCGAATTCGACCAGCACCGAACCTGCTGGATGGCTGGTGAATCCACGGGTGATCTTGATGTTGCGGAGCTCGTCGTCCGCCCTGCCGTCTTCTCGTCTGGACACGACTCGAAGCCTAGCGCGTCCTCAGACGGTGAATACGTCCCCCGGAAGAACGGCGTGCACCGGTCCACTGAACTCCGCTTTGGCCTCGGCGATGACGTCCTCGCGAGACGTCCACGGCGGAATGTGGGTGAGCAGCAATTCCCCGACCCCGGCCTCACGAGCGATTCGGCCTGCCTCGGTTCCGGACAGGTGCACGCCCTCCGGCCGTTCGGGACTGTCGGTCCACGATGCCTCGCACAGGAACACATCGGCTTCGTGTGCCAGATCCCGCACCGCCTGACACATTCCTGTGTCGCCGCTGTACGTGAAGGTGCGGCCTTCCGCGGTGGTGATCCGCATGCCGTACGACTCCGGCGGATGGAACACCTGCCGCGTCAGAATCGACAGCTTGCCGAACTCCACGGTGCGACCGTCCACCCAGCGTCGCAGGTCGATCGTGTCGGACATGTCGTCGATCTGCCCACCGCACTCGGCCGAGGCAACCCCGAGGCGGAACGCGGTGTCCTTGGGGCCGTAGACGATCGCTCGACCGTCCGGCGGATTCGGATGGTAGCGACGCCACACCAGCAGACCCGGCACATCGAGGCAGTGATCGGCGTGCAGATGCGAGAGCAGAACGCTCACATCTCCCGGGTCGGCGTAACGCTGCAACGCCCCGAGAATGCCGGGACCGAAGTCGAGAACGACCGGAGCGGTCTCCTCTTCTTCCAACAAGTAGCCCGACGCGGGTGAATCGGGTCCGGACACACTGCCCGAACATCCCAGGACGGTAATTCGCATGCACGCCATGCTGCCACGCCGAGCGCATCACCAGAAACGTTCGGGCAGTATTCACAGCGCGAGTCGGCGAAATTCACCGGTGACCACAGGTGTGTCTGCAGTTACCTCGCACCTAGGGAGTGAGCCGATCGAGCGATTTCGCGCGCGCCCTCTCGGCTCGCGCATCGGCCGACAACAGTCGAGCCGCAATCACTCCGCCCACCGCACCGAACAGATGGCCCTGCCACGAGATGTTCGGATCACTCGGGAGCACGCCCCACAACGCACTGCCGTACAGCACGAACACCACCACACCGATAGCGAGTTGCCCGAGCTTGCGCGTGAAGAAGCCGCGCACCAACAGGTATGCGATGAACCCGAAGATCAGGATCGACGCGCCGATCGTGTTCGTGTACGAACCAGCGGTGAGCCAGGTACCGAAGCCGCCGACCACCCAGATGATCCCGGTTGCGGCCAGACCGCGCGCCAGCCCGGAGAGCAACACCAGAAACCCGAGTACGAGGATCGGCACAGAGTTCGCAATCAGGTGCTGCCAGTCGTCGTGCAGCACGGGCGCGAACAGAATGCCCCACAACCCCTCGACCGAGCGGGCCTGAATTCCGTTGCGTTCGAGCCTGGACCCACTGGCCACATCGATGAACTCGATGACCCACAGCAGCACGGTGAATGCTCCCACCAGGATGGCGGCCCGCATCCAGACCGGCCGCTCACGCTGGGCTGGACGGTTACTGATCTCGCTCATGATCGCCTCCGGATTCGGTCCCTCCACGGTACCGGTCAGGGACGGGTCGAGACCGGCCCTCAGGTGCGCGACGCAGCGAACGCCGACGGGAAGATCTGGCGGTAGGTGGGAATGCCCGCCACCGAGGTGGCGTCGAGCAACGCACGCACGATGGCCCGCTCGACGACGATCGCCGCCGCCTCGGTGACCGCCGCGAGCACCGGCAGCTCCGCCGAGAACGCGGCGGGGACCGAGGACTCCGTAGTGACGGCTCTGGTGCCGGTGGACAGGGCAAAGATCGTGTCGCCGTCGAGGGGCGAGTGGGCGGGCCGGATGGCCCGAGCAAGACCGTCGTGACCCGCGACGGCAATCCTCTTGCACGACGCCGTGGACAACGCAGCATCGGTGGCGACAACCCCGATCGTGGTGTTCAGGGCAGTGCCCTTGGGTTCGAGCGCCAGCGCGGTCCACACCTCGTTCACGTCGGGCGTGCGCATGCCGAACGCTGCGGGCCCCAGTGTGCCGGTGCCCCATAACGATCCGGTGCGGGGGTCGAACACCGCACCCACCGGATTGGCGACCATCAACGCCGCAACCGTCACCCCGTCGGCCGGACCGCCTTCGATGACTGTGCTCGCGGTGCCCACACCGCCCTTGAGCACTCCGGCGCGAGCACCGACTCCTGCTCCGACCGATCCCGTCGCGAATTCGGCCGCCGCTGCGGCCGAAGCAAGATAGCCGAACTCCGCCGTCGGACGCGCCGTCCACTCACCGACCGGAAGATCGAAGATCACCGCGGCCGGCACGATCGGAACGACGTGATCAGGACTGCCCATCGGAATGCCCTGACCGTGCTCTTCCAGCCATTGCATGACGCCGTCTGCGGCAGCCAACCCGTACGCACTTCCCGCAGTCAGCAGGATCGCGTTGACGTGCTGCACGGAATGGCTCGGATCGAGCAGATCGGTCTCGCGCGTTCCCGGTCCGCCGCCCCGCACGTCTACGGCCGCCGTTGCACCACCGAGGGCACGCACCACGGTGCAGCCGGTGGCCGAACCGGACCCCATCGCGGCGTCGTCGTCGAGTTCGTGGTGGTGGCCGACCAGCAGACCGGCCACGTCGGTCAAGGAGTCCCGCGGTCCGGGGTTGGAGAAGGCTGCGGTCACACGCGCGTCCTAGGGAATGAGGACCTGTACGAGCGAATCCTGCATCCAGGTCAGCCAGTGGTACACATCGAGATGCGGAGCGCGAGGATCACCCTCGTCGAGAACGTCAGGTGTGTCCGCACTGATCCCCAGCGTCGTGCCGAGCGCCAGCCTCACGTCGTTGAGGCCGGTCAACCATGCATCCGCTTGCTCCTGGGTCAGCACGATCTTGCCACCGGCTTCGGGAAGGGTGGACAGAATCATCGATCCGGCCGCCAACTTCTCGTCGATGATCTCGGGCTCGTGGAGACCACGCAGAGCGCCGTTGAGGTCCGTCGGATCCTGCTCGTCGCGGCTGGGATCGGCGCGGTGGAAGTCCGGAAGCAGCCGTGCCAGCGCGGCATCGTCGGGCGGAGTGTTGTGGCCGGTACGCAGACCGGTCAGCGCGGCCAGCTCGTCGGTGGGTGCGGCGGCGGATCGGTCGCGCAGCAGTCCCAGTACCGAGCCGACGAGAGAGCGAAGCAC
Source organism: Rhodococcus sp. Leaf278 (assembly GCF_001426085.1). Lineage (GTDB taxonomy): Bacteria > Actinomycetota > Actinomycetes > Mycobacteriales > Mycobacteriaceae > Rhodococcoides. Next base: position 27,062 of record NZ_LMRR01000018.1, read on the forward strand.
CGCCGCCTCACGCGCGTCGATCTCGGATTTGATCTTGACTCCGGACAGCGAGTTCCGTCTCGTCCACGTGCGCACTGTTGCTGATGTCCTTCTCTGAAGTAGAGGTAGAGAACTACTTGTCCTGCTGCATCGTGGCCCACAGACCGGCCGCATGCAGGCGTCGAACATCGTTTTCCATCGCGTCGCGCTCGCCGCTCGACACGACGGCTTTGCCCTCGGAGTGCACCTGCATCATCAGCTCGGTGGCCTTGGCCTTGCTGTAACCGAACAGCTTCTGGAACACGTAGGTCACGTAGTGCATCAGGTTCACCGGGTCGTCCCACACGATCGTGACCCATGGAGTGTCGTGTGACTCGTCGGCGGCCACGGCCTCGGTCTGCTCCGGGACCGCTTGCGGTGACGCGGCGACAACGTCACCTGCCGAGACGCCGTCCACGGGCAGAAGCGTTCCATCCACCGTCAACCAAGGCATGTCCCATAGGGTACGGCGTGTCGGGCCAGCGTCACACGCTCGCCCCTGCGCTCGTAGTGTGGGCGTGGTGAGCAACGACGCGACCACAGATCACGCGATTTTCACCGACGACGTCAGTACCGCGCTGCTGACCGATCAGTACGAGTACACGATGCTGTCGGCTGCTCTGGCCAGCGGTAACGCAGATCGTGCCTGCAGCTTCGAGGTCTTCGCACGAAGGCTGCCCGCCGGCCGCCGATACGGAGTGGTCGCGGGCACCGGCCGCATCCTCGACGCCGTCGCGCGCTTTCGTTTCGGCCCGGACGAGCTACGCATCGTCGCAGAATTTCTCGACGCCGACACCGTCGAGTGGCTGCGCAACTACCGATTCACCGGCGATATCGACGGCTACCGCGAAGGGGAGCTGTACTTTCCCGGCTCCCCCGTACTGACGGTCCGCGGAACCTTCGCCGAGTGTGTCGTCCTCGAGACCCTGGTGCTGTCCATCCTCAATCACGACAGTGCGATCGCATCGGCGGCGGCACGAATGGTGGCCTCCGCGAAGTCCAGGCCGATCATCGAGATGGGATCGCGCCGAACCCACGAGGAAGCGGCCGTCGCCGCATCGCGGGCGGCGTACCTCGCCGGGTTCACCGCGACGTCCAACCTGGAAGCCGTCCGCCGGCACGGCGTTCCCGGTGCAGGCACGTCGGCTCACGCGTTCACCCTGCTGCACACCACAGCCGACGGCCCCGACGAGAAGGCAGCCTTTGCCGCGCAGGTCCGAGCACTCGGGGTGGGAACGACACTGCTCGTCGACACCTACGACATCACCCAGGGCGTCGCCAACGCCATCGAGGTGGCCGGGCCCGAACTCGGTGGGGTGCGCATCGACTCCGGCGACCTCGGAGTACTTGCGCGACAGGTTCGCGATCAGCTGGACGCTCTGGGTGCGCCGAAGACCAGGGTCGTCGTGTCCGGTGACCTCGACGAGTACGCCATCGCCGCGCTGCGGGCCGAACCGGTCGACTCCTACGGTGTCGGCACGTCGCTGGTCACCGGTTCCGGAGCCCCGACGGCGGGCATGGTCTACAAGCTGGTCACGGTCGACGGCATCCCCGTCGCCAAGCGCAGCAGCCACAAGGAATCGCGTGGGGGAACCAAGGCCGCGGTGCGAACGGCTCGCAGCACCGGCACCGCCGTCGAGGAGGTTGTGCACCCGTTCGACTCTCCTCCGACCTTCGACGACGACATGACGGTGGAGACGTTGACCACGCCGTTGGTCCGCGGCGGCGAGCGCGTCCCCGGCTTGCCGACGTTGTCCGACGGCCGTGAACTATTGGCCGGGCGCCTGGTCAGCCTCCCGTGGGAGGGCCTGAAGTTGTCTCAGGGCGAACCGGCGATACCCACCCGCTTCGTCGAAGGCTAGGGGCGGTGTCGATGCCGAACCCGGTGGGCAATCGGCAGTAGTCTTCTTCGGTGCCGTCGAAGACCGAGTTGCCCACCGTTCCCGCTCTACTGCAGGTCGCGGTGCACTCACTGGGCGGCAAGGAACGGAGCAACCAGCTCACGATGGCCTCGGCGGTGGCGCACTCGATCGACACCGGTGAGCATCTCGCGGTGCAGGCCGGCACCGGGACCGGAAAGTCCCTCGCCTATCTGGTCCCGAGCATCAGGCACGCGGTCGAATCCGGAAAGACCGTCATCGTCTCCACCGCCACCATCGCGCTGCAGCGGCAGCTGGTCGACCGCGACCTACCTCGTCTGTCCGACGCGCTGACCGAGGCTCTGGGGCGACGACCGAAGTTCGCGATCCTCAAGGGTCGCAACAACTACCTGTGCATGAACAAGATCCATACCGGTGCCGCGCAGGAAGCACCGGATGCGGAGTTGTTCGACCCGTTCGCGGTCTCGCGTATGGGCCGCGAGGTGGTGCGGCTGACCAAGTGGTCGTCCGAGACCGAGACGGGTGACCGCGACGACGTGGTGCCCGGAGTCAGTGATCAGGCCTGGCGTCAGGTCAGCGTCACGGCGCGCGAATGCCTGGGCAAGTCCCGTTGCCCTGTCGGCGAGGACTGCTTCGCCGAGCGCGCCCGCACCGAGGCCGCCCAGGTCGACGTCGTCGTGACCAACCACGCCCTGCTCGCGATCGACGCGATCACGGGCATCCAGATCCTGCCCGAGCACGACGTCGTGGTCGTCGACGAGGCTCACGAACTGGTCGATCGAGTGACGGGCGTTGCGACAGAGGAGCTGTCGGCGGCAACCGTCACCGCTGCCGCTCGGCGGAGTGCGAAGTTGATCGAAGAAGACACGGTGGACCAACTCGAAGGTGCAGCCGAGAACTGGGCCGCGATTCTCGACGAGCTACCCCCGAGCCGCTGGCAATCGCTGCCCGACGGCGTGGGTCCTGCCCTCGCCTCCATTCGCGACGCCGCCTGGGCGGTACGCACCGCGATCGGCCCCAACAAGCAGGGGATGGCGGCGAGTGATCCCGAGGCTGCTGCGGCTCGCAGCGCCGCTCTCGTTGCGGTCGACGAGGTGCACGACAGCGCCGTGCGTGTTCTCACGGCCTTCGACGAACCCGATCCGGCCAAGCGCCGGGACGTCGTCTGGCACGCCGTCGACGATTTCCGCGGCAACGTCAAGCGCACGGTTCGCATCGCCCCGCTCTCGGTCGGTGGGCTACTGCGGGCGCGACTCTTCGCCGAATCCACCGTGGTGCTGACGTCGGCGACCTTGACCGTCGGCGGGTCTTTCGACGGGTTGGCCGTCAACTGGGGCCTGCCTGCCGAAACGCCGTCCCGCAGCGACACCGCGATGGCCTCGGGAGTGGAACCGCCGTCCGATACCGGGTCGATCCGCTGGAATTCGCTCGACGTCGGGTCGCCGTTCGACCACGCCCGCGCCGGCATCATGTACATCGCCAAGCACCTCTCACCGCCCGGACGCGACGGCCTCTCCAAGTCGTATCTCGACGAAATCGAGTCTCTGGTCAGCGCCGCCGGGGGCCGAACGCTCGGACTCTTCTCGTCGATGCGTGCCGCCAAGGCCGCCGCGGAGGAGATGCGCGAGCGTCTCGACACGCCGATTCTGTGTCAGGGCGACGATTCCACCGGGGCACTGGTGCAGAAGTTCGCCGACGACGAGGCCACCTCCCTGTTCGGGACGTTGTCGCTGTGGCAGGGAGTCGACGTGCCGGGCCCCTCGCTCAGTCTGGTCATTCTGGATCGGATTCCGTTTCCCCGACCCGACGATCCGCTGCTCGTAGCGCGCCAACAGGCCGTCGAATCCCGCGGGGGCAACGGGTTTCTCGCCGTCGCCGCCAACCATGCCGCCCTGCTGCTCGCGCAGGGCGTGGGCCGTCTGCTCCGCAGCGTGGACGACAAAGGCGTTGTCGCCGTTCTCGATTCACGTCTGGCCACTGCTCGCTACGGCGGTTACCTCCGGGCCTCCTTGCCTCCGTTCTGGGAGACCTCGGACCCGGAGGTGGTGCGCAAGGCGCTCACCCGTCTGGCAGGAAAGTAGCGTCGATCCTGCTAGGGAGTCGACACCAATCCGAGCTCGGCATCCGACGCCAGCCCATCGTGGTGCGGCAGCACCCGCACGGTGTACCCCACTGCGCCGCTGTGCGGCAGCGTGGTCTCGCCGGCATAAATGTGCTCGCCACCCTCCGTACCCACGTGTGTCATGGGCGTCGCCGCGATGTCGGTGAGGTTCTCCTCGTCATCGGCGCGACCGACCACCGCCTGCACCACGACGTCCGCCGAATCCAAGCCGCCGAGGTCGACGTTCGCGCGCAGCGACAGTTCCGCACCGATCACCGGAGTGTCCGGCAAACCTTCACTGTCGACTCTGCCGACTTTCACGCCGCCCCAAGCCTTTTCGACGCGACGGCGGTACGACGCGACGTCCGTGGCACCGCGGTGGCCGTCGGCCGACACCGCGCGAGCGGACTCGGCAGCCGGCGCGTAGTAGCCGAGCGTGTAGTCCTGAACCATCCTCGACGCCAGCACTTTCGGGCCCAGCTGCTCGAGGGTGTGCCGCACCATTTCGATCCATCGACCGGGCACGCCGTCCTCGCCGCGGTCGTAGAACTTGGGTAGTACAGCCTGTTCCAGCAACTCGTACAGAGCAGCTGCTTCGAGATCGTCCCGTCGATTGTCGTCGGTGACACCGTCGGCCGTGGGGATGGCCCAGCCGTTCTCGCCGTCGTACATCTCGTCCCACCAGCCATCGCGGATCGAGAGGTTGAGGCCGCCGTTGAGTGCGGATTTCATGCCCGAGGTGCCGCACGCTTCGAGCGGTCGCAGCGGATTGTTCAGCCACACATCGCATCCCCAGTACAGGAAGCGCGCCATGGACATGTCGTAGTCGGGCAGGAACACGATGCGGTGCCGCACGTCGGCTTCATCCGCGAACTTCACGATCTGCTGAATGAGCGCCTTTCCACCGTCGTCGGCGGGATGCGACTTGCCTGCGACCACCAGTTGGACCGGTCGTTCCGGATCCAACAACATTGCCCGCAGTCGTTCGGGTTCGCGCAGCATCAGCGTCAGCCGCTTGTACGTCGGTACCCGTCGAGCGAAACCGACGGTCAGCACGTTCGGATCGAAAACATTTGCGGTCCAACTGATCTCGGCTTGCGTGGAACCGCGTTCGAGGGCCGACCGCCGCACGCGGCGGCGTACTTCGTCCACCAACTGCGCACGCAGAGCGTTACGAGTGGACCACACGCGCTCCGAGGACAGCTCCCCCTCCTGTGCCCATTCCCGAGCGGACCACGTCGGAGCATGCACGCCGTTCGTGACCGAACCGATCGGCACCTCGGACGCATCGAATCCAGGCCACAGACCGTTGAACATCTCGCGACTGACGATGCCGTGCAGTTTCGACACCCCGTTGGCGCGTTGACCGAGTCGCAGTCCCATGTGCGCCATGTTGAACACCGAGGCATCGGTCTCGCCGCCGAGGGCGAGAATTCGGTCCATCGGCAGTCCTGGCAGCAATGCAGAATCCGGGCCGCCATCCTCGCTGCCGAAATAGTGCCGAACGAGATCGGCGGGGAATCGGTCGATTCCTGCCGGCACCGGGGTGTGGGTGGTGAAGACGGTCCCCGCCCGCACGGCGGCCAGCGCCGAGTCGAAGTCGAGTGCACCCGTGGTGACGAGCTCCCGGATGCGTTCGACGCCGAGGAAGCCCGCGTGGCCCTCGTTCATGTGGAACACCTCGGGATCGGGCAGTCCATGTGCGCGGGTGTATGCCCGGATCGCTCGTACTCCGCCGATGCCGGCGAGGATCTCCTGCTTGATGCGGTGGTCCTGATCGCCGCCGTACAACCGGTCGGTCACTCCGCGCAGCTCCGGATCGTTGTCGGCGATGTCGGAGTCGAGCAACAGCAGAGGGACGCGTCCGACCTGAGCGATCCACACCCGTGCTCGCAGAACGCGTGATCCGGGCATCGACACGTGGATCAGCACCGGAGAATCGCCGTCGTCGGTGAGCAACCGCAGCGGCAGACCATGGGGATCGAGGGACGGATAGCGCTCGGCCTGCCAGCCGTCGGCCGTCAGCGACTGCCGGAAGTAGCCCGAGCGATAGAGCAGACCGACGCCGATCAACGGCAGACCCAGGTCGGAGGCCTCTTTGAGGTGGTCACCGGCCAGGATCCCGAGCCCTCCGGAATAGTTCGGCAGCACTTCGGTGACGCCGAACTCCATTGAGAAATAACCGATGCCCGACGGCAGAGCCCGCCCCTTCGACAGCTCGTTCTGATACCAGAGCGGCCGGGCGAGGTAGTCGTGCAAGTCCGCCTCGACCGCGTCCAGTTCGGTCAGAAACCGCTCGTCGGCGGCCAGCTCCTCCAGTCGGGCCGGTGCCACCGCTCCGAGCACGGCGATGGGATCACGTTCGAGTTCGGTCCACAGCAGTGGGTCCACGTTCTCGAACAGATCCTGCGTCGCCGTGTGCCACGACCACCTGAGGTTTGTCGAGAGCTCGGCGAGGGCATTCAGACGGGCGGGAAGGTGGGCTCGGACGGTGAATCGACGCAAGGCTTTCACAGGACCGAACCCTACCCACGGACACCTGTGTCGATGGGCGGCTCGGCGAAATCCGAGCTGCCACGCTCTTCGTGGGCAGTATGCGTCGGCGCACGCGCCATCTGCGCTGCTGCATTACGGTTGACGAGTAGAAGCACACCAATATCGGTTCGATCAGAGGTTGCGCCCGCGCAGCCATACCTCTAGCGAAGAATGGAGTGTGAAGTGACAGGTCGACTTGGTATCGACAATGTCCTTCCAGATACGACGACCGGAAAGTACCCCGCGAAAGCCGTGGTGGGCGAGACCTTTCCAGTCTCCGCCGACGTGTGGCGCGAGGGTCACGACGCGGTTGCCGCGACGTTGTCGGTGCGCGGACCGGGAGGCAAGCTCGAACGCATCCCGATGACGCCGGGTCGCGAACCCGACACGTTCGACGCGGTGTTCGTCCCTTCTCGGCCGGGTTACTGGATTTGCCGCATCGAGGCGTGGAGCGATCCGATCAGCACCTGGCGGCATGCCGTGGAAGCCAAGCTCGGAGTGGGTCAGAGCGCGCACGAACTTGCGAACGATCTGGAGATCGGAGCACGGCTGTTCCTGCGCGCCGCCACCGGGGTTCCTGCCGAGAACAGGCAGATGCTGGCCGACGTCGCCGCCGCGCTGCGCGATACCGACCGCCCGTTGCCGGCCCGAGTGTCGTCGGCGTTCGCGCCATCGGTCGCCGAACTGCTGTTCGCGCACCCGTTGCGCGAGCTGGTGACCCGCTCACGCGCGGTCAACATCTGGGTCGATCGGAATCTGGCTCTGAACGGCGCATGGTACGAGTTCTTCCCTCGATCGACCGGCGGGTGGAACGAGGACGGATCGCCGAAGCACGGCACATTCGCCACGTCCATCGAGCAGCTCCCTCGAGTCGCGCGGATGGGATTCGACATCGTCTATCTGCCGCCGATACACCCGATCGGCACGATCAACCGCAAGGGTCCGAACAACACGTTGACTCCGGGCCCCGAGGACGTCGGGTCACCGTGGGCGATCGGATCCAAGGACGGCGGGCACGACGCCATCCATCCCGAGTTGGGAACAGAGGACGATTTCCGTGCCTTCGTCGCTGCCGCACAGGAGCACGGCCTCGAAGTAGCGCTCGACCTCGCCCTGCAGGCCGCTCCCGATCACCCTTGGGCAGCAACGCATTCCGAGTGGTTCACCGTGTTGCCCGACGGCACGATCGCATACGCCGAGAACCCTCCCAAGAAGTACCAGGACATCTACCCGGTCAACTTCGACAACGACCGGCGCGGCATCTACGAAGAAGTACTACGCGTGGTCCGGTACTGGATCTCGCTGGGGGTCAAGGTCTTCCGAGTGGACAACCCGCACACCAAGCCACCGGACTTCTGGGAATGGCTCATCGCCGAGGTCAAGAAGACCGACCCGGACGTGCTCTTCCTCGCGGAGGCGTTCACCAGACCGGTCCGCATGTACGGATTGGCCCAGCGCGGTTTCACCCAGTCGTACACGTACTTCACCTGGCGTACCGCGAAGTGGGAGCTGACAGAGTTCGCCGAGGAACATGCCCGCCGCGCCGACGACGCGCGGCCGAACCTGTTCGTCAACACCCCGGACATCCTGCACGAGAGCCTGCAGCACGGTGGGCCCGGAATGTTCGCTCTGCGGGCAGCTCTCGCGGCGACGATGGCTCCCACGTGGGGCGTCTACTCCGGCTACGAGCTGTTCGAGCATCAGGCCGTGCGTGAAGGCAGCGAGGAGTACCTGGACTCGGAGAAGTACCAGTTGCGTCCGCGCGATTTCGAGGGGGCGCTCGCCCGAGGCGAGTCGCTCGAGCCCTGGATCACCACACTGAACGCGATTCGCCGTGCGCATCCGGCGCTGCAGCAGCTTCGCAACATCCATTTCCACAACATCGACAACGAAGCGCTGATCGGGTACTCGAAGTTCGACCCGCAGACCGGTGACTCGATTCTGGTGGTGATCAACCTCAACCCCTTCGGAGCCGAGGAAGGCACCATCCACCTGGACATGCCTGCCCTGGGCCACGATTGGCAGGACACCCTCACCATCAAGGACGAAGTGAGTGGCGTTCACTACGACTGGGGCCACACCAATTTCGTCCGACTCGAGCCTTGGACGTCGGTGGCGCACATCTTCACGCTCCCCCACATTCCCTACCCGGCACGAATCGAACTGGCCTACCGCGGCAACCGAAAGTGAGTGGATTCAACGTGACCAAGAATCCGACGACGCCCGAAGACACCGTCGCAGCCCCGTCCGACAACGATCTCGAACTCATCGCAGCGGGTCGGCACTACAACCCGCATTCCGTTCTCGGTGCCCATCCGGTTCCCGGCGGAACGGCCATCCGAGCCCTCAAGCCCGACGCCGAGAAGGTCGTCGCGCGGGTCGGCGGTGTCGACCACGAGCTGACTCACGTCGCGCACGGGGTCTTCTCGGCGCTGCTGCCGTTCGAGGACCTGATCGACTATCGGCTCGTCGTGACGTGGCCCGGTGGGCACGTCTCCGAATCGGCCGACGGCTACCGGTTCCTCCCCACCCTCGGTGAGCTCGATCTGCACCTGTTCGGTGAGGGTCGGCACGAGCGGCTGTGGGACATCCTCGGCGCACATCAGCAGTCGTACGCGACACCGGACGGTCCAGTGGTCGGGACCTCGTTCGCAGTGTGGGCCCCGGCAGCGCAGGGTGTGACACTCGTCGGTGATTTCGACGGCTGGACCGGCCGCAGCTGGCCCATGCGGGTATTGGGCTCGACCGGTGTGTGGGAGCTGTTCGTGCCCGACATCGCGCCGGGTGCGCTGTACAAGTTCCGTGTGAACGGTGCCGACGGTTCGGTCAAGGACAAGGCCGACCCGATGGCCTTCGCCACCGAGGTTCCGCCGTCGACCGCATCGGTCGTCACCGCGTCGTCGTACACGTGGAACGACGAGAAGTGGCTCGACACCAGGGCCGGCATCGAGCCGACACAGGCACCGATGAGTGTCTACGAGATCCACCTGGCGTCGTGGCGACCGGGCCTCGGATACCGCGAACTGGCCGAGCAACTGGCCGAGTACATCACCGAAACAGGCTTCACCCACGTCGAGCTTCTCCCAGTCGCCGAGCACCCCTTCGGCGGGTCGTGGGGCTACCAGGTGACGTCCTACTACGCACCCACATCACGGTTCGGCAGCCCCGACGACTTCCGCTACTTCGTCGACCACCTGCACAGCGCGGGAATCGGCGTCATCGTCGACTGGGTGCCTGCCCACTTCCCCAAAGACGAATGGGCCCTGGCCCGCTTCGACGGCGGCCCGCTCTACGAACACGGCGACCCTCAGCGTGGAGAGCAACTCGACTGGGGCACACTGGTTTTCGATTTCGGTCGCCGAGAGGTACGCAACTTCCTGGTCGCGAACGCGCTGTACTGGATCGACGAGTTCCACATCGACGGCCTCCGCGTCGACGCCGTTGCATCGATGTTGTACCTGGATTACTCACGCCCCGAGGGCGGTTGGTCTCCGAACATCTACGGCGGCCGGGAGAACCTCGAGGCCGTCACGTTCCTGCAGGAGATGAACGCGACGGTGCACAAGAAGCACCGCGGCGTCGTCACCGTGGCCGAGGAATCGACGGCGTGGCCCGGTGTCACCCGCCCGACGAACGTCGGCGGACTGGGCTTCAACATGAAGTGGAACATGGGCTGGATGCACGACACCCTGGGCTTCTTGGGGCGTGATCCGATCCATCGCAGCTACCACCATCACGAGATCACCTTCTCTCTCGTCTATGCGTGGAGTGAGAACTACCTGCTCCCGATCAGCCACGACGAGGTGGTGCACGGCAAGGGAACACTGTGGACTCGGATGCCTGGTGACGACTACACCAAGGCAGCAGGGCTGCGCGGAATGCTCGCCTACATGTGGGCGCACCCGGGCAAGCAACTGCTGTTCATGGGCCAGGAGTTCGGCCAGACCCGTGAGTGGTCCGAGGAACGCGGCCTCGATTGGTACCAGATCGACGAGGAGCCGCTGCACAATGGCGTCAAATCCCTTGTCTCCGATCTGAACTCGACGTACAAGTCGCATCCGGCACTGTGGACGCTCGACACCTCGCCGAGCGGGTACTCGTGGATCGACGCGAACGACACCGAGAACAACGTGCTGAGCTTTCTGCGGTACGGGTCCGACGGTTCGGTCATCGCGTGTATTTTCAACTTCTCCGGTTCGGAGCACGGCAGCTATCGTGTGGGACTACCGGAACCCGGCCGTTGGATCGAGATCCTGAACACCGATGCAACGGAATACGGCGGCTCCGGAATGGGCAACCTGGGTGAAGTGACAGCAACATCGCACTCGTGGCACGGTCGACCGGCGTCAGGCCAGGTTGCACTTCCCGCCAACGGGGCGATCTGGATAAAACTGGAGCGATAGATGAGTGGCGGCCGCACACCCCGACTACTGGCCGCGGCCGCCACTGCAGGGCTCTTCCTCCTCGCCTCGTGCGCGCAGTCCGTCGGCGGCAACGCCGTATCCATCTACGAGAACCCGTTCACCGTCGCCGGACTGCCGGTCACGAGTGGACCGAGCGGGCCGCGTCCGGGCGTCCCAGATTCCACGATCGAGGTCGAGAACGCCGAGGGCACCGACTCCGACATCCTCGCCACCAACGCGATCGACGACATTCAGCAGTTCTGGGCCGAGCAGTATCCAGCCCTCTTCAAGGGTTCGTTCACGCCGATCTCGAAAGTCGTCTCGTGGGACGCCTCGGAAGACGAGGGATCCGGCGTCAGGTTCTGCGGAGACCGAACCGGCGGAATTCCCAACGCCGCCTACTGCACGCGCGACGACTCGATCGGGTGGGATCGCACCATTCTGCTTCCTGCTCTGGTCGACGCATTCGGACCGATGTCGGTGGTGATGGTGATCGCTCACGAATACGGTCACGCCATTCAGAATCAATCGGGACTCGTCGGTGACGACACGCCGACCATCGTCGCCGAGCAACAGGCCGACTGTTTCGCCGGCGCGTTCATTCGCCATGTCGCAGAGGGCGATTCGCCGCACTTCACCATCAACACCTCCGACGGTCTCAACGGCGTTCTCGCCGCGACCGTCGCGGTGCGCGATGTGGACCCCAACGATCCGGAGTCGGTGCACGGCTCCGCCTTCGAGCGGGTGACGGCTGTACAGATCGGCTTCACCGATGGTGCGGCCGCCTGCACGAGCATCGACGAGGCCGAAATCGATTCGCGTCGAGCATCGTTGCCGCAGAAGTTCAGCGACCCCGACGACTCCGGCGAGCTCCCGGTCACCGAGGACTCTCTCGGGTTGTTCACTCAATCCTTCGAGAAAGTACTGCCGGTAGCCGATCCGCCAGAAGTCGACTACTCCGGTTCGGACGTCGGATGCTCCGATGCCGAAACCACCGCGCCGGTGTCGTACTGCCCGTCGTCGAACACCATCGGGGTCGACGTCGAGGACCTGGCCGAAGTGGGCCAGCCCGAGACCCCGCAGCGGGGAGACATCCTGCCGCTCAACGTCTCCGGTGATTACAGCGCCTACGTGCTGTTCGCGTCGCGGTACACGCTCGCGGTGCAGAAGGAAGCAGGTCAGACTCTCGACGACCCGCAGACCGCTCTGCGTTCGGCGTGCCTCTCGGGCGTCATCACCTCGGCGATGAGCGCCGAAAGCGGTGACACCGGTCTCGACATCGTGCTCTCCCCCGGCGATCTCGACGAAGCCGTGTCCGGTCTACTGAGCGACGGCTTGGCGGCCAGCGACGTCAACGGAACGACGCTGCCGTCCGGATTCTCCCGAGTCGACGCCTTCCGCTCGGGAGTTCTCGGCGGCAAGCAGCTGTGCGACTCGCGCTACAGCTGAGGAATTCAGTACAGAGCGGACGCGAGCTTGCGCCGGGCGGACACCACCAGTGGGTCGGCCGCGTCGAACAGCTCGAACAATTCGAGCAACCGGGTGCGCAGTGCAGTCCGGTCGTCGCCCGCACTGATCTTGATGCCGTCGATCAACCGAGCAAATGCTTCCTCCGGCTGCTGAGCAGCCATTTCCGCGTCTGCAGCCTCGATACGGGCCTGGACGTTGGCTGGGTCTGCATCAGCGGTCTCGATGGCGTCCGGTGCTACGTTTTGCACCCGAGCCAGGAACTTGACCTGACGCAGCGCCGCGACGGCATCGGTGTTCTTCGGTTCGGCCTCGATGATCGCCTGGTACGCAGCCGCCGCCTTGTCGAAGTCGCCCTCGTCGATGGCTTCCTCGGCGGCGACGATTCTGGGGTCTTCGATCTCGGGTTCCGGTTCCGCAGCAGCTGCCCCGGGAGGCCCGGTGAGCTTTCCCGCAGTCGCCTGCTCGACGGCCTGAAGCCACTGACGCAGCTGCTCGTCCGACTGCGTTCCCTGAAAGTCGGCCAGCGGCTGACCGGCTGCAACGGCGACCACGGTGGGAATGGCCTGCACACCGAACGCCTGCGCGATCTGCGGATTGGAATCGACGTCGACGCGGGCCAGCACCCACGCGCCGCCGGCCTCGACGGCCAATTGACCGAGCTGTCGTGTCAACGCCTGCGATTGGGGGGATCGGGCCGAACCGAGATCGACGATAACCGGGACCTGAGTCGACCGTTGCAGCACCTCGGCCTCGAACGACGCCGCGGTCACATCCACGATAGGTGCCAGTCCCCCGGCGTCACCGACGGGCTCGGCCGCGGGAGCAGGTGCCGGACGGTCCTTGAGAACGGACAGGTCGACAGCACCGGCAATCGAGGCGGGGACGGTAGCTGACGGGCGGACGGGAGGACGGGAACCGGGTCGAGTCACGTCCTACAGTTTGTCACTAACGCGAAGTGTCATCCACTTGCGGGCAGTCAGGACAGCACCTTCGCGTCGGGTACCGGCCGGCCCGTGCTGAGCTCGGCCAGGCGTCCGGTGCGCGCGGCCCAGATCTCGAAGATCACCGTGCCGAACGGCGGGAACGCTGCGACGAGCGCCAGCAACGTTGCCTTGACGTCCCACTTCAACTTCACTGCCGTCAACACCGCGATGACCAGGTACACGACGAACACGCCGCCGTGAATAGGCCCGAAGATCTTCACGCCGATTTCGTTGCCATCGGCGGGAATGTACTTGAAGGCCATTCCGATCAGCAGTCCCAGCCAGGTGAACGCTTCGAGCACAGCAATGAAACGGAAACGTGTGGCCGTGCTGCTCAGGTTGAAGAAGTTGGTCATGCCAGCCATTGTGCCCGGTTTGCTACGACAGAACGTAGTGGCTCTGGTCTCATTCCCGACCAGAGCCACCGCTCCCCTACTGCTTCGGTACTCGAACGATGAGGGCGTCGCCCTGTCCACCGCCGCCGCACAGTGCGGCTGCGCCGACTCCGCCGCCGCGTCGCTGCAGCTCGAGTGCCAAGTGCAAGGCGATACGGGCACCGGACATGCCGAGCGGGTGTCCGATCGAGATTGCGCCACCGTTGACGTTCACGATCTCCGGATCGATCCCGAGCTCGCGTGTCGAAGCAATTCCGACCGCCGCGAACGCCTCGTTGATCTCGACGACGTCGAGATCCTTCGGGTCGATGCCGTCCTTCTCGCACGCCTTGGCGATGGCGCGGGCCGGCTGCGACTGCAGCGTGGAATCGGGGCCGGCCACCACTCCATGCGCGCCGATCTCGGCGAGCCAGGTCAAACCGAGCGACTCGGCCTTGTCCTTGCTCATCACCACGACGGCGGCAGCACCATCGGAGATCTGCGACGCCGATCCCGCGGTGACGGTTCCGGCCTTGTCGAATGCGGGGCGCAGCTTGCCGAGGGAATCGACGGTGGTGTCGGCGCGGATGCCTTCGTCTTCGGTGACCTGGATCGGATCGCCCTTGCGTTGCGGGACCGATACTGGAACCACTTCGTTGTCGAACACGCCGTTCTTCCACGCGGCGGCGGCTTTCTGATGCGACGCGGCAGCGAAGGTGTCCTGCTCTTCGCGGCTGATGGCCTCGGAACTCTGGTTGCGCTGTTCGGTCAGTGCGCCCATGGCCTGATCGGTGAAGATGTCGTAGAGACCGTCGTACGCGAGGTGGTCGCGCATGGTGACATCGCCGTACTTGAATCCGGCGCGCGACTTCTCGAGCATGTGTGGAGCCTGGGTCATCGATTCCTGGCCACCGGCGACGACGATCTCGAATTCACCGGCGCGAATGAGTTGATCGGCCAGCGCGATGGCGTCGACTCCGGACAGGCACACTTTGTTGATCGTCAGTGCAGGCACGGTCATCGGGATCCCGGCAGCAACGGCTGCCTGGCGGGCCGGGATCTGGCCGGCACCGGCGGTGAGAACCTGGCCCATGATGACGTAGTCGACCTGATCCGGAGCAACACCGGCCTTCTCGAGGGCACCCTTGATGGCGATCCCGCCGAGGTCCGATCCCGAGAAGTCCTTGAGTGCGCCCGAGAAGCGCCCGACGGGCGTACGAGCGCCGGCAACGATGACTGTTGTGGTCACGATTTCCTCCGAAAGTGTGAAGACGGCCTTGTCGAGATCAACGCTCCGACGCCCCCTTCCGATACCGGCGGGCGGAGCACCGAAACGCAGCTGGCGCTAACGTCATGGCCATGACCTCCAGTACGCAGTCTTTCACGGGAGCTCCGCTCCGCTCCGACCTGGTGACGGCAATCGACCACGTCGGGATCGCAGTGCCCGATCTCGACGCTGCCATCACTTGGTACACCGACCACCTCGGCATGATTGCCGTGCACGAGGAGGTCAACGAGGAACAGGGCGTCCGCGAGGCAATGCTCTCTTTCCCCGGTGCCGGAGAGAAGTCCGCTGCACTGCAGTTGCTCGCACCGATCGACGACTCCTCCACCATCGCCAAGTTCATCAGCCGCAACGGACCGGGACTACAGCAGTTGGCGTACCGCGTGACCGATATCGAGGAAATCTCGACCGAGTTGCGCGCCCGCGGCGTTCGGCTGTTGTACGACGCCCCGCGCCGGGGTACCGCCGATTCTCGGATCAACTTCGTCCATCCCAAGGACGCCGGTGGCGTGCTCATCGAACTCGTCGAACCGAACCCCGACGCGCACTGATCGAACTCTGTTCATCAGCCGTATGGCTCTCTACTTGACTCACCGGTAAATTGACGGCCATGGCTATCGATCATGAGCGCACTTCTACGGTGCAACTTCCCTTTTCCATCGTCCGGAAGGGGTTCGATCGCGACGAAGTCACCAACTACTTCGAGCGGTTCGACGCCGAGCTCCGGCTGACGACCGCCGACCGTGATGCGGCCGCAGCTCAGGCTCGTGATCTGGCCAAGCAACTCGACGACGCGCGTGACGAGATCGACGAGCTGCGCAAGGACATCGATCGCCTGTCGGTGCCGCCCACAACAGCGGAGGGCATGAGTGATCGCATCTCGCGCATGCTGCGGTTGGCCTCGGACGAGGCTTCAGAGGTACGCGCGAAGGCGCACTCGGAGTCCGAGGAAATGATTTCGGTTGCGCAGCAAGAAAGTGCGCGGCTGCGGGGACGGCACGAATCGCTGGTGGCAGAACTCGAAGAGCGCCGGACGGCACTCGAGACCGAGCACGAGCAGACGATGGCTCAGGCGCGCACCGAGGCAGCCCGCGTGGTCGAGGCCGCGCAGGCCGAGCGCGACAAGCTGGCCGCGGAATCCGAGGCCAAGCGCGCCGAGGTTCAGGAAGATTTCGAGATCACGATGGCGGAGCGCCGTACCAAGGTGTTGTCGGCGCTCGAAGAACTCGAAGCGTCGAGCAAAGCCGATGCCGCTCGCCGCATCGAAGAGGCAACGACCGAGGCCGCTCGACGGCTTCAGTCCGCCAGCGAACAGGCCGAACGGCGGATCGCGCACTCCAAGGAACTGGCCGAGGAGTTGCGCGTGCTGCGCAGCCGAGTACTCGCTCAGCTGCTCGGAATCCGTGGCCAGCTCGATTCGGTTCCGGCCATGCTTGCGTCGGTCAACCGGGAGAGTGAACTGCTCGACAATCCCGACCCGACGGCAATTCTCAAGAAGGAAGAAGAAAAGGCAGCCGCAAAGGCCGAGAACGAGAAGGAATCGGCCGACTCGGCGTCCTGACCCAGCAGTACACGCGAGGCCTCCCCGTCAAGACCAACGACGGGTGAGGCCTCGCGTGTTTCTGCCGTTCCAACATCCGGTGTGCCAATGTCTGCGGTTGTCCGCGCCCCCGAAATCGTCCGACGGCCACGCCACGATATGCGCGACGCCCGGCCGCACCTCGTGATCGCAGCCGGGGCAGCGATACGTTTTGACGGCCTTGGCACCCGGGACCATCCGAGAGGTGTACGTGTCACCATCCGGACCTACCTCGACTCGGTTGCCACTAAGTACCGAGTCGGTTGCCGGACCGAGATCACTCGGGCCGCTCCGATTCGGTCGGCGGGGTTGGTTACGACGAGGCACACGTCCAGTGTAGAGAACAGGCCGGTCAGTGCCGACAGTCGTCAGAAAAGCCGGAACTCGGTGCTGTCGGTTCCCCGTAGGACGTCGTAGTCGAGTGTGAGACAACGAATGCCGCGGTCGGTGGCCAACGTCTTCGCCTGGGGCTTGATGACCTGCGCAGCGAACACTCCGCTGACCGGAGCCAGCAGCGGATCACGATTGAGCAGTTCCAAATACCGAGTCAGCTGTTCGACGCCGTCGATTTCACCACGTCGCTTGATCTCTACGGCCACAGTTCCGCCATCGGCGTTGCGGCACAGCAGATCCACCGGGCCGATGGCCGTCATGTATTCGCGTCGTACAAGCGTGTAGCCGTCGCCCAAGGTGCTGACGTGCTCGGCCAGCAACTCCTGAAGATGGGCCTCCACACCGTCTTTCACCAGACCGGGGTCTATGCCGAGCTCGTGACTCGAGTCGAGCTCCACATCGTCGATCGTGATGCGAAGCTCCTCGCCGGCCTTGTTGGTGACGACCCATTTGATCGTCTCGCCCTCGGTGGTCTCGACCGTCCAGCAGGGCGGAGACATCCAGTTGAGCGGCTTGTAGGCCCGGTCGTCGGCGTGCACACTGACCGATCCGTCGGACTTCACGAGCAACAGACGCCGAGCCGACGGGAGGTGTGCGGTGAGGCGGCCGACATAGTCGACTTGGCAACGAGCAATAACTAAACGCACTCGACCACCATAAGGCAGGCGCCCCGTTAGTCTGTGACGACCATGCCGCAATTGAGACGATCTGCCGCTCCCCTGGGTTCCCGACTGCTCGGCGACACCTCCGAATCACCACGTCGACGCCGGATCCGCATCCAGCTGTTGCTGACGGTGTTCCTGGTGCTGTCGAACCTGATCGGCGCGGTGATAGTCGGGGTTCTGATCAGTGTCGTCGTTCCGGGTCCGAACGTACTGGATCCTGACAAGTACTGGTGGGTCAACTACATCGTCGCTCCGGTATACATTTTCCTCGCGTTCCTGGTCGGTGTCGTCTGGGGCACCACGCGCGCCCTGAGCAGTCTGCGGTGGGGCATCGAGGATCGCGAGCCCACTCGGTCCGAGCAGGTCGCGACCCTTGCTATGCCGTGGCGTCTGACTCGCATGCAGGTCGCATTGTGGACCGGTGGACTGATCCTGCTGACGACGATCGACGGCATCATCGACCCCCAGGCGATCCCCAAGGTGGCTTTCACCATTGCCGCGGGCGGCACAGTCGTGTGCGCGTTCAGTTACCTGCTCAGTGAGTTCGCTCTGCGGCCCATCGCGGCTCGTGCCCTACAAGCAGGCGACCCACGACGCATCCGAATCGCCGGTGTCATGGGACGTTCCATCCTGTCGTGGTTGCTGGGGACCGGCGTCCCGGTCACAGGATTGATGATGATCGCGGTGTTCCGATTCATTCGACCCGAGACGGATGCCACCCAGCTCGCAGTGTCCATACTTGCCCTCGGCGGGATCACCATCGTCTTCGGCTTCGCGTTGACCGTGTTGGGCGGCTTCGCAACCACCTCCCCGATCAACAACGTTCGTGCGGGTATGGCTGAGGTAGAGAAGGGCAACATGGATGTCCGACTCGCTGTGTACGACGGCACCGAGCTCGGCGAGCTGCAGAGCGGATTCAACCGCATGGCCGACGGCGTGCGGGATCGCGAGAAGATCCGCGACCTGTTCGGTCGACACGTCGGACACGAAGTAGCCGAGAAGGCGCTGCAATCCGAGAGTGAACTCGGCGGCCAGGAGCGCGACATCGCAGTGTTCTTCATCGACCTGGTGGGATCGACCGAATTGGCTGCCTCTCGACCGCCGACCGAGGTGGTGGACCTGCTCAACCGCTTCTTTGCAGTCGTCGTCGACGAGGTGGACGAACACGGCGGCTTCATCAACAAATTCGAGGGCGACGCAGCGCTCGCAATATTCGGGGCCCCGAACGAAATTACCGACCACTGTGGCTCCGCACTGGCTGCGGCAAGAGCAATTGCCAGACGGTTGTTGATCGAGGTTCCCGAATGCAGCGCCGCTGTAGGCGTCGCCGCTGGACGCGCGGTTGCCGGCAATGTCGGCGCAAAATCCAGATTCGAGTACACCGTCATCGGAGATCCGGTGAACGAGGCCGCTCGACTCTCCGAACTGGCAAAGAACGCGCCCGGAGCCATCCTGGCCTCTAAGACTGCCGTCGAAGGTGCAGCCGATGCCGAAGCCGATCGTTGGGAATTCGGTGATGCAGTCACCCTTCGCGGACGATCTGCGGAGACGATCCTCGCGAATCCGAAGGACGTCAAGGTTTCGGCGGATGAGCCCGAAGCCGTTCACGCCTGATCCACCCAGTCGGTGAGTCCGGCCAAGTAGGCCACGCCCCCGCTGGTCTGATGATCGACGGCTGGGGCGACCTCTGCCCGGCTGCTTCGCGTGCCGGACGCTCACGATGGCGTTGACGATTGCGTTCCCTGGGTGAGCCGGCAGCGTTTCGGTCTGTGCGCTCCGATATGCAGTCTCGAGACACTGCAGTCAGGATCGTCGGCTGTGGACGTTCGACGCCCTCCACGATCGGACGGCCCACACGGCGAATAATGTTGCAGCAGTATTGGTTTCGAATGCGGACAACCCCCGACCGTGATGGTCGGGGGTTGTCCGGTTCAAGTTGTGTTCGGCGGTGTCCTACTCTCCCACACCCTGTCGAGTGCAGTACCATCGGCGCTGGAGGGCTTAGCTTCCGGGTTCGGAATGGGACCGGGCGTTTCCCCTCCGCTATGGCCGCCGTAACTCTGCGAAACAGTGTCACGAGCGAACCTGTCACCCACACATACGGTGGGGTGGCGGATTCGTGTATTCGGTTGTGTTACTGAACAACTCGTGTGTTGTTTCAGATATTGCACAGTGGACGCGTAGCTTCTTTGTGGTAAGTCCTCGGCCTATTAGTACCAGTCACCTGCATACATTGCTGTA
>NZ_LMRR01000019.1 GCF_001426085.1 Rhodococcus sp. Leaf278
CGGGTTGTAGCTGCGCTTGACTGCATCGATGGTGCGCAGCAATCGCGCGAGTCCATTGGCTGAGAACAGCGCGGACTGAGTCACGACGACGGCGGCGCGCGCTGCAACAAGGGCGTTGATAGTGAGCAGATCGAGGCTAGGTGGGCAATCGATGAGGATCACGTCGTACACGCCTCGTACGACGTCGATTGCGTCGCGAAGCCGCCGTTCTCGGCCGGCACCGGCGACGACCAATTGATCTCGGACATAGGCCAGGGACTCGTTCCCCGGCGATGTGGGTAGGAGGTCTACGCCAGGCCAGATGGTGGGGACGACAGCATCGGCGATGGTCGCGTTCGACAACTCGGCGAGTACGTCGGCAACACCGACATCGTCGCTCTCTAGCTCGGTCCTGGTCAGGACTGTGCTGGCGTTGCCCTGCGGATCCACGTCGACAACGAGTGCTCGCTTCCCGTCTTGGGCAACGGCGTAGGCGAGGTGAAAGACGGTGGTGGTCTTACCCACTCCGCCCTTCTGGTTGCAGAACGCAAAGATGTCAGCGGGCATCGTGGGTCTCACTTTCCATGGATGAATGGGACGAACTGGGGGTATAGCGGAAATGGGATGTCATGCACGCCTTGGAACCGAGGGATGTGTCGTGCCCCGTAGAAGTGTTGGATGTATCGCAAGGAAGGGGCTCGATTCGCGAGTCGCGCCCCAAAGGCGAAAGGCATGCCACAGTGGTATGAGAAGCGTTTACTACCAATACATCCCGGGTGTGAGTGACATCCCTTGTGTGTGTGGGAGGTGAAACCACCGCAGGACGTATGACATCCGTCGCCCGCGAGTCATCTGAGGCACTCTTTGCGGGTAATTCAGGTATGGGACTGGCGGGCAACGCCGCCGAACCGCTAGCGGGAGCGGCCTGCACCGGCGGGCTGATGCGCTCGTGTCCAAGGAACCAAGTGTTTTGCCCTGGTTGCATCTTCGAGAATTTTGCGTCCACAACGGATACGAGCAAGAGCGCGGCAAGGATTGAAAAATCGAGGTCTGAATGACGGTTCGCCATGCCAGGCAACTCAGTGATGTCAGCATTGCAGATGGGTCGAGAACTCAACTGGTACCTCCATAGTGGTGACGTATGAAAGACAAGGGACTTCGTTCATTCCCTCCGGACCCCCCATGGCCCCTGAGCCAATTTCCGCACCCGCGTTGTCCGCTCCACGCCCGATAGCCCCGCGCCTCGATGGGCGCGCGGCTAATCGGTATCGCCACCCGTTCGATGATCAGTCGAGCCGGTGGTGCCTCGGGGCCGGTCTCCGAGGATTTACAAAGGGTGCACAGGCCGGCGGCAGGCTGGTGTTACGTCGGGCTCTGCCAGAAAACGACGCTGCGACAGCAACTGCGGGCGGACTTCAACGACACGCTGGACCCAACCTGGGGTATGGCGTGACGCAGAGAATCCTGTAAACAGTTCGTACGCAGATGGATTCACCGAGACATGGGTGAATCCAGCCTCCACTCATCCCCGCTTTGCGTCGACAACATCTCGAAGCAGAGCGCGGGCATGAGTGCGGCAAAACGCCTTGTGAGGCGCGTCAGGACCGATTAGCATCCGTGGGAGAAACTCCTTCCTGCAAGGTGGGGATTTCGAGGACGCCCTCGGCACCGGTGCTCGTAACACCGGAACTCGCCGGGGGCGTCTCTAGTTCGTACGGGTCTGCGGTGAGAGGCATGTCAGGCAACGCCCGAGCTGACGCGTGCCGCCTCCTCCAGTCCGACGATGTATTCGTCAATGGCCGTGTCGGGAATCAGACGGCGCTTACCGACCTTGACGCTGCGAATCTCACCGGCCGCAAGCTTGTTGAACAGGTTGGAGCGTCCGAGACCCGTCCGAGCCATCGCTTCCTGGACCGAATACAACCGTCGAGACATGGTGTTTCCTTTCCGCATTCTGTGTGACGAAGCCACAATCGCGCACTCGATCGAGTCCCATCCATGTGGTTCCACCACAACGTAGCAATTCCGTAGCGTTGCCACAACACATACGGAAAATCGGCTAGACTGCGTTCTTATGACACAGGATTGGGCTGAACGGCTAGTAGCCCGCGTCGCCGGTGAAGTTCGGCGACTCCGAGGCAAGGACCACTCTGGGCTTTCAGCAGCGAAACTTGCCGACCGGACATTCGACATCGGCTACGGCATCTCCCGTTCAGTGGTAGCCGACCTGGAGACTGGGAGAAAGAAGAGCATCGACGTGGCCGAACTATTGGTTCTCGCAGCGGCTCTTGGGGTGTCACCAGTGCAACTCGTATTCCCCGACCTTCCAAAAGGTTCAGTCGAAGTACTCCCCGGCCTTGATCAAGAGTCACACGACGCGCTTCGCTGGTTCAGCGGCGAGGCTGGCCTGATGAAACCGTCGAATGGTTGGGCCGACTCTGAGAGCCAGGAACCCGTCGAGGTATGGGCTCGTGAGCAGTTCGACCCAAAGAACGACCGGGTTGGCATCACGCGTGAGTGGCTTCAAGCACTGCACTCGATGCGCCGTGCGCGGGTTCAGCTGCGAAATGGCTTGTCCAAGAAAGAGTCTGCAGAGCACATCGAGACTATGCAGATGGCTTACGAGGATGCGCGAAGACGTTCGGAGGAGCTATTTCGTGAGATGACGGACTTGGACATGGACACCGCGAGCGAACCCGATGAGTACAGCTAGGAACCGCCTTCCGGCCGGAATCAAAAAGGTGATGGTTCTGGATCGGGCGACCAAGCAGAAGGTCGTCCGGTATCAAGTGACCGTCAACGCCGGCGTCGATCCGAACACCGGTAACCGGCGGCAGATTCGACGACGCTTCCGCACGGAAAAAGAAGCGCGTCTTGCGCTGTCGGAAACTCAAGTTGCCGTCGACCAAGGAGCTTTCGTTCCGCGGACCGACGTCACCCTCCGAGAAGCTATCGACGCCAATTTGACAGCCCGCCACGGCCTTCGTGAATCGACTCTCGCTGGGTACCGAGACATCATCAAACCAGTCGCTCAAGAGTATGGGCACCTGAAGGTCCAGGCTTTGACAAAGCATCATATCGTCAAACTCATCGCAAAGCTGCGCGCCGGCGACTTCGTACGGGAGAACGGGAAACGTTCGAGGCCGTGGGGTCCGCGTTCCGTCAATCTGATGCTCACTGTCCTGTCTCTTGTGCTCGAGAGTGAACAAAAGCAGGGCCACATAGCGCGCAACGTAGCCACCCTGGTCGACCGCCTTCCGCGTGAACGTCGAACCATGGATACCTACACTGCCAGCGAAGTCCAACAGATTTTTGCTTACACCACTGGTGATCGCATGCAACATACGTGGCACCTCGCACTCTCTGGCTTGCGGCGGGGCGAAGTTTGCGGGTTGCGCTGGAAGGACATTGATTTCGAGTCCGGGACAGTGTCGATTGTGAACAACCGCGTCATGGTCGGCGGGCGAGTCGTTGAGAACCCACCTAAAACGGACTTCTCAGAACGGGTACTACCTCTCACCGAGGAGCTGGTTTCCGCACTGACATCTGCCCGAAAGAGGCAGAAAGTCGAACGCCATCTGGCAGGCGAAGCTTACGAGTCGGGCGAATACGTGGTGTCGGACGAACTCGGCCGCCCAATTCGCCCCGACCTCGTCTCGGCTGCATGGGGTCGGATGACCGTCAAAGCGGGAGTACGGAAGATACGCTTTCACGACGCTCGCCACACCTGCGCGACGCTGATGCACCTCGAGGGCGTTCCCATTGCCGTCATTTCAGCTTGGCTGGGCCACACCGACGCATCCTTCACTATGAAGACGTACACCCATAGTCAGAACCCGGCGCTTCTCCTAGCGGCGACGCATCTCTCAGCAGCAATGTCAGGACGCAAAAGTAGCGATCTCCAGTGATGGACAATCTCTCGTCAAACGACATCGAAGATCCAACGCCATCGCAAAAGCGCCAGCAGAGCACTGCCGCCTCAGAGCAAGGGTCCTTTCCTGGGCGGCAGACCTGAAGATGATCACCGATCCGTCCGGGAGACCGAACGATCCGCAAGACCACACCTTGGGGGTGCCCAGACGCAGGCGGAGATGTTGATCGAATCGCTACCCGTTCGCGGTGCGCGTTGCATAAATGCAGGTCAGGCGCGTCTAAGTTTGGAGCAGTGAGGCGACGACATAGCCCGGAGGATCGGGCAAGTGCCGTTCTTATCGAGCTGTAAACGGCAGTTTCCGCACCGTCAAGGAACCTTGACGGAAATTTGCGTCGACACTACCCCCGCCCGGCCCAAGGAGCACGTACGTCACCGATACGTCCGTAGGCGACCATCTCGGTCCAAAATGCGCACAGTCCGGACGCCCATTGCTCGGCCGTGAGGGGAATGACCGGCGGGTAGTATCCGTACTGCTCGCCCCACGTTCGGTCAGTCGGCGGTACGCGCAGTTCCGGTTCGGTCGGAATGGGTACGTGGGCGTCGTAGAGAGCGGGGCTGCCGGTGAGCTGGTAGACCAGATTTGCAGTCCTGCCCTCGAGGTCGAGCGAGAGCGGCACGAAGCGGGTGTCCACCACACCGCGGATACGGAGCCTGTTCGCGAGAGCAGTGAACGTATCGAGGGTGCCGGGGTCGGCGTTGCGGCTGTCGACACGGACTCGCCATCTACCGTCGGGAGTCGTGCTGGGGTCGAGATAACGGGAGGTGGCCGCGTACGGACCGAATTCCGAGAGATATTGTTGCAGCACCGCATTGCCCGCACTGGCCGCGAGTTTGCGAACGCCGTTCTCGGTCGGGCCGTCGATCCGAGACCAGTCGAAGTTATCGGGCGCGAGCATCGGCGCGGCGGTGCGGTCGAGGATCACCCCGAACCTGAACGCCGCCGCAGACGCAGTCGGCTCTCGGCCGTCACCGTATTCGTAGGCGTAGTCGGCCCACCGATCACCGAGCGCGGCACGGACCCACCCCTCTGCTTCGGTCACCGGAATCGGTGCGTCCGGAGGACCGATCGTCCGCAGCGGAGGTTCCGTCGGCGGTAGTCGTCGACCGGCAACACGCACCCGTACGAAGACCGGACCGGTCTCGGGTGGGAAGGTGCCGAGATCGTCGGTGTACGGATGAAAACTGCACGCGACGACGACGCGGATCGTCTCGTCCCGTGATGCTGGTCCCTGGAGCCGCTCGTGCGGGCCCAGGCGGTCATCGGAACGGCCTCGAGAGGTCACCAACAGCTCAATGCGATTGCGCAGTCTGGTGATCACGACGGGATGGCTGCGCCGCACGAATTGCGCAACCATGCGAACATCTTCGATCTGCGAGGCGGTCAGATCGCCCGGAGCGATCACCGCCCGCAGGCTAGACGGATCGTTCGGACGAATCCCGTCAGTCATGGCGTCGACCTCCGGCGCGGCGGTGCGGGAACTCACGCACCAGTTCCGGGTAGCACCCACGCAGATACAACCCGGTCACAGTGACCGCGTCGTCGGCGAGCCAGTGCCAACTCCCCCGCGGCCACGTCGCGGCCTCGGCGCGCGCATCGGCAACGGTCGTCACACCGGTGTCGCTCTGCCGCAGGATCACCGAGCCGTCGTCCCAGTCGATAGATGATGCGCGAGCATCGAGAGGACCATGGGCAGCGATGATCTCGAGGTCAGCGTCGATCTCGAACGCCTCGTGCTGAACCCGCCTCCGAAACGCACTGTCCAACAGCGTGTCCTGCGTCAACGACACCACCAACCACGGGCCATCACCGCCCCCGGCCTGCACCAGCAGCGCCGACACAGCGCCCACCACACCGACGTGCCGCCGCATCACAGGCGCAGTGACGATCGCCAGACCGTCGTCGACCAGCACAACCGGCGCATTGTCGAGACCGAGGCACTCCCTCGAAGTGGTAGGCACCCCGAAGTATTCGTCGCACTGCCCGGACAACAACTCGTCCAGCAGAGGACCTGTCGCACGGCGCGCCACAGCCCACCGATCCTGCCGGTCGATCGCATCGACGAGTTGACCAACAAGAGCGATGAAGCCTCCCCGGCCGGTACCGGAGCCCAGACGGTTCGGCGTCACAGCACGATCACCGAGTACGACGCCGGCCTCATACCGGGCCATCGTCCGCATCGACCGAGGCATGATCACCAGAACGAGTACCCTCGGCCCCGACGGTGCCCGCCCCCTCGGGTGAGCGTACGTACCACCCGTCGGAGCCCCCGGCAGCCATCGGTGCTTCGACCCCCGACCAGCCCACACACCTTGCGGCGGTGAGTATGTCGCGTTCGGTACGTGGACGTTCGGTCGGGAAGTCGCGCCACGTCGCGATGAGTGTCCGTACGGATTCGAGCACGGTGATCTCGGGGCCGCTGTTCGGTTGCGCCATCGGTGCGGCGGGGACATCACTCCACAGGTGCGCCCCAATCGCCGGGTGCACGAACCCGTCTGCGATGCGCGCCGACAACATCCTGCTCTGCGCCCGCGCGCCCGCCGCGCATACGCCGTCTCCACAATCAGCACCTAGATCGAAGAACAACTCCTCGGCAAGTCGATACTGTTCCTGGTTGATGCGCGACCCGTCCGCGACGCGCTTGTCACCGGATCTGAACCGTGTGAATCGGGAGAGCACCCCCGTCACCACGGCCGCGGTGTCGGGCGGGATGAGCGGCGGCACCAACGCCAGGTCACCGTGGACAGCAGACATATAGCCCATACACGCAATGGGAAATCTGCTCCAGTCGCTCTCCCCCACCGCCACCGCCGACGCGGTGAAGACGAAGTTGTCGAACAGATCTCGGTGGAACGGCGGTAATCGGCGCATCGCATCTGCATCGGCCAGTGACACACCGTCGTAAACGAAACGTTCGAGGGTTCGACCCTCGACTTCCTGCAACCACATATTGAAGCCCGCGCACTAGGGGGCCGCCGAACGAAGCCGACGGGCGCGAGATCACCAGGCACCAGTAAACACGCCCGGACTTCCGAGCACAACGACAAGCAGTGCATGTGCAGCCTCGACGAACGAAACGTCATGTACTAAGGGCGCACCAGCACAGCGTTGTCGGCGCTAGTTCCACCAGACCCCAGCCATGCCTTGATCACAATTCCGGCTGCGACAGAACGCTAGTCGGCCAGCTACCGCGACTCAGAAAGTATTGTGTTGCTTCGGGTTCCTCTGTGTACTCCAACAGGTTACCCACCTTTCGAGCCAACACCTCTCGTACTTGGCTAGGTTCGGCGAAGAAGAATTCACGCCTGAGATTCGTAGCCGTCAGTTTCAGCGTGAAGCAGCATCCGTCTCAATCAGCTACCGCAAGGCCACTGGAGTTTCGCCTGCGCGGTTACTGGTAGCTCTGCTTCTACGATGCGCGCGAGGATGTCAAGCGTCGAACGATTCCTAGAAGGAACCCTCATGCTGGATTTACGTCGGTGTCGGTGTCTGGTTCTATAGTGCCGCGTGTGAGCGAGAACGAGCCCGTCGGAGTGGAATCGGTGCCCGATCGTGTGCTCGACGAGCTTGCCGACGTCCTGATCGACAGGCTTGATCAACTTCTCGATCGGTTGACCGACCGGGCGTTGGCTTCGCCGAGGCCCGGGTCGGCGGGATGGGAATTGGAGTGGAACAACCGCGAGACGGCGAACGGCCGGGTTCGAGCCCGCGAACGCTCGCGGGTTCGAACGGAATTAGTGCGACGCGCAGGTGCCGGCCTCGGGATGGTCGACTTCGCTCCCCCATCGCCCCTGCAAACGCCGGTGGTACGAACGCGCAGGGCACGGTCCGGTCGTGATCGCTTGGACGAGGCACAGCTGGCGTTCTTCTGAGAACGACTGGTGTGGTGCATGTTTCGCCCCATGCAATCGGAGTTGACAATGCAAGGATGGCATTAAGTTGCTGTATGTCGGGATCAATCCGCTTCGAGATCGTTGGATTCGAACTCGGACGTTCGCCACATCGATATAGCTCTTGTCGGGCCGGCGCTGCGCAATCTTGCGTTCTACCCTGTCGTTGCCCAGGGGGGTCCGTCGCGTCCGGCGATATGGTGGATCCAATGAGCAGCACGGCGAGCGACTCCGGGGCATCGGGCAGTACTTCCCGTCCGTCGCATATGGATGACCCGGGAGGCGTTACGGCGATCCTTGTTGGGCTGGTAGTGGCATTGAGGCCTCACGTAACGGTCGAACTGGGTTGGAGTGAAAGCACCGTTCGGTTCGCGGCTGCGGTGCACGAACTGGTTTTGTCCCCGCCAGCGCAACCGCAGACAGCACCACAAGAAGGGCTGCAGCATCCTGAAGGCCGATCTTTTTACAGTATCGACCCTCGGCACTCCCATCCAGGCTTCGACAAACCCGGTGAAGCGTTCGAGCCAGGCTGCGGCGACCGCATCCGACGAATAGGTTCGACACTGTACGACCTTGATCCTGCGCATCTGACACGCCTCGGACCCATCGACCTCGCGTATGTGGGAGCGGGCACCGTCGTGGATCATTCGCGAATTTTGCGACTGTTGTGGCCGCGAATCGCCGAAGGCGGTGTGATCGCATACCTCCGTCCGCCAACGGCGGGAAAGACGGGTGAATCAGCAGCGGCGACTGGGAGCGAGCCGGCAGCCATCCGGGACACGTTCTGGACGGCTGTGCAGCACTCTCATCCAGAGCGATCTCAAGTGCTGCTGTTGGGTCCTGTTGACGGTAGCCCCAGGGGTGGAGTCGGACTGATCCGTAAAATGTCCCACGGTGAGACGACGTCTGACCCGGGTAACTTCACCGACGAACTGGTTGCTCGCGGCGGTCCCCCTGTACGGTTCGCCAATCTCGGATTTCACACCCCGGATCGGCTCGACGACAAAGCTGCACGCATCTTGCGTCTTCTTTCGGACGCACAAACTCGTTCGGTTCTTTTCGCAGTGGGGGGCCGATGCAACTCGATCGATGATCTCGAGGAGGAGCTCGGTTACTCGCGGCGAGCCATTGCCAAAAGTCTGGCAAAGCTTTTCGAGGCGGGGGCATTGGTCGACGACGGTAAGAATCTAGATACTTCGGATACCTTCTGGTCTCAGTTCCTCGAGCTGACGACCTCTATCCCACCCGCACCCCACCGTGCGAAACGTATTCGAGGTCAGCACACCGTTCTGGCAGCGATCGCAAATCAGCTTGACCCAGATGAGTGGGTTGGAGAGCACCACGTGAACGAACTATGCCTGACTGTCGACGAAGACTTCGCCACGCTCCGGCGCGAGCTCGTGGACCGCGGATACTTGGTGCGAAGCGAGGGCCGATACAGGCGTGCTCAGTGAGGCACACAGCTCAGGCGTAACGCGTGCTGTCATGATGCAAAACAGGCTTGTGTGTCGTGCAGCGAGATCCGTGACCGACCCAAAGTGGTGTGTTGTCAGATGATGTCGTCATCGAGTGAGTAGTACCCACTGCTCAACCGGGTCCACTCGGAGCATTCGCCGCTGGTGTCGTCGTAGGCGAGAAACGATCCGGGTACGTTGACCAGTTCCGACACATGTCCGGGGTAGACGAAGATCCGTTCGCCCACTTGCGGCACACGGCGTGCTTCGACCGGTAGCGACATTGAATGGCAAGGGCCTGTCGCCGTGAAGGTGATCAGACCATCCGGAGTGGCTGCGCTGACCGGCTGTTCGATTCCCGGATAAGGGTCCCACCGTCCGAAAGTGGCCGATCCGGCATCAATGGTCACAGTGTTGTCCTCGACTGCTACAACTGTTGCCGCGACTCCGACAGCGATGTCGGATGTTTCGCACAATCCCAGCTGCGCCAGGCCCCAATCGTTGAGGACGTAGCTCGCACCGGCTACTTCGTCGACTCCATCGGCTGCCATGGAACCCTG
Source organism: Rhodococcus sp. Leaf278 (assembly GCF_001426085.1). GTDB lineage: Bacteria > Actinomycetota > Actinomycetes > Mycobacteriales > Mycobacteriaceae > Rhodococcoides. The sequence continues at coordinate 9,816 of NZ_LMRR01000019.1, forward strand.
CGCGATCGCGGTACTACCCGTCAAGACTCCGAGGTGATGGCAACCGAGCCGAGACTCGATGGAGTCACGCAGGTCTGCGAGTAGTCGGCCTTCTTGCCGGCCAATGACATCGAACGGTGTCCAGTTCCGAGTTTCGTCGCGGGCGTACAGACTCCGATACGCGGTCAGACCCCACAGTCTCAGGTGCGGCGAAGTCAGCGCTGCTGCACACAGCGCGGCGGCGTCAATGGGCCGGCACCCACGGAGCCCCGAGTCGACTTGGACGCGAAGCGTCACGCTTGTGCCGAATTTCGCTGCGGCTGCTTCGTATCCGCGCAGCAGCTCGATGCTGTCCACGTCGGCGAACACGGTGTGCCCGTCCGAGTTGAGTCGGGCGATCTCGTCCCACACACGTGGCTTGTAGTGGATCCATGACAGGACGAAGTCAGTGTCCAGTCCGGATCCATCATCATCTGAATCTCGCGGACTCGTGACACTTCGAAGCCGGGTGCACCCAGTTCCAGCTGGCGCTCGGCCAGAGCTACGGTCTTGTGGCCCTTGAAGTGTGGGCGGGTTTGCTTGCCTGCCTGGGTCACTTGCGACTGCCAGCGCTCGATGTTGGCATGCGCTAACTGGGTATTGAGCACGACGACAGGCGTGGTCGGGAGCTCTGCGGACAGGAGAAGTCTGTCATGCCACATGTTTCCGTTTATTGTCATTCTCATATGTTTCGGTGGGTTGCTTCAAAACTTCAGTGTGGAGAGATCGTCACCGGTGTCTTGGGTGCGAAGGAGACGCTGGAGTGCTTTGACTTCCGAGTCCATGGAATCGAATACAGGTTGCAATACTTCTGGACCGGAGAGCTTGTGGATGACCAGTAGCCCACCTTGGCGAACCTTGTGTACCTCGGGCATCACCACGAACTCGATGCGCGAACCGTCATCTTGGTCGTATGTGGACCTGATCAGTTGCCTGACCACAGGCACCGTAACCGGGCGAACTGCCGTTGTGCCGTCGGCGAGCTGCACAGGGATCGTGAGAGTTGGCTCGTGCATGAGGATCCAGGAATCGGACGCCATATACGGCAGGAGGGTATTGACGAACCGGATGTCTTCAATCGGATCACCCGCATCGAGCCAGGCAACGTCGACGGCCGCCGTCAAATCCGCCAGGATGCGGGGCCCATCGTCGAAGAAATTCTCGCTTACGAAGTTCAGATACGCGTCCCACCCTTTGGCCTGCGCGATATCGACCACTCGATCCGCGGCCGACGGTTGAACCGAGAAATCCTCGAAAACGGTCAACGACGGGTGATACGGGGTGAGCGCGACGCGTGGAATGAGCAGAGATTGGCGTTCGGGGTCGTCGATCTGGCCTTGCACTATCTGTGCGTCGCGATGTAGTTCGGCGGCGACGTCCGAAAGCGCGGACAGCATGCACAAGGTCGTGTAGCCCGCTCCGATTTCGAGGAGCTGGGTGGGACGTGTCATCTTCACCAGGGCTTCCAACACCGAACCCACGTTTTCCGTGCCCATCCCTGTGCGTAGCGCCTGCGCCCGTTCGTGGTCAGTCAAGTTCACCCAACGTCACCGCGTTCCATGTGAATAAAACCTCCGGCGAGTAGCCGCTGCAGAAAAGCGTCGTTCCGGACATCGATCGTCGCCACGGTTGATCCGTCCACACTCCTCCATATCGCCGCCGCCCCGGCAGACAGTCTGAGACGGTCACCGGTGGCAAAACAGAACAACCGGAGTTCATCGGAGTCCGGTTCTACATACTCGAACACGGCACCGGACTGCCACATCAGCAGATCGGTAGGTTCTGCAGGGATCGACTGCAGGTCACTGGCGGCTCGGCCGTCGTCGACGATGTCGACCATTTCCGCCGCCGCCATTGTCCGAAGCACTGCATGCACCGATCCTGGCATCGAATGGTGGTCGATCTCCGCCCATTTTGCTACGACACCCGCCACGCGACACCCGGTGAACATCACCTCGCCAATATCGGGAGCTAGTTCGACGACCGTGTTCGTGGCAGGCATGAACACACCCATCACACACATCTGCGGGGTTCTGTACTGCAGAGACGGCCCTGCAGGGGAGGTCAAAGCACGACCCGACATCCGAATAACCGTATCGAGGTGCAGTGCGAGCAGGGGCTCAGTGGATAAGTCCTGCGCTGGAGCGAGGTCCGAGTGACCATAACTTGTGACGGCCGTGTCGCTTGGCGGCAACCACAGAAATTTCCATAGGTCTGGGGTGCGAGCACCACTGAACGGTGCGTACGCCGGCATGAATGGATCGCGTTCAGGCATCGACGTGGGCTTTCTGACGATTTCGTAACACATACCCCAGGGCTAGCAATGCACTGACTGCACTGAATGTGGAAGCAGTGATCAGACCGGCGCGAGCTCCCGTAGCGGGGAGGAAGCCGGCCACCATCAGACCCGCCACGCTTCCTGTTTGTAGTACCGCAAGGTAGGCGGCGGCAACCGATCCGACCACTGGCCGCGGGGAAGCCACCAGTACCGCCGAACGCATGTAAATATTCTGCAGTGCATTGCCCGCTCCACCGACGATGAACGCCATATAGGTGAACCAGGGCGTCGCCAAGGCTGCTGCGATGCCGAAACTGGCAACGTGGACTATCGCGAATGCGACAGCGAGCATGGTCGAGTCCGCGACGCGGTCACCCTGGGGAAGTGCTCGTGTCACGAACGGCCCGACAAGAAGGCCGATGCTCCACATCGTCAACAATGTTCCGTAACCCGCGGCACCTAAATTCAAATCTTCGACGACAAAAAACACCAACAGCACGTCGAAGACTGCAGATCCGGCAACAGCCAACACCACGGCAGCCAACGGCACAAGTACCTCCGGCTGGGAGAAGAGAGTCTTGAACCCGACCAGCAGGTGAGGGGTTTCCTGCTCGGCTCCGTCGTCTGCAGTGGCCTCGCCGTGCGCGTGAGTATTTGGAGAACGCAGCGACAACATGAACATCACAGCGGCGGCGATGTAGGCGGCGGACATACATGCGAGAGCGACGCGGTAGCTCAACGTCGATATCAAGAGCGCGGCCAATGGTGGCGCTACCAGAAAGCTGCTGCTTCGTATCACTTCGAGCGCCGCGTTGGCCCGGGCTATTGACCACCGAGTGCCTTCGACCAGGCGAGGTACGGCAGCGATCAACGCGGTGCTCACCACGGCGGCCGCGACACCCAAAGTGCCTACGAGCGCGATTACCATCCAGAATGGCTCGACAGCGCCGAGAACCAGGACTACGACGCCAGCGGCAGCTACTGAAGCTGTGATCGACACCCGTGTCGGATGTTTATCGACAAAACGGCCGATCCACGGTGCCAGGACGATCGATGGCACGGTTACAGCGATCATGAGACTGGACACGCCTGCCACAGAAGAGGTCTCGAGAGCCAACGTGAGCGTCGTCGCCACGACAGTTACTTCGTCGCCGATCGTCGCAACGAACACCGCGAAGACAAGACCCGTCGCGAAAAGTACCGCAGCGATCGAAGTTCCTGGTCGCGCAGATATCGAGGTCTTTGGTATCTGGCTATCAGGCACTCTCGACCCCGCCCCATTCGTGAAGTGTGCCGAGAACCTGCGTGCCCTCGTCTTCGGGTGGGGGTTCCACGATCGATCCCGTTGCTAGGTCGTTGAGAAGAGTTTCGATGAAAGGAGTCTGCGCTGCAGCGGCGACGTTTACGTCGCACGAATAGAGGAGCATCGAAGAATTGCTCGGATCGCTGGTGTACAGCAATCGAGCTCCAGAACGCAGTCGCACGCGGGAAGGTAGGGCTGAGGTGGTCGACGTGAGTGGTCGTGCGGCGTCCAATCTGGCGGACGTCGACGATCTAAGCCAACGCGCCACCGAGATTCGATGTGCACTTCGGTCAGCGAGCATCTTTTCGATCTGATCGAAGGCGCTGAGAACAGCGGCAGGGTTCATCGTGGAGCCGTCCCCCCGCCCCCGAATCGGTGCGACTGGATTGAGGAGCGACCGCACAGGCATTAGAGCTTCCTCCAATGGGTCACGTGTGACCTCGAAGAACACAACGTTCAATGCGATTGTTGCTGCGTCTGGTGATTCGCCGATGTGAAACTCGTCCGGCGGGAGGTAGGTGACCCCGCCTGGCTTACCGTTCAAAACAACTGCCTTGTCAAGGAGATGCTCGTATTCGGCCGATCGGGCGGGAAGGAGATCAGCGCAGTCCGGCGGCCAGGTCACCAACCGCTTCGGCCCTCGCAAAGTGAGACTCAAATTGTGAGCGAAGTCCTGATGGATCCCAGCTTTGGTCGATTTATACCTGCCGATAAACACATCCACGTCTGTTCGACCGATCGGGACCACACCGAGGTGGTCTTCGACGTGGGAAGCGAGTTCGGCCGCACGATCCCACAATGGGACTGACACGCGCTGTAGTCCGGAAAAGGCACATGACCACCAACGACCCGCGGCGCGCTCGTCGACGCGGCGTAGATATTCATCCAGGCCACCATCGGAAGCCGCGGGCAGAAGCCAATCCGGCGTCTCAGTAGTCTCGGATCCTTCCAACGACGCCGTCACAGAGACACCCATCGCGGGTCCACCAGCTGCGGCGCAAACGATCGCCTGCCAAATGTCAGCTTCGGCCGTCTCGACACCAACAGGTGATGCCTGCACCTCCAACGGCGCTTTATCCCATCGGTCCCGTAGAACGGCCCAAAATGCTTCAGCGTCCACGAACTCCCCTATCAAAAAGCAGAGGTGGCACCATCCCCTAAGGGATGACACCACCTCAGCCGGCCGATGTTATGCGAATGCGACCTTCGCTGCCTGGGGTGCGGTGGCGTCGTCGGCGAACGCGACCTTCGCTGCCTGGGGTGCGGTGGCGTCGTCGGCGAACGCGACCTTCGCTGCCTGAGGTGCGGTGACATCATCGGCGAACGCGACCTTCGCTGCCTGAGGTGCGGTGGCATCATCGGCGAACGCGACCTTCGCTGCCTGAGGTGCGGTGGCATCATCGGCGAATTGGATCGACATGACTCTTCTCGTGTCACTCATCGTTTGTCGTGAACCTCTCGACCAACATACCGGACGTTCGGAATCTCGCAAGTGAGATCGTCCTGAACGTCTGAGCTCAAGAGTGCTTCGATCGCACTTCGACAACTGTGCGCGTCGAAATGGAGGCCACCGTGTCCGCGCCAACACGGCATCGGGCCGGAATCTGCGTCGTCTTCGGGATGGCTGCTCGTGATGCGTGTGAAGAGCGCCCAGCCCACGCTCCGACTGTCAGGGTCGCTGGGCGAGTCTGCTGAGTTCCAGCAGTAAAGATCGACGCCGTCGACACCGTCAAAAGCACGCCCGACGATGTTGTCGCATTCTGGACAGACGACCTCGACGATGCATCGGGTCCAACGTTCTACGTCAGGAGCGCGCAGGTCAAAGCCGTAGCGCGGACCTTGCTGCGTCGTCCAGAACATATCGAAAATATAGGCCACCTCGACCCACCCCATCTGATGGGTCGAATCTGCGGCGGAACCTGAGGCCAGAGGAAGGTAGGGGTAGCGCAGAGATTCTGTAGGCGGCCACGTCGGTAGGGGTGCTGAGAATCGGCGACGATAGACGGTCGACCGTTAGATCAGGTGACGCCACACCGTCTCACAACCCTGACTGGACTCGTCTCGTACGGTTTACTGGCTGCGATGGCCGACACCGACTTGCTCCGCTCTTCACGAGACGGCGACCAGTTTCACTACTACTGGGCAGCGCGCCGTTGTCTGGAAATGCTGCGCCCTGGTTCGGATCTGGTAGCGGTTTCGATCGAAGGAGTGGCCGGAAACGAGTTCGACGAGTTCCAATCCGATGACGGGCTTGAGGTCATCGATATCGCCGAATACCGGGGTTCGGAATCTGTCGCCGCAGCCACCTCCGTGGTGTATAGCCAGCTTAAACATACCACTGTGAGGCTCGACGACGAGATCACCATGTCGGAACTGAAGAAGACACTCCGGGGATTCGGTAAGAAGTTCCACCACCTCATTCAGAATTACCCAGCTGTGCTGTCGAAGGTCCGATTCGAGATGGTCACCAACCGTCTACCGACAGCGAAGGTGCGCACAGCGCTAGGCGATGTCGCGGTCGATAATCCTGAACCAGCCGATCCTCTGCAGGTCTCGCTGCTCAAGAGCTACCTGCAACTCGATGACGTTGAATGCCAGGCCTTCTGCCAAGCGTTTCGTTTCGACGATCGCGCTCCCGACCTGCTGCCACTGATTCAAACCTTCCACATCGACGTCACCAACCTGTTGCCGGGCTCCCCACCCGATGGCCCATTGCGACTCAAAGAAATTATCGCGGTGCGCGCGACCACCCGTGGTGCCGCCGTGCCCGAGGTCCGTGTCGACGACGTCCTCCTTGCACTCGGCACCGACCTGGGCTCGCTACTCCCCGCGCCGCCGTGCTTCGACACCCCTAGGGAAGTGGTCGAACGCGTCGAGTTCAAGGAAATCGCAGCACAAATAGTTTCTACAAGTGAAAACGTGATTGTTCACGCTGCAGGCGGGGTCGGGAAAACAGTACTCACAACTTCACTAGCCGAGCTCTTGCCGATCGGTTCGCAGTGCGTCACGTACGACTGTTTCGGTGCCGGCGGATACCGCCGCTCGAGCGAACCCCGACATGAACACAAGCAAGGGCTCATTCAGATCGCAAACGAGCTTGCCAGCCGTGATCTGTGCAACGTGGTTCTACCGAGCGCAAGCGCATCGGCCCAGGACTACATGCGCATCTTCATGGCTAGGCTTCGCGAGTCGAGCAGAACCCTAGATGCGCGTTCACCCGGCGGTCTACTCGTCATAGCAATTGATGCTGCCGACAATGCCGTCATGGCAGCAGCTGAATTCGGAAGTACACAATCCTTCGTCGTCGACATTCTTCGAGAGCGTGCACCGACGAATGTCCGGATCGTGCTGCTCTGCCGCACCGAGCGACGCAGCCTACTAAAACCACCTGCCGAGGCTCTCCACATAGAACTGGACGGTTTCACATCCTCGCAGTCCGCAGCGCACCTGCTGAAGACCTATCCACAGGCGAGCCTCGCTGACACGCGCGAATTTCATGACCGAACCGGCGGAAACCCGCGCGTTCAAGCGCTCTGTATAGATGAATCAGACAGCGTGAACGAGTGTCTGATGATGCTTGGTGAGCAGCCATTGCCCCCACAAGCTGCGCTCGACCGGCTCATCGATCTACAAATTCGGAAGATTCGCGACACCTACCACGCAACGTCGAGTCGGGATATCGATTCGATCTGTCAAGCTCTGGCTTCTCTCAGGCCAAGGTTGCCCGTAATCGTCATCGCGCAGCTGTACGGGATCGATCCGGCCACAATCCGCAGTTTCGTCGCAGACCTCGGTCGTCCACTGATGCTCAACGTCGACGTGCTCCAATTCCGTGACGAACCAACGGAAACATGGTTCAGGGACAACTACAAGCCCAGAGGTGCAGACCTAGACCAATTCATCGAGCGCCTACGGCCACTCGCAGAAGCGAATGCCTACGTAGCAGCATCTCTACCTCAAATACTTTGGGATGCGAGACGATTCGATGATCTGGTGGCCATAGCGTTGACACAGGACGGCCTCCCACACACGAACGACATCGAACGCGCCGAGATTGAATTCCAACGAACCCGCTTTGCCCTCAACGCCTCGCTGAGGGAAAGTGACGACTCTTCGGCCACGCTCCTTGCTCTGAAAATCGGGTCTTTGACAGCGGGGAAGACCCGGCGGACAAAGCTGATAACGCAGAACACCGATCTAGCTGGTGCCTACTTCGACGAGCAGTCCGTCGAAGACCTCGTCGCGAACCGCACTCTGCGAAGCGACTGGCCGGGCATGAATCAAGTGTACGAAGGCGCGATTCTATCGGTAAGGGCATCTACAAGGACCGCAGCGCGCAACCGCCTGCGCAGCGCGCACGGATGGCTAGTTGCATGGACTCGGTTACCTGGAAGTCTGCACAATGACCAACGGATCGAATCTGCTGACATTGCCGAAGCCGCACTCGGGACGTTGAACGTCGATGGTCCGCAGGGTTGCGCAGACTATTTGCGCCGGTGGTTGAGACCGGCGGATGTAGCATTCGAACCTGGCCTGATAGTCGCAGCCAGGCTGATCGACGCGGGTAGATTCCAAGAGCTTGATCGATTGGTCGACTCGTCTGTTGACCTGGAATACCTTCAGCTTGCGATCGCCGCTCGGGCCGGGCGATCTGGCTACTACCTGAGCTACTCCGCGACGTCGGTCATTGTCGGCATGCTTCAGGATCGGACCGACGCGTTGCCAAGCCAGTCAGGGCGCAATAGGCAGACGCACCACATGCTTTCCGCGATCGTATGGACACTCGCCTGCGCAGAACGCCATGCGTTGCTGACCGATACAGACGCTCTCGCCATACTCGATAGCTATCTGAATGATAAGGCACCGCAGGGAATTGCGTCCCGCTTGAACGACGAGCGTCTCACGACGGTCAAGGCGTGGGCACTGCGCAAAATGCTCCAGAACACCGAACTCGATGTAGTCGATCTCGCGAGTCCAGATCTCGTTCAAGAGATGGACGCTAAGAGCGGACGAACACAACGACTTTCGGAATCCACCGACAACATAACGCCACTGATCCCATGGGCGCGAGCGTGGGCAAAGTCGACTCGAAACCAACAAATCGACCTCCGCGCGCTATTCGAGAGCCTGCCGAAAAGGCGACCGCGCAGTGGAAACTACAGCCTGCCCTACAGTTACCTGCGTGATGTTGCCCACCTCGGTGCCGAACTACTGGTAAACCAACCGAATAACGACAACCTCAGCGCATACACCGAGTGGCTCAATACCTTTCGTGAGAGTCTCCCCATCGATACCCTGATCGATGTGATCCGACTCGCCAGCCGTTCACAGCCGATGGACGACCTACTCTATGCAACGGCACGAGCAGTCTCGACCGCAATCAAAGACACGCAACTGGACGCCGACGAAAGTACAGCCTCGTTCGTCAACCTTGCCAGGGCTATCCGAGGCCACGACGCCGACGAAGCTGGGCAGTACTGGGCGAAAGCCGTCGACACCGCCGACCGGATAGGCGACGACGCCTACGAGCGATGGCGGGTTATTCGCAACCTCAGTGAGATCGCATCAAAGGCCGTACGAGCGGATCACTCCGCCAGACGCGCCTACCAGGCGTGCCAACTGATCGAAGCCCTCTACCCATACTCGGGAGACTCGCTCGATTTCTCCGACGCCATCCGAATGGTCGCAAGATTCAGCCCAACCGCGGCCGTCAGTACCGCCTCACGGTGGACAAATCGAAACGTGGGTGTATTCACCCGGGTCTTGGATGGTCTTGTCAACTATCCAGACAGCGCACTGTGCAACCATCCACTCGAAGCTCTGGCGCTCACTCCGCTCGCGCCCAATTCCGACATCAGCAGCCTTGTCGGTCCTGCACTCCACGCAGCTGAATCCCCACAAAATCTGCTCGAAGCCTTCAGCGCACATGACCGGGCCGCAACACACCCGACCACCTTCTTCGACACAATCGACGAACTCGCGGCCAAATTCCAACTCGACCTCAGCACGACCGTCTACGGTGCCAAGACCCGACACGTCTACCAGAGCCAGGAGTATCCACCGACTAGGTCTTCGATCTTCCGCAACGACACGAGCGATGTCGACCATCGGCGCGAGAGGGCGGAAGCACTGATAAAGGCCCTCGATTTGACGAATCCGGCCGACCTGGATCGTGCGCGCGCCATAAGTGAAGAATCCGGCCGCGCGTACGACATGTCTAACCTGGCCGACGAGATCATCTCGCAACCCCGAAGAACCTGGGCAACCACGATCAACGGAATCGCCGCCAACACCAGAATCAGCTTCTACCACAACCGCCAACTCGTAGATGCACTGCTGAACGTGCCTGACCTGCCGGAAGCAGCCAGCGCAGCCTGCCGCCGACTCGTGGACACCCTCGTACACCGCTTCGCCGAAGAGATACTCACCAACAGCTGGGGACCTGCAGCACTGGAGCCTCTATCGAAACTGTCACACCGAGCTCCCGAGGACCTCATGGCGGCAGCTGTGCAAGATCTTGGCACTCGAAACAACACGTTGAACAGTACCCAATATTTCACGTTGGCCGGTGTGCTCGGCGAGGGTCTGTCCCCCGATGACGCGCTGATGGCGTACAACGTCGCCGTGGCCGACCTCGAATATCTGATCGAGCCTGAGACCAGCGACGGGCCATGGACCGACGAACTGGTACCACCCAATGACGTCGTCACCTCCCTTGCGGGCTACTTATGGACATTGCTGGCCAGTCCAGATGAAAAAAATGGCTGGCTTGCAACACATTCGGTCAAGCTGCTCGGCGAGTTCGAACTTGACCAGGCGCTTACGGAACTGAGCCACTTTGCATGTGGTGCGCCGATCACAGCTTTCGTAGATCACCGTTTGCCGTTCTACCGAAAGCACGCTGAGCAGAGATTATTTCTTGCTCTGGAGCGCATTTCGACTTCGCGCCCTCGCCAGCTGCAACCATTCGAGCAACTATTGCGCGCCGCAACGCTGGGGGGTGACGAGAAGCACGTGCTCCTCCGAGAATCCGCGCGCCGGACTTTGTTAGAAGCCCACGCTCACAACGCCATAAGCCTGACAGGCCCCGAGCGGCTGCGCTTGCAGGAGATCAATCAACCTTCCACTGCGCCAGTCGCGAGCTCTCGCCACCAAAGACCACACTCTCAAAACAACTACATGAACGCCCCAGAAGTCGACTTCCATTTCATGACGGACTTTACCGAGCACTGGATCGAGCCACTGGCAAGGTGTTTTGGAGCTGACCCTCATGAAGTCGAGCGCCTGTGCAGCGATCTGATTGCGGCTGAATGGCCGCACTACGATGGACGCGCCAGCGGCGATCCACGACACCAACTGGACTTGTTCGCAGACAGCAAGACACACCTTTTCAAGTACGACCGTCCCAGCACGCACGACCTCAATTTCTATTTGTCGCTACACGCGCTGATGACGGTCGCCGGGGAACTCATAGACACATCGACGGTCTATCGCGAGTCCTACTCCGACGTTGATGACTTTACGCTCTGGCTCTATCGAGAACGACCCACTCGCAACGACGGCCGATGGTTGGCGGACCGCCGCGACGCCACCCCCTCCGATCAATTGTCTCTTACGGCGAGAGCAACAGAAGATGCCAGTTGGCTCGAGTCTGCAGGTTCTCCTGCGAAATTGCTTTCGCCACCGGGGAGCGACCTGCTCGTCGTATGGCAGCACGCAACCCAGGCCGCGGGGAAAGGAGGAGAGATCACAACGATTCAAAGCGCGCTAGTGTCGCGATCCAGAGCGAAATCGCTGCTAGCAGCAATGCAAACGGCCGATGACTCTTACGACCTCAGCCTACCCAGCCATGACCCTGACGACCTGAGGAACATCAGCAATTCGGCGTTCATACTACGCGCCTGGATCGATGACAGAACACAGGAACCCAGGGCCGACGGTGCCGACCCCCGCTCCGGAGGGATCACCTACCCCAGTCCTCGGCCGGCACCATACATACAGGATCTCCTCAACGTCACCCCCGATGAAGACGAACGCATCTGGACACGAACGCAATCCGATCTACCGGTATTCGTAAGCGCTGTCTGGGACGATCGCACAGATGTAGGACACGGAAGATCACACGGACCCGACGGCAGTCGACTAGCGATCGACCCCACAGTCCTGTCCACAGTCCTGCGCGATACTGGGATGAATCTGATAGTCAAAGCAACAATCGAGAGATACCGAGATGACGACTCCGGGAGAAGAATCCGCGGCGACGACGACACCCCAATCGATCGAGCCTTCGCAATTGTCGTCATCGACGACAACGGAGCTCGGACAGAATTATGAATCTACGCTCCAATTGGGAAAAGAGATCGCGTCCACGCTCCAATCGCACGACATCCTCGGCCGGTGGATGGCACACCACATCGCCGAGATGATCACCCGGTTGGACGACGTGAGCGCCGCCGAACGACCAGCGCTGGAGCGTGAATGCGCACACGAGATACAACAGCTGTGGACGCTCCGTAGGCACTACCCGACCACACCCCGCCCAATGGAATCCTTCGAGGCGATCTACCGGACGCTAGAGCGGCTTTCACCAGATCAGCCGCAATGGAGCTACTTCAATCACTTCGGGGATGACCCACCTCAGGGCAGCGACCAGAACATCGAGCTTCTTAAAGCCGCAAGAGAACTCGAAACGGCTGCCCGCGACGTCGCACGCACGCTCGTTGTGGAAGCAGCAGCAATAGCTGAAACCAGGGAAGCCAAGTGGATCGAAGCGGCATCCCACATCGAGGACGAAGAGTCAGGTGTACTCGCCCAGATAACGCGAATACGGAGGACTTATTCATCGAGTCATATCGAAGACGATCCACTGACCCAAACCGACGAGGCAACTCGTGCCCTCGACAGGGTGATCAGGATCTGTTCACACGCTAAGACAGTACTTGCTACGAATCAGTCCAACCAAGAACCGCAATAGGTGTGCTGCCGCCGAGGCGACGGGATCGCGAGTTTTCCTCGCTCATACCGTGCAAGCTACGTCTGGCGGTATGCGGATACACCGGAGTCGGTCGAAAGCAGCCACTGCGCTCTCCAGCCGCACTGTGCTGCAATAGCTATTCAAGAGCATTCACCGCGTCGGTTAGCAGGCGCAATGCCTCGTCGGGGGTTAGGGGGACGTCGTTCGTCACATAGTGACGCATCGTGACTACGTAAGCGGTCTCGCGTTCTTCGATGATCGGTGGGTAGGTTCTCTGATCATGACCTCGTGGTCCGTCTGACCCGGAATGGTTGAAGCGTTGTACTACCCAGCTTGCCCTTTTTGACTGCGCGTTGAACACGAATGCGATGTTGGCGTCCGGTTCTGCCCTCGTAAGAGACGTGTACACAGCACCCCCAAACAGGACGTGGGTGCCCTCCAGTTTGTTCGACAGCGCCGCGTGCGAAGTCCACGGCCAAATCACGAATGTGACAATCGCACGCCCCAGCCCCAGATGTATCTGCGCTCCGTCATCCCACAGCTTGGCCTCGGGATCTGCTGCTTGTGCACCCTCCTCCGCTTCGCTCAGTATGCCGATCAGATCCGCACCGGCCTGTACTCGAAAATCGTCAAGAAATTGAGTGTGGGCGTTCGCTTGAGCAGTTCGCGCTTCAGCCTCAGAGGCCCTCTGGCTTTGCGCTGCAGCGGCGGACGCCAGCTCGTTCTGCGAGGCGGACAACGGTGCAGTTGAGCGTTCCAGCATCTCAAGCACGGCGCGTGCGTCCTGCGGTCGCTCATGAGGACTCTTCGAGAGCAGTCGCGTCGCCAATCGGCGGAAGACCGGGGGCACACCGTCAGGCAAGTCTGGAGGCGTTAAGTTGAGATGTTGATTGCGATAGTCGTCACTAGCCGGACCGACAAAAGGCGCTTTGCCTGAGACTAACTCGTGAAGAATGATACCGAGTGAATAGAAGTCTGACTTGGTGGTCTTCGGGTCAAGCTTCCAAACTTCCGGTGCCATGTATGCGGGTGTACCCAAGCCGTGCAGACTATGTGAAGCGGTCAAGGCCGCCAAGTCTCGGGAAAGTCCGAAGTCCGACAGCACCCAGTGAGAATTAATCTCTAGTATGTTCGCGGGCTTGAGATCTCGATGAATAACGCCCAAAATTTGCAGCTCCTGCAGTCCCCTCGTGATATCCATGAGAATGTTCACAGCCAGGGGGCGGTCGACTGGACCACTCTTGAGATAGTCCTCCAGTGATCTCGCAGCTCGCGGCATGACAATGTACAAGCTTTTGTCGTGGAAGATCGCCGAATGCGGCCGCATCAGATGGTCCGTACTGGACGTCGCGGCCCGTATTACCGTCGCAATTTCGCCCTCGCGCAGTAGTGCGCGGTCCAGGTCTCGATCGTCAACCAAGATCTGTTTGATTGCCACGTCCACACCGCTGTCGGACACGCCTGCGAAGACCTGCCCGTAGCCGCCGCGGCCCAGACGCGTGCGTCTGTCGATGATCCACTGAACGCCGGTATCCGGATCCGTCAACTGCTCGCCATGCATGAAACTACTACTCTCTACTAATGGAAAGGAGCACAAAAAGAAGTCGTGCTGGCCGTAGGAATGCCAGTACCCGGCTCTTACGTGCAGCTTGCAAATTCTGTATCCGCCATCCGCGCAGATGCACCGAACGCAATTCCGTTCAGTTTGGTCGCTACAGCCCGATATTCGTGACCGCGTTGCCGACCAATGGTGCGTGCTCACGACGGTAGACCTCGACGGAATCGAGGCTGGCGTGACCGGTCTGTCGGGCAATGTCGGATCCGTCGGCACCGTTGCGTGTGCCTTGGGTGACGAAGCCGGCGCGGAGCGAGTGCCCGCCCAGTTTGGTCAGCGCGGTGGGGTCGTACCCGGCGTGTTCTGCGCGACGGCGGATGGTCTGGTGAATCGCGGCACCGGAGAGTGCAGCACCAAGGTTGCCGTTCTTCGCAATCGCTCTGAGCAGGGGTGCCCGTGCTGAGGTGGGGGGTATTCCCCCGCGGCAAACGTGTTCGGTGAACGGTTCCCGTTTCCGAAGTAGGCGGATCACGGACGGTCGGCCGCCGGTATCGAACGCGGCGACGACCTGGATCCAGCGGACGTAGGCGCAGGGCGGGCAGGTCTCGTGGAACTCGGTAAACGGCAGAGCTTTCACCGCTCCCCTGCCCTCCTGATCGGTCTTCGATTTCCGTAGCCGGATGTGCAGGCCGTCGTGCCGATGTACGGCGACGTCCCCACACACCATCTCTGACAACTCGCTGCGGCGGTACGCACCGGCAAACCCGAGTAGCAGAATCGCGGCGTTCCAGGACCTCGTCGGGCCAGCCGCAGCACCGCCGTCGAGCAGTGTCCACAAGAAGTTTGATGTCATCGACCAGCAGAGGGTCCCGTGGGGTGCGGGGTCGGTCACCCGCTGCGGCGTACTCCCGCCGGATCCCGGACAGCGTAGCGGTCACGAGTTCATGCGCGGAAGGAGACAGATGCCCGGTTGTCCGGTGTTGGTAATTGATCGCGGCGATCCAGGTGCCGAAGGTGGCGACGGCGTAGGCCCGCTCCCCTGTTTCGGTTCGAGTGTCGGCGGCGTCGACGAGGTAGGCGGCGACGGTGATCGGGTGCGCCGGCATCGTCACGTGACCATTCGTCTCGCACCAGCTGGTGAAGCGTCTCCACGCGGCCGCGTACGTCCTACGGGTTCCCTCGGAACGGGAGGATTGCACAGCGCTGGCGATCCGCTTCGCGACAGCAGGCGGGATCTCCGGCTCGACAGCCACCGACCCGACGCTCGCGGGGATGCCCACGATACCGGGTGTCGCAGGCGCTCAGCCTGGTCGGGAGACCATGCGAGCATTTTAGCGCAGGTCACCGGCACGTCTGCAGAGCAAAACTGTGCTGAACTGGCGTTTTGCCCTAGACGTTGCGGAAAATGCAATTTACGAGGTTGACATCGGCCATTGCTAGGTTGACTGAACCACCCGGCATTGGGGTCCAGATCGCTCGGTGCGAACGCGCGTGACTAACCGCTGTCAGGGCTCGAACGGTTCCCGCAACAGTTTGATCCGGGATTGGAGATTCACCCCGCTCGAAGCGTCCGAAATCTCGGCTCAGTCAGCGCGGTCGAGGCGGACGCCTATGGACATCGAAAATCGACTAAGGAACGAGTAGTGACACTGAGCGGCACGGAACCCCATTTTGAGCCAACAAAGGCGGTCTCGGATTTTTCCGAAACCGCCTCTGACCTGCATCTATCTGTGTCGGGCTGACAGGAATTGAACCTGCGACCCCTTGACCCCCAGTCAAGTGCGCTACCAAACTGCGCCACAGCCCGCCGCGCCTCGAAAGGCGCTTGCTGAGATTACCCCAGCCCCACCCCTGAGAGGAAATCGCCTGCTCAGGGGCAAGGCCGGGAAACGTCAGCGGTTGTTGCCCTTGCCCGGCCGTTCCCGCTTCTCACGGATACGCACCGAGACGCGCACGGGGCTGCCATCGAAGTTGAACTCTTCACGCAGTCGCCGCTCGATGAAGCGGCGGTAGCCGGCCTCGAGGAACCCGGTGGTGAACAGTACGAACGTCGGTGGCCTCGTGCTGGCTTGCGTCGCGAACATGATCCGCGGCAGACGTCCGCCACGCATCGGCGGAGGAGTGGCCGCCACGACCTCCTTGAGCCAGGTGTTCAACCTGCCGGTGGGCACACGCTTGTCCCACGATTCCAGAGCCGTCTCCAGGGCGGGAACCAGCTTTTGGACGGCGCGGCCCGTCTGCGCCGAGATGTTCACTCGTTGCGCCCACGGCACCCGAGCGAGATCGCGATCGATCTCCTTCTCGAGCTGCTGACGACGATCGTCGTCCACCAGGTCCCATTTGTTGAACGCCAACACCAGCGCGCGGCCGGCATCGGAGACCATGCTCAGCACCCGCAGATCCTGCTCCGAGATCACCTGTGAGGCATCGATGAGCAAGATCGCGACCTCGGCGGCTTCGATAGCGGACTTCGTGCGCAGCGACGCATAGAACTCGGCACCACTGGCATGGCTGACGCGTTTGCGCAAGCCTGCGGTATCGACGAATCGCCATGTCTTGCCGCCTAATTCGACCAACGAGTCGACGGGGTCGACGGTGGTACCGGCAACGTCGTGCACCACCGAGCGCTCGTCACCCGAGAGCTTGTTGATCAGCGAGGACTTGCCCACGTTCGGCTTACCGACCAGAGCGACACGCCTCGGTCCCCCACCGGGGATACCTTCGCGTGGTGTCTCGGGCAGTGCCTCGAGCACACGGTCGAGCAAATCGCCGGTACCGCGGCCGTGGGTGGCCGAAACCGACAACGGCTCCCCCAGACCCAGAGACCACAGTGCGGCAACCTCGGACTCGGTGCGACCGTCGTCGACCTTGTTGGCCACCAACAGAACCGGAGTCTTCGACCGGCGCAGCACGCGTGCCACAGCCTCGTCCGTCGTCGTCGAACCGACACGAGCGTCGACGACCAGCAGGATCGCGTCGGCGGTGTTCATAGCCAATTCGGCCTGCCGCGCAACGGATTGTTGCAGGCCCTTGGCGTCGGGCTCCCAACCGCCGGTGTCCTGCACCAGGAAGCGTCGACCACTCCAGTTCGCCTCGTACGACACGCGGTCGCGGGTGACGCCGGGAACGTCCTCGACCACTGCTTCGCGGCGGCCGATGATGCGGTTGACGAGTGTCGACTTGCCGACGTTCGGTCGGCCCACCACGGCGAGAGTCGGCACGGCAACGGCATCTTCGCCGTCTTCGCCCTCGTTGAGGTCGACGTACTCCCACTCGCCCTCGTCGCTCCACGTTCCGTCGCCCGCGGTTTCCGCTGCGCCGGAGAAGAATTCTTCACTCACTGCACTGCTCCAGTTCTGTCATTGACCACAAGCAGCAAACGCTCCATCACACCGTCGAGATCCAGCTCGCTGGTATCGACGATCACCGAATCCTCGGCGGGACGAAGCGGTGACACTGCTCGTGTCGAATCTGCATGGTCACGGCGTTGCACATCCGCGAGCACGAGTTCGTAGTCGTCGCCGCGACCTTGCTCTATGTTCTGCTTGTTGCGACGCTCCGCCCGCGCTTCCGGGGACGCCGTGAGGAACACCTTCACGTCGGCGTCGGGAAGCACGACGGTACCGATGTCTCGACCCTCCACCACGATTCGCGTCGACGAGCTCGCAAGGTCGCGCTGCAGCTGCACCAACAGTTCACGCACCGCAGGCACTGCGGACACCGCCGAGACGGCCTTGGTGACGACATCGCCGCGGATTTCGCCGCTGACGTCCTCACCGTCGAGCAACACGGTCTCGGACAGTGGGTCCTTCCCGATCTCGAGAGGCAGGGCCGCAACAGCTTTCGCTACTCCGTCTGCATCGGTGGGATCGACGCCCGAGCGCAGTACCCACACCGTCGCGACGCGGTACATCGCGCCGGTGTCGAGGTAGCTTGCTTCGAGTGCCGCCGCGAGCCGACGCGATACCGACGACTTACCGGTGCCCGAAGGCCCGTCCATCGCCACGACGAGCGCACTCATCACAGGCCTACGGATTCGTAGAGCTTGCCGATCTCTCCGCGGCCGAGAACTCGCAGTGTTCCTGGACGCTGATCGCCGAGCACGATGTTGCCGACATCGGTACGTACGAGGCGTCCGACCGGGAAGCCGACCTTGTCGAACAACCGACGCACGATGTGCTTGCGGCCCTCGTGCAGGGTCACCTTGACGAGCGACTTGCCGTCCGAGATATCGAGCAGCTGGAAGCCGTCGACCTTGACCGGGCCGTCGTCGAGAGTGACGCCCTCACGCAGCTGCTTGCCGAGTGTGCGGGGAATGGTGCCGAACAGCGTCGCCAAGTAGGTCTTGGAGACCTCGAACGACGGATGCATCAGGCGGTGAGCAAGGTCACCGTCGTTGGTGAAGAGCAACAGCCCCTCGGTGTCCGCATCGAGGCGGCCGACGTGGAACAGTCGCTGCCCGGCCTGGACGCGCTCGGAGACGATATCGCCGACGCACGGGCGCCCGAGATCGTCGGACATGGTGCACTGCCATCCACGAGGCTTGTTCATCGCGAGATGAACAAGCTCTTCCTTCACGACGACGCGGGTGCCGTCGACACGGACCACAGCGATGTTCGGATCGATACGGATGCCCTGTTCGGTGACGATGCGTCCGTCGACCTCGACGCGGCCGTCGGCGATCAGTTCCTCGGCCGCGCGACGCGATGCGACACCGGCCTGCGCGAGCACCTTCTGCAGACGAACACCTTCACCGGCAGGCACATGCTTGCGAGGTGAGGAATCGGTGTGCTGGTGCTTCGCCGGCTTGGCGTTGCTGATCGTGGTCGTCGGAACCTGCTTCTTCTGCGGCTTCGGCGGCTTGGGACGCGACGGCTTCTTACGGGGCACCGCGTCGTTGCTGCGGTCGTTGATGCCCGTGTCGGCAGGCTTGTAATCGAACTCGTCCTGCTCGACGCCTCTGCGCGGGGCCGGTCGGCCACCGGCGCGAGGTGCGCCTGCGCGGGGTCCTCCGGTTCGAGGTGCACCGGTGCGGGGGGCACCGTCACGGGGCGCGGCGTCGCGGGTGCGATCTCCTCGGCGTGCGTCACGCGGAGTGTCCGACCTACCTGCGGTCGGCTTCCTGCGTGGGTCTTGTCTCTTGTTACGGTCCGGTGTGCCATCACGGCGAGCGGGCTTGTTCACTTGTCTTACCTATCAGTCGTCCGAGTCGAGCTCGGCTGCCGGATCGGGTTTCGATCCGCGGTTCTTGGTGGAGCGGGTCATTCTCGGGTCGGTGTCCATGCTGTCACTGATCTCGTCGATCAGGTCCACTCCAGGCAACAGCGGTGCCAGTTCGGGTAGGTCACCGAGCGATGCGAGCCCGAGCCGTTCGAGGAACAGCTCGGTGGTGCAGTACATCGTTCCGGTCGTCTCCGGGTCCGTTCCTGCTTCGGAGATCAGTCCACGGGCGAGCAACGTACGCATCACTCCATCGACGTTGACTCCACGTACGGCGCTGACTCGTGCGCGGGTCAACGGTTGACGATAGGCGATCACGGCCAGGGTTTCCAATGCTGCGCGTGTGAGCTTGGACCGAGCGCCGTCCAGAAGCAGCCGTTCGACGTAGGGCGCGTAAGCGGTTCGGGTGTAGAAACGCCACCCGTCACCGGCGTAGCGAAGGTCGATTCCGCTGCTTCGTTCGGTCAGCGCTGCGGCCATCTCGTTCAAGGAGGCGCGCACTCGAGCGACCGATGCACCCACTGCGGATGCGAGCTGCTCGTCCGACGCTGGGGTGTCCACGATCAGCAACACAGCTTCGAGCGCCGACGCCAGGTTGGCGTCGTCGAGCTCCTCGGACTCGTCGACGTCCTCGAGCTCGAGTTCGGGGTCGGCACTCATGCGTAGTCCTCTTCCGTGACCACGATGGGTCCTTCGTCCTTGCCGGTCCAGCTCACTCGGAGATCGCCCAGCGGCTCCGGTTGTTCGAACGCGATCACCTGTTGACGGAACAGCTCCAGCAACGCCAGGAATCGCGCGATTATTTCGACCTGCACCTCGCAGTCCTGCACCAGCTCCGAGAACGACGCCCATTCGTTCAGGCCGCGGCCTTGCAAGTTCTCCAACAGCCACTCGGCCTGCTCGGGAATCGAGACGGCGTGCTGATGGATGTGATCGAGCCCAACCTGCGGAATCGGCTTGGGCCGAAAGGCGGCAGCGGCGATGTCTGCGAACCTTGCGGGGTCGACGCCGAGCAACACCTCCGGGATCAGATCGGCGTACCTGTTCTCCACCGACACCGATCGCGGATACCGCCGCAGCGCAGCAGCTTCCAGCTCCCCGAACAGCAAGGCCACCTGCTTGTAGGCGCGGTACTGCAGCAACCGAGCGAACAGGAGATCTCGCACTTCGAGCAGCGCCAGATCCTCGGCATCCTCGACGTCACCCGACGGCAGCAGACGAGCTGCCTTGAGGTCGAGCAGAGTCGCGGCAACGACCAAGAACTCCGTCGTCTGATCCAGTCCCACATCGGCACCGAGAGACTTGGTGAACGAGATGAAATCGTCGGTGACGGTGTGCAGCGCCACTTCGGTGACATCCATGCGGTGCTGACTGATCAAGGACAGCAGCAGATCGAACGGACCCTCGAAGTTGAGCAACCGAACCCGAAATTTCGAGGGATCCGCGTCGGCGGGAACCTTGATGGGGGCCTCGTCGGCAGCGTCGACGGTCACGGACCCGACCGGTAGATCACCTCGCGCGCGAGAGCGCGGTACGCCTGCGCGCCGCCGGATTTCGGAGCCCACGTGGTGATGGGTTCACCGGCCACACTGGTTTCCGGGAACCGGACAGTTCGAGTGATCACCGTGTCGTAGACGACGTCGCCGAACACCTCGACCACCCGTGTCATCACCTCGCGAGAGTGCAGTGTTCGGGCGTCGAACATCGTGACTACGATGCCGGCCAGCTTCAGCCGAGGATTGAGGCGATCGCGTACCTTCTCGACGGTGTCGTTGAGCAGTGCCAGACCGCGGAGGCTGAAGTACTCGCACTCCATCGGAATGAGTACTTCGTCGGCGCAGGTGAGCGCATTGACAGTCAGCAGACCGAGCGAGGGCTGGCAGTCGATGAGCACGTAGTCGTAGCGATCGAGGATCGGGTGCAGCACCCGCCCGAGCGTCTGCTCGCGGCCCACCTCGGTCACCAGCTGAATTTCGGCGGCCGAGAGGTCGATGTTGCTGGGCATCAGATCGAGGTTCTCGACGCGAGTCCGCATGATGATGTCGTCGGCAGAGACCTTTGCCTCGACGAGAAGGTTGTAGACCGTGAGATCGAGTTCGTGATGTGCGACGCCCAAGCCCGCGGAGAGGGCGCCCTGCGGGTCGAGGTCAACCAGCAGCACTCGACGGCCGTAGCCGGCCAGCGATGCACCGAGATTGATGGTCGACGTCGTCTTGCCGACGCCGCCCTTCTGATTGCACATCGCGATGATCTTGGCCGGGCCATGACTGGCCAGCGGTTGCGGATCCGGAACCGACCGCGTCTTTCGACCGGTGGGCCCGAGTTCGTCGGGAGCTGGAATGATGTCGCGCGACTCGCGACTGGACTCGGGTTGACGCGTATGGAACAGCGCGCCTTCGAGGTGCGCACGATCCGAGGCTGACTCCGCCGCTGGCGGCTGCGGTGTCGACACGTTCCAGCGCTCCCCTGTCCCGTTCGTCTTCGAGTAGTTCACGCAAACGCTACCGCTTGAGACACCGTCGCTGTCACCGGACACGCTGACAGGCAGGGGTCGACCTCGTGCTACCGCGCCCGCGGATGCGCTCCCGCCCATACTTCGCGCAGCGTGGTGACGGTGACGAGAGTGTAGATCTGCGTCGTCGTCACCGACGCATGCCCCAACAGTTCCTGCACCACGCGGACGTCGGCGCCGCCGTCGAGTAGATGCGTGGCGAAGGAGTGCCGCAGAACATGTGGCGAGACGCCGGAGGTGATCCCGGCCCGCTCGGCCGAGTCCTGCAGTACCTGCCACGCGCTCTGCCGAGACAACCTGCCGCCGCGCACGTTCAGAAACAGGGCCGGGTTGGAGCGCGCAACCAAGCCGGGTCGCCCACGCACCAGGTACGCGTCGATCGCCTCGATCGCCGGCCTACCGACCGGGACGATGCGATGCTTACCGCCTTTTCCGCGCAGCAGTACCGAGCGTGACTCGGTGTCGATATCGTCCACATCCAGCCCTACGGCCTCGGAAATTCGGGCACCGGTGGAATACAACAACTCCAGCAGTGCTCGATCACGCAGTCCGCGTGGAGCATCGGGCCCTGCGATCGACGCCGATTCGAGCAGTGCCACCACTTGGTCGATGGGAAGCGACTTGGGCAGTCGCTTGGCAGGCTGTGGGGGCTTGACCTCGCTCGCTACGTTGCGCTCGACCATCCCCTCGGCCAGAGCGAAGCGGTGCAGACCGCGCACGGCGATCAGCGTGCGTGCGGCCGAACTCGCTGCGAGAGCAGGGAATTCGTCATCGCCGCGCCGGAGATACAGCACGAACTCGGTGATGTCGTTCTCGGTGACCTTGGCCAGATCGGCAATTCCGTAGCCGCTGAGAAACCGCTCGTACCGCACCAGATCACGACGATAGGACGACACCGTGTTCTGTGCCGAACCGCGCTCGACCACCAGATGGTCGAGGTACGTCTGAATCTGCTGGCCGATCACGGTGGCTACTTTCGTGAACTCTTCCGCTTCTCGAAGGCCGTGGGCAGGTCGGGCCACGAGGCGTCGGCCGGGCGCAGCTCGGTGCCCGCGGCGCGGGCTGCAGCGAAGGCAAGCACGCCCGCCACCGCGGACGCATTCACGATCTCTCCCGCCAATGCGCGACGGACGGCCTCGTCCATCGGTACGAAGGAGAGTTCGATGTCTGCTTCCTCGTCGTGCGCTTCGGGCCGATCCACCTCGGTCAGGTCCTGTGCGAGAAAGATCCGCACGGCCTCGTCGGTGAACCCGGGCGAGGCCAGCACGTCGACCAATACCGACCAGGTACCGGCCGCAAGGCCGGTCTCCTCGGCGAGCTCACGCTGGGCCGCCAGTACCGGCTGCTCCCCCGGCGCGTCGAGCAGGCCGGCCGGCAATTCCCACAGGCGTCGCCCGATGGGATGCCGATACTGCTCGATCATCGCCACACGGTCCTGATCGTCGACGGCCAGAATCCCGACCGCGCCGTGATGCTCGATCACCTCACGCTCGGCCGTGCGACCGTTCGGCATCGCGACCTGATCGAGCCGGAGCGCGAGAATGGCACCGGAATACGGCACCGACGAGTCGAGGGTGGTGAACTCGTGCCGGGGCTCGCTCATCCGACGGTCTCGGCAGTGGCGTCCGACTCCTCCGCCGCGACGGTATCACCGTGAATGTCGACCGGCAGACGCTCGGCGGCCTTGTACTTCAGCGCCGCATTGATCAACGATGCGAACAACGGGTGCGGGCGGGTAGGCCGGCTCTTGAGCTCCGGGTGCGCTTGGGTGGCGACGAAGAACGGGTGCACCGAAGCGGGCAGCTCGACGAACTCGACCAGGTGGCCGTCCGGAGAAGTACCGCTGAACACCAAGCCGCTCTTGGCAATTCGATCCCGGTAGTCGTTGTTGACCTCGTAGCGGTGACGGTGACGTTCCGAGACGTTCTCGGTGCCGTACGACGCCGCGACGACCGAACCCTTCTGCAGTGTCGCCGGGTAGGCACCGAGGCGCATCGTGCCGCCGAGATCGGCGTCACCGGCGACGGCATCTTCTTGATCGGCCATCGTGGAGATCACCGGATCCTTGGTGTCCGGATCGAACTCGGCGGAATTGGCATCGGTCAGACCGACCGAACGAGCCGCCTCGATGACCACGCACTGCAACCCGAGGCACAACCCCAACAGCGGAATCTTGCGCGTGCGTGCGAACTCGATGGCTCCGAGTTTGCCCTCGATTCCTCGGATGCCGAAGCCACCGGGAATGAGCACGGCATCGACATCACCCAACGCGGCCTGCGCCCCCGCAGGCGTCGAGCACTCGTCGGACGGGACCCACTTGATCTCGACCTTGGCGCGATGAGCGAACCCGCCGGCACGCAACGCCTCGGTGACCGAAAGATAGGCGTCGGGCAGGTCCACGTACTTGCCGACGAGGCCGACGCGCACGGTTTCGCGCGGTTGGTGGACGCGCTCGAGCAGTCCACCCCAGATGGTCCAGTCGACATCGCGGAACGGGAGACCGAGTTGACGGACGACGTAGGCGTCCAAGCCTTCCTTGTGCAACACCTTGGGAATGTCGTAGATCGACGGCGCGTCGGGCGTGGAAATGCAGCCGTCGACATCGACGTCGCACATGAGCGCGATCTTGTTCTTCAGTCCCGGCGGCACATCACGATCGCAACGCAGGATCAATGCGTCGGGCTGGATACCGATGCTGCGAAGGGCAGCCACGGAGTGCTGGGTGGGCTTGGTCTTGAGTTCACCGGACGGGGCCAGGAACGGAACCAGGGAGACGTGCAGGAAGAACACGTTGTTACGGCCGACGTCGTGGCGAACCTGGCGCGCTGCCTCGAGGAAGGGCTGCGACTCGATATCGCCGACGGTGCCACCGATTTCGGTGATCACGACGTCAGGCTGGTGGCCCTGCAGATCCGGCCCGTTCATGGCCAGAATTCGACGCTTGATCTCGTCGGTGATGTGCGGGATGACCTGGACGGTGTCGCCCAGGTACTCGCCGCGACGCTCCTTGGCGATGACCGTCGAATAGACCTGGCCGGTGGTGACATTGGCGAATCCCGACAGATCACGGTCGAGGAAGCGCTCGTAATGACCGACATCGAGGTCGGTCTCGGAGCCGTCCTCGGTGACGAAGACTTCACCGTGCTGGAACGGGTTCATCGTGCCGGGATCGACGTTGAGGTACGGATCGAGCTTCTGCATGGTCACGCGCAAGCCGCGTGCGGTCAGTAGCTGGCCGAGGCTGGATGCCGTCAGACCTTTTCCGAGCGAAGACGCGACGCCTCCGCTGACGAAGATGTGCTTGGTGTCGGAACGCGACTGAAGGCGTGACAATGAGGCTCCCGTGACAAATCTGCAGGGCTTGCTCCTACCAGGGGGCTGATAAGAGAGGTAAAGCGTAGAAATTGGGCCTGCTACCCACGGGACTTCACGGTAACACCAGTACGTACCTCACCGCCAACGACACGCGCGATCAGCTCGCGGGAGCTCCGACCGTCACGGCGTTCGCGTTCGCGCCGGTTCCATATCGACCCGAGGCCCCGTCCAGCTGCTCCGCCAGAGCGAGAACGGTGGTGATCCGTCCGGCTTCACGGTCGACGTTGTCGACCGTGCTCAGTGACGACGACAGAGCCGAATCCGCCCGTACGACGGCGATGGATCCGTTGCCCTCCGCGGCGCCGGATCGTCCCGCCAAGACCGTGCCCGCACCACGCGAGTCGAGAGCACCGGCGAAGCGAGCGACGATGGCACCACGATTGCCGTCCTCGACGTCTGACGTACCGGCACCGGTGACGACCACTGCCAACTGAGCGGG
Source organism: Rhodococcus sp. Leaf278 (assembly GCF_001426085.1). Taxonomy (GTDB): domain Bacteria; phylum Actinomycetota; class Actinomycetes; order Mycobacteriales; family Mycobacteriaceae; genus Rhodococcoides. Next base: position 35,490 of record NZ_LMRR01000019.1, read on the forward strand.
TGCCACGGCACCGTTGTCGTAGGCGATGAACCCGCCGCTGCGCAGCGTCTCCAGCGCGAGTGAGAGCTCCTCGGGCGTCGACTGCGGCTGGGCCGTCTCTGCGTTGAGCAGCAGCACCGATCCCAGCAGATCTCCCGCCAGGCTGCCTTGATCGACCGCCCCGGTGCGCAACTGCACGCCCGCCGGAATGACGTTGGTCAGGCGCGTCCGCAGATCGTCACCGTTCGCAGCGGAGACGAACGCGTCGGTCAGCGACACGCGGCCGGTAACAGTGGCCCCCGACGCTCCGATCGAGCGTGTGACTCCGTCGACGTCGCCGGGATCTGCGTCGGGGGTGGTGATGACCACGACCGAACGATCGAGCAACGTGTCTCGCACAACCCTGCCTGCCACTGCGGCGTCGAACCCGTCGGCAGAATTCAGCTGCTCGCCGAGCTGATTGTTGGACGCCTGTAGATCGTCCACCTGGTTTTCGAGACCGGTCTTGTCGTCCCGAAGACCGGAGACCAGTCCGCTGGACAGCAGACCTGAACCGAGCACGATGCCGATGGCCAACGCGACGAACACGGCCGCCAATGAAATGGCATGTTGGCGAAGCGAAATCACGGAAGCAACCCCTGGAACCACACAGCGAACCGGTCCCACAGGTCGATCGCCCAGTCCAACGATTCACCACCGATGTTGGACACGGCCAACGCCACGATGACGGCAACGAGGGCTGCGAGAATCAGCAGTGCGATCGCGCCACCGGACACCCGGCTTCGGTACAGGGTGGCCACAGCTTTGGCGTCGACCAGCTTGGCTCCGACCTTCAGACGCGTCATGAATGCGGCCGGGTTGGTGTTGCGACGGCCACGATCGAAGAATTCGTCGAGGCTGGCCGGGCTACCGACCGACACGATCAGCGAGGCCCCGTGATGATCGGCCAGCAGCATAGCGAGGTCGGCAGCGGCACCACTCGCGGGAAAGGTCATGGCACCGATTCCGAGGTCCTGAATGCGTTCGAGACCTTGCGCGTGACCGTCCGAATCGGCCGGAAGTACCACCTCTGCACCGCATTTGAGCGTCTGAGCGGTGACGTCCTCGGGGTCGCCTACGATCAGGTCAGGGCGGTGACCGGCCTTCATGGCGGTGTCGGCACCCGCGCCGACGCCGATGATGACGGGCGAGTACTCCTTGATGAACGGCTTGAGATTCTTCAGATCCTCGGCGTGACCGGGTCCGTCGGCGACGATCACCACATGACGACCCTTCAGGTCGATGTCGATGTCCGGCACACCGACGCCGTCGATGAGCAACGGACTCTCGGTCCGGATGAACTCGATGGTGTTGCCCGAGAACGCTTCCAGATGGTCTACGAGACCGGTCTTGGCCTCGATCATCTTGTCGGAGATCTCGGCTTCGCTCTGCTCGTCACCCTTGGCGAGGCGGCGATCTCCGGTGTAGACACCGCCGTCGTTCAGACGAACCTTGGTTCCGTCCTTGATCTTCTTGAAGATCTCGGTGCCGGCCGAGTCGATCAAGGTGATCCCGTTGGCCACGATGACCTCGGGACCCAGGTTGGGGTAACGCCCGGAAATCGACGGCGACGCGTTGACGACCGCGAGCACCCCCGCCTCGACGAGCGCATCTGCCGTCAGACGATCCAGGTCCAGCTCGTCCAGGACGACTATGTCGCCGGGGCCGACCCGTTTGAGCAGCTTGGCCGTGTTGCGATCGACTCGCGCGATCCCGGTGATTCCGGGCAGCGAATCCTGACTACGTGACAGCAGAGCCGGCATCTTCATGTGGACCATGATGACCCGATCGACACGCCCGGCGGCGGAGGCGCGCCGAAACAACTACCACACTGATCACATCAGCACCAAAGGTTACAGGGCAGCTCGATCGGCGTTTGCAGTGGCCAGCAGCTCCTCGGCGTGCGCACGACCGGTCTCCGTGTCGTCCAGACCCGCGAGCATTCTGGCGAGCTCGACGACCCGCTCCGACGACGAGAGCGTCCGAACTCCACTGTTCGCCGCGCCCTTCTTCGCATCGGTCTTGTCGACCACCAGATGTGTGTCGGCGAACGCTGCGACCTGAGGCAAGTGGGTGACGACGATGACCTGATGGGTGCGAGCCAACCGGCCGAGCCGACGCCCGACCTCGACGGCAGCGCGACCACCGACTCCGGCGTCGACCTCGTCGAAGACCATCGTCGCGCCCTTGTCCGAGCCCGCCAGCACCACCTCGAGCGCCAACATCACCCGTGAGAGCTCACCGCCGGACGCACTCTTGCTGATCGGCAGAGCCTGCGCACCGTCGTGGGCGGACAGACGAAACTCGACCTCGTCCACGCCGTTGCTCCCGGCATGCAGTTCGGTGCCGTCGACGACGATCGGAGCGGTGTCCGACGGTCCGGCGGGCAACGCTCGAACATCGATCTGCAGCTTGGCCTTTCCCATCGCCAACCCCGCCAGCTCGACGCTGACCGCCTTCGAAAGCTTCACCGACGCCTTCGTGCGGGCCGCACTGAGCTTCTGTGCCGCCGCCGCGACGTCGACGGCAGCCGCGTCGACCTTGGCACTCAATTCAGCCAAGGCGTCGGCCGAAGTGTCGATGTGCGAGAGGCGCTCGCGGGCATCCTCCGCCCAGGCGATGACACCGTCGACGTCGGCGGCGTACTTGCGCGTCAACGACTTCAGTTCGGCCTGGCGGTTCAGGATCGCGTCGAGCGCATTCGGATCGGACGGCAGATCCGTCAGGTACGAGGTGAGATCGGCACCGATGTCTCCCACGATGGCCATCGCGTCGTTCAGTCGCGGCAGCAGCTCCGTCAGAGCAGTGTCGTCGGCGTGCTCCAAGCGAGAACGAGCCTCGCCCAGCAGATACAGTGCAGACGCGGTGTCCGACGCCTCCTCGGTGCTCCCCACAAGGGCCGCCGAGGCACCCTCCGCGGTCTCGCGCAGCGAATCCAGATCACCCAGCCGACGGACGTCCTCGGCCACCGAACGATCCTCCCCCGGCTCCGGTGCGAGAGAGTCGATCTCCTGCAGACCGAATTGCAGACGGTCGGCTTCCTGCGCCAGCTCGCGACTGCGTTCGGTGCGGTCGATCAACTCGTTGCGCGCGTCGAGCCACGTCTTGCGTGCGGTGCGGTACTTCGAGACCAGGGACGCCACCGCGTCGCCGGCAAATCTGTCCAGAGCACCGAGTTGCTGGTCGGGCCGAAGCAGGCGCAGCTGGTCGTTCTGACCGTGCACCGTCAGCAACGAGTCGGTGAAGTTCGACAGAACCGATGCGGGCACACTGCGCCCACCGAGGTGCGCACGAGAGCGACCGTCGGAGTTGACAGTGCGGACGGCAATGATCGAATTGTCCTCGTCACGTTGGCCTCCCGAGGACTCGAGCACCTTGTCGACGTCGTCGATCACCTGCTCCGACGCGGTATCGGTACTGAATCGCCCTTCGACCACAGCACGCTGCGCGCCCAGCCGAACCCGGCCTGCATCGGCGCGGGCACCCGACAACAGGTGCAGGCTCGTGACCACCATGGTCTTGCCGGCGCCGGTTTCACCGGTGAGTACGGTCAGCCCCTCGTGAAACTGTGCGCTGGCACCGGAAATGACTCCGAGGCTGTCGATCCGAATCTCTTCGAGCATCCCTACCTCGCTCTCCCCCGCCACCCTGTTACGGGCAGTTCGAATTTCTTGACCATTCGGTCGGCGAACGGCGCCGAATCGAGTCGGACCCATTTGATCGGTGACGCGCCCCGCACCACCTCGACGCGAGCACCGGCCGGAAGGCTCAGCGTGCGCCTGCCGTCACAGAATACGAACCCCGCATGTCCGCCCGCATCGATCTCGACTGCGACGATCGACTCGGGACTGGTGACGAGCGGTCGCGCGAACAAAGCATGTGCATTGCTCGGAATGACCAGTATCGCTTCGAGTTCCGGCCAGACCACAGGTCCACCGGCCGAGAAGGCGTATGCCGTCGAGCCCGTCGGTGTGGAGACCAGGACTCCGTCGCAGCCGAAAGCGGAAACCGGTCGACCGTCGACTTCGAGCACCACCTCGAGCACTCCGAGCCGGGACCCGTTCTCGATACTCGCCTCGTTCAACGCCCATCCGCGATCGACCACCTGATCTCCGACGCGAACAGCGATGTCCAAGGTCATGCGCTGCTCGATCCGGTAATTACCGGCAATGACGCGGGCCAGAGCATCTTCGAGATGGTCGGCCTCCGCCTCGGCGAGAAAGCCTACGTGGCCGAGGTTGATGCCGAGAACCGGAATGGAGGCTGCTTGCGCGAGTTCGGCTGCGCGCAGAAAGGTTCCGTCACCGCCCAGAACCAGGACCATCTCGCAGCCGACCGCCGCGTCGGGGCCGAATTCCACGACGTTGAGCTTCATGTCCGCCACGAACACGTGGTCGTGCTCTTCCGTATCGGAGGCTTCGATCTTCGATGGCTCGACCTCGTCCACCAGCACGCGCAGACAGATGCCTGCTTCGTCGAACACTTTGCCCACTCGGCGTGCAGTCTCGGCGATGTCCGGTCGACCAGGATGAGCGACGAGAAGAATCTCTCGCGACGACTCCAGTTCCGGTGCTGCGTGGGACGGAGTCACTGTGGTCCTTCCTCGATCGCGAGCCGTACGAGTTCCGGGATGTCGGAACTCGGCAGATCCTCGCCTGCACCTGCGCTCAGCCACAAAAAGTACTCGACGTTGCCCGACGGGCCCGGCAGCGGGCTTGCCGCCACCGCGCGAACAGTCAGATCCAGGCCGACGGCCGCGTTCGCCACGTCCTCGACGGCCTCGGCTCGCAGCGCGGGATCTCGTACGACGCCGCCGGCACCCACGCGATCCTTTCCGACCTCGAATTGCGGTTTGACCATCAGCACCATGTCGGTGCCCGGCGTCGAGCAAGCGACGAAAGCCGGAAGGACGAGTTTCAGCGAGATGAACGACAGGTCGGCCACGATCACGTCCACGGGTCCACCGATCGTCTCGGCGTCGATCGACCGGACGTTGGTGCGGTCGATGACGTGGACACGATCGTCGGACTGCAGCCGCCACACCAGCTGGCCGTACCCGACGTCGACGGCAACCACCTCGCGTACTCCTCGACTGAGGAGAACATCGGTGAATCCACCGGTGGACGCACCGGCGTCGAGGCAACGAGCATGCTCGACGGTCAAACCCAGCGGCCCGAACGCGTCGAGAGCCCCGAGCAGCTTGTGGGCACCGCGTGAGGCCCAACTTACCTCGTTGTCTTCTTCGGCCACCAGTAGCGGGGTACCCGGCTCCACCGCCGTTGCCGGTTTGGAGGCCACGGTCCCGGCGATCTTCACCCGACCGGACTCGATCAATTCCGACGCGTGTTCGCGAGATCTCGCCAACCCGCGGCGAACCAACTCCGCGTCGACGCGTGCGCGACGAGCCACGTCAGGTCTTGTCGACGGTGGTCAGGGCGCGTACGAGCACCTCGTGCGCGCGATCCAGCAGACTTGCGTCGCGCGCCAGTGCGTCCGAGTCGACGGCCTCGGATTCGTCGTCGGATACCGACTCGATCGTGAGCTGACTCAACAGCGAGGAAACCTCGGCGCGGATGGCGTCCGGATCGGCCGACGACTCATCGCCGACACCGCTCGGCCGGTGCTGCCCTGGTAGTGGAATAGACGTGCTCATCGCCCTTCACGCTATCGGATGGGTACGACGAATGCCCGATCGCCGCCGCTCTCCGGGCCCTGGGTCAACACCCGAGCAGCGACTGCAGATCGCCTAGGCGATTTCCCTCGAAGCGCACCTCCGTGAACTCGGAGCCCGACCACGCAACGTGCAGCACAGCCAGAGCGCCTTCGAACACATCCGGCTCCGTGTCGCTGTCGAACCGCACCGACAGCACTCCGCCATCGATATCGACCGTCCAACCGTTCTTGCTGCCGACGCGAGACGCGGACTCGTCCTGGTTGAGCACCCCGAGGTCAGGGCCGATGTGAGTGGGTCGCAGATGCTGGGGAGCACCGAGCAGCTCAGCTGCAGTGCTCACCCCGGTCAACACCAGTAGTGACGGCAGCCCGATTTCATTGGCTCCCGCGATGTCTGTGTCCAGGCGGTCTCCGACGACCAACGCCGAATGCGCTCGGCTGCGCTCGATGGCGTCGTGCATGATCGGCGCGGCAGGCTTGCCCGCAACGATCGGCTCGACGTCGGTGGCGTTGCGAACCGCTGCGACCATCGAGCCATTTCCCAGAACCAGCCCTCGCTCGGTCGGCAAAGTGGCATCGGTGTTCGTTGCAACCCAGAGGGCACCCGCTCGGATAGCGAGGACTGCCTCGGCGAGCATCTTCCAGCCTGTATCGACAGAGTGCCCCTGCACCACTGCGACCGGGTCTGCGTCGGCAGATCTGACCGGCTCGAGGCCGACCTTGGATACCTCGTTCGCCAACGCGTCGGTACCGACCACCAGTACGCGCGAACCCGCGTCCAACTTGCCCGCGAGAACACCCGCAGCGGCCTCGGAACTGGTGACCACGAACTCCGCAGACGTGTCGAACCCGAGACTACGAAGGTGCTCGGCAACGTCCTGAGGGGCACGACTGGCATTGTTCGTCACGAAGTACTGCTTCTCGGAACCACCCGAAAGCGCTTCCACTGCACCGGGAATGGGGTCCTTGCCGGCGTAGACGGTGCCGTCGAGGTCGAGAAGCAGGACGTCGTGGGCGTCGCGCAGCAGCGTCACTGACTGCCTCCGGACAACTCCTCGACCCGCTCTTCTGCGTCGGTCTCACCATCGACATCGGCCGCAGCGGCATTGAGGAACCACTTGACGCCCTCGTCGACGCGACCTGCCGCCACGAGCGCGTCGGCGTAGACGTAGAACAGGCGAGCCGCAGCGGTTCCCGAGCGCGAGGCGTCGAGATCCGGGGTCTGCAGAGTGACGACGGCCTGGTCGTACTGGTTCAGGTCCATTCGGGCGCCAGCCACGACGATCCGGAGCTCCGACGCTTCCTCGCCGGTCAACTCACGAGCCTCGTCGCTGCGACCGAGTTCGATGGCGCGCTCGGGACGGCCGAGTCCGCGTTCACAGTCGGCCATGACAGCGATCAGACCTGGCCCGCCTGCCATACGCCGGGCGGCGCGGAGCTCGGACAGGGCTTCGGCCCACTCACCGGCGTGGTAGGCCGCGATACCCGCAGTTTCACGAACGACGGCGATACGACCTGCTCGCTGACGAGCAGCGCGCGCATGCAGCAGCGCCAACTGCGGATCGTCGTCGAGGAGCCTGCTGGTCATCACGAGGTGACGGGCTACAGCAGTAGCGTTGTTCTTGTCCAAGCTCAGCAGGTCACGACGCACGGCCGGCTCGAGTTGGCCGGCTTCGACCTCGTCAGGCAGATCCGGCTCGTCGGGGCGCGGGGGTCGACGGTCGGAGGATGCACTGTTACCGCGGCGATCGCCGGAGAACCCACCTTCACCGCCACGCCTACGGGGAGGACCGTCCGAACGACGCGGGTCGCCGCGACGGTCCTGAGCGCGGGGGTTGCGATCTCGGGATTCGCTCGGGCGGTTGCCGCCATCGCCTCGAGAGGGGCGACGATCGTTGTTGTCTTCCGACACGGGCGTCCTTTCGGATTTTGGATACAAAACGCAAAAAGGGGACCCACCAAGTGGGTCCCCTTCTTACAACGGGTGTTCGGCGGTGTCCTACTCTCCCACACCCTGTCGAGTGCAGTACCATCGGCGCTGGAGGGCTTAGCTTCCGGGTTCGGAATGGGACCGGGCGTTTCC
>NZ_LMRR01000020.1 GCF_001426085.1 Rhodococcus sp. Leaf278
GTGTGGCATTGGGATTCGGACGGCCGACTGCTCGCTACCTACACCCTGATGGATCACGAACCTGCCGAGCACGGCGTCAACGGGATCACTCTCGACGGKGACGGCCGGGTGTACGCCCTCGACTACTCGGGTGCCCGGGCAGTGCGGATCGATCCCGCGACCGGAACGCAATCGGTTTACGCGACATTCGCGAATCTGCCGACATGCACTGGGGCCGCAGGTGTGCCCTGCGAACCGTCGCCCATCGACCGGCCGGCCTGGCCGAACTGGGCCACGTTCGCCCCCGACGGATCCATGTACGTGAGCGATCTGAACCAGGCCACCATCTGGAAGGTGCCTGCGGGTGGTGGGGGAGCCGAGATCTGGTATCAGAATGCCGATTTCGCATCGATCTACAGTGTCAACGGTATGCAGTTCGACGCTGCCGGACGACTGAATTTCGTGGTGACCATGTCGCTGACCTCGGATGTCAGCGCGATCGGCCGTGGCGTCGTCTACCGAATTGCGCTCGACTCCAATGGTTCACCCGGTCCGTTGGAGCGCGTGGCGGTTGTCGCGCAGGGTGACGGTATGGCCATCGGAACGAGCGGTCGCATCTATCTGCCGATCTCGAACCCGTTCATCAATTCGATCCAGGTGGTCGACCCGAACNGTCGCGCAGGGTGACGGTATGGCCATCGGAACGAGCGGTCGCATCTATCTGCCGATCTCGAACCCGTTCATCAATTCGATCCAGGTGGTCGACCCGAACAACGGCGCGATGGTGGCCGAGCTACCGACTCTGGTGGATCGCGTGACCCGCTCGATTCCGTACTCGACTCCCGCGTCGGTTGCGTTCCGAGGAACCTCGTTGATCGTGTCCAATCACGGCCTTCTGGCGATCGACCCACGTCAATGGGCGATCCTCGAACTCGGCGTCGGAGAGACGGGATTGCCGCTGCATTATCCGAAAGGTCTCGCCTGACATCGGTGGCTGTGCGGCAAAGCAGCGGTGAGGAGGTCGAGCGGTTGGTCACCTCGGCTAGGGGTGTGACCGTCCTATCGTGACCGAGGAGCATCGACAATTCAGCGAGCTCGACACCACCTCTGACATCGAATCGGTGACGATACGGCTTCGCTACTGGTTGGTTGCCGAGGAGTCCACATGTAAATCACGTCGCCGTGTGCCGTGCCCGCCCCCGCTGTTAGGGCCGCCACGCGGCGCGCCTTGAACCGGGCGGGTTGAATAGGACGCCGCAGACAGGGCAGGTGAGATTCAGACCCAAGGTTTTGGTGGATGAACTCCTCGAACGAGCGGAGGTAGACGGCGTTCTCGTCTTCGGCGGTGACGACGAGGTCGAGCACGTCGACATAGAAGTTGTGGGAGCGCTGGAGGTCGGTGACGACCAGTTCCATGTACGCGCAGCGCAGGACGTCCGGGGGCGTGGCCTTTGGGGTCGGCACGGGGTTGGTCGAGCGCCCGGGGCTGGTCGCTGTCGCGACGGGATCCGGCGACGAGGAGGTGAGGGTCATGTCGAGGTCCCTAGGAGATCAGTAGGTGGGGGTCAGTGGTGGTCTGCGCCGGATTTGCCAAAGGTGGGGTTGTGCACCTCGCCGAGCGTGATATGCACCAACTGGTGCTGGGTGTAGAAGTCGATGGAGCGGTGGCCGCCCTGGTGGCCGAGTCCTGATGCCTTGACACCGCCGAAGGAGGGGTGCGGAGGTCACGGACGTTGTTCGAGTTCAGCCAGACCATCCCGGCATCGATCGCCTGGGCGAAGTTGTGCGGCCGCTTGAGGTCGTTGGTCCAGAAGTACGCAGCCAGACCGTATTTGACTCAGTTGGCCAGTGCGAGTGCTTCGTCGTCGGTGTCGAACGGGGTGATGGCCACGGCGGGCCCGAAGATCTCCTCCTGGAAGATTCGGGCGTCCGGTGCGACATCGGCGAAGACGGTGGGGGTGAGGAAGTTGCCCTGCTCGAAACCGTCGGCCCGGCCGCCACCCGCCACGAGACGCGCCTCGGACTTGCCGATCTCGATGTAGCTCATGACCTTGTCGTAGTGCTCGGGGTGCACGAGGGCGATTATGAAGACTGCAGCCGCCCTAGTTACACCTGGGGAAAGTGGGCGGATCCGTCAGCTCTTGTTGCTGGACAGCACATCAGGACTACAACATCTTCCTGCCTGTCGGAGCAAAACGCGCCAGGGCTCAGGTGTCAAGGACATGTCCGGCAGGATGCACGCGACCTTCATCGCGGCCGGTCGGCTTGCCTCATTACCGCAGTGTGCTTATTGCCAGGCGCTGTTCTCGCCGAGCCCTTTCCCGAAATCTGCTCGCGGGTGGCGCGGATTGGCAGCCGACACGCGGGAAGGTAGTCTCCGTTTCGGCGACGAAGGAACTTACGATGCGCGCAGAGTCCAGTCCCCCCCCCCCCCCCAAGCGCGGAACCGATCGCATTGACTCAAGGTCGCGCAGGAGTGGGGCCGGGGACGCTGTACCGGCACTTTCCGAGCCGTGAAGCGCTGATCGCGGCCTTACTTCAGGCTCGGTACGACGAATTGTTCGCCCGTCGCGACGCGATCGAAGGTGAGAAACAATTGCTGGCCGCGCCCTGAAGCAGTGGCTCGATGCGATTTACCAGTACGCGACCGCGTTCGACGGGCTTCCCGATCGCTCCGCGATGCATTTTCCGAGGAGTCGTCGCCGCTGGAGACTACATGCGAGAACTTCATCACGGCACCGGACGCCTTTCTGTCAGCCGCTCAACGCGACCACCGTGCGCACCCTTGGGTCCGTGGCCGCGACCTGTTCCTGGGCGTTCTCGAAACGGCATGGGTCAGCAGCAAAGCTCTCATTGATGACTCTTCGGTCACGGTCCTACGCGCCGTTCAGCACGCGGGCTGGACCACTACCGCCAACTGACCAGCGAGCCGAAAGGCTTCCGATTGCCTGAAGGTCTACTCCGGAGAACACGCATGCGCCAGGGGGGTGATGTTCCCGACGGGGCCGCTGCACACCGCTTCCATTTGTGTGTGCAACTGCAGCGAATTGACCTGCCGGACAGCGTCATTGCAAAACGGAGTTCAACTCCGAATTCTCGGGTCCGTTTGCCCCGGACCGAACTCCGCCGGCGGGCCACGCCACGCGACACCCGTCCTGTAGCGATCGACCACCTGGCGGTTGCTCCCGAACGCCCGCCCACACAGGCACCGACGACGGCAACGACGGTTCGATCATGTCCCGCTAAGCATCACCGAGCATCGTGATCCTTGATAAACCGAACATTCTTCAGTACAACCACATCCAGATCTGGCAGACACACCCTAGGCGTTGCATCCAGTGGCAGGAATACCGTCCAGCCTGCTGTGCAACCAGTTGACAGCATCGGTCGAGCCCTGGAGCAACGTCGCGAAGTGGCTACTCGGATATGAACGGAACGTTACGGAAGCTCCTGCCTCGCAATAGGTTCGATTCAAAGCTTCGACCGGCTCGAAAGGTAGCAGTTCATCCTGCTCGCCGTGGAAGATGTACATCGGTACGGCGGGAACCTCGGCACCTAGGTTGTTCTCTTCGAGTCGTGCGAGCCACGATGGATCAGTGAGCGGGTTTCGAGTGGTGAATCGATCGATCGTGCTGAACGCTTCCCGAGGGACCGCCTCGTAGAAGCAGGTGGTGAGCAGTGCGGGTAGTCGCTCACGGCCCCGGTCGCTGAGGTAGTCCGACAGCCGCAATTCTGGGTAGGCGGTGTCGAGGCCGACCGCGGTGTGGAGCATGAATGCCGCAAACGGGTGGCCGTTGAGCTGCGCGGCGGCTTTGCCGAGATCGGCGGCCATACCGCCGGACACAACGCCCGCAATCCGCAGCTCGGGTGCATAGGAGGGTTGAAGTTGCGCGGCCCAGGCCGTTGTTGCACCGCCCTCGGAATAGCCCGTCAGCCCGACTGGTGCATCGGCGCGCACTGCTGACGGAAATGAAAGAGCCGCCCTGACCGCGTCGAGCATTACTCTGCCAGCGCTTTGGCCGACCATGTACGTCGGTAAGCCCGGGGTTCCGAGACCTTGCCCGTCCGACACGACCACGGCGGAGCCTCGCCGCAGGTGTTCGATAGCAGCGGGTACCTCCGGATCGGCCATACGAGGATATGTCTGAGAGGGTGCGCATTGGTCCCCCAATCCCACTGAGCCATGCCCCATTCCGATCAACCTAATGCCACCTGTTGCAGGCGCGAGGAGGAGTCCGCTCGAGGTGATGGGGTTGCCCCGCACGTCCGTCGACGAGTAGAGCAGACGCCACGCGTTCACCGGCGCTCCCAGAGCAGCGGTGAATCCGGGTACATCCACGGGCGTGGCGGATTCGATCCGTCCAGGGCCTCGATCCTCGACGGTCGAGGTGGGCTGCGCAACCGCCGACGCGCTTCCTACGAACAACAGGCCGGCGGCACACAGGCCGCTGGCAATTCCGAAACAGAGTTTTCTTAACTTCATCGAACGCTCCTGACTACAGGTGAAGTGACTACGATCGTAGTATTCATACACTAAAGCGATGAGCAGAGTCAGCGATTCCCTGTCATCCGAGCGGCGTCGGAAGATTGCCTTCGGTGCCGTCGATCTGTTGGCAACGGAGGGTGCCCACGGGTTGACGCATCGACGATTGGATCGATCGTTGAACCTGCCGGAGGGTTCGAGCTCGAATGTCTTCTCCCGCCGCATGGACTTGCTTCGAGCCGCTGTGGACGCACTTGTCGTGCATGAGGAAGCGGTGCTCGACCCGGTCTTGAAAGAACGACCCGACATGCCTTGGGATGCCGAGACATCGGCAACCGTCTTGACCGATGTGCTGCTTGCTTGGTTGCTCCCGGACAATCGACGGTACCTGTTGGCCCGATACACGTTGTTGCTGGAGGCGACCCGTCAGCAGGAACTGGCAACGGTGATGAGGGCGGCCCGAAACCGCTTCATCGCGCTGGCCGATCTGCTATGCGCCGGAACTGCCGGAGCCCATACAAATTCGGACATGGCGATGCAGCTGGTCGCGTATGCGGACGGCGTCCTCATGGCGCACTTGATCGACGAGTCCACTGCGCCGTCGGCAGACCGAATTCGGCACGGAATACGAGCCCTGTTCGATACGTAGACGTCGATCGCAATGTCGCGCACTGCTTCGCGACTCTCCGAGACGATGTCGGTGGTGAAGGCTGAGACGGGCTCGGGACCGCCTACGAAATATTCTGGTACGGAGATGATCGATGGCCGGGCCGGGGTGAAAGTGGCCCGTTGGACTCATCTGTTGTACTCCTGTGGAACGGCTGCAGCCGATGGACGGCTGGTTTCGATGTGGGGATCGGCGTCGGCGCTCGAGATGGAGCGACTGTCGAGGTGCCCTCTGCCCCATTTGCTATCGGTCCCGGCCTGAGAAGCCAAAATCCCTGCACCGAAATCCTTGTCGAAGTCGCGCAGGACTGCGTGCGGATGATTTCCGCCCCCATCGCGTTGACCGCTTCGATCAAGAACTTCTCGTTTTGGACCGAAAGTAGTGTGGCGCACGGCGCTTCTGAGCACCGACCCAGGCGAAGTAGATGCCATCGATTCCCTCGTCCCGCAATCCGCGCCGATGACGGTCCGAGGCCTCCAGGGGAAGTCGATCAAGGTAGCAGTCGACCAACGACAGCAGGATCTGCTGCTGGTCCTCGGTCAACTCCCCGCCGCCGATTCCCGACGGGTCCTCTCGCATGAACTTGAGCGCGACCCTGTCGGCGTCGGTGATGGAGTACCCGGGCATTCCGAGGTCGTAGTGGTCGGGGTGTTCGAACGCCCCGACCTTCGGAACTTGACGAGTGACAAAATCCGCTGGTGCGACGGCGTGGAGACCGCGTGAGCGCGCTGGCCTTCGTCCAAAGCCGCAAGCAGATCGAAGCCTATGCCTTCGTCGTCCGCGAGTGGTTTGAGGACGCCGTCGTACTCCGTCGGTTGCGCTTCCAAGGCGAAGTCGAGCGACATGCCGTATTTGCAGGCGATCGCCGTCAACGCGGACGGCGCGATCGTAGACGAGGTTCACGGACGTCACCGGTCCTTCCATACCGCCACCGGGGCCGCCGAACACCAGGGTTTACCGCATCTCGCCAGCCCGTACCACCCATCCCTTCCCTGCGTCACGCTCGACGTGCGAGCGCACCTTTACGAGAAATGAATGACCGACCATCTCTTCCGGCAAATTGGGCAGGGTCGATCATATGGAAACGGCTTCCTGAGCGAGCGGCGTCCACACCTGTTGTCGTGCGCGAGAACTCAGCAACTGCGACGCCCGACGGGCACCGTAAGCATCTCACCGTCCACCAGGCGTCCCCAGACCGGGACGAAGTGTTCTTGTTCTATCGACAGTTCACTTAAGCTGTGGTTTGCCACAACTTGTGTTCTCGGTCTTCGAGTGCATCGATGGCGGCGGCCGTCAGACTCTTCACGATGTGTTGACGCATGAGATCTGCAGCCCCCTGCGCGTCCTGTGCGACGATGAGTTCGAGTATTCGGAAGTGTTCCTGGTGGTCGACGGTGCGTGGTTCGGCACCGGGTGGCAGTTCGAGCCCGATGCGTCGATAGCGGTCGGATTTGTCCCACAGGTCATCGAGCAGGCGGATCAGGACGTCGTTGTGCGACGCCAGGTACAGCGCGCGATGGAAATCTCGGTGCGCACGCAACGCGTCCTCGCCCCACTTCTGCGTGACCGGCAGTAGCCTTCCCGCGGCCGCACGCATGTCTTCGATGTCTTCGTCTGTTCGCCGATCGGCAGCCAACTCGACAGCTGTTGGATCCAGCGACAGCCGAACCTCGAACAGCTGACGCGCTTCCGCTGCGCTCATGGGCGCAATTCGCACGTTCTTGTGATTGTCGAGCTCGATGAGCCCCTCGCTACTGAGTCGTCGTACCGCTTCGCGGATCGGGGTGATGCTCATGTGCAGCCGGTCGGCGAGCTCGTATTGCGCCAGTTTCGATCCGGCGTCGAGAGTGCCCATCAGGATCATGGCGCGCAGCTCGGCGTAGGCGACTTCACCTTTGCTGGAGAAGACATTGGTAGGAGCGGTCACTGCTGGACCTGCCTCTCCGCTATGGGCACACCCTGTCGGGGCTGCTCCTGGTCCGGGTTGTCGATCACTGACCCTACACCCACACCCCATAGTTCTTATAAGATACCTCGCCAGCATTTCGCATCTTATAAGTAGGGGTTGTGTTCGCCGTCACTCTGGGCTACCGTCGTTTACACCTTATAAGATATGAGAGAGGCACCTATGAAGATCATCTCCGTTCACGAGGGCATTGTCCCGATCAGCTCCTCGATCCGAAACGCGTGGATCGACTTTTCCAAGATGGACTGCTCGATCGTGGCAGTCGTCAGTGACGTCATGCGCGACGGCGAACCGGTCGTGGGCTACGGCTTCAACTCGAACGGGCGCTACAGCGCCGGCGAGATCCTCCGCCGTCGTGTCATCCCCCGCCTGCTCGACGCGGCACCCGACGCCCTGCTCGACGCCGAAGGCGAGCTGGACCCCACCCTCGCGTGGGACTTCATGATGAGCAACGAGAAGCCGGGCGGACACGGAGAACGCTCCGTCGCAGTGGGTGTCGTCGACATGGCCCTGTTCGACCTCGCGTCGAAGATCGCCGAAAAGCCGCTCTACCGGTGGCTCTCGGACAAGCACGGCGACGGACAGCCCGATGACTCGGTGTTCGTCTACGCCGCAGGCGGCTACTACGCGCCCGGCAAGACCCTCGCCGACTTGCAGGACGAGATGCGCGGTTTCCTCGACCAGGGCTACAACGTGGTGAAGATGAAGATCGGCGGTGCCGATCTCGCCGAAGACCTGAAGCGCATCGAGGCCGTACTCGAAGTGCTCGGCGGCGACGGGCAGCGCCTCGCGGTCGATGTGAACGGAAAGTTCGATCTGGCTACCGCTCTCGAATACGGCGCGGCCATCGAGCAGTACAACCTGTTCTGGTACGAGGAGGTCGGTGATCCCCTCGACTACCGTCTCAATGCCGTTCTGTCCGAGAACTATTCCGGACGCATCGCAACCGGTGAGAACCTGTTCTCGCTGCAGGATGCACGCAATCTTGTCCGCTATGCCGGGATGCGCCCGGACCGCGACATCATCCAGGTCGACCCCGCGCTGAGCTATGGACTCACCGAATACCTGCGAATCCAGAAGATGCTCAAAGACCACGGCTGGTCTTCACGCCAGTGCATTCCGCATGGCGGACACCAGTTCTCGCTGCACATCGCAGCAGCGCTCAAGCTCGGTGGCAACGAGTCCTACCCCGGCGAATTCCAGCCAACCGGCGGATTCGCCGACGGGGCAGTGGTCGAGAACAGCCGCGTCGGCCTCACCGAGACCCCCGGCATCGGATTCGAGGGCAAGGCAAAGTTCTACGAGGTACTCCGCAAACTTTACTGACCGAACCTGGCTCCACATCGCGGCAGAGCTACTCCGGCAAGACCATAGCTTTGGGTAGCTCTGCCAGCACACCAAAAATCGTTGTCTCGCTGGAACTTCGATCGAATTCCAACGAAGCTGCGGCGCGTACCGCGACAAGATTGCTGCCTGCAGGCCTCTATCGACGACTGCAGGCAAACAAGGGGCGAAGAGTGCTGGCGGTTCAGACCCCCTTCCGAACCACGAACTATTTCGATACAGGCCAAGGAGTGCCGCGACCGTGGGAACAATCCTCATCACCACCGACTATCTCGCGCCCGGCGATCAGGTGGACGACTTGCTACGGGCCGCCGGTCATCGAACAGTGCACAGTCCGGCGATCGGTCGGCGTCCCGAGGGCGAGATGGCTGATCTGCTGCTCTCTGCCGACGCGGCGCTGATTGCCGGCGAATCGGTCACTGCTCAGATGCTCGAAACAGCGACATCGCTACGCGTCATCGCGCGCAGCGGCGTGGGATACGACTCGATCGACGTCGCTGCAGCGACTGCCCGAGGGATTGTTGTGTGCAACACCCCCGGTGCCAACAAGAATGCCGTCGCAGAAATGACCATGGCCCTGTTGCTGATGTGCGCCAAGCGCATCGGTGAAACTGTGGACGGCGTCAAGAACGGCACCTGGCCCCGACACGACACCCGAGAACTTCGAGGTGCCACCCTGGGCGTCATCGGGCTGGGGCCCAGTGGTCGAGCAGTGGTCGAATTGGCGCGGGCATTCGGCATGTCCGTTCTGGTTTCTACTGGCCACCCTGCCTCCGACCTCGACGTCGACTACGTCGCCAAAGACGATCTCCTGACGCAATCGGATTTCGTCACATTGCATGCACGAGCGCAGTCCGCCGGTGCGCCGATCATCGACCGAGAAAGCCTTGCGGCGATGAAGTCGTCGGCGTACCTGATCAATACAGCTCGCGGTTCGCTCGTCGACGAACCCGCACTCATCAACGCTCTACGGTGCGGCGACATTGCGGGTGCCGGGCTCGACGTGTTCGCCCGCGAACCCGTCGACGTCGACAACCCCCTCCTGAAGATGCCCAATGTCGTGTCGCTCTCACATCTGGCGGGTCAAACCCGGGAAGCACGCGCCGAAGCAAGCCTTGCCGCCGCACGCGACATCGTCGCAGTGTTGGATGACCGGCACCCACAAAGCGCGGTCAACACCGTCGAGACGGCAGCGAGGTGATTCGAAGCCGATCGCAGCCTTGACATTCAGCGTGAACGGCGTGCGAAGACCTAGCCGTCGGCAGCTTCCTCAATCTTCGTGGGCTGCCGCACAATAGATAGCTCGGTGTCTTCCGTGCCGGAATGAACTGCTCTGGTCCGACGATGCCCGTGGTGCGCGTGTGAGTATCAAGAACGCACATGCGTACACCTTGGACACTGGAATTGTAAGAGATCGGTCATTGAAAAAATTGGCCCACCGACAACACCGCAGCCATCTCCGGGCCGGATGAATCTTTGCGGAGACGTTCCGCATCGGCTGTGGCAAGTCCATGTCCTGCTTAACGTTGCGTGCAGCGTTCATAAATGCAGTTTCGTGCTCTACATCCACCGGACCGTGTTTCGAGTGCCGCTCGCGAACGCTTCGGTGAATGAAAGCAACCACCTAGAAGGGTAGAACATGTCAGCGTATTCCGCGAAACGGGTCTGGGACGAACTCTGGGAGTCCCATCGGCAAATCAAGAGATTCGTACTGTTCTCCGTCGGTCGGGGCTCCTACAGTTCCGAACCGGTCGGGGCGCGGTCGGGTGGAAGCTCGCCGGCGTCGATGTATCGACCGGATCGACCTCGCAGTGAGGAGCAAGCGCCGAAGAGCGGGCCTCCCGGCGGCTACACCACTGCTCGGCTGGTCGGCCTCGCTCTGGGTCCGCTCCTGTTCGTGTTGACCCTGCTGTTGTTCCGGTCGGAGGGCCTTTCATCAGGAGGCGTCGCTGTTCTGGCCTCCACGTTGTGGATCGCAACATGGTGGATTACCGAGGTCGTGCCGATTCCGGTGACCTCACTGCTGCCTGTGGTGCTACTTCCTCTCACCGGAGCGGTCGATGGAGACCTTGTTGTCTCCGCGTACGGCAACGACATCATTTTTCTGTTCCTCGGCGGCTTTTCTCTGGCCATCGCCATGGAGAAATGGAACCTCCACAAACGGATCGCACTGACCATCGTCGCGATGATCGGTACGAGCCCACGACGGATCATCCTCGGCTTCATGGTTGCCACCTCCTTCCTCTCCATGTGGGTTTCCAATACCGCGGCAACAATGATGATGATTCCTGTCGGCCTCGCAGTCGCTTACCAAGCTGCACAGGCCCTCAAAGACGGTGAATACGTCGATGAGATACCGAAGTTCGAGAAGTGCATCGTCTTCGCCATCGGTTATTCCGCGACCATCGGGGGACTCGGCACACTCATCGGCACTCCCCCGCTGGCTGTTCTTGCCGCTGTTTCCGGGGAACTGTTCGGGCAGACCATCAGCTTCGGTGCATGGATGCTTATCGGCGTTCCGATCGTCGTTGTACTTCTTGCCTTCACCTGGTTCTATCTGACCTTTGTCGTGTACCGTTTCGGGTTTGCCGAACTCCCGGGCGGCAAAGATGTGATCCTGCAGGAAAAATCACTGCTCGGAAGACTCTCCACCGAAGAAAAAGTAGTTCTCGCCGTCTTCGTCAGTACGGCGTTCATGTGGATCACTCGCGGGTTCATTTGGGATGACCTGTTGCCCGGTATCAGCGATGGAATGATCGCAGTCACCGCGGCCATCGTGTTGTTCATGATGCCCACACGCAGCAACAGCGGCGAAACGCGGATCCTGCAATGGGAGGACTCCAAGAAGATCCCGTGGGGAATTCTGCTGCTGTTCGGCGGCGGGTTGGCCATCGCTGCAGGGTTCATCGACACCGGGCTCTCGGAGTGGGTCGGGGACCAGCTACTGGTGCTCGACGGCCTCAACATCGTGCTCGTAGTGATCGTCGCGGCGGCGCTAGTTCTTTTCTTGACGGAGATCACCTCGAACGCTGCAACGGCGACCATGATTCTTCCCGTCATGGCAGCCTTTGCTCTGGCTTTGGGTGTCCACCCCTACTTGCTGATGGTGCCCACCGCGATGGCCGCGAACTGCGCTTTCATGTTGCCCGTGGGCACACCCCCGAACGCAGTCATGTTCGGAACCGGGAAAATCGCCATCATGGACATGGTGCGAATCGGGTTCTGGATCAACCTCGCTGCGCTTTTCCTCCTCGTGGCCGCAACGTTCTTCTTCTTACCTCACGCCTGGGGAATCGACCTGTTCACCGCGCCACCCGAGTTCCAATAGCAGGCTCCGATGGTCCAACTGCTCGACGACCCGGATGCTCGGTGATCCCGCTCGCGTGGAGCGTGTGAACCGGAAAGTCCGATAGACCGATCACGGCCGACCGGTGGCACATAGCTGGACAGCGGAGGCAATCGGGCAGTCTCGCTGGAGGATTCACCGAGATCGGATCGGTGGCTCCAGTGAGACTGCCTGTCTGGGCAAACCAATCAGCACGAACCAAGCGCGTGTCACATCTCGACAACGTCCAACGGGAACGCTTCGTCGGCAACGTGGTGGCGGTCGTCGAAATAGCCTGCGTGCAAACAGGATCGAGTTCCCGGATGCTCCGAGTGCATCGGAGCGTCAATCCAACCGGCCACCGGCCTCCGACTCGGCCACATCTCGCGGCAGGCCCAACTCCTCGGTTACCAACCGATTCAGAGAAAGGTTAGTCAGTGCGCAACGATTTCGGGTTAATCGCACTGCCCCGGCCGACAGCTGACGTATGGGATTGGCAACTAAAAGCCGGGTGCCGCGACCACAGCACTCGAACGTTCTTCCCGCCGCACGGTCTCAGGGGACGTTCTCGCGCACGGGCCGAAGAAGTGGCAAAACGAATCTGCCAGCCCTGCCCCGTACGCGATCAATGCCTCCGCTATGCACTCGACAGCGGTGAACCGTATGGGGTGTGGGGAGGCTTGACCCCGATCGAACGGTTTCGGCTGCGTAGCCCGTCCCAGTCGACCTCACCCGTGGAACGCGCGGAAGAACCCAACACCCAGAGCCAAAATGTCCGTCCGTTTGCACCGCACTCGATCGGAATGCCGCGCAAGCCCTATCTGAGGCCAGCGCGTGACCGAAGCGCCGTACAGCGCTGAATGAGCAGGAGCCGGTCGAGGCGCGTCAACAGCACGACGTGCATCGCCCAGTGCGAGCGTCACCAGACAGTGGAGGTGATCGCAATCAAGACAGGCACGGAGAAAATCACACGATCCCGACGCGCATCCGTGTGTGTCCGGTCGTCTGGATCGCGTGGGAAGTCGCTCGTGAGGTACGAGTTGCGCGCCAAACGCCGGCCCTGATCGTCTAGTCCGGACCGCATGTCTCGACCACGCTCGCGGCTCTAAGGCATATGTGGACGAACCCGACCCAGTCCGGCCGTACTGGAACCCAACGCGATCCCGACGAGAGAGACCGGTAACCGAAGCAGTAACTGAATCGTGAATGTACCCGCACTCCCTCGTATCGAGTGCGGGTACATTTGTTGAGGCATTGGACGACAGGACTATCCGGCGGTCACCACGTTGCGGACGGAGCCGATGCCATCGATACTCACTTCGATTGTCTGGCCTTCCGTCAGGTACACGCGAGGTGTTCTGTTGTGGCCGTTGCCGGCTGGCGTTCCGGTGAGAATCACGTCACCGACCTCGAGAGTCATGAACGTCGAGATGAGTGAGATCAATTTCGGCACCGAGAAAATCATCTGGTCGATGCATCCGTCCTGCACCAGAACGCCGTCGATCATCGTACGAATCCGCGCATCGGGCGAAATGTCCTCGTATGGAACAATCCACGGTCCCAACGGAGTGGTGGAATCCCAGGCTTTGCCCTGCAGCCACTGTGCGCTCAAACTTTGGAAGTCACGCACGGTCACATCATTGGTGACCGTGCAACCGAGAACATGATCGATCGCGCTCGATTCCGGGATACGCCGCCCGCGGCGACCGATCACGATCGCCAACTCGCCTTCGGCATCCACCGCCACCGACTCCGAGGGCATCTCGATCGGATCGTATGCGCCGATCAGACAGGACACGAATTTCGTGAAGAAGACCGGGTAGGCGGGGGCTGCAACGCCGACGGGGAGGGCATCGTAATAGTTCATGCCCACGCCGATGATCCTCGATGTGTCGGTAACCGGGGGAAGCAGCCTGACATCGGCTGTGGGAACAGATCGGCTGTGTTCGGGTTGTGGCGAGCCGCGACGCAGATCGCCTACCGAACCTGCATCGAGTGGGAAGATCGTCGTGTCTCGACGCCACCCGACCGATACCTCGCCGCTGTATTCGTAACGAGCGTAAGCCATTTCTCAGGTGCTCATCTGTTGCATCGTGGTCACCGAGCCGGTCGTCAGCCGGATCAACTCTCGGGTGATGTTGTCGCCGAGGGTGTTCGTAGTGGCAGATCCGCCCATATCGGGAGTAAGTGAGTCTCCTCCGTGGGCGAGCACGCTTTCGATTGCGCTCATCAACGCTGCCGCCGCCTCGGACTCTCCCAGATGATCGAGCATCATCGACGCACTCCAGATCTGCCCGATGGGATTTGCGATTCCCTGTCCTGCAATGTCCGGTGCCGACCCGTGGACTGGTTCGAACAGGCTCGGGAACGTCCGCTCGGGGTTGATGTTGCCGCTCGGGGCGATCCCGATGGTGCCGGTGCATGCGGGACCCAGATCGGAAAGAATGTCACCGAACAAGTTGCTTCCGACGACCACGTCGAACCAATCCGGGTGCATGACGAAATTAGCCGCCAGAATATCGATGTGATACTTGTCTACGCGTACGTCCTGGTATCCGGTGGCCATAGCTTCGACTCGCTCGTCCCAGTACGGCATGGAGATGGAAATTCCGTTGCTCTTCGTCGCCGACGTCAGGTGCTTCTTGGGGCGAGTCTGTGCAAGATCGAAGGCGTACTTGAGAATTCGGTCGACTCCCGTGCGGGTCATCACCGTTTCCTGGGTGACGATCTCGCGATCGGTCCCGTCGAAAATCTTGCCGCCGATAGACGAATACTCGCCCTCGGTGTTCTCACGTACGACATAGAAGTCGATGTCACCGGGCTCACGGCCAGCGAGCGGGCTCGGAACTCCGGGTAGAAGTTTGACCGGCCGCAAACTCACGTACTGGTCGAAGTGACGGCGGAACTGGAGCAGGCTCCCCCACAGCGACACATGATCGGGAACCACTTCTGGCCACCCGACAGCACCGAAGAAGATCGAGTCGAAAGACACGAGCGTGTCGAACCAGTTGTCGGGGAGCATCTGGCCGGTCCGCAGAAAGTAATCGGCGCTGGCGAAGTCGAAATGCTCGAAGTCGAGCGAAAACTCAAACACCGACGCAGCAGCTCGAAGGACCTTCAAACCTTCCGGAACTACTTCTTTTCCGATGCCGTCACCGGGAATGACAGCAATGCGATGTGTTGCGCCCATAAGGGGATCTCCGTTCGTGGAAAAGCTCGATCAGACTGATTGAATGCCCAGTGCACGTGCGTGTTCGATCAGGGCCCGTGCTCGCCCGAGACGGGGCGGATCGCTTCCGTCGCGTATCACCGACCCGCGGGACTCGAAATCGGCGAGGAACTCCGCAGCCCAGATCAGATCCGCGCAGGCGGGGCTCATGGACGTGTTGATAGTCGACAGGTGATCGATACCCACGCACAGCTTTCCCGTCATACCCAGCGCAACCGCGAGAAGCGACTGCTCCTCGACCTCGGACGCTTCGACCGAGACCGTCGGCCCGTCGATCGGCCCCGGTAGTTTGCCGATTCGACTGGCAACGACCAGTTTGTTCCTCGGATACGACATCGCGCTGTCATGTGCGCTTGCGCCGGTATCTCGACGGTAGTCACCACTGCCGAAGGCCAGCCGGAAGGTGCCTCGTGCGCAGGCGATGGCCGTCGACTCCTCGACACCGAGCGCGGACTCGATAAGGGCAATCACGGGGATACGCCCACCGAGGCGATCGAAGGTCTCCGTCACCTGAGAGCGGTCCTCGGTCTTGGCCAGCACGACTCCGCTCAATCCCGGCGAGTTACGAAGCTGATCCACGTCATCCGACCAGTGCTCCGACAACCGATCGTTGATGCGAACCCATGCGCAATTGTGGCCGAGCCAGTTCATAACGTGGGTGCGTGCAATCGACTTGAACCGAGTGTCCACGGCGTCCTCGACGTCGAAGATGATCTGATCGGCCGACGCCCGCGCCGCGTCATCGAAGGCATCGGGGCGGTTGCCGTTCACCAGCATCCACGACCGTGAGCGCTCCGAGCTCACCCGTGGCTGCACACCACTGTGCTGCCGCATCGTCGTACCTACTTCCTGTCGAGGCCGGATCGGCGAGGTCCGGGGTCACCCGGTCCTGCGCTTCGCTTACCTCAGCCACCGTATCCACCGCAGTCTTGCATCTTATAAGAATGCACGCAAGGGGCACTGTGGCTGAAGCTTGACTCAGCCGTTTGTTGTTACCCTCGGGCCCCTCCAGGAGCGTGGCGGTCGCCGAGGCCTGGTGACCACTCAGGGCTACCGCGCCCCCATCCCGTGGCCGCTTGCTGGATTGCACTACCTGCGTAGCCGTTGGTGGGGCCACTCGATCATGCGGAGCCGAGCGTGCCGAAGGTGCCTCGTGTTCTCAGTCGATGGAAGCGTGAAGTCTTGGACGATTGCACGGCGCTCGCGATCCGTTTCGCGACGGCGGGCGGAATGTCCGGCTCGACAGCCACAGACCGGCCGTCCGGGGGGATGCCCGCGGCAGCCGTTGCCGCGGGTGCTCGGGCTGGTCAGAAGTCCGTAAGCGGCAACCTGGAGAGGGTTGCCGACGGGGCTGCAGCGTCGAACTGTGCTGAGCTGGCGTTTCGAATGAGACGGTGCGCGAAATGAAATTTACGTTGGTACAGCGGTTGCACGGACACCAGGTTGGTGAGAATGGCGTCGATCGAGGTCGAGTTCGCCTGTGCTCCCCACTCCTCTTGTTGACTGCTTTGTCCAGTTTCAATGCTAGTCGATCCGGGGCGACCGGTCCGGGTGATCACCGATTAAGTGGTAGCCGGTCTGCTCAGCGGTTGGCGGTGTCCGTAAGGCGCGCCGTTGCCGGTATAGGTCTTCGTCGGCGTGCTCGATCGCGTCGGCAACCGTCGAACAGTTGTGGGCGAACGCGATGCCGCACGTGATGGCTATGTTGTCGCCGTCGCGCCACGCCGCTGCGACCATCGCTATCGTCTTGTGATGTCGGCCAAGCGCGGGCCCAGTACTGAGAAGACGAATTCGTCTCCGACGTAGCGCAGCAGGGTGTCCTCGCAGCCCAGTTGGTCACCGATGACATCGATGACATCGGCGACGCGGCCGAGGATGCGGTCGCCGGCCACATGGCCGTCGGAGTCGTTGATGGCTCTGAGTCTCCCCATCAGCCAAAACCAGGAGCAGGTCCCAGTTCAGCGCGCAGCTGAGCCAGCTGGGCATAGGCCTTGTCCCGATACGCGAGCAGCGCGTCCTTCCCGTCCCCGATTTCATCGAGAATTCCGGCACCCGACTTGATTCCGATCCGTCCCTGCTCGACGAGCGACGTCAACAGAGCAGGGGCGGCGAAGCGTTCCCCATAAGCCTTTTCGAGAGTCTTGTATGCGCCCGCGTACACGTCCAGTCCTGCCATGTCGCCGATGGCGAAGGGGCCGAACAAGGCAAGCCGAAATCCGAAAGTATTACTCACGACGGCGTCCACCTGATGTGGGGTTGCCGTCTTTTCTTCTACGATTGCAAGCGCTTCTTTGTACAGTGCGAACTGCAAGCGGTTGGCCACGAACCCGGGGGTGTCTGAAACACGGGCGGTGATCTTGCCGAGGGAACCTATAAACCGTTCGGCAAAATCGACCGTCGCACTGTCCGTCGAACCACTCGGAATCAGTTCGACGCCGGGGATGAAGGGCGCCGGATTCATCCAGTGCACCCCGAGGAATCGCCCTGGCTGGAGTACCTCCCCTGCCAGATCGTCGATCGGTATCGCGGAGGTGTTCGTTCCTATGATCGCCTCCGGTAGAGCGGCTTTCGAGATTCGTCGCAGTATATTGAGCTTGATTTCGAGTGTTTCGGGCACGGCCTCGGTGATGTACTCGGCCTGCGCAACAGCACTTTCCACTGACTCAGATGCGGTCAGATTTTCCTGGACCCGCGTGACCGACCCGGCGCAAAATAGCCCAAGCTCCTCGTAGTGCTGCGCTTCCCCGACGAGGCGCTCTCGTGACCGTGCAGCAGTCTGCGCATCGACGTCAGCGAGCGCCACGGGATGGCCGGCCATAGCAAGAACTTGCGCAATACCGCCGCCCATGTATCCGGAGCCGATCACTGCCGTTCGCGTGGGCTTGTGTGAGTCTGTCATTTCTTCCTCGGGTTGGGGTGGCCGTCGCTGCCGAGCAGACCTAGCTCACCGGATCGTATAGCCGCCGTCGATGGCGATTGTGTGGCCCGTGACCAGCGCGGCTGCGTCGCTTAGAAGGAAAATAACCGAACCGACCACGTCGTCAGGCTCGCCGAAACGACCCATCGGAATGCGAGATTGCAACTCCGCAGCCCACTCGGGCCTGTTCAGCGTCGACTCGGTGAGTTCGGTGCGCACGAACGTCGGGGCAACGGCATTGACGCGAATGCCCTTCGGTGCCCATTCCAGCGCCAGATTCTTCGTCAGGTGGATCAAGCCGGCCTTACTCGTTCCGTAGGACGCACGTTCTTCGATGGCAACGAGCCCCGCCTGCGAGGCAACGTTGACCACCGCCGCTGGCTGCAATGTTGTAAGCCACGTCCTCGCCAATTCGGTTGTCAGAAAGAAACTTCCGCGCAAGTTCGTGTCGAGCACCGAGTCCCAGTCTTCCTCGGTGATGTCCACGGCCGCTTTCGGGATGTTGATGCCGGCATTGTTGACCAGCAGATCGATTCCGCCGCTGCGCTCGAGGACCTGTGCAACTCCCGTGCGGATCGACGCGACGCTGGTCATCTCGATCGGGACCGCGAATGTACCGTAACGAGTGGATATCTGTTTCGCAGTTTCTTCGCTACGGCTAGTGCCGTAGACGACCGCGCCCGCCTCGGCGAGGCCATCGGCGATGGCCCTCCCGAGGCCGCGGCCGGCACCGGTGACGAGCGCAGTCTTGCCGGTGAGATCGAAGTGAGTCATCCGATCAGGCCGTGAAGTCGTGATCTGACCATGCAAGCTTCTGACCACGGTATTTGGCTGCGCGCACGTCACCGGAACGAGCGTGGCCTTCGAAGTACTCGACGCGTGCGGCACGTCCACACAGCTCGCCGAAGAAGGCGCTCGACTCCGTATTGGTCACTTCCTGGTAGGTGACCGTGCGCAGGTACTTGCCCACCCACAGGCCTCCCGTGTATCGAGCAGCGCCGCGTGTCGGAAGCACGTGATTGGTCCCGATCACTTTGTCTCCGTACGACACACACGTTCCCTCGCCGAGAAAGAGTGCGCCGTAGTCGTGCATCTTCTCCAGCGCCTCACGCGGATTTCGGGTAAGGATCTGCACATGTTCGGACGCATACTCGTCCGCGAGGGTGTACGCATCATCGAGTGTTTCGACGACCCGCACCTCGCCCCAGTCTTTCCACGCAACAGCCGCAAAATCGCGGGTAGGCATATCGATCAGGATTTTGTCGACGTGCTCGATGACCTTGCGGCCGAGATCCTCGCTGGTGGTGATCAACACCGCAGGCGAATCGGGGCCGTGTTCGGCTTGAGAAAGCAGGTCGACGGCGACGATGAATGGATCTGCGTACTCGTCGGCAACGATGAGCACTTCGGTAGGACCGGCGAACAAATCGATTCCGACCTCGCCGAACAGTTGACGCTTTGCCTCTGCGACAAAGGCGTTGCCCGGTCCTGCCAGCATGTTGACAGGACGAATGGTTTCCGTTCCGACGGCCATAGCTGCAACAGCCTGAATGCCCCCGAGCAGGTAGATCTCGTCGGCACCTGCCAGGCGCATTGCAGCAATGGTCGCGTCGGGAACCTCGCCGCGGATCTTCGGGGTGCATGCTGCTACGCGCTGCACTCCTGCAACCTTGGCGGTGATGATGGTCATGTGCGCGCTGGCCAACAGTGGATATTTCCCACCAGGGATATATGCGCCTGCGGCCTGAATAGGAACGTTCTTTTGCCCCAGGAAAACCCCTGGCAGAGTTTCGATTTCGAAGTCTGCGAGCGACTCCAGCTGCTTCTGCGCCATGACACGGACTTGTTCCTGCACGAACACGATATCGTCGATGACCTGTTTGGGGACCCGTGCCATGATCTCGTCGAGCTGCTCTTCGGTCAGTAAGTAGGACTCGGCCGAGAACTTGTCGAACTTCTCAGAATACTCGCGGACTGCGGCATCACCGCGATTACGAATGTCGTCGATGACGCCTTCGACCGTGGATCGAACGGACGCGGTACTGCCGCGCTCGACGCTCTGCCGTTCCGGAAGCTTGAGGTCCCGAGTGGGGACGGACGAATTGATGACAGCACTCGTCATGGCGACTCTCCTCGTTGTACTTCAGGCGGTCCACCCGCCTGCTTCGATGTTTTGCGTCGGCAAAGTGGTCCCGATCACTGCTCACGACTGTATACGTATGCACTCACCAATGCAATGGGCAAGAATGACGATCAACCGCCGAATTCCCCGTAGTTCACGCCGCATGCTCCGAACTGCACCCCTGCGACGCTGCGGCGGGTGCCAGGCGTCAGGTGTCAGATGACGGCTGCATGCTTGCCCGGATCGGAGGGTGAAAACTTGAGACATCTGCGTTGCATACGTATACACTTTACGCTCCAGCGTTGTTACCTGCGCCACTCACAGGCGCACACCCACCACCTTTATGGAGCACTCCATGACCACCAATTCAGCGGCGCATCCGCACCTGTCCGGTCAGACCGTCAGCGATGCTGCTATTGATCCAGCGATGCGAAAACGCGCACTGGTTTCCTCCGTGCTCGGATCCTGCATCGAGTGGTACGACTTCTACGTGTACGGCGTTGCCGCCGCAATCATCCTCAACAGTCAGTTCTTCCCGAATGTCTCCGCTTTCACCGGCATCTTGCTCGCATTCAGTACATACGCCATCGGGTTCGCCGCCCGTCCGATCGGTGGCGTCGTCTTTGCGCACTTCGGAGACCGAGTAGGTCGCAAGAAGATGTTGATGATGACGCTCGGGCTGATGGGCTTCGGTACGTTCGCGATCGGGTGCCTACCGAACTTCCAGACGATCGGGGTGGCAGCACCGATCCTGCTGGTCGTACTACGAATAGTTCAAGGCCTCGGCGTCGGCGGGGAATGGGGCGGAGCGGCACTCATGGCCACAGAGTATGCACCTGCCGAACGGCGAGGGTTCTTGGGCTCGTGGCCTCAGATCGGTGTTCCTGCAGGAACATTGCTGGCCAATGGTGCCTTCTTCCTTGCCCTCTCGGCGATGCCGACCGACGCATTCGAATCTTGGGGATGGCGTCTTCCGTTCCTATCGTCGATCCTTCTCGTTGCACTGTCGTTCTACATCCGCAGCAAGGTCGCCGAGTCGCCCGTCTTCGAGGAACTGAAGAAGAAGGGTGATATCGAGAAGCTCCCCGTCGTCGCGGTGATCAAGAAGCGTCCTGTCACGATCCTCCGTGTCATCATGGTTCGATTCGCAGAGAATGCGAATTACTACATCTACACGACGTTCCTGTTGGCCTATGGACCCGAAATTCTGATCGAGAAGAATACTATTCTCCTTGCGATAATGATCATGGCAGGCATCGGCATTTTCACGATCCCGCTGTGGGGATGGGTCTCCGACACCGTCGGCAGGCGCTATACCATCCTTGCAGGTGCAGCGACAATGGCGTTGATGGCATTCCCATTCTTTTGGGCAGTGCAGACCGGCCACTTCCTGATGATTCTTCTCGTCCTGGTGATCACCTGCAATATCGGACGCGACCTCTGCTACTCCGTACAGCCTGCGTTTTTCACCGAGCTGTTCGAACCCAAGCTGCGCTACTCCGGCGCATCCGTCGGCCCTCAGGTCGCCGCAGTGCTCGCCGGCGGGTTCGCACCGTTGCTCGCAACAGCGATGATCGGGCCGGATTTCGACCGATACTGGCTCGTCGCCGGGTACATGATCTTCACGTCGCTGATCACCATCGCCGGTGCACTGTGGTCCCCGGAAACCGCGCCCGCAGTGCGTGCACGCCGCGGACTGAGCTTCGAACACGATCCGACAACAGGTAGATAACCACGTCGGTTCGACGTCCGTCTGTCATGGCCCCGCGTTCGCGACCAATCACCTAGGTCGTGTGCGCGGGGTCGACCTGTCTTCGTTGAACGCCATCGAGGTTCCTGAGCAGGTAGACACTGCGGTTTCGCCACAACGTGGCGTTGTGTTCGAGAACGATGTGTACGTATTCAGGCATCATCGCTAGTGCCATGTTCTGATAGCTCGTGCGGGCACGACGTTGAGCCACGCAACGTTCAGGTCATGACCATGAGACCATTGTCATGCACACCCGCCCGACGAATCCCGTCGACGAAGAACAATCCCTGCGCGGAAGGAATGCACGCCCGGATGGCGACGAGCAGAGATGTAGCCAAACTGGCCGGAGTTTCTCAGGCCACCGTTTCGCGCGCGTTGACCAACGGAACGGTCAGCGCGGCCACTCGCGCTCGCATACTCGAAGCGGCATCACAGGTCGGATACGTGCCGAATCTCGGCGCCCGAGCGATGAAAACCGGCCGTGTGAACACCGTCGGAGTCGTAGTCGCAGATCTCAGTAACCCGTTCTATCCCGAGATTCTCGAAGCGCTCACACACACGCTCGATCTAGCTGGCCAGAAGGTGACTCTATGGAACTCCGATGGACCTGGTAACAATGCGGCGCTCGGTGCCATCCACGCCGGGTCTGTCGACGGCGTCATCTTCACAACGGTCACTGAATCGTCTGAACCGTTGCGGGCGGCTCTGAACCGTCACAGCCCTGTTGTACTCATCAACCGCATCGTCGACAGCCTCGCCTGCGACCAAGTGTCGAGCGATAATTCAGACGGTGGAGCTGCTGTAGCCGACTATTTCGTGAACAACGGACACTCACGCATCGCGTTCATCGGCGGCCCTTCGGTAGCGAGCACGGCGCGCGACCGCAGAGCAGGGTTCGAGCACCGACTCGCTGAACTCGACACACCGCTCGACCCCGACAAAATATTCACCGGGGCGTTCAGTCATGACTTCGGATTCAGCGCTGCCACAGAACTTTTGGCGTCCGCTGAGCCTCCCACTGCACTGTTCTGCAGCAACGACCTGATCGCACTGGGTGCGCTCGATGCCGCCCGCACGCGGGCCGTTCTGGTACCAAAGGATCTCTGGGTCGTGGGGTACGACGACATCACCATGTCGGGATGGCCCGCTTTCGACCTCACCACAGTGCATCAACCGAGTCGAGAAATGGCCGAGGCGGGCGCGCAGGCTCTGCTCGAGCGGATCGACAATCCCACATCGCCGCTCAAGACCCTCAGGTTTCGATCCCACATCGTCGTTCGTGGCTCGACCGCCCACGCTCCGACCGGCTGATGGACCCGCGGTTCGCAGATGGCAGTCAGCCGCCCAGCGACCCCTGGCACGCAGGCGCTCGGACAACGTCGATCGAGACGTCATCCGCGCTTGCGTCTACTGCCACAGTCCCACCTACTGCGAGACGCACCCAGGCAGCCCAGGCGGCGTCTGGCCGCCGTCGACTTCTCCCGCGACCCAACCGTCATCACACGCGGATCTTGTGTACGAACGGCGCGATTCGGGTTGGGTGAACTTACCGAGCGGCGGCAGCGCGCTCAACGCCGGTACAGGATCGACCGTTGTCGCTGCTGTGTAGGAACTCTCGGGGAGCAGATCCTGCTGAAAAATCTCGGTGACGAATGAATCGTCGGCATCAGCAAAGAAATTGCAGCCATCGACGAATTCCGATCCGGGGCATACCTTGGCGGTCTCGGTTGTCACCCACGGAAGCGGCATCTCGATATTCTTCGGAATCGAGTCGCGTCCGTTCTTCAGGATCTCGAGTCCGATCTTCACTGCAACCGCACCTTGCGCAGGTGGAGATCCCGACGAGACTCCCGGCCAACCTTCCGACAGCTTCTCGCGTAGATAGTTGCTGTTCTCGCCGGTGACGGGAATTCGCTTGTTCACTGCTTCGAGCGCTTTCACGACACCGTCTTCACCGGCCTGGGACCAGATTCCCTCTACGTCAGGGTGAGCGGCGAGCGCCTTCGAGGTCTCTTGCTGGCTCACCGATGAATCCCAGTTCCCGTAGTACTCGCTGACGATGTCGATTCCGGGGTACTGGTCGAAAACCGATTTGGCGGTGTCGTAATGAACGGTGTCCGTCGATGTTCCCGCCACACCACGATTCATCATGATTTTGCCCTGGCCACCCATGATGTCCACCAAAGCTTGCGCCGTCTGGGCGCCGAAGAATGCCTCCTGCGGATTGTCTACCTTCGCACCGGTGATATACGACAGGTTCCATGCGCAGGGCGCTTCCACAGTACCGTCGTAAGCGACGAAGACGACGCCGGCATCACACCCTTGCTGAATAACTGGCCCCAGCGCAGTCGGTGAGATCGGATAGAGGACTACGAGCTTTGCACCGACTGCAATCATCGACTGGATGTCCGAGATCTGTTTCAGCACATCGGCACCCGAAATAACCTTGCGGACATCGTATTCGGCGGTCACCTCCGGGGAGGTAGCTATCGACATTGCCAGGTTCGCTCCTTCGTCCTGCCAGTTGTTTCCGCTGTAGCTGAGATCGAGAAAAATCTTGTCCTTACCCGAGCTGCTTGTCAGCGACGAGCACGATGCCAACAAACTCACCATTCCCAAGCTGAGGGTGGCGGCAATCAGGCCGGCTGAAATGCGGCGAATCATGATCTCTCCAGAGTGTGGACGAACGCCGACCGGCGGCGAGGACGATATGGGTTCAGACACGAGCGCGAGCAAATCTGCTCAGGAGGAGTGCAACCAGGATGACTGCGCCGTACAGGACCTGTTTGAGGCCCTCGGACAGCCCCAACGCGCTGATTCCGATGCTGAGCATGGTCAGCAACACCGCGGCTCCGATCGTCCCGCTGTACCGACCCGACCCGCCTGCGATCGAGGAGCCCCCGATCACAACGGCGGCGATGCTGGGAAGAAGCCACGGCGAACCGATGTTCAGATCTGAACCGGAACCGTATCCCATCAGCAGGACACCAGCCACTGCGTAGAAGAGTGACGCCACCCAGTAGACCTGAAATATGTTGAGTGGCACGTTTATTCCAGCGATCCGGGAGGCGACCGGACTGTTGCCAACGGCGTAGGTTCGACGCCCGAGCCTCGTCCGGTTCTGTACGTACCAACCCAGTCCTGCCGCGATGAGAAACAGGAAGACGGCTGCGGGGATGCCGAGTACATCGTTTCCACTGGCGAACACGCCGAGCAGGTTCGACGGAGCCTTCTGTCCCGGCGCGCCTGCACTGAACCCCAGGAGGAGCGCTGCGGCAACGGTCGACGTCGCCAGGGTCACGATGAACGGAGGGAAAGTAGACCGAGCCACGATGATTCCGTTGACCAGACCGATGGTCGACGCAATGAGAATCGCGAGAAGAATCGCCAACAGTTCCGGTAGCCCGTGGTCGGACAAGTACCCGGTAGTGAACGCTGCGACAGCAATGGTGGCTGGTACCGACAGGTCGATACCTCCGCTGAGGATAACCAAGCCCTGGCCGAACGCGGTCAAGGCCAGGAAGGTGGATAGAATCAATGTGCTGGTCAGCAGGGCCGACGAAGGGAAATTTGGACTGAATACTCGCGAGAGCGGGATAAGAGCGAGAACAAGCAGCCAGACGATGACCGGTTGGGTCGGCCTGGCCCCGATTCGGCGGGTCAGCGATCGGGCGGTTGTGGCTCTCGTGGCCTGAGCTGTCGGAGAACGATGATCACTCATGACAGTGTGTCCTTCTTGAAAGCGGCGACGACGAGCGGCTCGCTCTGCGCCGTCTCGGAACGAGGGGGGTGCGACCTGACTGGATATGCCGCGGCCGAATTCCGATTGGTGAGCCCGGCCACTGATCGCATCAACCAGGGAATACAAAGTGCCACAAGGACAACGAGACCCTGCAGTGCACCGACCCAGAAGTCTGCGACACCGGCTGCGAAGAGCAGTTTCGGAATGACCGTCAGGATGCAGGCACCGAACATTGCCGCGATGACGCTGCCCCTTCCGCCGGAGAAGCTGACCAGACCGAGCGCGGCTGCAGCGAACGCAGTGAGCAAGAACGACGTTCCCGATGAAGGCGACCCCGTCCCGGTCAGGGCCGAGAAGTACAAGCCCGCGGTTCCGTAGAGGAGGCCGGCCAACGAGTACGCCGTGACCTGTACTCGAAAGACGTTGATTCCGGACAGTTTCGACGATGTCACGTCCCCGCCGACTGCGAAAGTGGCCAGACCGGTACGCGTTCTACAGAACACGAGCCAGAGACCTGCGACGGCGAGAAGTAATATCAAAGCGACAGGCAGCAATCCGACACTGCCGGTCAACGCAGACGAGAAATCGAGGGGAACCGCTCCACCCGGGGCGGGCAAGATCGTCAGCGCGATGCCGGCAAGAACGATGTTGGTCGCCAGTGTGACTCCGAGCGGCGGAAGGCCGAAAGCGGCGATCACAACGCCGTTCACTGCGCCGATCGCAGTACCGAGTAACAGCACGCCTGCCGCGATCAACCACGCATTGTCGGGGTTGGCGGCCATCGCGGTTGCCGAGATGACGTTGGTCAAACTGATCGTTCCTGCCACCGATAGATCGAACCCCCCCACTATGAGCACGAGGGTCGTGCCCGCAGCAGCAATCGCCAACGGCGTTGCGAGGGTAAGGAAGCTGGACACGATAGCCGGCGAACCAGCCACGGGTGACATCGATACCAGAAGGCCGTACAGGACGAAGAACACCGCTGCCGAGGCAATGACGCCGGTAGCTCCGCGGCCGAGACGACGGGCAGAGGTCGCAGTGGTCATGATGCGATGTCCTGACTGAATCCGAGAGCGCCGGCCATGAGGCCGGGCTCGGTAATCTGTGGTCCGAGGAATTCTTCTGTCAGGACGCCGTCGTACATGGTGTAGACCCGATCGCAGAGTCCGACCAGTTCAGGAATCTCGGTGGAGTAGATCAATACCGTGCCACCGTCGTCCACGTATCGTCGAATCATGTGATAGATCTCGACTTTGGTGGCGGCGTCCACACCGCGGGTGGGATCGAACAGCAACAGGCACTGCGGATTTGCGAGTATGGCCCGTCCGAACAGAGCCTTCTGTTGGTTTCCTCCGGACAGTTCGCCGATCGTCCGGTCGAGAGTCGACACCGGCAGGTTGACCTCACCCGACGCTGCAGATGCCAGAGCTGCCTCCTTGGATCGGGAGACGTAACCGAACCGAGAGTAAGTGGCGAGTTCGGAGATCGTAAGATTGAAGCGGGTCGACATGGACAGGAACAAACCTTCGGTCTTCCGGTCTTCTGGTACGAGCGAGAAGCCCGGAGACACCGGGTCGCCCGACTCCGAGCGTTGGATCGTTACCGATCCCGCGAGAGCTCGTCTGAGGCCCGCAAGGCAGTAGAACAGCTCGCGCTGGCCTTGACCTTCGAGTGCGGCGATACCCACCACTTCGCCTGCGTCGATATGCATCGTCACCGAGGCGGAGACGTCGCGGGTGGCGAGGGAGTCGATGGTTACTCGGGTCTCCGTGGTGTTCGAAGCGTTGCTTTTCGGCGGAAACACATGATCGATCGACCGACCGATCATCAGTTCGACAAGTGTTGCCTCGCTCGCTTCCCTGGGCTCGAAATGCTCGACGACACAGCCGTTGCGCAGCACGGTACCGTGCGTGCACAGGTGGCCGATCTCGGGCAGCTTGTGGGAGATGTAGATAACGGACGTACCCCCCGCGGCAAGGCGTTCGAGATGGCCGAAAAGCCATTCGGAGTCGGGAAGCGATGCCGTAGGTTCGTCGAGGATGAGCACTTTCGGTCGGGCGGCCATAGCCGCGACGAGTTCGACGTGTTGCTTGTCGGCCAAATCGAGTCCGCTGATCTCGCGCGACGGGTCGATCGACTCGAGGCCCCATTCGGCAAGAACCCCACCCGCGGCGGCGTAAAGCTTACGACGGGAGACGAAGCCCAGGCGGGTCGGCAGCTTCGGCAGGAACAGCTTTTCGGCAACCGTGATATTCGGAGGTGCGCTGAGCTCCTGGTATGCCATTGCGAGTCCTGCTGCTCGAACCGCAGACGGGTGCCCGAGAGGTATTGAGGAACCGTCGATGGACAGGTTCCCCGCGTCCGGGACCACGACGCCTGCAAGCACTTTCATCAAAGTCGATTTGCCTGCACCGTTTTCGCCCAACAGTCCGTGTATCTCACCATGTCCGATTGCGAGACTGACGTTACTCAGAGCTCGAGTCGCTCCGAAGCGTTTGCTGATGCCCTCCACTTCGAGGGCATATCGACTTTCAACGGACACGAGATACCTCTCCAGCGGCGAGGGTGATCTCGGTGATATTGAGTCCATGCTTGCTCAACCGCGACGGGTACACCTGCGGGAGGCGATCTTCGTGGATCGGGATGACCTTTTTGTGGTCATGGTCGACCAACGACATCATTGCCTCCGTGGCGAGCAGCAGGTTCAGCTGACTTCCCGAGGCAAGACCGATCGGAACGTATTCGCCACTGTTGTCGATTCCGGTAATGTTCTCGAATACGTACCGGAGATCTCCTGCCAGGACCCAGATATCAGCGCCCGCCGCATTCTTGACGGACACGAATTGCGATCCGAACGTGTGGGAGTCGAAGGCGGTCCAGACGTCGATGCCAGGCAAAATGTCCTGCACGTCGCCGTCGAGTAGTTTCAGTCTCCCATCCCCCGCCAGTGAAGCGGCGCGGACCACATCGTCCGGGTTGAGTGCACGCTTGAGCCAGGCGAACTGGCTGGGGAGCGTAAGCGTCCACAGCCATTTGCTGAATTCTTCTTCTTGGATGTGGAATACGGCGTTGGGAAAATCGTCGACGTTGCCGAAATGGTCGAAGTGGGCGTGGGTGACGATCACATCCTTGATGTCGTCGGGATCGACGCCGATTTCCGCCAAGACGGTACGCGGACTCTGCCAATCGACGACTCCGAAACGATCGGCCATCACCTTGCCGTACTTGCTGTAGTTGTATCCGACGTCGATCATGATCGTGCGTTCGGAATTCTTGAGCACGACATACCCGTACGGCAGGTTGATAGTTCCCTCGTTGTGTTCGCCGTACAGCACGCCCGACACCGGATACTCGGGTGCATGCGAGTATTCCAATACCCAGATCGAATAATCGTCCACAGTCACTGATCTCTCCCTCTTGCAATGTCTGACACGTCGGCCGCGCAGCATGAACCGATGATTGATTCGAACGTTTCGGAGTTCTGTCGTGCACGGTTGAGCTGTCGCTGGGACGCAGCGATGGCGCCGGAGACCTGGCAGGCGCTGACACCGGTGAACGGTCCTCCAAGAAAGGGCCCGAAACGCTGGAGAACAATCTGAGCTTTGTTCATCCGCGTGAACAGGACCGTGGAGGCAATTTCCGAATGCGGATCCGACCGCCGGAAATCGGCCGCCGCGGAACCGAATTCCTCGATCCAGTCACGAACTCGGCGAAGTGCGAATTCGAGACGATCGAGGTCTGGCGCGCGGGCAGCCTGGATCAGCAGAAACACTGCGCTCTGGCCCTGGAGAATGTCACTGGCCAGAGCGAGCAACCGTTCTCGCTCGACGCTGGTGTCGAGGGCCCTCGAGGCGTTGCCCACACCGGCCGATGGTTTTAACGTGCTCGTCACTGAAATTGCTCCTCGGATACTGCTGCGGACGACATGGGACGAGCCGCCGCCCTTGCGACCGACTCAATTGGTTCCACACGATTGCAACGTTCGTTCGAGTCCGGATCGCGGTTCAGTGATGTCTGGCTTCGAAGTTCGAGCTTTCGCATTCGTGGCCCGGATGGTCCCATCACGCACACGGTGCCTGAGTGGTACGCATCACGTTCGACCGACTGTATACGTATTCACTACTGTTGCCAAGAGCTACTTTTTCCGGGGCCATACAGCTGACCCGTTGCTCTCCTCTTTTCGCCACCTCGCTACACCGGATCGATCCTCGATGTCCGATTCGTCGATGTCCGATTCGTCGCAGACCGACAGGTGCGGCCGTCGAGGCCTCCAGCCTGACTGTGTCACTGAGATCGACGAATACGGGGCTGCACCGACCGGCTGCTCGACAGGGCGGTGAGACCCGAGACCGAATCGAACACCGAAAGCCACATCGTTTCCGTCGGTGGCATTGCCCCCACTTCAGGATGCTCCTATCGGTGTCCAGTGGCCGGCCCTCGGATTCAACCTCCGCGGTGCACGCAAAGCATCGCTACGGATCCTCGTTACCCGGGTACGGCGGCCACGTGCGGCGGAGATGCTCGGGTTCAGCTACTCCGTCCGGAGCTGGGATGGACTATCGCCGATGTCGGCCTCTTCATGGCGTGGCCGTCACGCGCTCCTGCTGCGTTTTCGCTTTCTACGGGACATCGATGCCGGTCAGGACGAGGACTTTTTCTTCGGTCAGGTCTTCCATCGCCGAATGCACGCCTTCTTTACCTGTTCCGGAGTCTTTCACTCCGCCGTAGGGCATTTGGTCGGCGCGGTAACTCGGAACATCACCGACAATGACTCCGCCGACGTCGAGAACGCGCGAAGCGTGGAACGCGGTGTGCAGGTCTGCGGTGAAAATGCCTGCCTGCAAACCGAAACGGGATCGATTGACTCGCTCGAACGCTTCCTCGTCCGACGAGACCCTGCACAGCACCACGACGGGGCCGAATACTTCGTCGTCGAGGACCCGGGCACCTCCCGGGGCGTTCTCGATCACCGTGGGCTCCAAGACGGCTCCATCTCGACCTCCGCCGGTGAGGACTGTCGCACCACCCGCCACTGCCTCGTCGATCCATTGCCCGACCCGCACGGCCGCGCGTTCGTCGATCAGCGGCCCGACGTCGGTGTCGTCCTCATCGGGTGCACCGATGGACAACGCGCCGACATGCGCCAGAATGCGCTGCTTCATGGTCTCGTAGTGTCTGACGTGGATGAACACCCGCTGCACCGCAATGCATGACTGACCGGCCTGGTACATCGAGAACCGCGCTATACGTTCTGCGGCGAAGTCCTGTTTGCGTTCATCACACCAGTCTTCGCACACGACGACGGCAGCGTTTCCTCCTAGTTCGAGGGTGACGTGTTTACGCGGCACCAGCTCGCGGATGGACCACCCCACCGGGACCGAACCGGTGAACGAGACCACGGGCAACCGAAGATCCTGGACCATTGTCGATGCCTTCTCGTTGGACACGGTCAGCACCGACCATGACCCAGACGGCAGGGACGTTTCGGCCATGATCTCGCCGAGCACCAGGGACGACAGCGGTGTCGCCGGTGCCGGTTTGACAATGATCGGTGCACCGACCGCGAGTGCCGGCGCAACTTTGTGGGCCACCAGGTTCAGTGGGAAATTGAACGGCGCAATCCCGAGGATGGGCCCGCGTGGAACACGGTGGATCAGAGCCACACGCCCCTCGGAGCCGGGATCGGTATCGAGTCGTTGCATGTGGCCGCTCCAGCGCCTGGCTTCCTCGGCCGCCCACCGGAACGTCGATGCAGCGCGCGTGACCTCGACTCGTGCCCATTTGATGGGCTTGCCGGACTCGCCTGAGATGAGACGGGCGATTTCTTCCCCGCGCTCGTCGAGTCGCGCCGAGATGTGGGTGAGCACATCGGATCGGACGTGGGCGGGTGTACCGGCGAACTCGGCGGCCGTTGCGGCCGCCGCGGCGATTGCGGCCTCGATGTGTTCTGGACCCGCTTCGGACACCGTCCCGACGGTGCGTCCATCGAACGGGTTGCGGACCTCGATACGAGCTTCGGTGGTCGCTGCTCTGCCGGCAACCAAGAACGGAAAGTGTGGAACGGTCATCGGACTTGTCCTTACAAATGGGCGCAAACGACCGCTCGCCGGCCCCCGTTGTGCGGCAGCCGGCGAGCGAGATGTCGTGCGCAGCAGAATCAGACAGACGCTGCGGCTACTGCGTTCTTCTGCAGAATTTCCAGGGCCTGGATCAGATACGTGCGGAAGACGGCGTGGTTTTCGCTCATCGGGAAGTGCCCGATGTCTTTCATCTCGATGAACTGCGCGTTCTTGATCTGCGCGGCGGTGCGGGCACTGTCCGCCGGGGTGGTCAAGTAGTCGTAGTCTCCAGTCATCATGACCACCGGGCACCGGTCACCGTCGATCTGATCGAGCTTGTCGCGCAGATCGTGATCGACGGAGTAGAAGTGCAGATCACCCTTGAACGCTTCGGAACCCTGGGTGTAGTAGAACCACGTCTTCCACCGATCTGCCTCTGGTGACTGCGGTGCCATCAGGTCCCACGTTCCGCTGGCGCACACCTGGGCTGCGTTCGCATGAGGGTGCTGCCACCAGTCGAGGTAGAAGCCAGGCGAGTAGTCGGCACCTTCGACGGGGATGACGCCCGCGAAGCGGTCCGGGTTGCGCAGCGCGAGCTGGAGGGCGATGTTTCCGCCGAACGAGGAGCCCATGAAGATCGGGTTCTCCAGTTCGAGTGCGTCGCACAGCGCAACGACAAAGTTGGCGTAGTGGTCAGCGGAAAGTTTGTATTCCTCGGTCCACCACTCGGTGTTCTCGGGCGGATCGGACTTGCCATGTCGAGGGAGGTCGTAGGCGATGACACGGTAGTTGGCGGTGATCTCCTCGTCTTCGAGTAGTCCTCGCCACTGGTGGTTGTGGCAACCGGCGGTGTGCTGACACACGAGCGGCTGTCCGGTACCGTTCTCCAGGTAGAAGACCTTGTACAGCAGACCGTCGACATCGACGTCGACGTAGTGTCCCGTCACCGGGGAAATCTTGCTCATTTCGAGTTCCTTCGTTGTCGCGAGAGTGATTGGTGTGGGTCGAGCAGAGCGGCTAGACCGGCACGCCGACTGCGCGGAGAAGTTCGATCTGACGAGTAACGCAGCGCAGGTTTTGCATCAGGATCAGAACGTCGCCTTCAAGTTTCATGTCCCGTTGAAACGAGGCCGCCCAGATGCCGTGGAACATCGGCGCAGGCACCGGTACCCCGAATCCTTGCCAGGTCTCGACGCCGGCGCGGATCGCGAACTGGTACGGGCGGTCGAGGGGGTCGGGATCGACAGCGATGTTGTGGACTTTGCCAGCGGACATCTCGATCACGAACGTGTGGGTGTCCATGTCCAGGAGGTACGAGCAGGTGAAGTACCGGCCGTGTGCCTGGATTTCCGGGTCCTGATCGGAGGCCCGCTCGAACGCGTCTGCCCACTCCCGGGGAGTTTGTGTGATGGTCGCAGTCATGGTCTTCTTTCGTCTGGTCGATCGATAGGTGGAGTCTGTCGGAGCGCGGGTCGCAAGAAGCTGTCCTATGATGTCGAGCGTTCGACGCCTCGAACATGAGGCCCATCACATCGCGCCAGAGAAGGGTTCGTCCAATACCAATCGCTCTCCGGATCGATAGGAAACAACTACTGGT
Organism: Rhodococcus sp. Leaf278; assembly: GCF_001426085.1. GTDB lineage: Bacteria > Actinomycetota > Actinomycetes > Mycobacteriales > Mycobacteriaceae > Rhodococcoides. Next base: position 33,181 of record NZ_LMRR01000020.1, read on the forward strand.
CTCTGTCCACCTGGGGGAATAGCATCGAGTTTGTGCATCCATCCCTGGAACTGCGGCCACTGTCGTACTTTGTGGCCGTGGCAGAAGAGCTGCACTTCGGCCGCGCCGCCGCCAAGCTCCACATCGCACAGCCATCGCTGAGCGTGCAGATTCGTAAGCTCGAGCATTCACTCGGCACGGCGTTGTTCATTCGCGACAGCCGCCACGTCACTCTGACCCCGGCGGGGGTCAGGCTGCTGGAAGGTAGCCGTCAGCTCCTCGCCGACGCCGAACGCATCGCATCGCTCACCCGACAGGTCGGCCGTAGTGCGCGCAGCAATCTCGTCATCGGCTTTCAAGCCAACGCTGCCGCGGAGTTGACCCCAGATATTCTGTCGGCATTTCGAGCATTGCACCCCGATGTCGACGTAGAGATGCAATCGTTCGACTTTTCCGACCCGTACGTCGGACTCGGCGACGGGACGGTGGACGTGGCGTTTGTCAGGCCACCTGTCGTTGTTCAGGATTGGCTCTCGCTGGAGACCCTCTTCGTCGAACCCCGAGTGCTGGTCGTGAGCTCCGATTCCCCTCTTGCGCAACATGACTCGATCGACGTCGAACAGCTGACCGGACAGCCGTTCGTTGCACGCCGCAGCACCGAGGACTGGCGTGACTTCTGGCTCGCCGCCAGTTCACGCGACGGTCACGATGTTCGGCTGGGGGCCGAGGTGTCCACCGTCGACGAATGTTTCGAAGCGATCCTGTCGAGGAAAGGTGTCGCGTTCTCGCAGGCATCGACGCAGCGGTTCTACGCCCGACCCGGACTGGCCTTCGTCCCGGTGACGGGCATACCTCCGACCCCGCTGTCGATCGGTTGGCGATCGGACGTCGATTCGCCGCTCGCCCGCGACTTCGTCGAGGCTGCCCGCAGTGTTGCCACCGCGCGGCCCATACCGAACTCATGGGCGCCCGCGGCTGTCGGTGTCACGTCGCTATACGACCGCTTCGAGGCCAAGCTCACCTCGTGAAGCTAGCCCCCTTCTTCATCGCTCGATACTGGAAGAGAGGTGTCTTCCATACTTTGCCGCGACTCCTCGGCCCCGAATGTGCCGGCGTCACCCAGTCCGACCATGGCTCATCACATCCACCGCCTGAACTGCCGCGCGAGGTCGAACAACTCGTCGAAGGTGATCTAGCCGATGGCGACGAGGCCGATGTGGGTTGTCTCGCGCGCGCAACAGCGGCCAACGTGAGAGACCGCTGGATGCGGTTGAACACCGCCTGCGCTTCCGGACTGCGGTGGCCCCGTCTGATGAATTCGCCGAAGAACGTGAGGGTGTCGAGGTCGCGCTGCGCCGATTTCAGGATCTGATCGCCGGTTCCGATGCGCCAGGCGCGATCCGCTGTCGCCGGGTTCCCCAGGGTTCGAGCGAAACCGGACGCGCACCCCAGGTACGCGAACAGCGGCGGGGTGAGGACCTCCATGCTGAGGTGGGTGATCTCCACGTCGTCGACCGGATCGAGAACGTCGATCATGCGGTGCACCTCCGCCCCGGACACGCGACGCGACTCCCAGTAACGGGCAAGGGGGTAACGGGGTTCAGTCGCGCTCATCGAGGGTTTCCTTCCGCTCGAGCCGGCATCGACGCCAGTCCCGCCAGCACGATGTGTCTGGCTTGTTCGAGGCACTGCTCGACATCTGCGGCAGTGAGGGTTGCTCCACTCGGGCCGAGTACGAGCCCGGCG
>NZ_LMRR01000021.1 GCF_001426085.1 Rhodococcus sp. Leaf278
GTCGCGGCCGAACGCGGGTACCTCGATGCCGTCATCCCGCCCAGTCACACCCGCGGGCAGATCGTGACCGCGCTACGACTGCTCGAACGCAAACAAGTCACCCTCCCACCCAAGAAACACGGAAACATCCCCCTATGAGCGAAGCGAATCAGGACGCAGCGAGCGCCGAAGCGAATCAGGACGCGGCAAGCGCAGAGGTCGTAGCAGCGGAGGACGGGACATCCGCCGCGTCTCCGCACGTTCGCGTGGTGAAGGGCAACCCGAGCGACGAGGACCTTGCGGCGCTGGTGGCAGTGTTGACCGCTGCGCAGGGTGGACCCGCATCGGTGGGCGATTCCCGGCCCGCCGAGCTGTGGGGTTCGCCGGAGCTGCTGCATCGCCGCTTCGCACCCCAGTCGGCGTACTCGTACGCAGCCTCGGGTCGCTACTCGCGGTGACTGTGCCACTCCCGGAGGACGATCGGCGTCCGATACGTCTGGTCCTGGCGTCTGCTTCCCCCGCCCGCTTGTCGGTGCTGCGCGAAGCCGGCGTCGAGCCGATCGTCCAGGTATCGGGTGTGGACGAAGACGCGCTCACCGAGGCCCTCGGGCCGTCGGCGTCTCCGGAAACGGTGGTGACGGAGTTGGCCAGAGCCAAGGCGGCCGCTGTGGCCGAGACATTCACGGACTCGTCGCACGACCTTGTGATCGTGGGCTGCGATTCGATGCTGTCGATCGGCGGCGAGCTCCACGGCAAGCCGCATTCGGTCGAGGTGGCGCGGGAACGGTGGCAGTCGATGGCGGGGAACAGCGGCGAGCTGCTGACCGGCCATGCAGTTCTTCGAGTGACGGCCGGAGTGGTCGTGGCGCAAGCTGCAGCACACAGTTCGACCGTCGTGCATTTCGCGACACCGTCGACGGTGGACCTCGAGGCCTACCTCGCCTCCGGTGAGCCGCTTCTGGTCGCCGGTGCCTTCACCCTGGACGGGCTCGGAGGTTGGTTCGTGGACCGCATCGAGGGCGACCCGTCCTCCGTGATCGGCATAGGCCTACCGCTGGTGCGAACCCTGTTGAACCGGGTGGGGACGTCCTTGGCCGAGCTGTGGGGTCGAGCCTCGTCGTAGCCGCGCCGGTGTCAGGGCAGCAGGTCGATCAGTTCGCGAGCCCACTCCTCGGCCATGGTCTTCGGCTTGATGTTGGACGAGCTGTCGTGCCGAGCGTGGCTGCCGATCTGCTTGCCACCGAGCTCGGTGAGCTTCTCTGCGATGATCTCGCCGCCGCGGTTGAAGGTGTCCTCGTAGACACGGTCGCCCAGTCCGAACACGGCGAACTGGAGCCCCGCGAGGTCAGGTGCATCTTCGACGAGTGCATCGAAGAAGGGCTCTGCACCGGTGGGGAGTTCGCCGTCGCCGTAGGTGGAGCAAATGATCACGTGGACGTCGTCCGTGTCGATGTCGGACACCTCGTACTCGAGCATGTCGCGTACCTCGGCGTCATGATCGCTCAGAACGTCCGCAATCTTGTCGGCGACATCTTCGGCCGTACCGGTCTCGGACCCGAACAACACGACCACTGCCATGGATCGCTCCCTTTCTCACACCTGACCGAACACTCGAACAGTCGGCAAGCATAGCGGCACCGGGGATCCGGGCGAAAATCCGTCTGCACCCATATTTGTGAGGTGTCTCGAGGTCACCAGAACTCGGGCGTCAGACCCCAACTGTCGTACTCCGCCTCGACGAGCCCGCGCAGGTGTTCCTTGCTGGGGAATCTGTCCGGATCGAGCCCGGTCACGCACAAGGTCGCGCGATCGCCCGATTCGTTCCACCACGCGCTGACGCCGCCGCCGGTGCGCCGCAGCAGAGCCACATCGGTGTTCTGTGTGATCGACCTCATAGCCACTGAGGTGGCGTCGACACCCCCGATGGAGCGCAGCGCGACACCTCGGTTACCGAGATTCGAACACAAGCACAGCGGTGCCGATCCGGATGCGGCAAGTTTGGCCACGATCGCGTCGGGCAGCAGTTGCATCAGGGGTTTGAGTAGCTCGAACGTCGTCGTGACGGTCCGGTCCGCCTGGGCTCGGAATGCCTGTTTGCTCGATGCTCGTATTGCACCCAGATCGTCGCGGTACGCCTCTCCCGCATCTACGTGGATCGAGACGCCGGATGTCGCATTGGCTCGCCGATCTCCCACTCTCCTGGTGCTGACCGGGAGGGCGACCCGAACCTGCTCGTCAGTGCCGATTCGTCCACTGCGAGTCAAGATGCCGAGTACGACCGCTACCAGCAGACTGTTGGAGCTGCCGCCTTTGCTCGCTGCGGCCGCAGTCCAGTCCGTAGACATGCAGTCGACGACGACGGTGCTCGGTACCCATGGGCCATCCGCAGGTGCCACCATCACGCGCGGGCGGTCCGCCTTCGCGTCGGTGGATACCGAGCCGGAGCCCGTGGCGCGTGCTCGCACCGCCTCGACCGCGGCACCGCCGACAGCTCGGGCCGCACCCGCGAGCGCCGCCCCGATCCGACCGACACCGTCGACGATGTCGGCGCCGGAGCGAGCCGACACGGAGTCGGAGTGATCGAGTCCCACTCTCTCGAAATCGTCGGGAACCGCACGTCCGGCCAGTGCGGAGGCGGCGGCCGAGGTCAGAGCCCCTCCGTCGCCGACGACGTGCGAACCCACCAAGGACACGATCGTGCCGCCGCCTTCGACCGCTGTAGCGGACAACCGCCACGCCGGCCCCTCGATCGGGTCCAATCGCACAGCGGCCTCGTCCTCGATCCAACGGTCGACTGCTGCGCGCGCAATCGGAGCGTCCACGACGACGGGATCGGCCGGTCTGCGGGCCGCGGTCCAACTGTCACGTGCTCCGGGGACCCGCACCCGCCGAACGGATCGATCGATGGGGCCCGCGGCGAGCAGATGCCACATCGCGTCGAGTGCGTCGACCGAAACCGGGCGGTCGAATCGCCAGACGATCTGATTGACCACGGGTACCCCGAGAACGCACTCCATGCGGAGGAAGAGGTCGTCGTCGTACGTCAGTCTTTCCACCACGAGAGCCTATCGCTGTGGGCGTACGCACGCAGGTGGGCCGCAATTGTGTTTCCCGCCATATGTTTTCCGTATCGAACCGAGGCAGACGGTACTGATAAGTTGTCTTCGATCCGAAGTCGACGTGCTGCGAAGGACCGTATGAAGTTCGTGATGCCGTTCAACGGGAGCCGCGGTGACGTGACACCCGGCGTGGCGCTCGGTGTGGAACTTGCACGTCGCGGGCACGATGTGGTGTTCGGCGCACCCCCCAATCTTGTGGACTTCGCCCGCTCGAACACGGCTGATTACGAACGTGTGCACGTGGTCTCGTTCGGCCCGGACACCCATCGCCTGTTGGAGTCGGAGCTCATTCGGGTGCGGATCAAGTCGGCGAACCCGCGGACTCGAATGACAGCGCTGGCGGAATTGGCCAATCACGGTTGGGACCAGATGACGGCCCAACTCGCGCAGATGTCCAAGGGCAGCGACGCGATCGTCACCGGCTCACTGGGGCAGGAAATGGCGTTCAACATGGCCGAGGCGACCGGCAATGCCTTTGTGGCGCTGCACTATTGTCCGCTCCGACGGAACGGCGTCGTCCCGGTGATTCCAGGGGTCACCCTGCCGGCCACTGTCAACCGATCGATGTGGGCGCTGGCCGAGGCACTGCGTTGGAAGTCGATGAAGACTCGCGAGAACATCCAGAGAAGAACCCTGGGGTTGGCACCCACTCGTGATTCGTTGCCCAGACGATCCGAGCGGTACGGCGGCGTCGAAATGCAGGCCTACGAGTCGGCGCTCTTTCCCGGGCTGGCCGAGCAGTGGGGGCCGCTGCGTCCGTTCGTCGGGTTTCTCGGGCTGAGCACCGGGCGACTGGAAGCCGATCCCGCACTCGAGCAATGGCTGCACGCGGGTCCCGCGCCGGTCTACTTCGGCTTCGGCAGCATGCCGGTTCCCGACCCAGCAGCGCTGTTGCGCATGATCGACAACGTGACGACACAGCTGGGCCTACGGGCCCTCATCTGTGCCGGTTGGAGCGATCTCACCGGTCCTGAATCAAGTGCAGCTCAGACGAATCCGAACATCATGATCGTCGAATCGGTCGATCATGCGAGCGTGTTCCCGCGGTGCCTTGCCGCTGTCCACCATGGCGGTGCCGGTACGACGGCCGCGAGCTTGCGCGCAGGCCTGCCGACGCTCGTGTGCTGGTTCAGCGCCGACCAGCCGTTCTGGGGAGCTGCGCTGCGACGCATCGGAGCCGGATCGAGCACGAAGTTCTCGGCGTTGTCCGAACTAGTTCTGCTGCAAGGAATTACCGACATCACGACCGATGCAGCCAGAAGTGCGGCACGGGAGCTGGCAAAGATCGTGGTGCCGACCGACGCAGCCGTCACGGCCGCCGCAGACATCGCCGAGGACGCCGCGCGCGACCGCTGACGCACTCACCAGAAGTGCGCCGACAGTCCCCATCGAGTCAACGCAGCGGCCACGTGGTCACTCAGCGCTCGGTAGTCGGGGAATCGATCGGGGTCCATGGCGTGGACGGTCAGGGTGACGGCGGCATCCGTTTCGCACACCCAGGCCGTGAGTCCACCGTCGAGCGATCGAGCGAAATCCGCGTCGGCACCGAAGAAAGTCGCTCTGCCGGACACCGCACGAGCTCGGACACCTGCCACTGTGCTGAAGTCGTCGGGCAACACACCCAGGTTGGACGCCAACCCTTCGGCACCGTCCCGAGGCTGCGGAACGCGCGCAACCACGGCGTCGGGCAGCATCTGAACGAGTGCCTGAGAGATTCCGGCGGGCGCGTGACCGGCCGCCTGCGTCGCGGCGAACGCAGTGAATGCCGCTTTGCTGATCGAACGGATCTGCGCCAGGTCGAGAGCGGTGCAGTCGGTGACAGGAACGTCGATCTTGACGATCTTGGTTGCGTTGGAACGGATATCGGTGTCGGTGCGATCGCTGACGGGCAGCGACCACTGCACGATGTCTCCGATCGAGGCGCGTCCGGCGTTCGCGGACGCAGCCGTCAGAACCGCGATGAACAGCGAGTTCGATGTGCCGCCCCATTTTTGGGCCACCGCATTCCACGTGGCTGCGTCCACCTCGGCAACCATGTGAGGCGATGTCCACTCCGAGTCGGCCGTCGGGTCGGTCGTGATCTCGGAGCGCGTAGGGGTCACTCGCGGGGATGCGGGCGTCGGCACGGATCGGGTCGGGATCGGCAGGGCTGCTACGGCAGAGTTCAGCAGCCAGCCGGCGGCGGATCGAAGCTGCTCGACCGCATCTTTCACGTCCGCGACGATTGCGGCCGGTCCGTGCTCGGCCGGCCTCAGCCGCGGTTGCTCGGCCCGCACGTGCGCGGATCCGGAATTCGCAAGCCGGAACGCCGCGACCAGTGCGCCGCCGTCGGCGACCATGTGCGAGGCAGTCAACGACAGAACCAAGCCACCCTTCGCCAGCGGCGCGGCCGCCAGCCGCCACCCGAGGCCCGTCTCGGGGTCGATATCCGAACCCAGGCAGTCGTCGGCCCACGCCAACACCTCCGAGGACTCGATGGACCCGGGGTGAAAATCGAGTGGATGAGACACCGAGGAGTTCACCCAACGTTCACGGGCGGTCGGCACCGACGGGCCACTGACGCGACGCGCAAGCAAACCGTCGGACAGGTTGTCGCGTAGCTTTTCCAGGTCTTTCCGCTGGACCGATTCGTCGAACCACCACAGAAACTGGTTATAGACGGGATATCCGATGCCATGGTGCATTCGCAAGAATAGGTGATCGGCAAATCCAATTCGAGTCACGCGCCGAACCTACTACATCCACGCATCGAAGTAGCGGTGAGAATTCGCCCGAGAAATGCATTCGCATTCGGCAATAGATGCGTCGACAATCTCCGCGCTGTGGCTCGCGCCATGTTTGCGCTCCGAGGTGGCGCGGGTCGCCTGTCCCCCCAGAATTCAATACCGATCGGGCGGTTATTGTGACCCATCATCAAGGCGGAGTGCACATGCAGTGAATTAGTCGTAGGATACGACAACCGAGTACGACGACCACAGGTGAACGAAGATCGATGGTCAAGAGCTTCGGTAGTGAGAAGTATTACTTCTATGCGCCGCGAAATAGTTTCGGATAGCCCCTATCGTGTCTTTCGGACTCACTTCGGGTCGACAGCAAAGACGTTGTTCTTTCAATGAGGAAAGCAGCAATCGGATAAACGACGAGTCGAATACGCGGCCACGACACCTCCGCTTTACAGACACGGCTCGACCGTAATCGAACACTTACCGATACCGAACTGACGCCGAACACCGCTGGCCGGGCCCGGGATGGAAGAGGACTCACATGGAATACACCGAACTCGCCGACTACCCACTTCCCGCCGGACGGCTCACCGAGTGGGTTCCGCGCGTCGACGACGACCGTTGGGCATCGGATTCTCGCGGGCTGTCGTTCACCCATCAAGATCATTGCGAGCGCAGCGCGCCGGGATCGTGGATCGGGACCGTGTTCGAGATTCATCGCCGCTACGACGTCGAGGCCGTGCGCTCGACCATCCACGCGTACATGGGACGCCACGAAGCCTTCCGGACCAAGGTCAGTCGCGACGCGGAATCCGGTACGTGGCAGCGCTACACAGCGCCGACGGACGCCGTGCAGGTCGTCGATCACGCGCACACCGAACCACGAACCGAGACACAGGTGTTCAGCCATCTGCACTCCTGGTTCGGCGAGACCGTGTCGCCTACGGCCTGGCCGCACTTCGTACTCGCGACCATCGAGCCCGACGATGCCTCGCGTGCCCTCTCGAACGGTCCGGGCGAGTCGTTTCTGCTCGCATTCGCTGCCGACCACTCGGTGATGGATGCCTACAGTCAGATATACGCCATCAACGAGATCGATCGGTTGTACGCGCAGGCCCTGGAGGGCACCGATCCGGAATTGCCCGAGGTGGGCAGCTATGTGGACTTCAGTCAGTCCGAGCGCGAGCTGGGCGACACCCTGACCAGCGACCACGGTGCCGTCCGCACGTGGCAGGACTTCCTGGCCGTGGAGAACGGACGCTTTCCGGGCTTCCCGCTTCCCGTGGCGGTCGAACGTGCATCCACGACCGACGGTCCTGCCGCTCAGAGCAGTATCTCTTCGTGGCTGCTCACCGCGGATCAGTCCGACGCTGTGAACGCCGCGTGCCGCGCAGCCGGATACAACATGCAGGCCGGGATACTCGCGGCCCTGGCGGTGACGAACGCGCGCCTGTCCGGCCGTACGTCGCTGCGCACCGTGATGCCGATGCACACGAGAGACGAACAGAAGTGGGCGGCGTCGGTCGGGTGGTACGTCGGGATCCTGCCGATGGAGATTCAACTCGACAGCGCGCGCACCTTCGGCGAGGCCCTCGAGGCCGCGGCGGCGGCGGGCTCGGCGAACAAGGGGCTCGCACGCATGCCGTATTCCAGAATCGCCCAGATTCTCGAGTCGACGGAGATTCCCCGATTCGTCGTCTCGTACATCGACCTGAGATTTCTTCCGGATGCTGCCCAGTGGCAGGCGCGCAAGGGTCGCGCGTTGCGGAGCAACTGCCACGCGGACGACGAGGTCTACTTCTGGGTCAACCGGACGCTCGAAGGCCTGAACATCTCGGCGCGATTCCCCAGCTCGGATGTCGCGTCCACCAACGTCCATCGCTTCATCACCGAATTCGTGGCCGTGTTGACCGCGGTGATCGAATCCGACGCCGGTACCGATACGGTGCTCACGTCGGTCTCGCAGTCGGTGACCGTCGCCGCAGAGTGAGACACTCGACCGGTCCGCGGCTCGTATCGCAAAGGATGAAGCAACGATGATCATCACCGCCATGGGCAGCTGGAATCCTGCCCCGGGCCGTCTGCTCGAGTGGCATCCGACTCCGGCTGCCCAGGCGAGAGCCGCAGTGGCACCGGTCGATTCGACTCCGCCCTCGTTCCTGCAGGAAGACCATCTGAAGGCGGCGTGGGCGGCGCGGCAGCGCGGAGATGTTCATACCGCGTACACCGGGGTGGCCACCGAGATCGACGGCGACGTGGACACGGCTGCGATGAGCCGAGCTCTCACAACCTACGTTCTGCGACACGAGGGTCTTCGATGCTGGTTCGAGGTGGAGAGCACCGGGGTCGTACGACATCTGGCGGAACCCGAGGTCGCCGAATTCGAGGTACTGGACGCCGGCGACTCGACGGACGACGATGAGTTCCAACGCTATGTGCGGCATCGCTTCTCGGCTGAGGCGACCGCAGATATCTGGCCTGGATTCGTCCTCGGCGTCGTGTCGAGGCCAGGGAGCTTCACGTTGTACTACGGTGCGGACCACGCGTTCACCGATGGCGGTTCGCAGGCGTTGGTCATCAGCGAACTCGCCGATCTGTATGCGCTCGAGATCGGCGACACGGCACCGATGCCGGCAGAGGCAGGCAGCCACCTCGCCTACGCCGCGGACGAACGAGCGCGAGCCGCAACCTACCGGCCCGACTCCCCAGAGATCGCCGCGTGGCGAGACATTTTCGCTCGGCACGACGGATCCATGCCGCGGTTCCCGCTCGATCTGGGACTCGAGCCAGGGGAACGAGCCCCGGTCCGTATCGTCGAACGCCACTTGTTGGACGCAGACTCGACGGCCGCGTTCGACGCCGCATGCAAAGCCGCTGGTGGCAGGATGAGCAGCGGTATATTCGCCGCCGTCGGGATCACCGATTTCGAGCTTGCAGGCACCGCAGAGTATTTCGGGATCACCGTGCTGAGCAGCCGCCATCACGGCGACTACGGACAGTCTCAGGGCTGGTTCGTCAATTTCGCGCCCGTCGCGTTCGAGGTTTCGGGCAACGCGAAATTCTCCGATGTCGCACCGCTGGCTCACACGGGTTTCGAGCGCGCCAAGCACATCGCGGAGGCGCCCGTACACGCCGTACTGGGTGCTCTCGCTGCGGACGGGACACTGGGCAGCGAGCTCGCAGTCAGCCCGAACATGCTCTCCTACATCGACTTTCGCTGGTTTCCTGGAGTCGGACGGGATGCGGACACGCGAGCGAAGCATTTCACCGGAGAAGGCTCCACATCGAACGCATCGATGTGGATCAATCGAGACGGTGAGCACCTGTACCTGGTAGCACAGACCCCGGATACCGATACTGCTGCTGCATCGGTAGAGCGCTATCACACACATTTGGCGCACGTGCTCGAAACCATTGCACGCGAGGGCGATTACGTGCTCTCGCTCGACCATCTCGTTCAGGAGCCGGCCGGTGCAGGTCACCTCGATCACTGAGTACGCCCCGCGCGCGGGTGCCCTGGTCGAGTTCTCCGCACGCGTCGTCGGCAATCCGGAGCCGTCGTCGATTCCACCGTCGTTCAACCAGCGGTTTCACCTGGGTGATCTCGGTGAGGCCGAACGAGTGTGGATCGCCGGGGCCTTCGATGTACCGGGCAGCCTCGACGTCGGGGCACTCGGGTGGGCGTTCGAGTACCTGATCGACCGCCACGACACGCTGCGAAGCTCGTTCGTTTCGACGACAACAGGTGTCGAGCGGGTGCTGTACGGGCCAGGATCGATCGAGATGACACAATCCGCTCGATCAGCTTTCTCATCGACATCCACGCTACGAGATCATCTCCGGACCTCCCTCGAACTGCACTGCGATACAAGGCGATTCCCGTCGTACACCTGTTTCGGAATCGATCGACCGGACACCTCGACGGTGTTGTGCGCTTTCGACCACGCCAACGTCGACGCCATGTCGATCGCAGTCGTCGTGGACGAGATCCGCGCGCTGTACGAAGCCCATCGCCGTTGCCCTTCGAGACCTGAGGTCGATCTACCTCCGGTCGGTGGTTTCGTCGAGTACTGCCGCATCGAAGCCACCGAGCCCCTCGTGAAACCCACGGACGAACGAATGGCGGCGTGGTCGAACTTTCTCCTCGACTGCGGAGGCACCACGCCGAGGTTCCCGTTCGATCTCGGGGTCGCCGAGGGTGAAACAGCTGTGCAGGCCACGACGGTCGACACACTGCTCGACGCCTCGCAGACCCTTCACTTCGAGCACCTCTGCGCCCGCTTCGGTGCCGGACTGTTCGCAGGAGTCGTCGCGGCCATCGCGCAGGCCGTTGCCGACATCGGCGGGCCGGATCACGTGCCCTTCCTGTTCCCACTGCACACCCGACACCGTCCGCAGTTCTCGCGTGCACTCGGCTGGTTCACCACCAACGCCCCGATGACCGTGCGCGTCGGAGCCGACCTACCCGACACGATCCGTACCGCCCACAGCGCGTTTCGCTCGGCTCTCCCGCTCAGCACCGTTCCGATCCCGCAGGTTCTGGCCAACCTCGGCGACGCATTCACGCTGTCGCGGCAGGACGTGTTCATGGTGTCGTACATCGACTACACCAAAGTAGAGGGACACGAACGGTTCGACGAGTCCAACGCTCATCACATCAGCAACGCCACCGTGTCCGACGATGCCCAGTTCTGGATCTCCCGCACACGATCGGGCTTGGCATTGCGATCGCGTTTCCCCGATACCGCCGTGGCGCGGTCGGTGATGAGCGCGTTCGTCGACGAACTCGTCGCTCTGCTGCGTGCGTCCACGACGAACGCCGGCATCGGTCCGCAGACTCCACTCGCGCATGTCGGCGGCGATACCGCATAGGATCGATGGTGCAGACCGCTCACCCCCGGGCGGGCCGCCAGACGAATATCTTCCGTAGGAGCCGATACGTGCCTGTACCAACCGATTCCAATGCAACGTACGCCGACTATGCGCATCCGGATCGACTCGTATCGAACGAATGGCTCTCCGCCCATCTCGGTACCCCGGGCCTTCGCGTCGTCGAATCCGATGAGGACGTGTTGCTCTACGACGTCGGCCACATTCCCGGTGCGGTCAAGATCGACTGGCATCTGGACCTCAACGACCCGGTGACCCGCGACTACATCGACGGCGAGCAGTTCGCGAAACTGATGAGCCGCAAGGGCATTTCACGAGACGACACCATCGTTGTCTACGGCGACAAGAGCAACTGGTGGGCTGCCTACGCGCTGTGGGTGTTCACGTTGTTCGGCCATCAGGACGTGCGCCTGCTCGACGGTGGCCGTGACGCCTGGCTGTCCGAAAACCGTGACACCACTCTCGACGTGCCCGAGTACCCGGCAACGGACTATCCCGTGATCGAACGTAACGATGCGCCCATTCGCGCATTCGCGTCCGACGTGCTCGGCTCTCTCGGTACGGTGCCGCTGATCGACGTGCGCTCCCCCGCCGAATACACCGGCGAACGCACCCACATGCCCGATTACCCGGAAGAAGGCGCATTGCGCGGCGGGCACATTCCCACTGCCGTCAGCATTCCCTGGGCCAAGGCGGCCGCACCGGACGGACGCTTCCGCTCCCGCAAGGAGTTGGACGAGATCTACGCCGGTACCTCCGCAACCGACGATGTGATCGCGTACTGCCGCATCGGTGAGAGGTCGAGTCACACCTGGTTCGTTCTGACCCACCTGCTGGGTTACGACTCGGTTCGCAACTACGACGGCTCGTGGACCGAATGGGGCAACGCCGTTCGAGTCCCGATCGCCAAGGGCGAGGAGCCCGGATCGGCACCGGCCACTCGATGAGCGCGCTTCCGGAATCGCTCGCCGAGATTGTCGAGGACTTCGCCGCAGTGGAGGGACAGGACAAACTGCAGCTGCTGCTGGAGTTCAGTCGCGAACTCCCTCCGCTGCCGGAGCACCTGGCGCAGGATGCGATGGAGCCGGTGCCGGAGTGCCAGTCGCCGCTGTTTCTGTCGGTCGATGCCGGTGACCGGACGCAGATTCGTCTCTACTTCAGCGCCCCGCCCGAGGCCCCGACCACCCGCGGCTTCGCCTCGATCCTCGCTCAGGGGCTCGACGGTCTGAGCGCGCAGCAGATTCTCGATGTACCGGACGACTTCTATTCGGCTCTCGGACTGAGTGACGCGGTCAGCCCGTTGCGACTGCGCGGGATGTCGGCGATGTTGGCTCGCATCAAGCGGCACTTGCGCTGACAGCGCACGCCGCTGTCGTCTTGATCGATACATTGCGTGATCGGTAGACTCTTCGCACGAGCGTCGATGCTCTATTCACCCTCACCCCCGATGTGGTCGAACGAAGGCTGGTTGCTGCCGACATGGAGTTCACGGAGTTAGCGGACTACGCGGTTCCCGCAGGCACGCTCACCGAGTGGATACCCAGTGTCGGCCCGCAGGCCCGCACTCCTGAGGCCGCAGGGTGGCGTCCGGACACTCGACCGACGTCCTACGTCCACGAGGCGCACCTTCGTACGAGTCTGAGCAGTCCACGTCGTGGCCGAGAATCGTGGCTCGGTGCTGCCTTCGAGGTCGCAGGCCCGCTGAACAAGCCGGCATTTCGGCAAGCGGTTCTCAACTGGATCGACCGGCACGAAGCCATGCGGTCGAGCGCGTCGATCGACGAGACGACGGGCGAGATGTCGCGGGTCACCGCCGCGGAGGGTGCCATCGACATCTGGCAGGTGGAGCAGGAGCGGTGCAGCCAGTCGAGTGAGGTCTTCGAGCATCTGCAATATCTGTTCGACGAGTTCACCTCACCGCTCATCTGGCCCGCGTACGCCTTCGTCACTCTCGAACCGCTCGACGACACACGGCCGATCACCGTGTTCTTCGCAGCCGATCACTCGATCATCGACGGTCTCTCCACCGTTCTCGTCGCGCACGAGATCGCAGCCCTGTACGCAGAGGAACTGGGTGGTCCGGCTGCCGCCCTGTTCGAGGCCGGCAGCTACCTCGATTTCGGGTCCTCCGAACGCGAGCGCCATGCCGAACTCGAGCACTCCCACGATGCGGTGAGGATGTGGCGGGACTTCCTCGTCGACGGCGACGGTGAACTGCCTGCGTTCCCCCTCGACATCGGCGATCCGAGCCCGGAAGATGTGCCGCAGGGAGGTCTGTCCGCGTGGGTTCTCGACCCCGACCAGGCCGACGCTTTCTCGACGGCCTGCCGCAAGACCGGGCACAGCCTGTTCGCGGGACTGCTCGCGGTCCTGGCTATCACCGGTACCGAGCTGGGCGGCGGCACTCGCTTCCGCACGGTGACTCCGGTGCACACCCGCGACGAACCTCAGTGGGCATCCGCGCTGGGATGGTTCGTCGGATTGTGCCCCATCTCCTTCGACATCGACGGCAAAGATTCGTTCGGATCGGTGATCTCGGCCGCCTCGGCGGAGGTGAAGAAGACCAAACCGATCGCCCGCGTTCCTCTCGATCGGGTGTTCGCCACTCTCGGCTACTCGGCTCGCCCACGTTTCGTCGTGTCGTTCATGGACGTTCGGTTCGCGCCTGCGGCCGAGCACTGGCCGGACTGGAATGCACGTGCGCTGCGCAGCAAGCAGTATCAACACGACGTGTACGTGTGGATCAACCGCACTCCGCAGGGAATCAACATCGCCGCTCGATACCCGAACACCGAACAGGCGACGGCACGGGTACACGAGTACATCGGCGCCTTGCGCAGGCTGCTCACCGAAGTCGCGGACACCGGGACCGCTCAGATCTCCGGCACCGCCGCGGAGTCGTTCCGTGACGGTCGGATCGACGGTGGTCGAATCCCTACCAGCCAGTAGCCTGTGTCCCCTCGGCGTGGCGGTGCAGTCCGATTACAGCGATGCCCGAGCCGGTGCTTAGACTCCGACGTGACGTTCGCAACGATAAGACTCATTCGTAGGAGGCTCAGTGCCCAGCCATGCCAGTGCTCAGATCACCAAGGTTCTTGTTGCCAATCGTGGTGAGATCGCGGTGCGGGTGATCCGGGCGGCCGCTGATGCCGGGTTGGCCAGTGTCGCTGTCTACGCCGAACCCGACGCCGATGCCCCGTTCGTCCGCCTGGCCGACGAAGCATTCGC
>NZ_LMRR01000022.1 GCF_001426085.1 Rhodococcus sp. Leaf278
GTGTCGGCAATGCCGATGGGAGACACCAAGAACGGCGGCTACTGGGAGGACAAAGCAGTGGTGCTGCTGCGCTGCTACCTGCACGCGGCCGCGATCAGTGGTGCGGATCTGGCCACGCTGCGCGTATGGGTGAACTCGCGTAAAGGCCGTGAACCACGTGAGATCCTGATGCGGACCATGCCCGGCTGGGAGGCCGAACTCGGCCAGATCCTCGACTCCGGATCGGACTCCTCCGACGACATGATCGGCGCGGCCAGCAGACTTCTCGCCCCGCTCGCCTCCCCCGCACTGCTCATGGCCGTCGACGTGCCGATGACCGAGTCGTTCGACATCGACGAGTTCATTCGATCCGGCACGGACACGCTGTATCTGGTCTCGAAAGGCAAGGACAATTCTGCGGCACCGTTCATCGCGGCCTTGGCCAGCGAAGTGCACCACCTCGCCGATCGCCACTCACAGTTCCTGCCCGGTGGCCGATTCGATCCCCCGATCCGATTCGAGCTCGACGAAGTCAACAACGTCGCCCCGATCCCCGGCCTGCCGGATCTGATGTCGGACTCGGGCGGCCGAGGCATCACCATCCACGCCTACGCCCACAACGAAGAGCAGAACAAGCTCCGCTGGGGCGCGGTCGCCGGCAAGATGTTCGCCGACAACTCCTCGCTCGTTCCGTGGGNGGCCTGCCGGATCTGATGTCGGACTCGGGCGGCCGAGGCATCACCATCCACGCCTACGCCCACAACGAAGAGCAGAACAAGCTCCGCTGGGGCGCGGTCGCCGGCAAGATGTTCGCCGACAACTCACCCGCCCGCCTGATCCTTCCCGGCCTCAAAGGCGACGAACTGCAAGCGATCTCGAAGATGTTCGGCGACCGATACGAATGGCAGCCCTCCGGCAACGCCCAGTCCGGCCCGACGCTGCGAGAGGTACCGGTGATGTCGCCGGCGCAGATCCGTCAGATGGACCCCGATCAAGGCCTGTTGATCTACCGGACCGCGCCGCCGATCCTGGTGCATCTGCCGACGGTGTGGGACGAGAAGGAATCACGTGCCGCGGTGCTGCAGTCGCAGAAGATGTTCGACGAGATCGTGGCATCGGGCACCGCGCCACGTACCGAGGTGCAGTCCGGCGCGGTAGTGCTCGACAAGGTCAGTGACGGGACGACACTGTCGTGACCGCCCCCGGCGGCGAGCAGGAAGAGTTGGTGCCTTCGCGGTTCACCTGGCGCTATCTCGACGGCGAGCAGGCTCGGGCCCTGTGGTCGGAGCTGATCGACTGGACCACCTGGCTGCGGGAGCGCTACGAGCTCGGCACCAAGATCCCGCCGTGCTGGTACCGCCACGATCCCGTCGTCGAGGAACTGAGCGCCCTGATGGCGGCGTGGACCGATGCAGATCCCGCCGTGCTGGTACCGCCACGATCCCGTCGTCGAGGAACTGAGCGCCCTGATGGCGGCGTGGACCGATGCCTACTACCGCGGAGACGAGTACCGGGACGACCTCACCGCCTGGCACACCCAGTGGTTCCGGCCGCTCATGGTGCGTATCCGTGACATCTCGGACTTCGACAGTTGCACCCATGATCGGTGTGCGCACCGCCCGTTGCCGCCGGCCACGCTCGCCGGCATCGAGGAGTTCGTCGACGCCGACGTCGACGCCCGCCCCGAACCATCGCCGACCCCGGTCGTCGACGTCAGTGCGGCCGAGGAAGTGCGCACCATCCCCGCCAACGACATGGACATGGCCATCGACTCCGGCCTCGCCGAACCGCTCGACCCCGCCGACCCCGACAGCCCCGTCAGCTTCGAGGGCATCGAATGGACCTTCAACGCCCGCATGGGTGCCTGGGTTCCTTCCACCTGACCTCATTTCCCACTCCCTGAGCTGCGGACCTGTACAGCTCAAGCCTGGCCATGATGCCGTTTATCCCGCCCGGAGACGGCACAACACCACGCTTGCTTGCTACTGGTCCGCTGAACCCGGCCACTGACCGCGAGTCCACCCGCCCGGACCGTGCGGTCTGTGGCCGGGCCATCTATTTTCGCCCTGCTGATCTCAGTCAGGCTCGGACTCATCGAGCCGACTAGCCTCAGTCCATTAGTGAGCCCGACGACGAGGCAATGAGAGACGTCTTCGACGACGACGGGACCCGGCGAGGAGCAAGGCGCGGTGAGCTAAAGAATGGAGCTTGCTCGGCTTCGACGCCGCCGCGAGCTCCGGTGAAACTCCGGTAAAACGGTCGGTACTGGTCGGTCGTCGTCGGTCACCACCGGATGGCAGCGTCCCCCACGCTCGGCGTTTGTGCAGGTCAGCGGCTCGTTCACCCAGTGGGCGCATCAAGCGATAGACGCAGAGCCGACGTGATTAGGTCGTCGGTTCGGTTCTGGTGGTCGCGCGATGCGCTGGCCTCACGGCTCTGCCCGACACCGACGTCGCTCTCCTCTGCGACGGACCCCTCGCCTGCTGAGCGCTCGCGGCCGGCATCCTGTCCGTGTGCCGATAGGCCTCGCTCCGCTCGGCAACGCAGCGTGGAGTTGTGTCGCGACCTGGACGTGCGAGGTGTCAACGGTGCGTCGGCGCAGCGATCGTTGTGTGCGCAGCGAGATGCTCCATGCCGCACGCGCGACGCGCACGAACGCAACGCCCCGGAACGCCAACGACCCGTCATCGCTGCGACGCGCAACGCGTCTCCCGTCACGGCAACGGATCGCAACCACGACCCGCCCACGGCACCTCGCGGGACGGAGGGCAAGTTGACACAGTTGCGCTGCCATGGAGCCGCGCTGGCTCTCTCGATGACCACCGGTGAAACAGTGCCGCTCCAGGCTTGCGCCTGGTGTTGCCTGGCCTCCTCGTGATCGGCCCGTCGGGGATCGTCAACGTGGTGCGGGTGTCGAGGCGGTCGGGTCCGACGGCTCGGCGGGGCGCGATCGTCTCGTGCGTTGGCGGACTACGGGAGCTTGGACGCGAGGACGTCGGCCGCCAGGATCTCGGGTGCTGCGCCGAGGAGGTGCTGGTTGGCCATCAGGGCTGCGACGATGGCGCCGTTGGCGTGGGCGTCGCGAGCGGCCTCGTCGGGGAATGCATCGAAGATCCAGAAGGTGTCGGCGTGGGTCCTAGCCGCGAACCAGACAATCGTTCCTACTTCTTCGTTGGCGAGTGCGACAGCGCCGGCGAGCAGATCGGCGAGCGCGTCGTGCTGTCCATCGGCCGCGACGATCTTGGCGACGAAGGCATACGGAAGTGATGCGGGTGTGGACATGAGGGGTTCTCCTTGAAGTCGGGGTTCTTCGTGGGGCGAGTTCAGCGTATGACGAGCGAGGGCCGGTGGGGAGTGGCGTATACGACAGTATTGCTATTGTTCGCGCCATGCGTATCGGACTGATCGCGATCGACGGCTGCTTCGGTTCGGCTGTCGCGTCGGTCATCGACATCGTGCGGGTGGCCGACGGAGCCCGCGGCGATGTCGACCCGCGGATCGACCCGATCGAACTCGCCATCCTCGGACCGAAACGGCGAGTGACCACGACGGCATCGATGACCCTGTCGGTAGACCACCCGCTGTCGGAGTCCGGAGAGTTCGACGTGGTCGTCGTCCCTGCGCTTGGAACCCTCACGGCCGCCGCTACCAACGACGCCCTCCAGAGCCGAGATGCACGTTCGGTCATCGCCTCACTCGGGCGCCTCGACGACGCGACCACCCGGATCGCCGCGGCGTGCACCGGCGTGTTCGCCGTCGCCGAGACTGGACGGATGCATCATCGGCGGGCGACGACCAGCTGGTTCCTGGGGCCGGAGTTCCTGAAGCGCTATCCGACCGTCGCCCTCGATCTCGACACCATGGTCGTGGTCGACGGGAACCTCGTCACCGCCGGCGCCGCGTTCGCCCACATCGACCTCGCGCTCTCACTCGTGCGATCGATCAGCCCCGACCTGGCCCAACATGTCGCCAAGCTCCTCATCATCGACGAGCGTCCGTCGCAGGCGGCCTTCGTCGCCTACGAACATCTCCGGCACGAGGACCCGATCGTCGTCGAGTTCGAACGCTTCGTGCGCGCCCGCCTGGACGAACCGTTCAACGTCGCCTTCGTCGCGCAGTCGCTCGGCACCAGCCGGCGCACCCTCGAACGACAGTCCGTGCAGCGCTCAACCTCACTCCGCTCGGCTTCGTCCAACGGCTTCGCATCGAACGAGCGCGGCACCTCTCAGCAACCACGGACCTCACCTCCGCCGAGATCGCGCTACGGGTCGGCTACGCGAACGCCGAGACTCTGCGCTCCCTCCTGCGCAGGGAGCGACGCCGTTCCTGACCTATCGCCATGCCTGTAGCCGGTGTCCTAGCGCTCGGTTGGAACCACCTCTCAGCACGTCGCGTCGACGCTCCTGCGTCGCCCCTGGACGACCCACTCGACACGCCCGCAGCACAGGCCATGTGACGTGCCCCGGCTTCCCGGGCGGTCGGGGTTGGGTGGCTGTGATGTCGCTGCGTTCTCGTCGAGGGGGTCAGCAGACCCGATCAGGGTCGATTGGGATGAGCCGCGAAGGCGGTCAGGTCAGGGCGGCCGAAGCCGGCCGGCGGGGTAGCGTCGGACACGTCGAGGTCTTTCGGATGGATGGCGTAGGAACCTCCATCGTCGGGAGACCTCGACGTCTATCTGCGGACCGACGCGCCCGGCCGACCTACACCGTCATCTGGGAAGAGCCGGCAATGCTTCGGAATCCCGTTCGAAGCCCTCTCAAGCAACTGGGCGTTTTGCGCAGCGCGAACGGTAATTCCACCCGGAACCATTCAGCCCGCTGGGTGAGGACGGCTAAATCGTGGCCTCAAATGACCATCTGACAAGTCGCAACTGAACCTGACAGAGGCAGTTAAGCATCTGCAGACCACTCGCGCACTCCTTGATGCGCCGGATGACACCAGGGCGAATCAGTTCCCGCTTGCACACCGGACGCTTGTTCGCATTAGCGCAGTTGGCGGTTGCACAGGCAATCTGGCTTCTGGTGCCCAACGCTCGTGAGATAAGGCTGGCCCGTCATTGCACGGTTCGGGCCACGGAGCGCTCCGGGGGATTTCAAGTATCTTTCTCGTCTGATGTAGGCGCAGATCACTATGACACAAGAACGCTGGAACCTACTCGGCTTGCAGCAACTTTTCCCCGGGCGCCAGGTCGATTAAGTTACAGCTTTCTTGCGCAACCATGCTACGCAAGCTCAAGGAAGACTCGCTGGTTGCGAAGATCACCTGGGCACCTGACTCCGACGCCTTGAGGGCGTGCTGCAGCAGCGAACGATAACTTTCCTTCGCCGTATCCTGTTGCTTCGGCTCGTCGAAAATCAGCAAGCCAAGATGATTACCCTCGGGTCCAGAACCTGCATCCAGGAGCGCAAAAAGATACGCCCAGATTACTCGAATCATGTCGCTAGCAGACAAGTCAAAACCCAGATCGAAGCCTTCATGGTTTGGCCTGTAGGTAACCTTGCTAATTTCTACCTGAGAGGGTTCTATAGACTTGAATCCGTATGCATCTAGCTGCATGACCATCGAATTTCCAACCTTACGCAAAATGGCCTTGTCACTATCCGACAGCTCATCGCCCCGAACTTCACGAAGCAACCTGCCCTGCTCATGAAATCGCGTTTCGACTTGCGCTAACGATTCCTTTAGCCTCGAAATATCAGCACTTGCTTCAACCAGGGACGATAGTCTGTGCTGACTAGACAAACGGGTAGAGATATCGGATACAGAGGGGCTCGAATTCGGAGAGACCAACGTTTCCTGCGCTGCTCTGATCGAACGTCTTTCAGCCCGAATCTCGCGGGCGAGATTTTGCAACCTTAGGTCGATCGCAGTAGTTACTCGAACGTAGTCCCCACGACTGCCATTAAATGTTGCCAATTGCTGCTGAATGTATCGTATGTTTTCATCAATACTCATCGGATGTTGAGTAATTTCCGAGCCATCTTGTAGGTCTTGGTGACATGTGGGACATACATGATCCGCAATCGAACTCAACGCCAGACTTGAGCCCAAATTCTGAAGTACCTTCGCGTCGCGATGCTTTCTCAAATCTTGTTCAAGTGCCTCCAGCCGCAGGTCGATCTGCGAAACACGTCGAAACACTTCTCCACGCTCCCCCGTCAGTCTGTTCGACAGACTAATCAGTTCACGAAGACGACCCTGATGCTGGGAGAGTTCCTCTTCTACTCGATCCGCGGCTTCACCAGCGGGTTCTACATAGGCAAGACCAACTTCGATTTCTTTTTCAAGGTCAGCGATCGCCCTCGAAAGATCTGTCCAGGTCTCGCCTATCGCGATCTGCGGACGGAAGCGTTCAACACCTTCCACAGATTTGGCGGTCAGCTCCGACGTCCCCCGAAGAGTAATCCCGTCTTTAGCAGCTCGATCGACGATCTGACCAACCAATACTTGCCACGACGACTGCAACTCAGCGATGTTCGATGAAATTCTTTGCCTCAACAGGACACGGTCAGACGCACCTAGACCCAGGATAAATTCCGCACTGCGGCGACCCACGTCTCTAATTCCCAAATAGGTGGGCACTCTGGCTTGAATACCACTCCATCCATGTTTCTGTTCAACGAAGAAGTAAGGAAATATAGTCTCAAGATAAAGAGGGCCTTCACTTCCGTCCATCCGAGTAACTCTAGGCAAGTCAAAGTCTAGAAATTCTTGTAGATACTTATGGAATCCAGCCTCATTAGTTGCAGAACCAGGGCGTCGAACATAGAAGTCAGTGGCAACGTAAGTACCCCCGACCGTTAAAGCTGGGCCGTGCTGGACGGAGATCAAGTGCTTGTCGCGCGCCGCATCAACAATTGTCCTGTTTATTGTGATTTGCTTGCCGGCAGCGTTCGTTATCTGCAATCTGACCTCAGAACTAACAACGCCTGCCTCAACACCAAACACACTTATGCTGTCGGTCATCGCATGAGGGAGCGGTATACGATGACTCGGACTCAACATACCCTCCAGACCAAGAGCGTAGATAATCGACTGCAGCGCGGTCGACTTACCAGAAGAATTGTCCGCTCTAAGCAGATTTAGACCCTCAGAGAATTTGAGGCTACGCGTCATTCGCCCAGCTGCAGTCTGAACCAAGAGGTCGATAGCATCAATCCGAAGGCGTTGCATCAGGTCCACTCCAATATTTGCTGCAACCGGTTCTGGGGAATTTTCCGGGGGAGTTCATTCAAGAACGCCCGCTCGTCGAGGAGCAAGTCCGGATCCTCTCGGATTTGTCGAACTAACCGCAAACCGTCCTCACTTAGCTCAAGAGCGCCCTGTCGCGTTTTCAAAACCAAGCCCTGACCAAGGGCAAGATCAACCGATGTTGTCAGCGCTGGATCAAATCTCACGATTACTTCCTCTGGACTACGGTACCCATTCCACCAACGGAGGAATCGAGCACGCGATGCGCTCGACCCGGCAGCCCACCATAAGACGTGCAGGTGTTCAAGACGAAGCGAACTGGATCTGCCGTGACTCAACAGTAAACACAATACCGAGACACGCCAGGCAATCCTGTAGTCCCCCGGTATGTCAGTAGCTCTTTGTGTAAAGCGTGTTGGCAGGTCTTGGTCAAGTATTTGCAGCACCTCGTCGTCGTCGAAACTCCCCCTCGACAAGGGGCTCTCGGACATCAATTGTCTCCAAAACTCAGTGGGCAGCGCATTAGCCAGTCAGCAACGCTCGCCCACGCCAAGGTTTCAGTCGTTCGCTTATCGAGTATCGGGCAAACAGACATAAATTCTTCGGATAGATCGCCCGCGATCTCCTTCAGTGTTCGCTGAGTTCCTTCCGGATCGGCCGAGTAGTCCAAAACCAATACGGACTCCTTGTGACTCACACTGACTTGAATGCTCTGATACCCTTCAGGGCTTGCGACTCGCAAACGATCTAGAGCATTCTCCCCGTCTAAGTACTTTCGCAATAATGCGTCAAAAACTCTGGAGCGAGCATTTTCATCCAGCACGCCCGCCAACTTGGAAAGTGCCCGCTCCTTCAGTTCCGAATTAGAATCTTTCCAGTTTGGAATGGCACTGCTATTGAGAGGCACCGGGTCGATAAGCGGCTTCGGGATTGCTAGCACCAAGTCACGTTCAGTGACGTAGTCGTCTTCAGTCTCGATCACAATTGCAAAACTTTGACTTATGAAAGGAAGTTTCCAGCCTTTCACCTCTGCAGCTTTTGTTTGGGCATGAGAGACCAGGTGGCGCGAGTCGTGCAACGGAACCATGTAGATGTACTTTTTGACTATGACTGATCCAAGAATTTTTTTTACATCTAATTTCTTAGTCTTCAACTTAAATAGGTCAGTCGAAAGCTTGTCTCTCTGCTTGCCGTACCGCTCTGCGGTTGAGATCGGCTCCTCGACCGCGTAGCACTGATACAGGTGTCCGTCGTGGGAGAACGCCTCCATCCCGAGGTCCCCTTGATGCTTGGCTGGAACCATCTGAAGATCATGAGGGTTTTTTGACGCGTACCGCTTACGCCACAAGGTCTCACACCACGCCTGCCACTCGGCACCGGTCCAGTCCGTCGTCGCACTCACTCGAATGTGCCCCACGATCGTCAATTCAGAGATATACAGTCTGTAAAAAATACACGTGCACGTCCAGTGCGGTTCAACTGGAGCCAAATTGTGCCTCCGTGTAGTCCCTCGTCCTCACTCGTATGGTCAGCCGCATGATGGGCAGCGTTGCTGACAATGACGCCTGGTCAACCTGCGCTTCCGGATCCATCGAATGGAGTGCGCGGGGCGACACTTCGTGCACAACTCCGTCGGAAGAAGATTTCGGCGCCCAGCCCGGACCGCTTGCGGGGTGCAGATCGACTTCGCATTCGTGGACAGCCGTCTCCGTGGCGGATGCAAGCCACAGAAGGTAGTTATCGAAGTTGCGACCGGGTGCTCGGAGTGGGCCTAGAAGCGCCGTTCTCTCGCCCTTGACGTTGCAGCTGGTCTCGTCGGTGAGTCTTTCGCTCCGCAGCGATGCGGCGTTGTTCTGTCGCGCGTTGCTCTGCGGCCTCTCGTCGCGCCCGATCCGTGTCGACGATCGGATCTGCCGTCACGGGTTGCGGGGTCGGTGCCGACTGCTGACCGGGGCCTGCGTGTGCGGTCACCGACGCGGGTGCGGTGACTGGCTTGATGCGGGCGTTGACCTGATCCCACGCGCGGGCCGCTTCGCCTTGTTCGGGTCGATCACCTATGAGGGTGCGGTCGGTGTCGATGCCGAATTGTTCTCGGTAGGCCCCGACTTGGCCGGCGGTGATCTGCCAGCGCAGTCGGGCACCGCCGGAGTCGGGAACCTCGCCGAGGTGGCGGGTCCAGGCGGGTTGTTCGTCGACGGCGTGCTGTCCGAGCTCGCGGGTGCGTTCGGCGATTTCGGTGTATCGGCGGCGGGTCCAGGCGACGAGCTCGGGGTCGATTCCCTCGCGGTCCTGCATCGGCGGCAGCACCCAACTCGGGGCACTGTGGTCGCGTGCTTCTCGGCCGAGGGGCCAGCGTCGTTCGGCATCGTCGAGCAGATTCGCTGCACTCGGCTCGGGGTCGGTGACACCGCGCCGCAGTTCCACGATCGCGGCGTGGGGGTCTTTGCCGGCGCGTTCGGCATTGCGCAGATGGGCGGCGAGGTCGGGCCACGCCCCGTCGTCGCCGAGGATGGTCTCGGCGTGCTCACCGAACTGGGTGCGCAGCGTCGGTTCGATGCTTTGCGCCCACACGTGCATCTCGTCCGCACCTTTCTCGATGTGCTTTTCGAGTCGCCAGTGCATCACGGCGGAGACGGAGTCGGCGCTGTAGAGTTCTCGCTCCGAGCGTGCGGCGGTGAGGGCGGGGGCGGCGTCGAGGCCGAGCTGCTCGGCGCGGCGGTACTGGTGGACGAAGGTGTCCCATTCGGCTTCGGCGATCATCGTGTTCGCCAACTCCGGACCCATGTTCTCGCGGACGATCGCTTCGATGCGGTGCGCGTCCATTAGCTCGCCCGCGTACTCGTATCCGCCGACGTTGTAGTCGAGCTTGCGGTGCGCGACGGCGGCGTCGCGTTGCTGTTCGGTCGCCGAGACGTCCGAGCCGTCGCGGCCGATGATGGTCCGCACGACTTCGTCGGCGATCTTCTTGTCCGGGTGCACGTGGATCAAGTGCGGGTCGACGATCCGGTCGATGGGCACGTACAGCTGGTTTCCATCGCGCCCACGTGTGAGGGCGACGTAGAGGGCCTGGCGGTTCATGGTGTCGTCGACGAGGACATGGACCTGGTCGACGGTCATCCCTTGGGAGCGGTGGATGGTGGCGGCGTAACCGAGCTCGCAGTGCTCCTTGACGTACTCGGCCGGCAGGCGGATGCTCCCGCCGTGTTCGAGGTGGCGCACGGTCAGCGAGCCGTCGCGGTGCGCGGTCTTGACCGTCCACAAGTCGCCGTTGCGGACTCGTTCCCCACGTGTGCCGGTGACGCGCAGGCTGGTGTTGTTGCGGCGGGTGACGATGCGATCCCCCGCGCTGGCGCGCAGTCCGTCTGAGAGGTCGTTGCCGCCCTTCTTGACCAGTCCCTTGGCGAGTCGTTCGGTGCGCGCCCGGTCGTTGAGGACGCGGACGGCGTGGTTGCTGCTGGCGATCATCAACGACGTCGAGTCGGTGTCCGCGGTCTTCGCCCAGGCGGTGAAAACTTTCTCGGCGAGGTCGTCGGCCATGCCGTGCTGGACGCGGTCCTTCGCGGCGTACCAGGCGGCGACGGAGGTATCACCGTCACGCAGTCGCAGCGAGATCTCGGCTTCGTCTTTGTCGCGGAAGCGGTGGACATCGACCAGTTCCGGTGCCGCGCTCGATCGAGCGACCAGTCGCAGTGCACCGCCCGTGTCGACGGCGGCGAGCTGCTGCGGGTCACCGAGCAGGCGGACCACTGCGCCGTGCTCGGCGGCGATGTAGGTCAGCCGGTCCAGATCGTGCGTGGAGGCCATGCCTGCTTCGTCGACGAGGATCATCGACCCCGGGGTGATGCCGGTGTCGAGTTCGTTCTCGTAGCGGGTCAGAACGTCGGCGATGGTGCGGCCGGTGACACCGAGTTCATCGCCGAGAACGCCAGCTGCTTTCGCGGACGGTCCGAGGGCGATCACGTCGTATCCGGTACTGCGCCAGGCATCGACGACGACGCGCATGGCGGTGGTCTTGCCGGTGCCGGCCGGACCGACACCGGCAGCCAGCAGCGCACCGGAGAACAGAAAATGCTCGACGAGTGCTTTCTTGTCCGCACCGAGATCCCAGCCCTTGCGTTGGGTGTGCGCGGCGAGGGCGGCGGTGTAGGCGTGGGCGGGTGCCATGACCGCGGTCGGGGTGTGGGCGGCACCGACGAGGCGGTGCTCGGCGGCGAGGATCGCTGCGCTGGTGTAGGTCTCGTTGCCGTGCACGGTCAGGATCGACGCCCCGTCGCTGCGCTGCAACGCCCTGGGTGTCGCGTCGATCTGGCGAGTCAATCGGATCGACTCCGCGCCGAGAGCGGCTTCGGTGACCTTCTCGGCGACCGCGTCACGCTCGGCCGCGGTCGCGAACACCAGCGGCCGTAGTTGTCGTTGGACTTCGGCTTGGATGTGCCAGCGGTTCCAGCTCGAGCGTTGCTGTGCGATGCGGGCGACGGCGGTGCGGGCGATCTCGCGGTGGTCGATCGAGGCGGCATCGGTGACGGTGATCGTGTTCCCGATGCTCTTCTTCAAAGCTGAGTTCAGGGCGCGGCGGCCGACGACGTCGAGTGCACGTTCGCGCCATTCCGCGCGTTGGGCACCGAGCGATTTCGGTGGTGCTTTCTCGTTGCGGGTCTCCAGGGTCGCTTGGTCGGCGAGGCGCATCTGCATCGCGGTCGAGGGGTCTTTGCCGTGGGTCTTGCGGTAGTCCGAGACGAGCTTTTCCAGCCGTGACTCGATGGCGTCGCGGCGGGAGAACTCGCTGAGCAGCGCGGTGGGGATGCCCTCGATTTCGCGGACGGCGCGCTTGTTGATTCCGGTGCCGGGTCGGTCGGCGAACACGGTGCCGAGCTCGCGGGTGACGTACTCCTCGATGAGGGTGTTGTAGCGCTCGGATGCGGCGACGGCGAGCTTGTGCATCACGCGTCCATCCAGGCTGCGCCATTTGCCGTCGACGCCTTGCACTTTGGTGGAGATCGCGACGTGGGTGTGCAGGTTCGGGTCACCGTTGCGGTTGTCGCGGTGATCGAANATTTGCCGTCGACGCCTTGCACTTTGGTGGAGATCGCGACGTGGGTGTGCAGGTTCGGGTCACCGTTGCGGTTGTCGCGGTGATCGAACCGGGTGTACGTCAGGCCGGTCGATTCGATCTGTCCGACACCGGCTTTGCCGACGCGGGTGTAGGAGGCGTTGTCCTCGACCCAGCCGATGGCATCGCTCACCGCGGCGCTGTGTGCGCGCTCGATCGCGACACGGGTGTCGTCGTCGCCCAGGCCCCAGAGGACCGACACCGATTTCTGTGGAGTGAACACGCAGTCGTAGCCGGCGACGGGTTGACGTTCGCGGCGTTGCTGCGAGGCGATGTAGCGGACGAGTTCTGCTTCGCTGGACGGTGATCGGCCGACTTCGCGGTGGAATTCGTCGGCTCCGACTCGGTAGCGGATCTGCTGGCACTGGTCGGCGGTGAGCGGTTTTCCGCCAGCGGCGCGGTCGTTGTCGATCTCGGCGCGGATGCGTTTCATCAGCGGCACCTCGTTGCGGAAGCTCGCGAACTTGCGGCCGAGCCGCACGCTGTCGATCGCCGCCTTCGCCTGCGCTCCGTCGAGGACAGCGGCCTCAATCAACGCCTGGGCTTCGGGGTGCAGGCCTTCACCGAACAGTGCCTTCATCTGATCCTCGCGTACATGCCCGGACACCCCGAGTTCGGCCGATGCCCGCCCTCCCCAGATGCCCGGTTCGGTGCCTTCGGCGGCGTAGTAGTCGGTGAGGTCTTGGCCGCGTTCGAGGCGGGTGTCGGCGCTGGCGACTTCGCGGGTGAGGTAGGTGTAGCCGTCGCCGGCGTGCAGCGCGTGGACGGTCATCATCGCGGGCACCGCCGTCGACGAGCGGGTGTGTCACGAGATCTCACGAGTCGATCTCCCTCGAAATCTGCTTCTGAATCGCGCGGCACGGTCGCGATAGTACGCAGATTCCGCCCATGGACACTAATAGTGCAAGAGGTGTGTGGCGATTAGTTTGTTATTTCGCAAACGGCTACAGGAAATCTGAAGTCGATCGTATCTGGATTTCGGACGGATCAGGACGTACATGGACCTTGGGGGACGAAAACTGGAGCAGCACAGATGAATCAGGTCGAGTGCGGGTACGCAACACTCTTTCGCCGGCCGGCATGTCGGCGGTAGCCTGTCCCGTATGACTTCCTCAAACGGTGGACCGGTCAGCGCTCGGGAACGGGCTCGGCGGGCCAATGCGCAGCGATTGTCGGACGCACAGTTGCGTTTGAAGAATCAGGAGCAGGATTTGATTTCATATTTCGATGCCACCCGTGACGAACAAAAAATCAACGACGATGTGAACACGAGGATCGAGCGGTTGCGGCGGGACGCGGAAACCAAACTTGACTCGGCGTATGAGAGACGCGCAAGAGCACTCGCCGAACTCAAGAAACGCGGTGAAACATACGCCAGCATCGCTGCCTTGGTGGACCTTTCAGTGCCGGAAGCGACGCGGTTGGTCAAATCGACCATGGTGGCACGCGCGACCGCCAGGCCTGATATCGGTCCGGCTGCAGAGAATGACGCGGGTGGCACGAGTAGCACGGAGGAGAGTTTCGAGAGCCCTGGGGATTCCGCATCAACTGCGTCTGCAGAGCCCTCGACAGATGGAGACGCGGGGTCGGATGGAGAGGGCGCGCGCAGCATCGCCTGACAAACGAGTTGAGCTAGCGCCGCAGGCTTCACACCCGCGCACAACGAAGAGTCTCAACTCAGTGCAACACAACGGTAGTTCGAGAACGCAACGGGAACGCACGCACACTGCACATAGGTTACGGCGAAATAATTACGTCGTTGGCTTGGTGTGGAATGCGGCTTGTGGTCCCGCGCCGTACGCGGACCTACTCACCGACGCGAGATACACCGTCACACCGTGGGAATTGGCGGCCCAAGCGTGCTCGATCTCCACGGGCCCTCAGACACGTGCGGGATCAGCAAAGCAGTGTCGTGGTGGCTCGAGGCCGAGTCCGTCTCGGTCCGCCGACGGCGAATCGTCGCCGGCCAATCCGCACGGAGCAAAGAACCCGCCGGGTCCTGTCATAGATACTGCGGCGGGCAACAAACGGGCCTTCTCAGGAAGCCATTGGCCTCGCCGGGCATCATCTACCCATGGATGATGGAACTTACGAAGTGCGGCGGGCGACACTCAACGAGTCGGATGCAAATCGCCTCAGCAAGTGGGCCTCACTGTGGGCTGACCTTCTACACGCCGATCAGGCCCTATCCGAAAGGGCAGATCTACCCGACGTGCTGTCCAACGTCTTTGTAAGGCGCGCACTTTGGGAGGCTGCCGTCGTCTGCTACGGACGCATGGCAACCAGCGACAAGCGCAACGTCGACTACGAGGAACTGGTTCAGACCGCTCGCGGTGACCGTGGCGCTGAGTTGCACAAGACTCTCATGGTCTGGCGCCATGACCACGTCGCCCACCGCAAGTCCCGAGATCTCGAGACGGTGAAGATCTACGCCGACTACCTTGACTCAGATCCCGACGTGCTCGACTCCATCCGGGTACGAGTGACGTCGTCGGGTGGCCCTCCCATGGACTCACACTTCGCCGTCGAGTTCGCCGAACATGTGAAGGCATTGCGGGACACCATCTGGGTGAACTACCTCGCACCCATCGCCGAACTGATTGCAACACGAGGCCCCCGCAGTTCCACAGTGTCGGTCGAGCCCGTGAAAACTCACGAGCTGGCGATCGAGCAGATCCTGTGGTCGCGAACAAGCGGGACCGGTGTCACCAACGGGATGCAATCGACTTCATGAGTGGTCCGATGGAATTCACCGACGTACCTCAGGGGCAAGAGCCCGCTGGCGTAATCGCCTACTCATTCGTGTTGCCGTATGCGGTGCCCCTGAGCACGGAACCGGTCCAAATCTATGTCGGGCACGAGTACCTACGGATACGTGGGGTCGATTCTTCCGAACGCGACCACTCGTGGATGCAGGACGCGTTCACCTGCTTCCTTTCGTGGTCGACGATGGAACACGGAGTGGATCCTGTTTACGAAGGCAGTGTCTTGGCGTCGACGGTCCTCGACAAAGTAACGGGCCGGGCGGCCCGTGAAACGCAGCCTGAGACTGCAAATCTCCCGCATGAACGCTCAGTGGTAGTTGTGATGGTTCCCGTGAAGGAGCGCACCGCTGCCTTGACACCGCCGCACGACGGCAAGGTGGACCCCTTGACCCTGGCTCACTGGCTGGTGGCAGACACTCTTCGCTCGCTACGAATCACAGCAGGCATCCCGTTGCCAGAACTCCACTACAAAGCTTTAAATCCGATCACCCCCGCCGTGTTCGGTACCCTGACCGACGCCGGGTCCATCCGCTTCGACGAAGACCAGCTAGCCATCGTGCTCGACCACCTGCCGGTCCAGTCCATAGCCTGGGATTTAGTCGACGCGGTTGCGGTCGGCAATGTATTCACTCAACTCACGCTGGGCAGCGTTAGCGCGTTGATCCGTGATCACCACGCTCGCAGCCATGCAGAGCACGTCGCTGGCGACTACCGAGCCTCGGTTCTGAGCAACGCGATCACATGCGAAGTAGCACTCGACACAACGCTCGCGGCGATGCTGTGGGAAGAGGATAAGACGCCCGCGGAAGCTGCACGAATGTGGGCCGACGCGAGTTCGATCACCCACCGCGTCAAGACGATGTATGCCCACCGGCTGGGCGCAAGCTGGAACCTCGACATCGATGGACCGGTGGCTGATTGGCGACACCGCGTTGTCGATGTCCGCAACAGCCTCATCCACTCCGGCCGTACTACTTCGGTAGCCGAATCCGACCGCGCGGGTGAATGCGCAGCAGACTTGATCTCGTTCATATCCATGCGACTGGTACTCGCATGGAAGACCTACCCGAAGACGCTCGCTGTCATGTGCGGTCCGAGCTCGGTGGACCAGTACGCGTCAAAGAATCAGCGCGCGAATATCCACAAGGCTTTGGAAACCAATTCAGCCTCCGCGGGCGAGTTTCACCGGTGGCGTGACGACTGGCTGAAGGCGCGAGCCTCACTATAGTATCCGGCGCAGATTCATTCTCTGCCAACGCGATGCACCACCGTGGTGCCATCCACCCTGTTGCTGTTCGGGTTGGTGGACGTGCCTGCACCGCCCTGGGGGCTACAGCCGATAGAAGTGGATTCGCGAGCCGAGCGAGCAGCAATGATAGGACTGGAGTGTGGACGACGCGGACTTCGATGTAGCAGTTCGAGCAGAATTGACCAGCCTGGATGGCATCAGGACCTATCTGGCGGACAACCCGGGTCGTCGCGCCGCACCAGAGAGTGACCTCGCCGAGGACGAAGACCGCCTTCCGCACATCTGGGCTACCACTATCGCCCAGAGGGCTCTGTTGCACGCCTGTGAATGCATCGAGGCGGCGAGTGCGTTGATGGTCAACTGGAGTTGGTCGTTTGCGCAGTTTGCGCTCTTGCGCGCTGCATACGAATCCGCCGGCTCAACAGTGTGGCTTTTGATACCGGAAGAGTCAGATCTACGGCTTGCTCGGCTTCTCGCCCAGCACAACGACTCGTGGAAGTACTCCGCGAAGGCCTACACCGGAACTCCGCTCGACGATAGCGGTGAACACCGGGAGAGGCAGCAATGGACAACCGACATCGCCGCCGAGATCAACATCGATCTGGCGAATGGCAGATCGGGTGGATACGAGAATTTGATCGCTTCGATCGACGACCTGCCTAACGAACCGGGGTCGCTTCTAACCGCCTGGCGTGTCTGTTCCGGGGTCAGCCACGCCAAGACGTGGGCCATGCTGACGGTGACCAGCGAAATCGAAAGTGGCGATCTCTACGAGCACGGGCGAGTAAGCGGACGTGTGCCAAACCTGGAGCTATTCTTGGCTCATCTGCGTGTGGCACGTCGCACGGTGCAGCACGCCTGGGTCTACTACCAGATCCGCACCACGCCGCGCCCACACTCAATCACTCTGAAACTTGAGTTTGGACCCGCCGACAATGGTGACCATATTTGCAATGGCGACAATGACGCGGGCCAGGTGAAGCGCGCTGAGACAAGCGCTTAACAATGACGTCGGCCGTTTAGACCCAATCTGACCGCCTCCGACAAAGACCGATCCGTCATGCCTGCAAAACCAGGTCGCGTGTGCGGTCTGGTTGAAAATTGCTCCGCCTGTTCCTCAACAACGCGTAGTACTTCCTCGATCAGTGGCCGGTCGTTGCTGCGGCAGTGCTCGGCAGGCGAAGCAAGGTAGGCGTAGGGGTGAAGGATACTGGCGGGTGGCTGATTGCCACCCGCCAGCTGAACCGGCGATCAAAACCCGAAGTTGAACCCACCATTTGACGAACCACTGGAACCGAACGACGGTGCCTCGGGCCCGTTAGGTGACTCAGGTGACTCATCTATCGGGTAATCCTCGACCGCGGAGACGGCGACCACAGCGGATGTGACCGAAGTTCTACCGCGTGGATCCCGCACCGTCAAGGTCACCGTGTATTGACCGGGAGACGCGAAAGTCACGGCACCAATACCATCTTCGTTGGTCGCGTCGACAGTCCCGTCCGACTCGAAATCGAACTCGAATTGAAGCGGCGACTGACCCGACGAATCGATTCCCGCGATCACAGCCTCGGATCCCGCCGTCACGATAGACGGGATACCCAGCTTCGCCACGGGGGCCTCGCTGGCGTCGTCGACGGCTTCGAGAATAGAAGTGGTGACCTCCTGCGGAGACCCGATCCCGAAACTGCGCCCGCCCGTTGCGTCCACTATGGATCCCACCACATCCGAGCCCGCGCCAGCTGCGTTGACGTCGTAGAGAATCGTGGAGGGCAGTGTCGCCGGCTCATTCGTCAACCGAGCTGACGAGGTCACCGGGGGCGCAACCTCCCCGGGCGAGGTGCTCGCTCCAACATCCGGGCCCTGCTCGCGATCATCGGTCGGAGCAAAGCGTGCAGCGATGCCGCTCGCCGTGAGTGCGTCTGCGCTCGGAACGGGGTCGATGCCCAGAAGAATCCGCTGCACCGAATTGTTGGACAGGCCACTCCACGGTTCAGGATCATGAGGTGGCGCGTCTCGCAGAATCACTACTGCCGACGTCCCCGTCGTACCCTGCAGAGTACGAACACCTTCTACGACACCGGAGAACAGGGACTCCGGATAGTCACCACCTCCGGAGGCGGTCAGCCCCTGAATGCCGTTTGCCAAGGCCGCCGAGTCGCTGGTCAACGGGACGACGGTCTGAGCAATGAACGGGTCGCCGTAGTCCTTGTACTCCACCAGCGAGAACTTGGAATTGGGGCTGGTGCGTAGCACATTCTGCGAGATCGCCTCTATGTTGGCCCGCGCATCGCCGATGTAAGGACTCATCGAACCCGTCGTGTCGACGACGAACGAGACATTCAGCGCCTTGGTGGCGGCTGGCGGTGTCGATGAATACCGCGACACAATGTTCGCCAATGCCGTGGCCTCGCTACTTGCTTCCGCTCCGTTAAAGTAGTTCGTGTGCGGTCCACTATCGAATCCCGGAGCCGCGCCAAAGAAATCACAGACGGGATCTTTCGCGTGACACAGTGAATGCTTAGGGAAGTCCAGACCGTAGAATGCGTCCTTTTTAGCTCCTACGCCCACCCCCTTGGCTCTGAAAACTCCGGTTCCTCCGCGCCCGTCCCCGGTCACGCCCGTCGCGTTCGCTTGCTGCCAAGGATCACCGACCCCGTAGACCCCACCGACAAGAGAAGGCTGCAACTGCGCAACCTCGCGTGCTGCCATCGCGCCTTGCGAGTAACCGACCAGAACAAACTTAGTAGTCAAGCATCCACGACCGCCGCTCGCATATCTGAAATCGGAC
Organism: Rhodococcus sp. Leaf278; assembly: GCF_001426085.1. Lineage (GTDB taxonomy): Bacteria > Actinomycetota > Actinomycetes > Mycobacteriales > Mycobacteriaceae > Rhodococcoides. Next base: position 19,083 of record NZ_LMRR01000022.1, read on the forward strand.
ATCGCTTTCAGTGCCGCACTGGCTCCGGTCCATGCCGATTTGTACACGGGGCTGTCCGCCAGAAAAGGGCTACCGATCTCCGCAATTTGATCGACTTTGACTGCCTTGTAGGCTTCGCCTACCTCGATAATCGGGGTGGACGCAAGCTCTGGATGCTCAGAGTAGAGCGACTTCAACAGTTTGGTAAGAGTCGGACCCTCCCAGCCTTTCGTCTCTACGGACGCATATTTAGTGGCACCGATACTCGGCTCACCGGATCCCCGAAATGGAACCAGAGCAACCGGTGCGCAGATTGCCTGAGCTCCAGCTACCACCGGTTGCAGGATTGGCGTCAATCCGATTGCGAAAAGGAAGGCAATCAGCAGTCCCGAAAGTCGTTTCACGCAGTCCTCACTCACATTTGTGTGGCTGAACAGGGGCCGTGGTTCGAACCCGCTAAACGCGGCATAGTCTAACTAGGAATACCTTTTACTATGAAGCTTAGAAAGCAAGTTCATTCAAACGTAGGATTATCGGTAGTACCAGTCCGTGCCTGTGATGTCCGGCCCTCTTCGGTGTTGGTGACGGTGTTCGCGACTGCGCCTGTCGGCAGGGGGCCGTTCGGAGCGGCTGTTGGTTGGTACCCGAGGCATTGGGATCGAGTGCCGTCCACTCGCAACGATAGGGCTATCGGCGGTATTCCGACCCGGTGTGCGGAGTCAGAACAAGGAGCCCGTCCCTGTGGTGGGACCAGGACCACGTGGTGCCTGGCTTGTAATGGGTGCACCAGAACGATCCGGCCGGTATTTGCGCTCCCTGCTGCCCGACGCGCCACCGGCGGATGGTCGGCTCTAGTCGACAACTTCGCGGCGTGACAGAGCGGCACTGCCTCGGCACGTGCCAGGTTGAATGCGGAGCGTCGAACTCGAATATTCGGCGGCTCGATTGATTGTGTCGATGACTAATGAAGTATCGGTGCCGGTTACCCTGCATGAAGACGAATGCAGTTACGCATCGTAACGGGTAACGGAAAGGTTCAACCGCTGTGGCCAAACGAGTGACAACCCAATTGGTGGACGATATCGACGGGTCGATCATCGACGACGAGTCCGGCGAGACGATCGAATTCGCGATCAACGGCGTCGAGTACTCGATCGACCTGAAGGCGAAGAACGCGAACGAGTTTCACAAGAAACTCGACTACTACGTCGGATACGCGACGCGAGTCGGTGGCCGCAAGCGCAAGCCCTCCCCCGCTGCCGCGTCGGCCACGACAGCGGCCGGCGGATCGGGCAAGCGCGATCCCGAGCAGACGCGGGCGATCCGGCAGTGGGCGTTCGACCAGGGCTACGAAATCAGCGAACGCGGCCGCATCCCGGCCGACATCGAAGAGGCGTACAACGCCGCGCACTGACAGGCTGTGAGCCGCCTGCGTCTACGCGAGCGGCGGCTTCATGTTCTCTTCGCTGCCCGGGCTGTGGCAGGACCGAGCGCAGTGGAGTTCGATTCGGCTGCCGCCCGCAAGGCGGCCACTCGTTCTGCGTAGTCGACGGCATCGATTCGCGATGTGCGCGACATGACGAAGGCCCGCCCCTTGTTTGGGGGCGGGCCTTGTCGGGTTGATGGGGTGGTCAGTCAGTCGGCGGCTTGGTGTCTTTGCCTGCGGCGACGTCGCGCAGCCACTGCGGGACCGGATCGTTGTCGTATTCACGGAGCTTGATCGAGGCTCCTGCGGCTGCGGCGCGGACCTTCCGGCGTTGCTCGGGGGTCCACGCCCGGCGTGGTTCGGTGGTGGTCATGGGCGCTCCTCGCGGTGTGTTGTAGGTCCATTGTCGCTGTTGTCGTCGGTTTCCGCCAGGTCGTCGCTGCTGGGCGAAATATCTCGGTCGGCAATTGCTCGGAGTGTGCGACGGTCGGTCTTGGCGATGAAGGGAGTTGCGGCGACGGTGCCGAACACTGTCCAGCCGAGCGCAACTTCGTCGGGGTTGTCGCTGACGGTGCGTTCGAGGCACCAGGTGATTCGTTGCCAGGATTGGGAGCGGTTGTCCGCTCGGGTGCGTTGGTTGACGGTTCCGGCGACGCCGACGACGGCGAAGACGCCGACTATGAGCGTAATCCAGGCTTGTGCTGGCACTGGCCGAGTTCCTTCCGTGTGGTGGGTTCGAAGTGCGGCGCGCTGCGCAGCACCTTCTGACATCTCGTCGAAGTTTCGTCACGTGGCGGGCTTGTGGCGTGGGCCGAACGTTGCTCAGTGCGCGGAAGCGCTCCGCGTCAACGCCGTAGCGCTGGAGCAAGTTCGCTTTCGATCTGTACCGGTCGATAGATACCGTGAATTCAGACCAGCAGGTCATACGCCCACTCGTACACCCAGCGAGGCATTTTGGGTGCATCGAACGGTGCGGTAGCGAAACTCGATCCGAAGTGCATTGCGCACTCGGGGATTGCATCGACGGTGCGGGTGCCGAAGGACCTTGCTGCGACAATCCTCTGTCCACGGTGATGCACTCGGATTGCAGTCGACACTGTGCACCGCCCACCGGAGTATCCAGCGGTCAGCTGGTGGCATTCCCATTCGACGTGCTGATTCTGCCCGAAAAAGTGTGTCAGAGTCTCGGCGAAGGACGGCCCGAAGAGGGTCCCTCGGTCGGTGTCGATGCGGATGAAATTCATGGCGTCGGCCTCTCCGAGTCATGGCGGCACGCAAAGTGTGCGTGAAAAGTTACTCAGAACAAAGGAATTTGGTTGCGCGCCGCGAGACTGTCGCGGAACTCTCGGAACTTGCTTAGAAGGTCTGAGGCGACTGCCTCGGTGTAACCGGTGGACTGCGCAACTTCGTTCAGTGTGTTGCCGGCGGCCAGGGCTTCATCTATCTCACGCCCGGCAGCGAGGTTTTCAACTTCGTCCGTATCGAGATGCGCGACGTCTGTGGCGGCCAACCCGACAGAAGCGAGGGCAGCTCGACGCCGCTCACGGCCCGGCTCTGGCTCTTCCCGCGCCGTCACAGTGTGCTACCGCTGCGGAAGGCGTTCAGGCGGTTTGTCGCTTCTCGTTGCGCCCTTCCGATTTCGACGAGCTGGTCGAACAGGAATTCTTCCGGCGCTTCCTCGGCGATCTGCTGAATTCTGATCCCTGCGTCGAAGAAGCTACGTCGGTAACTTTCCGACAGGACCATGCCGGCGTAGTCGGTTGCCGATGCTCCGCATGCGTTCGCCGCGGTGACGTCGGTCAGTGTTCGACGCAGCCGTGCACCGCGGTGTCCACTGGCACCTGACCGGACAAGAACGCCCAGAACACTCGCGGGGTCATGTGGGAGGTTGTCGATGATCAGCCCCTGCACGATGCCGTACAGCTCACGATAAACGAGATCGTGAAAATCGTTGGCCTGCAATGTCACTGCGATGCGGGCGGCCTCGTTGGTGTCCTGCAACCACATCAGTGCGCAGATGACCAGTGCTTCCGGTGCTGTCTCCGGATGGTCCGTCAGATCAGCGTGATCGTCGTCGTCGGTGGGTTCGACTGCTCTCAACGGGGTCATCTGTTCGCCTCGTTTCTATATGCGGGTCTGTTGCAGGAGAACTGGCTTCGGTACTCCGGTGGCGCTGTGCCTGGTCATCCCGGGTTGGTCGTTATTTCGGAGGTGTGGGTCAGATATAGAGAAGGTGCGGTGGTGCGGTGCCGTCGAACTGCTCGAGGCTGTCGAGGACGGCGTTGTAGTTCTCGGGCCTGCAGCTTCCGAGTCCGATGATGAGGGCACAGGTTCCCGTCGAGTGTGACGAGGTAGGACGGCGGCGTTCCGTTGTCGGACGATGCGTGCTCGCGTGCGTCGAGGAGGGCGATACGGACGGCATCGGCGGCGGCCAGTTTCGCGCATTCGAGATTGGGTTCTGCTCCGGTTGCGGTCAGAATTTCGGGGTTGTCCTCGGGGTGTGTGGTGACGGTCCAGGTGATCATCGTTTGGTTCCTTGTCGCTTGTGCCGGCCAGCTGCTTCTAATCGAGCGTCACACGAGGTCCGCAACAAAGCGTTCGCTGCGGAGGCAGATCAGGCGAGGGTGTGGATAACTGTGGTGTCGAGTCAGCCTGTGGATAAACGACGTTCGGCCCCGGGGTTGGGGCCGAACGTGTGGTACTAGACGTCGTCGAAGACATCGAGGAGTTTGGCGGGGTCGCGGCGGTAGCGGCTGCCGTCGAGAAATACTCCGACGGCAGCGCGGTGAACGCGTCGGAGTTCGGCCATCAGGGTGTCGTACCCGATGCGGTCGGTGATGCGCCAGGTGACAGGTCCCATGTGCAGGTCTACCCAGTGGATGGTGCGACGTTGTTCGGAGCTGTAGCGGTGGTGCGGCACTGCGGTGTGTTCGGGGCTGTCGAGCCACAGGACGGAGATCGCGGCGGCCCCGAATTCTGCGCCTGGTTGCGCGGGGTGAGGGGCTTGTCCATCGGCTCCGGCGAGTGCGGCCCGGACGGTGGCAAATCCGGTGATGACTGCGGATACTGTTTCGGCGCTGCGGAAGGTCATCATGACGTGACCTAGTGCGACGATCATCTGCGCTTCGTCGGTGGCCGCGGCGGTAGCGGTGATAGTGGCCTGTTGGGGTCCGGAGACCAGGACGGTTGTATGGGTGACGATTCCGGTGGTCCGGGCGTTGTGTGCGGCGGTGGTCCGTCGTCCTGTGCTGGAAGTATTCTGCGGCATGTCGGGCTCACTTTCTATTGCGGAACCGGCTCCCCCGGCCCTTTCGCTCTGCCAATTTCTTTCGCCGTCATCTGGCTCGAAGGAGAGAAGGCGGCGCACTGGACCGGCGTCCTGGCCCTGATCCGGAAAGTTTTCAGCCCCTTTCGCTCTGCCAATTTCTTTCGCCGTCATCTGGCTCGAAGGAGAGAAGGCGGCGCACTGGACCGGCGTCCTGGCCCTGATCCGGAAAGTTTTCAGCCGCAGGCGCTTTGAAAAGTTTTCGGAGCCCATCGGGCCGGAGCAACGCGGAGTCCGGGTTGGGTAAGACGGGTCAGGGTGCTGCATGCTCGATCGGAGCCAGATGTGCGAAGGAAATTGTTCTTTCTGCTGTGCGGAGCGCAGCGGAGCTCAATCCGGAGACCGCCGGAGGTGGTCCCAGGGCAGCGCGCGCCCCGACGCAGACTGAGCCATCCGGGCGCGACCACCTCACAGCCATCAACAGCCTGTGGTGATTGTGCGGGAGCGACGGAAAGCAACGAGGCTCGATGTCGCGGTAGCACTTCTATCCTGCGGACATGCGGTCACGCTCGCTGGCTGGCTTGTCATCAAACTTGGATTGCCCGTCCTGGTGGCCATCGACGATCCCTGCGGTGACTTCTTCCCACTTCCGATATCGGCGCATCGCGGTCGATGCAACGGAGCCGTCCGTTTCTCTACCGATTCGTGCCCACGACCATTCGCGGTGGGCGTGTCGAAGCCGCGCTGTTTCCGCAACTTCCGGTGTGAGGTCGNTCTTCCCACTTCCGATATCGGCGCATCGCGGTCGATGCAACGGAGCCGTCCGTTTCTCTACCGATTCGTGCCCACGACCATTCGCGGTGGGCGTGTCGGAGCCGCGCTGTTTCCGCAACTTCCGGTGTGAGGTCGTCCACATGCAGTCGAGGCGAGTCCGCCGTGTCGACGTGTTCTCCCCGCGTGCCGTCTTCGCCCTCCGAATCATCCCGGCTCGGGCTGGGGCCTTCTTGGCTGAACTCGGTGTCCGTCCAGTCCGGCTCCTCTATAGCAGCACTTGGAGCGAATTCCACTCTGACGGCCCCGCGGGGTGCACGAAGTATGACGGCCAGCACTTCGGTCATAGCAAGGAGCGCAATAGGTGCAATGGTGGCAATACCCGCCGAGACTACGGCCGGAAGCAAGGTCGCACTCAACACTGCGTGGTAGGAGTTACCCGCAATCGACGCCGATGCGGCAACACGCAAGATCGTGACGACGAAGCGACGGCCCTTGATCGTGCGGTTGTCCGTGTGATTCGACAGCGCAATGGCTGTCACTGTTGTCGAGACAATTGCGCCGTCCAACACCACTGGAATCACCCACGCCTCGCCGGGACCGATCCCAGCCATCACCGCGAGATCACGCAACACCGCGAAACTGAGCCAGAAGGACGCCCCGGCAATGCCTACTGTCAGCGCAACGGCCGTTGCGAGGGCCCACTGCAAGATCGCTGGATGGAGCGCAACGACGTCTGACGGCTTCGTNGAAGGACGCCCCGGCAATGCCTACTGTCAGCGCAACGGCCGTTGCGAGGGCCCACTGCAAGATCGCTGGATGGAGCGCAACGACGTCTGACGGCTTCGTTGTCAACGGGGTTGCCGCGGAGTGTGATCGGCTCATCGGATTCTCGGTCCTCGTGCGAGGGGGCCCGTTCGTTGCGGGAACGGCGCACCGTCGTTGAATCTGTTGCGCAACAACTCCAAGTAGTCTTCGATGGCCGCATTGACGAGATCCGACGGGCCCCGCGGCGCGCCGGGCGTTGCAGACAACGCTTCGGCTGCGTTGAGAAGATCGTCGACCGTGGACTGGTAGAGGTAGTACGAACGCTTCTGTTTTGCGTTGTCCGGTGACGGTTGCGCACCGGTCTCGGCCGACGAAAAAGTGTCGTGGGGCTGCCGCGAGTTCTCCGGCGGATCGACCGGGCTCGATCCGGCGAGTGCGCTCTTCATACGTTCGGGCCGGGCCATCACACGTGTCCCTTCGTGAGCAGCGCAAGAGTGTCGCGATAGATCGTCGACAGGCTGCGAGATTGTGTTGTCCCCCAGTCGACCAAGCTGGTTTGGGCCTCCATCGAGTCTTTGATGACAACCCGCTTGGGAACGGCATCGCCGAGAACGTTGATGCTTGCGGCGATCTCGATCAATTGTTCTCGGCCGCTGATCGTC
>NZ_LMRR01000023.1 GCF_001426085.1 Rhodococcus sp. Leaf278
AGTTCAAGCATTACAGCCGGTACGGGCGCACCGAGATGGCGGCCGCGTTGGGCTGCTCGGCGACGGTCGCCGAATCGTACATCTCGGTCGGTGTTGCCCTGCACACGCGACTACCCCTAGTACGGACAGCATTCGAGGCCGGGGAGATCGATCTTCCGCGAGTGCGGACGGTGTGCCGGATCCTCGACAACCTCTCCGACGAGATCGTGCGCATGGTCGAGGACGAGATCGTCGAATCCGCCCGCCGCAATTCGCCCGGTCCACTCGAGACGGAGATCTGGGACATCCTGCTGCGCGTCGCCCCGGAGGAAGCGGCAGCACTACGCGAGTTCGCGAAACGATTCCGCCATGTGTCCTACAACCCGGCCGGGGAACTGGCGCGAATCCGAGCAGAATTGACTGCACCCGAGGCCGCCGCGGCGTGGCAGCTGCTCGAGGAGATGGCCGACACSCTCTGTCCGAAAGATCCCCCGAACACCCGTTGTTGCCGTTGCGGATCGTTCTGAATCGCACTCGTGNGGTCTCGCCTTCGGCTGCGGTTCCGAGAACGACCTTGTCGAGTTGTGTCCTACAACCCGGCCGGGGAACTGGCGCGAATCCGAGCAGAATTGACTGCACCCGAGGCCGCCGCGGCGTGGCAGCTGCTCGAGGAGATGGCCGACACGCTCTGTCCGAAAGATCCCCGCGGTAAACAGGACCGGTTGTGTGATGCGTTCATGGCGAGGATGCACGGTGAACCCCGACTAACATGCCTGTGCCAACGAGAGGACTGCCCGAAAAAAGATGCAGCGTTGCCGGATCGACGGGTGCCGTTGACGATGATCACCGTCGACATCGCCACCCTCATCGGCTTGCTCGCGAACCCTGCGTATCTCGCCGGGCATGGCTCGATCGACCCGGATCTCGCACGAGAGTTGGCGCGTAACAGTCAATGGCAGGTCCTGCTCACCGACGCGGTCACTCTCGCGGAGAAGCTCGGTCTGGCGGTGCAGAACCCGGAGACCGGGGAATGGGAACGACGCAGCGGCGGCGAGAAAGCAGGAACGGCAACGGGATCCGATGCGGGAACGGTGACGGACACCGACACAGATGCAGACGCCGATGCAGGCAGAGACGCTGCTGTCGACGCAGACGCGAACTCGGCTGCAGATGCTCATGCGGCTGCTTGTCGTGATGAGGCAACGGGGTCGGCGGCGGCAGAGGATCGTTCTTCGACCGGACCGACTTCGGCCACTGCAGCTGAATCTGTACCTGGGTCGAAAAACACCTCGGCACCGGAACCAGCAGACGACGTCGCCGAGACCGAAGGGCCCGATGAGAACGGCGAGACTGCCGGGTCCGAGCAGAACGACCAGTCCTCACCCGTACCTACGGCCGACCCGTCGACAACTCCCGACCCAGACCCCGCCGAACCTCACCGCAAGCACGCAGCAACTGGCGCTCCGGCAGCGGTGACCGACCCGCTAGCGGAGGCAACGTCGGACACCGGCCCTGATGCAGCTGCATCGTCCGAACCCGTGTCGGATAAACGCTCACCTGCGCAACCGGCATCGCCGGCACCTGATGTCGCACCGAGCCGTTCGGAATCACGCTCGTCCGCAGCACCATCCGGCTCCACAACATCCAGCCCGACATCAGCCGAAGGCCCGGCACCAGGCACAGGCTCTACTGCTGCTGCGGCCAGCGACAACCGAGATCAGCGTCGCCCGCCATCACTGACCTCCGCGGCCTCTCTGTTCTGCACCCACACACCCGTCGGCAGGGGCACACGGCACAGCTCTGCCCTCGACCTGGGCTCGTCGATCCGGCCTAGCCGAACCATGCACACACCCGGCGGCATCTACCTCGGCAATGCCTCGCTGGCCGCAGCCTTGGAAGCCGCCATCGCCGCCGACCCCACCCTCGGAAGATCCGTCGGACGGGACCCACTGACCGACCGAGCCCTGATCTACCGACCCGACACCCTCACCACCGCAGCAGTCCGGCTACGTGACCGACACTGCCGCTTCCCCGGCTGCCACAGACCCGCCGACCGCTGCCAACTCGACCACGTGACCGCATTCGATCACGCCAACCCCCTCGGTGGCGGCTGGACCACCATCAACAACCTGCAATGTCTCTGCGAGTTCCACCACACCGTCAAAACCGCCGGCTACTGGACAGCGGTCATGCTCCCGGGCGGCGCGATCCTCTGGCGATCCACCTCGAAGACCACCCGAATCACACTGCCCGCCAACGGAACAGTGGTCCCCATTCTCGACAACGACCTGAGACCACACATCCCCACCAAACCCAGACGATCCGGCATCATCGCCTACCCAGACCCACCGAACCCGCCTGGCAACGAACAGTCCGAGACAGACGACACGGCAGCCCCACCGTTCTAGTCGCGCGACAGCAATCGCCCCGTTGAGGATTCCGAACCCTCGATCCATGACCGTCGCACCACACCCGACAAGCCCAGTCGATCGTACGCAGTCACCGGATTACGGTGGTACAGCTGCGCGACGTCCACGGTGAACTTCTCGTCGGGTACGAACACCACAAGGTCTGCAGCGCAACCGACCTCGATGCGTCCGCGATCAGTCATACCCACCTGATCGGCCGTATTGGTAGCCATCCACCGCACGATGTCGGTCAGTGCGCAACCGCGTGATCGTGCCTCGGTCCACACCGCAGCCAGCGACACCTGCAGCGACGCTATCCCGCCCCACGCGTCACCGAAGTCTCCGGTGTCAAACCTCTTCAGGGCTGGAGTGCAGGGGGAGTGGTCTGTGACGATGGTGTCGATCGTGCCGTCGTGCAAACCCTGCCACAGCGCCTCTCGATTTCCGGCCTCGCGAATCGGCGGGCAACACTTGAACTGCGTCGCCCCTGCAGGCACGGCCTCGGCGTCGAAACACAGGTAATGCGGGCAGGTTTCGACTGTCACCCGCACCCCGTCACGCTTCGCCGCCGCGATCATCGGCAAGGCATCCGCGCTCGACAGATGCAGAATGTGCACCCGACACCCCGTCTGGCGAGACAACTCGATCACCTGCTCGATGGCCCGATTCTCGGCCGCCCGCGGACGCGATTCCAGGAATCCCGAGTACTCACGGCCCGCTGCGGACGGAGCCTCGGCGATGAGCTCGGCGTTCTCCGCGTGCACGATCATCAGCCCGTCGAACGACGCGATCTCGATGAGAGCCTTCTCCAGTTCCGAAATCGTCAGCGGCGGAAACTCGTCCACGCCCGAGGCGAGCAGGAAGCACTTGAATCCGAACACTCCCGCATCGTGCAGTGGACGCAGCTGATCGACGTTTCCGGGAACTGCACCGCCCCAGAATCCGACGTTGATCACCGACTTCTCGGCCGCCACCCGGCGCTTGATCTCCAGAGAGGCAACATCCACCGTCGGAGGAATGCTGTTGAGCGGCATATCGACAATGGTCGTGATGCCACCCGCCGCGGCCGCCCGGGTAGCGCTGGCAAACCCCTCCCACTCGGTTCGCCCCGGCTCGTTTACGTGCACGTGAGTATCGACCAGCCCGGGCAGCAACACCTCGTCCGGCCCGAGCTCGACCACCGTCGCGCCAGATACCGAAGCGTCGATGGGGTCGATCGCTACGATCCGGCCGTCCGAGACAGACACAGTCGCCGCCACCTCCTGCCCACCGATCACCGCACGAGCAGCACGAAGAACCAGTTCAGACTGCACTGGAGACACTCTGGAGCTCGGCGGACTTCCACGCGACATCTGCCGCGTCGAGGGCATCGGCGTCGAGCTCGCCGAACAATCGCAACCGAGACAAACCGCCGTCGGGGTACACGTCGAGCCTGAGGTGTGTGTACGCCTCCGCCTCGTTGAGCAGGAAGCGATGACGGGTATCGGGCTGCACGGCTGTTCGGGGAAGAATCTCGGTCCACGCCGTCGGATCCGTGATGTGTCGGCGACGACAATCGATGGCGCTGAGGCGAACCCACCCCGGCGCGTTACCGACGTAGTAGCTCGTATCGACCTCGACGTGCCGGGGTGCGCCCGGTGCCGCGAGTGCGAAGACCGCGTAGTCGTTGCCGCCGTTGCGACGACGGGAGTTCTCCCAGCCCTCACCCATGTTCCGGGCCCGTCCGGGCAGGATGATGTTGGCGGGGGACGAATAGAAAGCATCCGAGCAATCGGTGAGCCGCGCACCGTTCTCGGCCGCGAGCAGGTCGATGGTGCCGGCGAGGAATCGAGGATCCTGCACGACTTCGCCGTGCACGCGGAATCGAGCCACTCCGCCGTCGGGGTAGATGCACAGGCGTACATGCGTCCACCGGTGCCGATCCGACACCTCGTACGTATTTGCTGTATCACCCACTGCCGCAGACTTGTTTACGATGGTGTGCCACTCCGCCTTCAGCACATCGTCGAGGGATGGGTAGCCCTCGATCGACGCAGCTTCGATGGACACGAACGGCGGGTAGTTGCCGGTGAAGTGTGCGGTGTCGACCACCACGCCGTGCACGATGCCCGGTGCGCCGAGACGTACGATCGCCCAGTCGTGCCCACCCTCGTCACGACGACGTCGAGTCTCCCACCCGTCGTACACCTTTCCCTTGTGGCCGAAATCGGCGGGATCGAACAGCGGAGCGTCGGGCTTGATCAGGTTCTCGCGCTGGGCGAACAGTTCGTCGTTCGCGGCCGAGACGCTGCCGCCGAGTGCCCGCGACGCGAGATCGGTCAACGAGGTGAAGTGCGTGGTGCTCATGAAATTCCTTCCAAAAGTTCTGTGGTGGCCAACGTTCGGCCTACCTCGTGTAAGAGCCTGGCTGCGTCGCGCATGGAGATTCGACGGTCCGGCTCGAGATCGGACAATGCATAGGAGGCAACGATCCCGTGAGTGCGCAGCCGGTCCAAGCCGACGACGCTGCGTCCCGCCACGGTGATCACCGGAACACCCGCTTCGCGTGCTGCGTGCGCGACACCGATCGGTGCCTTGCCGTAGAGGCTCTGCTCGTCCAGCGAGCCTTCACCGGTAACGACCAGATCGGCCGACGCCAGAGCGCTGCCGAAGTCGATCAGCTCGAGCACGGTGGCGATACCGGGCTTGGCAATCGCACCGAGCACAGCGATGGCACCGAACGCCGTGCCACCTGCCGCACCCGTGCCGGCGAGACCGCTGACATCCCGTCCGATTGCGTTGCGCACCAGGTGCGCCCACTGCCGCATTCCGTGTTCGAGGTACAGCAGATCCTGCGGTCCGGCACCCTTCTGTGGCCCGTAGACCGCCGCCGCTCCGGTCGAACCGAGCAACGGGTTGTCGACATCGCAGGCCAATTCGATCACCGCATCCCGAGCCGACGGCACCAGACCAGACACATCCAGCTGTACCGCGCCCCGCAATGCCCCTCCACCGCGCGCGACGTCGTTGCCGTCGGCATCGAGGATGCGTGCCCCCAGCGCCGTCAGCATGCCCGCGCCGCCGTCGGTGGATGCGCTGCCCCCGAGCCCGACGACGATTCGGCCCGCACCTGCCCCGAGCGCATGCGCGATGACAGTGCCAAGGCCGAATGTGCTCGCTCCCAGCGCATCCGGGATACCACCGGGCAGGAGCTCGAGCCCGACCGCCGAGGCGAGTTCGACGACGGCAGTATCACCGCGACGGGCATACGAGGTATCGACCGGCTCACCGGTCGGCCCCGAGCACGTGACGGCCACCCGATCCCACCCGGCGGTGACGGCAGCATCGACGGTGCCGTCACCCCCATCGGCGACGGGTAGGCACACCGTCTCGAGTGACGGGTCTACCGCGACCAGACCGTCGGCCAACGCCCGAGCGACCTCGGCCGCGGACAGTGAACCCTTGAACTTGTCGGGAGCCAGCAGAATTCGCGTCATCTCTAGTCCAGCAGGAGCAGCGCGGTAGGCGCGTCGGCCGAGGTGTTCGCCAGTTCCTCGAATTCACCGACGTTGTCGATCTCGGTACCCATCGAGATGTTGGTGACCCGCTCCAGAATGATCTCCACGACGACGGGAACCTTGTGCTCGTTGGCCAGAGTCCTGGCCCGCACGAGCGCCTCACCGATGAGCTCGGGCTCGGTGACGCGGAGCGCTTTGCAGCCCAGCCCTTCTGCTACCTGCACGTGGTCGACGCCATAGCCCTTGGGGATGCCGGGCTGAGCGTCCAAGGTGTCCTGGTGGTTGATGTTGTCGAATCCCAACTGCACGCAGAAGTCCATGTCGAACGCGCGCTGCGCCTGCCGGATCAGCCCCAGGTACGAGTTGTTCACCACCACGTGTACATACGGCAGATTGAACTGCGCACCGACAGCCAGTTCCTCGATCATGAACTGGAAGTCGTAGTCACCGGACAGCGCAACGACATTCGCACTCGGATCGGCAGCGACCGCACCCAGTGCCGCGGGGATCGTCCAGCCGAGCGGGCCGGCCTGCCCGCAGTTGATCCAGTTGCGAGGGGAGTAGACGTGCAGGAACTGACCGCCCGCGATCTGCGAGAGCCCGATGGTGCTGATGTAGCGGGTATCGCGATCGAAGACCTTGTTCATCTCCTCGTACACGCGCTGTGGCTTGATCGGCACGTTGTCGAAGTGGGTACGCCGATGCATCGTGCGCTTGCGGGTTGCGCAGTCGTCGACCCAACCGGACAGATTACGCAGAGACCCTGCAGCACGACGCTCTTCGGCGACGGCGACGAACTGCTCGAGAGCCGCCTTGGCGTCGGAGATGATGCCGTAGTCCGGCGCGAAGACGCGTCCGATCTGGGTCGGTTCGATATCGACGTGGACGAACTTCCGCCCCTTGCGGTACGTGTCGAGTCCACCGGTATGCCTGTTGGCCCAACGGTTTCCGATGCCGAGCACGAAGTCCGAGGCCAGCAGCGTTGCGTTGCCGTATCGGTGCGCGGTCTGCAGACCGACCATTCCCGCGGCGAGGCGGTGATCGTCCGGGATGGTGCCCCAGCCCATCAGCGTCGGGATGACGGGAACGTCGAGGATCTCGGCGAGCTGCACGAGCAAGTCCGAGGCATCCGCGTTGATGATGCCGCCGCCGGCCACGATCAGCGGGCGCTCGGCGGCCAGGAGCATGTCGATGGCCTTCTCGGCCTGAGCGCGCGAGGCGACGGGCTTGTGCACGGGCAGCGACTGGTAGGTGTCGGGATCGAAGTCGATCTCGGCCAGCTGCACGTCGATAGGCAGATCGATCAGCACCGGACCGGGGCGACCGGAGCGCATCAGGTGAAACGCCTGAGCGAAGGCACCGGGAACCTGGGCCGGCTCGAGCACCGTCATCGCCATCTTGGTGACGGGTGCCGCGATCGACGCGATGTCGACGGCCTGGAAGTCCTCCTTGTGCAGCCGCGCCACCGGAGCCTGGCCGGTGATGGCGAGGATCGGAATCGAGTCGGCCATGGCCGAATACAGCCCGGTGATCATGTCGGTTCCGGCCGGACCGGAGGTACCGATACAGATGCCGATGTTTCCCGGGGCCGCACGGGTGAACCCCTCTGCCATGTGCGATGCACCTTCGACGTGGCGGGCCAGCACGTGGCGGATACCGCCGTGATTGCGCATTGCCGCGTAGAACGGGTTGATGGCAGCACCGGGTAGGCCGAATGCGGTTGTTGCACCTTCGAGTTCGAGAATCTTCACTGCGGCATCGGCCGCGCGCATTCTGGGCATGTCAGTTGTCCTTGTTTGTGATCGGGGAGCCCGAGAGGCGAGCGACACCGCGGTACAGTGCCGAATGATCCAGTCCACCATCGCCGTTGGCGCGGGCCGAGGCCATCAGCTGTGCCAGCACCGCACCCATCGGAATCACGACGCCCGCTTCCCGCGCAGCCGAGGTGACGATGCCGAGATCCTTGTGGTGCAGATCGATGCGGAAGCCGGGCTCGAACGAGCGGTCCAACATCTTCTGCGCCTTCTGGTTCAGGACGGCCGAACCCGCGAGGCCGCCGCCGAGAACCTCCACCGACGCGGCCAGATCGACTCCGTAGGCCTCGAGGAACGCGATCGCCTCCGCCAGCACCTGAATGTTGCCGGCCACGATCAACTGGTTGGCCGCCTTGACCGTCTGCCCTGATCCACTCGGACCCACATGCACGACGGTCTTACCGACGACATCGAGAATTGGCTTGGCCGTGGCGAAGTCGTCCGCACTGCCACCGACCATGATCGACAGAGTCGCGTTCTCGGCACCGGCCTGGCCACCGGAGACCGGGGCGTCGAGGATACGGAACCCGCGCGCGGACGCGTCGGCGGCCAACGTGGCAGTGACGTCGGGACGGATGCTGGAGAAGTCGATGATCAGCGCGTCGCGTCGAGCATTGTCGAACACTCCGCCCTCACCGGCGAGAACGTCCTGGACGTCGGGAGAGTCGGGGACCATGATCGCGATGACGTCGGCGTCGTGGACGGCCTTGGCGATCGAATCTGCCGCGGTACCGCCGGCTTCGACGAGGGGGCCGGTGCGATCGGGCGTCAGGTTGTAGCCGACCACCTGGTGGCCGGCCTTGGCGAGGTGAACGGACATGGGGCTGCCCATGATCCCGAGGCCGATGAATGCAATGGTGCTCATGGGAATCCTTACTTGGAGGTAGTGGCGAGACCTAGCCAGGAGAACGTGTCCTGACGCGTGGCCTTGTATTCGAGTCCGACGTAGCCGTCGTAACCGCGTGTTGCCAGACCGGTGAGCTGTCCGCCGAGATCGAGGCTGCCGGTTCCCGGCTCACCGCGGCCCGGGGAGTCGGCGATCTGCACGTGTCCGATCAGTTCGTGGTGCGCGTCGAGTGCGGCCGGAACGTCCTCTCCATTGACGGCGAGGTGGTAAAGGTCCGCGAGCAGGCGCAGGTTGTGTACGTCCTGCTCACGGGCGACACGCCTGATGGTCGCGACGGCACCGGCAGCGGACTTCAACGGATACGCGGGTGCGCCGCTGACGGGCTCCACCAGCACGACGCCGCCGATCTTCGCTGCAGCTCGGCCTGCGGCGGCCAGGTTCTCGATGGCGACCTCGTCTTGATCAAGCGGATCCACACCGTCGATGCGGTTCCCGTACAGGGCATTGAAGGCCCGGGTGCCCAGCTGCTCACCGATCCCGACGGTGACGTCGATGTTGTCGCGGAACGCCTGCACCTGCGCCGGATCGGAGAGAATTCCGCGATCCCCGGCGGGCATGTCCCCCGCGGCGAAGTTGAGGCCGGTCAGCTGTACGCCCGCATCCCGGACGGACGACACGAACGCATCGACGTCGGCATCGGACGGGACCGGGTTCGAGAACGGCCACCAGAATTCCACGGCGTCGAAGCCGGCATCTTTGGCGCGCTGCGCGCGATCGAGCAGGGGCACATCGGTGAAGAGAATGGAACAGTTGACGGTGTAGTGGAGTCGTGAGTCACCAAAGGGGTTCATGCGCAGTGCCTTTCAGTTCTGAGGTTGCGGCAGTCCGCGGTATCGACGCCAGCTGCCGGCGTAGGTGATGTCGGTCAGCTCGTCCGGTTGCGCGTCGAGCACCCCGGGGCGGAGGCCGACGCCGAGGACGGAACGCCCGTCCTCGAGCGCAACCACGGTGAGCTCGAGCTCCGGCGGTTCGTCCGGGAGGAATGCCGTACGGATGTCGTCGAGCGGAATGTCGTACAGCTCGCCCTCGATGGCCGCACCGGCAGTGTGGTCGAGCAGCAGGGCCGGGAACTCGTCCCGCACCGAGAAGAAGCGGTAGTTCGGGGTGGTGCGCACTGTCCCCACGAACGGGTGGGACGAGACGTTGTGGTGCAGGCTGCCGCCGCGCATGGCACCGCCGTTGCAGAAGAGCTCCGTCATGTAGTCGTTCCTTTCGGCGTCGAGCGAACGATCGAAAATCCGTATTGCGGAATAGTAATTCCGTTTGTCTGATCGAGTGTGGCGTGCACCACGTGGTCCTGTCAAGACCCGAGGTAGGCCCGTGCGCCCAATACCGCGCTGCCGCAACATGACAGCGCCCTTCGGCAACGCGGCACACATCGACCCTTGACAGCAGTTGTGATCGGTGTCACGCTCGTTCAGTGGAATCAACATTTCGTAATGCGGAATCACAAACCCGACGTCTCGACGCGGCGACCGAACTGAACAACGCACCCGAGGCCGACGCTGCTCGAATACTGTCGCTCTGCCTGGACGTCCCCCGTTGGGTCGACGAGGTTCTTCGGCACCGACCGTTCGTCGACGACCGGGCCCTTCGCCACGCCATCACCCACGCCGCATCACCACTGACGGCCGACGAAGTACACCGAGCACTTGCGGTGCATCCCCGCATCGGCGAACGGCCGGAGGGTGACGACGCCGGCGCACGGCATGCGAGCACCGAGCAAGCCGGCGTGGACGTGTCGGACGAGAGCGTCGAACATCGCCTGCGAGCGGGGAATCTGGCCTACGAGAGGTGCTTCGGGCAGGTCTTTCTGATCAGGGCGGCCGGCCGTGATGCCGACGCTGTTCTGAAGGCTCTGGACAGTCGACTCGGCAACGACCCGCAGACCGAAGCGGCCGTCGTCGAGCACGAACTTCGAGAGATCGCGGCAGTGCGCGCAACAGGAAGCCTGGGCGAATGACGAGCCATGTCACCGCCCATGTACTCGACGCAGCGAGAGGTATTCCAGCACAGGGACTCTCGATCGAGCTGGCCGATGCCGACGGCAGCTCGGTGGCGCGGGCCGTCACCGACGAACAGGGCAGAGTCTCCTCACTCGGGCCGAGTGAGCTGATGCCCGGGACCTACCGCCTCACCTTCGCAACCGGTGCGTACTTCGCGGCGCAGAACACCGAATGCTTCCACCCCGAGGTGGTCGTCACGTTCGAGATCACCGCACCCGACCAGCACTACCACATCCCACTTCTGTTGAGCCCGTTCGCTTTCACCACCTATCGAGGGAGCTAGAAACAATGACCATCGTGCTCGGAGCAAACCAGTACGGCAAGGCCGAATGCAGGCTCGTCCGCATCGACCGCGAGACGCCCCGCCACCGGATCACCGACGTCAGCGTCACCTCCCAATTGCGCGGCGACCTCGACGCTGTCCACATCGAAGGCGACAATGCACACGTCGTTGCCACCGACACCCAAAAGAACACCGTCTACGCCTTCGCCCGCGACGGCATCGGCGCGATCGAGAACTTCGCACTCCGGCTCGGCACGCACTTCACCGGCAACTTCGACTGGATCACCGGTGGACGCTGGGAGATCGAGCAGTACCAGTGGTCGCGTATCGCGAACGGTGAAGACGGCTACGACCATTCCTTCGTCAAGGCGAGTGATGAGAAGCGGAACACGATCGTCACCATCGACGGTGACGACGTTTCGATCGTCTCCGGAGTCAGCGACCTCGTCGTCCTCAACTCCACGGCGTCGGAGTTCTGGGGTTACCCGAAAGACCGCTACACCACGCTGAAGGAAACCACGGACCGAATTCTGGCCACCTCGGTCAGTGCCCGCTGGCGCTACCTCACCACCGAGCTGGATTTCGACAAGACCTTCGACGACGTCCGTTCGATCATGCTCGACGCCTTCGCCTCCACTCACTCTCTTGCGTTGCAGCAGAGCCTGTTCCAGATGGGCAAGCAGGTTCTCGAAGCCCACCCTGAGATCGGCGAGATCAAGTTCTCGATGCCCAACATCCACCACTTCCTCGTCAACCTCGAGCCGTTCGGACTCGACAACCCCGGCGAGGTCTTCTATGTCGCGGATCGCCCCTACGGTCTGATCGAGGCCACGGTGGAACGCGACGATGCCCCGGACGCAGGCCGCGCCTGGGATACCGTGCCCGGATTCTGCTAGGAGCGAGCCGACATGAAGCTGACGAAACGCACCTCGACCAAGACTCATGCGCCGCACGACCCCGCCCGTCCCGAGGACGAGCGGTTGTCGATCGGCAGGTCGTACGTCTACGGATTGCAACACATCCTGACGATGTACGGCGGCGTCATCGCGCCACCTCTGATCGTCGGCGGCGCAGCGGGATTGACGGGCACCGAGATCGCACTGCTGGTCTCGGCTGCGTTGTTCGTCAGTGGAGCGGCCACCTTGCTGCAGACACTCGGAGTGCCCTACTTCGGGGCCAAGCTGCCGCTGGTGCAGGGTATTTCGTTTGCGTCGGTGTCGACGATGGTGGCAATCGCGAGCGGTCCGGGCGGACTGAACTCGGTGTTCGGAGCCATCATCGCCGCCGGCGCGATCGGCATCCTCATCACCCCGTTCTTCAGCAAGATCGTTCGCTTCTTCCCGCCGGTGGTGACCGGCACGATCATCACCGTCATCGGCATCTCGCTACTGCCTGTTGCGGTTCGGTGGGCCATGGGCGGCAATCAGCAGGCCGCCGACTGGGGTTCGATGTCCAACATCGGTCTGGCGGCGTTCAGCCTCGTGGTGGTTCTGCTCGTCAGCCGGCTCGTACAGGGCACCCTCTCGCGCCTGTCGATCCTCATCGGGATCATCGTCGGTACGCTGTTCGCGGTCCTGGTCGGCAAGGCCGATTTCTCCGGCGTGAGCGACGGTGCCATCTTCAGCTTCCCCGAACCGTTCGCGTTCGGAGCACCGACGTTCCAGGTCGCGGCCATCATGTCGATGGTGGTCGTCATCCTGGTGATCATGACCGAGACCACCGCCGACATCCTGGCCGTCGGTGAAATCGTGGGCACCGACGTCGATGCTCGACGCGTCGGCGACGGCCTGAGAGCAGACATGGTCGCCACCACCATCGCTCCCGTGTTCGGCACATTCCCGGCCAGTGCGTTCGCCCAGAACGTCGGGCTCGTGGCCGTCACCGGGATCAAGAGTCGCTATGTCGTCGCCGCCGGCGGCTCGGTGCTGCTCTTCCTCGGCCTCTTCCCCGTCCTCGGGCTCGTGGTGGCGTCGGTGCCGCTGCCGGTACTCGGCGGCGCGGGCATCGTGCTGTTCGGCTCGGTGGCGGCAAGCGGCATCCGGACGCTGTCGAAGGTGGAGTTCGACGGCAACCTCAACCTCGTCATCGTCGCGGTGGCCATCGGGTTCGGTGTCATTCCCATCGCCGTGCCCGGCTTCTACGCAGCGTTCCCCGACTGGGTCCACGTGGTTCTCGACTCCGGCATCAGCGCCGCGAGCATCGTGGCCGTCGTGCTGAACATCCTGTTCAACGTCATCACGAAGGGCCAGAAGCCCTCGCCCTCGGTCGTGACCGCTGCACCGCCGGTGGCGACGCGGCATCACCAGTAGAGTTCTTCGGGACGGGTACGACTACGAGGGTGCGAGGTGGACTGTGGCGGCAGGTGGTGGGGTGCAGTCCGTGGAGCGCGCGTTCGAGCTGCTCGACATCATGGCCGCCTCCGGTGGATCCATCGGAATCAGCGAACTGGCCGAGGCGACCGATCTGCCGATGCCGACGGTGCACCGACTGATCGGCACGCTGGTCTCCCTGGGCTACGTCAGACGCTTGCCGTCGCGCCGATATGCATTGGGCACCAAGCTCATTCGATTGGGCGACAGTGCCTCCAAGCTCATCGGCGGATGGGCCAAGCCCTACCTCGCAGAGCTGGTCCGGATCACCCACGAAACGTCCAACATGGCATTTCTCGAGGACGACATGGCGGTGTACGTCGCGCAGGTGCCGTCGGAGCATGCGATGCGGATGTTCAACGAGGTCGGTCAGCGCGTGTTGCCGCATTCCACCGGCGTCGGCAAGGCACTGCTGTCGCAGTTGGACGACGATGCCGTCCGTGCGATCGTCGGCCGTCTCGGTATGACTCCCCGGACCGTCAACACCATCACCACCCTCGACGCGTTGCTCGCCGATCTCGCGCTGATCCGCGAACGCGGTTACGCGATCGACGACGGCGAACAGGAGGTGGGGGTGAGGTGCTTCGCCGTCCCAGTACTCGGCGCTCCGACGCTCACGGCGATGTCCATCGCCGGGCCCTCGGCGCGGGTGACCCTCGAATCGGCCGAACAGTTCGTACCCCTGCTGATCTCGGCGGCCGAGCGACTCGCAAAAGACCTCGCGAGCAACGTTCCAGCTCCCTAATCCGTCAACACCTTGGCGTCGCGAGCGAAGGACTGCACTTCCTCGGTCAACCACACGTGCGCCGGAACTGCCCCGCCGAGTAGTTCGCGGGCCAATGCTGGCGAATCCCCGATCGGGACGTCACTGCCGGCGATGATGATGTTGCCGTAACGCCTGCCCTTGAGCATCGCCGGATCCGCGACGATCGCCGTGTGCGGAAAGATACTTCCGATGGTCGACGCCTCCTGCTTCGCGAGCGACAGGTCCCGGCGGTCACCGCAGTTGACGACGTACATGCCGCCCGGCGACAGGACGCGTCGGACATGGGTGGTGAACTCCGCGGTGAGCAGCGGAGCCGGAGTTGTGGCTCCCGCGAACACATCTCGCACGATCAGGTCACGACTGTTCTCACTCAAGGTCTCGGTGACCGCTCTGGCTTCGCCGACGCGGATGCGCAGCAGCGGTGCCCGCGGTAGGTCGAACCATTCGCGAACCAGCTCCGAGAGCTTGCCGTCGAGCTCCACGACCACCTGACGCGCACCGGGAAATTCTGCGGTGAACGAGCGTGCCAGCGTGCAGGCCCCACCCCCGAGGTGCAGCGCCCGCAGCGGGAAGGTCGAATCCCATTGCGCACGTACCAGTCCCGAGATCCACCGCATGTACTCGAACTCGAGCACCGTGGGGTCGTTCATGTCGATGTGCGAACTCGGAACGTCGTTGACGTTGACGACCCATCCGTCGTCCGAGAACGTGTCACGCACCAATTCACAGGTGCCCGAATCGATCTCGAACACACCGGGTTGCAGAGAGCCCGCGGACGCCGTCGCCCGCTTCCTACCCATTCCCGGATCCCTCGAGCCGAAAGTCCTCGAAATCGAACCCGGGAGTGACGATGCAGCTGACCAGGCTCGGTTCGTCGCCCACCGGCTGCGCCCGCTGCCACACCGACGGCGGCACGATCTGCTGCGGAGATTCGGGCGCAACCAACAGTGAGGTCACATCACTCGGTGCGTCCCCTGCGCCGCCGAGGTCCAGCTGCACCGGACTACCTCGGTGGTGCAGCCACATCTCGGTGCCACGAACGGTGTGCCAGGCCGACTGCTGACCGGGCATGAGCAGGAACAGAATTGCCGTCCCTGCCGCACGTGGCCCCGGGTAGCCGTCGGGCAGAAATGCCTGTGGGATCGTCACGTCGCTGCGCCACGTCTCGCGAAACCAACCGCCCTCGGGGTGGGGTGCAAGATCCAGGCTCTGAGCCCAGTCGGGCAGCGACGTCATGGACGCAACCTTAATCCGTGGCGACCTGGACCCGGAAGCGATCCCGTCCGGTGTGCAGGCTCCACAGCTGCTCGGCGAGAGCCTCGGGGCTCTTCTTCGGATCCTTGCCGTCGATGGCACCGCCGATGATCAACTGCGACACCTGGATTCCCTCCGCTGCCAACTCCTCGTTGAGCAGCTGCGCGTACGCGGCTTGGCCGGCGAACGCGATGGACGTGCCGGTGACCGTACGACCGGGCTTGACTGCGGAGCCACCGTTGACGAACAGGATGGTGCCTTTGTTCTCACCGAGAAACCGCATTCCCGGAAGCACCTGGTGGACGGCAGCGATCGGTCCGTAGATGGAGAACTCGACCGGCCCGACCATGTCTGCCGGCGTGGTCTCGAGGACGGGCCGCATGAAGTCCTTCTGCGGGAGCGGGCTGTACTGCAGCACCTCGATGGGGCCGAGTGTTTCGGTCACCTGTTCCAAGGCTGCGGCGATCGAGGCCGGATCGCGCACATCGGCGACGAACCCCTTGGCGGAGATGCCGTCGGCCGCGAGCTGATCTGCAAGTGCGTCCACACGGGACTGGTTGCGGGAGATCAGGCCGACCGAGAAGCCTTGTGCGCCGAACTTACGCGCCACTGCTGCACCGAGACCTGCACCTGCTCCGACTATTGCTATCGATGTCATGTCGAGTGCAAGGACCGACGATCCTCGGCTATTCCGACGACCGCCTCGAGCAGGGCCTCCGCACTCCCGTGCAACCCGGTGACGTCCGCGGTCCAGCCGAGCACCCGCAGGGCGGCCTCGGCGATCCCCGCTGCATCCACCGTCGGGTCGCGGCGGCCGTTCTCCCGGTCTGCACGCGCGTTCACCACGGTTTCCACCAGGCGAAACGGCAGGTCTTCCGTGCCTTGACGACGCTCGGAGTCGAGCTGAACCAACGTGTCCGACGCGATGGCCGCATACAGGCTCATCAACGTGTATCGATGGTCGCGGAAGGTCTCGAAGCGCTCGCTACGCAGCTCGGGTAGCAGGTACAGCGCGCCGAGGTTCCAGGTGGACGCGGCGAGCTGCCCGGCGTCGAAGTAGGCGAGCGCATACATCTGGGTCGACGCTTCGGCCTCAGAATCGCGGATGCGCTGCGCAACAGCCAACGGCGCGTCGACGGTGCCGCTCAGGAGTGCGTCGAGGATGTCGTCCTTGGTCGCGAAGTGGTGATAGAGCGAGGCCTGACGCAGTCCGACGGCGTCGGCGATGACGCGAGTCGAGGTGTTGGTGAAGCCGCGCGTGGTGAACAGCTCGGCTGCAGCGTCGAGAATCTCCTCGCGGGCGGTGTCTCCTGCCCGCTTCTTTGTGCTCAACCTCGGTCTGCCTGCGCCGGTCATGGCCCCATCTTGTCAGCTCGACGTGACGGTGAGATTTCTGTCATCTGATCGAAATAGACGAAACGAGCTTGTTTCACGACGGTCACCGTCCGGGAACGGCGGCGCCGAAAACTATCAACTGACAGAAACCCGCCTCGGCGATGCAGCGGGCGGTCACTCACCACCCACCTCGCCCGTAGGAGAGAACATGAGCTCGACAACACTGCCGGCCCCGGGCTCGGGTTCGGAACCGACGTCCACCACCGACCATTCGGATCTGGCGGCCCTCGGCTACGACCAGCAGCTGCACCGCAGCCTCGGCAAGTATGCGTCGTTCGCCGCCGGCTTCTCGTTCGTCTCGATCCTCACCACCATCTTCCAGCTCTTCGGCCTCGGCTTCAGCTTCGGCGGCCCGGCCTTCTTCCTCACCTGGCCGCTGGTGTTCCTCGGCCAGTTCATGGTGGCCCTCAACTTCGCCGAACTCGCGGCCCGCTACCCCATCTCGGGCGCGATCTACCACTGGTCCCGGCGCATGGGCGGTGAGCTGGTCGGGTGGTTCGCCGGCTGGTTCATGATCATCGCGCAGATCGTCACCGCCTCCGCCGCCGCCATTGCATTGCAGGTCGTGCTCCCCAGCATCTGGAGTGGATTCCAGCTGATCGGTGACGACACCGCGCTCACCTCGTCGAGCGGAGCAGCGAATGCCGTTGTGCTGGGCTCGATTCTGCTGGTACTCACCACCACCATCAACTGCATCGGCGTGAACTGGATGTCGCGCATCAACAGCATCGGCGTCACCTGCGAGATCGTCGGCGTCATCGCACTGGTACTGGTGTTCTTCACCCACGCCGAGCGCGGACCGCAGGTCGTCTTCGATACCGGCAGTGCCGGAGCAGATCCCGGTTACATCGGAGCCTGGATCGTCTCGGGCCTGATGGCCGCCTACGTCATGGTCGGCTTCGGCTCGGCAGGCGAACTCGCCGAGGAAACCCGCAATCCCCGACGCGTCGCACCACGCACCATCCGCCTCGCCCTCTCGGCATCGGCACTCGGAGGCGGTCTGATGATCGTCGGCGCACTGATGGCCGCACCGAGCCTCACCGACGGTGAGCTTGCGACGCAGGGACTTCCGTACGTCATCGACTCGATCCTCACCTCCCCATGGGGCAAGGTCCTGCTCATCGACGTCGCCATCGCCGTGTTCATCTGCACCCTCGCCATCCAGACCGCGGCCTCACGGCTGATGTTCTCCATGGCCCGTGACGGTCGACTGCCCGCGTCCGCTGCCCTGGCAAAGGTCAACTCACGCACCGGGACCCCCATCGCACCCTCGGTGCTCATCGGCCTCGCCTGCGTGGCGATCCTGGCCGTCAACGTCGGTAACTCCGCGATCTTCACCACGTTGTCGAGCGTGTGCATCGTGCTGATCTACCTCGCCTACATGATGGTCACCGTCCCGCTGCTGATCCAGCGACTCAAAGGATGGCCGCACGGCGGGATCATGCACGACGCCGACGGCGAGAAGCTCTTCACCCTCGGCCGCCTCGGCCTGCCCGTCAACATCGCCGCAGTTCTCTACGGCGGCCTAATGGTGATCAACTTGTCGTGGCCGCGAGCCGAGATCTTCGACCCCACCGGCGAATTCCCACTGCTGCGGTGGGCCGCACCTTTGACCGTCCTCGCAGTGATCGTCGTCGGTATCGCCTGCCTGCCCCACGGCAAAGACCACCCCAAGCCAGTCACGATCGGAGCCTGAACCATGAGCACGGCAACAACGTATTCCGCCAAGGAACACGCACGATCCCAGGCGACCGTCGCGCCCGCACCCACCGCACCGGAGGGCATCACGGAGCTCACCTGGGCCGAATCGGTTCCCGGCGGCAGCTACACCACCAAGGTTCTCGCTCGCGGAACCCGGCTACGCCTCGTCGATGTCGACGGCGCAGCCTGCGCCAACCTGCTGCTCTATCGCGTCGACGCGCCGTGGGAACGGCTCAACACCGCCGATACCGTCAAAGTTCCGTGGCAGGCCTATCTGAGCGCAGGGCATCCGCTGCTCTCCGATCAGGGCCGCGTGCTGGCCACCATCGTCGACGACACCTCCGGCCACCACGACGCACTGTGCGGCACCACGTCCTCGTCGACGAACACCGCGAAATACGGAGAGAGCGGACCACATTCGTCGGCACCGGCAGGGCGTGAACTGTTCACCCTCGCCGCCGCCAAGCACGGACTGGAACCGCGGGATGTCGCGCCGTCCCTGTCGTTCTTCCACGGCGTCACCGTCGCCGCGGACGGGAGCCTCGTCAGCACCGGCTCGGCCGGACCGGGCCGCTCGGTGGATCTGCTGATCCACCTGCCGGTGATCGTGTTGCTCGCGAACACTGCTCACCCGCTGGACCCCAGCCCGGAGTACCCCACGACAACGCTCGACGTACTGGCCTGGAAGGCACCCGAAGAGCTACTCGCCCTGGCCAACACCGAACCGGAATACCAGCGCGCAGTGCTGAACACCGAGAACGCATGGAAGGCAGCGCAATGACCGCCAGCACCCTCGAGACCACGATCGTGCGAGACGAGATCGCCCCCGCGTTCGGGCCGTGGTCCGCCGTCGTCGAAGCAGGTGACATCCTGACCATCGTCGACCTCTACGGCAATCAGGCCGTCGACACCCTGTTGTACGGCGCACACGACCACTCGCTCCGGTACTCCGCAGCCGCCACGGTCACAGCGCAACAGAACCTGTTTCTCACCACCGGTACCGTTCTGCGCAGCGATGATTCGACTCCGCTGATGACGATCGTCGAGGATGAGGTCGGCAATCACGACACCGTCGGCGGCGCCTGCTCCAAGGAATCGAACACCCTGCGTTACGGCCACCACACCCAACACCAACACGCGTGCGTCGAGAACTTCCTCATCGAGGGTTCCAAGTGGGGTCTCGGTAAGCGAGACCTCGCCCCCAACATCAACTTCTTCATGAACGTCCCCGTCGATGCCGACGGCACGCTCGGCATCGTCGACGGCCTCTCGGCCCCCGGCAAGAAGCTCCGGCTGCGCGCCGAGATCGACACGTTGGTGCTGGTCTCGAACTGCCCGCAGATCAACAACCCGTGCAACGGATTCGACCCCACCGCGGTGCAGATGATCGTGACGCGAGAGTCGGCTCGGGCATGAACGCGGTGAATTCGACAGCGGCCAAGATGACCGTCCAGCGGCCCGGCATGCTCACCACGGTGCAGGACTGGCCGGGACGCGTCGGCTACTGGAAGGTGGGCGTACCGCCGTCGGGGCCGATGGACGATCTGTCGTTCCGGCTCGGCAACACCGCGCTCGGCAACCCCGAGGGTGCACCGGGACTCGAATCGACCATGGCAGGGCCGGCATTGACGTTCGACGCCGACACCTACGTCTGCGTCACCGGTGCCGCGGTGCCGGTGCGCATCGACGGAAACTCGGTACCGCAGTGGCGACCCGTGCTGGTCCCCGCCGGTGCAAAGCTGGACGTGGGCACCACCACCGGGCACGGGCTACGGGTGTACGTACTGATCCAGGGCGGCCTCGACGTCGACGATTACCTGGGCAGCGCAGCAACATTCACGCTCGGTAAGTTCGGCGGGCATCTCGGCGGCATCCTGGGCGAGGGCGACATCATCGGGTTGGCCGGCCGATCGGACAACTCCGCCGTCCTCGGACCGATCCCGATGGAACACCTGCCGGTGCATACGTCCGCCTGGGACATCGCCGTCACCGAGGGCCCGCACGGCGCACCCGAGTTCTTCACCCGCGAGGACATCGATACCCTCTACGCCACCCGCTACGAGGTGCACTTCAACTCAGACCGCACCGGAGTCCGGCTGATCGGCCCCAAGCCACAGTGGGCTCGCGCCGACGGCGGCGAGGCCGGACTGCACCCGTCGAACATCCACGACAACGCCTACAGCGTCGGTGCATTGGACTTCACGGGTGACACGCCGATCCTGCTCGGTC
This sequence comes from Rhodococcus sp. Leaf278, assembly GCF_001426085.1. Lineage (GTDB taxonomy): Bacteria > Actinomycetota > Actinomycetes > Mycobacteriales > Mycobacteriaceae > Rhodococcoides. The sequence goes on from NZ_LMRR01000023.1 coordinate 20,609, forward strand.
CCGACGGCCCGAGTCTCGGCGGATTCGTCTGTCCTGTCACCGTTGTCGCGGCCGAACGCTGGAAGCTCGGCCAACTGCGCCCCGGCGACACCATCCGATTCGTTCCGGTCCGGGCCGCAGCCACCGCGCCGCTGGGATCACTCGGCCTCGCCCGGCGCGCCTCACTGCCCGCGGTGTTCTCTGCCGGCGGCGACGGCGACGACGGCGTCATCGCTCGGCGCGACGCCGACACGTGCGTCACCTACCGCCGGTCGGGCGACGACAACGTGCTCGTCGAGTACGGCGACATGAAGCTCGACCTCACTCTGCGAGCACGAGTGCACGCGTTGCACCAGCGGGTCGAGGCGATCGCACCCCGTGGCCTGCTGGATCTGACACCGGGCATCCGGTCGCTGCAGGTCAAGGTGAATCCCGATGTGCTGTCCATCGATTCGTTGATGGGCCTACTGGCCGAGGTCGAGGACGATCTGCCCGCAGCCTCGGAACTCGTGGTGCCCAGCCGCCAGGTTCGGCTGCCGCTGTCGTGGGACGACCCGTCGACCAGAGAAGCGATCCAGCGTTACATGCACGGCGTGCGTGCCGACGCCCCGTGGTGTCCCTGGAACATCGAATTCATCCGGCGGATGAACGGACTCGATTCTGTCGCAGACGTTTTCGATACAGTGTTCGCGGCCGACTACATGGTGCTCGGACTCGGCGACGTGTATCTCGGCGCTCCGGTGGCGACGCCGCTGGATCCACGACACCGCCTGGTGACGACGAAGTACAACCCGGCCCGCACGTGGACGCCGGAGAACGCCGTCGGCATCGGCGGTGCGTATCTGTGCATCTACGGTATGGAAGGCCCCGGCGGGTACCAGTTCGTCGGCCGGACCACGCAGGTGTGGAACCACAGTGCCGCGTACAGCGGTGGTCCATTCGAGGAGGGCACACCCTGGCTGTTGCGGTTCTTCGACAGGATCTCCTGGTACTCCGTCGAACCCGAGGAGCTGATGGACCTGCGCGCCGATCTGGCGGCCGGCCGCGGCGGTGGAGTGGAGATCACCGACGGTGAGTTCTCACTCGCCGAGCACGAGAACTTTCTCGAGACCAATTCCGAGTCCATTGCCGCGTTCCGCGCGACCCAGTCCGTCGCGTTCGGAGCAGAGCGAGACGCATGGTCGGCCGCCGGAGAATTCGACAAGAGAGGCAAGATCGATGCTGCCTGAGGTACGAGAACGAGTTCTGCAGGCCTACAAACGAATCGCCGAGGTCGACCGCCCCGAGGTGTGGATCACCCTGCGCGACGAGAACGACGTGTTGGCCGAGGCCACGGCGCTCGAACGTGCCCTCGAGGCAGGCGCAGATCTACCCCTCGCCGGCACACTCGTGGCGGTCAAGGACAACATCGACGTGGCGGGGTTACCCACCACCGCGGCCTGCCCCGAATTCGCCTACACGCCCACAGAGTCCGCCCCTGCCATCGAGCGACTCACGAGCCAGGGCGCACTGATACTCGGCAAGACCAACCTGGACCAGTTCGCCACCGGACTGGTCGGCACCCGGAGTCCCTATGGACCGGTGCGCTGCGCCTGGGACCCGGCTCTGGTCTCGGGAGGCTCGAGCTCCGGCTCTGCTGCGGCCGTAGCACTGGGTATCGCGGACATCGGAATCGGTACCGACACAGCCGGTTCGGGACGAGTCCCCGCCGCATTTCACGGCCTGGTGGGCATCAAGACCTCGCTGGGAATCGTACCGAACACCGGGGTGGTGCCCGCGTGCGCCGACTACGACTGCGTCACCGTGCTCGCTCACGATCTCGACAGAGCCACGGCGGCCATGAAGGTGATGGCCGGCCCTACCGAGACCGATCCACGCAGCCGGGCCTGGCCCGCCGACGTGCGACTGGCCGCGTCGCCGGAACCCCGGGTCGCCGTTCCGCGCACCGAAGATCTGGTGTCACTGAGCCCGGCGTACCGTCGGGCATTCGAGGCGACGGTCGCGGGCCTGAACAAGAAAGGCTTCACCTACGTCGAGGTCGACATCTCGGGGCTACTCGATGCGGCGACGCTTCTCTACGACGGAGCCATTGTGGCGCAGCGCTATTCGGCTGTCGGGACCTTCCTCGACACCGCACCGGCCGGGGCTGACCCCACGGTGGCCGCGATCGTCGGATCGGCGGCGGGGCCGTCGGCGCACCGATACGTGGACGATCTCGGCACCCTCGCTGCCGTGAAAGCCGCGGCCCGCGAACTGCTGCGCGACGTCGACGGTCTGCTGCTGCCCACCACCACCGAGCACCCGACCATCGCTGCGGTGCAATCGGATCCGCTGGGCATCAATCGTCGCCTCGGTACGTTCACCAACTTCTGCAACCTGCTCGACATGGCCGCGGTGGCCGTTCCCGGTGCTCCGACGCCGGACGGCCATCCGTTCGGAGTCATGTTCGTCGTTCCCGCGTTCGAGGATCAGATCGCCATCGATCTGGCTGCTCGGCTGAGCGAAACGCAGGCACCCTCGCTGATCGACGACGGCATCGAGGTTCTGGCCGTGGGAGCACACCTGCGCGGATTTCCCGTGCACCACCAGTTGACCGAACGCGGAGCGCGATTCAGTGGTGAGGTGACGACGTCCGCGGACTATCGGCTCGTGGATCTGCACACCACGCCGCCCAAGCCCGGTCTGGTGCGGCGGGAAGGCGAGGGGGCACCCATTTCCGGCGAGCTGTACCGGATGTCCGCTGCCGCGCTCGGCACCTTCCTCGCCGGGTTGCCCGCGCCGATGGGGCTGGGTCCGGTCGAGTTGTCGGACGGTCGCTGGGTCACCGGGTTCTGCTGCGCGCATGATGCGGCCGACAGAGGGACCGACATCACCGAGTACGGCGGTTGGCGCGCCTACCGCTCAGGCGGGAACGGGCCTGCCGCCGTCGGTGGCGACCCGGACCGCGAGTAGCCCGAGCACCGTGCCCATGAGGTAGCGCTGCATCTTCAGCCAGGTGGGCCGGACGGCAAGGAACCTGGCGATCGATCCGGCCAGCACCACGATCAGCAGGTTGACCGCGACCGCCACGGCGATCTGCACACCGCCGAGCGTGAAGCCCTGCAGCAGAAGGTGACCGGCCGCGGGATCGACGAACTGCGGGATGACGGAGATGTACATGATCGCGATCTTCGGGTTCAGCAGGTTGGTCACCAGACCCATCGTGAACAGCCGGCGCGTCGAATCCTGTTGCAGCTGAGTCGGTTCGAACGCCGACACGGAGCCCCGCAGCGCCTGCACGGCCAACCAGGCGAGGTAGGCAGCGCCCGCGAGCTTGACCACCGTGTACAACGCAGGCACGGCCGTGAACACCGCTGCCAGTCCGAGATTGGTGGCCGTCAGATAGACGAGGAAGCCCACAGCCACACCCGCGAGCGACACCATTCCCGCGCGCCTGCCCTGCGAAATACTGCGCGAGACGAGGTAGATCATGTTGGGCCCCGGCGTCATTACCAAGGCGAGAGCCACCGCGAACACCCCGATTACAGCGGAATACGAGACCATGATGTCGAGCATGGGCGAGCGGGGCCGACGGTTCCATGGCCAGTTGCCATGTCGTGGTTACCTATCCGGCGCGCACAGCTTCCGCGACCGCGTCGCCTATCGCGGCCATTCCGGCCGCCGTCGGATGCAGTGGCGCAGCAGGATTCTGAGGGATGACGCCCTCGAAGTATCGCTGATCGGCAGCCACGCAGACGTCGTGGCCGACGCTCAGCGGCTCGGTGTCGACGAACTCGGCACCGTGCTCGTCGGCCTGCGTCTTCAGGGCCTCGTTCATTGCGGTGATGCTGCCCTGGATGTAATCGGCGTCCTCGGGCAGCATCGGCTGAGTGGGGAAGCATCCGCCGTCCGGCAGATACGTGCCGTACCCGACGACCAGGACCCGGGCGTCCGGCGCACGCTCGGCCACCGCGTCGAGCATCGCTCCCCAATTCGGGGACTTCTCCGCGATGGCGGCCGCGACGGTGTCGACGCCGCCCGCAGTGAGGCCATCCTTGCAGTTGTTGGTCGCCGACGACGCCGTGAAGGTCAGGCAGCTCACGGCCGTCGAGACCAGCCCGATGTCGTTTCCACCGATCGTGATCGTCACCAGATCGGTGTCGGCAGAGAGTGCATCGAGCTGCACCGGAACCTCACCGCTGGACGTGCCCTGCGGAGTGGAGACGATGTTCTCGGTGATTGCCCCCGAGCATGTGACATCGACGAACGAAGCAACAGCGAGTTCTTCCGCGAGAACGTGCGGGTAGTTGGAGTCGGATTGCTGGCATCCCGGCGCGCCGACCTGGTCGGGGATACGCGGACCCGACGCGGCCGAATCACCGAGGGCGACATAGTCGAGCGGGTCGGGAGCGCTTGCCGTCGGCGCGGGCGATTCCGTCGTGCAGGCCGTGAGCACACAGGCGGCCGCAGCAACACCGGCGAGGATTCCCTGGATTCTCACAGCTACGACGCTACAGCTGCCGGTAGCCTCGACCGAGTTGTCCGCAGGAAACATCTACACAACACATCTACACAACGAAGGCAGGAACATTTCATGATCACCAATTTCATCAACGCCATCCTCGGCGGCTTCGGCTCCATCTCCGCAGGCAGCAGCGGCTTCGAGCTTGCACCGGGCACCCTGCCCTTCGGCCTGTAGAGAGCGGCCGATCGAGCACCCGTGCGGTGTCGACGGTTCGTTCGGCACCGTGCGGGTACCCCGAGGTCATGACTTCCCAGAACAAAGACAACACCTCGGCCCCCGACGCAGAAGAGGACGTTCAGTCCGACCCGGCTGCCTCCTCCGAGGACAACGATTGGTCCAGCGAAGGCGGCGCAATCGAAACCGGCCCGGCGACCTCGGACGAGCGAACCGACAACAACTAGCCGGTCAATCGGCGGGAGACGGCCCGCACCGTGCGAACGTCGCCGTCGGCGACGATGTGCTCGACCGTCTCGCCTCGGGCACGCATCGATTCGCCGACGCAGAAGTTCACTCGGGCATCGCCGAGCCAATCCACGCCGACGACAACTCCCAGGGTTCCCTTGGGGATACCGCTGCGCCATCGCACGCGCCCCAGATCTCGGACCGCTACAACGGTCTCGCCTATCTCGAAATGACCCATACGTCCCCCCGGGCTCGATTCTTACCGACCAGTAGACCTCGAATGAACTGCCTGTTCAAGCGGTACATCCGCGCTTACGGTCAGCACTAACAGCGCGGAGGAGGAACATTCCGGTCCGAAAAAGACCGATTCCCTGCTTCGGTGGACCACATCACGAGTCACGGTATTTGATGCCTGAATAAGTTGCTGGACTAGCAATAGAAGTTGCCGACAGTAGGGTGTCGACCGCACACTCCCTACATGACTTCAGACACTGTTCACCACACCCCGGTCGACGCGATCATCGTCGGCGGCGGCGTTGCCGGTCTCAGCGCTGCCGTGACTCTGGGCCGGTCCCGACGCTCGGTTGTTGTCGTCGACGCCGGCGATCCCCGCAATGCGCCGGCCGCGCATTCGCACAACTACCTCACTCGCGACGGCGAGTCGCCGCTCGAACTGGTACGGCTCGGCCGCGACGAGGCGCAGGGCTACGGGGCCCAGATCATCGAGGGCACCGCCCGGTCGGCAAGCCGGACAGATTCCGGCTTCGAGGTGACATTGGCCGACGGTTCCGTCGTCCGTGGCCGTCGCCTGTTGGTCACCACCGGGCTCACAGACGTTCTCCCGAACATTCCCGGCCTCGCCGAGCGGTGGGGCCGCGACGTACTGCACTGCCCGTACTGCCACGGCTGGGAAGTTCGAGACCGGGCGATCGGCATCATCGGCAGCGCGATGTCCGGGCACCAAGCTCAAATGTGGCGTCAGCTCACCGACGACGTCACGGTGTTCGCCCACACTGCCTCGGAAGTCACCGCCGAGGAGCTGCAGCGACTCCGCGCTCGTGGCATCGACGTCGTCGACGAGGAGATCGCTCGGGTGGATGTGGCCGACGACGTGATCGTGGGCGTCACCCTCGCGGACGGGCGGCAGATTCGACTCGACGCGCTGGTCGTGGGACCCAACTTCACCTCTCGCGCCGACGTCCTGGTCTCGCTCGGAATCGACACCACCGAGATGGTGATGAACGACCACGTTCTCGGCACCTACGTCGAGGCCGACCCCATGGGTGCTACCTCGGTGCCCGGTGTCTGGGTGGCCGGGAACGTAGCCGCACCCATGGACACGGTGGTCGCTGCAGCGGCCGCCGGCGTGCGAGCCGGTGCCGCGATCAACGGGGACCTGATCGAGGAAGAGGTTCGTAGCGCAGTCCAGAGGAAAACCTCCGCGGCGGCGACCTGACAGCTGTTGTGCTGCTTTCCCCTCATACGACAGTTCCGACACCGAATTCACTGATCGAAGACGTATATTCACCGGAGGAGGCGTCGGAAATAAGCGGTGGGCAGGCCGCGCGCGAGAAGGAAGTAGGTCCTTCGATGAACACGAAGGTCGCTGCGCCCTTTGCCGTCCACTCCAAACGAACAGTAAGACTCGCTGCGGTGGCCGTCATCGCGACCGCATTCTTCGTTCTCGGTAACGCCGACGTGCGGGCGGGAGTCCTGGCCACAGTCGCCGTCGGCTCGGTGCTCACCATCAGCGCCGCCATTCGCCGCTACCGTCCCGATGACTCTCGGTGCTGGTGGGCACTGTTCGGGGCCTCGGTGGTGTTCATGTTCGGCGTCTCGCTCCGCGGTGATCCCAGCCATTCTTTCTCGTTGCTACCGGACCTGTTCACGCTGACCGGGTACGCACTCGTCGGATACGCACTGTCGCGGTGGATCCGAGATCGCCAGTCGATCGACGACATAACACCACTGGTCGATGCCGGCCTGATCTTCCTCGGCACCCTGTTTCTGTCTTGGTTGCTGTTCATCTCACCGGCCCTGGAATCCTCGTACTCGTCGGCATCGACCGTGGTGAACGGCGTGTACCCGGCGATCGACGCGGCGCTGATCACGCTGACCACCTATCTGTTGTACTCGTCCAAACCTCGCACACCGGCTCTGCGATGGGCACTGATCGCTCTGATTGCGACGCTCGTCGGAGACGTCTCGTACGCATTCGCCGCCACGACTGCCGACGCGCCGTCCTCGGGTCTGCTCGACGGCATCTACCTCTTCGCATACCTCTCCCTGGCGATGGCAGCGCTCGACCCGTCGATGCGCACCGTCTCTCAGCGACAGGATCCGGCACCCGCCCACAGCAACCGTCGGGTCGTGTTCGTGGTGACTCTGCTGGTCGTGTGCGCCACCGTGCCCCTACTGGGCTCGGCGGTATCCACCGGCGACCTGGTGGTGCGTTCGCTGTTGCTCGCGTCGATCCTGGTCGGTGCCTTCCTGCGCGGCGAACGTGCGCTCACGCGAGTCCAGTTCGGCAAGGAACACGCCAAATACCTCGCGGCACACGACCTGCTGACCGGCCTCCCCAACCGCACGATGCTGGACGAGGAATTCGCCAGGCACGAGCGTTCGCAGGCCCACGGACGCACCTGCGTCCTGTTCGTCGACCTGGACAATTTCAAGATCGTCAACGACTCGTACGGTCATCGCGTCGGTGACGAACTGATCGTCGCCGCTGCGCGTCGGATCCGCGCAGCCGTCGGTGCCGCCGACTCCGTCGTTCGATACGCGGGCGACGAATTCGTGATCTTGTCCCGGCGCGATCGTCTCGGCGCAGAAGCGTTGGCACGCCGCATCATCGACCGAATGAACGAGCCGTTCCCGCTCAGCGCCGCAACGGCCTACGTCACGGCATCGGTCGGCATCGCCGAAGCAGACCGCCTGCACGACGCCATCCGCGAGGCCGATACCGCGATGTATCACGCCAAATCCCTCGGCGCGGCGCGCTATGCGTTTTTCGACGAATCCTTGCGCGCACGTGCCACTTCCGCGATGGAAACCACGACTGCGCTGCGCGGTGCAATCAGGCGCGGCGAGCTCGAGGTGTACTACCAGCCCATCGTCGACACCGCCTCGCGCACCACGGTCGTCTACGAGGCGCTCGTCCGCTGGAACAGGGACGGCCGGGTGTGTACGCCCAACGAATTCATTCCGATTGCCGAATCCACCGGTCTGATCAAGGAGATCGGAGAGTGGGTGCTGCGGTGCGCGCTCTCGGATCTGGTGACGCTGCGCGCTCACGGTCAGGACGTCACCATGTCGGTGAACGTGTCCCCGATGCAATTGCGGGACGATTCGCTACCGAACATCGTGCGAGGACTGCTCGACGAGTTCGGGCTCAGCGGAGCAGATCTGGCGCTCGAGATCACCGAGAGCATTCTGATCGACGACATGGGGACCGCGAAAAGCCTTCTCGATCGACTCGCTGCGATGGGTGTACTCATCGTGCTGGACGACTTCGGAATCGGCTACTCCTCGTTGAACAGGCTGCGCGCGATGCCGATCGCGCTGCTCAAGATCGACAAGTCGTTCGTGCACGAGATCGGGCACTCCGAATCCGATACTCAACTGATCCGCGCGATCGTCGCCATGGCCTCGGCGCTACCGGTGAACACGGTCGCCGAAGGTGTCGAGACGGAGGAGCAGGCCTCGATCATCGAGTCACTCGAATGCCGCTTCGCGCAGGGTTTCCTGTTCGGCAGGCCGGCTCCCATCGCACACTGGCTCCTCGAATCCGCGCAGCAATGGTGATCACGGTGTTAGCGTCGAGCGGTGTCTGCAACCGGAATGCGCTCGCTGCGATCGACCGCTCTTGCCTGTGCCCTGCTGCTGGTACCGCTCGCCGCGTGTAGCAGCAGTGACAGCACCGGTACCGACTCCGCTGCCGAGAACAGTTGCGTTCTCGGTGCCAGCGGCGGCACGCCGGTAGGAGCGGCGCCCAGCGCGGGTTCGGGCGACATCTCCACCAATCCGGAAGTCGCGACCGGCTATCGATCCAACATGACGCCGGTGGAGACCGCGTCGTACTCGGTCTCGACGGCGAACCCGGTGTCGACCGAAGCAGCCTGCAAAGTCCTACGTGACGGCGGTACCGCAGCCGACGCACTGATCGTCGCGCAGACGGTGCTCGGTCTCGTCGAACCGCAGTCGTCCGGTATCGGCGGCGGTGCCTTCCTGATGTACTACGACGCCGCGTCCGGCGACGTACAGAGCTACGACGGCCGCGAAACCGCGCCGATGAGCGCCACCGGCGACTACCTGCGATACATCGACGATGTGAACCGCACTGTGCCGCAACCCGATGCGCGGTCCAGTGGCCGATCGATCGGTGTACCGGGCGTGCTGCGCATGCTGGAGCAAGCCCACGACGATCACGGCGACAAGCCGTGGGGGGATCTCTTCCAGCCCGCGATCGAGCTCGCCGACAACGGAATCGACATCAGTCCACGGATGGCCTCGTCCATCGCGGACTCGGCACCCAAGCTCGCCCTCGACCCCGCGTCCAAGGACTACTTCCTGCAGCCGGACGGTACCGGAAAGCCGACCGGGACAGTTCTGAACAACCCGGCGATGTCGAAGACGTTGTCCACCATCGCAACCGATGGTGCCGACGCCTTCTACACCGGCGACATCGCGCAGGCCATCGTCGACGCCACCGCCGATACCACCGCCGGCCGCACCCCCGGACAGATCACCCTCGACGACCTCGCCGGATACGAGCCCAAGACCCGCACCGCCGTGTGCACCGAGTACCGGGACCACGACATCTGCGGAATGCCGGGACCGTCGTCGGGCGGTATCGCGGTGGCGTCGACGATGGGCATTCTGTCGGGCTTCGATCTGGCGCAGTACGCCCCGACGGGAATGGACGCCAACGGCGGAACCCCGACGGCCGAGGCCGTGCACTTGATCTCCGAGGCCGAGCGACTGGCCTACGCCGATCGCGACAAGTACGTGGCCGATCCGGACTTCGTACCCCTGCCCGGCGGTTCACCCGACGCCTTGCTCGACCCCGAATATCTCAGCAGCAGAGCAGGACTCATCGACGAATCGAAGTCGATGGGCACCGCACAACCCGGCGACTTCGGCCCGGTGCAGTTCGCCTCGTCCACCGACCCCGAGCACGGCACCAGCCACATCTCCATCGTCGACAGTGAGGGCAACGCGGCCTCGATGACGACGACCGTCGAGTCGGCTTTCGGCTCGTTCCACATGGTCGACGGCTTTCTGCTCAACAATCAGCTCACCGACTTCTCCGCGGCTCCCGTGGCCGAGGACGGAACTCCCATGGCCAACCGTGTCGAGCCCGGGAAGCGTCCGCGCAGCTCGATGGCTCCGACGCTGGTGTTCGACCGCGCCGACGACGGAACGCGCGGAGATCTCGTGCTCGTCGCCGGATCTCCCGGCGGATCGGTGATCATTCAGTTCGTCGTCAAAACCCTGGTGGGACTGCTCGATTGGGGCATGGACCCGCAGCAGGCGGTATCGATGGTCGACTTCGGTGCGGCCAACACCCCGTCCACCAATTACGGCGGCGAGCATCCGAACGTCACGGGCGAGAACGATCCTGTGGTGGTGAAGCTGCGCGAGATGGGCCATCAGGTCTCGGTCGCAGACCAGTCCAGCGGACTGAGCGCCCTGCAGCGCACCGACGGCGGCTGGATCGGGGGAGCGGACCCACGCCGCGAGGGTGAAGTACTGGGTGGGTAGCGGTCAACTCACGAATCGATAACCCATGCCGGTCTCGGTGATCAGATGCACCGGGGCCGCCGGGTCGCGTTCCAGTTTCTGCCTCAACTGGCCGAGATAGATTCGTAGATAGTGCGTTTCACGCTCGTGCCCGGGGCCCCAGACGGTACGCAGTATGTCCTTCTGCGATACCAGCTTGCCCTCGTTGCGCACGAGCAGTTCGAGGACGCCCCATTCGGTGCGGGTCAGGTGCACGTTCTCGCCCGCTCGGACAACGGTTTTCGCGGCCAGGTCGACGGTGAAGTCCTCGGTCTCGACCAGAGGATCTGCCACGGCCTGCGGGCCGCGGCGCAGGGCCGCGCGCAATCGTGCCAGCAACTCGTCCATCCCGAAGGGCTTGGTGACGAAGTCGTCGGCACCGGCATCGAGTGCCTCGACGGTATCGGCCGAGTCGGTCCGTGCCGAGAGCACCAGAATCGGCACCTCGGTCCAGCCGCGCAGCCCGGCGATGACGTCGATACCGTCGATGTCGGGTAGGCCGAGATCGAGAATCACGATGTCCGGGTGGAAGTTCGCAGCCACTCGCAGCGCCTCGCCACCCGTTGCGGCACTGACAACCTCGAACCCGCGCACGTTGAGATTGATACGCAGCGCTCGCACGATCTGTGGCTCGTCGTCGACGACGAGCACCCGCACCTTCACCTGCTCGCCGCCTTCAGCTCGACCGTCATCGTCAGCCCGCCGCCGACGGTGTTCGATGCCGTGACGGTACCGCCCATAGCTCGGACGAATCCGCGCACCACCGACAGTCCCAGCCCGACGCCTATCGAATTGTCGCGGTCACCGAGTCGTTGGAACGCGTCGAACATCGTGTCCTCGGTTCCCTCGCTGATGCCGGGGCCGTGATCGACGACGGAGATGGTCGCCGTGTCGCCGTGGACCGAGGCCGTGACGGTGATGTCGCCGGCGGGGGCGTACCGGGCGCTGTTGTCCACCAGGTTCGCCAGCACCCGTTCCAGCAGACCAGGGTCTGCCAGAACCTCGACGTCACCCACCTCGACCCGCACCCGATCGCCCGCCCTCGTTCCGTCGACACCGACCAGTGCGCCGCTCAGCACGTCGTCGACGAAGACGGGACGCAGACTCGGTTGCACCACACCGGCTTGCAACCGCGAGGAGTCGAGCAGATTGCTCACCAGAGCGGTCAGCTGATCGGCCGATTCGTCGATGGTGGCGAGCAACTCGTCGGTGTCCTCGGGCGAGAACTGCACGTCGGTGCTGCGCAGGGACGAGGACGCCGCCTTGACCGCGGACAACGGCGTCCGGAGATCGTGGCTGACGGCCGAGAGCAGTGCTCGACGCAGCGCGTCGGCCTCGGCGAGCGCGTTGGCGCGGCTGGCTTCCTCGGCCAGCCGTGCCTGACGGACCATGCCCGCAGCCTGGTTGGCCACCGCTGCCAGTACGCGTCGATCGTGTGCGCGCGTGCGCTCTCCGACAAGCAACAGCGTGAAGTCGCCCGCATCGACCTCGGTATCGGCCCCGGCTCGGTTCTCTGGGGCCTGCGCGCCTGCACTGCCCACCACCGTCTGAGACTGGTTGTCCCACAGCGCAACACCGGTCTGCCGGTAGGTCTCGCGGGCGCGTTCGAGCAGTGCCGTCAGGTCCGCTCCGCGGAGCACCGATCCGGCGAACAGTGTCAACAGCTCGGCCTCCTGCGTTGCCCTCCGTGCCTGACGCGTTCGCCGGGCCGCAGCGTCGACGAGGGCGGCAACGGCAACGGCCACGACGAGCAACACCACGGTGACGACGAAGTTTTCCGGCTCGGCGATGGTGAGGCTGTACCGGGGTGTGGTGAAGAAGTAGTTGAGCAGGAATCCCGCGATCAGCGCCGACAGTGCCGCCGGCGCAACCCCTCCCAACAGTGCGACACAGAGCACCACCATGAAGAACAGGGCACTCTCGCCGCTGGAGTCGAAGTTCGGTCCGACCGTGCTCAGTACGGCGGCGGCGAGACAGGGCACCAGTACAGCGGCGACCCACGCCAGAATGCGACGCCGTCCCGAATCGAGCTGCATGCCCCGGCGGCGGGCCTGCTCGGCGTGAGTGACCATGTGCACGTCGATCTTTCCCGAGTTCTGCACCACGGCTGCGCCGATACCCTCGTCCAGGATCCGCGCCGCGCGCGACCGTCTCGAGGTACCGATCACCAGCTGCGTTGCATTCACGCCGCGGGCAAAGTCGAGCAGAGTCGTCGGTACGTCGTCGCCGACGACGCTGTGCACGCTGGCCCCGAGTCCGGCGGCGAGCTTTCGAACCGAGCCCATCTGCGGTGCCGACACACCCATCAGTCCGTCGCCGCGGACGATGTGCAGCACCATCAGCTCCGCGCTGGACTTCGAGGCGATGCGACTGGCGCGGCGAAGCAGCGTCTCCGATTCCGGTCCGCCGGTCACCGCCACCACCACGCGCTCGCGGGCTTCCCACGTCTCGGTGATGCGATTGTCCTTGCGGTACTTCACCAATGCCGCGTCCACCTGGTCGGCGATCCACAGCAGTGCGAGTTCGCGCAGCGCCGTCAGGTTGCCGCCTCGGAAGTAATTGCTCAGTGCCGCATCGACCTTCTCGGGGGCGTAGACATTGCCGTGCCGCAGCCGGCTGCGTAGCGCTTCTGGAGTGATGTCGACCAGTTCCACCTCGTCGGCCGCACGAACGATACTGTCGGGCACCGTCTCTCGCTGCGGTACCCCGGTGATCTGCTGCACCACGTCGTTGAGCGATTCGAGATGCTGGACATTGAGGGTCGAGATGACGTCGATACCGGCGTCGAGCATCACGTCGACGTCCTGCCACCGCTTACCGTGCGCGCTGCCGGGGGTATTGGTGTGCGCGAGTTCATCGACCAGCACCACCTGAGGCTTCCGCGCCAGGACGGCGTCGAGATCGAGTTCCTGAGCGGACGAACCCCGATATTCGACGGTCGCCATCGGCAGCACCTCGATACCGTCGAGAGCCTCGATCGTCCGAGCACGCCCGTGCGTCTCGACCACTGCTGCCACGACGTCGCAGCCCTGGCTGCTCAGCCGACGGGCCTCCCCGAGCATGGCGAAGGTCTTCCCGACGCCTGGTGCTGCGCCCAGGTAGATCCGCAGCTCACCTCGGTCCGCCAACGTCTGTCTCCTCAACCGGCCGGTGCAGCTAGCGCTCCTCGATGTCGTCGACGCGTATCTCGACCACATCGCGCCCGAGGGTGACGCCCAGCAGGTCCGACACGGTATCGATCGCGATGGTCGCCAACTCGTCTCCCGCGGCCTGCAGGTCGTCGCCGTAGACCCCGATGACCGCGACGAACAGACCGATACACGCATGGTCGTCCAGGTCGAGGTCGATCTCGGTGGGCTGTGCACCGTGCACGTCCGCCAATGCACGACGAAGCGTCGTCTTGACGATGTGGTCGCTGACCCGCAGTGAGTCCGCCGGTCCGGCAGCAGAATTCGAGGGGAACGCGCTGTCGATGGGCCACGTGCGTCTGGTCGTGTTGCGTACCTTCGTCAGTATGGACGCGCTGATATCCACCCAATTCGGTTCCTGTGGTGCGTCCCGAAGTTCGGTGGCAGCACGCGCGAGAACCGAATCCGGCTCTACTGGGTTCGCCATGTTGCCAACCTTTCGCTCAATGTTGCTCGTGCTCTGGTCAACTGACCACGTACTGCTCCGGCGGAGAGGGTCATGATGGCGCCGATCTCGGGGTGCGTCAGGCCTTCCACCTCGCGGAGCAACCAGCAGGCCCGCTGACGGTAGGGCAGCTCGGCGAGCGCGGTGCCCAGTTCGGCCATGAAGCTGTCGGCCTCGACATCGGCCCCGGGATCGCTGCCCGCGCCGGTGCTCTTTCGCTCGAACACCCAATCTTCCGCGGGAGGGACGCTACGTCGTCGTCGATGATCGATCACCTTGTGCGACACCAGTGAAAACAGCCATGTCCGCAAGGCCGAGTCCCCACGGAAATTGTCGAGGCCCTTCCACGCTGCCACGAACGCGTCCTGCACCACCTCTTCGGCGGCACCTTGATCGGACAGCATGTTGCGCGCATACCGAAACATCTCCGGGCCGTAGCGCCGGACGATCTCCTCGAACGCATCGGTCTCGCCGAGCGCAGCTCCACCGACGAGAACGCGGTCCGACGCGTCTACCCACTCCATCGGGCCCCCGTTCACTTCATCGTGGTCGTCGATCACGCAAGTCTTTCGATACCGGTTCTACCAGTAGACGTAATCTATGACGTAGGTCACTTTATGTGGACGTGTGTTTCGACCACCGAGCTACGACCAACTCCTGTCACACACCGAACCACCAGACACCGAAACGAAGAGAGGCATTCATGAGCTCCACGACGGACACCAAGGCAACCGTATCCGCAGCAGGCGAAGGAAAGACCGACATCACCACCAAGTCGGATTCGGTACTCGTCAGCTCGCAGGGCCGCACCACCATTGCCGATACCGTCGTCTCCAAGATCGCCGGCATCGCCACCCGTGAGGTCCAGGGAGTGCACGCCGTCGGCGGCGGAGCCAGCCGTGCGATCGGCGCTCTCCGTGAGCGCATCCCCGGTGCCCGCGTCAACCAGTCGCAGGGTGTCTCGGTCGAGGTCGGCGAGCGTCAGGCAGCAGTCGACATCGACATCGTCGCCGATTACGGCGTGTCCATCGCAGACCTCGCAGCGGGCATCCGCCGCAACGTCATCAACGCCGTCGAGCGCATGACCGGCCTCGAGGTCACCGAGGTCAACATCGTCGTCCACGACATCTACCTCGACGACGGCTCGGACGACGACGACACCACCGAGCCCGCCACCACCCGAGTGCAGTGACCGAGCCGCACATGACGGATCGTGACAAGTCCGAGGACATCGCCGACGCCGTACTGGCAATCGACGGTGTCGTCGGGCTGCACGGCGGCATGTTCGGTGAGGCCGCGACGTACCTGCCCGGACGCCGGATCGCCGGTGTCCGAAGCAACGAAGACGGAACCGAGGTTCACGTGACCTTGGAGTTCGGTGTCGCGGTCCGCGAGACCGCCGACGCCGTGCGTCGCACAGTGGCAGCGATGGTCGACGGCCCCGTGCACGTCACCGTCGAGGACATTGTGCGAGTCTGACCAGGTGAACGAGCCCGCAGCGCACCACCGAGCCGCCGAGTACAAGGCGGCTCGGCGCGCTGTGGCACGCGAACATCACCCCGACATCGGCGGGGATCCGGCGCGCTACATGGCCGAACTCGCCGAGGTCGACCGCAGGTTCGCTGTTCTACCGTCGGCACCGATCAATTCCGCCAGCGCGCCGACCGTGTTCCGCGCCTCGCCGATCCCGTCCCCACTGCGAACCCTGCCCAAGCGGATCGCTCGCATCCGCAAGCGCGTCACCCGGCGCAACTACTTCGACATCTGACACCGCCCTCTGACTGGAGATCAAGACCATGACCACTGCAACCATCGGTTTGTTCGTGGGACTTCTGCTGGCCATCGCCGCAGCGGCCGGCGGTTTCACCGGCTTTCTCATCGCCGTCGTCCTCGGCGGCCTCGGTTTCTTCGTCGGACGCTACATCGACGGCGAACTGGACCTGAACTCGATCATGCGTGGTCGCGGTCGTGACTGAGACAGCGGTGGCCGAAACACTGAACGACCCCGGTGAGCGAGGCTCACTGGAAATCAAGCACAAAGCCGTCGAGCGCCTTGCGGTTCTTGCCGCTCGCAGCACCGAATCGGTCACCGACCGCCACCCCGGACTGCGCGTCCTCGGTGGACGTGACCTGCCCAAGGCCGACGTGACGATCACCGGAACGCGTGTCCGTGCGCAGGTTGCGGTAGCCGTCACGTGGCCGTCACCGCTGGCGAAGGTCGCCGCGAACGTCCGCGCGGCCGTGGCCAGAGATCTGTCCGAGCTGGGCATCTACACCGTCGACCGAGTCGACGTGACCGTCCAATGCGTGCCTGCCGAAGACACTGTCGAAGAAGGGAGAGTGCAATGAGCGACAAGCCGAGCAAGAAGCCGGTAGCCAGCCCTACCGCCGCCATCCCTGCGGTGCTGTTCGCACTCGTCCTCATCGCTGCCGGGGTGGTCCTCGGACGCGAGGCGTTGCTGAAGCTCGGCGCGCTCGACGGCTCCGAATGGGTCGGCCCCGCGGCTGCACAGTTGGACGGACTCACCGCGCAGAGTTGGATGCTGCCCGGCGGCATCGCCGCCGTCGTCGTCGGTTTCATCCTCGTATTCGTCGCCGTTCGTCCGCGCCGACGTACCCATCGCGCGCTGACCGGGCAGGATGTCTGGCTCCGCAAGGGTGACGTCGCCGCAGTGGCTCGCGCCGCCGCACTCGACAACGCAGGAGTCGATTCCGCGACGGCCAAGGCAGGCAACAAGAAGGTCACCGTCGCCGCGTCCACCGTGACCGGCACCGACACCTCGGCCTTGAAATCCTCGATCGTCACCTCCGTGGACGATGCCCTCCGCCCACTCGCGTCGGCACCGAAAGTCCGCACCCGAGTGCGAACGACAGGACAAGCCTCATGAAGCGCGCTACCGCGTCCCTCGATCGAACCAGTACGGCGGTCGTCGGGCTCGCACTGATCGCCCTCGGCGGCGGAGCCATCGCCTGGGAACGCGGCAAGTTCCCCGGCCGCGAACGAATCGATGCCGCGTTCGTCGACACCACCGTCGACGCAGGATGGTGGCCCTGGGCACTCGGAGCAGCCGCGATCGTCCTCGTTCTCCTCGGACTCTGGTGGCTGCTCGCGCACCTGCCGCGCCGTTCGGTCGGCACCGTCGCGTTCGCCTCCACACCGGATTCCGACGTGGACGGCAGGCTCAGCGTCGATCTGACCACCGCCGCCAAGAGCGCGGCGAAGTCGTTGGCCGCCCACGAGGGTGTCGTCTCCGCATCCGGCCGCTCGGTGTCGGACCGCGGCGAGCGGGTCGTCGAGATCACCGCCACCCTCGATCCCACAGTGGCATCGCTCGATACGGTCTCGGCCGCGGCAGCGCAGACGCGTAACGACATCGTGACGTCACTCGACGGCACGCCAGCTGCAGTGCGAATCCTGTTGCAGTGCGGTAAGTCTCGAAAGCAGTCCGCTCGCGTGAGCTAGAACTCGATCTCCCCGATCAGGCCGTGATGGTCCGATCCGGGGAGATCGATTCTTTCCAGTGATCGAGCGTGTCCGGTGTTGGACAGGATGTGATCGATGCCGACGACAGCGGGCATGCCCTTGTCCGTGGGATACGTGGGCACCAAGCCCTTCCCCACTTGCGCTGCAGCGTCGGAGTATCCAGCATCGAGAAGGTTGCGGAACTTCTTGTGCGAATAGGTCGTATTGAAGTCCCCACTGACGATCACCGGCCCGGTGCCGGACACGGCCACCAGATCGTCTCGGAGAGTGTCCAATTCAGCGGTCCAGATGTCTGCCGGAGTGATGTAGGCGGGGCCCGGATGCACGGCCAGCAACGAAATCGGCTCCGAATCGGGGACCTCGATTCGGGTCGCCAGATTCATCGGACCGTACCCGTCGAGCTCACGGCTGTCCGATAACGGCAGCCGACTGTAAATTCCGGCCCCACCGCCGCCCGTCACGTACGGCCGAAGATAGCTGTAGGGAAAGAGCTCGTCCATACCGGCGTCACGCAGACCGATCACCGACTCGTCGGTCAATTCCTGAATCGTGACCACGTCGACCGAATTGTCGCGGGCCTGACCGACCACAGCGGTCGGATCAGCGCGGCCCACCATCAAATTTGCCTGCATCACGCGCAGCCGCACACCGTCGGAGGTCGGTTCGGCGTCGGCGACGTAGAGCGGTGCGTAGGAGAATGCGCCCGCCGCCAGCACGAGCGTCGAGACACCCGCGAGAATCCAGCGCCTGCCTATCAGCGCCACCAGGGCACCGAGCACAACAGCGATGAACATCAACGGGACGAACGACGCCAGCGCGATCAGCACGTTGACGCGAGTGTCGGAGTAGTAGACGCCCAACGCCAGCAGCCCGGTCAGGATGCCCAGGGTCGCGATCGTGCCGGTGAGTATCCGTACCCAAGTTCGCTGCATAGGGCTCGAGGGTAGCTACGCCCGGACGCCGATGGTGAGTGCCCTGAACGTCGTCCAGGTCAGCGACACGAGACCACGAACCGCCGCGAACGAGAACGCCGTGGACCACACCGTCTGTGTCGAGGGACCGGGCAGCGGCACACCGGCGAACCGATCCGCCAGCCAATCCAACGTCAGCGGTGCGCTGAGCGGATGGAGCGACAGGTGCTCGCTCAGCCGATCTCGCAGGTACGTCACGTGGGCACCGGCTTCGTTGTATCGCTCGACCTGTCCGTCGACGTCGTCGACGGCGATGATCTGATCGTGCACCGCCTGGATCACCAACAGCGGAGCCGTCGGGGCGATGCGACCGGGCTGGATGTCGAGGAACACCTGGACAATCTCGGGCAACGCCAACAGATCGGCCAGCGGGATGTCGATGTAGTTGTCCAGATCGTGACGAGCCAGTGCGGCGACGGCTCGGACGGTCGTCATCGACTCGACGGAATCGAGAATGCGCATTCCGTCCTCGTTGACGTACTCGCGAACGACCCGATCCAGTTCGGGGTAGGTGCGCCGCAGCCCGGCCACCACCAGCGTCGGCAACGCTGCGTGCAGCGTTGCATTGAGCCGGGTGAACGCCGAACCCGGATCTCCGACGGGCGAACCGAGCGCGGCACCGACCAACTCGATCTCCGGCGCGTACTCCGGTGCCATCTCCGCTGCCCAGGACGTCGCGAGCCCGCCGCCCGAGTAACCCCACAGCGCAACCGGCGTGCTGCTGTTCAATTCGAGCGGCTCGAACGACAGCGCCGCGCGGATGGCGTCGAGCGTGCAGAACCCGGGTTCCTGAGGCGAGCCCCAGTGACCGTCCGGGCCCTCATGATCGGGAATCGAGATGGTCCACCCGCGACGCAGGGCATGCAGGACCAGCAGAAACTCGAACTGCGGAACTGCACCGACAGCCTTCGAGCCGCGTCGCAGCGCGTAGGACGGAAAACACGAGGACGCGACGCCGTCGATGGCGCACTGGTACGACAGCAACACCGGTTCGGCATCGTGCGGCCTCAACACAGTGGTGACGCTGGCCTGCGGTAGACCGGCCAGTTCGGCGGTGCGGTACAGCAGCTGCCACGCATCGACTCGCTGGCGCACGCGTCCGAACATCGCGACCTCTACCGGTCGCGCCTTGAGGATCGTCCCCGGCAGGGCCGCTTCGTAGCCCTCGGGTGCGGCGTAGAACGGATCGTCCTCGGGCCTGGTCGCGTCGTCGCGGCTCGGCCATCGTTCCACCGGCCAGGACTGTTCGTCCTCCATCGATCTGTCGACGCTCATATCCCACCGCTTCTTGTCCGAGTCTCTTCGTCACACTAACTTGCCCTGTATCGCCTCATTTCATGCAGCCTGCTGCCAGTTGGTGATCAGAACATCGGTTGCGTAGCTCAGGTCGAGGCCTTCTCCGCCCCAGTTGGGGACTATGGCGTCGGGTGCGATCCCGTCGTATCGTCGCCGAAATTCGTCCGCGTCACCGGACATCGCCGGCGCGTGAATCATCGCGATTCCTGACGGGTGGTGAAACGAGAAGCGTTGATCTCCAAGGGCTTCGATGACGAAGTATCCGTCGTGCAGCGCTCGATGATGTTCGCCGCACAGCAGGACCAGGTTGTCGAGTGAGGTCGGACCTCCCCGTGAGCGGTAGGTGACGTGATGAGCATGCAGAAAGCGGGTGCGTCCGCAGCCGGGAACCGTGCAGCATCGATCTCGAATGATCAACTGACGCAACTGCGTTCGGCTCGGGGCCTTCGCAGTCGAACTCCAGCGCACAGTTTTTCCCAGCCGGCCGTGGCCGACGGTTCGCATGACCGCAGAACACAGCACCTGCGCAAGCGTCTCGTCGTCGAGGCCGGGCCCGTCGTCGAAATGGGCATGATCGTGACCCGCCTCGTCGACGCCACCGATGTGCACCAACACTTCCGCAGCCGGTGAAACGACCGGTGAATCCAGCGCAGCGCAGACCATCTCGGCCATGGCGACCAACGCCGGCACCGGGTTGGGCGGCGCTGGGGCCGCCCGGTCACCCTCGGATTCGCCCTCGGTTCGCTTGCGCTCGTACTCCGCCCTGGTCAATGCAGCGAGAAGCCGCTTGCCTTCCTCGGACCGAAAGCGTGCCGTCAGCACGAGCGAGCCGTCATCCTCGTCCCAGCGCCATCGCCCGACGCATGGATCCAGGTCGACGCCATTGCCCCTGGTGGGCCGCATCGCCTTCTTCAGACCACGGCACAGACGCTCGATATGCGCGGCCGGCGCATCGAGTGCCTTCTGCAGCAATGACGCCTCGTTCTCGGGTGTGGCCACCCGCGTCATTGCCCGCACCTTCGAATACGACACCGTTCCGCTCAGGTAAGCAGAGGTGATCAACGGCAACTCTCGCATCGCTTTGGCAACCCGCACCTGCTCACGGGCCGTATGCAGATCGACTCCCGCACGCCAGGACAACCAGTGCGCACACGACCGAACCTCCCACCCCGCCCATCCGCGTCGCAGGTCGAACTCACCCACCAGTATCAAGTACTGCGCCGACGCTGCCGCTATCTGACCGGCCAGCGCGCAGATCTCGGTCGCGATGTCATCCAGTGCAATCCGCCCGGCCTCGGATCCCGTCTCGGACATGTCGATCATGAACGCCCCCATCCATCGAATGCATGTTCGACAAAGGTATGGCAAGGCGCCGACAAGAACTCGAAAGAGGAAGGAAAAACGTCCCCGCGGGGACGTCTTCGAGCTTGGTTTCCGACCGGCGGGCCCGGCAGGGGAGCCGGCCACGAGACATCCGACATCGGAGGGGCAGCGAATGCTCTACATGGCCGACGCCCGCAATTCACCCGTGCGCTTTCGCAGTCCGCTGCGCGGGACGTGGTTGACGTCGCTGTTCGGCGCGGTGCTGCTCGTTGCGCTACCGATCGTCATCCTGACCGGCTTGCTCTCGTACATCGCGTACGGTCCCCAGTTCGGCCAGGCCAGGCCGGGAGCCGTCGGGTGGCTGCGGTTGCCGTTCTTCGACTGGCCGACCGATCCCGCCTGGCTGTATCAACTCACCCAGGGCCTACATGTCGGCTTGGGTCTGATCATCGTGCCGCTCGTGATCGCAAAACTGTGGTCGGTGATGCCCAAGCTCGTCGAGTTACCGCCGGTTCGTTCGCCTGCGCACGCACTGGAGCGACTGTCTCTGCTGGCGCTCGTCGGCGGTCTGCTGTTCGAAATCGTCACCGGTGTTCTCAACATCCAGTACGACTACGTGTTCGGCTTCGACTTCTACGCGGCCCACTACTTCGGTGCCTGGGTGTTCATCGCCGGATTCCTCGTCCACCTCGGTCTCAAGGTTCCGTTGATGTGGCGCACCTTGCGGTCCGAGTCGTTGATGGACGTGCTGCGTGCCCGCAACGAGTCGCCCGACCAGGGTCCCACGACAACGTTGAACCGCCGCGGCGCAATAGGATTGGTAGCTGCTGGGATGGGTTTCGTGGCTGTGCTGACGGTCGGCCAGACGGTCGGAGGTGTACTACGCAAGGCCGCGATTCTGCTGCCGCGCGGGCGCTCCTACGGCGACGGCCCCAACGACTTCCAGATCAATCGGACCGCGGAAGCGGCAGGAATCACCGAGGCACAGACCGGAGCCGACTGGCAACTGACGATCGCCGGCGCAGCCGACGATGCCGTTCCGGTGGTGCTCTCTCGCGGCAGGCTGCTGTCGATGTCGCAACGCACTGCCGAACTTCCCATCGCCTGCGTCGAAGGGTGGTCGACGACTCAGACGTGGACCGGCGTCCCGTTGGCCGAACTCGCCGCCCTCGCGGGTGTACCCGAACCACGATCGGCCGAGGTGATCTCGCTCGAGCAGAACGGTGCTTTCACTCGCGCAGTTCTTCAGGGAAATCAAGCAGTACATCCCGATTCGTTGTTGGCGTTGAGAGTGAACGGCGTGGATCTCTCGCTCGATCACGGTTTCCCAGCGAGGGTGATCGTGCCTGCGCTGCCCGGCGTGCACAACACCAAGTGGGTCTCGTCGATCGTGTTCCGTTCGTGACTTCGACAACTTTCCAAATCTCGGTGAATGGTAAAGAATCTTTTTTCGGTAGCCCGCGGGGCTGCCGACGAAGGAGTACTTCTTCGCCTGGATGAATCCAGAAGGTCACACCACGATGCACGCACTGTCCAGAGGGTTCCTTACCGCGGGTGCACTGTTCACGCTGTTCTTGGCAGCAGCCTGCTCGTCGACCGACTCGGGCAACGCCGTTGCCGCAGACACCACCACCGCGTCCTCGACGTCGGCCGCTGCCACCACCACCGACGACGTCTCGGGCCAAGAGGGCATCGACGCTGGCGGCTCCACCGACATCGACGTCGAGATCGGTCAATGCGTCCGACTCGGCGGGACGATGACGGCCGCCACCATCGAGAACGCTGAATGCGGCAGTATGGAATCGAACTACAAGGTCATCGCCAAGGCCGAGCAGAACGAGCAGTGCCCCACCGACGTGAATCAAACGTATTACGAGACTCTCGACGGCGTGGAGCAGGGCGCGCTGTGCCTCGACGTCGATTGGGTCGTCGACGGATGCATGAGTGTTCCCACCGGCGGCATCGACGAGCCCGCACGTGTCGACTGCAGCGACCCCAGCGCGACCGACGTCGAACAGGTCACCGAGATCAAGACCGGCACCGCCGACCCCAACGACTGCCCCGAGGACGGATTCGCTTACGACGCACGTCAATTCGTCGTGTGCACCACGACGATCTCCTAGCCCTTTCCGTCCCGCCTCGCTGTCATCATCTGGGTCACGTAGTGATAGTCCACGTGCCCGTGCTCGGTGATCGCCGCGTGCACTGCGTTCAACACTTCGTGGCGCCGCGTGTCGTCGAGAATCAGATGGCTCGAATAGGTTGCAGCCATCGCACAGAATTCGTCCGCGGTGTAGCGCTGAACCCAGCTGTATGTCGAGGACGACCAGGGACCGAAGCCGTCGGCTCGAGGAACGGTCGATTCCGATTGCGCACCCAGAGAACGGGCAAGCAGCGGTGCTGCGTCGGGTTCGGTTGCGTCGTAGGCCGCTCTGACCGCATCCCACGTCGGCCCGTCGAGGTCGCCCGGCATGTTCCACCACAGCCGGAGCGCTCCGCCCGGGACCAACGCGCGCGCCGCGACTGCTGCTCCTTGCTCGTGGTTCACCCAATGCCAGGACTGCGCGGCGGCGACGACATCGAACGACGCCGGCTCGACTACGCACTCCTCGAATCGCGACACCTGCACCTCGACGTCGAGATTCTCGGTACGACGCCGAACGAGCTCTGCCATCTCCGAATCCGGTTCCACCGCAACGACGGATGCACCCAGCTCGGCCAACGCAACGGTGGCCTTACCGGTACCGGCTCCGGCCTCGAGTACTCGCAGCCTGCCTCCGATCACGATGTCTGCGTACAGCTCGGCGGGGTAGCCGGGTCGGGCGCGGTCGTAATTCTCCGCAACTCGGCCGAAGGTCAGTCCCCGTTCCGGTCGCACATACTCTGACATGTCAGCCAGAGTACTGATCTACGCCACGGTTGCTTCCAGCCTGCTCCGCAGGGTCGACTCGGTGTGCCGGATCGCTTGACCCACAACGGGTTCCACTACCGCTCCGAGCACCTTCCCGGCGATACCACCAGGCAGGCTGTAGCGGAAGACGACCACCAGCCGGGTTCGACCGTCACCGGCGTCCTCGAACGACCACGTCGACGAGTTCGACAACCCCTCGACCGATTCGAGCGTGAGTCGCTCGTTGTGGACCCATTCGGTGACGTGCACAACGGATTTGAGCGCTTTGGGACCGATTTGCATCGTCGCGTCGTACGTGGCCCCGAGACCGGATGTGATCTCGCTCGTCGGCTCGAACCGCGTGATCCCGAACATCCACTGCGGCACGTTACGAAAATCGTCGAGGTAAGCGAAAGCCGACTCCCGACTGGTCGACGCAATGGCCGAATGATTGATTACACGCACTCGTGCACCCTAGTACACGCTACGCACTGTTACACACACTTTGCTGGTTCGACCTACCGCTGGACATACCCCGTCTGCTTGTCCACACCGTTGACCAGCGGCGAACCGTGCAGATACCGCTCCAAGTTGTCCTCGAAAAGCTGCCACAAACGCTCGGCGAAGTCGTCGGTATCACCGGCCAGGTGGGCCGTCAGGATCACGTTCTCGAGGCCCCACAGCGGGCTCGATACCGGCAGCGGCTCGACCTCGAAGACGTCGAGCACTGCCCACCCGATCGCGCCGGAGGCCAAGGCCACGCACAGCGCCTGTTCGTCGACCACCGGACCGCGGGAAATGTTGACCAGACCCGCATCCGGACTCATGGCCGCGAGCACCTCGGGACCGACGAGACCTCGGGTTCGCTCGGTCAACGGTGTCGCGAGCACGATGACGTCGTACTGGGCCGCATACGAACGTAATTCTTCGACGTGACGAATGCGCGCGAACTCCGCATCGCCCGGGCGTTCGGATGTCCCCGACGCATCGACGCGCATACCGAGTGCGCCGAGTAGCCTGCCGATTTCTCGTCCGATCGAGCCCGGTCCGACGACCAGAGCATGTTTACCGTGAACTCCCGTGCTGACTCGGTATTCCCACACTCGCTCACGCTGACGGCGAAGAGCCTGGGGCAGATTCTTCACGGACGCCAGGATTCCGGCTGCGACATATTCGGCTATCGCCCTGTCGAGTACGCCTCCCGAGTTGGTCAGCAGCCACGGACCCTCGCGCAGCCCGGGATCCAACAGTCGATCGACCCCCGCGCTGGACGCATGGACCCACCTCAGGTTGGCAGCGTTCGGCCAGACGGCCCGAAGGTCGACGGCCTCGAACGTGCGAAACAACAGCACTTCTGCCCACGCCACGGCATCGACCAGGCCGGTGATCGCGCAGCTTCGGAAGTGGACTCCATCGATCGACGGAAAGGCCTTTCGGTCCGAATCACTCTCGACCACAAGTACGTTCACCACAGGACTGATCACCTCCGTACGATGGCACCGTGCTCATCGTAGAACTCGCCTCTGTCGACGACGCAGCAACGATACTCGGCCTCCGGCACGCGGCCGAGGATTGGTTGGCCGCGCGGAGAGTCGATCAGTGGACACCGCGCGAGGTACCGATGTCGACCGTTGCTGCTCAGATAGACGCAGGGGAGTTCTATGTCGCTCGACGCTACCCCGGTGGGCCGATTGTCGGAGCACTGCGCTTGATCTGGGCCGATCCGGCCATCTGGCCGGAACAGGGCGAACCCTGCTTCGTCTGGACTGCGCCGAAACCAACCCCGACCTGTGCAGCTACTACCTGCGGCAGGGGTTCCGCCACGTCGGTCGGCGCGATTTCGGTGATGGGAGTTCGTGGTTCAGCGTCGCACTGTTCGAGACCTCCACCGGCTTGTAGCGTGACACCCATGA
The DNA here is from genome assembly GCF_001426085.1 of Rhodococcus sp. Leaf278. Taxonomy (GTDB): domain Bacteria; phylum Actinomycetota; class Actinomycetes; order Mycobacteriales; family Mycobacteriaceae; genus Rhodococcoides. The sequence goes on from NZ_LMRR01000023.1 coordinate 46,785, forward strand.
ACGAAAATCGAGACCTGATGCTGCGCGGCGAACTCTACCGAGAAAGTGATCCCGAACTGGTGGCGTCTCGGGTGTCGTGCGGCAAGCTGCTCGACAGATTCAACGCGACCGAGGCAGACCGGACCGAGGAACGGGGCGAACTACTCGGCGAGCTGCTCGGATCCATCGGCGCGGACTCGACGATCATGCCGCGATTCCAATGCGACTACGGCACATACATTTCCATCGGCTCGAACACCTTCGTCAACTACGACGCCATCATGCTGGACTGCGCACGTATCACCATCGGCGACGACGTCTCGATCGGTCCGCGCGCGCAACTACTGACACCGCTACATCCCATGGAAGATCACGAAGCTCGCCGAAACCGTTGGGAGAGAGCGCTTCCGATCACCATCGGAAACAACGTGTGGCTGGGTGCCGGAGTCATCGTGTGCCCAGGAGTCACCATCGGCGACAACTCGGTGATCGGCGCCGGAAGTGTCGTCACCCGCGACGTGCCGCCGCACACCTTCGCTGCGGGAAATCCTTGCCGGACAATTCGAGAGTTACCGTGACAGAACCGAATTCAAGATTCGGTCGGAGTCACGAACCAGCGAGGTGACAGCCATCCGCGCGCCCCACCACATCCCCAGCCAACCGATCGCGACGGCCACCGGAATCGACAGATATGCCCACGCGCCGGGAAGAAACGCGAGCAGCAGCACGGGCACAACCGACACGGCCAGGACCACTATCCCGAGTACGAGGAATCCGAAGGCATTGCCGGTGAAGGATCCCCGTGTGTTCATCGAGAACGACTTCGTCGCTTCGGGCACCGGGTAGGCACCGCGCACGGAGTTCACGGCAGTCAGACCGGCACCGACTCCGAGCATCGAGATCGTCAATGCGACAGGGATCTCCACTCGGTCGAGCCCGAGGTCGCCGAACAGTCGAACCACGAGCACCGGAACGATCGCGAAGGGGGTGGCAACCAGTAACCAGGCAATCTGTCGACCACGGATGTCGTCGGGGAGGGCCTGCGGAATCATCACGAGGTGCCACATCGAGCTGCCGTCGAGGCCGTACGAATTGGATCCCGCGCCCAACGCCATGATGATCACGATCCACGCGCCCCACGCCGCACTGAACGGAATCGAGTCGGCCACCAGCGGCCCGATACCAGCCAACACAGCGAAGATCAGGACCGACAGCAGCTGACTTCGGCGACGCATGTCACCACGCCAGAGGGACAGCTCTCGGGTCACCACCGCGCCGACCCTCGTCACCCGCCACCCTGTTGCTCCGTCGCGGCCATCGGCGATCGTCTGCTTACGGGTCGATCCCGACGAGCTCGAGACCCGTCCCTCGAAGTGGCGTAGAACCAGTCGCCGCCATGCCCACACCAATGCGACATCCAGCATTAGCAATCCCGCCACTGCGCCGATCCCCAGCAACCAGTTGCCCTGCAGCACAGCGTCGACACCGGTGATTCCCCAGCTGAACGGGATCGAATGGGCCAGCGTGAGCGGCCACGACACCTCACCCGACAGCACTCGATCGAGATTCTGAGTGATGGGGAACTGCAAGAAGTACAAGCCGCCGAAGATGGCTCCGAACGCCAGCAACGCGAACTCGCGACTGCGTCGACTCTTCAGCAGTTGCGACATCGCCAGCGTCACCACCCTCGACAGCGTCACGAAGAACACCACCGTCGCGGGCCAGGCCACCAGAGCCAGAGGCAGTGCCGCGACCGAGCGGGACGCGGAATAAATCGGAATGGACGCCGCCGCAACGATAGTCAGCGGAACCACTATGCCGACCACCGACGTCGTCAGCAGCGCACGGGCCAGTCGCGCGGGGTCGACGGACAGCAGTTGGAAGTGGCGGGGCTGGATGTTGTCGTCGGAGATGCCCGACAGTACGGGGAACAGCACCCAACTCAGGCCCACCAAAGTCAGTCCGAGGCTTGCGGTGCCGCCCACGAGAACCTGCGACGCGTCGGTTCGCGCTGCCATCACGCATGCGAGAACAGCGAAGGCCAGGCCCAGCAATCCGAACACGGTCTTGATCACCGCTTGTCCGCCCTTGAACTGCCTGCGGTAGAGCGTCATTCGCATCTGCAGAACGGTGCGGTCGACCGACATCACGAGCGCATCCAGGACAGGCCGTCCGGGTTCTGCTCGCGGGTGCCGACGAGACGAACGAAGGCATCGTCCAGGGTCCCGCCGCCGCGGACCTCGTCGACGGTTCCGGCCGCCACCACTCGGCCACCGGTGATGACGCCGACGTGCGTGCACAGTTGCTCGACGAGCGCCATGACGTGGCTCGACAGAATCACCGACCCGCCGGAGCGCACGAACTGGACGAGGATGGTGCGAATCGTGCTGGAGGAGATGGGGTCGACGGCCTCGAACGGCTCGTCCAGCACCAGCAATCGGGGCCCGTGCAGCAGCGCGGAGGCGAGCCCGATCTTCTTGGTCATTCCCGCGGAGTAGTCGGCGATGACGGTTCCTCCGGCGTCGGTCAGATCCAATGCGTCCAGCAGCTCGTCTCGACGCTGCGCGATGACGTCCTCCGGCATCGCGCGTAGTCGTCCGATGTAGGTGAGAAGCTCGTGGCCGGTGAACTGGGAAGGGAGTGTGAGTCCGTCGGGCAGCACGCCGAGCAGTTCTTTCGCTGCGATCGGATCGGCCCACACGTCTCGGCCGAATACCAGACTCCGCCCGTACTGCGGTCTCAGCAGCCCCACGGCCATGGACAGCGATGTCGTCTTACCTGCACCGTTGGGTCCGACCAACCCGAACATCGAACCGGGCGGAACCATCAGCGACAGGTCGTCGACCGCAGGCTTTGGGCCGAAGGACATGCACAGGTGCTCGAGCAGCAGGGCAGCGGAGTTCGTTTGCACAGGTAACAGACTAACCGGTATGGGCTGTTTCGTCATGCGTTGTCGGTCGACCGCACCGGTACCATTCGGGCATGAATCGCACCGCAGTGGTCACCGGAGCTTCGTCGGGAATCGGAAAGGCTGTCGCGTCGGCGCTGGTCGCTCGCGGTTATCGAGTTATCGGCACCTCGCGAAACCCGGATTCGATGAGCGATGATCAACGGGCAGCAGGCGTCGAGTATCGAGCCCTCGATCTCACCGATTCCGCGTCGATCACTGCATTCGTGGCCGACCTGGGAGCCGTCGACGTCCTCGTGAACAACGCCGGCGAGAGCCAGTCGGGACCGTTCGAGGAACTGCCGACCGACGCCATCGAACGACTCTTCCAATTGAACGTCTTCGGCGCAGTGACGCTGTCGCAGAACGTCATTCCCGGTATGCGCGAGCGAGGTTACGGCCGCATCGTGATGGTCGGCTCGATGCTGGCCAGCTTCCCCCTCGCCTATCGCTCGTCCTACGCGTCGACGAAGGCAGCGATCAAGGGCTTCTCCGACGCGGCGCGTCTGGAACTTTCGCCTTTCGGCGTGTGGATGACCACTGTCGAGCCGGGATCGATCAACACCGGAATCAGCGAACGCCGCACCAAGTACATCGCCGCCGATTCGGTCCACCGCGACGATTTCCACACCGCGATCTCGTCGCTGGATCGCAAGGAGGGAACCGGCATCTCGGCCGAGGACGTCGCCGAGGTAATACTGAAGGCCATCGACGCCGACAAGCCGAAACCCCTGTACGCCAGAGGAAGTAACGCACCGGTCGTATTTCTGGCGCGACGATTGCTGCCGGCCACATTCATGGAGAAGACGATCGCAAAGATGTTCGGGCTGAAGAGATAGTTTGAACCTCTGACCTGGTGGAACACATCCAGGTGATAGAAACTCTCGGCCTGGTCCTGGCTGCTACGGGTGTGGTCGTCGCCGCACAGGTGATCTCGAAGAAGACGACGCTGCCCGCGGCGGCATTGTTGACCTTGGCCGGCCTGGCCGTCTCGGCCTCGGCGTTGCCCGACATCGTTCTCGATCCGGAGGTCGTTCTGACCCTGGTGATTCCGCCGCTGCTCTACAGCGCTGCCCTGAACTCATCGCTGATCGCCATCCGCCGCAACGTGTGGACGATCTTGAGTTTGTCGGTCGCCCTCGTGGTAGCGACCGCGACCCTCGTTGGCGTCGGCCTGTGGTTGCTCGTTCCGGGTATCACGCTGGCCGCGGGTATGGCGCTCGGTGCCGCCGTGGCACCGCCGGACCCGGTGGCCGCCCTTGCGGTCGGTCGACGCGCCGGTATTCCACCGAAGCTGGTCACGCTGATCGAGGGGGAGGGGTTGCTGAACGATGCGACCGCGCTGACGATGCTGACCGTCGCTATCGCCGCGATCTCGAGCCAGGACATGACGTTCGTCGACGCCGGCGGGTTGTTCGTACTGGCGGCAGTCGGCGGCATCGTCGTCGGATTGGTCGTCGCCCTGCTGATCCGATTGGTACAGCGGTACCTTCACGATTCTCTGCTGCTCAACATCGTGTCGCTGGCAACACCGTTCGTTGCATACCTGGCGGCGGAAGAGGTCCATGCGTCGGGAGTACTGGCCGTCGTCGTCGCGGCACTGATGATCGGCCATCACACTCGCCACGCCATCTCCGGTGCCAGCCGCCTGCAGACCAGCGCGGTGTGGCGGCTCATCGATCTACTGCTCGAAGGCTTCGTGTTTCTGTTGATCGGCGAACAGTTGCCCACCGTGGTGCGCGGCCTGTCGGCCTACTCGGGGACGACAATCGCCCTCGCAGTCACGGTCACGCTTGCCGGCGTCCTGCTACTGCGGCCCCTGTGGTTGCTGACAACGGGGCTGTCCGCACGCGAGGCGGTAGTGATGAGCTGGGCCGGCACTCGTGGGGTCATCACCGTCGCGGCCGTGTTCACGCTGCCCCTGACGATCGACTCGGGTGAGTCGTTCGAGAGCCGAGACCTGTTGCTGTTCTGCGCGTTTCTCGTCGTGCTGGTGACGGTCGTCGGACAGGGCCTGACATTCGCTCCACTCGTGCGAAAGCTGAACGTCGTCGCCGATCCGGCAGCAGAAGCGCGTCTGCGAAACGAAGCGCGGGAGGGATCGACCAAAGCTGCACTGTCACAGCTCGATCGCATTGCCGACGAGGAGAAGCTCGACGACGAGGGGCGGGAGATACTGCGCAGCGAATTGGAGCATCGGATCGACCGGTATCACCGCCGACTCGATCATCTCGACGAGTCCGAGGTAGGCGACTCGGTCATCTCGCCGGAGCAGATCGCCGCGATGAGTACCCGCCGACGCATCCTGGCGGTCGAGCGCGAGGAGTTGCTGTGTTGGCGAGATGCCGGCCGGCTACCGGACAACAGCATGCGCAGTCTCGAGCACGAACTCGACCACGAGGAGCATTCGTTCCGACCACACCGAGAGACCGATTAGCCGGCGATTGCGGCGTGCATTTCCCACACGATCACTTCGGCACCGCCTGCGCTGCTGAGTTTTTGGCCGCCGCCTCCGCTGACGCGTACGGCATCGCCCTCGGCCAACAGTCCCACGCCCTCGAGCATCGCTTCACCCTCCGCCACGAAGATGTGCACGAACGGCGCGTCGGGAATCTTTACCGGTGCCTGCCCGGGCTGTAGGCGTGCGACGTGCATGGCTGCGTACTTGTTCTTGATGCGGATCGCTGCGTGATCGGCGTGGTCGGCCATACCGGAAGCGACGGGAACCAAACCGCCGCTGAGTAATTCGTTGTCGATTTCCAGCTGCTCGTAGCCCGGCGTGATGCCCTGCTCGTCGGGCACGACCCACATCTGGACGAACCGAACGGGATCTCCGTGCTCGCTCGAATACGAGCCCGCGGTATCGCCCAGTCGCCACGAATCGTTCTTCTCCGAGTGGAGGATCCCGGTGCCTGCGCTCATGCGCTGTGCGAGTCCCGGGTAGATCACGCCGGAGTGGCCCATCGAGTCCTGGTGCACCAGCGATCCCTGCAGGACCCAGGTGACGATTTCCATATCGCGATGCGGGTGGGTATCGAATCCCATTCCGGGAGTTACGATGTCATCGTTGTTCACCATGAGGACGCCATGGTGGGTGTTGCCGCGATCGAAGTGATTACCGAACGAGAAGGAATGCTTGGAGTCCAGCCAGCCGATCTTCGTCTTGAATCGGTCGTCGGCTCGGCGGATGTCGAGTGTGGTTGCTGCAGAGGTCATGTCATCGCCTCGAATCTCGAAGTGGTGGGTTCTCAGAGAACGTGCGAGCCGTACATCTCACCGAGCGGGTCGGCGATGAGTTCCAGCCGCGCACCGTCGGGGTCGCGGAAGTACAGCGAGACATCACTGTGCTCGATCAGTTCGATTCCGGCGTCGATCAACTTGGTACGCAGGTGCTCCCAGCGGGTGGGCTCGACACTGATCGCCACATGATGGAGGCCGCCCAACACCTCCGCGTAGGGACCGACATCGAGGCCCGGGAAGTCGAAGAAGGCCAACAGGTTGCTGTTGCCGATGTCGAAGAAGAAGTGCGACGACCCTGGGTAGTCCCGGTTCTCGATGAGCTCGGTGAGCGGGAACTCGAGCAGATCCTGGTAGAACCGCACGGTTGCCTCGACGTCACTGCTGACGAGAGCGGTGTGATGGAGTCCTCGGGCCGACGATGCAGGCCGCTCGCCTGCCGGCATCATGTACTGCTTCCGAATGCGGTCGCGCTCTGTGGTGTGTAGATCCGTCTCGGTCATTCCTCCACCCTTCGGTCAAGTAGTTGCTTCGTCAACTACCGAGAACAGTACACCGGTTAGTTGCGATGTCAACTAGCATTGAGGTATGGAATCACCACGGTGGCTCGATGCCGACGAACAGCAAGCGTGGCGCGCGTACCTCGATGCAACGCGGCTACTGCTTCGCGACCTCGACAATCAACTCACACGCGACTCCGGAATCTCCTTCACCGACTTCGAGCTGCTGGTCGTGCTCTCGGAAGCGCCCGACCGTCGCCGACGTATGAGCGAACTTGCGGATGCCGTCACCACCACTCGCAGCGGCGTCACCAGGGCCATCAGCCGACTCGTCGACAACGGCTGGGTCATTCGCGTCAAATGCGACGACGACAAGCGTGGGATGTCCGCCGAGCTCACCGAGGCCGGTATGCAGACGCTCGCCTCGGCGAGCCCCGGACACGTTGCGTCGGTGCGGGAGAACATGTTCGATCTGGTGGATCCCAATGACCTCGCCGCTCTCACGCGCACTTTCACAGCGATGCGGAACCACGCGTCGTGATCAGTATCCGGCGGTAGCCTCGGTGTTCGACGCGCCGTAGAGCAACGCCTCCGATCCCGATACTCCCAGCCGGGTCGCTCCAGCCTCGATCATCGCCACAGCGTCGTCGTAGCTGCGAATTCCTCCCGACGCTTTGACCCCCAGCTTGCCCTGCACGGTGTCGGACATCAGGGATACCGCATCTACCGACGCCCCACCGGTCGGATGGAAGCCCGTCGACGTCTTGACGAAATCCGCGTCGGCGGCGACAGCGGCGCGGCATGCGCCGACGATCTCCTCATCTGTGAGAGCAGCCGACTCGATGATCACCTTGAGAAGTACCGGCCGCTCGACTGCAGCGCGCACGGCCGCGATATCGGCTTCGATCGCATCGAAGCGACCCTCTTTGGCTGCCCCGATGTCGATGACCATGTCGATCTCGTCGGCCCCCTGGCTCACGGCGAGCCGGGCTTCCGCAGCCTTGACCTCCGTCGCATGCTTTCCGCTCGGAAAGCCGCACACGACAGCCACTTTCAGGTTCGAGTCCGCAGGTAGTTCGAGCGGCAACATCGAAGGAGACACACACACCGAATAGGTGCCGAGCCTCGCGGCGTCGGCGACGGTAGCGGCAACATCCGCCTTGGTCGCCTCCGGCTTGAGCAGAGTGTGATCGATGTAGAGGGCCAGTTGTGCGGGTGAAATCGAAGACTGCATCGGAACTTCCTTGTCGAGTATGGAGAACGATATGGACGGACTAGCGACTGCCGCGCCTGTCCAGGACGTGGTTGAGGATGAGGGCGGCCACGAGGATGAGACCCGTCACGAGCATCTGGAAGAACGAGCTCAAACCCATGAGGTTGAACAGGTTTCGCAGTACCGAGAGCAGCAGCACGGCAACGAAGGTTCCAAAGATGCTGCCCTTGCCGCCGAACAGACTGGTCCCGCCCAAAACCACCGCTGCGATGGCGTCGAGTTCGAGTCCCTGGTTGGCGGTCGGCTGCCCGATGGTCAGCCGGGCGGTCAGCAAGATACCGGCGAAGGCGGCGAGCGAACCCGAGATCACGTAGACGCTGACCAGAATCTTCTTGACCGGAAGTCCGGACAACCTGGCCGCGTCCTTGTTGCTTCCGACGGCATAGATGTATTCACCGTAGGTCGTCTTGTTCAACACCACACCGGCGACGATGGCCACCACGATGAAAATAATTCCTACCGTAGGGATGGGTCCGACCGAGCCGGCCCCCAGAAACCGAAGTCCCATAGGAATTTCCGACGTGGTCGGCGTTCCGTTGGTGGTGAGATATGTCAGCCCTCGCACCGATTGGAGGGCAGCGAGGGTCACCATGAATGCCGGCAGCATCAGGTAGGCGCTCAGGCTTCCCACGATACCGCCGGAGACCGCGCCCGCCAGCACAGCGAGCAGCAACGCCACCGGCCACGCAATTCCCATCCCGATGAAGATCGCGACCAGCATTCCAGCCAGCGCCGCAACACTTCCCACCGACAGATCGATACCTGCCGTCAGAATCACCAGGGTCATTCCGATGGCCACGATGCCGGTCAACGACGACTGCTGCAGCAGATTGGCCAGGTTCTGCGACGTCAAGAACTGCGGTGCCACGAGTGAGGCAACGACGACCAGCGCCGCGAAGATGAACAGAAGATTGAACTTGACGATGATGTTCTGCCGGTGCTGCTTCTGTGTCGACAGTGTTTCGGCGACGGCGACAGATGTATCAGACATTGCTTTCGATGCTTCCTGTGACGACCATTCGTGCGATATCGGCCGATGGGGTTGTGTGGGGGTCGTACTGGGCCACGTTCCTGCCTTCGTGCAGGACCCAGACGGTGTTGCAATTTTCGGTCAGCTCGGACAATTCGCTGCTCGCCATCAGCACACCTACTCCGGAATCGGCGAGCGCTCGAACCTGCTCGAACAGGTCTGCCTTGGCACCGATATCGAGACCACGAGTCGGCTCGTCGAGCAGCAGCAGCGAGATGCCGCGGGCCATCCATTTGGCCAGTACCACCTTCTGTTGGTTACCGCCCGAAAGTTGCCCCACCGCTTGAGTTTCGGACGCGAACTTCACGCCCAGCTTCTGCAGGGGTTCGCGGGCCGCTGCAGCTGCGCGTCCAGCCGGATTGATACCGAACAACTTCAGGGCCGCCAATCCAGCATTCCGGACAACCGACATCTCGAGCAGCAGGCCCTGCTTCTTTCGATCCTCGGGGACGAGCCCGATACCCAACTGGACAGCTCGCTGCGGATTCATCGAGGTGAACTGCGTCCCGTCCAATGTCATGTCCAGTTCTGCTGAATTGTCGCCGAACACAGCCGACAGCAGCGTGGAGCGGCCCGCGCCACCCAACCCTGCAAGACCCACAATTTCTCCTGGGCGCACAGAGATTCCTCGAATGTCGAGAACACCGCCGATGGTGGCTCGGTCGATGCTCAGGAGCTGCCCGGAACCGGTGAACGGGCCACGGGTGGTTCCGGCCGAATCGACTGCTCGACCGATCATCGCGTCGACCATGCGTGCTTTCGAGGTGGTAGGGACATCGAATACCTCTACCGTCGAACCGTCGCGCATCACCGTCGCCCGGTGTCCGATCTCCTTGATCTCGTCGAGTCGGTGCGAGATGTAGACGACCGATTTCCCTTCCGCCACCAGTTCGCGAATCACGTCGAACACCGCGGCCAGATCATGATCCGTCAGCGTCGCCGACGGCTCGTCCATCACGATGATCCGCGCAGAAGTGGTCAGTGCGCGTGCAATGGCGGTGAGCTGCTGGTCCGATACCGACAGTGCCCCCACGGTCGCAGTGGGCGCGAACTTTCCACCGACCCGAGCGATGGCGTCGGCGGCAGCAGCGTTGCGGGCCTTGTTGTCGACAAAGATGCCTCGTGTCGGGGCATGTCCGAGGAACAGGTTCTGCGCCACCGTCAAGTCGGGAACCAGGTCGAGTTCCTGGTAGATCGTGCTGATGCCGGCCTTGACTCCGTCGAGGGGGCTGGAGAAATTCATCGGCGCACCGTCGACAGTGATCGTGCCGCCGTCGGGACGGTAGGAGCCGGACAAGATCTTCATCATCGTGCTCTTGCCTGCACCGTTCTCCCCGAGCAGGCAGTGAACCTCGCCCTTGGCCACCTCGAGCGTTGCCTTGTTGCAGGCCAACGTTCCCGGGAACTCTTTGACGATGTTCTCCATACGCAGTGCTGCGTTCATAGCTTTTTCTCCAGAACTGTGCGTGCGGTCTCTTCGTCCGTGATCAACACAGAACACAGACCGTTCCTCAGTGCGCCCGCAACGACATCGACCTTGCGCAGCCCGGCTGCGACGGCCACCGAGCAACGGGCGGCGCGTAGGTCGTCGAGTGACAGGCCCATCGTGCGAGATTCCAGATCGGTATCGGCGAGCGTGCCGTCCGGGGTGATGTAATGCGCCAGAACGTCGCCGCACGCTCCAGCCGATTGCAGGCGGACGAGCTCGTCCGAGCTGATCGCGCCGCTCTGCACCAGAACAGAATTGGCATCCAGGGCACCCAGAGAGAACAACAGGACGTCAGCTGCGCGACCTTTGTCGAGCACCTCACGCATGAACGGCTCACTGTCCAATGCGTGCTTGGTGGACACCTGCTCCACGATTGCCGGTACCGGCAACAGGACCGCATGCCCGTGGGCACTGTGCGCGATGCTCGTTGCGACATTCGCTGCGGTTGTCGGCTTGATCGAGCGACTGATGCTGCCGTTGATTTGGATGACTTCCACGCCGTCGCTCCACCCCGAGGGGAGCGCAGCGGCGATGTCCTGCATCGTGTTTCCCCATGACACGCCGAGAGTTCGGACCCGAGATCCCCTGCTCTGCAGGTAATCGGCAGCGGCCTTCGCCACCTGTGCCCGCTGATCCGACAGATCTGTGTGAGTCCGCACCACGATGCACTCGGTCAGGTCGAATCGACTGGACAACTCCAACTCGAGGGTGGACTGCCGCGCCTGCGGATGAACAATCTGAATCCGGACGATTCCACACTTGCGAGCCTCGTCGAGCAATCGACCGATCTTCCATCTGGTCAGATGCAGCTGCCGACCGATATCGTCCTGAGTTCGGTTCTGCTCGTAGTAGAGCTGTGCCACTTCGAGCAGCAGCGCGTCGTGCCCCTTGTCCGGCGTCGTCATCGCTTCTCCAATGCGATCACCGATCGATGCATGACGGGCTTGAGCACGGTGGTGAGCTCGACGTAGCTTTCGTAGGTCTGTGCGTAATGCTCGTGCAGAGCGGCGTTGGGCACCAACGTCGTTGTGCGAGGACTGAATAGAGCAGCACCCTCGTCCAACGAGCCGACGAGGCCGGCCGCTCTGGCGGCGATGACCGCACAGGCGCGCAGCGTCAGATTGTCACTGAGAACCATCTCGGTTTCGATTCCCAATACGTCCGTGGTGATCTGTTGCCACAACCGATTCCTGTGCATTCCGCCCGAGAACACCAGTCGGTCGCACGAGATGTTGCCGCGTGCAAACGAATCGAGTACCGACTTGGTTCCGCATGCAACCGCTTCCACGGCCGCTCGGTACAACTCTTCCCGGGTGGTACCGAGTGTCAGTCCGACGACCGCGCCGCGCAGCCGGGAGTCCCGATGTGGTGTTCGGTTACCCATGAAGAAGTCGAGCGCCAGCAACCCGTGGCTTCTCGGATCGACGGCAGCAGCACCGTCGATGAGAGAACCGATCTGCTCTCTCGGCACCCCCATGATTCCCTCGCCGACCCACTTGAGGATGGACCCACTGGTGATCTGGCCACCTTCCACCAGCCACTTGCCCCGACGCAGCGCGTGTGGGTACGGCCCCCACACTTCAGCGGTGTCACACGGATCGTCGATCTCGGTGATGATCGCTGTGGAGGTACCCGAGACCAACGACACCAGACCCTCCGGCTTACCGCCACAGGCCAGTAGCGACACGTGCGCGTCGATGCCGCCCACCCCGACCACAGCGTCGGGTGAGATCCCCAATTCCTCTGCTGCAGAGCCACGAACCACCCCCGCGCTCGATCCGACCGGAAGGATCGTGTCGGGCAACTTGGTAGTCAGATCTTCGACACCGAGGGCGTCGTACAGCTCCTGTGGGAGCCGGCCGGCGACCGAATCGTAGTTGTATTTGCACACGGCATTCATCTGCGACCCGACCCAGCGGCCGGTCAATTTGAAGGTGATGAAGTCGATTGCCTCGACGATTCGATCGGCCCGATGGAAAGTGTCCGGTTCACACTGCTGGAGCCACATGGCCTTGGGTAGCAACCACTCCGTCGCGTCGGAGCCACCCGACCACTTCAAAATGGGATGGTCCGCCACGAACGTGGCGGTCAGGTCCGATTGCGCTGAGGCTCTCGAATCCATCCACAGGATCGCCGGGCGCAGTGCATTCCCGGCCTCGTCGACAACAGCGACAGTCGACGCCGTCGTCGACGAAGCCACCGCCACCACGGGCCCCGCAGCAATGCACTCGGGCAGTGCGAGCAACTCACGCGTTGCACCGACACAGGCATCCCACCAGTCCGACGGGTTCTGCTCGGCCCAACCGGGTCGAGGAAAAACCGTCGGATAGGGCCGATGAACGGAGCCGAGAGCAATTCCGTCATCTGTGAACGCTCCTACCCGAGCGCCCTCGGTGCCGAGATCGAGACTCAGCAGTATTCCCATTGCGTATCAGCTTTCGTTGGGCATGAAGATGACCTTGGAGCTGAAGACAGACCGGTCACCGAGCGCTTTCATCATGTCGGGCAGCTCCGACAGCGGCAGCTGGTGGGTAATCATGAATTCCCACTTCAGCGAACCGTCGGCGAGTTTCTGTGCAGCCGTGTGCCACTCCGATCCGGGGAACGGAGCGGAGAACGAGTTCCACGAACCGTGGAGGCTCGTCTCCTGCCGAAGGAAGTTGTTGAACGTTTCCTTCTCCAGCGTCACCGGTGCATGCGGGATGCCGATGAAGGTTGCATGCCCTTGTGGCCCGGTGAGTGCAGCGGCCAGGTCGACTGTCGATGCGACACCGGCAGATTCGAGAACGATGTCGAATCCGCGACCACCGAGTGCGCGCGCCTCGTCGGCGGACTGCACGGCATGGGTCGCACCGGCTTCGAGTGCCATCGCCGCCTTCTCGGGACTCAGGTCCAAAGCCACCACCTGACTGGCACCAGCCATTCTCGCCCATTGAATACCGAACAGGCCGATCGGACCCGCACCGATGACCAGGACGCGATGTCCGGTCCGCAGGTTGGTCTTCCACAACGCGTGCAGTGCGATGGCGGCCGGATCGAGCATCGCTGCCGCCCGGGGGTCGATTCCCTCAGGCATCTTCATCAGATTGCCGACAGGAGATGTCACATACTGCGCATACGCTCCGTCGCAACGACTCCCAAAGTAGTCGTAATCCTCGCACAGGCCGAACTCACCCTTGAGGCAGTACTCGCACTTGTAGCACGGAATGAGCGGCGGTACCGAGACCAGGTCGCCCACCTCGAATCCGGTCACTCCGTCACCGAGAACTGCGATGTGAGCGGAGAACTCGTGTCCACAGATTATCGGCATCTTGTAGCCACCGTTGCGCAGCATTCGGGGAATGTCGGAGCCGCACACTCCGCACGCCGCGACCTCGAGCAAGACCTCTCCGGCCTTGGGCACCGGTACAGCTACCTGCTCTACTCGAATATCGCCCGGCGCATACATCACGGCAGCAGTCATCTGCTGGGGAACCATTATCGAACTCGACTTTCTCGAAATATGTTGAGCTACAGGAGCGGATCTGGATCGAGAAGAGACGCTACTGAGCAGAGGACTCTGCGAAAGTGGTATCTCCGACGAGGCTTTCGGCGTTGGACTTGTCGACCAATGCAGTGCCCGCATCGACGAAGGACTCGACGCTGTCGCCGTTTGCGACGGCGATGGCCGTCTGTACTGCCTTCTGGCCCTCGCTGCCCGGATCGTTCGACGCCGTGGCCACGTACTGGTCTCCGTCGGCAATGGCCTTCACTGCCTCCATCAAACCGTCGACACCGAACACCTTGACATCGGTGCGGTTGTTCTCCTGAAGAACCTGCAGTGCACCGAGAGCCATGTCGTCGTTGTGCGCGTACACAGCCTTGACATCCGGGTTCGCCTGCAGCAGATCCTGCATGGCGGTCACCGCCTCGGACCTGATGTAGTTCGCGTACGGGCCTTCGACGATGGTGATGTTCGATGCGGCATCCGCGGCGGCGTGGAAGCCGTCGCTTCGGTCCTTGGCGACGGTTCCGCCTGCATCACCCTGGATTTCGATGACCTTGCCGCCGGCTGGGCCGAGTGTCGCAACCATGGCTTCACCGACGAGCTGACCCATTGCCTTGTTGTCACGTCCGACGAAGGACTCGGCTCCCGAGTCGATCGGACGGTCGACGGTCACGACCTTCACACCAGCTGCCTCGGCCGCAGCAAGTGCGGGCGCAATGCCTTTGGGGTCGACCGGGTTGATGATGAGAACGTTGATGCCGCGCGTGATGAGGTCCTGAACGTCGTTGTTCTGCTTCGTCACATCACCGTTGGCGTCCACGTTGAGCAGTTCGTTGCCCTGCGCCTGTGCCTCGGCCGTCGCTGCATCGGTCAGCGACACGTAGAAGGGGCTCTGCTGGGTGGCCTGACTGAACCCGATCTTGGCCTTGGCACCTTCGGGTAGAGAATTGGTTGCTGTCGAGCTGCCGTCGCCGGGGGTCGAGCATCCTGCGATTACGACGGTCGCGAGGGCAACCAGCCCGGCCGACTTCATTGTCGTGGCGAGTTTCATGGGGTCCTTCCGAAAAGTGTGGGGCCAAAGTGGAGCGGGCTCAAACGTAGGCAGTGACTCGGGTCACGGTCAACACTTGAGCGTAATTATGCTCATATGAGCATTCGACGCGGCGGTCGGTCCACGGAACACCGTGGACACCGTCCGCGTTATTGAGGTCATGACGCCGAATCCCCAGGTCACACACATCGCAGAGGCCCAGCGGCATCACTGGTGGAACGAATGGCTCGATTCCAAGCAGTCGTTTCCCGCCACCGGCAACTACGACCTGGCGGCCAATGCGCACGGACTGCTCATGGTGCACAACGAGGACACAGTGTTTCCGGGCGAAGGGTTCGATTCCCATCAGCACGAGAACATGGAGATTCTGACGTGGGTACTCGAAGGCACTCTCGAACATGCTGACTCCGAAGGCAGTACCGGGCAGATTCGTCCCGGATTGATTCAGCGAATGAGTGCCGGCACCGGCATTCGCCACACCGAACGCAATGCGTCGAGTCTGACCAGCCGGGAAAAGCTACGCGTCGTACAAATGTGGATTCCACCGGACACCGACGGAACGAGTCCCTCCTACGAGGAGCTGGACGTTCGAGACGAGTTGGCATCCGGTGAGCTCGTCTGTGTGGCATCGGGCATCGCGGGTAGGAGCGGCGTGCACATCGGCAATCGGTTTGCGGCACTTCACGTTGCGCGGCTCGCGCCGGGACAATCGATCACTGTTCCCGACGCGCCGTTCGGTCATGTCTTCATAGCCGACGGTTCAGCGGTATTCGAGGGAGTCGGCGACCTCGCCCAAGGTGACGCAGTCCGACTCACGGCTACAGGCGGACACCGTGTGACAGCATCGACTGCGAGCGAGATCCTGATCTGGGAAATGCACGCCGAGTTCGCCTGACAGAAAGATGCGCCATGCCGACAGTGGTCACCGACGACTCCGTCACTCTGAGCTACATCGACGAGGGCACCGGTCCGGCAGTAGTTCTCATCGCCGGCTTCTGTGCTCCTGCCACCACCTGGGCGCTACAGCAGAAGGCGTTGGTAGCGGCCGGGTATCGCGTGCTGGCTCTCGATAGACGTGGCCATGGAGCATCGGAAGCACCGACCCACGGCGCATCCATGGAGCGGCACGGGCGCGATGTCGCCAACTTCTTGACAGCGTTGGGCGTCGACGAAGCCGTCTTGATCGGCGGTTCGATGGGAGCGAGCACCGTCTGGTCGTACGTCTCACAGTTCGGCACCGACCGCGTGCGCGCCATTGTCTCGGTGGATCAGACACCGAAGATGGTGAACAGCGCGGACTGGTCGAACGGCTTCTACGGACTTACCGATGCAAATCGAACGACATTCTTCGACAGCGGAATACCTAGCACGGGCCACGGCAGGCCTCAGTGGAAGTCAGTGCCTTCGCTGCTGAAACTGGCATTCGCGATGCGGTCGATGCCGAAGATGGCGTCACCCGACACGGCTCCGATGAAGGCTCTGCTCGCCGATCATGCAGCACAGGATTGGCGCGCAACCATTGCTGGCAACGACAGGCCGTTCCTGATGGTCGCCGGGCGCGACAGTCAGTTCTGGCCTGCTGCACACGCTTCCGAGTCGGTGGAACTCAATCCACTCGGTCGATCGGTCGTTCTGGAGAAGTGCGGTCACGCCGCGAACATGGACCGGCCGAAGGAGTTCAACACGGCGATGCTGGAGTTCCTCGACTCGGTCGCGTGAGGTTACGACTGCTGATTCCCGTCGAGAGCCTCGGCACACGCGACAAGGTTGCGGTGCAACACTTCTCGCTCCTGTGTGGACAGCGAGGCAATCATGACCTGTTCGACGGAGGCCACAGCGGCCGACGCTTGCCCTAAGCGCTCCATGCCCCGAGTTGTCACGTGCAGGCGCTGGTCTCGACCTGCCCCTTCGATTTCCACCAAGCCGTCGCGCGTGAGACCGGCCAACAGTTGATGGGTTGCCTGCCTGCTGACGAACACCGCACGCGCGAGTTCGGCGTTGGACAGACCCGGCTTCTGCGCGAGGAGCTCGAGGCTCGAGTACTGAGAGACGGTGATGTCTAGATCGCGCAGACAATCGTCCATCGCCGAGCGCAAGGCGGAGGTTGCCCGCTTCAGGGCGTAACCGATCGAGGTGTCGACATCCACTTGACTCATGTCAACATCTTGACATACATTCGTTGTCGTCAAGAAGTTGACGAACAATCGAAAGGGCACAACATGACCGTTGCAACCGTTTCCGGACCGAGCTTCCTCTCCCTCCAGGTACGTGATCTCGCCGTCAGCGCAGACTTCTACGAATCCCGGCTCGGCCTCGTCCGCGCACCCCAGTCTCCACCCGGAGCAGTGGTGTTCACCACCTCACCCATCCCTTTTGCCGTCCGAAACCCCGCTCCGGGGACCGATCTCGACAGTGGGCAGCCAGGACTCGGAGTTGCACTGTGGCTCGAATGCAACAACGCCGTGGCGCTACACGAAACGCTGGTCGCGGCCGAAGTCACCATCTTGACCGACCCCTTCGACGGACCCTTCGGCAAGACCTTCGTCCTGCAAGACCCGGACGGCTACGCCGTCACCGTGCACAGCAGCTAGTTCCGAAAGAACTATTGCGAAATATTTCTTTCGGGTTATGGTTGGTGCATGAGCCCACCACCACCGTCCCGGAACCCGCGGAAACTGACGGACATGTCCGAGCTGAAGGCACTGACGCATCCCATCCGGCTGCGCCTGCTCTATGCGTTGCGTGCCAACAAGTCGATGACTGCAACCCAGCTCGGCGATCTGGTGGACGAGTCGCCGGCCTCGGTGAGCTACCACCTTCGAAAGCTCGCCGAGCACGGGTTCGTCAAAGAGGTCGAGAACGGATCGGACAAGCGTCAGCGGTGGTGGTCGGAGGCCAACGAGGAGGGCTTCAGCTGGTCCGAGAACGACTTCTCCGACTCGCCCGAGTCACTGTCGGTTGCAAAAGCGTCCAAGGATTCCTGGCTGGCTCACCAGTGGTCTCGCTTACGCGATTTCGACCGAACGTCCGAATCGTGGGGACCGGAGTGGGTATCGGCGGCGTTCAGTACCGACAATGTCTTACGTCTAACTGCAAGCGAAACCGCCGAGCTGGACACGGAGTTACGCGCGGTCGTGGACAAATGGCGTCGACACGGCGAGAACGCGACCCCGGAGGATCGCGAACACGTCATGGTCCTGATGCACGGATTCCCCACCACACCATAGGAGTTGGAATGTATCCGTTCGATGCGCACACGTATCTCTTCTTGGCCCAGCTGGATCGCGATCGCCACATGCTTCTCGCCGAACGCCGCAGACTTGCTGCTGCGCAGAAGCGACTCCGCCGGGATGAACTCCGCGTCCAGCGGGCGTGGGACGAGTTGACGGTATCACTCGCCGATGTCTCCGTGTCCGAACGAAGAGTGCTCGAGCTGGCTCGTCGGTGACGAAAGTCGTTCACAGGAGCTTCTTTTCGAGCCACACCTCGGCGTAGGGGTCTGCATTGAACGCCGGTACCTCGTGATAGCCAAGCTTGGAGTACAGGCCCCGCGCCTCGATCAGGTCCGCTCGGGTATCCAATCTGACTGTCGTGCGATGCGATTCGCGGACGCACTCTTCGACGAACTCGACCATCGACGCGCCCACCCCGTTCCCGCGGGCACGGACGTCGACGAAGACCCGCGTGAGCTCGGCAATGTCGTCGGACACGAAACGTGCACCCCCGCAAGCGGCCAGGTCCGAGCCGAGATACGCGACAACGAATACACCCGACTCTCCGACGAGGTCGTCGCTGGGCTCGTCGAGCATGGCTCCACCGACTTCGATGTCCGATGCCTCACGCCCATGGAAGCGTCTGACGACATCGACGTAGTAGCGGTACAGGATCTCCGATGCCGGCTCCGAGGACGGATGAACGACGGCGAACGTCGCCGATACCGCCACTACTTTGCAGCGGACCGCTTGGCAAGTGCCTTCGAGATCCCCAGCTGCGCAACCACGATGATGCAGCCGACGATCGCACCGATGATCGCCGACGCCAGAGTGTTGACGATCCACGCCAGTACTCCGCCGATACCTGCCACGCCGCGCACCGCTTCTTCGCCGTGGTGCACAAGTTCGTAGATCGGATGGAATCCCAGCTCGTCGATACCGACGAGCAGGATGTGTCCACCGACCCACAGCATTGCGGCCGTGCCGACAACCGACAGCACCGACATGACCTTGGGCATGCCCTTGACCAGACCCCGGCCGAACTTCTCGACGAATCCCGTGGAACCGTCGGCCAATTTCAGACCGATGTCGTCCATTTTCACGATCAGCGCAACGACGCCGTAGACAACGATCGTGATGACCACGGCAACGACCGCCAGGATGATCAACCGACTCCAGAAGCCCTCCGAGGCAATGGTGTCCAGTGCGATGACCATGATTTCGGCCGACAGAATGAGATCGGTGCGCACGGCACCGGAGACCACCGAGTCCTCGTCACGCGGCTCGTCCTCGGCAGCCTCGTGATGGTCGCCATGACCGAACAGCGCACCCCAGATCTTGTGCGCGGCCTCGTAGCTGAGGTAACACCCGCCGAGCATCAGAATCGGCGTCAACAGCCACGGCAGGAACTGACTCAACAACAGGGCGATCGGAAGAATGATCAGGAGCTTGTTGCGCAACGAGCCGACCGCGATGCGCTTGATGATGGGGAGCTCTCGTTCGGCCGCGAGGCCGCGAACGTACTGTGGCGTCACCGCTGCATCGTCGATGACAACGCCTGCTGCCTTGGCCGTTGCCTTACCGGTCGCGGCACCGACGTCGTCGATGGAGGCCGCGGCCAGGCGAGCCAGCGCTGCCACGTCGTCGAGTAGGGCTACGAGTCCGCCGGCCATCACAAACCTCCGCGTCGATACGAGAACACCACTGGGCTCCTCATGATGCGAGCCCTTGGAACCCTACCGTCCGCAGGTGGTCTGTGATCGCCGTCCGGTCCTTCCCTCGACTACGCGATCTTCCTCTCCTGCTCCTCGTCGAGAACTTTCGCCGGCGGCAATCCGATGCTCGGGTCGTGTCCGCGGAAATTCTTCAGCCACCAGCTCCAGTCCTCGGGCACCAGCGAGAACGGGTCACCATGGCCGAGCTCGCGTGCAGCCCACACTGGCCAGTGCGGATTGGCAAGTGCCGGACGACCGAGCAACACCACGTCGATCTTGCCGTCGCGGATCACGGCGTCCGCATTCTCCGGAACTCCCAGATTCCAGCTGCACGTCACCGGGATATCCAGCTCGCGCTTGACCCGCGCGGCCCGCTCGACCATGAACCCCATGTCCCCGAAAGGCGGGTCCACCATGTCGTCGGTATTGAAGCCCAGGCTGACGTCGGCCATATCCAGGCCGTGTTCCTTCATCCATCCGATGGCGATCATGGATTCGTCGAACTGAACCCCGTCGGGGTGGTGGTCATCCGAGCCCAAGCGCATGGTGAGGGGGTACTTCTCCGGCCACACCTCACGCACCGCGTCGAGCGCCTCCAGGTGGAACCGTGCCCGGTTCTCCAGGCTTCCGCCGTACTGATCGGTGCGCTGATTCGCCAGTGGGGAGAAGAAGCTTGCCCCGAGATAACCGTGGGCGTAGTGCATTTCCAGCCATTCGTAACCGGCTTCCGCAGCACGGACAGCTGCGTCGGCGTAGCTCTGATGGATCGCCTTGATCTCCGGCACGGTGAGTTCGTGGACGGGGAACGAGTGGTCACCGCCGTACGGAATCGCCGACGGCGCAACACACTCCCACCCGTCGGGATGGTCTGCCGGAAGCTGGTGTCCGCCCTGCCACGGTGGAACTTCGCTGCCCTTGCGTCCGGTGTGACCCAGCTGAATGGCCGGAACCGAACCCATCTCCTTGATCATCGACGTCACGCGAGCGTGACCCTCGATCTGATCGTCGTCGTAGATCCCGGCGCACCCGGGGGTGGTGCGTCCGTCGGGCGTGATCGCTACCTGCTCCGGAAACACCATCCCGAAGCCACCCGCCGCGCGTGCGCCCAGGTACATCAGGTGAAAATCGTTCATCTTCCCGTCGACG
The DNA here is from genome assembly GCF_001426085.1 of Rhodococcus sp. Leaf278. GTDB lineage: Bacteria > Actinomycetota > Actinomycetes > Mycobacteriales > Mycobacteriaceae > Rhodococcoides. The sequence goes on from NZ_LMRR01000023.1 coordinate 67,851, forward strand.
GCGCGATACATCGTCATCGGCGACATGGCGATTCGGTTTCGAAGCGTCACCCCTTTGAGAGTGAACGGGCTGAAGAGATCCGGCATGACTGTGGTCCTTTCCCTGGGTACGACCACCTCATCACCTGGCACGTTTCGACCGACTACACCGATGCTGCACATCGGTGACAGTTTTCTCACCGTCTCGCTCACCTGCATGTGAGGCCCGATGTATGGTTTCCTATACGTATAGTGAGCTATACCGAGGATCGGAGAAAGCGCATGACACTCAGATGGATATCGGTCGCCGCGGTCGGACTCGCCACGGCATTGGCGACAGCATTGCTCGCCTGGCTGGTCTCGCCCGTCGCACCGGGAATCTCGGCGGTGGTCTTCGGATTCACCGCGCTTCCGTTCGGGACGATGCTGGGTTGGGTTCTGTTCATCGCCCCATCCACCGCCGACTCGGCGTACGCGTCGGGCGAGAGCATCGAATCACACTGGACCACAAAGGCATCGAGTGGCACCGCCACCGATCTTGTGACCGTCCTCGGCCTGACTCTGGCGGTAGTCGCCATCACCCACGTCGACCCCCCGGCCACTCTGCTACTGACGGGCCTGCTGCTGGCTGCGTTCGCATCGTTCACCGCGCGGTATGCGTTCGCTCGCTACCGAGCCTTGTCGTAGTGAAGAACAGTGTCCGACGGCGTCGTACCGAGAACGGCTGGTCTCAGAACGAACTGGCCGAGCGGATCGACGTCACGCGCCTGACGATCATCTCCATCGAAAAAGAGCGATTCGACCCGAGTCTGCCCGTCGCCTTTCGCCTCGCCGCCGCCTTCGACTGCACCATCGAGGAGTTGTTCGAGCCGGATCCGACCTGAGCGCTATTGCGAATAGGAGCTCATGAAGTTGCCGAGACGTTCGAGCGCCGTCGCGAGATCGTCGACGTTGGGCAGTGTGACGAGCCGGAAGTGATCGGGCACATCCCAATTGAAGGCACGGCCGTGACTGACGAGAATCTTCTCGGACTCGAGGAGGTCGATCACGAACTTCTCGTCGTCGACGATGCCGAAGCGTTCGGTGTCGAGTTTCGGAAACATGTACAGCGCACCCGCTGCCTGCACACAGCTGATTCCGTCGATCGAGTTGAGCATGCGATGCGCGAGGTCACGCTGCGCGGTCAGCCTGCCGGATGGGAGCAGCAGATCCTCGATCGACTGCCTGCCGCCGAGCGCGGTCTGTATTGCGTGTTGCGCCGGCACGTTCGCGCACATCCGCATGTTGGACAGCAGGGTGATGCCCTCGATGAAACTCGCCGCACGTCGACGCGGCCCGGTGATTGCCAACCATCCGGCCCGAAATCCACACACCCGGTACGCCTTCGACAGACCCGAATAGGTCAGACACAGAACGTCTTTACCCGTGAGAGTGGCCAGGTTCGTCATCTCTGCACCGTCGTAGACGATCTTCTCGTAGATCTCGTCGGCGAGCAGTATCAGATCGTGCTCACGTGCCAAATCGACGAATCGCTGCAGTGCCTCGCGTGGATACACCGCCCCTGTCGGGTTGTTGGGATTGATCACCACGATCGCACGAGTGCGAGGGGTGATCTTGGCTTCGAGATCCTCGAAGTCCGGGGCCCAATCCTGGCTCTCGTCGGCCAGGTAGTGGACGGGTGTGCCGCCGGCGAGCGCTACCGATCCCGTCCACAGCGGATAATCGGGTGACGGAATCAGAATCTCGTCCTCCGGGTTGCACAGCGCCTGCATCGTCAGGGTGATCAGCTCGGAGACCCCGTTGCCCAGGTATACGTCGCCGACGTCGAGATCGGTCAGGCCCTTGGTCTGGTAGTACTGCACCACCGCGGTGCGCGCCGAGAACAAACCACGCGAATCGGAATATCCCTGTGCAGTAGGCAGATTGCGGATCATGGCCATCATGATCTCGTCCGGTGCCTCGAACCCGAAGGGGGCAGGATTGCCGACGTTGAGGCGCAGGATGGTGTGTCCCTGCTCCTCGAGTTCCTCGGTCTTGTCCAGAATGCGTCCGCGAATGTCGTAGCGAACATTCTCGAGTTTGCGCGCCTGATCGATCGATTTGGTCATGCCGAAAGTTCCTCCTGTCGAACGGACGGCGACATCCGGGTCCGGACCGCCACTGTTGCACATGCGATGACCGCTGCTCCACCCCCGACCACCGGCCACGTCAACCCCTCGCGCAGGATGATCGCGGCCCAGCAGATGGTGAGCACCGGTTGGATCAGCTGGATCTGGCTCACACTCGACATGGGGCCGATGGCCAGGCCCCGATACCAGGCGAAGAATCCGAGGTACATGCTCACCACCGCCAGGTAGGCGAACGATGCCCACTCGCGTGCACCTGCTCCCGACAGTTGCTCCCACCAGGAGAAGGCCGCCAACGCACCGGTCACCGGAAGGCTCACCACCAGAGCCCACGACACCGTCTGCCAGGCCCCGAGTTCGCGGGCCAACAAGCCTCCTTCGGCGTAGCCGACCGCCGCGGCGACAACGGCCCCGAGCAGCAACAGATCCGACCATCCGAGCCCGGTCAGCCGTCCGCCCTGAACGGCCGCGAATCCGATCGCGACGACAGCGCCCATGCCTGCGACGAGCCAGAACATCGGCCTCACTCGTTGCCGTTCTCGCACCACTGCGACAACGGCGGTGGCCGCCGGCAGCAGTGCGATGACGACGGCGCTGTGACCGGCAGATGCCGTGGTGAGTGCGTAGGAGGTGAGTACCGGGAAGCCGATCACGACACCGGCCGCGATGACGGCCAGCCGACCCCACTGCCCACCCTGGGGGAGTCGTTGTCTCGTTACCGACAGCGCGACTGCCGCCAATGCGGCTGCGACCACAGCCCTTCCGGTGCCGACGAAGAGTGGCGACAGGCCTCCCGTCACGGCGATGCGAGTGAGCGGAACGGTGAACGAGAATGCAGTGACGCCCGCCAAGCCCCACAACAAACCGGCACGCGATAGCGGGCTCGCACCAGAATGAGTAGCGCTACTATGCTGTGTCATGTCCGACGATAGCAGTTCACGGATAGTGGACGCACTGAAGCAGTGGATCGCAGCCGCGCCTCCAGAGGCGAAGCTGCCGTCCACCCGCTCCCTGGTGGCCCAGCATTCGGCCAGCCCGGTCACCGTGCAGAAGGCGCTGCGCACCCTCACTGCGCAAGGCGTCATCGAAAGCCGCCCTGGTGTCGGCACATTCGTCAGAACCGTTCGTACGGCCCGGCCCAACGATTACGGCTGGCAGACAGCGGCGCTGGGAGCACCAGGAAACCGACTGCAACTTCCGGCTGCACTTCAGTCCACGTCCAGCGATGTGATCGCACTGCATTCGGGCTATCCGGCGCGGGAGTTGTTGCCGGAGAGGCTCGTTCACGCTGCATTCACTCGCGCATCCCGTACCGACGCGGTGATAGCCCGGCCCCCGACCGCCGGACTACCCGAATTGCGGGCGTGGTTCGCCGCGGAGTTGGGGGCATCGACGCCGGTGGGCGTCATTCCGCCGTCCGCCAGCGATGTGGTCATCATTCCCGGCAGCCAGACCGGCCTCAGTACCGCATTCCGCGCGCTGGTCGGCGCAGACCGTCCGCTACTGATGGAATCGCCGACCTATTGGGGCGCGATTCTCGCTGCCACCCAGGCGGGTGTCCACGTCGTACCGGTCCCCAGCGGTGTGCACGGCCCCGATCCCGATGCACTGTCGCAAGCGTTCGCGCGCACCGGCTCCCGGGCGTTCTATGCCCAACCCACGTTTGCCAGTCCGACCGGAGCCCACTGGTCGCCGGCACTCGGCGAGCAGATCCTCGACACTGTTCGACGGCACGGCGCATTCTTGATAGAGGACGACTCCGCCCACGATTTCGGTATCACCGCCGAGCCGAATCCATTGGCGGCACGGGACGACGGCGGGCATGTGGTGTACCTACGATCGCTCACCAAGACGGTGTCCCCGTCGGTTCGATTGGCAGGCCTGATCGCTCGCGGTCCCGCGCACGAGCGAATCCTCGCCGACACCGGTGCCGAGTCGATGTACGTCAGTGGGATCCTGCAAGCTGTCGCACTGGACGTGGTGACGCAACCCGCCTGGCGTACCCATCTCCGGCATCTGCGTACACAGTTGGCCTCTCGCCGGGACTTGTTGGCGAACAGCCTGATCGAGTTCGCACCTCGTGGCCATCTCGATGCCGTACCGCGCGGTGGTCTCAATCTGTGGATGCGTCTGCGCGACGACGTGGATCTGGAACAGATCGTGCAGCAATGTAGATCTGCCGGTGTCATCGTCGGTGCCGGAAACGATTACTTTCCGGCCGAACCCACCGGCAAGTACCTGCGCCTCAACTATGCCGGCCCCAACCCCGGCGAGTTCCCCGACGCTGCGCGCACGATCGGCTCCATCATCTGAGGCTGTGGGAAACATCCACGGCGAAAGTCGACTTGCGACCCCACACGAACCAGACCAGAGGACCGAGGAAGGGGAACGCCAGTACGACGAAGATCCACACTGCCCGACCGGCGACGGTGTAGTTCGGGGAACGGATGATGCTGATCAATGCGGCGAGGAACAGAATCAACCCACCGAAGATGACAGCCAGTGCAATCACCAGGCCCAGCGTTCCCAATCCCACGCCGAGCACCTGCTCTGCTGTGGACGGTTGCTGAGAAAGAAAAGTTGCGACCTGCATGACGGTCCCTTCGCGTTCGATGTTTCGTTGACCTGTCCAACGCTACGAGTCGGTGTTCGTCTGCACATCGGTCTGCGCGGGTATCTCGCTGTACATCCACAGATGTACGTCCGGTCGGTGAGGCAAGGGCCGCGGTTGAGTCGAACGAACGACAACAATCTTTGGGGCACAGAGCTTTCGGCCCCGCAGGATCATTCGAACGAGGGATACTCGACCCGAATTTGCCATGTCAGCATCGCTGAGACGGACAGCCCGTCACGTACTTTCGGTGGAGGAATTGTGTCGAGCAAGAGTGGAATTCGTAAGAACCTGACGCGCCGTTCGGCGGCGGTAGTCCTGACCGCCTTAGCGTTCGCATTGGCCGCACCCGCGTCGGCCATGGCTCAGCCTGAAATCGGTCCCATCGTCGACAGCGGAAGCGCGATTCTCGACAGTGGCAGCGCGATTCTCGACGGTGGGAACATCATCGACAACGGTATCCGCATCCTCGGCAGCGGAAGCGCCATCGCCGGCGGCGTGCTCGGGATCGACACGGGTTCGGCAAACGGAGGTATCGCAACTCAGCAGTGCAACGCCTCCACGCTGTCGGGCGAGGAGGGCGTGACAGAGACCCTCCACGAGTTGGGTCGAACCGGACCGACCTCGTTCGTCCTCAGTTACGACACCGTGGACGTCCCCGATCAGATCGAGGTGTTCTACCAGGGTGCACTGATCCACAACACCGGCTATGTCGGCGGCAGCAACGGCGTCGGCTCGGTGGTGGTAGCAGTTCCGGCCGGCACCGCAACAGCCGTCCTGGTCCGCGTCACCGGACCGGTCGGGACCGTCTGGACCTACACCGTCGGCTGCCCGGCCTGAATCGGCGCTGCCCCTCGGGTTACGTTGTTCCGGACTTACGTGACTCGGGGGGCACTGTGCAGCGCGTCAAGAACGACTACACCGCGTGGATGGAACTGGGGCCGGGAGGACTTCCGGCCAATGTCGGAGGCTGGCTGATCACCACCGCTCTGCGGCCGTTTGCGCGACGCGACCCACTTCGTGTCGACGGCACATCCGGTAACGGTCTGCACTGGCAGCTCGAACGTCGCCCCGGACCACGGCCGTCGATCGCGCCGTACCCGATTCCCCATCGCCAGCTCACCGATCGGGGTACCGGTGCTCTGATCGACCGGCTGAGTGCTGCCGTCACCGCCGAGGCGTCGTCGGATGGACCGTTTCATCTGGAGCGCAGTCGATTCGAGCGCAGAGGTGAGGCGCTGTATCTGTCAGATCTCAGCTCAGCTTCGCCCTGGATCTCCCGAACCAAAGGCGAAATCGTGCACGTCCACGAGACCGAGGGTTCGTTGCACGTAGTACTGCAACCGGACGATGCACAGACCGTCATATCCGCGGGCTGGGGCGAACTGCACCCGCTGGCCGGACGCCCTGTCTTCGGACTACCCGAGACGTATGTCTTTCTGTACGCACCGCGAGATTCCGACGACGCCGATCGAATCGAAGAAATCATCCGTCGGGCGACTGCTACTTCTACGATGTGACTCTGGGCAAGAGCGACCGGACATGTGACGATCGCTGTATGACTCTCGACGACATCGTGAATTCGGTCGGCAGCTTCGACGGCACATTGACGCAGCGGCCCCGAGAGGGTGATGGAACTCCGGAACTCGCCTGGGGCGATGTGTTCTTCTATTACTCGCCGGACGGGACCGTTCCGACGGCCACCCAGCCGTTCGCAACCATCGTGACGAAGAACTATCCCGGTGACGAGTTGTCGCGGCTGGACCGTGCCGGCGCGTTCCGCGTCAATGTCGTTGCCGGAAAGCAGGAATTCGAGCGACTCTTGGGAGTGCCCCCACGCGACGCAGCCCACGCACCCCAGGCCGACGCCGACGACATCCTTGCCGCCCACCCCCAGTACGGCGCTGCCGGCTGGTTGTCGGTGGTCAACCCGTCTTCGCAGACCGAAACCCAGATCGGGGAACTCCTCGAGTCTGCTTACAGCCTCGCCAAGGCCAGGTACGAGCGTCGCCAACACTGATCAGTCGAAGAACTCGTCCATCGATCGGGAGAGCCCCTCGATGTCGAGGCCGTTGGCTCGGTCGTGTTGGGCCACCGTGCCGTACTTCCTACGCTCTCCGGGCTCCACCCCGATCCCCAACACTCGATGCCGCACATCCGTGAGAGCCCGATCGATGTGGGACACACAGGTTCCCGCGAGATATGGCTCGACGATCATGACGTCCGGCGCAGTCAGCGTTTCTCGGAGAGTCGTACCGTCGAAAGGCCTGATCGTCGACGCGTGCAACACGGTCACGTCACGTCCACGGGCCGCGGCCAGGACCCGGTCCGTCATCGGACCGACCGAGATCACAGTGCCCGAATTACCCTGTTGCAGAACGGTCATCGAACCGTCGGGGTCAGCGTGAGAACGATCGTTCGAGATGCCGTCGAGCCTGATGTAGACGCGATTATCGGATGCAACCGACTTACGCAACATCCATTCGACCTCGTCGACGTGCCCGGGCACGTGCACCGTCCACCCGTCCAGGGTGTCCAATAGTGCGACATCGCGTTGACCGAAGTGCGTCTCACCGCCCTGTGGCCATCCGTAGGAGCCGCCCGAGCTGACCAGGACCGCGCCGACATCCTGATGTCCCAGATCGAGTTTCACCTGCTCGAAGGGCCTTTCGATGAGGAACGGCGAAAAGGTATGCACGATCGGGCGGAGACCCGCGAGCGCCATTCCGCCCGCGACACCAATCATTGCCTGCTCTCGAATGCCCACGTTCACCACGCGCGATCGGATGTCAGAGGTAAGGTGCGGCTCGAGATAGGCGACGCCGATCTCGGCCAACACCAACACAACTCGCTCGTCCTGCACCAACAACTCCGGCAGCAGTCGGTAGAAGGACTCGCGTTGATCCGCGGTCCTCTTCATCGTCGACGTCATTCAGTTCTCCTTCTTCTCCACGTGGGCGACCACTACGTGCGGCCGGTCGCCGTGATCGATACGAAACGCCCGCCGGAGCGCACTGTGGTCTCTCCCGTCGACATCGGCGGTCGACCACCCTTCGACGGCGAAACGCGAGGCAATGCCGCCGGGCCAACCCAAGCCTGCAGAATCGTTGTCGATCACTACTGTTGTCAGGTTGCCCAACTTGGATCGGCCGGCGAATTGAATGGCTTCCATGTTGCTGCCCTCGTCGAGCTCGGCGTCACCGATCAGTACGAACACCTGAGCCTGGCTTCGCTGAATCTGCAGCGCCACAGCGGTTCCGGCTGCCAGCGCCAGACCATGACCGAGCGATCCCGATCCGATGTCGACCCCGGGAATCAGCGTCCGGTCAGGATGATTGCCCAGCAATGAGTCGTAGCTGCCGAACGATGCAAGCTCGTCCGGCGTCAAGAATCCCCGTGCTGCGAGCACTGCGTAGTACGCCATCGGACCGTGTCCCTTGGAGAGGTAGAACCGGTCCCGCTCTGGGTCGTCGGGATTCGCCGCGTCGACACGGAGAATGTCGGAGTACAGCACCCACAGCACGTCCAGTGTGGAAGTGGCACTGCTGCCGTGTTTTTCGTCGCCGGTCATCAGGGTCATGAGTTGGGGTAACTCGTCGAAGGTCATCTGCATGAGACCACCCTGCAACCTCGAGTGCACTCGAGGTCAAGAGCGCCGTAGCCCTGCGGCAGTGCGCTCCCGACGTGGCGGTGCTGTAGCCGAGCAGAATTCAGGTCACCCCGTACGACAAAGTCCACGATCCTGGTCCTTGCGCTGGGGGTCACCGTATTCTCATGACATGTCGCGCCCGCATCTAGACATAGCAGGAATATCCATCGACTGCAGCGAGCCGGGTGAGCTCGCTCGCTTGTAACTGGACCCGCGGTGGAGGGTTCTCCTCGACCCCGCCGGCCACCCCTTCGGCATCACCACCGAGGTATACGACGGTTGACGTGCGCAATAGCCTGAGACGGTGCGCAATCTCGTCATCCTCCTGCTTCTGTTCGGATTCATCGTCGGGTTGGCTCCACTGGGCTGGTATTTGATCGGCGACTGGACCACGGACTTGGACGACGTCGTCTATCAGGGTTCATACGAGCCCCTCGAGGGCGTGACGATGAGCCGTGGCTATTCCACCGATTTGGGAAGGGATCTCAACTACGACCCCTTGATCCTTCGCTCTGCGTGGCTATATCTGGTCCCTGTCGCGACCGGAGCCCTGGGCGCGTTGACCGGATTCGTTCTCGGACAATTCGGATTCAGGTTGAACCGCAACCGGATCCGCGATGCCTAAGATGGATGAACCCCCTGAAGCGGAGTCGAGTCTCGACGACATTACGTTCGGTCTTGCGCCGGTATCCGTCTCCGTCCGTCGGAGGAACGAGGTCCAGCGTGCTCATGATTCGACTCGATACCGAACTGCGACGCTGAGGCGTTGCCCCATATCGGGGTGCAGTGACAGCATGAAAGGCATGAAGGCCAAAGAACGCCCTTGGAAGCGTTACGGGCTTGCCGTGCTGTTGACCGCGCTCGCGTTCCTGACGATCAGCGACCTTGTGGCCGATCCTTCTGCCTGGAACTGGTCGAAGCTGGTAGTGCTGGCTGTAGCCGGTCTGTTCATCTGGTTCGGAGAGAGCCGGACCCGGATGTCTCCTGAAAAGATCGGACCCGAGGCTGTACCCGCCGAGGACGTCGACGCGGTTGTCGCAGAATCCGGCCGGACTGTCTACGCCATCAAAGCGCTACGAGAGATGCATCCCGGTCTCGGCTTGCTCGATGCCAAGAGACTTGTACAACCGGAGAACTGACTGCTCGAGGAGTCCATATGCCCGGCGCACGTGACGTGAAAGATTCCGGCGGGTTCCTCGAGGCCGCGAACCTGTTGGTCGATTTCAATCGCGAGTACGACGACCCCGCACCGGAGCCCGAATGGCTTGCACGCCATTTGGAGGGTCTGGTGACATCCGGCGACACCAGCGTGCTGACGTTCGGGACTACCGCCATCGGTGTCGCGGTTCTGCGATTCCGGATCGGCACGTGGAGCGCCGACATCGAGGCCTATTTCGCCGAGTTCTACATTCAGCCTGCCCACCGCGGTAAGGGCTATGGCACAACCTTTCTCGACGACGTCATCGACCATGTCCGGACCCGAGGTGCTACCTACATCGACCTCAACACCTCCGAAGACGACGAGGCAGCTCGCCATGTGTACGAGAAGCGAGGCTTCGACTGCCACGAGGGTCGCGGCGAGGGACCGAAGGCTCTCTATTACGAACTCGAGCTCGAATCGGGCGGGGTCGCCTGACGTGCTCACGCTGCGTTATCTGCTCGACGAGGTGTCTGCGAACCCCGGAGTCGCCACTGCCGAGCAAAACGAATATGATTCCCAATAAGTGGGTGTCGGTTCGAAATCGAGGAGCTAGAACATGGCGTTTCCGATCATCGTCGCGAAGGCAGTATCGACGGTAGTGACAGGCGCAGTCGGCGTCGCCGCGTACAACGGAGCCAAGAAGCTGTACGACAAGGCTCCCGTCCGCAAGGCCGCTGTGTCTGCGACCGAGCTCGGTCTGCGCGCTGCGCGGAAGGCCGAAGTCCACGCCGAGTCGGCACGATTGGCCGTCTCCGATGTAGTCGCTGAGGCCCGCGACCGTCTCGGCGAGGAAGTACCGCCGCCGTCGGCTACCGAAGTCGGCCACGGGCACTCACACTGACCCCGGCGGTAAGCCAACTCATGACGACGCTTGTCGAACACTCTCTCGATACGGCTCCCGTCCCAGCGGACGGCATCGAAATACTCTCCGACGCTGCAGGCCGCATGCGGCTTCGAGTCGACTGGCTGCGATCGAGCCCGGGCCGCGCAGTTGCCGTCGAAGACCACGTCGACAAGATTCGCGGCGTGCGAGCCGTCCACGCGTACCCGCGAACGGCATCGGTCGTCGTCTGGTACTCACGGTCGAGAATCGACAGAACTGAACTGTTCGACGCGATCACCGCAGGTCGCACCACGAACTGGGGACTCGTGCCCGTCCGTAGCCCTCGTTCCGCCGACGTCACCAGCGGCGATGTGCTGCGGATGGCCATCGGTGGCGCTGCGCTCGTCCTGCTCGGCTTTCGCCGCTACGCCTTCAGACGGCCACCGCTCCTCGGCCCCACCAGCCGTGTCGTAGCCACTGGAGCGACCATCTTCACCGGCTACCCGTTCCTGAAGGGAGCACTGCGCTCGCTGGCCGGAAACGGGTCCGCAGGCACCGATGCTCTCGTCAGCGCAGCAACCGTGGCAAGTCTCGTCCTCCGCGAGAATGTCGTCGCACTGACGGTGCTGTGGCTGCTCAACATCGGTGAGTACCTGCAGGACCTGACGCTCAGGCGCACTCGCCGCGCAATATCCGATCTGCTGACCGGCACTCAGGACACCGCATGGACCCGTCTGCCCGACGGTTCCGAGATCTCCGTCGACGTCGATCGGCTCGAGGTCGGCGACGAGGTCGTGGTGCACGATCACGTCGGCGTTCCAGTGGACGGCACAGTGGTCGACGGTGATGCGGTGGTCGATCAGTCGGCGATCACCGGGGAGACGTTGCCGGTGACGATCGCCGTCGGCGACCGGATCCACGCCGGATCCGTCGTTGTCCGTGGCCGCATAGTGATCCGCGCGTCCGCAGTGGGCCGAGACACCACGATCGGTCGGATCATCTCCCGCGTCGAGGAGGCGCAGGAAGACCGAGCCCCGATTCAGACTGTGGGAGAGAACTTCTCACGACGCTTCGTACCCGCATCGTTCATCCTGTCGGCCCTGACACTCGTCGTCACCCGAGACGTTCGACGCGCAATGACCATGCTGTTGGTCGCCTGCCCGTGCGCGGTAGGACTGTCGACGCCCACGGCAATCAGCGCCGCCATCGGCAACGGTGCTCGCCGAGGGATTCTGATCAAGGGTGGGTCGCATCTGGAACAGGCCGGCCGGGTCGACGCCTTCGTGTTCGACAAGACCGGCACCCTCACCGTCGGTCGCCCCGTCGTCACCAATGTCGTGTCCTTCCAGAATGACTGGGAGCCGGAGCAGGTACTCGCCTACGCGGCCAGTTCCGAGATCCACTCACGGCATCCACTGGCCGAAGCCGTGATTCGTAGTACCGAGGAACGTCATATCGTCATTCCTCCGCACGAGGAATGCGAAGTGCTCGTCGGACTCGGCATGCGTACCGTCGCAGACGGACGCACCCTTCTGCTGGGTAGCCCCTCCCTACTGCGTGGGGAGAATGTCTCGGTCTCCGAGCATGCGGCCGACTGGGTTTCGCGATTGCAGCGTGAGGCCGAGACACCACTTCTGCTGGCAGTCGACGGCGTGCTGGTGGGGTTGATCAGCCTCCGTGACGAGGTTCGGCCCAATGCCCTCGCAGTACTCGATGCGCTCCGCGCCGACGGAGTCGAACGCATCGTCATGCTCACCGGTGACCATCCCGAGACGGCAGCGGCGGTCGCTGCAGAACTGGGTATCGCCGAGTGGCGGGCCGAGGTGATGCCCGACGACAAGCTCGAAGCGGTACGCGCACTGCAAGAAGAGGGCTACGTTGTCGCGATGGTCGGCGACGGCACCAACGATGCTCCCGCCCTCGCGGTTGCGGATATCGGAATCGCAATGGGTTTGGCGGGCACCGATGTTGCTGTCGAAACCGCCGACGTTGCACTGGCCAGCGACGATCTGGCCCGGTTGCTCGACGTCCGTGATCTAGGTCGACATTCGGTATCCGTCATCCGTCAGAACTACGGAATGTCGATCGCCGTCAACGCTCTCGGCCTCGTGGTCAGCGCGGGCGGTGCACTGTCTCCGGTGCTCGCCGCGATCTTGCACAATGCGTCCTCGGTCGCGGTGGTGGGCAACAGTTCCCGTTTGATCCGGTATCGAATCTGATCAGTAGCGACCGAACGCGAGAGCCACATTGTGCCCGCCGAACCCGATCGACGTGCTCAGCGCATAATCGATGTTTTGGCTCCGACGCGAGCCGACGACGTCAAGATCGATTGCAGGGTCCTGATTGTCCAAGTTCAGCGTCGGCGGAACCTCGCAATCGCGGATCGTCAGCATTGTCAGTATTGCCTCCAGTGCCCCGACTGCACCGATCGAATGACCGAGCGCGGACTTGGGCGCGTAGACGGAGGCATGGCCGACTGTTGCTGCGATGGCCCTGGCCTCGGATAGATCTCCTATCGGAGTGGCGGTTGCGTGCGCGTTGACGTGACCGATGTCCCGAGCATTCAAACCTGCTGTGCGAATGGCCTTTTCCATAGCTTTATGAACTCCTCGCCCCTCCGGATCGGGTGCCACGATATGGAATCCGTCCGAGGTGATGCCTGCGCCCAGCAGCCGACCATGAATCTCTGCACCACGGGCTACCGCGTGCTGCTCCGACTCGACGATCAGCAGCGCTCCGGCCTCCCCGAACACGAATCCGTCGCGATCACGATCGAACGGCCTCGACGCGCGAGTCGGTTCGTCGTTACGCGTGCTCATGGCGCGCATCATCGAAAAGCTCGCGATCGGAACGGCGTCGATATGTCCCTCGACGCCGCCCGCGATCACAACGTCCGCTTCGCCCGTAGCAATCAGTCGCCACGCGTGAGCCAGGGCTTCCGAACCTGAAGAGCACGCCGATACCGGGGTGAACACCCCAGCTCGGGCCCCAACCTCTAGCCCGATATGAGCTGCAGGTCCGTTCGGCATGACCATGGGCACCGACATCGGCGACACCTTTCGGTATCCGCCTGCCCGCATCGCGTCGACGGCCCCGATCAGAGCGTCACCGCCGCCCAATCCTGTGCCCACTGCCACGGCGAGTCGATCCGTGTCCATTTCATCCAGCCCTGCAGCACTCCAGAGTCGCCGTCCGAGCACCACTGCCAGCTGTTCGACGAAGGACAGTCTTCGCTGCTCCACGCGGGTCAGGTGGTCGGATAGCGCCAGCTGTAGGACCCCTCCGAAGCGGACTGGCAGGTCGTAATCCGAGACAAACGCGGTCTCGAGGGGGCCGATCCCGCTGCGCCCATCGAGCAAGTACTCCCAGGTGGTGTCTGCGCCGTCCGCTAGTGCCGTCGTCGCCACATACCCGGTGACAACGACGTTGCGAAAGGTTTGCGTAGCGATCGTTTCACTCATAGCCTCCATGGATACATGTAGCGACCGGTACAGTCAAGCCATGGCCCGTCCCCTTGATCACGACAAGCGAGTCGAACTACTCGGCCGTGTTGTCGAGTACATCGGCACCCATGGACTCGACGACTTGACGCTTCGCCCGCTCGCAGCCGAACTCGGTACAAGCTCTCGAATGCTGATCTACTACTTCGATTCTCGTGAGAACCTGATCGTGCAGGCGCTGAGCAGTCAACGACCGGCGTTCGACGAAATGTTCGGCGATGTGCACGATTACGCGCAGCTAGAGCAAAGACTGCATCACCTGTGGACGTCGATGTCCGACGGCAAGGATGTGGTGAGCTCACGAATTCTGATGCAGGTCATAGGTATTGCGTCCATCAAATCCGGTGTTCTCGCGGACTTCGCACGCGACAGCGTGCGTGCACTGACAGACGCATTGGCCGCTGCGATGGCCCGTTGCGGGATGGACTCGGCGACGGCCTCCATGCACGCCACCGCGTTGGGCGCTGGTTTCAGGGGGCTACTTCTCGATCGCTTCACCACGGGGGATTCCGAACGCACCGACGCGGCCGCCGACGTGCTCTTTCGCGCAGCAACGCGACCACGCTCGCTCTAGAGCCTCACCACTGCAGCGGTGAGCTTCCCAACGGACTCGGCACTCCCCACACCGGCGTAGGTACGTCGCTGAACGCCAACGGAAGCACCGGTTCCGTGATCGGCCCGAACGGAGAGTCGACAGTCACCAGGTCGATGTTCGGCCGACTCGGACGGGGGAGTGCGGCCACATCTTCGTGATCGAACAGGCCGAGATCCTGTACCCACATGCACACCCGAGCGAGGTTGACGCGAACGCGCCAGGAACCGCCCATGATCGCACGACGACGCAGCGCCGCCACTGTTCCCGCCGCACCCAGGTACGCCGCAAGGTAGTCGTTGAGTAGGTGGGTAGGCGGAAGGGACGGGCGACCGTCGAAGTTCTCGGACTCTGCGAAACCCGTTGCAGAGCAGGCTAGTTGATCGAATCCACCGCGTCCACCCCATGGGCCGTCCGCGCCCCAGCAGTGATACTCGCACACCACCACACCTGGACGGAGTGCGGCGAGATCGTAGGCACCGAACCCTCGCCTATCCATGCCGCGATAGGAATCGACCACGACATCGGCTCCAGCGCAGAGCCTCCGGAACGCTGCACTCTGTTCTGCATTCCTCAGATCGGCGAATGCGTTCCGCTTCCCTCCTCCCGTCATCGTCACCATCGCGTTGGGATCGGGCAAGTCCGGCCTGGACACATGCATCACGTCGGCACCGAAAGTCGCGAGCAATCGCGTCGAGACCGGCCCGGCGATGACGTGTGTCAGGTCTGCCACCCGAACTGCACTCAGTGGCGGCCAATCCGAACCGCCGGGCAGTGCCTCGCGCGGCCCCGGACCGATTTGCTCGAGTTCGATCACCCCTCGTCCGAGCAGATACCGGGCCATGTCCGTCGCACGCCATTCCTCGGTGCTGCGGACGACTGCAGCGACGCCCCCACTGGCACTCACCGCGTCCTCCAGCGCGTAGGCGTCCCAATGAGCCGCTGCCTCGGCGATGCGCTCGGGAAACGGAGGGCAGTTCAGCACCCGACACACGGCGTCACGGAGACCGGCGTAGGTGGTGATCAGGAAGATCCATCGACCGTCACGGCACTGATAAAAGTCGTTGTTGCCCAGCGCACGAGGGTCTTCAGTCAGATGCGCCGCGGGGACGCCCGATACGGTGGTGAGGTAGGCGGCGCGGAGTTGATCGATTGCGTCTTCCGCTCTCACCGTCACGGTCTGCGGTGCGACCCCGGCATTCTCCGCGATGCCTGCGATCTGCAGTCCGAACGTCGCAATCGCAGCCGAGGTCGCGTCGGCGAGTCGATGTGGCGACGGGACGAGTGGATCACTACCCACTACGGTCGCGCAGGACCGAATCGGATGCCCGTCGACGGCAAGTAGCGTGTCCAGTTCGTCTATCACAGAAGCGGTTCGAGCGTTATCGACCGAATCGTGCAAGTAGGTGTTCGTCATACATCCACCATTGCGTGGAGGTATTCGCCTGGCTTGCGTCTACGTATATCCGTAAGTTTTCGCCCTCGAACGCAGGCAGTGCGCTATTTTGAGTCGCGGAAGTACGGTTCGACCGTGCCCTTGAGCTTGACGAGCATGGGATTTCCGTAGCGATCCTTCGCGGTCGGGACTTCGACTCGCACCCACCCCTCCGACACGTTGTATTCACGAATACTCGTCTTCTCGACGCCGTTGAAGCGAATACCCACGTCGCGGCGAAGGACCTCTTCGTTGTAGAAGGTGCTGCGCGGATCGATGGAGAGATGGTTCGGTGGAACGTCTGCGTTCTGGTCCTCGGGCATGGATCACTTCCGTTGAATGATGCGTCGGGTGCTCGGTTCGATTCTCAGCGAGAATACGCGACCCAACGTTGGACCAGCGCCGTTGGTGTTGATTAGCGACCTCGGAGATGCTGTCCGCGCAGGCGGACAGAGCGAAAGTGATTCTCAGACAATGGAAGCCGAGGTCAGCCAAGAAGGGCTGCGGGGGAGGCGCAGCCGACACTGCCCATGATCGTGCAGTGACCCGGTAGGAAGATTCGGATGATGTCGTCGACCTGCTCGACAGTCAGACCCGACGATCCGAACGTCGGTGGCACCGGGTCGCTGGGAGCAGCGGATGCGGAGGGGGCTGCGCCCAGCATTGCCACAGCGACGAAGCTGGATACGACCAGGGTGCGCACGCGGTTCGATTTCATGTTCGGCCTCTCGTCGGATTGGTGGCGTAACCATAAACCGAACGATAGGTTTGTTCAACCCCTGTTCGCACGCGAGCGAGGGCTGATCGCTGCCGGTGTTCCCCGTTGTTCCGCCGGACAGTTGGGATAAAGCCCGTTGACGGTCGACGCCGGACGAGCGCAGACTCGGGTTCATGGATCTCGAGCACCTCGTCGTCGCCGTCGGCGACCTCGTCATCGGACGCGGCACACTGGTGGCGGACTCCGATGGTTCGCTGTTCATCGAACCTGATACACCCGGTCGGGCGCCGGAATCCTCGAGTATGGCGCGGCTACCGTTGATCGGCTCCGATCTCGATGCCTCCTCGGCCGGCAACCTGGTTGCCATTCGCGGAACCTTCCGGGCGGACGGAGTTCATCTGCGCGACATCAGGATCGTCGAGGCAACCCCGTTTCCCGGCGCGCCCACACTGAGAATTCCTGGACCACTCCACACCAACTGGACTCGCGCGGACGTACTCGACACAGTCGAACATGACATGCCGGCAGGAAACGAACTGCTGGCCGGTAGCGGCGGGACAAGGAATCCCGACGGGTCGGACACGTTCACGCTCTTCTTCCTGTACATCGACGACGCGGCCGCCGCCTGGCTACGCCGTCCTCACCCCGGCCCGATCGACGTGTGGACCGCACTGACCAAAGATCTGCGGTCGCCCGACCGATCCGACTAGCCCCGCGCCATGTCCACGAATCTCGACAGGTGAAGCTGGTGTGCCACAGTGATTGTCGCGGTCGGACCGTTTCGGTGCTTGCCGAGGATCAGGTCGGCCTCACCGCCGCGGGGGTCGTCGCGCTCGATCGCGTCGGGGCGGTGCAACAGAATCACCATGTCGGCGTCCTGCTCCAGTGATCCCGACTCACGGAGGTCGGAGACCATCGGCTTCTTGTCGGTTCGCTGCTCGGGACCACGGTTGAGCTGACATACCGCTACCACCGGGCACTCGAGTTCCTTGGCCAACAGCTTGAGCTGACGGGAGAAGTCCGAGACCTCCTGCTGACGGGATTCGACTTTCTTGCCCGACGACATCAGCTGAAGGTAGTCCACCACAATGAGTTTGAGTCCGTTGCGCTGCTTCAGGCGTCGAGCCTTCGCACGGATCTCCATCATCGTCAGGTTCGGCGAATCGTCGACGAAGAGCGGTGCTTCGCTGATCTCGCTCATGCGACGGGCCAGCTTGGTCCAGTCGTCGTCGGTCATCTTTCCCGAACGCATGTCACCGAGCTTGATCTTCGCCTCGGCGGACAACAGTCGCATGACGATCTCGGTGCGACTCATTTCCAGGGAGAAAATGACACTGGGCATACCGTGCTTGATGGAGCACGAACGCATGAAATCCATTGACAGCGTTGAATTGTGGGTAGGAATCATAGACTCGCTGGCGAGATAGAGGTGCTCCGCATTGTCGACCTCCACGCAACGAACCGGAACCGAATCGACCCGACGAACGTCGACGATGAATCGAGATCCCGACCTTGCGGTAGATCCCGCAGCTCGACGTTCCTTGTGCAGCATCTGCTTCCGGTGCAGACCGAACACGACATCGTCCGTCGCGAACGACGAACCAGACCAGACATAGCCGAGTGAGACGACCAATTCACTCAGACCGCTCAATGGTGCGACCTCAATGGATCCGTCGTCTGCAACCGAACCCGCGGTGTCCAGAATGCCGGCGAGGAGCTCACGTCGCTGGCTCTCCGACGCGCGGAGGTAGCGATCGGGAACAGCGTCGAACTCCGCTTCCACTCGCGCCGCAATTTCCGCGTCCGTTCCCGGCAGCCCGCCGCCGAGGGCAACGCCCGCCACGTAGGGGGGCACCGGAAAGGAGACAGCGGGTTGCTGAATGGCCACTGCGTTCCGGACGGAATGACCGCCGGTGGCACAGATCTGCTCGGTCGTGAACACGCCAGAGAGACCGGCACTCTCGGTCAACCACTGATGCTCTGCGTCGGCGACGATGACTGTGCCGTCGGAGAATTCGACTTCGTAGCACGGTCGATCGAGCATGACGTCCGTGGCCGCCACGACACGCGTCGGCATCCCGTGCGCATCGATGAGGTGATCACCCACCGCCACCTCGCCCATCGTGGTCCAGCCGTCGGGCGTCGGAAGCGGCGTGTCGAGAGCGAGCGCCTTACCTACGCCAGGTCGAGCCGCCACGATGATCATCTGACCAGGGTGAAGACCGTTGGTAATTTCGTCGAGTTCGGCGAATCCGGTCGGCACACCGAGGGAGATACCGCCACGGCTGGCGATGGAGTCGATCTCGTCCATCGTGGGCTGCAGCAACTCTTCCAGGGGCAGGAAGTCCTCGGACGTACGTCGCTCGGTGACCTCGTAGACCTCGGCCTGCGCGCGGTCGACGACCTCGGCGACGTCCTGACCATCGGCTCCGGCGTAGCCGAACTGCACGATGCGGGTACCGGCCTGCACGAGGCGGCGCAGAATCGACTTCTCGGCGACGATCTCGGCGTAGTAGCCGGCGTTGGCCGCAGTGGGCGTCGTCTGAGTCAGCGTGATCAGGTACGGCGGACCGCCGATGCGCTTCAGCTCGCCGCGTCGATCCAATTCGGCCGAGACGGTCACCGGGTCGGCGGGCTCGCCGCGGCTGTAGAGGTCGAGAATCGCGTCGTACACGTTCTGGTGGGCCGGTCGATAGAAGTCACCCGGCCGAAGCACTTCGAGCACGTCGGCAATGGCGTCCTTGCTCAGCAACATTCCGCCCAGGACGGACTGCTCGGCGGCCATGTCCTGCGGGGGCTGGCGACCGAAATCCTCACCGGGTCCCTCGCTGGAAGAGGAACCGGAGTAGTCGGACTGTCCTCGATCGTCCACAACTGCCACGCGAACCGGCCGTCCTCTCCCCAATAGTCTTCAGCACCCCGAATACCACCCGAGCGTGCGCTCGAGCAAGTTCTACCCCCGGGCACCGACAGGTACTGATCGACACCGGATTCACACCGTCTCGTCGCCTTTGCGGGGCATCGAGAGAGACGCTGCACGGACGTTAAGCGCTATCGGCAGGAGTCACAACACGGCCTGTGCATGAAGCTGTGGACGAAATGTGGATGAGGTTGAACAACGGTGTTGACCACCTGGGGATAACCTGGGTATAACTTTCACAGTTTCGGCTGTTCAGCCTGGTCGAAGGGTGTACATAAAGTTTTCTTCCTGTGCATTGATTCTGGATCGGCGTGTCGGCCGAATTGACAGCTCGGGCGTGTTGAGTAAATAGCGGGTGAACCCGAGGGTGAACCAGGTCACATGGACTGGGATTGCTCACAGAAACAGACCACTCTCCCGTTACACCAGAAGGGGTCCGATTCCAGGCTGGGAATCGGACCCCTCGTTACTGCCGGTCAGACGTCATGCATCGCGCTTCTGCGGGCAGTCGGCCGGATCCAGCACGGTGACCTCCTTGGTGCCGATCTGGAGCACCCGAGCGGTTGGAATGTCGAAGAACAATCCGGTGATGTGCAAGCGCCCCTCGGCATTGGCTCGACCCACCACGCGATGACGAGTGAGGGTCTGCAGCTGTACGGCCACGTTCACCATGGCGAGTTGATCCGCTTCACCGAAGCCGAGCTCCGCCGCCTGACGGCCCACCACGTGCCCGCTGCGGTACGCGTCCACACTTGCCACCGCGTGCCCCAGCCACTCCGCCACGGACTCGTCGGCGGCATTCTCCGGCCCACTCAGTACCGCTTTCATGGCACCGCAGCCCGAGTGTCCGCACACCACAACCGACGAAGTGCCCAACTGATCGACACCGAACGCCAGCGCAGCCTCCACCGAGCAATCCTGCCCCTTGGCGGGAACGAGATTGCCCATGTTGCGGACCGTGAACAGATCGCCCGGCCCGCTGCTGGTGATCGTATTGGGCATGACACGCGAATCGACACAGCAGAGAAAAAGCGTGTCCGGATCCTGGGTGTCGGTCAAACCCTCGAGGTGCGGACGAATATTGGGGGCATGGGTGCGGTGATATTCGGCCACTCCGCTCATCACCGCCCGTAGCGCTACCGGCGAATCCTCCTGCGCATCATCACTCTTGAGCTGCCACGCGCGCCACGGAGCCAACGAGCTGCGCACTGTCGCAGACCCGCGCTTGGGCGGACCCTCGGCCGCTGCGGCCATCGACGCCGTGCCCACTTCCTCGACTTTCACTGTGCCGCCACCGAGTTCGTGCTGACGTATCCACTCGTTCAGGGCGTCGTGCACCGCGTGGTCGAGGAAGTCCACTCCCAGATGCACGGTGACGGCGGTTCCGGCGGGGACGGTGGACAGAACATGCGTCAATCGGGGAAGCGCCAGAAAGCTCA
Source organism: Rhodococcus sp. Leaf278 (assembly GCF_001426085.1). Lineage (GTDB taxonomy): Bacteria > Actinomycetota > Actinomycetes > Mycobacteriales > Mycobacteriaceae > Rhodococcoides. The sequence continues at coordinate 88,843 of NZ_LMRR01000023.1, forward strand.
ACGACCCCTCGGTGGTGACGCGCCAGGTGCCGTCGACCGTTTCCTCTGCGCGGACCTTCGCCCACACCACACGGCGCAGCACGAGAATGATCGACAGCGCCAATCCGATGAGGACGCCCTCGAGCAGATTGAGTGCCACCACACCGACGACGGTGACCGCGTAGACCGCGATGTCACCGGTCTTGTTCGCAATCTTGATGTCCGCCAACTTGATCAGCTGCACACCGATCATCACCAGCAATCCGGCAAGGGCAGCGAACGGCACCAGCTCGACGATCGAGATGAACAGCACCGAGAAGATCAAAATCCACACGCCGTGCAGAATCGCCGACGCACGAGACTTGGCACCGACCTTGACGTTGGTGGCACTACGCACGATGACGCCGGTGATCGGCAGACCACCGATGGCACCGGAAGCCATGTTGCCCGCACCCTGTGCCATCAATTCTCGGTCGAAGTTGGTGCGTTCACCACTGTGCATCTTGTCGACGGCCACCGCGGAGAGCAGGCTTTCGACACTCGCGATCAACGCGATGGTGATGACACCGGTCACGAAGGCGCTCCACTGCCCGTCGGGCATGACGGGGAAGCTCAACGCGTCGATCAGGTTGCCCGGCAGTTCGATTCGCTCGACATCGAGGGAGAACAAGATCGACACCGCGGTCGCACTCACCACTGCGACGAGTGCAGCGGGAACCTTGGCTACCTTCGCCACCATGCCGGACAGCTGGGCCAACCGGGGCCAGGCGAACATGAGCACGACCACGATTCCGCCGACGATGATCGACGGCCATTGGCCGTTCGCGACGGACGTGGGAATTGCGAGGATGTTCTGCACGGCCGAGCTCTCGGACTCGCCTCCCAGGAGTACGTGAATCTGTTGCAGCGCAATGGTTATGCCGATTCCGGCAAGCATGGCATGCACCACCACTGGCGAAATTGCCAGCGCGCTTCGCGCAATTCGGCTCATTCCCAACAGGATCTGCACGGCACCGGCCAGAACTGTGATGGCACACGTGATGCCCCATCCGAATTGGTTGACCAACTCGGCAACCACCACCGTCAGACCCGCGGCGGGGCCACTGACCTGCAGTGGTGATCCGCCGAGGATGCCGGCGAGAATGCCACCGACCACGGCGGCGATGAGGCCGGCCATGATCGGGGCACCCGAGGCGACGGCGATGCCGATCGAAAGTGGCACTGCCACAAGGAAAACGACCAAAGAGGCCGGGAGATCGTACTTCATTATCGACCCGATCCGAGACTGTGGCTCGGATCGGGTCTTCGGGCTGGGTTCCGAGTCGTGCTCTGCTGTCGTGGTCACGGCAGTTCCTCCGGGCGTCTAGGCGTCAGGTCGGTCGATCATGTTCCGGCGTCGAACGTCGCCCCCACGTAAAGGTTACGCAAACCTTGGCTAAAGATGTCATCGAGAGAGATCCTTCACAAATTGGAACCCATTGGGACAGTTGATCTTTGTGAGAAGACACGAAAAAGCCCCACGAACCGGAGTTCGTGGGGCTTTGCTCGACCGAAACGGGCCGAAAGCTGAAATCAGCTTCCGACGACCTCCAGCTTGAACTTGGCGGTCACGTCGGGGTGCAGGTTCACGACGATGTCGTGCTTGCCCGTGGTCTTGACGTGAGCCTTCGGCAGATCGATGCTGCGCTTGTCGACAACCGGTCCGCCGGCAGCCTTGAGTGCAGAAGCGACGTCCGACGCGGTGACCGAGCCGAACAGCTTGCCCGAGTCGCCCGCGGTCTTGACAGACAGCGTGACGGACTCGAGGCCCTCGATGGCCTGCTTGAGCTCGTTGGCGTGCTCGAGGCCGCGCACGGCCCGAGCTTCCTGAGCGCGGCGAATGCCGTCGACCTGCTTCTGAGCTCCACGGGTGGCCTGGATGGCCAATCCGCGGGGCAGCAGGAAGTTACGGCCGTAGCCGTCCTTGACCTCTACGGTGTCGCCAGGCGCACCGAGGTTGTCCACATCAGCGGTGAGGATCAGTTTCATACCAATCGCCCCTTTCTATCGAGCCGTCGCGGCGTAAGGCAGCAGTGCTACCTCACGCGAGTTCTTCACGGCAACGGCCACGTCACGCTGATGCTGGACGCAGTTGCCGGTGACACGGCGAGCGCGGATCTTTCCGCGATCGCTGACGTACTTACGCAGCAACGTCGTGTCCTTGTAATCGATCGACGCGTTCTTTTCCTTGCAGAAGGAACACGCTTTCTTCTTGAGCACCTTGTCGCGCAATGGCGGTTTGGGCATGGGTCTTTCTCCGTTACATCTGGTTGTTCTCGATCGAAGGATCTAGAACGGTGGCTCTTCGTCTCCGCCACGTCCGCCGAAGGAGCCCGACGCCGCCGGGGCACTGCCCCAGGGATCGTCTCCACCGGAACCGGAGTTGGACGAGGAGTTCGAGCGGCCGCCGCTCGATCCGCCGGAGGAACCGGAGCCGGAGCCGGAATTGAAGCCGCCTCCGCCGCCACCTCCACCGCGGTTGGCCTTGTTGACCTTTGCGGTGGCGTAGCGGAGTGAAGGTCCGATCTCGTCGACCTCGAGCTCGACGACTGTCCGCTTCTCACCCTCACGCGTTTCGTACGAACGCTGCCGCAACCGTCCGCTCACGATGACTCGTGAGCCTCGGGTCAAGCTCTCGGCAACGTTCTCCGCTGCCTCGCGCCAGATGTTGCAGCGCATGAAGAGCGCGTCGCCGTCTTTCCATTCGTTCGTCTGACGATCGAATGTGCGCGGGGTCGATGCAACCGTGAAGTTGGCAACCGCCGCACCGGCGGGGGTGAATCGAAGTTCTGGATCAGCCGTCAAGTTTCCGATGACGGTGATGACGGTCTCGCCTGCCATGGTTCCTCTTTCAGTAGTAAGCGTTGTAGATGCCAGCCTAGAGGCGGGCAACGACAATTACTTGCCCTGTCGCAGGACCTTCGTGCGCAACACGGACTCGTTGAGTCCGAGCTGACGATCCAGCTCGCTGACGGTGGCAGGCTCGGCGTTGAGGTTCACAACGGCGTAGATGCCCTCGGCATGCTTGAGGATCTCGTAAGCCAGACGACGCTTGCCCCACACATCGACCTTGTCGACGGTGCCGCCATCCTTGCGAACGACGTTGAGGAACGTATCGAGCGACGGAGCGACAGTGCGCTCGTCCAGATTGGGGTCGAGAATGACCATCAATTCGTAATGACGCATAAGACCTCATCACCTCCTGTGGACTAGTGAAAACGGCCACGGACTATCCGTGGCAGGAGGGTCGTTGCGTCAGCAACCCCTCGAAGATACACGACAGGGCGCTGACCTGCTAATTCCTGCTGGGCGTACAGGCCGGTGTGCGGGCGTCATAGTCTTGCATCATGCGATCCGGGGTCCGCGCCAATCCGATGACGGTCGTCGTGGTCGTGGCGACGGCCGCACTCGGACTGATTCTCGGATATCTCAACAAGGCCCGCTGCGCGGTCGCGCCGTTCGATGCGTCGGGTCGAAGCACGATGTTCGACGCGATCAAGGATTCCTCGGTCTGCTACTCCGACATCCAGTTTCTCTGGCTCGGTCGCGATATCGACAACCACATCTTCCCGTACATCCACGGAGCCATCACCAGCGACGGAATCCTCACCGGAGGAACGGTGGAGTACCCCGTCCTCAGCGGCCTGCTGATGTGGCTGGGTGCCATTCCCGCCCATACCGACGCGCAGTTTCTGCTGACCTCGGCGTTGATTCTCGCGCCCTTCGGTCTGGTCACCGCATGGATGCTCGGCCGGATGGCCGGCTGGTCGGCACTGCTGTGGTCGATCGGCCCGCCGTTGGTGATGTACGCCTTCCACAACTGGGAATTGCCCGTGGTCGCCGCCGCCGTCGGCGCGATCTTCGTCATGACGTTGCCGATGCCACTGCGACGGCGAGCAGTTCTTGCATCGGTGCTGTTGGCGATCGGCTTCTGCCTCAAGCTCTATCCGGGTGCATTCGTGCTTCCGTTGATCGCGTACGTGGTCACCAGGGGAGTCGACGGTCATGAGGACGCGGACACCGCTCGGGGACGCTGGGACATCCGCGGCGGCCTGATGGTTGCCGGTGCCGCGATCGGCACCGTGGTTGCGGTGAACCTGCCGTTCGCAGTGCTGGGTTACGAGGGGTGGCGCGCCTCGTTCACGTTCCAGTCGCTGCGCCAGGCGGACCTGACCACCAACTCCATCTGGTACTGGGGATTACGCCACTTCTACATCAGCGACCAGATGACACCCGATGCGTACACCGAGGCCGAGGCGTCGTTCCAGGACGTGGTGGACGTCGCGTCGCCGCTGCTGGTGTTCGTCGCATTCGCTCTCGCCCTGTGGCTGGGGTGGCGTCGCGCAAAGGTGGCCGGTACCTACCCCTGGGTGGCGGTCAGCGGATCGATGCTGTGCGGATTCATGCTGCTGCACAAGGTGCACTCGCCGCAGTACACGCTGTGGCTACTGCCGTTCCTGGTGCTCCTTCGGGTTCCGTGGGGACTCGTCGGCGCATATTTGCTCGTCGATCTGTCGATGGGAATCGGCGTCTTCAAGTATTTCGCGGCGCTCGCCTCGGGTGCCGACGCCAACAACGAGGAGTTCTTCGTTCTCGTCGGGGTATGGGGACGCGCGCTGCTGCTGATGGTGTTCTTCGTACTGTTCATCCGGGCTCGGATGCGCGTCCCCTTCCCGGGCGAAACCGACCGATCGTCTGTATTATCGCCCCGACCAGCAACGATATCGCTGACGACATCACCGGGGCAGTAATACCGAGGGCGGGGCGGGGACGTGACACAGGTGTCGAATTCTCAGGGGAACACGAGCAGTGGGACCACCGAGGTACGACGCGTCGGTCTGGTCGAGGATCACGAATCGGTGGCTCTCGGACTCCAGGCGATGCTCGCGGCCGAACCGGACCTCGAGCTGGTGTCCATCGCGGCCACCGTGGGTGAACTGCTCGAACAACGGCAGACGCTCGATCTAGTGGTGCTCGACCTGCGACTGGGTGACGGCTCGTCCCCACGATCGAACGTGGAGCAGCTGCACGCCGCCGGTGCGCGCGTCCTGGTCTACACCGGCGCAGAGAACGCGTTTCTGGTGCGCTCCGCGGCCCGAGCAGGCGTGCTTGGAGTAGTTCGGAAATCTGCACCGGCGTCCACGATCGTGTCCGCCATCCGGCGCGCGGCAGGCGGCGGCCAGGTCGTCACCACGGACTGGGCTGCGGCGATCGACGGCGATCCGCAACTTCCCGACGTGGGCCTCAGTCCGCGTCAACGTGAGGTGCTCGCCCTCTACGCGTCGGGTGAGAAGGCCGCACGAGTGGCCAGTCTCGCCGGACTGTCCGAGCAGACCGTCAACGATTACCTCGTGCGCATTCGGAACAAATACGCCGAGGCCGGGCGGCCGGCACCGACCAAAACCGATCTGTACAAGCGCGCGGTGGAAGACGGTTGGTTGCCGATGCCCGAACTACCGCCACGGGACTGATCCCGGCTGTGGTTCATCCCACAATCTCGGGGCAGGTCAGCACAGCGGTTTTCGCCGGCCTTAGAGGCGCACAGGGCGTAGTGGTGACCGCTCGGACCTTGCCTCCCGGGCGCGGAACGATCGCGTTAGTCCTGGTCAGCGACTTGAGCCGGGACTTACGAAACGAGCTCGATGCCGACGGGCGCGAGTCTGTCGTACCGACGTGACACGCTGACGAAACTGTTGACGGTTCAATGCCCCTGGAAATCAGGGCAGAAAACCTGCGCTTTACCTGTGAGAATCGTTCTCGTTGGTTTAGTTGGTCTCAACCCACTACGGCGTCCGGGAGATTTGATGTCTGCACTGCTCGAACCTTTGCCCTCTGCGAGCGATTCGTCCATCCCGGCGGCACGCCGTTCGCGTGGGCCGATCAGCCTGGTTCCGCCCGCTCTTCAGGTACACCCCGGCCCAGTGCATGCGAGCCCGTTCCCGCCGCGGCCCGACCTCACCGGTCGCGAGATCGAGGTGCTGCTCTGCTGGATTCGACACGACTCGAAGACCGAGGTTGCGAAAGCGCTGTTCCTGTCGCTCGGCACCGTCAACACCCACCTCACCCGCATTCGGGCCAAGTACACCTCGGTAGGGCGGCCCGCCCCGACCAAGGCCGGCCTGGTCGCGCGGGCCCTCCAGGACGGACTGGTAGATATCTCGGAGCTGTGAGACCGCAGGTCAGACGCTGACTGCGGTCTCCACGCCTTCCTTTTCGAGGCGCTTGTTGCGTCGGATGCTGCTCAGCAGAGCCGCTCCGATGAACAGGATGCCGACGAAGCCGGTGATCAGCTCGTTGATGTGAACACCGATCGAGACCAACAGAATGATCGCCAGGGCACCGATCGCCCAGTGCGCCCCGTGCTCGAGGTAGACGTAATCCGACAACGTTCCCTTGCGTACCAGGAACACTGTGATCGAGCGGACGAACATCGCGCCGATGAAGCCGAGTCCGAGCGCGATGATGATGGGGTCCGCGGTGATCGCGAAGGCACCGATGACGCCGTCGAACGAGAAGGACGCGTCGAGCACCTCGAGGTAGAGGAACAGGAAGAAACCGGCCTTGCCTGTGGCCTTCGCCAGTTCACTGGGTCCGCCCGACGACTCTTCGCCCTCTTCTTCGACGTGGAACAGCTCGCCGAGACCGTTGACCGCGATGTACGTGATCATGCCGAGCACGCCGGAGACCATGACCGTGGAGATCTTGTCGTCCTCGGCGAGGAATTCAGCGCTCAGGACCAACAGCAGGCCTGCGACGACAACGGAGAGCTGATCGAGGCGGCCGATCCTCGCGAGAGGCTTCTCGAGCCAGCTCAGCCAGGTGATCTCGCGATCCTCGAAGATGAAGCCGAGAAACAGCATCAGCAGGAACATGCCGCCGAACGCTGCGATCTGCGGATGCGCGTCGGTGAGGAGTGTCTCGTAGCTGGGCGACCCGTCCGGGAAGGTCGCGGCACCGTCGGCGGGCGGGTTGAGCGCCAGGTCGATGGCGGCGACCGGACCGAGGCCCGACGCAGCCCAGACGATCACGAGCGGGAACAGCAGCCGCATACCGAACACGGCGATGACGATGCCGATGGTGAGGAAGATCTTCTGCCAGAACTCGCTCATCCGTCGCAGCACGGTGGCGTTGATGACGGCGTTGTCGAAGGACAGGGACACTTCGAGCACGCCGAGGATGAGGACGAGGATCATCGCCTCGATCCCGCCGTAGAGGAAGGCCACGATGACGGAGACGATGGTGACCGCGATCGACCATCCGAAGATCTTCACAACCACAGGTGTGGCCTTTCTCGAGACAAATACGGAAAAACCCCCGCCCATCATGAACGATGAAGCGGGGGTATCCCCAATCTTGGGAGAGTCTTGACTAGACGTTTACTCCGAAGTCGCGGGCGATGCCGGCGAGGCCGGATGCGTAGCCCTGACCGACTGCGCGGAACTTCCACTCCGCGCCGTTGCGGTACAGCTCACCGAAGACCATGGCGGTCTCGGTGGACGCATCCTCGCTGAGGTCGTAGCGAGCAAGCTCGGTGTTGTCGGCCTGGTTGATGACGCGGATGAACGCGTTGCGCACCTGACCGAACGACTGTGAGCGTGCGTCCGCATCGTAGATCGACACGGGGAAGGTGATGGTCTCGATCTCCGGCGGTACAGCGGCGAGGTCGACCTTGATCTGCTCGTCGTCTCCGTCGCCCTCGCCCGTGGTGTTGTCACCGGTGTGTTCGATGGAGCCGTCGGGAGACTTCAAGTTGTTGAAGAACACGAAGTGTCCGTCGCTGAGTGCCTTCTTCGTCGAGTTCAGCGCGATGGCGCTGGCATCGAGGTCGAAGTCGGTACCGGTCGTCGTGCGGATGTCCCACCCGAGTCCGACCACGACTGCGGTGAGGTTCGGAGCTGCTTTGGTGAGCGAGACATTGCCACCCTTGCTGAGGCTGACGCCCATGGAGAGGTCCTTTCGCAAATGGTTTCCCGTTACGGGTACAACCGTAGTGGGAATGTCCGGTTCTTGGACGTACTCCGCCAACGAGTGCGACATCGCCAGGGTTCCCGTCAGTACTATCGAGCAGGTGACAAGTCGCTGGCCTGGGGTGTTCCGTAGAGGAGCCGAATCCGACGCCTCCGCGCGCCGATCCCAGGACAACGCCGTCGCCGCCTTCCTCGATATGGACAAGCGCCAGTCCATCGCGTCCGCAGGCGTCGAGGCCTCCACCGCCTTGCGCCCCGAGGACAGACTCGCAGCTCGATGGGCCGACACCGAGAAGCAGTGCTTCGACGCCGGTGCCGTCTACCTCGCCGCAACCGACCAATTCGACGGAATCACCACGGCTGCCGCCAGATCGGCCTTCGACGATGCGACCCGACTGCTGCACGATGCCAGCGTGGCCGTCGACAGGTTCTACGACGCCCACCGCAGCTCCCTCGAGCAGGCCTCTTCCCAATTCGCGGCCACACCGCGCCTGGTTCAGGACGCACTGACCGAGGCCGATGCAGCCCGAGCCACCGTCGACGAGCAGTATGCCGGGTACCCGTCACTACGGAGGGCGTGGCGCGAACTCGATTCGGCGACAACACAACTGCAGAGCAATCAGCGCGATCCGTTACGCGCACGCGAGCATGCCGCCCAGGTGCGCGAGCGAGCCGCAGCTCTACGCGCGGCGGTCGAATCGGCCCCCGGACGACTTCAGGAGGCCAGAACTGCTCTGTCCTCGGTTCGCACCCGAATCGAAGCCGTCCGAACTCGATCCGAAGGCATCGCCCCGGCCTTCTCCAGCTTGCTTCGCGAGTTCAATGCCAAGAGCTCGGCTGATCTCTCTCGTAACGAACGGTCGAGTTCGCGCCACATCGAGCAAGCGGACGAGGATCTGCGGGCAGCGCGTTCGGCGCTCGACGCCGGGAACCCCGAACAATCGTTGGACCTGGTGACCCAGGCGCGCCAACACCTGAGCGATGCCGAACATCTGGTCGACGCGGTGACCGATCGAGTTCGTCTACTGCGCGCGGTGAAGGCCGATCCGAAAGAGACCGAGAACAAAGTGCGGTTCAAACTTCGTGACGCTCAACAACTCGCGGTCAATCGTGGCCTGGTTGCCGAATGGGGCTCGGTGTTGGATGCTCAGCTCGCCCGGATCGACAGGGCGAGCACGGCGCTGACGGGTACCCATCCCGACTACTGGTCATATCTGCAGGATCTGGATACCATTTCGGACTTCATCGCAGGCGTGATCGAGCGCATGCGCGGCTCGCACTGATCACATTCACACGAAGGACAGCGGTGCAACACTTTCGCCATCTCGACGCAGACACCCGTGCACGAGTGTTCTTCCGGCAACCGGAAGACATCGAGACGAGCGACGGAAACGACGTCGTGGCAACAGCTCTCGGAGCCACGCTGTACATTCCGGCAACACGCCCAGACCTCACCGCGACGGTGAACAAACGCACCGACGAGGGCGTGCGGTCCATCGTCATCGATCTCGAAGACGCTGTCGCAGATCATGATCTGGAAGAGGCGTTGGCAAACGCCATCCGAACTCTGAACGAACTCTCGGGTACGAGTTCACTCGTGTTCGTCCGGGCGAGAACCCCCGAGCACATCCGAACCATCTGCGCCGGACTCGACCGGGGAGCGGGCGGGCTCGCCGGATTCGTCGTACCGAAGTTCACTGCGGCGCGCGGAGCCGCGTTCCTCGACGAGATCGTTGCGGCGTCGCAGTCACATGGCACCCGCCTGTTCGCGATGCCCGTCCTCGAATCGCCGGAGGTAGTACACCGCGAGACTCGGGACGTGGAACTCGTTGCCATCCGCGAGCTGCTCGGGACCTACCGCGACACGGTGCTGGCCGTGCGCATCGGAGCCACCGACATGTGCGGCACCTTCGGCATCCGACGCGACCGCGACCTGACGATCTACGACGTCCGCGTCGTCGCCGACGTCATCAGTGCCATCGTCAACCATCTGGGGCGCCACGATGGGTCCGGATACGTCATCACCGGTCCGGTGTGGGAGTACTTCGCAGACCACGAACGCATGTTCCGTCCGTTGCTACGGCAGACGCCCTTCGTCGACCAGGACGCCGTCCGCTTCCGCCAGCAGCTGGTGAGCAGTGACCTCGACGCCCTCCTGCGCGAGGTTGCTCTCGACCGGGCCAACGGAATCCAAGGCAAGACCGTCATTCATCCCTCGCACGTCCCCGCCGTTCACGCGTTGTCCGCGGTGACGCACGAGGAGTATCACGATGCACTCGACATCCTCTCTTCCGACCAGGGTGGCGTGCAGGCGTCGGGCTACCGGAACAAGATGAACGAGCTCGGCCCACACCGCAATTGGGCTAGCCAGACGGTACTGCGCGCCAAGGCATTCGGAGTCACCAACGAAGGAATCACGTTCGTGGACCTACTGACCGCGCTGGCGCAGCGATGAACCACAATCCAGCCGACGGCATCACCTTGACCGATACCGGCTCGTCGTCGTCCTGGGCTGCCACGCAGTTGGTTCGACCCGGCCTGCGGCGCAACCCCCGGCGTGCCCACTTGCTGGTCTCGACCGTGCTCGGCAAGCACATCCCCGTCGATCCCGACGTCGTCGTCTCGGCCGGAGAGGAACTGGCTGCTCTCGTCGCCAGCGCAGTGGGCGGGTCCGATGTGGATGTGCTCGGATTTGCCGAGACCGCAACGGGATTGGGACACACCGTCGCGACTGCCCTGGGTGCACACTGCTACCTGCATTCGACTCGGCGCACCGTTCCCGGGATGACCGTGCACGGCGAGTTCGAGGAGGGGCATTCGCACGCCACCGATCACCTGCTGATGCCGACATCGCCCGATCTTCTCGACGGCGATCTGCCGTTGATCCTGGTGGACGACGAGATCTCGACCGGAGCGACGGCACTGGACGCGTTGCGGCAGATTCACTCCTCGGCCGGCCGCACGCATTACGTCATCGCATCGCTGGTCGACATGCGCACCGCCGAGCATCTCACTGCTGCCGAGGCAGTTGCCACCGAGCTCGGCATCCGAATCGACAACGTCAGCCTCGCACAAGGATCGGTGGAGCTCGCCCCCGGATTGGTGGAGACGGTACTCGCCCTCCCCGACCCGCAGTTCAATCCCGTTGCTGCTCTGCCCGGTTCGGTGCGACGGATCGACGCTCAGTGGCCGGCGACGCTACCCGACGGCGGGCGGCACGGCTTCCTGCGCTCCGACGCGGCCGGTTTCGACATCGCGATCGATGCCGTTGCCGAGACCGTCGATGCTGCATTGGCCGACTCGACGTCGGTGGTGGTGATCGGCCACGAGGAGCTGATGTATCTACCTCTCCGGCTGGCGGCCACGCTACAGAAACGGGGACACACCGCGCTGTTCCAGACCACCACCCGATCGCCTGCATACGTGGCGGACGTGCCCGGCTATCCATTGCGGCGCGGGTTCGAGTTCACCGCCCCCGAGGACGAATCGGCTCTGCGTTACCTCTACAACGCATCTGCACCGGACGACGCGACGTTGATCCTGGTTGCCGACGCCCCCGCAGACACCGATGCCCTGGCGTCCGCGGCCGACACTCTCGCCGCGTCGGGTGCCGACGTCGTGCTCGTCGTCCTCACGGGTGCCGACCCGATCGCGCTCGAGCTCTCCAGGCGGGCACGACCGCTTCGTGGACCCGAATTCGGTTCGTACGCAGCAGAAGAAGTCACCTGGCTACTCAAGGACCTCTCGTCGGTCTCGTTGGAAGCCGAAGTCGACGAGCGCGAGAAGGCGATTCAGGCCGGCACGGCGCACTACGCCGAGTCGCTTCCCGTCGAATACCAGCCGGACCTCGCCTACCGTGAGCTGTTCGAGAAGGTGTTGCAGGAGAGTGCGTCCCGGCTGGCCGTCGCGGTCGGTACCGTCACCGAGGTCGTCCTGGCCGAGCGCGGACACGACATCGTCCTCGCATCACTCGCGCGCGCAGGCACGCCCGTCGGAATCCTGATGCGCCGCTGGGCATTTGCTGCTCATGGTATCGAAATTCCGCACTACGCCGTCTCGATCGTGCGTGATCGAGGTATCGACAGCGTGGCCCTGCGATACCTTGCCGACCATCACGACTCACGCTCGGTGGTGTTCGTGGACGGTTGGACGGGCAAGGGTGCGATCGCCCGCGAACTCACCGCTGCACTGCGGGAATTCCCGGGAGCCGAGTTCGACGACGATTTGGCCGTGCTCGCCGATCCGGGCAACTGCGCTCGCACGTACGGCACCCGAGACGACTTCCTCATCGCCTCGGCCTGCTTGAACTCGACTGTGTCGGGTCTGGTTTCACGGACCGTGCTCAACGACAGCCTGATTCGACCAGGCGACTTCCACGGCGCGAAGTATTACGCCGACCTCGCACCCGACGACGTGTCACGCCATTTGCTCGACACCGTCGCGGCACGTTTCGACGATGTCCGGGACGAGGTCGACGCCTCGGTGGCAGCGGTGCTGGGCTCCGACCGAGCCCCCACGTGGTCCGGCTGGGCATCGGTGGAGAAGGTCCGCGAGGAGTACGGCATCTCGCACGTCAACTTCGTCAAACCCGGCGTCGGAGAGACGACGAGAGTGTTGCTGCGCCGCGTTCCGTGGCGAGTGCTGGTGCGAGACGCCGATGCGCCGGAGCACGAACACATCAGGATGCTGGCCGCGGCCAGGGGAGTCCCGGTGGACGTGGTTCCCGACCTCGCCTATTCGTGCATGGGACTGATCAAGAACGTGTCGAGCGGGGAGGCGTCGTGAGCGCTCTCGTCGCGGTGGATCTCGACCGCACGATGATCTTCTCCGAGGGTGCGCTCGGGGTCCCGCTGGACGACACGTTCGAGTGCGTGGAGGTGTACGAGGGAAAACCGTTGTCGTACATGTCTTCTCGTTCGATCTCTCTGCTGCGCGACATGAGCGAGAGTGTCGTGGTCGTGCCGACCACAACACGTACCATCGAGCAGTTCCGCAGGATCGCGCTCCCAGGAGCCCCGTGGCGGTACGCCATCACCAGCAATGGCGGCAACATTCTCGTCGACGGTGAACCGGACATGCACTGGCGCAACGGGTTCGATCTGGATCTGGCGGGCATCGGGGCCGAGTTGAGATCGCGGGTGTCCGACGAGTGGGTACTCAAGTACCGCGAGGCCGACGGCCTGTTCTGCTATCTCGTCGTGGACACGACGGCCGTACCGGAGGACTTCGTCGCAGAATGGTCGCAGTGGTGCGCCGCACGGGACTGGAACGTCTCGCAGCAGGGGCGCAAGATCTACACGATGCCCAACGCTGTGTGCAAGAGCTCCGCGGTGGCCGAGGTTCGTTCCAGGCTGATCCAGGACGGAACCCTCGACGCGGATGCCCGAGTCCTCGCCGCAGGTGACGGCGCACTCGACGCCGAGATGCTCATCGCTGCCGACGCCGCTATCCGTCCGCGACACGGCGAACTGGAGCTGCTCGGTTTCACCCGCCCCGGGTTGACGGTCACCGATTCTTCCGGCGTCCGGGCCAGCGAGGAAATTCTCGAGTGGCTACGGAACCGAACGGCCGTGCGACGCGTCTAACTGGTCGTCGGGGGGACAGACGTAGGGCAAGGGGTGGGTATGGCGGATCCGTATGCAGAACTCCAACAGCAGGTGCAGGCCATCATCGATCACGGGCCTGGAGCCGGCTTCGGTCCTGAGGCCGTCAATTCGCTGATCGAGAACACGTTCTCGAAGAAGAACGGTTCGTACGGGTACGAGGGCGAGTACGAACCGAACGAGGTTGTGGTCACCGAGCCTTTCGAGGTGATGAAGCACGCGGAGATCGTGCAGAAGGTCAACACTCTGGCGGCGGAGTCGATATCGACGTCGTCGCAGAACTGGAACGACCTGGCCGCCGCAGCAACCGAAGGATCCGACGGCTTCCGGACCGGGATCGAAAGCGCGATGAATTCCGGCTGGTCGGGGCCCACCTCCGCCGCCGTGCGGGGCGGAATCGGCGACTACACGTCCTCGGCCACCGCGCTGTCCACCGCCATGACCATGATCAGCAACAAGCTGCTGGAGGCACACGCAGGATTCATTCAGACCAGGGCTGCCGTGCCCCCGATCGTCGACATCGGCGTCGGCGCGAGCATGCTCGAGTCGTCGTTTCCGAGCGGACTGCCGTTCGCCGATTCCATCAAGGAAATAGCTCGGCTGCACGACGAGCAGGAGGAGCAGGCGCGCCAGGTCATGCGCTCGGTCTACGTGCCGGGCGTGCTGCAATCCGACGCCCAGGTTCCGGTGCTGCCGGCGGCACACAACCCCGTCGCCGATGGTGGGGGTGGCGGTGGCATTTCGTCCGGCGGCTGGGGACAAGGCGGGAACGGCGGCGGATCCGCCTCTGGTGTCGGTGCGGGATCTACGGCTGCAGCTGGCCCGGCTGCAGCTGGGACACAGCCCGACAGCACGAAGCCTGCCGATACCGGCCAACCGGGGACGGGACCAGAACAGCCCCGATCCGGGGACGCGGGATGGCTGCCGCCTGCCGACAGCACCGGTGAGACGCGTGCCGCATCGGCATCCGGTCCCGGACCTTCCGGCGGCGCAGGTTCTGGCATCGGCGCAGGTTCCGGGGGGAGCGTTGGTTCCGGCAGCGGCTACGGCTCGGGTTACACCGGTTACGGCAGCGGTTCTGGCTACGGCGGCGCGGGTGGCGGTTCCGGCTCGGGATTCGGCGGGGGCTCCGGTTATGGCGGCTCCGTACTCGGCTCACCGATCGGCGGCGGGGCAGGCAGTAGTGGAGCGGGTGGCGGACCGGCCGGCGCAGCAGCGTCGGGCCGGGCAGGGGCACACGGCACACCGGGGATGGGCGGCATGGGGGCGGGAGGCGCGAGGGGAGCCGGCGACAACAACACCGACCATGCGACTCCCGGCTACCTGGTGGACGTCAGCAACGGCAGTGAGCTGATCGGTGATCTACCCCTGGTCGCACCACCGGTACTCGGCGGCTGAGGATGACGAGCTGGACGATGAGCGGCATCGATTTCATGATGCTCTGCAGTCGATTCGGACGAGACCGGCTGCCCTACCCCCTGGCGGTCACCGTCGACGTCGACACCGCGGACCGATACCGACTTCTGCGCCGCGAGGCCTCGGCGAGAATCGATGCTGTGATGGACGACAACCTCGGCGCAGCTGTTCGCACCCTCGTCGATCCGATGGTTCGCATCGAATGCCGCGGCGACACGAACGATCCCCACTACGGAACCATCCGTGCCCACGCCGCGGTGCGCCACGACGTTGCTGCCGTGCTCACCCAGCAGCCGGGACCCGATAGCACCTCGGGTGGTGCCGTCACGATCTCGTTGACCAGCCCTGCTCAGGCACCTGCCCGAGTTCTCGGCTCCATTCCCGCCGATGCGGCGGGCCGGCGACCGGCCATGCGACTCGAACGTTCCAGTGCCACAAAGGCATCGGGAGGACGGCATCTGTCCACCGCGACCCGAGGGGCCACCGCGGACGAGCAGTTCCGGACGTTCTTCCACCGCCCCCGGTCCTCGGTCGGAGAGGTCATCGTCGCGCGCGGTAGAACCTACGACAACCGACGCGACACCGACGCGGTCGCGTTCTTCTGGATGGACTTCGAGCGGGACGGTCGCTACATCGTCTACTCCGAAGACTCCATCGACATTCTGCCTGCCGATACCGCCGGCGTGGCGTCGGAGATCGGTCACCACATGGCGGTCGCACTGCGACGGTAATTCCGGCCACCCCTTGACACCCTATCGATAAGCGATAGGTTATCGATATTCGTTGTTATCGACTATCGATATGGAGGTGCGGGATGGCATACGGACTGGGTTCGGCACGAGCCAACAAATGGGCGATGGCGCTGTATGCGGGAATCGCGGTGGTGTGGTCGGGGTGGAGGCTGTGGAGGTACCACGCGTCGGACTACGTTCTGGCGACGTTGGAGCCCAGGCGTGACACCCCGCCTGCAGAACTGTTCGGTGGCCAGTTGCAGCCGGGGAACGCGATCGAGCTCAGCGTGCCGAAGTCGGAACTGACGCGACTGATGGGCGTCATCGATGTCATGCGCTACGGCTCCATCGTCATCGGGATGGTCATCATTCTCGCAGGCCTACTGTTCGTCTACCGCTTCTGCGACCGCGTCATCGCCGGCGACCCCTTCACCAACGGAGCACGCAACGACATCGTGTTGATCGGCGTCTGCATCGTCGCGTACACCGCCATCACCGGATTCGTCGATATGCTCGGCACCAACAGTGTCGTCGGAGCCCTCGACCTGAGTGAGATCGTCGATACCTCCCGATCCAACGCCGGTCTGTACACAGCGGTCGTCATCGCAGTCTTTCTACAATTCGTCTACGCCACGATCACTCAGGGCTCCAAGCTCGCTCGCGATGCCGATGGTCTGGTCTGATGACGGAGGAGTTCGTCGACCATCTGGTCGTCTGCCATCTGGGCGAGATTCTCGACGCCCGCGGCATGACGCTTGCCGAACTATCGCGTCTCGCCGGGGTCAGCGTCGTGAATCTCTCGGTGCTCAAGAACGACCGCGCCAAGGCCATCCGATTCTCGACGCTCACCGCGGTGTGCCGCGTCCTCGGCTGCACGCCCGGAGACCTGTTCAGCCTGCGACAGATCTGACGTCCGCTCAGCCACACCAGTCGGACAAATCGAACAAGTACATTGGATGACGGTAACCAGCACTTCGAGAGAGAGTCCATCACATTGTCTGCTCCGGCCGGTCAACCGTTGTCCAAGGGTCAGAACGGGCCCCTCACCGTCGGTGACGTCGTCGTCTCGATCGCACTGGCCGTACCCGCGGACCTGTCCGCCCTGCTCGTCACCGACGCCGGGAAGGTACGGACGGACGCCGACTTCGTGTTCTTCAACCAGCCCACCGGTCCCGGCGTACGCCTCGAGCCCGGCCAGGGCGGTCCGGCCCGGCTGGCAGTGTCGCTCGCCGCAGTTCCCACCGACATCGAGCAGATTCGCGCGGTCATCACCCTCGACGACGCGTCGAGCAACTTCGGTCGTTCCACCGCCCCCATCGCACGGGTCAGCGACACCGCCGGAAATGTGTTGTACGAGTACACCATCGATGGGTTGAGCTCGGAATCCATCGTGATCGCACTCGAAATCTACCGTCGCCAGGGCAGCTGGAAAGTTCGAGCCGTCGGGCAGGGTTACGCCGGTGGATTCGCCGCGTTGGTGACCGATCACGGTGTGTCCGTGGACGACGCCCCGGCTCCCGCGCCGACACCTCCTCCCGCCACCCCACCTCCTCCCGCCACCCCACCTCCTCCCGCTGCACCGCCGACACCTCCTGCCGCACCGGCTCGCACCGAGGCTCCGGAAGTCAGCCTCACCAAGTCCAAGCCCGTCAGTCTCACCAAGGGCCAGAAGGTCACTCTCCGCAAGGACGGCGGCGTGGCCCTGACGGTCATTCGCATGGGACTGGGCTGGGACCCGGTGACCACTCCCAAGAAGGGCGGCCTCTTCGGCGGCGGAGGCCGCGCCGCGAACATCGATTTGGACGCGTCGGCGATCATGCTCGCGGATCGCAACGTCAACGACGTCGTCTACTACGGCCAGCTCAAGGCCAAGGACGGCTCGATCGTGCACCAGGGCGACAACCTCACCGGTGAGGGCGAGGGGGACGACGAGGTCATCGTCGTCGACCTGACGCGGGTGCCCCAGCACGTCACCGGCATCATCTTCACGGTCACCTCGTACCGTGGGCAGACGTTCGAGCAGGTGGCCAACGCCTTTTGCCGCCTCGTCGACAACACCACCAACACCGAACTCGCCCGCTTCACTCTGCAGGGCGGCATGCCGTTCACCGGCTTGGTGATGGCGAAGGTGTATCGCCAGGGCAGCGAGTGGAAACTACAAGCCATCGGCGACGGCATCGCGGCCAAGCACGCCGGTGAAGCCGTCAAGCAGCTGGGCCGCTATATGTGACCGGGCGGGCCCTGACCCGATCTGCAGCGCCGTCGAGAACGCCACCGAGCGGGTCGACGGCGTTGCCGTTTCGAATGAGGTCTTCGGACGGCCGGTAGATCTGCCGAATGATCAACGCGCACAACCCGATCACCGCGATATCGCGCACCACGACGGCTGCGGTGAACCATTGCTCGGGCACGCCCTTGTTCTCCACGCCCAAGTAGTAGTACATCCGCGGGAACCAGACGAACGCGTCGATCGTCATCCACGCCAACAGGATTCGGCGATGAGGCAATGCCAGTACGGCCAGTGGAACCAGCCACAGCGAATACTGCGGGCTCCATACCTTGTTGGTGAGCAGGAAGCCGGCGACCACCAGGAATATCAACTGCGCGAGCCGCGGCCGCACGGGGGCCGTCGTGCCGATGTAGGCGATCACCGCACACACGATGGCGAACAACACCAGCGTCACGGCATTGAGGATCAGGGGCTTGGCGCCTGCATAGAGCGGACCGTCGAAACCGGGCCAGCCGGTGAACGAGGTGACCACGTTGTACAGGGAATCGGGGTCGGCTCCGCGCTCGGAGTTGAGCCGGAAGAACTCGTACCACCCCGACGGATACAGCAGCGCCAGAGGAAGATTCACGGCCAGCCAGGCTCCGATGGCAGCGCTCGCGGTGAGGCCCCACTCCCGCATCCGGCCGGTCCGCCAGCACAGCACCAGCAGCGGACCGAGGAACAGCAGGGGATAGAGCTTGGTGGCACCGCCGAGTCCGATCAGCACACCGGCGAGAACCGGCCTCTTCTTGGCCCATGCCAACAGACCGGTGAGCGCGAAAGCCGCGGCCAGAGCGTCGAAATTGGTGAAGCCGTGGACGATCACCAGCGGCGACGCGGCGACCAGGGCCGCGTCCCAGATCCGCCGTCCCGCAGCTATTGCCGTGGCCCACACGGTGACGAGCCAGGCGACGGCGAGACCCAGGGCAACCACGTTGAAATACACGACGACGGGCAGGGCCTGGGGAAGGAAACTCAGCGAGTTCCACATCTTCCCGACGACCATCGAGCCGTACTGGTACAGCCCCGCGAGCACCGGGTACTCCATGTATCGAACCTGGGTCGAGCCGTCGGCCTTGGTTTCTTCCCAGGACTTCTTGTACGGGAACGCGCCTTGGTCGAGTCGCTCGGCACCGTACAGCGGCACGGTGTCCGAATAGCACATGGCCACGTACTGCCGGCTGCCACTCCAATCCAGTCCCAGTTCACCGTTGGGACCGACCGGAGCCTGCTGAATGCACGCCGCCTTCGCGAACCAACCGAAGCACAGGAAGATCACCGCCAACAGCAGGATCACCCGCAGTGCGGTGAACCACCGTTGCCGTCCGATCACCGCGTGACGTCCGACCGGACCGCCGATGACCGAGGACAATTCCCCGGCCATCGGATCGGTCCGACTGGGTAGATCTCGGTCTTTCTCGCTCGCCGAGTCGAGGCGACCGGGGCTCGCCAATGCTCGACCCTTGCGGTCGGGTTCGGTCGTCACCGGTGGAGTCGCTACTGCCCGGGAGTAGCCGGTTCGGGCGCGGCCGGTGCCGGCTGAGCCGGTGCCAACCCGGGAAGCGGAATCGTCACTCCGGGCAGAATTTCAACCTGCCGTGGCGTGATGACGACGGGCGGGGAGATCTCCGTCGGAATCGGCAGGGTCACCTGCGGCGGAGCAGTCGTCGGTGCGACCGTGGCCGTCGGTGCGGGCGCGGAGTACTGCGGCACTCCGGCCTGACCGGCAATGGCTTCGGGCGTCGGGAAGGTCTCGTTCGAGGTGCCCTCCAACGTGCCGTCCATCGTGTCTTTCCAGATGTCCGACGGTATGCCCGATCCGTAGATCGGTCCGCCGTAGCTGTTCTCGAGCGGCAGACCCTGCTCGGTGCCGACCCACACGGCCGTCGACAACGATGGCGTGTAGCCGACCATCCAGGCATCCTTGTTCTGCCCGGTGTCGCCCAGCTGAGCGGTACCGGTCTTCGCTGCCGACTGACGACCACCGGCGAGGTTGTGACCGTTCGAGTACCCGGCGATCGGTCGCATCGCCGAGGTCACGTTGTCCGCGACCGCGGCCGAGACGACCTGCTGGCCGGCTTCGGGAGCGCGGTCGAGAAGCACGGTGCCGTCGGCGGTGACGACCTTCTGCACGAAGTGCGGGGTGTGATATACGCCGGACGCAGCCAATGTCGCGTAGGCGGAGGCCATGTCGAGGACGCGAGACTGGTACTGGCCGAGCACAACTCCGTAGTTGGGACCCGCGTTGTCGGGCTCGGTCAGGGTGGGGCCGACGCCGTCGATCTCCTGCGGGATGCCGAGCTTGTGCGCCATGTCTGCGATGGCCTGCGGGCCGTTGTCCATCCCGAGCATCATGCGATAGAAGCTGGTGTTCAGTGAACGTTTCAGCGCCTCGGCGATGGTGCACGTTCCGCAGGAGGCACCCTCGACGTTGCTGATCTCGATGCCGTTGACGTCCAGCGGAGAGCTGTCGTACATCTTCGAGAGCGGGATGCCCTGATCCAACGCGGCGGCCAGACCGAACACCTTGAACGACGATCCCGTCTGCAGGCCCGACTGCGCGAAGTCGAATCCGCGCCCGTCCGCGCCGCCGTAGTACGACCGGACCGCACCACTGCGCGGATCGACCGATACCGATGCCGTTCGCAGTTCCGACGGCTCGCCTTCGAGGTTGCTGTTCACGGCCTCGATCGCAGCAGCCTGCGCCTTCGGATCGATTGTCGTCGTGATCTGCAGACCTTCGGTGTTGAGGTCCTGCTCGCTGACTCCGGCAGCAGACAACTCGCGCAGTACCTGGGCCTTGATCAGGCCGTTGGGACCAGCGTCGTCCGCGTCACCGGTGTCCACCTGGGAGGTCGGAACCACCGCGGGGAACATCATCGCGGCTCGCTGGGTGGAGTCGAGCTGGCCCTGCGAGACCATGCCGTCGAGGACGTAATCCCACCGAGCTTGCGCTCCCGTCGGGTTGACCTCGGGATCGAGGTTGGAGGGCTGCTGGATGACTGCCGCCAGCACAGCACCTTCCTCGACCGACAGTTGATCGACGGACTTACCGAAATACGCCGTGGACGCGGCTGCGATGCCGTACGCGCCACGACCGAAGTAGATGGTGTTCAGATAGGCCGCGAGAATGTCGTCCTTGGACCACTGCCGCGCCATCTTGGAGGAGATGACCAGCTCACGCATCTTGCGAGTCAGCGTCCGGTCGTTACCGACCAGCGCGTTCTTCACGTACTGCTGGGTGATCGTGGAGCCGCCACCTGCGCTGTCGCGTCCGAGCACGTTGTCGCGCAGAGCCCGGCCGAATCCGGTGACCGAGAATCCGGGGTTGGAGTAGAAGTCGCGGTCCTCGGCCGAAAGGACGGCATTGCGTACGTGCTCCGGGATCTGGTCGATCGTCACGTCGGTCCGGTTGCCCTCGGGGGGCACCACCTTGCCGAGCACGCTCGCACCGTCGGACGCAAAAATCGTCGCGACCTGGTTGGTTCTGAGGTCACCGGGTCGAGGAACGTCCACCAGCGTGTACGCCACCATGAACGCCAGAATCGGCACGATCAGGCCCAAGGCGATCAACGCGTACATCGTGCGCCGAACAACCCGCCACTTGGACTTCTTCTTCGTTTTCGCGGCGGAACCTCTTTCGGGCGGCTCGGGCGGCTCGTTGCCCGAGGAGCTAGCTGATGGATCGTTCGGTTCGTACGGGGGTGGGACGGATCCCGATCGGGTGATCCCGGCCGCAGCGGCTCCCGGCCCTACCGCGGAGCGCGCAGCGGGCGTGACCGGCGGCTCCCCATAGCGGCGTTCACCGGGGGGCCGACCCTGCGGCGGCATCGGACGCTGACCGGGCGCAGACCCTGGGCGCTGCCCGGGAGGCGGCATGGGTGGCCTGCCCTGGGGTGGCATCGGACGCTGCCCCGGAGGAGGTCCGGGTCGCTGCCCGGGTGGCGGCATCGGAGGCCGACCTTGCGGTGGCATCGGACGCTGCCCCGGAGGAGGTCCGGGTCGCTGACCGGGTGGCGGCATCGGAGGCCGACCCTGCGGCGGCATCGGACGCTGACCGGGCACAGACATCGGACGCTGCCCGGGCGGAGGCACGGGACGACGTCCGGGCGGATCGGAATGCCTGCTGCCGCGCGGCGGCCCTGGCACGTCGGGACGCCGTCCGGAGTCGCTACGGCCAGGTTCGTTGGTACCCGGGTTGTTGTCGTAGGGGGAACTCACGTACAAATCTCCAGTAATTTCGGCGGCCGCGTCGACTTCTCGCGAAAAGGCATCAGCCGAGCGATTGTGTCACTCACTCGCGGTGCGACGGTTAGGTTGACGCGAACCCGATCGCGGACGACGGGGTTGCTTGGGCGCGGGGACGGCCCCGAGGACGTAGGACTGGACGAGGTGGTTCCAACTGCAGGAACGGCACACCTCGACCACGTGGACCGAGAATTCCTCCTGGGTCGCAGCGAGCCGGACGAGTTCGTCGGCCGTTCGCGCCGACCCGGACAGCGCACCGAGCTTCTCACCGAAAACCCAGGACACCAAGGTGAGCTGCTCTTTGCGGCAGATGGGGCACACCACATCGCTCCCGCGTCCGTGGAACTTGGCGGCGCGGAGCAGGTACGGATCCGCGTCGCAGACCGCTGCTACACCCGTCCTACCGGAGTAGACCTCGGCCAGCAGCGACCGACGCTGAAGGGCGTAGTCCACCACCTGTCGCTGAAGTCGCACGAGGACCAGAGTACGTGCGCCCTCCGAGATGGGGACGTGCGAACCCCCGCCTCGGCGGCGAAGGGGGCCCCTTTCGGCCGTAACGCGTTCGCTGCGTGTGGGTCTCGAACGGCGGTGAACAGGTTCGTCCGGTCCTTACACTCGTTCACATGTTCGCCACATCGGGAATCCGCGTGCGACCCCGACGGGACGACGACCTGAGCGCCCTCCTCCCCATCCTGCAACGTTCGCACTCGACGCATCGCTATCCCGTGCGCGCAGCAGTGGTACGAGCAGACTGGCTTGCCGCACCGGACGAACTCGAAGCCTGGGTAGCGGAGTATCACGACGCCGTCGTCGGACATGTCGCGCTGCATCCGACGGCAACACCCGGACAGGATCCCGGTACGGACGACGCTAGCGAGCAGTGGCAGCGAGCAACGGGCGTCGCGGCCGATCGACTCGCCGTCGTCTCACGCCTGGTCACCGACGGCGCCGTACCGGGCAGCGGAACGACGTTGCTCACTCATGCAGTGAATGCGGCACGGGACCTGGGCCGGGTACCTGTATTGCTGGTAGATCCGAGTAGCGCCGCTCTCGGCTTCTACGACAGGCGAGGCTGGCACCGAATCGGGACGGCTGCGCAACAGTGGGGCGAGTACCGAGTGGACGCGGTGCTCATGGTGGCACCGGTTCGGTGAACCGCTCATCCGGCCCGCGTTCGATCACGCCAACAGAGCGAAGACGGCACACAACACTGCACCACCGAGACGTACGCGGTCAGCTGATCGCAGCCGCCCCATCAAGTGCAACGTGCGTCCCGTCCGCCCTAGATCGCCGTGAACGGGAGCGGCCCCGAATGCAGTGGCGAGCGCGGAAATCACCGCGCCGGCAACGCTGATCAGGACAAAAGGGTGGGTTGAACCGGACACCAACACCCACAGACACGCAGCAGCAAGTAACCCGTAGACCGGTCCGACGACAAGGGTGATCCGCCGCGAGTGGGCGTCGTGGGCACGCGGCCAGTCGTCGTCCGGCACCTCCGCCAACGCCGGGTAGACAACGGCGGTCACCACCAGCTGAAAGCCCAGATGCAGGGCGGCAGCGGCGGAGAGCGCGTCGACCGGGGTCATGCGTCGCAGGATACGTTCGTCGACTCGTGTGGCCTCTGTCGATGTCGTCACGCGGGCCGTGGAGTACACCGGCTGTGCGGGGGATTGCGGACCGATACTCGGCACCGCCTTGTCTTTCAATGTATCGGCGCGATACATTATTCGATAGTGCAGTCAATCGCATCGCCGTGTTGTGTCGTTGTATTCGAGAAAGGGGAGTTGCATGCTCGAGCTCGCAATTCTCGGTTTGCTTCTCGAATCACCCATGCACGGCTACGAGCTCCGCAAACGGCTCACCGGCCTACTCGGAGCTTTTCGAGCGTTTTCGTACGGATCGCTGTACCCGGCGCTCCGTCGACTCCAAACCGACGGCCTCATCGCCGAGGACGCCGGTCCCGAATTGCTCGTGAAAAGACGGGCAAAGCGGGTGTACGTGCTCACCCCACTCGGCAAGGAACGATTTGCCGAACTGGTGGCCGACACCGGACCGCAGAACTACACCGACGACGGATTCGGCGTACATCTTGCCTTCTTCAGTCGAACCCCAGCAGAAGCTCGAGTCCGCATCCTCGAAGGCAGACGACGCCAGGTCGAGGAGCGCCGCGAAGGGCTCCGCGACGCTGTGGCCAAGGCGAACGGAACACTCGACCGCTACACCCGGCAGCTCCATCAACTCGGTCTCGAATCGAGTGAACGCGAGGTGCGCTGGCTCAACGAAGTCATCGCAGCCGAGCAGGCCGGCCCCAACCCAGCACCGTCCCACACAGCACCGAACCGGACAGTCAAGACAGAAGGAGAACCCGACCATGGGTGAGAACAACAACGCAATCCGCGTGGCCATTGTGGGTGTGGGCAACTGCGCCTCATCCCTGGTCCAGGGTGTCGAGTACTACAAGGACGCGGACGCGAACGCCACTGTCCCCGGCCTCATGCACGTCATGTTCGGCAAGTACCACGTCCGCGACGTCGAGTTCGTCGCCGCGTTCGACGTGGACGCCAAGAAGGTCGGCTTCGACCTCTCCGACGCGATCTTCTCCAGCGAGAACAACACCATCAAGATCGCCGACGTGCCCCCGAAGGACGTCCACGTCCTGCGCGGACCGACCCTCGACGGCCTCGGCAAGTACTACCGCGAGACCATCACCGAGGCCGACGGCGAAGCAGTCGACGTTGCCCAGGCTCTTCGTGACGCCAAGGTGGACGTGCTCGTGTCCTACCTGCCCGTCGGATCCGAAGAAGCCGACAAGTTCTACGCACAGGCATCCATCGACGCAGGCGTCGCCTTCGTCAACGCACTGCCCGTCTTCATTGCCTCCGACCCCGTCTGGGCCAAGAAGTTCGAGGACGCAGGCGTCCCCATCGTCGGCGACGACATCAAGAGCCAGGTCGGTGCCACCATCACCCACCGCGTCATGGCGAAGCTGTTCGAGGACCGCGGCGTCCAGCTCGACCGCACCATGCAGCTCAACGTCGGTGGCAACATGGACTTCCTCAACATGCTCGAGCGCACCCGCCTCGAGTCGAAGAAGATCTCCAAGACCCAGGCCGTGACGTCGAACCTCCAGAAGGAGTTCAACGCCAAGGACGTCCACATCGGACCGTCGGACCACGTCGGCTGGCTCGACGACCGCAAGTGGGCCTACGTCCGCCTCGAAGGCCGCGCCTTCGGTGACGTTCCCCTCAACCTCGAGTACAAGCTCGAGGTCTGGGACTCGCCGAACTCCGCCGGCGTCATCATCGATGCAGTCCGCGCCGCCAAGATCGCCAAGGACCGCGGCATCGGTGGACCCGTCATCCCGGCGTCCGCATACCTGATGAAGAGCCCGCCGAAGCAGCTGGCCGACGACGTCGCTCGTGAGCAGCTCGAAGCGTTCATCATCGACGCGTAAATCTCTGCGGCACCATCGCGAACACCGCCCGCCGGTCCACTAGATGTGACATTGACCCCCGAAAGGGCCACCAAATGTCACATCGAGTGCCGGCGGGCGTTCGCTTATCCCGCGGCGATGATGTCGCGCGGATCGAAGGTCACCGTGATTTCCGTGATCTTCCCGTTCTCGATTCGCTGCCAGTTGGCGGTGGCGGCCGGTGGTGCGATCGATGTGTGTAGGTCGAACCACGTCAGTACGTTCGGACCGTCCACGAAGACGTGCGCGATGTCGATGTCGGTCACGATCTGCGACATTCCCTTCAATCCAGCCACGCATTCGGCACCGCTGGCCGCTGTGCCGAGTGGCCCCCGGAAAGTCGCGTCGTCATCCAGGATCGACACCAGGGTGTCGAAGTCCTTCGCCTTCCAGGCCTCGAAGTAGGTCGCTGCGATTTCTGCGGGTGTCTGTGTCATGAATTCGAGTCTCGAACCGACCGAGTCAGAAGTCCAACAGTTGGTTCTTATCATCGTGAGAACTTTTACTCATAGCCGCAGCTAGACAACTCGCGCTATCGTTCTCGCGTGGCCATCGATCCCACCTCGAAGCATCCTGTCCTCGAACGCGTCCGCGCTCTGGCATTCGCGTACCCCGACGTGACCGAGAAGATCTCGCATGGCAGACCGACCTTTCGCACAACCTCGGTATTCGTCTACTTCGGCGGTGGTGTGAAGGGCGGCGACCAGTTCGACCTGTCGATCCTGGTGAAATGCGAGAGCTCCGAAGAGCAGCGAGCCTGCGAGCTCGAACCGCGCTACTTCCA
Organism: Rhodococcus sp. Leaf278; assembly: GCF_001426085.1. GTDB lineage: Bacteria > Actinomycetota > Actinomycetes > Mycobacteriales > Mycobacteriaceae > Rhodococcoides. The sequence continues at coordinate 115,351 of NZ_LMRR01000023.1, forward strand.
TCCCGCCTACCTCGGACCCGCAGGCTGGGTCGGATTCGACCTGTCCGATCCCGACAGCGATGTCTGGGCCGAGGCCGCCGAACTGATCGACTGCAGCTATCGCATCACCGCACCGAAGCGCTCTGTTGCGAGGCTCGACGCCGGCGAAGGTCCTGATCTTGGAGTCCAGCAATGGAACTGAGACAACTCGAATACTTCGTAGCTGTCGCAGAGGAAGCGAACTTCACCCGCGCCGCCGCCCGAGTGCACATCAGCCAATCCGGTGTCAGCGCTCAGATACGAGCACTCGAAAAAGAACTCGGTGCCGAGCTGATCGACAGATCCGGTGGCACAGCCACATTGACGACGGCCGGCCAGGCAGCCTTGACGCAGGCTCGCGCCACACTGGCCGCAGCAGGATCCGTCAAACAGTCCGTCGACGATGTGGCAGGCCTACTGCGCGGCTCACTGAGCATAGGTATGGTCACCGCCTGCACCGTTCCACCCCTGTTCGACGCGTTGGCACGCTTCCACGCGGCTCACCCCGGCGTCGAACTTGCTCTGCGCGAGGATAATTCGGACCGCCTGGTAGCTTCCGTTCGCGCCGGAGATCTCGATCTCGCGCTCGTGGGTATCGCCGCGCGGAGCCCCGACGGGCTCGAATCGACGGTGGTGATCGACGAACGGATCGTCGCGGCCGTTCCGCCTGAGCATCCGCTGGCGGCCCACGAGAACGCGACCTTGGCGCAGGTGTGCGCGCACCCGATCATCGCCCTTCCACACGGAACCGGAATCCGGGCCGTATTCGACAGGGACTGCGCCGGTGTAGGACTGTCACCGTCGATCATGTTGCAGGCCAGCGCTCCCGACGCAGTCGCCGATCTCGCTGCTCGCGGTCTCGGCGTCGCAATCCTCAGCGCATCGATGATCGAGACCTACCGAGATCGCCTGACCGCTGTGGAACTGACGGACTCGACCACGTCGGCACTTCTGGCGCTCGTCTGGACTCCGAACCCGAGCGCCGCGTCCGCGAAACTGCTGTCGCTGGCCAAGAGTGCCTTCGGTTCACCCTGATCGACATTCGAAACAAGAGTCGTTCGGCGCGCCGATCGGGACCTCGTGCCCCAGCGCCCACGGCAGGTGCGGACCTACCGTCAGGACATGAAGACACCCACCTTTCGTCAGCGTCTGCGCTACGACCTCGGAGGCGTCCTCCCGCCGGACCTGCAGGACTGGGTCCTGCAGGAACTGACCGGACCCAGATCCACCGCTCGGTACCTGGCTCGGTTCCTGCTGCCGCTGATCCCTGCGCTCCTGTTGTTCCTACTGTTTCCGGGACCGAACTGGATCGCAGTCCTGATGATGCTGCTCATCTTCATCCCGGTCCTCTACTTCGCCTCCGGGCTGCATCTGGTGTATCGAGCGTTCCGGCTCGGGCAACACGGAATCGATGCTGCATCGATTCCTCGCACGATGCCCCGCGCAGAGCGCGACCGCGAAACCTACGAGGCCAACTACAGGCATCCCTGACGAGGCCGTCCGCTGTGGATCAGCGAATTCTCTTGATCACGAACCACAGTGCGGCAAGCAGACCGAGCAACGCTACGGACGGCAGCACGCCCGGATCACCACCGATGATCCCGGCTACGGCGAAACCGAGTGCCACCAGTGCGAAGAACCCGAGGATTCCGGCAAGCAACTGCAGGTGGTCCTGCGCCGTCACGACTTGACGCCGCCCGCCGTCAGTCCGGAGATGATGCGGCGCTGGAACAACAGCACCATGATCACCAGAGGAATAGCCACGATGGTGCCCGCGGCCATGATCGCGGCATACGGCACCACGAGTGGATCGTTGCCGGTGAACCGCGCGATGGCTACGGTCACCGGTTCGGTCTTGTCGCTCGAAAGTTGGCTCGCGAGCAAGTATTCGTTGACCGCCGCGATGAACGCGAGGATCGCGGTGGTGAACAGGGCAGGTGCGGCAAGTGGGAGCATCACCAGGCGGAATGCCTGGAAACGTCCGGCACCGTCGATCCGCGCGGCTTCTTCGAGTTCCCAGGGTAATTCGGCGAAGAACGCGGCCAAGGTGTAGATCGTCAACGGAAGCACGAACGAGATGTTCGGGATTACCATCGCCTGGTAACTGCCGATCCACCCGATGTTGGTGAAGAACTGGAACAGCGGGGTCACCAATGCGACGACGGGGAACATCGACGCACCCAGGATGATGCCTGTCACCACGTACTTGAAGCGAAAGTCGATGCGCGAGAGCGCGTATGCCGTGAAGATACCGATGACCAATGCGATCAGCGTGGTCGCGCCGCCGACGATCAGACTGTTGCCCACGGCACGCAGGAAATTGTTGCCGTTCGCCGTCGACAGTGCGTTCTCGAAGTTCTGCCACGTGACATGGGTCGGCCATGGCGTCGTATCGAAGGTGTAGCGAGGGTCGCGGAATGCCGTGACGACCATCCAATAGAACGGTGTCAGACCCCAGACGAGAATGACGACGACACCGAGGTAGATGCGAGCCTGCTTCATCGGCCGGGCCCCTTACGCTGATTGTCCTGAGTAGCAACGGCATTGGCACCGAGAAACTTCACCAGGATGAACGCCACGACGAATATGAAAATGAACGAGATGGTCGACAACGACGCAGCGCTGTTGAATCCCTGCCGGATCTGCTCCACCACCAGGATCGAGATGGTTCGCGTGGCGGGGTTTCCCTCGGTCAGGATCGCGGGCAAGTCGTACATGCGCAGCGCGTCCATGGTGCGGAACAGAATTGCCACCATCAACGCGGGCTTGACCAACGGAAGCGTGATCTTGGTGAAACGCTGCCACGCCGACGCCCCGTCGACGCGGGCCGCCTCGTAGACGTCGGCGGGAATCATCTGCAACCCGGCCAGGATCAGCAACGCCATGAACGGCGTCGTCTTCCACACGTCGGCGATGATGACCGCAAAACGAGCGGGCCAGGCGTCGCCGGTCCACAGAATGTTCGTTCCCAGAATGCGATTGGCGATACCGTCGTACGCGAAGATGAAGTACCAGAGCTTGGCCGTCACGGCGGTAGGGATTGCCCAGGGGATCAGAATCGCGGCGCGCAGCAGGGCGCGTCCGGCGAAGGTCTTGCCCATGATGACGGCCATTCCGAAGCCGATCACCACCTCGATGGACACCGTCACGACCGTGAAGAACGCGGTGTTGCCGACGGCGCCCCAGAACTGAGACCCGAGAGTTCCCGGCGGGCAGGGCACCAACGTGCCCGACGCCGAGGTGCACTGCTGCAGAATCCAATGCGTGTAGTTGTCGAAGCCGGCAGAACCGCCGGTGACGAACATGCCGGTAGCGGGATCGAGACCGGGATCCTTGGAGAAGGACATCACCAAAGCTCGGATCACCGGGTAGACGATGACGATCGCGAGGATCACCATCGTCGGTGCGATCAACAGCCAGGCCCGACCCTGCGTCAGGCCGAACCGCTTGTTCTTGGACCGCACATGCCGACCGCGGCCGGGGGACGAGCCCCCGGCCGCGGTGGTTGCGGCGGCCCCACTGGTCACACCAGCAGGTACAGCCATTGGTTCTCCCGAAATCAGTTGGCGCCGGCGGTTTCGATACCGGCCTGCATGTCCGTGATCGCCTGGTCGACGCTCTTCTCACCCTTGATGGCGGCAGAGACGTTGTCCTGCACGGCCTTCGAGACGGCCGGGTAGAACGGGGTGACGGGACGCGGAACGGCGTTCTCGATGGATTTCTTCAATGCGGGAAGGTACGGCATCGCGGCGATCAGTGCGGGATCGTCGTACAGCGACGAGAGCACGGGCGGCAAAGCGCCCTCGGCGATGATGCGCTGTGCCTGCTCGCCCTGCATGAAGCGCAGGAAGTCGGCCGCGGTGGCCTTGTTCTCGGAGTACGCGCTGATCGCAGCGTTGTAGCCGCCGAGCGTCGAGGTGCCCACTCCGGTGACTCCGGGAAGCGGCGCGACCGCGTACTTGCCGACCACAGCCGAACCTTCCTCTGCGGCGGTGCCGTAGACGTACGGCCAGTTGCGCAGGAACAGTGTCTTTCCGTCCTGGAACGCCTGCTGGCTGTCGGACTCCTTGAACGTGGTGTCCTGGGCCGGGATGACGCCGGTCTCGAACGCGGTGACCAGAGTCTGCAGTCCGGCCTTGGCCTCCGGGCTGTTGACCGTGGGGGTCTTGCCGTCCTCGGCAACGATCGATCCGCCGTGTGCGTTGATGATCTCCGACGCGTTGGCCGTCAGACCCTCGTAGGGGGCGAATTGCCCGGCGTAGCAATCGATGTTGTTGTCCCGGGCGACCTGGCAATCCTCGGTGAGCTCGGCCCAGGTGGTGGGCGGCTCGGGGAGCAGGTCACTGCGGTAGTAGAGCAGTCCGCCATTGGTGTTCTTCGGTGCCGCGTACTGCGTGCCGTTGTAGGTCGCACTCGCGACGGTCGCGGGCAGAACGCCTGCGTTGTCGAGAGCGAATTCGCCCTCGAGCGGGACGAGCCAACCCTTGGCCGCGAACTCGGCGGTCCAGACGACGTCGAGTGCCATGACGTCGTAGTCGCTCTGCTGTGCCTGGAGCTGCTGAACGAAGTCGTCGTGGGCCTGATCGGCGTCGGCGGACTGTTCCTTGAAGGTGACCTGCTCGTCGGGGTGGCTGGAGTTCCACGCCGAGACGATCTGCTGGACGACACCGGTCTCGGTGGTGTCCTGGCCCTCCACATAGGTGATAGGTCCACGGCCGTCGGCGTTTTCGGATGCAGCACCCGAATCGCCGCTCGAACCGCTGTCGCTCGAACATCCGGTGAGCGTCAGCAGCGTGGCTGCTGTCGCAACCACTGCCACCTTCGTGATCAAAGACGCCATGTGTTCTCTCCACTTACTTCTACGCGGTGGTATGCGCCCGGAGATCGGCATGCAGAATCGTGCAGTGATGCTCCCCCGACACATATGTCGATGGGTACTGTGGCACACAACTCACCGACTGGTGGTCATTATCGAGTTCCTGAATCGGTCAACCCGGACGTGTCGGAGGTGCCCGGTAGCCTTTCGCTCATGAGTTCGGACAAGATGCTGACGCGAATCGGCGGACTGCTACGCCAGGCAGAGTCCACCGACAACCCCCACGAGGCCGAGGCCTTCATGGAGGCTGCTCAACGTTTGGCCACGTCGGCATCGGTGGATCTTGCTGTTGCGCGTTCGCACAGCGCATCCCGCGAACGGCAGGCGACGCCGACCCAGAAGGTCATCCCCATCGGTGAACCGGGCAAGCGCGGGCTCAAGACCTACGTTCAACTGTTCGTCGCCATCGCGCATGCGAACGATGTCCAGTGCGACGTGTCCAGATCGTCGACGCAGGTGTTCGCCTACGGCTTCGACTCCGACATCGAGACCACCGAGGCCCTGTACTCCTCGCTGCTGATCCAGATGGTGCGAGCATCGGATGCGTACATCAAATCCGGTGCCTACAAATCCGAGACGGCCATTCGTACCGTCACCGAGATCAAGAATCGCCGACGCTACACCCGGCGCGAGGAAGTGCCCGTCGCTGCTGTGACGGCACGGTTGAACTTCCAGACGGCATTCGCGTCGCGCATCGGTCAACGGCTCGGCGAGGTGAAAAAGGACACCGAGGCACAAGCGATCGCTCAGGAACAGCAGGGTGCCGGTACCGCATTGGTGTTGCGCAACAAAGAGATCGAGTTGCGCGATTATTACCGGCAGACCTCGACTGCGCGAGGGCACTGGCGGGGCCAGAGCGCGAATGCCGGGTACTCCGAGGGAGCCCGCAAGGCCGGAGATCGAGCGGGCCGAAACGCGAAAATCGGTGGGCATGCCGAAATAGACGGCGCAAGCAGACAGCTGGGTCGCTGATCAGGGCGTGGCCGACGTCGCCGTGAACACCGGCCAGCCGATTTCCGTGCGCCACAGCGTCGCATCCTCGGTATCCCGCGGGCCGACGACGTAGACCTCGCGAACCGGCCCCGCGATGGCAAGCCCGTTGGTCTCGACATACACCCCGAGCGCACCGTACGTGACGTCGATGTCGTCGTGAGGTCCGTGATGGACCGTCACCGCGAGTTCGACGGGAGGCACAGCCAGCGGCTGGATTCGGCCCGACGACGGTGCCAGGTCCGTCGGCACGTACACCGTCATCTCGCCGCGGCCCTCGGTGAACAACTCGTTGTCGTAGAGCCCGCCCGGTGGTCCCGTCGTGCCGGAAACGGCTGCGTCGATCTCGGCCATCGCGTCGGAGTACCAGCCCAACACATCGGACGCATCCACGACTTCGGAAATGGCTGCTACAGAGATTGTTTCGGAGAACACGCGTCGAACATCGATGGCAGGGGGAGACGGGGCCAACAGTCGACGCAGCGCCGTGACGGCTGATCGGGTGTCGTCCAATTGGCGCTCGAGCCGGGTGAGATGTTCGGTGATCAATCGTGCTCGAGCATCAGGGTCCGGTGTGCTCATGATCGCCCGCACGTCACGCTCGGGCATCTGCATACTGCGAAACCGGCTGATGATCTGCGCCGTCGTCACCTGATGCGTGTCGTAGTACCGGTAGCCCGAGAAAGCATCCACGGTGGCAGGTTCGAGCAGCCCCGACTCGTGATAACGCCGCAACGTCTTGACCGACAGGTGCGTGATCCGGGAGAACTCGCCGATCGTCAGCAATCCGTTCATGCCCACATTCTGGCCCCTCCCCCTGGGGGAGAGTCGACTCTCGGGTGTAGCCGGGGCCGCCGCAAACGCGAGCGCGTTTGCCAGGTGCGCGCGAAATAGCTCCGAATCCGTCGCGAATCTGCTCGCGTATGGCGAACGCGCGCGCGTTTGCGAGAGTCCAGAGCCACACTCAATCCAGGCGAGCGAGCACCACGCGAAGGCCGACGACACTGGCAATGGGGAACAGTGCAGCGACCAGCCACGGGATGGCGGCACCCCAGCCGGTGTCGGGGGAGGCGTCGATCACCGCCCCGAGTGCGATCGATCCGATCAATACTCCTATGCCACCGAGCGAGGCCATGAAGCCGTAGTAGGAACCCAGTCGACGTTCGGCGGCCATGCGCGGCACCAGGTCTCGGGCCTGGGGCATGGCAATCATCTGCCCGAGAGCGAGAAGCAGCACGAACAGCGCTGCCGGAACCAGACCGACCCATCCGTGCAGTTCGAGGGGTGCGGCAACGGCGACGAGAACAAAGGACAGCGCCATGACGGCGAATCCGAGCGGCAGCGTGAGGCGCGGTGCCGTACCCGCGACGCGTCGGGTGATCGGCAGCTGCGCCGACACCACGAGCACAGCCGAGATCGCGAAGAACCAGCCCAGCACCGTCTGCGATCCCCACGCCCGCTCCACCTCGAGGGGCAGCAGCAGGTACAGCTGGTTGTACGCCACCAGTTGCGCGCTCATCGCCACCGCGAAGAGCACAAAAGTTCTGTTGCGCACCACATCGGTCCAGCCCGAGAGCCACGGATCGTCACGATGCTCGCCGGGCTCACGTGGCAACCATCGGATGTGTGCGACAACGACGAGGACGAAGATTGCTGCGGCGACAAGGCATGCGACCCGAAAGTCGGCCAACAGCAACAGAGATCCGATGAGCGGGCCGGTGAACGATCCGATCTGGCTACACACCGACATGAGTGCGAACGTCTCCACTCGAGTGACGGAGCCACTGCGCTCACTCTTGCCCGCCTCGATGGCGACCGCGGATTCAACTGCAGGAGAGAACAATGCCGCAGCAAACCCAACCATCACCGTGGCGGCCAAGACACCGGCGAGGGAATCGAACAGCGCCAGACCGAGGAATCCGAACACACGCAATACACAGCCGACGAGGACCACCGGCTTGATGCCCCACCGATCGGCGAGGGTGCCACCGACGAAGAACAGCCCCTGCTGCGAGAACGTCCTGATTCCGAGCACGACACCGACCAGCGCCGCACCGAGTCCCAGATCGGAGGTCAGATGCACCGACAGATACGGCAACACCATGAAAAATCCGATGTTGAATGTCATCTGCGTCAGTACGAGCAGTCGGACGGTGGGGGTGGCCCGCCGTAGATCGACGAGAAACGACCACCGCCATCGCGTCGGCGACTCGTCGGTCCTCGAACTCATGTAACGCGCCCTCCTGCATCGACTCTCTCGACGACGCTACCGGTCGACCTCACTCGCCCCGAGGTGGCACTGGCGACGGATACGGCGATGACGGCCAAGGCGATGAGAGACGCCAGTGGAGCTGCCGCAACCCACGGTGCTCGCTCGACGGCCGCTACCCCGTCGGACAGGATCAACCCCCAGTCCGCGGTCGGCGGTTGCGGTCCGAGACCGAGAAATCCGAGGGCGGCCAGGGCCAGCGCGACACCGGGCAGTCGAATCATGGCGTGTCGAAGAACGGCCGGCAGCACGCCGGGAACGATGCTGCCGAACAGGATTCGGCCTCGACCGGCACCGAGTGTGGGCAGGATGGAGACGTAGGGCTGGGCTCGCGCCTCGTCGACGAGTGCGGCGGTGTGGGCGGCGAGAGGAGCCCAGGTCACGATCAGCACCGCCACCGCGGCACCGCCGGCGCTGGGACCCCAGATCGCGGCGATGAGGATGCCGGTGACGACGGGAGGGGCGGCATTGGTGACTTCCACGAGGCCTCGGGTCGCCCGGGGGATCAAGCCCAGCAGCACCCCGACGCACAACGCTGCCAGCGTGACCGCCAGCGACAGTCCGATCGATCGCACGGCACCGTCCGCCACTCGGGCGAGTAGGTCACGGCCGGACGCGTCGGTTCCGAACGGGAACGTCGACGACGGTCGAGCGAACTTCTCACGAGTGGTGACCTGACCGTCTCGTGGCAACCCCACCAGAACCATGACCGCGAGCAACGATGCGCCTGCGATCGGCACGACCCATCGGCGCGGGGACGGGTGGAACACCCCGGCCGGGATCGGCATGGCCTTCTCGTGCAGTGCGCTGCCGAGCAGTAGACGGCGTAACAGTTCCGCCGCGATACCGAGCGCGGCACTGACGGCCAGCAGCAGCAGGATGTCGATCTGTAAGGCGGGCAGGTCCTGAGACTGGGCATCTCCGAGGGTCGAGCGACCCAATCCTGTTATGGCGAATACCTTTTCGACGGCCACCGCGCCGCCCGTCATCGCAACCATGACCAGACCGACCTGTGAGGCGAGACCGGGGACTGCGCGGCGCAGCACAGCGACGGCAATCTGCCGCCGAGAGAACCCGGCCACCGTCCACGTGATCACCCATCCCTCGGTGAAGGTGACCGCCACGGCGTCGGCGAGGAGGCGACCGAGCAAGCCACCCGCTGGAAGGCCCAGTGCCAGTGCGGGTAACACCGCGTACTCCGGTCCGTTCCATCCGTAGGCCGGAAACGACAACCACACTGCGCCGACGACCACCAGTACCGATGCCAGCAGGAACTCCGGCAAAGACGTCAGGGCGGCCGCAATGCTGCCGCCGGTGCGTTTCGGGGTACCGCGCAGTCCCGCCCGCATGCTGGGCCCGACGACGAGGACAGCCGTGACCGCTGCGACGACCATCGCGAACGCCATCAGAGTCAGCGAGACGGACAGCGCCTCGAGTGCACCGGGCAGTACGGGTCTACCGGTGTTCCAGGATGTCCCGGGATTACCCGACGCGAGGCCGGTGAGCCAGTTCCAGAACGTTCGTAGCGGGCCGGCGTCGACGCCGAGATCGACGCGGATGGCGGCGAGTGCCTCGGGGGTCGCTTCTTGCTCGGCCGATCGTGCCCGCAGAATGCTCAGCGCGGGATCTCGGTCGGACAGCCAGGGCAGCATGCCGACGAGAAGTACGACGGCCGCCACCGAGAGCAGCCGTGAGACAGTCGTTCTCACTGCCTACTCGAACGCGGTCTGGTTGGTGATCAGGGTGCGCTCGCGCGGATCGCGGGCCACGCCGGTCACGTTCTCGGATTCTCCCTGAATGACGCGTTCGTGCAGCAGCGGCACCGCGGCGTCCTTTTCGAGGATCAGCTTCTCGGCCTCGAGGATGGCGGTGCGGCGGTTGTCGCCGGGCTCGGTGGCTGCGGCGTCGGCCAATGCCGCGTCGACCTGCGGGTCACAGAACTGCGAGATGTTGAACGATCCCTCGCAGGCGAAGTCGGAGTACATGTATGCCGCCGGGTCGCCGGAGTCGAGCACGGTGGCGCGGGAGAGAATGAAGGCGTCGAATGCACCGGCGAGAGCATCGGTTTCGATGAACTGGTATTCGCGCACGACCTGTTCGACGACAAAACCCTTGGCTTCGAGCTCCTGCTGCAGCAGCACCGCGACCTCGGGGAGTTCGGCCCGATCGGTGAACGTGGCGAGGGTGATCTTCTTCCCCGCGGCGTCGCCGGCCGGGGTCTGCGTACGCGCCGGACGGTCGGCGGCCCACGGCAGAGCCGGGCCGAGCAGTCCGTTCGCGGCGTCGGCGCGGCCCTCGTACACCTGGTCGACCAGACGGCCGCGGTCGATCGAATCCCGGGCGGCTGCGCGCATGGCCGGGTCGGCAAAGACCCCGGACGCGGTGTTCAGATACAGGGTGTTGGTGCGCGGCATCGGCACCTCGTGCACCAATGCTTGGTCGACGTTGGCGGCCTGCGACACCGGAATTGCTTCCACCACATCGGCTGTGCCGTTGCGCAGCGCCGCGGCGCGCGCCGTTCCGTCGGGTACGAAGTCGACGTCGATGCCCGAGATCTTCGCCGGCTCACCCCAGTAGTTCTCGTTACGGTCGAGGGTTGCCGTGGAGGTGCCGTTCACGGCCTTCAGCACGAAGGGCCCGGTGCCGGTTCCGATGGGGTTGCTGCTGCCCGTCGAGTACGCGTCGGGTGCCAGGATGGCCAGCTGCGGGCTCGACAGTCGTTGCGGTACCAGTGGATCCACATCGGCAGTGGTCACGGCGACGCTGTCGGCATCGGTGGCAGTCACCGTCATGTCGACGCCGTCGAGGATGCGCGGCTTGGGGGCCGACTGCGTGGCTGCGGTGAGCGCAGTCACGACGGCCGCGGCGTCGAGCGGAGCACCGTTGTGGAACGTGACGTCGGGCCTGATGTCGAAGTTCCACGTGCGGTCGTCCACACGATTCCAGGTGGTGGCCAGACCCGGCTCCGCCTCGCCGAGATCGTCGAGGACGATCAGCGTTTCCGCCGTGGACCAGCGCGAGAGTTTGAAGGCGTCGTCGCTGAATTGGGACAGTCCCGAACGGGGAGGCTGCAGCATCGCCACCCGCACCCGGTTTTCGCCGTCGTCGGAGGAGGCGGTACCGGCGGAAAAGCATCCGGTGAGGGTCAGCGTACCCACCGCCGCGAGGGCACCGATGCGAAACATGTTGCTGGTCAATATAACTCCTGGTGTTCTCACGTGAGCCGGGGGACGGCGTCGATCAGGTCTCGGGTCTGGTGGTGCTGGGGTCGCGTCAGAACGGCTCGTACAGGGCCTGTTTCGACGATGCGGCCGGCGTGCATCACCGATACGTCGGTGCACAACCGCGCCACGGCCGACAGGTCGTGGCTGACGATCAGCAGCGCGCCCGGTAGACCGACCAGCACGTCGAGCACCTGCTCTCGTAGGTCGGGATCGAGACCACTGACGGGTTCGTCCGCCATCAAGTACTGCGGCGCGCAGGCCACTGCTCTGGCGATGGCGACGCGTTGCCTCTGTCCACCCGACAGCTCGGCCGGTCGGCGAGCGAGGAACCGCGCATCGAGTCCTACGGCCGACAGCGCGGTGCTCGCCGTGACGCGGTGATCGCCCTCGACCCCGAGTAGGCGTAGCGGCGTGGCAACCAGGTCGAGGACGCTGCGGCGCGGGTCGAGACTCGTCGCCGGGTCCTGCGGGATGTACTGCACGCGGCGGCGGAACCACCGCATGCCTCGGGCCGGCCCGGGCCGCACGGGCTGCCCATCGAGAGTGATCTTTCCGCCGCTCTGGGCATCGACGGCCAGCAGTAGACGCAGCAACGTCGTTTTGCCGGAGCCGGATTCACCGACCACTGCAATTCGGGCGGTCGGTGATACCACGAACGAGACCGCATCCACGGCGGTGTGGGACGTGCCGTGTCGGTCGAACTGTCTCGTGACTGCGGTGGCAACCAGACCGACAGATCCTTCCGCGCTCACGATGCAACCAGCTGACGGAACGGATCGGCCGACCTCGCCACATCGATCATCTGTCGCGTCGATGCCGACTGCGGGTTCTTCAGTACGACTGCAGTGGAACCGGATTCGACGATGTGGCCGGAATCCAGAACCAGCAGGTGATCGCACACTTGCGCGGCGACGGCGATATCGTGGGTGATCAGCAACAGCGAGGGCACGTGCCGAAGAGCGTCGAGGACGCGCGCCTGGCTCACCACGTCGAGCGCGGTCGTCGGCTCGTCGGCGATCACCAGCGAGCTCTCGCGCGCCAATGCCACTGCGATGCAGACGCGTTGACGCTGACCGCCCGACAGTTCGAGCGGGTGCGAGGCCAGGATGCGTTCGGTGTCGCGCAGACCCACACGCTCGAGCAGCGCGGCGGCGTCGGACGTACGCAGTTGCCTCCCGACGGTGACCATCGGATTCAGCGCGGTCGCAGAGTCCTGGAAGACCATGGCTGGACGAGCGGTGCACGGTCGCTGCGGCGTCGGGACGCCTGCGACGTCGTGGCCGTCGACCACGATGCGACCGGAGCACGTGAGGCCCGGCGGCAGATAGCCGACCAGAGCCGACGCGATGGAGGATTTGCCCGAGCCCGAGGCACCCAGGAGACCCAGGCGTCGACCGTCGGGTATCTCGAAAGACACGTGATCGACGATGCGGGTGCGGCCGGCGTCGATGCAGAGTTCGTCGACGACGAGCACGTGATCTCCTGAACGCTGAAATTGGGAACGACTTCGACAATCGTTGTCGATAGATGACAGTAGGCGAGTCGAGCGGGCGAGACAAATTAGGCTGACCGGGTGAGCAGGGCGAGGGACACGCAGCGATCCGCGGTGTACGACGCGGAGCAGTTGGTGCGCACCATGTTCGATCGCGCCGAGGAGCGCGACATTCGTGTCGTACAGGTGATGGGCTCGCAGATCACGTTGCCGATCGAGCGAAAATTTGCCTCGCTGACATCCGTGCAGACCTACGTCGATGCTGTGCTGGCGCTGGACTGGGTCGCCGCCACGTGGCCCGACGCCGGTCGTGTCATCACCGTTCGAGCTCGCTCGGGCTCGGGTGCCGCGCACTACGAACCGGACACAGCCACCATCGCCGTTCCCCTGCACCGAGGCAACCAAGCCTGGGCGTTGCGCGAACTGGTGGTTCTGCACGAGCTCGCGCACCACTTCGCCGACGAGAACGAGCCGCAGCACGGTGGCGCATTCGTGGATCGCTACATCACCCTCGTCGGCGAGATCGTCGGTTCCGAGGCCGGGTTCGTGTTGCGGGCGATGATGGCCGAGAGCGGCGTCCGCATCGGCTAGGCAGATTCGGGTGCATCATGGGTGAGACAGCCCACACGACGAGGAGACGTACATGACCGTCAAGATCGGTGTTCAGCTTCAGCCCCAGCATGCTCCCGACTACCGACTCATCCGCGACGCGGTGCTGCGGTCGGAGGATGCGGGCGTCGACATCGTCTTCAACTGGGATCACTTCTACCCGCTGTACGGCGATCTCGACGGTGCTCATTTCGAGTGCTGGACGATGCTGGGTGCCTGGGCCGAGCAGACGTCGAACGTCGAGATCGGCGCTCTCGTCACCGGCGGTGGCTACCGCAACCCGGACCTGCTGGCCGACATGGCGCGCACCGTCGATCACATCAGCGGCGGCCGCTTGATCCTCGGCATCGGTGCCGGCTGGAACGAGAAGGACTACGACAACTTCGGCTACGAATTCGGCACGGCCGGTTCACGATTGGCGCTACTCAAGGACAGTCTGGCTCGAATTCGCCACCGCCTCGACGTCGGAAATCCGGCCCCCACCCGCGACATCCCGATCCTCATCGGCGGCGGCGGTGAGAAGAAGACGCTGAAGATGGTGGCCGAGTACGCACACATCTGGCACAGCTTCGCCGACCTCGAGGCGTTGAAGCGTAAGTCGGAGATCCTCGCCGAGCACGGCACCACCGTCGGACGGGACGTCTCGGGCATCACTCGATCGGTCGCGTGGCCGGGCGCGGACACCGCCCAGGATTTCGTCGACGCCGGAGCAACGCTGTTCACCGTCGGCGTCAACGGACCCGATTACGACCTCGCCGAGCTGGGCCAGGCCATCGAGTGGCGGGACGCACACCGGTAGACACCAGTTCGTTGAGCGAAACCCTTGCGCGCGGCGCGTTTGGGTGAGTGGGCCCTGGTCCGCTTAGGGTTTTGTCCATGGTTGCCGTACGCGCTTCACGCGCGCTCGTGGTTCTCGTCCTCGGACTGTTGATGGCTCTCACGCTCGCCGCGTGTGGAACGTCCTCTTCCGACGATCAGGCGGCCGCAGGTCCCACCGACCTGTGTGCCCCTCCCGGTGTCGACAGCGCGTCGTCCACTCCGACGAACTTCGATGCCGCGGCCGCGGCCGCGACGGAGGACAAGTACACGACGGCGAACGTCACGCCGCTCGACAGAGTGGACACGAACGCTCTGGGATTGGCGACGCCGGGCGTACTCACTGTCGGTACGTTGTCCGACGCGCCGCCGAGCATCTGCTTGGACTCCACCGGCCAGTACACCGGCTACGACAACGAACTGCTGAAGGCCGTTGCCGACAAGCTCGGCCTGCAGATCAACTTCTCGGGCACCGAGTTCTCGGGCCTGCTCGCGCAGGTTGCCGGCCGCCGCTTCGACGTCGGATCGTCCTCGATCACGACGACGGACGAGCGCCGCAACACCGTCGGGTTCACCAACGGCTACGACTTCGGTTACTTCTCCCTCGTGGCCACTGCGGGTGGTCCGATCACCAAGTTCGAGGACCTGAACCCGAGCACCAGGATCGGCGTGGTGCAGGGCACGGTGCAGGACGACTACGTGGTGAACACGCTCGGCCTCG
Source organism: Rhodococcus sp. Leaf278 (assembly GCF_001426085.1). Classification (GTDB taxonomy): domain Bacteria; phylum Actinomycetota; class Actinomycetes; order Mycobacteriales; family Mycobacteriaceae; genus Rhodococcoides. The sequence goes on from NZ_LMRR01000023.1 coordinate 130,366, forward strand.
ACCCGGTGAAGTTCCCGGACTACAACACCGCGTACGCCAATCTGCGCACCGGGCAGATCGACGCATGGGTGGCTCCCTCGCAGCAGGCGGAGGGCTTGGTCAAGCCCGAGGACGGCACCGCGATCACCCAGAACACGTTCTCGCTGAACAACTTCGTCGGCTGGGCCGTCGCCCGCGACAATCAACCGTTGATCGACGCACTCAACTCCGGTCTCGACGCGGTGATCGCCGACGGCACGTGGGCCACCCTCTACTCCGACTGGGTCCCGCGCGAATTACCCGACGGCTTCAAGCCCGGCAGCAAGGCCGCCCCGCAGCCGGAGCTACCCGACTTCGCGGCCATCGCAGCGCAGAACGCCGCCGATGCTCCCGAAGCCGTTGCCGTTCAGCCCAAATCGACGCTGGCGCAGCTGGGCGATACGTTCTTCGATTGGTCGCTGTACAAGTCCGCCATCCCGGATCTGTTCAAGGTGGGTCTGCCCAACACGCTGATTCTGGCGTTGGCGTCGGGCATCATCGGTACGGTCCTGGGCATGCTGCTGGCCCTGGCGGGCCTCTCGCGCACGCGTTGGCTACGCTGGCCCGCTCGCGTCTACACCGACATCTTCCGCGGACTGCCCGCGGTGGTCATCATTCTGATCATCGGACTCGGCATCGGACCGGTGGTGCAGGGTCTGACCGGGGGTAATCCGTATTGGCTGGGCGCTGCGGCACTCTCGCTGCTCGCCGCGGCATACATCGGCGAAATCTTCCGGTCCGGTATCCAGAGCGTCGAGGCCGGGCAGATGGAGGCAGCGCGGGCACTGGGCTTCAGCCGACGTCGCTCGATGAATCTCGTCGTCGTTCCCCAGGGTGTTCGGCGCGTGCTGCCGGCGTTGATGAACCAGTTCATCTCCCTGATCAAGGACTCGTCGCTGATCTACTTCCTCGGCCTGCTCGCCACCCAACGTGAGCTGTTCGCCGTCGGTCGAGATCTCAACGCGCAGACCGGAAACCTGTCGCCGCTCGTCGCAGCCGGACTGTTCTACCTGGTGCTGACCGTGCCGCTCACCCATCTCGTGAACTACATCGACAAGCGATTGCGCACCGGTAAGGCCGAGCAGACGCTCGACCCGGTGGAGCAGGCCGTCGTCGTGGAAAGAGGCTGACATGACTTCTGTTTCGCTCGCAGGCAAGGACATTCACCTGTCATTCGGTACCAACAAGGTGCTGCGAGGGGTGAGTATCGACGTCCCGGCCGGCACGACGACGACAGTGATCGGGCCGTCCGGGTCAGGCAAATCCACGTTGCTGCGCGCCCTCAACCGACTGCACGAGCCGGAGCAGGGCGACATCCTGCTCGACGGCAAGTCGGTTCTGAAAGACGATCCCGACAAGCTGCGTCAGCGCATCGGCATGGTGTTCCAGCAGTTCAACCTGTTCCCGCACAAGACCGTTGCCGACAACATCGCGCTCGGCCCACAGAAGCTGCTCGGCCTGTCCAAGGACGCTGCGCGCGCGGCGGCGATGGATCAACTCGAACTGGTGGGCCTGGCAAACAAGGCCGACTCGCGTCCGGGCAATCTCTCGGGCGGCCAGCAGCAGCGCGTGGCCATTGCCCGCGCCCTGGCCATGAAGCCGGAGGTGATGTTCTTCGACGAGGCCACCTCCGCTCTCGACCCGGAGTTGGTCAAGGGTGTGTTGGCGCTGATGGCCGACCTCGCGAAGGGCGGAATGACGATGGTGGTGGTGACCCACGAAATGGGCTTCGCGCGATCGGTGTCCAACAGAGTGCTGTTCATGGATCACGGCAGCGCCGTCGAAACCGGAACGCCGGAGCAGTTGTTCGACGATCCGCACACCGATCGACTGAAAACGTTTCTGTCGCAAGTGCTGTAGCAGCTTAGGGCAGCCTCGTTATCCGCGACTTCACCTGAACGTTCCTTTACTTTCGCTTTTGGGTGACAGCGTGCTGTGACATGAAGCCACTACCCTTGTTCGCCGTTCACGACGGAAGCTCCAAGCGCTCATCACTGACCTGCAAGTACAAGTGCGGTGATGCGTGCTTCCACGAGATTCCGAACACGTCGAAGGGCGAGTACTTCGGCGACATCGTCAAGACCGCGATGTCGCGGCGCGGCGTCATCAAAGGTGGCGCGATGGCTGTGCTCGCCGTGGGCGCGGGCAGTGCTCTGGCGGCGTGCTCCACCGACGAGCCGGCCGCCACCGGAACCTCCACCACCTCGGGCGCCGACACTCCTCCGGTGGACGGTGTGGATTTTGTTGCGGTGGAACCGAACACCGAGGACGCCGTTGTGGTACCCGAGGGCTACGAGCAGGGCATCGTCATCCGCTGGGGCGACGCCGTCGTGGCAGGCGCACCGGCATTCGACTTCGACAACCAGACTGCTGCAGCGCAGGAGAAGCAGTTCGGCTTCAACAACGACTTCGCCGGATTGCTGCCGATCGAGGGCACCCCGAACGCGCACCTGCTGGTGGTCAACCACGAGTACAGCACCGAGCCGGCCATGTTCAAGGGCTACGACGCCGAGAAGCCCACCCGGGAACAGTTCGACATCGCCCTTGCCGCACACGGTCTTTCGGTGGTGCAGGTGCAGGGCGAATCGGGCACCGGCAAGCTGACCCCCGCCATGGGGCAGTACAACCGCCGCATCACCGGAACCACCGAGTTCGTCGTCACCGGCCCGGCTGCGGGCAGCAACTTCCTCAAGACGAGCGTCGACCCGACCGGCACCAAGGTGTTGGGTACGTTCAACAACTGCTCGGGAGGCCTGACGCCGTGGGGAACGGTGCTCTCCGGCGAGGAGAACTTCAACCAGTACTTCGGCAACGCCGAATCGGTCACCGATCCCGTTGTGGCCGAGCGGCTCTCGCGCTACGGCGTCGAGGGTGCCGCCAGCGATCGCAAGTGGGAGACCTTCGACAAGCGCTTCGATCTGGCCCAGGAGCCCAACGAGGTCAATCGCTTCGGGTACATCGTCGAGGTGAATCCGTGGGATCCGCAGTCGGCCCCCATCAAGCACACCGCACTCGGCCGCTTCAAGCACGAGGCTGCGACGATCCACGTCACCGACGACGGCACTGTGGTGGCCTACAGCGGCGACGACGAGCGCTTCGACTACATGTACAAGTTCGTCTCGAGCCGAAAGATGATGCCCGGCACCGGCGCAGCCGCAATGCGCAACAACCTGACATTGCTGGACGCGGGAACGCTCTACGTCGCCACCCTCACCGGCGATACTCCCGACGAGATCGACGGATCCGGCACCCTACCGTCGAACGGTGAGTTCCGTGGCACCGGAACCTGGATCCCGCTGCTCGAGACCGGCGAGGACGGCCGCGGCAGGTCCCTCGTCGACGGTATGTCGGCCGAGGAGGTCGCGGTGTTCACCCGCCAGGCAGGCGACAAGGTGGGTGCCACCAAGATGGACCGTCCGGAAGACTTCGAGCCCAACCCGGTGACGGGCAAGGTCTACGTCGCGCTGACGAACAACTCCAACCGCGGCACCGAGGGCAAGGCTGCGGCCGACGAGGCCAATCCTCGCAACACCAACAAGAACGGTCAGGTGCTCGAGCTCGACGACGATCACGCGGGCACGTCGTTCACCTGGAATCTGCTGTTGGTGTGCGGTGACCCCAACGAGGCCGACACCTACTTCGGCGGCTTCGACAAGAGTCAGGTCAGCCCCATCTCGTGCCCCGACAACCTCGCGTTCGACGCCAAGGGCAATCTCTGGGTGTCCACCGACGGCAATGCCCTCGACTCCAACGACGGACTGTTCGCCGTGGTGCTCGACGGCGAACGTCGCGGCGAGACCCGGCAGTTCCTGACGGTGCCGGCGGGCGGCGAGACCTGCGGACCGATCGTCACCGACGAGCGTGTCATGGTGTGCGTGCAGCACCCCGGTGAGAGCGATGACGCGACCGCCGACGCGCCGATCTCGCATTGGCCCGACGGCGGCGACACCCAACCGCGACCGTCCGTCGTCGCAGTGTGGAAGTCGGCTTAGCCGTCACTGTTTCGCATTGACCGGGGCACTTATAGTCGGCGAAAGTCGACTGTAAGTGCCTTTCGGCATTGTCAGTTGTCATCGAATGCCCGACGGGGATGTTGTTAATTCACAAGGTCTCGGGCGATGCGCCAAAGGCAGTTGACCCGTTGGTAACGGGTGTGTAAACCTACGTCGATAGGCCGGTAGCTGGAACTCCATTCGGACGCATTCGAACTGGAGGACGTTTCGGGGCAACGTCGATTTCCTTTCATCGCACGACGGCGTGCCGGTACCCGCTCCCTTATGTGCACGAAGAGGCGAGTCATTGGAATCCGTTGATTCACTGACGATTCGGGAAGAAGTACTGGATCGGACGTCCATGGAAGACACCGAACCTCTTCCGCTCACCGCCGCCCAACGTGGTTTATGGTTTGCTCAACATTTGTTGAGTACGGTTCCGATCACCATCGCCAATTACCTCGATATTCGCGGTGCCGTCGATCTCGAACTGATGCGTTATGCCTGCCGCCGCACTGCGCGCGAGTTCGGCGTGGGTTCTCTGCGTTTGCTGGAGAAGGACGGCGAACCCCACCAGTACATCGACGTCGAGCAAAGCGAGAATTCGGAAACCGTGGATTTCCGCCAGGAATCCGATCCGGAGAATGCCGCGCGCGAGTGGATGCGCGCCTCCTACGGCACTGCTGTCGACCTGACGAACGGTCCCCTGATCAGGGCTGCGATGCTCCGCATCTCGGACGACCGCACGTTCTGGTACTCCCACGTTCATCACATCGTGCTCGACGGTTACGGCTCGGTTCAGTTCATGCGACGCGTCGCATCGATCTACACCGACGTCAGCGAGGGCCGCGAGCCCGCACCGTCGAGGGCCGGCTCACTCGGAGAGGTCTACGCCGCCGAGGCGCAGTACCGGCAGTCGCCCCGCTTCGCCAAGGATCGCGAATATTGGCGGAGCAAGACGACCGATCTGCCCCCGCCGCCGTCCATCACCGGAGTTTTCGCTCCTCCATCCGCACGGGCACACGTGCGCGGCGGGTACCTCCCGGAGCCGATCGAACGGGTAATGGACAGCGCCGCGCACCGACTCGACTCGGCCTTCGCTCCGCTCGCCATCGCCGCCGTGGCGACCTTCCTGGCTCGCATGACCGGCACCACCGACGTCGTGCTGAGTCTTCCCGTCGCCGGCCGCACGACCGCCCTGTTGCGCCGCTCCGGTGGAATGGTCTCCAACGTGCTGCCCGTCCGGGTACGCATCGGGCCGCAGTCCACGTTGGCGGCACTGGTCACCGACGTGCAGTTGGAACTGACCGGTGCGCTGCGGCACCAGCGCTATCGAGCCGAGGACATTCGCCGTGACGCCGGTGCGGGGAGTGAGACCCGCGGGTTCTTCGGCCCGGCGATCAACATCATGGCGTACGAGACCGAGGTGCCGTTCGGCCCGCTCACCGGCGAATTCAACGTGCTCTCCACCGGACCCGTGGAGGATCTCTCGATCAATATCTACCCGGCGTCGGACGGAAGACGCTCCCGCTTGGAGTTCGAGGGCAACCCCAACATCTACGGAGCCGAACAGTTCACGGACCTGCACCGCCGTTTCCTGACGCTGTTCGAGCACTTCCTCACCGCCGACTCCGACACACCGATTCTCGAACTCGATGTGCTCGACGACGCCGAGCGATCGGCCCTCGTCCCGCTCGTCGGGCCCGATGCAGTCGTTCCCGTGCTCTTTCCGGACCTGCTGCGCCGCGGCGTCGACGCTGCGGCCGACAACATCGCCGTCGAGTTCGGTGCCGAGACGCTGACCTACCGCGAACTCGACGAACGTGCCAACGCGATCGCACGATCCCTGATCGCGCGCGGAGCCGGTCCCGGCACCGTGGTCGCCGTCGCATTACCGCGCGGGACAGCCTCTATCGTCGCGCTGTGGGCTGTCGCTGCGTCCGGTGCCACGTTCGTCCCAGTCGATCCCGGTTATCCGCCCGAGCGCATCAACCACATGCTCGACGACTCCGCGGTAAGGATCGGGATCAGCGAACACACACTCTCGCAGCAGCTTCCGCAGCAGGTGAGCTGGCTCGACCTCGATGACGATGAGTTTCGTGAGGAATGTGCGGGCAGATCGACTGCGCCGATCACCGACGCGCATCGGCGCGCGACCCTCCTCGCGGACCACGCCGCATACATGATCTACACCTCCGGTTCCACCGGTACTCCGAAAGGAGTTCTCGTCACCCACGCCGGCTTGGCGACGTTCGCCTCGGACGCCAGACCGGAACTGCGCGTGGGTACCACGTCGCGACTGCTGCGCTTCTCGTCGTCCAGTTTCGACGCGTCCCTGTTCGAGATTATCCAGGCATTCAGTGCGGGAGCGACCATGATCGTCGCCCCGCCCACCGTGATCGGCGGTGGAGAACTGACTCACTTCCTCCGTGAGCATCGCGTCACCCACATCATCTGCGCACCCGCATTGCTCACCACCGTCGACGCCACCGAGCTCGACGATCTCGACGCAGTCGTCGTCGGCGGCGACGTCATGCCACCGGATCTGGTGGACCGGTTCGGCGCAAAAGCATTGCTGTTCAACAGCTACGGACCCACCGAGACCACCATCGTCGTGACGATGACACAGCCACAGACCGATCCGCGCAACATCACGATCGGCCGTCCCGTCCAGGGCTCGTACGCAGTCGTTCTCGATCGCCGGCTACGGCCCGTGCCCCCGGGATCGGCAGGAGAGCTCTACCTCGGCGGCCCCGGTATCGCCCGCGGCTACCACCACCGAAGTGGGCTGTCGGCCGCGCGTTTCGTGGCCGATCCATTCGGACACGGACGGCGTCTCTACCGCACCGGAGACGTCGTGCGGTGGATCGGTCCGCTGGACTCGGCCGAGCTCGAGTTCGTCGGCCGCAGCGACTTCCAGGTGCAGATCCACGGCCAACGCGTCGAGCTCGGCGAAATCGATTCGGTCCTCTCCCGTTTCGAGGCCGTCGACTTCGCGGTGTCGGTGGTGCACCGTCGCGGTGATGCATCGATCCTGGTGTCCTACGTCAAGCCGACCCACACTCTCGATCACTCTGCGTTGCGTGCCTTCGCTTCTCGATCCCTGCCCACGCACATGGTGCCCGGGGTGTTCGTCGAACTCGACGCCGTACCCTTGACCCCGACCGGCAAAGTGGACCGATCCGCACTGCCAGAACCCACCTTCGAGTCCGACGCCACGGCCTACCGCGCCCCATCGACGCCCGTGGAGAGAATCCTCGCCGACGCCATGGCCGTGGTGTTGCAGCGAGACTCGGTCGGTGTCGACGAATCCTTCTTCGCACTCGGCGGTGACAGCATCATCGCGATCCAACTGGTGGCTCGCGCGAAGTCGCTGGGGGTGGTGATCACCTCCCGTGACGTCTTCGAGCGTCGCACCGTCGCCGGACTGGCCGAGGTCGCAACGGACCCAGCGCATCAGGTGACGCTCGACGAGCTACCGGGCGGAGGCGTCGGCGATATGCCGTTGACCCCCATCATGACTCAGACAGTTCGGTCGCTGACCCGGCCCGACGGGATGGACGCGTTCCACCAGACCGTGGTGCTGACCGCGCCGGCAGATCTCGAACTGGATGGTCTCCGCCGGACCGTCTCCGCGATACTCGACCATCACGATGCACTGCGCTCGATCTCGACCGACGACGGCCTGACGATCCGGCCGACCGGAAGCGTCGATCTCGATACGGTCGTCTCCCGCGTGTCCACCGCCAGCAGGCCGGGCAGCCGCGAGTTCAGCTCTGTACTGGGCGAATCCGCTCGGGTGTTCGCTGCGCGCCTGCGACCTCGTGACGGCGTGATGCTGCAGGTGGTCTGGGTGGCCCCCGAGACCGGTCACCCGGAGATCATCGACACCCATTGCATCGGACGGATCATCGTCATCGCGCATCACCTGGTGATCGATGGCGTGTCCTGGCGCATCCTGGTCCCCGATTTCGCCTCGGCGTGGCATCAGGTGCAGGCACAGTCCTCGGTGCAACTGCAACCGGTGAACACCTCGATGCGCCGGTGGGCCCATGGGTTGAAGGACGTCGCTGTGCAGGTCGAGTCGGAATTGGACGCCTGGACAGCACTTCTCGATGGCCCCAACGAGCTGATCGGTCACCGTCCACTCGATCCGGCGCTCGACGTCGGTGCCACCCGAGATCAGGTTTCGGTTGAGCTCACCGCGGAGGTCACCGAGGCACTGACCGGGCCGCTCACGAACGCCTACCGCGGCACCGTCGACGACGTGCTACTGACCGCGCTGGCGTTGGCGGTCTGGTCCGAACGGCCGTCGTCGTTCCTCGTGTCGGTCGAAAGTCACGGCCGTGACGAGGAATTGGTACCCGGAGCCGATCTGAGTCGGACGGTCGGCTGGTTCACCTCCGCCCATCCGGTACGCCTGTCCCTGGACGGCATCGATGTCGAGCGCATCCTGGCCGGTCACGTGTCGGCCTCCGATGCCGTCAAACGCGTCAAGGAGCAGATCCGGGCGATCCCGGGAGCGGGCGCCGGCTTCGGTCTACTGCGGTACCTGAACGACGACACCAGTTCCGTACTCGCCCAATGCAATTCTCCGCAGATCAATGTCAACTATCTGGGGCGCATCGCCACCGACATTCCCGACGCCCTGCGCGGACGCGGCTGGATCCCGGACGCAACGATGGACATCGGATCGGGGAGTGGTGATCGACTACCGGCGACGGTCGCACTCGACATCAATGCGGTGGTCGTCGACGGGCACTTGCAGGCCACGTTCGCGTTTCCTCGTGGCGTGCTCGACCACCCGGAGGTCGAGAGGTTGGCCGATCGGTGGACGTCGGCGCTGGCGCTCCTGGCCGCGCATGCATCCGCACCCGATGCAGGTGGACTCACGCCGAGCGATGTACCGCTGGTGAATGTCGATCAGAACCAGATCGACCGATGGGAGAGTACGTACGGCGAACTCGCCGACATCTGGCCACTCGCTCCGCTGCAACACGGACTGCTGTTCCACTCCGAGCTCACCCGCGGACACGTCGACGTCTACACCGCTCAATTGGTGTTCGAGCTCGGCGGCGACATCGACGGGGCACGACTGCAGCGAGCAGCACGCAGACTGCTCGCCCGCCACGACAGCCTGCGCACGGCCTTCGTTCGCGACAATCGGGGAACCCCGGCTGCGTTGGTTCTCACCGATCCCGAACTGCCCTGGCGCACAATCGATGCCGATGCCGCCGAGGTGCCCGCGATCGCCCATGCCGAACGCACCACGCGGTTCGACCTGGGCACAGCACCCTTGCTGCGGTTCGTCCTGGTGAACACCGAGGGCGGCGCAACGCTCGTCGTCACCGACCACCACATTCTGTTCGACGGCTGGTCGATGCCGATCTTCGTCAAGGAACTACTGGTGCTCTATGCCGCCGACGGTCCCATTCCGATTCCGGCCAGGACGTACCGGGACTACCTTAAGTGGTTCGACGCGCGCGATCAGCAAAGTGCACTGGACAAGTGGGCCGATGTCTTGGCGGGGGTCGAAGAGCCGTCGCTGCTCGCACCGGGCCACGGGGCGGACCACGCGCTGCCCGCCGAGCTGTCGGTGCCCCTCGACGACACCGCGGTGGTGGCAGTGAGAGCCGCGGCTCGGGACCTCTCGGTCACGGTCAACACCGTCGTGCAGGCGGCGTGGGCTCTGGTGCTCGCCGCCGAACTCGGTCGCGACGACGTCGTGTTCGGGGCGACCGTCTCGGGTAGACCCGCCGATCTGACCGGCGTCGAGGAGACTCTCGGCCTGTTCATCAACACCCTCCCGGTACGGGTTCGGGTGCGCCGAGACGACACCGTTGCATCACTTCTCGCCCGAGTACAGGCGCAGAGCGTGGACCTGCTGGACAGTCATCACGTGGGGCTGCCCGACGTCCGTTCGCGAGTGGGTGCCGGTGCCGGGTTCGACACGCTGACGGTGTTCGAGTCCTATCCAGTGGACCACTCTGCGCTCGATCGGAACACCGACATCGCCGGGCTCCGGGTACGTGACCTGCGCGTCACCGATGCCACCCACTACCCGCTGACACTGATCACCGTCCTCGAGCCGACGGTGCGGATGACACTCAAATATGCTGCAGGAAGCATCGATCCGGCTCGAGCAGCGTCGATCGCCCAGCGATTGCGTTGTGCTCTCCACAGGCTCACCGGCGACCCACAGCGTGCGGTGGCGCAACTCGACCTGCTGTCCGAGGAGGAGCATTCGCGTCGAGCAGCCTGGAACCGCACCGAGCATCCGGTGGCCGCGGTAACGCTGGTCGACCTGCTCGCGGTGGCGGCGCGGGAGCACGCTACCGCGACCGCAGCGGTGTTCGAGGGCAAGAGCCTGACGTACGCGAACTTCTGGGCCCGAGTGCGGTGCCTGGCTCGCTACCTGCGCAGTGTCGGGATCAGGCCCGACGACGTGGTGGGGGTGGCGATGACGCGCTCCCTCGATCAGCTCGTCGCGGTGCACGCCGTCGTGGCCGCCGGCGGTGCCTACTTGCCCGTCGACCCGTCGATGCCGCACTCCCGTATCGAGCACCTGATCTCCACCGCGTCACCGTCGCTGATTCTCGGTGTGTTGGTCAATGTTTCGGTCGATGTTGTCGACCTCGACACACTGGATCTGAGCGGTTTCAGCACCGCGCCCCTCGACCCCGTGCCCGAGCTGCGGCCGGATCACGCTGCCTACGTTTTGTTCACCTCCGGCTCGACCGGGAAGCCCAAGGGAGTCACGGTCTCCCATCGGGCGATCGTCAACCGACTCCTGTGGATGCAGCACGAGTATCCGCTGACGCCCCGCGACATCGTGCTGCACAAGACTCCGGCCACGTTCGATGTATCGGTGTGGGAACTGTTCTGGCCGCTTCTCGTCGGGGCTACGACCGTCATCGCCGAACCCGAAGGCCATCGCGACCCGATGTATCTGTCGGGTCTGATACGCGAACACGGCATCACCACAGCCCATTTCGTACCCTCCATGCTGGAGTTGTTCCTCACCTACGGCACCCCCGAGCGTTGCACGTCGCTACGGCAGGTGTTCGCCAGCGGTGAGGCGCTGCCCCGCGCCATCGTCGACCGGTTTCACCAGGCGATCGAGGCCGAACTGCACAACCTCTACGGACCGACCGAAGCCGCAATCGACGTCACCTACCATCGCACCCGAGCCGGCGACCGAGGCCCGGTCCCGATCGGCGTCCCGGTGTGGAACACCACTGTTCACGTATTGAATTCACTGCTCCAGCCCGTGCCGGTGGGTGTCGCCGGCGAGCTGTACCTGGGCGGAGTACAGCTGGCCCGCGGTTACGCTGCGCGGCCGGACCTGACGTCCGCCCGCTTCGTGGCCGCTGATGCGGGAACCCGGCTGTACCGCACCGGAGACCTCGTTCGGTGGTCCGACGACGGCTCGCTGCAGTATCTGGGACGCAACGACTTTCAGGTCAAGCTTCGCGGGCAACGTCTCGAACTGGGCGAGGTCGAATCGGCCCTGCTCGCGGTCGACGGTGTGCACTCGGCCGTTGCCGTCGTGCGCTCGGACCGTCTGGTCGCCTACATCGTCGGCACCGCGAGCACCGAATCCGCGACGGCGCACGCGGCCCGCACCCTGCCCGAATACATGGTGCCGTCGACCATCGTTGTGCTCGACGCGATGCCGCTGGGTACCACTGGAAAACTCGACCGCACCGCACTCCCGGATCCGCTCGTGACGACGGAGGAGTTCGTAGCACCATCGGGGGAGTCCGAAGAGTCTGTCGCCCAGATCTTCTCCGACGTTCTTGTCACCGATCGGGTGAGCGTCACCCGATCGTGGTTCGCCCTCGGTGGCGACTCGCTCACCGCCACCCAGGTGATCGCGCGAATCAACGCGGACTTGGAGTCCGACCTCGGCGTCCGGGACCTGTTCGAGGCCCCGACCGTGCGTTCGCTGGCCACGCGTCTGGGACGTGGTGCCGGCCGCCACGGCATCGTGGTCGGACCTCGACCGGAGCGGATTCCGTTGTCGCCGGCCCAGCACCGGATGTGGCTGCTCAACCGATTCGATCCGTCGTCCGGGGCGTACAACATCGCGGCCGCCTTTCGGGTTGTCGGTGCCCTCGACATCGACGCGCTGCGTACCGGTCTGATCGACGTGATCGAACGCCACGAAATTCTGCGCACCGTCTACCCCGACGGGCCGAACGGGCCCCAGCAGGTCGTCACCTCGCAGTACCCGGACGTGACCGTCGCCCGGACCACCGAGCCGCTGCTCGACGGGGCCCTGTACGCACTCGCAGCTCGAGGATTCGACGTGACGGTGGCCCCGCCGCTGCGGGTGGCGGTACTCGAGGTATCTCCCGAGGAGCACGTGCTCGTCGTCGTCGCACACCACATCGCCGCCGATGGTTGGTCGATGAACCCACTGGCTCGGGATGTGATGATCGCGTACGGATCCCGCGCCGCCGGCCACGCCCCGCACTGGACGCCGCTGCCGGTGCAGTACGCCGATTACGCGCTGTGGACTCTCGACCGTCTCGGTGCCGAGAACGATCCCGATTCGACTGCATCCCAGCAGATTCGGTACTGGACAGATGCTTTGGACCGTGTGCCCGAGCGACTCGCGTTGCCGACCGACCGGCCCCACCCGCCGGTGGCGTCACATCGAGGGGGCCGACTGTCGATCGACCTGGAGCCGGGCACCGTCGCTTCGCTGACGTCGATGGCGCGACGCACCGGCACGACGCGATTCATGGTCGCGCACGCGGCACTGGCCGTCGCGCTCGCTCGCATTTCCGGTACCCGCGATATCACCATCGGTACTCCGGTCGCGGGCCGCGGCCAGCGCGAACTGGACGACCTCGTCGGAATGTTCGTCGGAACTCTCGTGTTGCGCTCGCAGATCGAGCCGTCAGACACGTTCTACGACGTCCTGAACGCGGCGCGTGAACGTGATCTCGACGCCTACGCCAACGCCGACATCCCCTTCGAGCGACTGGTCGAGATTCTCCAGCCGCCGCGTTCGACGGCACATCACCCGCTCTTCCAGGTGATGCTGTCGATCGAGGACGCGTCGCCGCCGGTGGTGGAGCTGCCCAACCTGTCCGTCCGCCCCCTCGATACCGCGCACGTAGCGGCCAAGTTCGACCTCCACGTCACCGTCTCGTTCTCGTCGTCCCCCGAGGCTGCATCGGTGGAGTTCGTCTATGCCACCGACATATTCGACGCCCACACCGTCGCCGGGTTTGCCGAGCGGTATCGCACGATCCTCGCCTCGACGCTCGCGGATCCGGATCTCCCGGTGGGAGACATTCCGGTCCTGTTCGCCGATGAGTCCGCGCGGCTGTACGGCGCACCGGCACTGGCGCACCGCACGCTGCCGGATCTGCTGGCGGGAGCTGTCATGAGTGCAGGCGGCAGCGCGATCGCTGTCGACGCCGGGGAAGTCCGATGGACCTACTCCGAGCTGGACGACGCTGCAACCGTATTGGCGCGCAGGCTGATTCGACGTGGCGTCGGACCCGAGCAGTACGTGGCGGTCGCGCTGCGTCGTGGCCTGTCCTCTATACTCGCCACCTGGGCCGTCGCCAAGACCGGTGCCGCCTTCGTTCCGATCGACCCCGCCTATCCAGCCGAGCGCCTCGCATACATGCTCGCGGATTCCGCTGTAACACTGGGAATCACGGATGACCGGCATCTCGGCTCTCTGCCACACGGACCCACGTGGATGTCCATCGACGACGAGGCCGACATGGACTCGGACTGTACGCCGGTGGGCGACCTGGACCGAACCGAGATGCTCCGACCGGATCATCCTGCCTACATGATCTATACCTCGGGCACCACCGGGCAACCGAAGGGCGTTGTCGTCTCGCACCGCGGACTGGTGAATCTGGTGGCCGATCTGGTCGATCGATTCGAGCTCGACAACTCCTCGCGCACTCTGCATTTCGCGTCACCGAGCTTCGATGCCTCGGTGCTGGAACTGTTGTTGGCCGTCGGCGCTGGATCGGCGATGGTGATCGCCGACCCCGACGTACTCGGTGGGAACGAACTCGCAGCGGTGTTGCACCGCGTCACCCACGCCTTCGTGACCCCGGCCGCACTGGCCACTGTCGACCCGTCCGAAGTTCCGGAGACGACCACGATCATCGTCGGCGGCGAGGCCTGCCCACCGGCGCTCGCCGACGCATGGTCCGCTCGCCTACGCATGTTCAACGGGTACGGACCCACCGAAACGACCATCTTCGCCACGATCGAGGGACCGCTCCAGCCAGGGGCTCCGGTGTCGATCGGGGGCCCGGTGCGGGGTGTCGAGTCGATGATTCTCGACGACCGCCTGAACCCGGTGCCCACCGGATCCGTCGGGGAGCTCTACCTCACCGGAGATGGGTTGGCACGCGGCTACCATCGTCGATTCGGCTTGACGGCAACATGTTTCGTTGCTGACCACCAAGGCCGGAGAATGTATCGGACCGGCGACCTGATTCGGCACGACAAGGGCCGCTACGTGTACATCGGACGACGCGACGCTCAGGTGAAGGTACGCGGATTCCGGATCGAACTCGGCGAGATCGACGCGGTACTGGCCGACCACAACGGCGTCGCGCAGTCGGTGAGTGCCGTGATCGGTTCTCAGCTGGTCGGATATGTCGTCCCTGCAGTCGGTCGGGTGCTGGACCCCGAGCAGATTCGACAACACGCCCGCCGCTTCCTGCCCACTCACATGGTGCCTCAGTCGATCATGATTCTGGAGGCTCTGCCGCGGACCGGCCCGGGCAAGATCGATCGGGCGGCGCTGCCGGCCCCGACCGTCTCGACGCAGGCCTTCGTCGAGCCCGCGACTGCCACCGAGCGCATCGTCGCCGAGGCTTTCACGGTGGTGCTCGACACCGAACCCGTCGGTGCCGGGGACGACTTCTTCGCCCTCGGCGGCACGTCGCTGTCGGCCACCCGGGTGATCGCGCACATCAACGACGCCGCCGGCACCGCGCTGCCGGTCCGCGCCCTGTTCGAGTCGACGACGGTGCGGTTGTTGGCCGTGGTGGTCGACTCGGCCGAGCGCTCCGCGTTGCCGCGTCTGGTCGCCGGTCCGCGTCCGCCGGTGATCCCCCTGTCGTTCGCGCAGATGCGCATGTGGTTGCTCAATCGGTTCGATCCGACGTCGGCGGCGTACAACATCGCCTTCGCGGTGCGACTGGACGGTGCCGTCGACGGTGCGGCGTTGCAGCTCGCCGTCGACGATGTGCTGACCCGACACGAGTCGTTGCGTACCTACTTCCCGGTGGTCGACGGCGATCCCGCGCAGGTGATCGTCCGGAACGTGGCAGTCGATCTACGCCCGGTGGACGTCGACGACAGCGAGGTGTTCGCCCGGGTGGCGGCGCTGGTCGGCCGCGGGTTCGACGTCACCGACAGTGTGCCGTTGCGCGGCGCGCTGCTGCGGACCGCGCCGAGCGCGCACGTGCTCGTCCTCGTCGTGCATCACATCAGTGCCGACGGTCTGTCGATGACTCCTCTGGCCCGCGATGTCGCTCTGGCATACGGGGCGCGGTCCCACGGCACTCCGCCACAGTGGACTCCACTTCCGGTGCAGTACGCCGACTTCGCCGTGTGGCAGCGACATGTGTTGGGCAGAGCCGAGGATTCGGATTCGGTTCTGGCACAACAGATTCGGTACTGGACGCAGGCATTGGCCGACCTGCCCGCCGTACTCGAACTGCCGACCGACCGACCTCGGCCGGCTGTGGCGTCCAAACGTGGACGCGCCGTGCACTTCTCGTTCTCCGAGCAGACCACAGCGGGCGTCCGATCCCTCGCCAGGAGCACCGGATCCTCGGTGTTCATGGTGCTGCATGCGGCGTACGGTGCGGTGTTGGCCCGGCTCACCGGAAGTACCGACATCCCCATCGGCACCCCGGTGTCGGGCCGCGGATCGGGTGCACTGGACGACGTCGTCGGAATGTTCGTCAACACGCTCGTGTTGCGGCTCGACGTCGACCCGAGCCGATCGTTCACCGAACTCGTTGCGCAGACCGGCTCCGTCGATCTGGCCGCGATGGAACACTCCGACGTTCCGTTCGAGCGGGTTGTCGAGGCCGTGGCACCGGCACGCTCGACCGCGCATTCCCCGCTGTTCCAGGCGTTGATCGCACTGGAGACCGAGCGACCGAAAGACATGCAGTTGCCCGGTCTCGAGATCACCCCGTTCCCGTACGAATCCGAGGTCACTCGATTCGATCTCGCATTGACCGTCACCGATTCCGATCGGCTGACCGGATCGCTGCGCTACGCAACCGATCTGTTCGATGCAGCCACCGCTGGGCGATTCGTCGACGAATTCACCTCTCTGCTCGACGCAGCACTGGTCGATCCGGCGGCACCGGTCGGAGATCTCGCCCCGTCCCACGACGCCGTGCTCGACGGCCCGCCCGATGTTCCGTTCCGCACCCTCGGTCAGCTGATCGACGACGCCGTTGCGGCCCGGCCCGACGCAGTTGCCCTGCGCTGGAACGGGATCGACTACACGTACCGCCAGGCGGACGCGTATGCGAATCGGTTGGCCCGCGTGCTGCTGGGGTACGGGGTCGGACCCGAGACCGTGGTGGCCGTCGCCCTTCCGCGGTCGGCGGAATCGGTTCTGTGCACCTGGGCCGTCACGCGAACCGGTGCTGCGTATCTACCGGTCGATCCGGGCTACCCTGCCGAGCGCATCGCGCACATGATCACCGATTCCGGTGCCGTCCTGGGGTTGACGTCCTCGACGGTACGACGCGACCTGCCGCCGGAGCTGCCGTGGGTGGAACTCGACGATCCCGCGTCCGTGGCCGAACTCGAGCACGCTGCCGAGACACCGCCCGCACCAGCCGAACTCACCGGCCCGGTGTCGGCCTCCACCGCCGCGTACGTCATCTACACCTCCGGGTCCACCGGCCTACCGAAGGGCGTTGTGGTGAGCCACCGGGGACTCGCGAACCTTGCCGCGTCGCGCAAGGAGCTGCATCGCGTCGAACCGTCGTCTCGGTTCCTGCACAACACGTCTCCCAGCTTCGACATGGCCGTCGGCGAGATGATCTCCGCCCTCTCGGCCGCCGCGACACTCGTCATCTCTCCGCCGACGATTCTGGGCGGGGCCGAGCTGGCCGCATTCATCCGCGACGAGCGGATCACCCATGCGTTGATGACGCCCTCGGCGTTGTCGACCCTCGATCCGGAGGGTCTGGACTGCCTCGAAGTTTTGTGTGTCGGCGGTGAGGCCTGCAGCGCCGAGCTGGTGGCCACGTGGAGCCGAGAGCGGCTGATGCTCAACGGCTACGGGCCAACCGAGGCCACCGACATCTCGACGCTCGGCGAGGTGCGCGATAGTGAGCAGATCACACTGGGCCGACCACTGCACGGGCTGCGCGCGATGGTGCTCGACGCACGCCTGCACCCGGTGCCGGTCGGAGTGCGCGGAGAGCTGTACGTCGCCGGGCCGGCACTGGCACGCGGCTACCATCGCCGATCCGGCTTGACGGCAACACGATTCGTGGCCGACCCACTCGACCCGGGCACGCGGATGTACCGCACCGGCGACGTGGTATGGCGCACCGTCGACGGTCGGTTGCTCTACAGCGGCCGCAGTGATCAGCAGGTGAAGGTTCGCGGCTTCCGCATCGAACCCGGAGAGATCGACGCGGCGCTGACCACGCACGCCGACGTCGATGTCTCGGTGACGCTCGCCGTTCTCGGCCCCGCGGGGGAGCAGACGTTGGTCTCGTACATCACCGGTAACGCGGCACCCGAGGCCGTACGCGAGCATGCGCGACGACTGTTGCCCGCGCACATGGTGCCGTCCGCGGTGACGGTGATCGACGAGGTTCCCCGCACCGGAACCGGAAAGCTCGATGTCGCCGCTCTCCCGGCACCGGTGTTCGGCACCACCGGCTACCGACCCGCACGAACAGCCGCCGAGATCGCCGTGGTCGAGGCCTTCGAGGCAGTACTGGAGACACCACGAGTAGGGCTGGACGACAACTTCTTCGACCTCGGTGGCAGCTCACTGTCCGCGATGCGCGTCATCGGCGAGCTTCGAGCTCGCTCCTACGACATCGGCCTGCAGTCGCTGCTGATGGATGCGACGGTGACCTCCGTTGCCGCGCGTATCTCGTCCGATTCGGTCGACACCGAGGAGTTGGCCGTGCTGCTGCCGATCCGGGAGTCCGGCGAGGGGGCACCGATGTTCGGTATCCACCCGATCCTCGGATTGTCCTGGTGTTACGCCGGATTGGGGAGCTATGTGGACAACCCGCTGTACGGTCTGCAAACCCCGACACCGACAGAGCTGCCGACCACGTTGGCGCAGTTGGCGTCCCGCTACCTCGACGAGGTCATCCGCGTTGCCCCCGAAGGCCCGGTACACCTTCTCGGATGGTCGCTGGGCGGCGTCATCGCACACGAGATGGCGGCGCAACTGGTAGCGTCCGGCCGAACCGTGGCCTCGCTGACGCTGCTCGATGCTCACCACGGAGATCGGGGCGAGTGGGCCGAGGCGATTCCGGTGGCGGATCTGATGTCCGGGCTCGGGCTCGATTTCGCGGTGCCCGACGGTCAGGTCGTCTCCCTCGATTCCGCCGGCGAACTGCTCGACTCCATCGACACCGGTGGCATCCTCGGCCGCGCCGACATCGAGCGACTCATCGGTGCGGCACAGCACAATCACCAACTGCTGCAACGACATCGGCCGAGTGTCTATCCGGGTGATGTCCTGTACGTCGCGGCCGGACTGGACGCCGGAGATGGCGTCGGACAGTGGTATCCGCATATCGCCGGCTCGACCACCGTCGTCTCGGCACAGTCCACGCACTGGCAGATGTGCGCGCCTGCCACTCTCGCCGCCATCGGGCCTCGCATCGCCCACGAACTTCGCTCCGCCGAGAAGAAAGAACTGACGAATCGATGAAAGCTCCATTCCCGACGGCCGTCGTCCGCCGCTTCGCGGTGCTGACGCTGTCCACCGGATTGCTGTTCGGCCTGCCCGCCGTAGCAACCGCAGATCCGGTGACACCCGCTGCCGAGCAGGACCGAGGGCCGGTGGGAACCGTCCGCGGAATCGACAAGATCGACAACGTCCGTTGGGATGTGCTCGTGTACTCGCCGTCGATGGACGCCGACATCAAGATTCAGGTGATCCGGCCCGCCGACTCGTCGGTGCCGCGGCCCACGCTGTACATGCTCAACGGGGCAGGCGCAGGCGTCGACGGTGCGAACTGGTTGGCCAAGACCGACATCGTGGACTTCTTCGCGGACAAGAACGTCAACGTCGCCATGCCCGTCGGTGGATACCTGAGCTACTACACCGACTGGGAACGCGACGACCCGAAGCTCGGTCGAAACAAGTGGCAGACGTTTCTCACCCACGAGCTACCACCGGTTCTCGACGCGGCGTTGGGGGCCAACGGCGTCAATTCCATCGGCGGGCTGTCGATGTCGGCGGGTTCGGTGCTCGATCTCGCGATTCAGACCCCCGGACTGTACCGAGGGGTGGCGTCGTACAGCGGTTGCGCGCAGACCAGTGATCCGGTCACTCGCACTTTCATTCGAGCGTTGGTACAGCTACGCGGCGGCGGGAACACCGACAACATGTGGGGACCCGACGGTGATCCGCGGTGGGTGGAACACGACCCGCTCGTCAACGCCGAGAAACTCCGCGGACTCGATCTGTTCGTCTCCAATGCCAGCGGGCTGCCCGGACCCTACGAGATGCCGGGCAACCTGCGCGCCGCCGGCTCGCCGCCGCTGCCCGACCAGGTGGTGCTCGGTGGTCTCATCGAGGCCGGAGCCAACGCCTGCGCCCACAATCTGGTGAACCGCCTCGGCGAACTCGGCATCCCGGTCACGACGAACTTCCCGGCCGCGGGAACGCACTCGTGGCAGTACTGGCAGGACGCGCTGCGGGCCTCGTGGCCGACCTTGGAGCGCTCGTTGAGCTGACGGTCGGACGCTCGGCGACAGCGGTGTAGCCGACCGCCCCCGTACCTGCTCCTTGTATGTGACGACGTACTTCCTGGGAAAAAGAAAGGCCACTCGATGGTGAACAGTCACTAATGCGCTCGGTCCACAGACGTGGTTGAGTCGTCGGTAATGAGACGTGGGTAACACTCACGCTGCCGATGGCGACATACCCAGAGTCGGCACCAACAAACCCCATGCAAACACGAACTACATCTCTTGGCTCGGAGGCGCACCCATGACTGTCGTGAACGATCTGTCGCACTTGGCTCTCACGGAGCTCGACCCGTCCGATTACGCGGTGCCGACCATCGCACCGATCCGTACCGCCGGTCACCTCGACCCGGTGTTCTGCGTCCACCCGTTGGTGGGTCTGGTCGACTGCTACGCAGGTCTGGCCCCTCACGTCGACGACGCGCGGCCCATCTACGGCGTGCAGGTACCGACGTCCGGTGAACGCTCCGAGTCATTGGCTGCACTGGCCGCCTCCTACGCCGACGACATCCTTCGCGTCCAGTCCTCCGGTGCAGTCCACCTGCTGGGGATGTCGTTCGGCGGAGTTCTCGCACACGCCATCGCCGTCGAACTACAGAGCCGCGGCGTCACCGTCGGCGCACTGACGCTGCTCGACAGCGACCCGGTCCGGGCCCGCGCCGAGGGAGCAGATCTTCTCGCGTCCATGGGCGACGACATCGATCGCAGTCACGTCGAGGAGTTGCTGGCTGTCGCCGCGCACAACGACGAACTCGTTCAGCGGCACCTGCCCGGCGTCTTCTTCGGCGACATCCTCGCCGTCTCGTCCCTGGGAACCGACTCCGGTTCCGCTTGGCACCCCTTCGTGTGCGGCACCGTCGCCAAGTACCTCGTGCCCGACGCCACCTCGTTCGACGTCGTCGGCCCGTTGGTGGACAGCTACCTCAGCTGATTTCTCGCCCTATCCCAGCCAGTCCAGCACGGCCGCGGCCGTCCAGGATTGCTGCATGCTGCCGAGCGGCTTGCCGGTGAACGGCTCGTAGTATTCGGCGAAGCTACCGTCGCTGGCCTGCCGCAGTCCCTCGTCCCGCAAGGTCAGTGACCGCTCGGACCAACCGCGACGCGCGAACGCCCACGAGAACAACCACGTCATCACCGGCCATACCGGCCCACGCCAATATTCACGGGCGCGGAAGTCCTTGGACACCGGCGAGGTCGACGGCGGGACGGCGTACCGCAGATCCGGATGGCCGCAGAAACGTGTGCCCTCGAATATTCGCAGCAAATTGCGCTCCTGCTCGCGGGGGAGGCCACCGCACAGCAACGGCGCGAACATCGCGATGGTCTCGGTGCCGATCCACTGGCCGGTGCGCAGATCGAAGTCACGAGCCCCACCGGAGCGGGCATCCGTTGTTGCGACGACACCCTTGCGGAACTTCTCGGCCCACGAGCGCAACTCGCGAACATCGGAGTGCGGACGCGAATGGTCCTCCCCGATGGTCGCGAGCACGTCGCACGCCACCGCGAAGATCGCACTGACGAACACGTCCTCCACGGCGAAGCTCATCTTGGTCTTCAACGCGTCGTCGTCGTATCCGACCTGCTTCATCTCCTCCACCAACCAGATGTAGCGGTCGTACTCGAGGTTGCTCGGCCGCTGAGAGGCGTCGGTGATGACGGCCTTGTCCTCTCTGAAGTACGGGTCCATCCCTCCGGGCACAACATTGGCGTAGGACGCATCCCAGCGCGGCGAGTTGTCCATGCCGGATTCCCAGCCGTGGAACAACGCGATGCGTCCGTTGTCGTCGACGTCGCGCGCCTGCGCGAGCCAACGATGCCAGCGCACCAGATCGCCCCAGCGTCGATCGAGAAACTCTTCGGCGACGGCACGCGTGGTCCGCCCGTGGCGCTTGGAGTGATCGAGAATGCGCTGCACGGCGATCGCGTGCACCGGCGGTTGGGTGATGCCGGAGGTCTGCGGATTCATCGGAGCGTGGGGAGCGAGGGTCCCGGTGGCCCACCGCGCCGGACCGGGAAAGTAGCCGTCGACCCCATTGGCGAACACGATGTGCGGAATCATCCCGTTCTTCCACTGTGCCGAGAGCAGCGTGTCCATTTCCACCACTGCACGCTCGACGCTCAACGGTGCCAGACCGACGGAGACGAATGCCGCGTCCCAGCTCCACATGTGCGGATACAGCCTCGGGGCCGCGCTGGTCATGGTGCCCAGGTCGTTACCTCGAAGCAGATACGCCGCCCGAGCCGCCAGCTGCGTGGAAGTAAAGCCTCGATCGCCCATGCAGACAGTTTGCGTCCATCCGAGGAATTCCGCTCGTTTCGATTGCGGACCGAATCTGTCCGCGATCGATCGTAGTGTCGGTTTCACCAGCTACCAGGAGGAACCAATGGCCACCGAGAACACCGACATCGCGAAGATGCTTACCGAACAGCGCGCCAACTTTCTCATCACCGTTCGCGGAATCACCGACGAACAGGCGCGCACTCGGACGACCTCGAGCGAGCTGACCCTCGGCGGGCTGCTCCACCACGTCATCAGCAACGAGCGGCACTGGATGACGGTGATCGCGGAGCTGGACGAGACGGCCGAGTTCGACATGGCCAGCGCCGGCGGCGAGTACGTCATGGCGGAGGACGAAACCGTGGCGGGTTTGGTTGCGGAATGGGAAGAGGTGGCACGCGCAACTTCTGCGGCGCTGGACTCGCTGGACCTCGATCTCGCCGTGCCGGTCCCGACGGCCCCCTGGGCACCCGAACGCATCTGGCAGAGTGCCCGATTCACCGTGCTCCACATCCTGCGCGAGATCTCCCAGCACGCCGGCCACGCGGACATCATTCGCGAGGAACTCGACGGTGCGAACACCACCCAGACCTGGGCCTCCGAGGCGGGGATGAGCTTCTGAGTAGCCCGGGAGTGGAGCCTGCAGGAACGACCCAATTAACCTGACTGTATGACTCGAACTGCACTGGTGACCGGAGCAAGCCGTGGCCTCGGGGCCCATATCGCTCGACTCCTCGCTCCGGATCATCACGTGTTGTTGGGGGGACGATCAGTCGAATCTCTGGAGCCGATCGCGTCGGAACTGGCCGGATCCACCCCGTGGCCGGTGGAACTGACCGATCCCGACGCGGTGGCAGCGGCCGCGTCGAGCATCGATTCTCTGGACGTGTTGGTGCACAACGCCGGAGTGGCGGCACTGGGGACCGTCGAGGAGTCGACGGCCGATGATTGGCGTCGCCAGTACGAGGTGAATGTCATCGCGGTCGTCGAACTCACTCGACTGTTGCTTCCTGCACTGCGTGCCGCCAACGGCCATGTGGTGCTGATCAATTCGGGAGCGGGCATTCGAGCGAACCCGGGTTGGGGCGCCTACGCGGCGAGCAAGTTCGCACTTCGTGCGTTCGGTGATGCACTGCGACTGGAAGAGCCACTTTTGCGAGTGACTTCGGTGCATCCCGGCCGCATCGATACCGAGATGCAGCAGGAGATCGTCGCGCACGAGGGTGGAGAGTACGACGGGTCGAAGTTCTTGCAGCCCAGCACCGTTGCCCTCGCGGTGCGCAACGCAATCGATACGCCGGCCGATGCTCACCCGACGGAATTGGTGCTGCGCACCAGGTGAGCGGAACTTCGTAGTGTTGGTCGAGTTTCCGTTCACGACAACGAAATTGGTGAATCGAAGTTCGTAGATCACCCAAGGCTCACGCACAGCATCGACTGGGTAACTTTCAGCAAGCGCACCCTCCGCGCCTGTCTCGGCCTCGAAGTCGCTCGGAGCCACCCCGCTGAAATTCGCCAACGCACCTCGTCGGGTCGGTGGCAGATGCCATAGGCCGTCCCGGGGTGAATTGTCCAACCTCGGCTGGGTACCGACAGCGCGATGTCGACACCGCATCTACACGAATCCCGAATCCTCGGATGGTGCAGCACCACGTCTGAAGGCACTGACCGTGGAGAGCTCGGTTTATAGTCGGTCCATGACCGATCCAGCGACCACGCGCCCCGAAAGAAGTGTCCTTCATGGCGCGTGACTCGTTGGTCTCGGTGGTGTCCAACGACGTTCTGGAACGCATTGTCTCGGGCGAGCTCCCGCCGGGCACCATGCTCCCGTCGGAGGCGGTGATCGGAACCCAGTTCGACGTCTCCCGTCTGACGGTGCGAGAAGCGCTGAAGCAGTTGGCTGCCATCAACGTTCTCACCGCGGTTCGCGGCCGAGGAACGTACGTCAACGACGTCTCGCAGTGGACGTCCATCGACGCCGTGGTGCGGGCCGCGTCGTCGAGCGGTCGGGCCCACGAGGTGTCGATTCAGATGCTCGAGATGCGACGCATCATCGAAGTAGGAGCAGCGGAGCTGGCCGGCGCGAGGCGGACCGAGGACGACGTAGCCGCCCTGCGCGAGCATCTGGACCGCATGCGCGAGTCCCATGCCGCGAGCGATGTCGACGGTTTCGTCCAAGCCGACCTAGCGTTTCACGACGTCATCTTAGCGGCGTCGGGCAATCTGCTGGTTCCCGCTGTGTACGACCCGGTGCGGCGGCTGTTGTCCCAGACTCGACGCGAGACCTCGGCTGTACCGGCCATTCAGGTCAACGCCATCGCGATGCACGAGAACATCCTGGCCGCGATGGCCGACTCGGACCCCGAGCGAACGCGGGCCGCCATGGCCGAACACATGCAGCAGACCCTCGATGATCTGCACGCGTTCGTCATCGCCGACACATAGAAGTGTGACCGTTCGGTAGTTCGGGCCTTGACATGACACCCATCACAGTCGCAAGATGTCAGACATCTGATTTCTACCGATTAGGACGCTGCATGCCCACCCTCGATGCACTGCTCGCAGAGCACGCACCCGCACCCACTGTCAGCGCCGCGACTGTACGAAAGGGCGCCGCCACCGCGCCCGTGCTCGTAGTACTCGACGACGATCCGACCGGCACGCAGTCGGTCCACGATCTGCCGGTGCTCACCCGGTGGGACCCCGAACACCTCGAGTGGGCGCTCTCGCAGTCGGTCCCGGCCGTGTACGTGCTCACCAACACCCGCAGCCTCGACCCGGCGGAGGCCGAGCACCGCAACCGGGAGATCGCCGACGTGGCCCTGTCCGTCGCTGGGCGACTCGGCATCGACATCGCCTTCGTCTCCCGCAGCGACTCCACCCTGCGCGGTCACTTTCCGTTGGAAACCGACACGTTGATTCGGCAGATCACCGCGTCCGGCGGTTCCGACATCGACGGCATCATCCTCGTACCGGCGTTCCCCGATGCCGGCCGGGTGACCGTGGACGGCGTGCACTACTTCGTCGATCCGAACCAGGACTTCCGCGCAGTACCGGTAGCGGAGACCGAGTTCGCCCGGGACGCCACCTTCGGTTTCGCCTCGTCCGATCTCGCATCGTGGGTCCAGGAGAAGACCGCCGGCCGCGTCGCCGCCGAGGACGTCCTGCACATCGACCTGCGCACCATCCGGGTCAAGGGCGCCGAAGGAGTGGCCGAGATCCTGGGAGCCGCCTCCAACGCAATTCCCGTGATCGTCGACATGGTGGTCGAAGAAGATCTGCGCGAGGTCGCCCTCGGGATCCAGTTGGCGCAGAGCAATGGCAAGCACTTCCTCTACCGCGTCGGGCCGCCGTTCGTCCGCGCGATAGTTGGCCAGAAACCTCGCGAACCCCTCACGGCAGCAGACATTTTCACATCTGACGCTGACACATCGGACAGTCCCGCCACCGGCGGACTGGTGGTGGTCGGCTCACACGTCGGCCTCACCACTCGCCAACTCGACGACCTCGCGTCCAGTGACATCGACCAGACGTCCATCGTGGTCGACGTGCCCACGGTGATCGATCCCGCTCGACGCGAGACCTACCTGGCCGAGCTCGTCGACGCCGTGTACGCCGCTCTGGCCGATCGGACCGTCGTGGTCAGCACCTCGCGAACCCTGGTGAAAACCACTGACGGTGCAGGGAGCCTCGACATCTCGCGCCAAGTCTCGGCAGCGCTGGTCCACATCGTGCGCACCGTGCTCGAACTCCGGGCGCCACGCTTCGTCATCGCCAAGGGCGGCATCACCTCCTCCGATCTCGCCGCCCACGGCCTCGGCATGTCTCGTGCCGTCGCCAAGGGCCCCATGCTCCCCGGCATCGTCTCCCTGTGGGAGCCGAAAGACGGACCCGGCCTGGGCATTCCGTACGTCGTCTTCGCCGGCAATGTCGGCGGCACCACCTCGCTCACCGAGGTCGTCCGAACTCTCTCGAAGGAAATCGCATGAACCCCACAGTTGCAGTGCTCGGCCTCGGCGCGATGGGCCTGCCCATGGCTACCCACCTCGCCACCATCACCGAGGTACACGGGTTCGATCCGAACAGCCAACGATCGGCCCTGGCCGACGACGCCGGCATCACCACTCATGCCAGCGGCGCAAAGGCAGCGGCCGATGCCGACGTCGTTCTGCTCGCCGTCCGCAACGGGGCGCAGCTACACGATGTGCTGTTCGGCGACGACGGCATCGCGTCCTCGCTGCGCAGCGGCGCCGTGGTCCTGATGACCAGCACCGTGGGCATCGAACCGGTCAAAGCTGCTGCCGCCCAACTCCTGGAACTGGGCGTCGACCTCGTGGACGCCCCCCTCTCGGGCGGGCCGGTGCGCGCCGGACAGGGCGATCTACTGGTGGTCGTCGGCGGAACGCCCGATGCTCGCCACCGCGCTGCCCCCGTGCTCGAGGCGATGTCGTCCACGCTCGTCGTCGTCGGTGACAATCCCGGTGACGGACAGGCGTTGAAAACCGTCAACCAGCTGCTGTGTGGAGTCCACATCGCTGCCGCGGCCGAGGCTCTGGCCCTGGCAGATTCGCTCGGACTCGACCCGACACGCACGCTCGACGCGCTACAGAGCGGCGCGGCAGCATCTTTCATGCTCGGCAATCGCGGGCCTCGCATTCTCGAGGCATACAACGAGGACGGCGCAGAGGTACTGAGCCGGCTCGACATCTTCGTCAAGGACATGGGCATCGTCACCACCGCAGCCCGCGGTCTGGGCTTGGCCACACCCGTCGCCAGCGCAGCGGAACAGCTCTACCTGATCGGTCAGGCGCAGGGTCTCGGTGCGCTCGACGACTCTGCCGTGATCCGCGCTGTCGCACCGAATAAGCACTCGCACTAACACTTTCATCAGCAATTCTTCGAAGGAGATCGTCGTGGGCACCACCGGATTACTGCTCGTCGCCGTGGCGAGCGTCGCTTTACTACTGGTCGCCGTCATCAGACTGAAGGTGCCCGCATTCCTCGCATTGCTGGGGGTCAGCGTCCTCACGGCGATCGTCGCCGGCATCCCCCTCGGCGACGTGGTGGACACCATCGTCGCCGGTATGGGCGGAACCCTCGGCAACGTCGCCTTGCTCGTCGGCCTCGGCACCATGCTGGGCAAACTGATCGAAATCTCCGGCGGCGCCAGGTCGTTGGCGGAAAAGGCAGCCGAGGTCTTCGGGCAGAAAAGACTGGTTGCAGCATTGGTGGCGGTGGCCTTCATGCTGGCCATCCCGGTCTTCTTCGATGTCGGCTTCATTGTGCTGGTTCCGATCATCTACGGCTTCGCCGTGGTTCTCGGCGTCGACCCCGTCAAGGTGGGGTTGCCCGTCGCAGGCATCATGCTCGCCATTCACGTCACCGTCCCGCCGCACCCCGGCGTCGTCGGCGGTGGTGCACTGGTGGACGCAGACCTGGGCTGGCTCACCATCCTCGGCCTGGTCGTCTGCCTCCCGCTGGGTGTGCTGAGCTACTACCTCGCTCGGATGCTCAACCGTCGTGACGTCCCCATGCTGCGCGAGACCGCACGCAGCTTCGCCGCGTTCACCGCCAACACCAAGGCCGGCACCCGCACCGGTGGGTCCGGGACCACCTCGGTTGCAACAGGATCCGATGGTTCCGACGGCTCCGGGGACGAAGATCCCATCGCCACGGCCGGTCGGGACAACCCCGCCGGTTGGGGCTCCATTGTGTTGCTCATCCTGCTACCCATCGTCATGATCATGTTCGGCACCGTCGGCGGCCTGCTGTTCGACGAGGATTCCACCGCGGCAGGCGTCGTCGGGTTCGTCGGAGCTCCCGCCGTCGCACTGCTGGTCACCACAGCCCTGGCCTACTGGTTGATCGGCGTGCGGCGTGGGCTGAGTTCGCAGCAGATCGGGCAGGCACTCGACTCGGGCCTGGCTCCAGCGGCGATCATCATCCTGGTCACCGGCGCAGGTGGCGTGTTCGGCAGGGTTCTCACCGAGTCGGGCATCGGCGACGCGTTGGCCGGATCACTGTCCGACGCCGGTCTGCCGCTGATCGTCTCGCTCTTCGTCGTCGCGGCGGCTCTGCGGGCAT
Source organism: Rhodococcus sp. Leaf278 (assembly GCF_001426085.1). GTDB lineage: Bacteria > Actinomycetota > Actinomycetes > Mycobacteriales > Mycobacteriaceae > Rhodococcoides. The sequence goes on from NZ_LMRR01000023.1 coordinate 158,719, forward strand.
CGCAGGGTTCGGCGACGGTCGCGATCGTCACCACGCTCGGCCTGCTGGGTGCCGCGGTCACCGCGGGCGACTACACCGTGATCCAGGTGGCTCTTCTGGTGCTCGCCACCGGATTCGGCGCACTCGGCTTCTCCCACGTCAACGATTCCGGCTTCTGGGTGGTCACCCGATTCCTCGGCCTCTCGGTGGGCGACGGTCTGCGTACCTGGACCGTGTTGACAACGGCACTCGGTGTGGCCGGATTCCTGATCACCTTCCTGCTGTGGGGAATTGTGTCGGCCACAGGACTGTAGTTGCGCGGCACAAGGCTCGCCGAACTCGAAGTTATGGACGGAATCCGGTCGACTTTCGTCCACAACTTCGAGTTGGGCGGTACCTAAAGCACGAGCGTGGCGAGGTCACCCGTCCCGACCCTCGTCCACCCAGTCCGGATGCTCGTTTTCCGCCCACTCCCGCGTGACGACGCCCTCCGTCATTCCGCGCATCGCCTCGGTATCGCGCCACGCATACGTGATGTGCCCGACGACCAGAAGCCCGAATCCCAGTGCGAACCAGTCGTGCACGAAGGTGGCGCCGATGCGCCAGTCGAGCGGGCTCCAGTTCTGGAAGTACATCACGACACCGGTCAACAGCAGCACCAGAATCGATCCACCGCTGAGCGCACCGTTCAACTTCTGGCCGGCGTTGAACTTACCGACCCCCACCGCGCCGAGACGACGGGCCTTGGAACGCAACCACTTCCAGTCGTCGTCGACGAATCTGTTGAGACGCGTCATGTCCTGTCGGAATCCTCTTGATACCGCCCCGGCGATCAACGGAACCGGAAGGAGGAAGCCCGACCACACGTGCACGAACTCCACGATCGGACGGTGTCCCACCAGCACTGCGAGCGACCCGATGTACAGGATCGCAGCGGTCACCATGCAGACGATCACCAAGATGCCGACAGCCCAGTGCACGTATCGCTCGACCCGCCCGAAGCGAGCGAGTTCGTCAAGCCGTGGGGTCATCACGACGCCCGTTCGATTCGCCGACGTACGCGTCGATGTCGTATCCGCGATTCTCCCAATAGCCCGGCACCACGTTGTCGGTGAGCTCGATCCCGCCCAGCCACTTGATGCTCTTATAGCCGTACATCGAGGCCACGAACAACCGCACCGGCCCCCCGTGGTCGTGGGTCACCGGGCCGTCGAGCATGGTCAACGCAACCAGGACGTCGTTCGAACGTGCCTGCTCGAGCGTCAGACTTTCCGTGTAGGTCCCGTCGAACGAGGTGAAGCGAAGCGAGTTCGCCGACGCGGTGGGTCCGACGGCATCGAGAATATCGGCCAATCGCACTCCGCTCCACGCAACTTCGGGTACCCGCCATCCCGTGACGCACTGAAAGTCGCGCACCAACGACGTCTGCGGCATCGAACGCAGGTCCTGCAGCGTGAACGTCCGCGGTGAGTCGACCGAACCACCCACCGTCAAGGCGTAGGACTTCTCGTCCTTGCGCGGCGCGCCCAGCGTCACCGAATAGAACCGAAAATTGTTTCCGACGGGAATCAGTCCGATCAAGCCCGTCGGATCGTGATTGCCGAGTGGGCCGAGCACGGACGCGAGACCCTTCTGCAGTGCCCCGCCGCCCACGATGCCCGCGGCACCCGCTGCCACCAGGCCGAGCACGACTCGACGGCCGACGGGCCTACCCGGAATCTCTCGCTCGTCGATCGGCATCCCTCCACTGTCCACGCTGGACGGCGATCCGTCACCTGACGCCCCTCGAAGTCTGGATGTTCGACGCGGGAAGTCCTACCGTAGAGACATGGCACTGTCGAAGGCAGAACGCGAAGAGTATCTGGCCGAATCGCATATCGCCGCGCTGTCAGTGGCGGCCGGACCGGATCGCGGCCCGCTGACGGTCCCGATCTGGTACGACTACACCCCCGGCGGTGAAGCCTGGGTACTGACCGGTAAGACGTCCAAGAAGGCCCAATTGATCAGGGCTGCAGGGCGATTCACCCTCATGATCGAACAGTCCGATCCGACGATCCGCTACGTCAGCGCCGAAGGTCCGGTGATCCGAGAAGAGCCGAGCACGCCGGAGCTTCTGCGCGCCATGGCTGCGCGCTACCTACCCCCGGAGAAGGTCGACGGGTACCTCGAGATGGCAAACAATGAACACGAAGAAAACGTGGTGTTCTACCTGCAACCGGAGCATTGGCTGTCGGCCGATCTCGGGGCGATCTGATCGCATCGATCTCCGAGTGCGCGGTTGCAGCTACGCGGAAAGCTGCGCCGAGACGAACCGTCGGACACGTTCGAGCGATGCAGAGGTTTCCGGCGTCGGTACCTGCTGATACGCATGCCAGAGTCCGGGCGCGTCGTCCACCTCGACGGGCACCCCGTGCTGTTCCAGACGACGTGCCAAGCTCAGGACATCCGGGCGCAGGAGATCGCGCTCCGCGGTCACAAGAAGAGTCGGCACAGTCAGGCCTGTGAAGTCCGCCAGGATCGGTGACACTCGCGGATCGTCGGGGTCGTGTCCGCCCAGATACGCAGGCAACGCCTTGTCCAGCATTCCGTGCCATTTCACGACCGGATCGAGGCCCTCGTTCACCAGCCGGGCGGAATCGAAGTCGTGGAGGTCGGCAGCGGGACTGAACAACACCACGGCGGCGGGCAGCAATGAGCCCGCACCGTCTCGCTCGAGCAACTGCTCGAGCACGCCCAGTGCCAGGTTTGCGCCGGCCGAAGTGGCAACCAGGACCGGCCGGCCGGATAGTCCGGATGTGAGTGCATCCCAAGCCTTTTCGACCTGATGCAGCGATGTGGGAAACCGAGTGGCCGGGGCCAGGCCGTAATGCAGGGAGAAGCACGTCAACCCTGTCGAGGCGGTCAGGCCGACGGCGATCGAGTCCACCGGTTCACCGACGACGAACGCTCCTCCGTGTACGTAGACGAGGTAGTCGTCGCCCACCGTACGAGGGTGGTTCCGAGGTTTCAACTCGGTGACGGTCGATCCCGCGTAGTCCGTGATGTGAACGTCGACCTGATGGTGGCGCAAAGCTTCTGCGATGGCACCCTTGTTTCTCCGGCGCGCCAGTGCTCGAACCACGGGACTGAACACCGCGTTGAGCGGCACCGGAATACTCGCGGGCGGTGCGGTCGCCAACATCTGTCGAGCAAGGTCGGACAGTGGTCGCTCGTCGTTCGCACCGAAGCCGGGCTGGGTCATGTCGTGAGGATAACGAAAAGCTCCCGAACTCGAAGTTATGGACGGAAATCGCCAGATTTTCATCCATAACTTCGAGCTCGGCGGAGGCGGGGCTACTTCAGAACGATGTTCACCATTCGACCCGGGATGACGATGGTCTTGGTCGGGGCCTTGCCGTCGAGCAGGGCCACGATCTTCTCGTCCGCCAGAGCCGTCTTCTCGACGTCGTCCTTCGTCGCATCGGCTGAGACGGTGATGCGACTGCGTACCTTGCCGTTGACCTGGATGGGGTAGTCGACGGTATCGGCGACGAGCCACTTCTTCTCCACGCGCGGGAACGGCCCGTGCGCCAACGACTTCTCGTGACCGAGCTTGCTCCACAGTTCCTCGGACAGGTGCGGAGCCAACGGAGCCAGCATCAGAATCAACGGCTCCACCACCCCGCGCGGAGCACCGTCCGGGTACGCCTTGGTGATGTGGTTGGTCAGCTCGATCAACTTGGCACCGGCCGTATTGTCACGCAGCGCAGCGTAATCCGCGTGTACGCCGTCGATCACGCGGTTGAGCACTCGCAGCGTGTCCTCGGTGGGCTTGGCATCGGTGACGCGAACCTCGCCGGTCACCTCGTCGAGCACCAGTCGCCACACACGCTGCAAGAACCGCTGCGCGCCGACGACGTCCTTCGTCGCCCACGGCCGCGAGGTGTCCAGCGGGCCCATCGACATCTCGTAGAAGCGCAGGGTGTCGGCACCGTACTCGGCGAAGATCTCGTCGGGGGAGACCGAATTCTTCAGTGACTTACCCATTTTCCCGTACTCGCGGTTGACGGGCTGATCCTGATAGAAGTAGCCGCCGTCGCGTTCGATCACCTCGGCCGCGGGCACGTAGACCCCACGCGCGTCGGTGAACGCGTACGCCTGGATGTAGCCCTGGTTGTACAGGCGACGGTACGGCTCGCTCGAACTGACGTGACCCAGATCGAACAGCACCTTGTGCCAGAAGCGCGAGTACAACAGGTGCAGCACCGCATGCTCGACGCCACCCACGTAGAGATCGACGCCGCCCGGATCGTTGGGTCCGTGGATCTCCGGACGCGGCCCCACCCAGTACTTCTCGTTCTCGGGGTCCGCGAAGGCCTCGGAGTTGGTCGGGTCGACGTAGCGCAGCTGGTACCAGGAACTACCGGCCCACTGCGGCATCACGTTGGTGTCGCGGGTGTAGGTCTGCAACCCGTCGCCCAGATCCAGTTCTACGTTCACCCATTCGTCGGCCTTGGCCAGTGGTGGGGACGGCTCGGAGCCCGCGTCGTCGGGGTCGAACGACACCGGGGCATAGTTCTCGATCTCGGGAAGCTCTACCGGCAGAGCAGAATCCGGCAGTCCGTGCGGGTTGCCCTCGGCGTCCCACACGATCGGGAACGGCTCGCCCCAGTAGCGCTGACGAGCGAACAGCCAGTCGCGCAACTTGTACTGGATGGTGCCGCGGCCGGTGCCGTCTGCTTCCAATCGAGCGATGACGGCCGCTTTGGCCTCGTCCACCGGTAGGCCGTCGAGGAAGCCGGAGTTCACCAGCGCGCCGTCGCCGACATAGGCTGCCTCGGTGACGTCTCCGCCCGAAATGACCTCGCGCACAGGCAGACCCAATGCCGTAGCGAACTCCCAGTCACGCGCGTCATGGCCGGGTACGGCCATGATGGCGCCGGTGCCGTAACCGGTGAGCACGTAGTCGGCGATGAACACCGGCACCTGCTCGCCGTTCACCGGGTTCTCGGCGTAGGCACCGATGAAGACGCCGGTCTTCTCCTTGTTCTCCTGCCGCTCCAGATCGGACTTGGCGGCGATCGACGCCCGATATGCCGCAACGGCTTCCGCGGGGGTCCCGGCTCCGCCGGTCCACGTGTCGGAGACATCCGCCGGCCACTCGGGAGCGATCAGCCCGTCGACCAGTTCGTGCTCGGGGGCGAGCACCACGTAGCTCGCGCCGAACAGAGTGTCGGGGCGAGTGGTGAACACCTCGATGCCGGAGAACGAGACCTGCGCACCGCGGGAGCGTCCGATCCAGTTGCGCTGCATGGTCTTGACCTTCTCGGGCCAATCCAGGTACTCGAGGTCGTCGACGAGCCGGTCGGAGTACGCGGTGATGCGCATCATCCACTGCCGCAGGTTCTTTCGGAACACCGGGAAGTTGCCGCGATCGCTACGCCCGTCGGCGGTGACCTCTTCGTTGGCCAGCACCGTACCCAGGCCGGGGCACCAGTTGACCATCGAGTTGGACTCGTACACCAGACGGAAGCCGTCGATCACCTCACGGCGCTCGCCGACGGTCAGCGACTCCCAGGATCGACCGTCGTCCAAGGTCCGCTCACCCGAAGCGAAAGCGGCCTCCAGTTCCGAGATGGGCCGCGCCTTGCCGAGCTCGTCGTCGAACCAGGAGTTGAAAATCTGCAGGAAGATCCACTGTGTCCAGTGATAGAAGTCGACGTCCGTCGTCGCCAGGGACCGTCGACGATCGTGCCCGAGGCCCAGGCGACGCAACTGGCGTCGCATGTTGATGATGTTGTCCTCGGTGGTGCTGCGCGGATGCGTACCCGTCTGCACGGCGTACTGCTCGGCGGGCAATCCGAAAGCGTCGTAGCCCAGCGCGTGCAGCACGTTGCGTCCCTGCATGCGGTGGTAGCGCGCGAAGACGTCGGTGGCGATGTAGCCGAGGGGATGGCCGACGTGCAGTCCGCTGCCCGACGGATACGGGAACATGTCCTGGACGAACAGCTTGTCTCTCGGGACGTCTCCGGCGAGCGTGCCGACCGGGTTGGGTGCGTCGAAGGTGCCCTGGGTCTCCCACAGGTCCTGCCACTGCTCCTCGATGTGCCCGGCGAGTTCGGCTGTGTAGCGGTACTCGGGGGCGGACTCGGTGGGTGCGTCAACGGAATCGGTCACATCGACCAGCCTAAAGTGTGACGCGGCCCGCCTGGTACCAGGACCTCGCTGCGCCGTATCCTGGCGAAGTGGTCATCGTCGCGGTTGTGTTGTTCGTACTCGCCCTCATCGTCGGCGCTGTAGCCGCCCTGTCGCTGCTGGGCCGGCTCCCGCGTAACCGTTTCGCCGGTGTCCGCACCGCCGAGGCCATGCGCGACGACGAGACGTTCGTCCTGGCCAATCGCGTTGCAGGTCCCACGACCGCGGCATCGGCACTGGTGCTGGCCCTCGGCGCAGTCGCCGCTCTTGCTCTGAGCGGCGTGTCGGCCGTCGTCGCAGTGGTCGTCGCCCTCGTGGCCGCGCTGTTCATCGCCGCAGCCGGCGGATCCATCGGGGCCCGCGCCGCGGCCGCCGTCCCGGCCCCCGCCGAGGCGGACGGATGCGGACAGTCCTGCATCTCGTGCAGCCTCAAGGACGCCTGCCAGCCGAGCTGAGCAGATGAGGACGAGAGCGTCACGCACATTCGATCCCGCTGGGGTGGTCTTCGGCGTTGCCGTTCCCCTTGCGGTCGCTGCCCTGTGTCTCGTTCTTGCCTACCTGTGGCAGGGCCGACTACCGGACGAGGTCGCCACCCACTTCAGCGGTACCGAACCGGACGACTTCTCCAACCCGCTCTCCAACACCTGGACCCTCGCGATCGTGATCGTGCTGGTGGGCGGCGGGTGCAGTGCAGTCGCGTCGTTGGCCCGGGTGCTGCTGATCATGCGCCGCACGATGCTCGTCATCGGGCTGACCGTCGTCGGAATGATCGGCGTTCTGCAGATCGCCACCCTGACCCGGGAGTTGGACCTCGAGTCCGGCCAGAGCGTCACCATCCCTGGCTGGGCCATCGCCATGGGGACCGTCATCGGATTCGCCGCCGGGCTGTTCGGTGCGTCCAGGCTGCGCGACCACCGCGAACGCGTCGTCGCCACGTCCGCGCCGCACGCCGATCTCCCGCGCTGCAATCCCGAACTACCGCTGGTGGTCCGCGTCGGCGCCAGTCGTGTCGCCGGGATCACCGTCGTCGTGATTTCTCTCGCCGGAGCCGCGCTGACCTGCTACCTGACCAGCTCGCCATGGCCGATCTTTCTCTTCGTCCCGCTGACGATTCTGATTCTGTCGCTGCTGCGCTTCACCGTGCACATCGACAGCGACGGGCTCTACGTGTCCAGCCTGGGCATGGCGGCCTTCGACTACGACATCGACGAGATCACCGGTGCCTCGGTGCGGGCTGTCGATCCGGGTAAGGACTTCGGCGGTTGGGGGCTGCGGGCCAAGGGGCGCGGAAACTACGCCGTCGCGACCGAATCCGGCCCCGCCGCTTTTGTCACCTTCGCCAACGGCGACCGGCTCACCATCGGTTCCGACCAGGCCGACGCGATTGCCGGCACCCTGAACAGCTTGACCGCCCGCACCCGCAGCACGACGGTGGATTAAGTTAGCCGAGTGAAGTTGTTGCGGGATACCGTGCTGGATCCCTTCCTGCTGAGCATCTTCGCCGTGGCGGTACTGGCCAGTCTCTTCCCGGCGACGGGCACGGCCGAGGACGTGCTGAGCTGGGTCACCCGGATCGCAATCGGGTTGCTGTTCCTCATCTACGGGGCACGGCTGTCACCGCGGGATGCCTGGGAAGGCGTCAAACACTGGCGGCTGCACTCGGTGATCCTGGCGTCGACGTACCTGCTGTTCCCCGCCCTCGGTTTGGCCTTGCGGATACTCGAACCCGGCCTGATCAGCGAGGACCTCTACACCGGGGTGCTGTTTCTGTGTCTCGTGCCCTCGACCGTGCAGTCCTCGATTGCCTTCACGTCCATCGCTCGCGGCAATGTCGCCGGCGCGGTGGTGAGTGCCTCGTTCTCCAACATCATCGGAGTGTTCGTCACCCCCCTGCTGGTGATCGCGTTGATGACCACCACCGGGTCGGTGAGCATCGATCCGAGTTCGATCCTCGACATCGTGATCCAGCTACTGCTGCCCTTCGCCGTCGGTCAGTTGGTCAGGCCCTGGGTGACGGGATGGTTGACGCGGCAGAGCGCACCGACCAAGCTCGTCGATCGCGGCTCGATACTGTTGGTGGTGTTCGCCGCGTTCAGTGAGGCGATGAACCAGCAGGTGTGGTCCTCGGTGGCGGTGTGGCGCATTGCCGTCGTCGTCGGAGTCTGCGTGGTGCTACTGGCCGTCGTACTGACGATCACCTGGTACGCCGGTAAATGGTTCGGCTTTCCGCTCGAGGATCGCCTGGTGCTGCTGTTCTGTGGATCGAAGAAGAGCCTTGCGAGCGGCCTACCGATGGCCGCGGTGCTGTTCGTCGGCCAGCCCGTCGGGCTGATCGTGTTGCCGTTGCTGCTCTTCCACCAAATCCAGTTGATGGTGTGCACCGTGATCGCTCAGCGCTTCGCCCGACGACCGGAACCGAGCCCAGCGGCCGCCGCGGCGGACTAGGTTGGATGTCACTCGAGGCGATGGGGAGAAGACGATGACCAGGAAGCGTCATACCGACGGAGTCGTCTCCGCGGCCTACACCGGCCGGTTCGCCACCAATCCTGTTCCCGCACTACGACTTCCCGAGGAACAACTCGACCCCGACGCGGCCTACCGCTACATTCACGACGAACTGATGCTCGACGGCAGCTCGCGCCTCAATCTGGCGACGTTCGTCACCACCTGGATGGACCCCCAGGCCGAGAAGCTGATGGCGGAAACGTTCGACAAGAACATGATCGACAAGGACGAGTACCCGTCCACCGCGGCCATCGAGGAACGGTGCGTCAACATCGTCGCCGATCTGTTCCATGCCCCGGGACTCGACCGCGAGGACCCGTCGTCGGCCACCGGGGTCTCGACCATCGGGTCCAGTGAAGCCGTCATGTTGGCCGGCTTGGCACTCAAGTGGCGCTGGCGAGCCAAAGGGGCCGGCACCGGCACTCCGAACCTGGTGTTGGGCAGCAATGTTCAGGTGGTGTGGGAGAAGTTCTGCCGCTACTTCGACGTGGAGCCGAAGTATCTTCCGGTCGAGCGCGGTCGCTACGTCATCACCCCCGAGCAGGTTCGAGATGCGGTGGACGAGAACACCATCGGCGTGGTCGCGATCCTCGGTACCACGTTCACCGGCGAACTCGAACCGGTGCAGGAGATCTGCGCTGTGCTCGACGCGATGGCCGACAACGGTGGGCCGGACGTCCCGGTTCACGTCGACGCGGCCAGCGGCGGCTTCGTCGTCCCGTTTCTGTATCCGGAACTCGAGTGGGACTTTCGGTTGCCTCGGGTCAAGTCGATCAATGCCAGCGGGCACAAGTACGGATTGACCTATCCAGGAATCGGATTCGCCGTCTGGCGGACCAAGGAAGACCTTCCCGAGGATCTGGTGTTCCGCGTGAACTACCTCGGCGGCGACATGCCCACCTTCACGCTGAACTTCTCCAGGCCGGGCAACCAGGTGATCGGTCAGTACTACAACTTCTTACGGCTCGGCCGCTCCGGCTATACAGACATCATGAAGGCGTTGCGCGACACTGCTGTTCGCGTCAGCCGACACCTCGAGAAGCATGCGGACATCGAGGTGATCACCGACGGATCGGCCATCCCCGTGCTCTCGTTCATGCTGAAGGACCACTGCAACTTCACCGTGTTCGACGTCTCCCACGAGCTGCGCGCCCGCGGTTGGCAGGTGCCCGCATACACGATGCCCGACAACGCAACCGACGTTGCGGTACTCAGAGTCGTTGTTCGAGAGGGCTTCAGCGCGGATCTCGGTCGCATGCTGTGCATTGCCATCGACGAAGTGATCGATGGCCTGAAGTCGGGTGGGCATTCGAGCGCGCAGGCTTTCGCCCATTGAGCGGCTCCGCCGCTCAGTTTCGGTCGACGTCGATCGGGTGGGATGCGAGCAACGCCAACGGCATCGGCTGACGACGCAACACGTGTGCCCACAGATCGATGCGTGGCGGGCCGATGACATCGGATGGCAAGGCAGACAACACCATCCAGTCCTCGCGGTCCAGTTCGCCTTCGAGTTGCCCGAATGTCCAACCCGAGTAGCCGGCGAATACCCGCACGCCCTCGATCAACGGGGCGATATCGGCGGGATCGGAATCGAGATCGACCATCACCACTCGGCCGTCGACGCGGCGCAATCCGGGAACGCCGTCGATCGAGGCCCCGGTTCGCAGTGTCGCCAGGCACAGGGCCGAGTCGCGCTTGACCGGACCGCCGACATACAGCGCTTGCGGCTTGGCGGCGAGCTCGGACCAGTCGGGCAGCACATTCTGCACCGCGGTCTCACTGGGACGATTGATGACGACGCCGAGGCTGCCGGCATCGTTGTGTTCGATGATGTAGATGACAGTGCGTCGAAATGTGGGCTCGACGAGCTCGATCGACGACACCAACAGACTGCCGGGCCGGACATCGCGCAGGGCCGACGCCGTCTGGTCCTCGGGTTCCTCCGCATGCGTTGCCACGTAGCCATTGTGGCACCGCGCACCGCCGGATGTGGCGCAAGCGACGCGGCCAGTCCCCCTGGGTCGTTCCGCAGGCTCCACTCCCGCCCCAGCTCCTACTCGAGCCCGGCGATCTTCGTCAACAATCCCAACTGATACTCGAACAAATCGTCCCTGCTGGCGAATGTCGTGGCACCGTACTGATCGAACACATCGAAGCTGATTGCGCCGAACAGCGACGCCCACACCATCACTCCTCGGGCCATCAGCTCGTCGGGCAAGTCTGTCCCCATCTCCCGGCGGATCTCCTCGAAGCTGCCGTGCAGTGATGCCGGTGCCGGGACATCGGTCGGAGCGGCGAGCCGAGTGCCCGCCCAGGCAGTATCGAGGACCTTGACCAGCGTTGTGATCACGCGGGTACCCGGCCCGGTGGTCTGCTCGGCGGGGGCGTGGTAGCCGGGTACGGGACTACCGAACAGCAACGCATACCGTGCCGGCTCTCGCAAGCCCCACTGCCGCACCGTTCGGCCGAGCGCCAGGAACTTCTCCCTCGGTCCCTCGGCGGAGTCCACCGCTGCGTCGACGGTAACGCCGAGCTCGGTGTAGGCGTCGACGACGAGCAGGGTCAGCAGTTCGTCCCGGCTCGAGACGTATCGGTACACCGCGGAGGACACGACGCCGAGGTCTCTCGCGACGGCGCGCAACGACAATGCGGCCGCACCACCGGCGGCCAGATGCTCGCGCCCGATACGGGTGATGTCGGCCAGGGTCTGCGCGCGGGCTCGGGTGCGGGGGGTGCTCGCCATGGGCTTACTGTAACTGCCGCTCTTTCGAGAGAGCACTGCTCTTGCTTTTTCTCCGGAGGCGGTGCACACTCGAAAACAGCAGAGAGCACCGCTCTCGTTTCTATCCGAGGAGCACATCATGACCGAACTACACGTCGTCACCGGAGCCGGGCCCGTCGGCTGGACTGTCGCAGAACAACTTGCTGCGCAGGGCCATTCGGTCCGAATCCTCACCCGTTCCGGCAGCGGACCCGAGCACCCCATGATCGAGCGACGATCGGTGGACATCGAGTCCGACGACCTGCGCCCCCACTTCGACGGTGCCACCGCCGTCTACCACTGCACGCACGCCGCCTACGACGACACGGTCTGGCGGGACAAGCTCGAAGCGATGGAAAAGCGGGTGCTCGACGCGGCCGCGGGCACGATCGTCGCGTTCCCCGAAAGTCTCTACGCCTACGGCCGCGTCGACGGTCCGATCCGCGAGGACACTCCCCGCGACGCCACCTACCGGAAACTGGGTGTGCGTACCCAGCTCCTCGCGGCTCGCGACCAGCACTCGACTCCCACCGTCAGCGTCGCGGCCTCGGACTTCTACGGGCCCCGTCTCATCTCGTCCCACATGGGCGAGCGAGTCATCGCACCGATTCTGGCCGGCAAGACGATCCGCGTCATCGCCTCCGCAGACCTACCCCACTCGTTCACCTACGTACCGGATCTCGCCGCGTCGATGATCACCGCCGCCGCGTCACCGACGACCTGGAACACCGTCCTGCACGCACCTACCGCTCCCGCGGTATCGCAGCGTTCGATGATCGAGATGTTCTCTGCTGCAGCCCACGTGTCCACTCCCAAGGTAGGTGCCATTCCGGCCTGGGTGATGCGCGCACTGAGCGTCGTGCCAGGGCCGATGAAGGAACTCGGCGACACCCTCTACCAGTTCCGCTACCCCTACCTACTCGACTCCAGCCGCAGTGAGGCGATCCTGGGACTCGAACCCACCTCGCTCGCCGACGGCACCGCCGCAACGATGGCGTGGTGGAAGGCTGCGGTTCCTGCGGTCGTCAGCGGCAACTAGAGTCCCCTCGGTGAACGACGCCTCCTTCCGTACCCGCCTACGCGAGTCCCCGGGAGTCGGCAAGCTCACCACCGTTCGGTTCGCCGGTCAGTTCGGCGACGGACTGTTCCAAGCGGCATTGAGCGGCGCGATTCTGTTCAACCCCGAACGCGCGACGAATCCGGCCGAGATCGCGGCCGGATTCGCGGTGCTGCTCGTGCCGTATTCGCTGGTCGGGCCGTTCGCTGGAGCCCTGCTCGATCGCTGGGACCGACGGTCGGTTCTGTTGTGGGCGAACATCGTTCGCATCGTTCTGATCGTGGCTACTGCCGGCCTGCTGTGCGCCGGGGTCGATGCGACGCCGTTGCTGCTGTTGGCGCTGGCCACCGTCGGGCTGAGCAGGTTCGTCCTGGCCGGGGCCTCGGCCTCACTGCCGCATGTGGTTCGGCAGTCGTGGCTGGTCCCGATGAACTCGGTATTGGCCACCGTCGGGTCCGGCTTCGCGGCCGCCGGTGCCGGTCTCGCCGTCGCTGTGATCAGCATCGTCGGGGCCGGCGATCTCGGTTCGGGGGTTGCAGTGGGTGTCGCGGCCACCGGATCGATCGTCGGAGCGATCGCGGCGGCCCGCTTCCGACCGCGGTCACTCGGACCGGGCACCGAGATCCGAACCGAGAATCCCCTCGAAGATGTTGCTGCGGGGCTGAAGTCGGGTGCTCTCGCCGTCTGGCGAGCACCCGGTGTGACGGCCGCGATGATCGGTATCGGCGCACATCGCGTGGTGTTCGGTATCAACACGTTGATCATGGTGCTGGTGCTGCGCGAGGCCACTGCGAGCACTTTGCCCGGAGGGCTCGCGGGCTTCGGGATAGCCGTCGGTGCCACGGCCGTCGGCATGTTCCTCGCCGCCGTCATCACCCCGTTCGTCGTTCCGCGGTTCGGGCGGACCCCCACGATCGCCACCGCCCTCGTCCTCGCCATCGCGGCGCAGCTCGGAGCCGTCTCCGGCCTGACCCAGAACAGCCTGCTGATCGGCGCCTTCTTTCTCGGGATCGCCGGGCAGACCGTCAAACTCAGCGGTGACGCCGCGATGCAGATCGAGATCGACGATGCGCATCGCGGACGCGTGTTCGCGCTGCAGGACACCGTCTTCAACATCGCGTTCGTCGGCGCTCTGGCCGCTGCGGCCTTCGCCGTCGGGCCCACCACCACCGATCTGAGCCAGGATCCCACCGCGCACGCCCTGGTGTTCGCCGGAGCGGGTCTCTATGCCCTCGGCTTGGTTGCAGTGGCCCTCGTCAGCAGGCGCACACAACGCTGACGTGGTGTACCTTTCCGTATCGGACCGGGAGGTTTCGTCGGAGGAATGGGGAACCGCATGTACGGCCGTACAACATCGCTCGGCTGCATCGTCGCGGTCGCCGCGGGAACAGCCGTCCTTGCTGCGCCCCCGGCATTCGCCGCACCCCCACCCCCGGTGAACTCCTGCGGCGAAACAGGATTCGATCCAAAGGACTACCCACCCGAACCCATCGGCCCGGGTAACCCGCCGCAGCTCCCCCCGCTACCGGACCGCCTGGTGATACCGGTGCCGTATCCGTCCCTCGAACTCGTTCCGGTACCCGACCCGCCGCCGAACACCACCCGCGTCCAGGCCGATCCGCTCAGCGACCCCTGCGCGGACCCCTGCCCGGACCTGACCGACCCCACCGAATCACCCACGTCCGGAACAGGGTCTGCAGGCCGCCTGCCCTTCCCTCGAATCGAAATCGACCCACAGCCCGAAACCATCCCCATCCCGATCCCCGGCCCCGGTGGCACTCCGGCAACACCGCCGCCTGCCCCGGCCGTCACCGCAGCAGAGCCCGGGCCGAGTACAACACCGCCGGCCGCGCCCGCCGTCGGAGCAGTCGATGTGGTCTCGCAGCTGACCGGACCGGGATCGGAGAACCGCACCGACAAGCGCTGGCAGGTCGACGGCACCGACCTCGGCATCATGTGGGAGAGCAAACCGGGCGAGGTCGCCGTCGCATTCGGCGATTCCTTCGGCAAGGGGTGGCAGTTCGGCGTCGTCGGCGGAGACGATTGGCGCTCGAACGTACTGGGACACAGCACCGACGCCGACCTGTCCGACGGTATGACCCTGGACTCGATGGTGCAGGATTCCCGTTGTCACGCAGCCGAATTGCTGCCGTCGCGCAAGATCAAGAATTGGGAGACCACGGTCATTCCCACCTCCGGGTTCGCCGTCGACGATCGGCAGTACATGTCGTACATGTCCATCAGGCGCTGGAGTTCGATCCCCGGGCTGTGGTGGACCAACTACGGCGGCATCGCCTATTCCGACGACAACGGTTCCACCTGGGTCAAGGACGATCATGCCAAGTGGGACAACGTGTTCGGCTTCTCCAAGTTCCAGGTGTCGACGATGGTCCCGGCGGGGGAGTACGTCTACATGTTCGGTACCGTCAACGGACGCGTCGGACAGGTCGGTCTCGCTCGGGTCCCGAAAGCGGACGTACTGAACAAGACCGCCTACCAATACTGGGTGAACGGCACCTGGGCTCCGGTCGACTCGAACGAGGCCACCCCCATCGCCGATCGTATGGCCGGGGAACTGTCTGTCCATCACGACGAGGCCCGAGACCTCTGGCAGATGACCTACCTCGATCCGATACGCGGTGATATCGTGCTGCGAGAAGCGAATTCACCGCAGGGGGAGTGGACCCCGCCCAGCACGTTGATCGACACCGCCGAGTACCCGAAGGCATACGGCGGCTTCATCCACCCCTGGTCGACGGCGAACGAGCTGTACTTCACCATCTCGGAGTGGGACAGCTACAACGTCTACCTCGTCAAGGCCGAGGTTCGCTCGTCGTGAACGGAAATTCGTAGTGGGCTACGAAGTTTCGTGCACGTGCGCGGGACGCGCCTATTGAGTCGGCCACCACTCGAGCAGCGCGGCTTCGGCGTCCTCGCGGGAGAGTGGACCGCGATCGAGTCGTAGTTCCTTCAAGAACTTCCATGCCTTGCCCACGTCGGGACCGGCCGGGATGCCGAGCAATTCCATGATCGCGTTGCCGTCCAGATCCGGGCGTACTCGCGCCAGATCCTCCTGTTCGGCGATTCGGGCGATGCGCTCTTCGAGATCGTCGTACGTCGCCTGCAGCGCGGCCGCTCGGCGTTTGTTCCTGGTGGTCGAATCTGCCCGAACGAGCTTGTGCAACTTGGGGAGCAGCTCGCCCGCATCGGTGGCGTAGCGGCGGACGGCCGAGTCGGTCCACTGACCCTTCCCATAGCCGTGGAATCGCAGATGCAGGAACACCAGATGCGAGACTTCCTCGATCATCTTCTTGGAATACTTCAACGCGCGCATACGCTTTCGCACCAACTTGGCACCGACGACCTCGTGGTGATGGAAACTCACTCCACCGCCCGGCTCGTTGCGCTTGGTATCGGGCTTGCCGATGTCGTGTAGCAGTGCAGCCCAACGCAATACGAGGTCCGGGTCGCCGTCCTCGAGATCGATCGCCTGCTTCAGCACTGTCAGCGAGTGCGTGTAGACGTCCTTGTGTTGGTGATGCTCGTCGATCTCGAGCTTCATGTTGGGAACCTCGGGGATGATCCGCTGCGCCAACCCCGTCTCGCACATCACGTCGATGCCGTCTATCGGGTGCGCCCCGAGCATCAGCTTGTCCAGCTCCACCTGGATGCGCTCGGCCGTGATCCGGTCGATCTGATCCGCCATGTCCTCGATGGCCCGATGCACCCGAGGCATCAGCGAGAATCCGAGCTGGGAGACGAACCTCGCGGCGCGCAGCATGCGGAGGGGATCGTCGCCGAAGGAGACCTCCGGTGCCGACGGCGTGTCGAGTACGCCCTCGAGCAAAGCGTCCATCCCGCCGAGCGGATCGACGAACTCCTGGGAGCCGTCGGCCCCGAGACGCACGGCCATGGCATTGACTGTGAAATCGCGTCGAACGAGATCCTCGTCGAGGCTGTTGCCGTACTGCACCTCGGGATTGCGAGAAACCTGATCGTAGGAATCGGTGCGGTAGGTGGTGATCTCGATCTGCTGGTCGTCCTTGGCCGCACTGATGGTGCCGAACGCGATGCCCGTGTCCCATTGATGATCCGCCCAGCCCGACAGCATCGCCTGAACGGCCTCGGGCCTGGCGTCGGTGGTGAAATCCAGATCGGTACCGAGACGGCCGAGAACCGCGTCGCGAACCGTTCCCCCGACGAGATACAGCTCGTGCCCGGCAGCTGCGAACAGAGCACCGAGCGGAGTCAACACCGGGGCGAGCTCGCGCAGCGTCACCGCCGCTCCGGCCAGCAACCTCTCCCGGCGGGCATGGGTCTGCTCGGCGGAAACGGAGGACAGGGACTGATCGGCCACGGTGGAAGAGCCTACTGGCGCAGCGGGGACACGATTGTCTCGGCCACTGACCGCGGTGCGGCACGGTCGAAGAGCGCACATGGGCAACTAGTATGGATCGGGTGTCTGCTGCCGAACGATCGAACAGGAGTCGCCGCAACCCGCGGCGGCGTCAGGCACGCGCCGACACCGAAGCACCCAAACTGCGGACCGTCCGCGAAACCTCGGCAGGCGGCCTGGTGGTCGATGGTCTCGACGGTCCGCCCGCCACTCGCTGCGCCGCCCTGATCGGCCGCACGGATCGCCGGGGACGACTGCTCTGGTCTCTGCCCAAGGGTCACATCGAGCAAGGCGAAACCGCCGAACAGACGGCCATGCGCGAGGTCGCCGAGGAAACCGGCATTCGAGGAACCGTCCTCGCGTCGCTGGGCAGCATCGACTACTGGTTCGTCACCGAGGGCCGACGCGTCCACAAGACCGTCCACCACTACCTACTCCGATTCCTCGGCGGCGAACTCTCGGACGAAGACCTGGAAGTCACCGAGGTCGCCTGGGTACCGCTGAGCGAACTGCCCTCGCGACTCGCCTACGCGGACGAGCGCAAACTCGCCGCCATCGCCACCCGCCTCATCGAAGACATGAACGGCGACACGAGCGCACCGACCCCCGGCGAGAAGTGATCGTGCGGGCTCGGAAGGTCACTGCCGCCGCACTGACCTCGTTTCTCCTTGCGGTGGCACCGGCCGCAGGTGTGGCCGCAGTCGTCCCCACGCAGCTTGCGGCCGCCACAGCCCAACCCGATGCCTCCGCGGGCGACACGAGCGAGACCACGAGCGCCGTCCCGGACACTCCGAGGACACAGGCCGGCGATCCCTTTCTGACGCTGAGCATCGAGACCGTCGCCCCGTCGACCGTCACCACCAGCAGCGACCCGTTCGTGACCGTCCGGGCCACGGTGAAGAACACCGGGGACCGACGCGTCGACGACGTCAGCGTCCGCATGCAGGCCTCGGCCGCGATCGACACCGCGGCAGGCCTCCGAACCTCGCTCACCCTCGACCAGGAACGATTCGACCGCGTCGGCGATTTCGTCACGGTGGCCGAGTCGCTGGAGAAGGACGAGAGCCGCCAATTCGACGTGTCGATGCAGCTGCGCAGCACCACCGAGCCGTCACTCGGAATCGACACGCCCGGCGTCTACCCGCTGCTGCTGAACGTCAACGGCACACCCGAATACGGCGGAACCGCTCGACTCGACGACGCGCGCTTCCTGCTCCCCGTCGTCGGCTTGCCCCGCAATCCCGGTGAGCTGGATCCCGTCGCCCCCGACGCGGCACCGCTGCCGCCGAACACCCGAAACCCAGTCGCGATGACCGTGCTGTGGCCGCTGGCCGACATCCCGCGCCTCGCTGCCGGAATTCCTGGCTCGATCGACGAGCGCGTGCGACTGATCGACGACGAGCTGGCCGGAGAACTCGCCTCGGGGGGTCGGCTCGACACGCTGCTCAAGGCGGTGGAATTCGCAACGAAACCGGGCCTGGATCCCGGGGGCAACCTGGCGTCGAGCCTGTGTATCGGCATCGATCCCGACCTGCTCGTCACCGTCTCGAACATGACCCGCGGCTACCTCGTCGTCGACGACCCGGCCGATCCCGCCAGCACAGCCCGGGACGGAACCGGCAGCGCAGCCGCGACCGCGTGGCTCGCCCGCCTCGAAACCATCGCGTCGAGCACCTGCGTGACAGCGCTGCCGTTCGCACAGACAGATCTGGGGGCGGTGGCCGACATCGGTGACGCCTCGCTGATCCAGAGTGCAATCTCCACGCCCGCGGATGTCGTCGACGGCATCCTCGGAATCACCTCGACACGGGGTTTCACCTGGAGCACCACCGGGGGCGTGGACGCCGACACCGCCGACGCCCTGCGCTCGGCAGGCACCGGAAGCGTGCTGGTAGCCGACAACAGCCTCAGCCCGCCGACATCGGCACCGATGGCCCAGCTGCTCTCGACCGACACCGCCGCCGATCCAGACGCGGCGCTGGCCGCCGCCCACTACGACTCGGCCACCGCAGCAGCACTGGCCGGCGTGGGAGCCACCCCGTCCACCCCTGCCCTCACTCCCGCCGAGCAGCGCTACGACCTCGGCACGGACTCGCGTACGGCGCGCCTGCAGGACGCACTCGGTGCCGTGAACTTCCACGCTCTGGTCGGTACCGATCGGCCCGGGCGCGCTGTCACCGTCGCGCCCCCGCAGTACTGGACCGCAGGGGGAGACGAGCCGTCGGCCATTCTGTCGACGGTGTCCTCGCTGCTGCGTTCCGGATTGGCGACGCCCCGCCCGCTCTCCCAACTGCTGGCCGAGCCCACGTCGGGGACCCCGGTGACCAGCGTCGATACGGCCACCGAGCTCGACACCGGCACCATCGACCTGGTGCGTTCGCAGAGCGCTCGGATAGAAACCCTGATGCAGTCGCTGGTCGAAGACCCCCAGTCGGCGCTCACCCCGCGCCTGTTCACGGCGCCGCTGCGCGAGGACATGCTGCGCGCGCTCTCCACGGCCGGCCGAGCCAGTTCGATGGCCGAGAAGACCGGCACCACGGCATTCACCCGGCTCGCCGCTACCCGAATCGGCATCGACGCCATCTACGGATCGGTGACCGTGTTGGCACCGGGCGGCGTCTATACCCTCGCCTCCGAGCAGAGCCCGTTGCTGCTCGTCGCGCGCAACGATCTGCCGATACCGGTCAACGTGCTGCTCCGGGTCGATGCGCCGCCGGAAATGACGATCAGCGACGTGGGTGTCAACCAGCTCCCGGCTCGCGGATCACGCACCATCACCGTCCCGGCCGAGGTGGACGACACACGTAACCTGTCGGTCGACTTCTCCGTGACCACACTCGACGGCAGCAGGCTCGGCGAAGTGTCCACGGTGTCCGTACGGTCGAACGCGTACGGCCAGGCGCTGGCCATAATTACCGCCTGCGCCGGCGCTCTCCTACTGTTACTTGCAGGTCGACGACTCTGGCATCGATTCAGAGGCCAACCCGACCCGGCCGACGAAGGGTACGAGAGACCATGACAGGAAACGTCCCGTACGACGGGGACCTGCCGAGGTCGCGGATGCCCGCATCGCAGGTGTTCCGACGCACGACGCCACCGCGGTCTGCGCCCTGGGAACGGCAGTCGCGCCCAGAGCTGCGCTCGTACCCGGCACCGCCGCCGCTGGACGGCCAGCCCGCCGCCGACGACGCCGTCACCCAGCTCATCCCGCGGTTCAGGGACGAGGACTACCCCCAAGCGCCGTCGGGAACGGTTCCTCCGACACAAATTCCGCCGGGCGGCACAGAACCCGCACCGCAGCCCGAGCCGAGGCCGCAGAAGTCACTACTGGCCGCATCGGGTTCGATCGCAGTAGCAACCCTGGTCAGCCGCATCACCGGATTCGCCAAGCAGGTCGCCATGACGGCTACCCTCGGCGCGGCTCTGGCCAGCGCGTTCACCGTCTCGACGATCTTGCCGAACATGATCTCCGAGCTGGTCCTCGGTGCGGTGCTGGGAGCCATCGTCGTTCCGGTGCTGGTTCGGGCCGAGCAAGAGGACGCCGACGGCGGGCGGGCATTCGTTCGACGCCTGTTCACCATCGCGGTCGCGCTTCTCGGCACCGTCGCACTCGCCGCGACGGTAGCCGCGCCGTTGCTGGCACGGCTGATGCTCGACGGCGATCCGAAGGTCAACGAGGACCTGACAATCGCGTTCACCTATCTGGTGCTCCCAGCACTGATGTTCTACGGGCTCTCCGGCCTCCTCACGGCGGTGCTCAACACCCGGCAGAACTTCAAGCCCGGAGCCTGGGCTCCCGTGTTCAACAACTTGGTCGTGCTCGGGGTCTTCGCCCTGTACCCCTTCGTTCCGGGCGAGATCACCCTGAGCACGGTCGAGATGAGCAACCCCAAAATCCTCGTTCTCGGCCTCGGCGTGACCGTAGGTGTCATCACCCAGGTCGTTGCTCTGATTCCCGCACTACGCCGCGAACGCATCGACCTGCGCCCGCTCTGGGGATTCGACGAGCGTCTGAAGAAGTTCGGCGCGATGGCCGCGGCGATCGTGCTCTACGTCGTCATCAGCCAGATCGGGCTGGTCGTGGCCACCAGGATCGCGTCGGGCACCGATGATGCGAGCAACGTGATCTATTCGCAGGCCTGGATCGTGCTGCAGTTGCCCTACGGCATCCTTGGCGTGACGGTTCTGACGGCCATCATGCCCAGACTCAGCCGCAACGCCGCCAACGGTGATACGCCATCTGTCGTCGACGATCTCTCGGTCGCCACCCGCCTGACGATGGTCGCGCTGGTTCCGATCGTCGTGTTCCTGACGTTCGCGGGGCCGTGGGTCGGCGAGGCGCTGTACGGGTTCGGCCGCTTCGCCGATGTCGCACCCAGGCTCGGCGAGGCGGTGAGCTGGTCGGCGTTCTCCCTCATCCCGTATGCCCTGGTCCTGATCCACCTGCGCGTGTTCTACGCCCGCGAGAAAGCCTGGACACCCACCTGGATCATCCTCGGCATCACCGTCGTCAAGATCGGCCTGTCGTTACTCGCTCCGATCGTCGCGTCCTCGCCCGAGCAGGTGGTGCTGCTCCTGGGTACCGCCACCGGCCTCGGTTACACCGTCGGAGCGATCATCGGCGGATACCTGCTGCACCAGAGTCTGGGCAATCTGCGGATGGCCAATGTCGGCAAAACCATCTGGCTGGTCCTCATCGCCTCGCTGGCCGGCGGCGCGGCCATGCTCGCGATCGACAGAATCCTCGGGCTCGACGCCCTGACGAACGGCTGGCTCGGCAACTTCGTCCGCGTCGCGGTCGACGCCGTCATCATGCTCGGCATCACGTTCTCGATACTCTGGTACGGCAAGATTCCCGAAGTGCTGGCGGTCACCGTGGCACTGAGCCGCCTCGTTCGTAGATTCCGTGGCGCGCCCGCCGACAAGGACGCAGATCTGGCCGCTGCGGAAACCGGCGTGATTCCCGTTATTCGAACCGAGCCCACATGGGACACTGCGCGGGATCGGCTCCCGTACCCTGGTCCTCGGCACCCGGGGGCACACGCCCACGCGGGTCGACCGTTTGCAGAACAACACGGGGCATATTCGCCTGAAGGAGTGACAGTGACCGACGACGATGTTGCTGGGGGGCCGGCACAGTCTCCAGCAAACGAAGCCGACCGAACGAGCGGCGGAGTCGAAGTCGACACCCAGGACCGCACCGACCCCGTGAAAGCCGCGCCCGTGAAGGCCGAGCCCACGAAGCCGGCCAAGACAGCAGCACCCGCCAAAGCCACCACTCCGGCGTCCTCGGAGGCACCGAACGCTGCTGCTGATTCCGACAAGGGCAACGAGAAGTCGGCGGAGACGACAGACCCGGTCGAAGCCGACACCAAGGCCGACACCGTCGAAAAAACCGACGACAAGCCTGCCCCGAAGCCGGTCGATAAAACGGTCTCCATTTCCAAGGCCGCTCTCGCGTCGCGCCCGACCGACAAGACCATCTCGATCTCGAAAGCACAGCTGCCGGTCGACAGCCCTGCCGACAAGAAGACAGACAAGGACTCGAAGGCCGAGTCCGTTTCCGACGACACTGCACCGGCTCCGACGACCGCCGAGGCCGAGTCCACCGTCGACAAGTCCGAAGCGAACAGTGCAGATGCGCCCGCCCCCGAGCGCACGCTTCGCGGACCGACGCTCATTCCCGGTGCCTCTGTAGCCGGTGGACGGTACCGACTCCTCGCTCCGCACGGCGGCGCACGTGGACTCAAGTTCTGGCAGGCTCACGACGTCAAGCTGGACCGCGAGGTCGCGCTGACGTTCGTCGACGCCGACCAGCAGTCCACCGCGTCCCCCAACGATCGCACCGAGGGTCCACAGGCGATTCTCTCGCGCACACTGCGCCTGGGTCGGATCAATTCGCCCGGGCTCGCCCGCGTGCTCGACGTGGTGCGTGGCAGCTCCGGCGGCATCGTCGTCGCGGAATGGACGCCCGGCCGATCGCTGCGCGAAATGGCCGACACCGTGCCTGCACCCACCGGGGCGGCCCGCGCGATCAAGGTTCTGGCGGCGGCGGCCGAGGCAGCACACCGCAGCGGCGGCGCGCTGTCGATCGATCACCCCGATCGCGTGCGTATCAGCTCGAGCGGCAACGCCGTCCTCGCTTTCCCGGCAACTCTGGCCGACGCGGATCCGAGTTCGGACGTCCGCGGCCTCGGTGCAATGCTCTACGCCTTGATCACGGCCAGGTGGCCGCTCTCCGACACCACCGGCGGATCGGTCGTGGCCGATGATGCGGCTCCGGCTCGCAGCGTCGGCGGCATGCGACCGGCAGACCGGGACGACAAGGGCGCACCGCTCGAGCCGAGGCAGGTTCGTCCGGACGTTCCGTTCGAGATTTCCGCGGTCGCAGTGCGGGCGCTGGAGCAGAACAGTGGCATCCGCACGGCTGCCACCGTGCAACACGTCCTCGATCAGGCAGCCGTCGTCAACGACAAGACCGATCTGATGCCGGCTCTGCGACTGGGGCAGCGCGCACCGGGGGCCAGCGGGCATTCGCTCGCCGACCCCGAGGAACTTGCTGCCGAGAAGGCCAAATCGACCAGAACCAACATCGCCATCGCCATACTCGGCGCGTTGACGGTCGTCATTCTTGCGTTCGCCGGCTACTGGCTGTTCACCTCGATTGCCGGTGACAGCACGGATGAGCCCCTCGACAGTCAGGAATTCGGCCTCACCACTCCGGCCGCGGCACCTCCCGCAGGCGATACTGCTGCGCCCCCTGCCGAGACGGGTGGGCCCGTTGCCTTGAACGGTGTCAGTGTCTTCTCGCCGCAGGGTTCGGCCGACAACCCCGGCACGGCGTCCAACGTGATCGACAACGATCCCAGTACGGCATGGACGACCGACTCGTACTTCCAGCAGTTCCCCGCTCTGAAGAACGGCGTGGGCCTGCTTGTGACGATTCCATCGACAGCGCTGCAGAATGCGTGGATCGAGTCGACGTCCCCGGGAACAGTCGTCGAGATCAGGTCGGCACCGAACGACTCTCCCAGCCTGAGCGACACCACTCTGCTCGGTGAAGCCACCCTGCAGAACGGACGAACCGATATCGCGCTCGATGGTGCCGAGCCCACCGGGAACGTTCTCGTCTGGATCACCACACTCGGAGAGCAGGGCGGACGCATCGCCACATCGATCTCCGGGATCGGATTCGACTCCTAGAACCGACGCTCGGTAGGCAATACGGGCTCGTTTCGTACTTCGCAGTCTCGATGGCCTAGGCTCCCCCCAATGCGTTAACACGGGGGGAGCCGTTTTCGTATGACCGAACGTATCGATTCGGCGCTAGGGGAGCGCACGGATGCGGAACTTCTGGCTGCTCATGCGGCCGGGGAGCCGAACGCATTCGCAACACTGATCTATCGACACCACGAGCATCTGTGGCTGACGGCTCGGCGCACCAGCTACACACCCGAGGACGCCTCCGATGCGTTGCAGGAGGCCCTGCTGTCCGCCCATCGCACGGCCGGATCGTTCCGCGCCGATGCCGCCGTCCGCAGCTGGTTGCACAAGATCGTCGTCAACGCCTGCCTGGACCGCATCCGCCGGAACAAAGTACGGCCCTCGGTTCCGTTGAGCGAGAACGAAAGTCACGAGCCCGCGTCGCCCAGGGACCGCATCTCCGAGACGGAAACCACCATTCTGGTTCGGCAGGCTCTGATGACCCTGCCGCCCGATCAGCGGGCCGCCGTCGTCGTCGTGGACATGGAGGGCTACTCGGTGGCCGACGCAGCCGTTCTGCTCGGCGTTCCCACCGGTACCGTCAAGAGTCGATGCGCTCGTGGTCGACTCAAACTGTCGACGCAGCTCGAGTACTTGAAAGACGCAGGGAACCGAATCTAGACCTCTCGCGTCTATAACGTGTGAGAGAGAAAGCAGATTCGGCGAAGGGAGGCAGGATCGTGTCGTCGAGCACCGATGCGCTACCCGAGGCCCCGTTCTCACCCGAGCTGTTGGCCGAACTGCATGCCGATGCCCTGCCCGAGGATGTCAGCAGCCGCCTGTGGCCGCTGGTTCGACGCGACGAGGCGTCGATGCAGATCCTTGCCGGTCTCGACGCGGTGTCGGCTCGACTGAACGAGGTGGGCGAGGATCCGACCGGAACGATGTCGATTCCAGCCGACGTCGTGGAGCGAATCGATCGCACCATCCATTCCGTCGAGCAATCCGGTCCGCAGTTCAGCGATCCGGTTGTCGTTCCGCTCCGCTCCCGTCGGCGTCATGTCGTTCTCGGAATTGCCGCCGCCGCAGCGCTTCTCGCGGCCGGCTCGATCGTGTTCGCAGCGGTGTGGCGGACCCCGGATGCCCCCGAATCTGTTGCCGCAGAACCATCATCGACACCCGAGGGATCGCTGATCCTCGATTCCGCCGACCTCGACTCCGGTTTCGCATTCAGCATTCTCGGCAAGCGTGATGCGGGTGCCCTGTCGGATCCGGCGGACCTCGAGGCGTGTCTCGCAGCCAACGACGTCGACCCCGCAACGTCTGTTCTCGGATCCACTCAGGTCAGGATCGACGGCCGAGACGGAACCCTACTGGTGCTGGCAGGAGCGCAGCCGGCCCAGTTCATCGCCCTTGCGGTGGGTAACGACTGCGGTGGTACCAACCCTGACGTCCTGACGCGGCGCGATATCGGTTGACACATCTCTCTCCGGGGAACAACTGCCTCTAGGGTGGTGTTGACCAGATGTACGTCGACCGGCGCGTGCAGTGTGCACCCGGCTGTCGGCGCCCAGTAACACGCCGCACAAGATCGGAAGGTCTGCATTGAGTACCCCCAAGGTTCACGATCTCATCATCGTCGGTTCGGGACCGGCCGGTTATACCGCCGGTGTCTACGCGGCCCGCGCAGAGCTGGAGCCGATCCTGTTCGAGGGAACCCAATTCGGTGGAGCACTCATGACGACCACCGAGGTCGAGAACTTCCCCGGGTTCCGTGAGGGCATCATGGGCCCCGATCTGATGGAGCAGATGCGCGAGCAGGCGAAGCGATTCGGTGCCGACATACGCACCGAGGACGTCGAGGAGCTCGACCTCACCGGTCCGATCAAGACCGTCTCCGCGGGCGGCGAGACCTACCAGGCTCGCGCGGTCATCCTCGCCATGGGTGCAGCAGCGCGATACCTGTCGATCCCGGGCGAAGAAAGACTGCTCGGACGCGGTGTCAGTGCCTGCGCCACCTGCGACGGCTTCTTCTTCCGCGACCAGGACATTGCCGTCATCGGTGGCGGCGACTCGGCGATGGAAGAAGCCACCTTCCTCACCCGGTTCGCTCGGAGCGTGACGATCGTGCACCGGCGTAGCGAGTTCCGCGCGTCGCGCATCATGCTCGAGCGCGCCAAGAACAACGACAAGATTCGCTTCCTCACCGACACGAAGGTCCTCGAAGTCCTCGGCGACACCAGCGTGACCGGTATCTCGCTCGAGCACGCCGAGACCGGAGAGAAGACGACTCTCGATGTCACCGGGATGTTCGTCGCCATCGGCCACGATCCCCGCAACGAACTGGTCAAGGGTCAGGTCGATCTCGACGACGCCGGCTACGTCAAGGTCGCGTCTCCCTCGTCTGCCACGTCCGTCGAGGGCGTCTTCGCCGCCGGAGACCTCGTCGATCACGTCTACCAGCAGGCGATCACGGCCGCAGGTACGGGCTGTACCGCCTCCATCGACGCCGAGCGCTGGCTGGCCGAGCAGGGCGACATCACCAGCAACACGCTCGAACATGCCGACCAGCCGGTCGACACCGTCAACGCCTGACCGGCCCCGGTCACACACACCACTTCCTACATCGAGGAGATAGAAATGTCCGACGACAAGAGCACAGTCACCATCACCGACGCGTCGTTCGCCGACGACGTGTTGACCAGCGAGAAGCCCGTCCTCGTCGATTTCTGGGCCACCTGGTGCGGACCGTGCAAGATGGTCGCTCCGGTTCTGGAAGAGATCGCCGCCGAGCACAAGGACAAGCTGACGATCGCCAAGCTGGACATCGACGCCAACCCGCAGGCCGCCCGCGACTTCAAGGTCATGTCGATTCCGACGCTCATCCTGTTCCAGGGTGGCAAGCCGGTCAAGCAGATCGTCGGTGCCAAGGGCAAGGCCGCGCTGCTCAAGGACCTCGAAGGCGTTATCTGATTCACCTCCGAATCGTGTGGATTGCAGCGGAAGGCAGTCTTTCTGCGACAATCATCTGATGTGCCGATGCCCAGCGTCGGCACATCAGCCGCATCGGGATGCGGTGTAGTCGGAACGATCTGGAGGCTTTCGAGGATGCAGGAACTCAGTCACGGCGATTCCGGACCCGCCGTCGCCGAGGTCCGCGGCACCCTGTCGGCTCTCGGCTTTCTCCATGAGGCCGTGGTTCCGCCCGGTCCGATGGACGACGGTCACTGGACCGCTCCTGGCTCTGTCTTCGACGCTGCCCTCGGCGGTGCCGTACGTGCATTCCAGCAGCACCGCGGCCTGTTGGTCGACGGCGTCGTCGGCCCGGCCACGTATCGCGCTCTGAAAGAAGCCTCGTACCACCTCGGTGCGCGAACCCTCATCTACCAGTTGTCCGCTCCGCTGTACGGAGACGACGTCGCTTCCTTGCAGACGCGATTGCAGGACCTCGGTTTCTACAACGAACGCGTCGACGGCTTCTTCGGCCCTCGCACCCACGAGGGCTTGTCCTCGTTCCAGCGTGAAATCGGTCTTTCCCCGGATGGCATCTGTGGACCGGCGACGTTGCGCTCGCTCGACCTCCTCGGCACCCGTGTCACCGGTGGATCACCGCATGCGATGAGCGAGGAAGAGCTCGTCCGAAAGTCCGGGCCGCAGCTGACCGGTAAGCGCATCGTCATCGATCCCGATCTCGGCGGTGCCGACACCGGACGCATCGTCGACGGACCATTGGGTCGAGTCTCCGAATCGGAAATTCTGTGGGACCTGGCCAGTCGACTCGAAGGTCGAATGGCTGCGACCGGAATGGACACGTTTCTCTCCCGCGCACGTGGCACCAATCCTTCGGTGGCCGACCGCGCCGAAACGGCCAATGCCTGGGGTGCCGATCTGATGATCTCCCTGCGGTGCGCCTCGAGTACCAGCCCGGTGGCCAACGGCGTCGCCAGTTTCCACTTCGGCAATTCGCACGGGTCCACGTCCATGATCGGGCAGGTGCTCACCAGCTACGTGCAGCGCGAAATTGTCGCTCGCACACCGCTTCTGGATTGCCGTAGCCACGGCCGGACGTGGGATCTGTTGCGCCTGACCAATATGCCGACCATTCAGATCGACGTCGGATACCTCACCAACGAATCCGACGTCGAGGTACTGAGCGATCCGCGATTCCGCGACATCATCGCCGAGGCAATTCTGATCGCTGTGAAACGCCTGTATCTCCTGGGTCAGGACGATCAGCCGACCGGAACTTTCACGTTCGCCGAATTGCTCGCCGAGGAACTGGCCGCCGCCGATCGCCCCTGATCTACCGGTCGATATTCACCGGGCACCGACGGTCGACTTCTGTTCGATGTCGACGACGGAGATGCTCGCTGCTATGAGCAACTGTTCCAACGCGGATTCGACATCCTGCTTCCATCCGTGATCCCGGTCCAGCTCGAGTCGTAGCCTGGGGAATCGGTGATGGGGTGCAATCACTTCGAAACCGACCTTCTCGAGAAAATCGGCTTCGATCATGCACGTGGACGCCGAGCACGTCAGATGCGCGGTTGCGTTGGGAACCGCCGGCGCTGCGTCGTCGGCATTGTGTCGAATGCCGAATGCTTCGAGGGCGCGAACACCTCGATTGACGAGATCTCCCACCACCGCCTGAATCAGCGTGGCCGAGTGCAGATCGGCATCATCCGGAGAATCGATCCGTAGTTGCGTCAGCAGAACCGCGTCGTGACTGACGGGCGATGTCGGAAACGTACTCGCCCGCGGAACGGCCCGGGGTGGGCAATACAGTGCGCAGCCGATCGTCTTACCGTCGACGGACAACACCTGCCCACACGATCCCCACTCGAGCATGATGGTCGACAACCACACTTCGTTCTCGAACTCGAGATCGACCGACGAATCCTCCGAGGCAGGATCGAGCACCCAAAAGCTACAGCGCCGCGAATGCGACGGCAGATGCTCGAACGAACCGAGAGTCACTCCGGTCACCATCGCCGACACCGCTTACCTCAGCCTTCGTGCAGTCGTTCAAACGGAAAAATTCTGTCTCGGATGCGATTCGTTCCTCGACAAGAGTAGGCGATCCGGTCGTCGACCCTCTCGCGCGGACCGTCTCCTCGAAACATGTTGCATAACAATAGTTTTGGGAACCGATCGCAACTTTCGAGGACCCCGAATTCGGAGCTACGTCACAGTGACGTTTCACCCGGGTATGGCTGGTCCTGAAAAAACGCCACTACTTTTTCTTCTGTGCTTCCATCATCTCGACGATCCTTTCGAGGTCGTCCACCGACCCGAACTCGACGACAATCTTGCCTTTTCGCTTGCCCAAACTGACCGTCACCCGCGTATCGAAGGAATCGGAGAGCCTGTCGGCGACGTCCTGAAGCCCCGGCATCTGAATTGGCTTACGTCGAGGCGCCGGTTCCGGGGTCGTTCCATCTTCCCGATTGGCGAGAGTGACGGCTTCCTCGGTCGCGCGGACGGACAGTCCTTCGGCCACGATCCGCGCGGCCAACGACTCCTGTGCATCGGAACCAGCGTCCAACGACAGCAGCGCACGCGCGTGCCCGGCCGACAGAACTCCTGCCGCCACTCGACGCTGTACCGGAATCGGCAGCTTCAACAGTCGAATCATGTTGGTCACAACCGGCCGCGAACGGCCGATTTTGGCGGCCAATTCCTCGTGGGTCACGTCGAATTCTTCGAGCAGCTGCTGATACGCGGCCGCCTCTTCGAGCGGATTCAGCTGCACCCGATGAATGTTTTCGAGCAACGCATCGCGCAACATCGCGTCGTCCGCCGTCTCGCGCACGATCGCGGGGATCGTCTCGAGGCCGGCTTCCTGGCTCGCACGCCACCGACGCTCGCCCATGACGAGCTGATATTTTGCGTCACCGGCGGCAGCAGTACCGGAAACCAGTCGAACCACGATGGGCTGCATGAGCCCGAATTCGCGGATCGAGTGCACCAATTCACCCAGAGATTCATCGTCGAAGACGTGTCTCGGCTGCTTCGGATTGGCTTCGATTCGATCCGGTGCGATCTCGCGATACACAGCACCGACGGGGGACAAGTCGTCTCCGTTGAGCACCGGCGGGGTCGGTGTAGGGGCAGTAGCGGTTTCCGTTACGTCGTCGGACGACGGCGTGCGCTTCGGCTTCGTGGACGTGTCCGGCTTGTCCTTCGCATTGCGATCAGCGCCGATAATAACGTCGGCGGCTGCGTTGCCGAGGCGTGGCCCGGCATCCGGGCCGGTCGGAATGAGCGAGGCCAGACCTCGGCCGAGGCCACCTTTACGTGTTTGACTCATCTACTTACTTCTTTCGTGCTTCGTCGATGCCGGCCGACCGCGCCGCCAGTTCTCGTCCGGCGTCCAAGTAGCTCATCGCACCTCGTGAACCGGGGTCGTAATCGAGGACCGTCATGCCGTATCCGGGTGCCTCCGATACCTTCACGCTTCGAGGAATGACGGCCCTCAGAACGGCGTCCCCGAAGTGCTTGCGGACCTCTTCCGCCACCTGGTCCGCCAACTTCGTGCGGCCGTCGTACATCGTCAGGATCACCGTGGAGACGTGAAGTTCTGGATTCAGATGAGACTGGACCAGCTCGATATTGCGCAGGAGTTGTCCCACGCCTTCGAGTGCGTAGTACTCACATTGGATCGGAATGAGTACCTCGGTTGCCGCCACGAGCGCGTTGACAGTCAGCAGGCCCAGTGACGGGGGGCAGTCGATCAGGATGAAGTCCGCATCGATACCGGCAAGCTCCTCGACCGACAGAGCTGTCTTCAACCGGCCTTCGCGGGCAACCATCGACACCAACTCGATCTCTGCTCCAGCAAGATCGATCGTGGCCGGAATGCAGAACAGACGGTCGCTGTGCGGGCTCTTCTGCACTGCATCCTTGGCGCTGACTTCACCGATGAGCACCTCGTAGCTCGACGGCACACCGGAGTGGTGTTCGACGCCGAGAGCGGTGCTGGCGTTGCCCTGGGGGTCGAGATCGACCACCAGAACCGTCAGGCCCTGCAGAGCGAGCGCGGCAGCCAGATTCACAGCGGTCGTGGTCTTGCCCACCCCGCCCTTCTGATTGGCGATCGTCAGCATGCGACGCTTTGCCGGCTTCGGGAGCGACACCGATCCTGGGTGCAGAACCTGACTCGCTCGATGTGCTGCGGCACCGATAGGAGTGTCGTCGGGCGAGATCGCGTTGGTGTACTCGAAGTCGGAGGTCTTCTTCACCGCCGACGACTCGGACGCGTTCTTCTTGGATGCTGTTTCACGTGAAACAGCGGAATCGGACCCACCCGACATATGTGCTCCTTAGTGCGGAACTGATTGTGTTCAGAACGATCGATAGGGACGAGCGCGGGACTGACGAGCCCGCAACCGAAGCTCAGTGACGGCCCGGTCTCCGAGGCTGACGGACCGCTCTGACGACGATGGTGGGAGTAGTCAGTAGGCCCACTCCGCACTCAACCACCTCCAGCTTGCCAGCACCCATCCGAGTGAGGGAA
Organism: Rhodococcus sp. Leaf278; assembly: GCF_001426085.1. GTDB lineage: Bacteria > Actinomycetota > Actinomycetes > Mycobacteriales > Mycobacteriaceae > Rhodococcoides. Next base: position 190,310 of record NZ_LMRR01000023.1, read on the forward strand.
GCCCGGTCTCGCTCGATCTCTTCGGCGGCGCTCAACCCCTTCAGGGCAAGCATGCGACCGTGATCGTGAACCAGAGGAAGTGACCACTTGGCGAGCTTCTCCAGCGGTGCCACTGCCCGCGACGTCACCACATCGGCACCGCCCGCCTCCTTCTTGACGCCGGGCTGCTCGGCTCGCCCGCGTACAACCAGGACGTTCAAATCGTGTTCTTCGATGAACTCGGCCAGGTATACCGTGCGGCGTAGAAGCGGCTCCACGAGAGTGACACGGAGGTCGGGCCGCGCGATCGCGAGCGGGATTCCGGGGAGACCCGCGCCGCTGCCGATATCGACGACGGTCTCGCCCTCGTCTATGAGTTCGCCGATTGCCGCGCAGTTCAGGATGTGGCGTTCCCATAGCCGTGGAACCTCGCGAGGTCCGATGAGTCCCCGCTCTACGCCGGCAGTCGCCAGCGAGTCGTGATATCGCCGGGCCAACTCGATTCGATCACCGAATACCTGCTCCGCGATTGCCATCAACTGGGTGCCATCCGAGCGCTCTTGTTCCACGTGAAACATCTTCCCGTGCTCGGGCGTGGAACGCCAAACGACATTGCTGTAAGTACGAATAACAGCACATCGATTCGTGATACCGCCCTCGTTCACGGTCATCCGGAATCCTTCGAGCCGAGCGGTTCCGTCCGTGTTGAGGAAGCATCCGCGTACCGCTCTGTGTTTTCGATGCTTAGCGCTTTCGATGCTTAGCGCTTTCGATGCTTGGCGAGGGAACCCGGACGTGTCGACGACGCGGTGATTCGACACAGCTCGATCACCCGGCACGAGGTTCGTCCAGCGCTGTCGGTAGCCCGCGATGTTTCACGTGAAACTGTAAGCGGTTCGGTACCCGTGTGATTTTGCTGCGAGCTACCATCGACCGCCACAGAAACTTGATAGGAGCGAGTGGACCTTTGTCACGCGGGACGGTGTCGACACATTGACGAACACTGCACGCTCGACGCATCGTGCGCCCTTCTGGAGAAGCACCTGATGCCCATCAGCCCGTCGAGTCCCGTGGCTCCCGGCTATTCGGCGGAACCATGTTTCACGTGAAACGTCTGCGGTTCGGCACACCCGGACTTCTGCCGGTGTCGCCTTCCTCGAAGACCGAAGGCTCTGGGTAGGGGAGGAGCAAATCCAGTGTGATGATGGCCGCAGCGGATGAACCGACACACCTTCATGTCCGGCGACTTCTGATCCGACCCGCGTGCACCACAGGACGGAAGTTCGTCGAACCTGACAAGCTCCGCAATTCCTGGGACCGAACCTTTAGGTAAAACCGACCGAATACTCCATCGCCAGATCGGCCCCCTCCGATGGGTGGCACCCGGCGGTCGCGAGTCGGACTCGAGGAACGGGGTGCCCATCACGAAGATTGTCACGTCCTCTTGCCGCGAAAGACAATCCGAACCCTGTGGGGAAAAGCCGGGGGAACGATTCACGACCGGCTCCAGATATTTGGGACCATCGGCGCGGAGGCCGGCTCGACTTGGTTGGGCCGACGCGTCATGCGCAGCGATGGGCGGCACCGGCACCAGTGGACCACGACATAGCGACAAGGACGATCACAGAGAGACCAACCACACGGTCTGCACACTCGCAGATCATGTCCGCAATCCGCCGAGTTCCGCGCGCACGACGCCCCAGTACCGGAGCAACCGAACACAGGCGAGTGCTCCGTTTCCTCTGATCGTCTCTCGACCATTCACCAAGATCAGCTGGACAGCAGATCAGGGCACTTCTCCGTCGTCGTCGACCTCGCCGCATTCTCTCCCGGGCTCTGCCCACCACCCCAGGTTCGTATTCGACACTGCACGCGAGACGTTGCTCCTGCGGAGCCAAGGAAGTCTGGTCATGGTTCGAGCACTCGATGCGCAGGACCTCTTCATGATCAGCCTCGAGCAAAAGGAAGTTCTATGCGCAGTAGCTCTCTGTGCTTCCTGTTTCACGTGAAACATCGCGGCTCCGACGAGCCACATTCTGCGAGCCAATGGGGTCGCACTGTACGGTCACGTTTCGGCCTGGGGGCAGCGCTACATCATAAAAGAGCATGGTGCGGTCGGTTGCCGCAGTGACAGGTCCTCGACCGGATGCCCCCGGCGCGCATTCGGTACATCTCCGATGGTCCGACGCAGTACGCCGGTTGCGGTGTACCGGCTGAGGGGTGACCGCTGCACAGCGCCATCAACGTCCACAGACGAATTTACTCGACGGTCTACACACTCGCAGACATTGTCGGCGGGTTTACGCGCACACGATGCCCAGTCTCCGTGTAATCAATTACTGGCAGCTGCTCGCGTTTTCTTGGATCAGTCTTTCGATCACGATAGTCCGCTGGGAAACGGCGGACACGAGATGGAAGCAACTCTTCGTTCGTCGTTGAACCCCGCTCCATCATGTACGCGGCCATTGTCGCGACCCGGTTCTATCCGACACCCGTCAGGCGACGCTGCCCCGGGCGGGACGTAGAAAGGCACGTCTCGACTCGAACAGTAAAGCTCCAGAGGCGTTTTATGATCGGCCGGCGACGACAAGCACTGGGATCCGATGTGCACCAGCTCTACGTACTCTCAGTTTCACGTGAAACATACGTACATGTCGAAGGCGCGCATATCGGTACCAACGAGCTGCAGAGCTACCTCTCAACCCCTGAGGATGCCGGTCGTCTGTTTCACGTGAAACCACGCGTTCGACTCTATGGACGCCTGGTAATCAGTCGCCGGCACACGCGTCACAGTGACGAAAGCGTTGCGCATACCTGGATCCGAATTTCCGGCGACCAGATTGATCGAAAATCCATCTTCCACCATCTCCTCACCGCCGAATTACACCGATGTGATTCCGCCCGAGCCTGCCGGACCTAGTCCAGATACGACAATGGCCCCCACCGAAGTGGGGGCCATCAGATCGTGAAGCTGAACGACGCTGCTATGCCTTGACGACAACTACCCGTCGCGACGGTTCGACGCCGGTGCTCTCGCTGGCAACACCGTCAATTTTCGCGACTGCATCGTGCACGATCTTGCGCTCGAACGGCGTCATCGGAGTCAGCTCTTCTCGCTCACCCGACTCCAACACGCGACGCGCGGCTTCAGCACCGAGGTTGCCCAGTTCGCTGCGACGCTTCGCTCGCCAACCGGCAACATCGAGCATCAGCTTGCTGCGCTCTCCGGTCGACTGCTGGACAGCCAAGCGCGTCAGTTCTTGCAGAGCGTCGAGAACCTCACCCTTGCGGCCAACGAGCTTGGCGAGATCGTCCCCACCGTCGATGCTGACGATGGCCCGGTCACCCTCGACGTCCAAATCGATGTCGCCGTCGAAGTCGAGCACATCGAGAAGCTGTTCGAGGTAATCGCCGGCGATCTCGCCTTCCTCGACCAAGTAGTCCTCGTCGTCATCATCATCATCATCGTCCGACGCGGCATCCACGGACTTCTCTTCGACCACCTCGGCAACGGCGGCTTCTTCGTTCACGGACTTGCCATCCGCATCCGCATCGACCGCACTGAGCTGATCGGCCTCGACCATCACGTCATTCACTCCATCCCCGGATACCGCACCGACTGGCTTCTGTACTTCGTCGTTCTGGGTTTCGTCTACGTCCGCTGCCATGTTCGTCCTTCTCTCGACGTGTCGGTCAGCGCCGCTTGCGCTTGGTCGACTTGTTCCGGTTCGCCTGCGGTCTCGGCTTCACCGGAGTTGCTGCTCCGTTGTTCGTACCCGAGGTGTCGACAACGTCGCCCGCCGAATCGTTGTCCACCGGCGCCATCTTGGACAGCTTGGGCCGTGCACCCGGCTTCGGCTTGCTCACCGATACCGGCTTCACTCCCGGCTTGGGCGCATTCTCGGAACGCTTCTCCACCGCTGCGGCAGCTTTGGCAGCTTCTTCTTTGTCGATCTTTCCGAATACCAGGTGCTGCTGTGCGTAAGTCCAGGTGTTGTTGCTCACCCAGTACAGCAGGATCGCAATCGGGAGCAGGGCGCCGAACACCAGCACACCCAGCGGGAACACGTACAGCGCGAGCTTGTTCATGATCGCGGACTGCGGATTCGCAGCCGCTGCGGCGCTCTGGCGGGCCACGGACGCACGTGAGTTCAGGTGCGTCATCACGGCCGCAATGATCATGAGCGGGATCGACACAGCGGCAATGACCCACGTGGCCGGAATGGACGCGTCAGGGCCTACTGCGAAGGCGTTGAGCTGATCCTGCGGCATGGTGATCCACGCAGAAATCGGAGCGCCGAACAGGCGAGCGTCGAGAAAGGATTGGACGTCGGACACGTTGAACGCATAGTTCGAAAGCTCGCGGTTCTCCTCGGGAGTCAATCCGAGCTGACCGAAGCCGGTACCGGTGCGGTTGAACGAACGAAGCACGTGGAACAGACCGATGAACACCGGTGCCTGTGCCAACACGGGTAGACAGCCCATCAGCGGGTTGAAGCCGTGTTCTTTCTGCAGTTTCTGCATCTCGACGGCCATTTTTTGTTTGTCTTTGCCGTACTTCTTCTGCAGAGCCTTGATCTGCGGCTGCAGCTCCTGCATCTGCCGCGTGGTACGAACCTGCTTGACGAAGGGCTTGTACAGAATCAAGCGCAAGGTGAAGACGAGGAAGACGACGGACAGCGCCCAGGCGAATCCATTGCTGGGGTCCTGGAACACAAAGCCGAACACCTTGTGCCATACCCAGAGAATCCAGGCAACCGGATAGTAAATGAAGTCGAGCACGGCTCTATGTACTCCTCTGTTCTTCCACTCGCACGAGATCGTGGTGTTCTTCGGTTTCGGTCATCTCGGTGACGCTCGCGCGCCACCTACCGGGCTCAGGCACCGGGTTCCATCCTCCAGAGTGCCAGGGAGCACATTTGAGAAGGCGAACGACTGCCAGCAACGAGCCCTTCATCATCCCGTGGACCTGAAGCGCCTCGATGGCGTATTCACTGCAGGTGGGGGAGAAGCGACAGGTAGGGGGTCTCATCGGGGACACGTAGGTTCGGTACAACCCGATGAAGTACATGAGAGATCGCGCAGGAATGGAACGAAGGTTGCCCATGAATGTCATGACGGCGGACCCTTCGGAGCTTCGAGAAGACCGAGCTTCTTCAATCCTGAACGCAGTTGAACCAGTAGATCTGCCGACGACGCGATCGCAGCACCCGGTAATGCGCGGATGACCACGTCGGTATTCTCGGGGAGCTCACCGATCACGTCGCTACAGATATGCCGAAGCCGGCGCGCAACTCTGTGGCGAGTTACGGCCGGCCCGACTGCCTTGCTGACGATCAGTCCGAATCGTGGTCCCCGAACGGTGGATGCGATGTCTTGCTCGTCCCGCACAACGGCGTGAACGACCAGATTCGATCTACCCATTCGGCGTCCTCGACGCACCGCTACGGAAAAATCACGTGCTCGGTGTAGTCGATTCGGCTCAGGAAGCATCCCGAGCTCCAAGGTCCGGACGAACGAATATCAGGCTGTGAGTTCTTTGCGGCCCTTGCCGCGACGTGCGGAAACGATTGCACGACCCGCACGGGTACGCATACGAAGACGGAAGCCATGAACGCGCGCGCGGCGGCGATTGTTCGGCTGGAACGTCCGCTTGCCCTTGGCCACGGTCAACACTCCTCGAGATTCGAAGACGCCGATCTATCGACGCCTGCTGTAAAGGTTCCAGCGAGTTCGGATGAAGTCGCTTGCCTCCCGAGCGAGAAATCCGAGTGAAGACAGACTGTGTGCAGCCAGCAAGCATCGGCCACCTCGCTATTGGGTGACTGTTCGAGAGTACTGATCGAGTCACCGGTGGTCAAACTCGCTCCGGACCGATCGTCTCGGCAGTTCATGCACAGGCACCGGCGTATTCGGCCACCGAGAGCGTGATCCGCACCGACATCGTTCGCCGACGCCACATCGAGTCGACGCGGTTAGTCCGATCGCACGACAGACAGCAACGATCGATGCAGGTCAGACTGGTGCGTGCGTGATAGCACGAGCCAGGAACGGCCCTGGGCTCACATCGGTGTCGTTTATCCACACCTGTGGATAATTGTGTGGAAACACAGATCAGGTGGCATATTCGTACCTTGCGGGGTCCACCCACGGACCCTGGTCTCAGCCGCGGCGACGCACGATCGACGACGCTATCCGACGATGCCGCCGCGCGGACCGGAAACGACGCACGAGTTTCACGCGTCGTACCCATCCGAGACCAACGCTCGACGGTCCAACCACCGCCGAGACACCGATGCTCGACAACGGAGGGATCGACGTGAACGACGATCCGGATGCGCTTGCGCGTATCTGGCCCGAGGTGGTCGCGGAGCTCACTTCCGACCGACACAGTGGCTCTCCGCTGACCAAGGGCCAGAAAGCGTGGCTCGCGCTGGTCAAACCGCTGACGCTGACGCAGGGTTTCGCCCTGCTTGCCGTTCCCTCGACCTTCGCTCAAGAAGCCATCGAGCGAGACCTTCGAGAGCCGATCCTGGGCGCACTCGGCCGACATCTCGGTCAGGGCGTCGAAGGCCTCGGTGTACGCATCTCCGCTCCCGAGGACGAGAAGATCGACTCGGATCGCTCGGCCTTTCCCGACGCCGTCAGTTCACCCACCTACCGGCGCCGCATCCTGACCAGCAGAGACGACGAACCTTCCGACTCCGAGACCGCCGATTACGAAGAGGTGGACGACGAGCGCGAGGCGCTGGCCAGCGTGCAGAACTCGTGGCCGACGTATTTCACCAAACCCCCTGAATCGACGCCCCCGTCGTCGGGCGCCAACAGCCTGAACTCGAAGTACACCTTCGACACGTTCGTCATCGGCGCCTCCAATCGATTCGCTCATGCAGCCGCCGTCGCCATCGCCGAAGCACCTGCCCGCGCGTACAACCCCCTCTTCGTCTGGGGTGCGTCGGGATTGGGCAAGACTCATCTTCTGCACGCTGCCGGCCACTACGCGCAGCGACTGTTCCCGGGAATGCGGGTCAAGTACGTCTCCACCGAGGAATTCACGAACGACTTCATCAACAGTCTCCGTGACGACCGCAAGGTGGCGTTCAAGCGCCGCTATCGCGAGACGGACGTGTTGCTCGTCGACGACATTCAGTTCATCGAGGGCAAGGAAGGCATCCAGGAGGAGTTCTTCCACACCTTCAACACCCTCCACAACGCCAACAAGCAGATCGTGGTCTCGTCCGACCGTCCCCCCAAACAACTGGCAACCCTGGAAGAGCGGCTGCGGACCCGCTTCGAATGGGGCCTGATCACCGATGTGCAGCCGCCCGAGCTCGAAACACGCATCGCGATCCTGAGCAAGAAAGCTCGGATGGACCGCCTCGACGTGCCCCACGACGTCCTCGAGCTCATCGCCAGCCGCATCGAACGCAACATTCGTGAGCTCGAAGGTGCCCTCATTCGCGTGACGGCCTTCGCATCGCTCAACGGGCAGGCCCTCGACCTCACTCTGGCAGAGGTGGTGCTGCGCGATCTGATTCCCGATTCGTCGAGTCTCGAGATCAATGCCGCGACGATCATGGCGGTCACCGCGGAGTACTTCAACACCTCCATCGAGGACCTGTGCGGCCCGGGTAAGGCCAGGGCGTTGGCGATGGCCAGGCAGATCGCCATGTATCTCTGCCGCGAGCTCACCGACCTGTCACTGCCCAAGATCGGTCAGACGTTCGGCCGAGATCACACGACCGTCATGTACGCGGACAAGAAGATTCGCAAAGAGATGACCGAGCGCCGCAAGGTGTACGACCAGGTCCAAGAGCTCACTGCGCGCATCAAGCAGCGCTCGAAGCGGTAGCCCACCGGGCACATACGAACGCAGAAGACGGCACCGAATCCCATCGCGGGTTCGGTGCCGTTGCTGTCTCTCGTCCGCGATCGGGTCCGATTTCCGACTCGATCGCGACCCAATTTTTCTGCTTCGACCATTGATTCACACCTGTGGATAACCATGTGGACAACATCGAAGATCTGGGGATGGAGTGTGGGCGCCTGTGCACCGATGGGATTCGTCCACAGGCAGCCGAACGTCAATCGCATATTGGTCCCGAATTCATCCCCACGACACCACGCGAGGCGACCAGCAGATCGAACCGTCCGTGCACAGATTGCACAGGACCTATTAATACTTCTGTTTTCTCCTTGAAAGAACTTCTTTGAAAACAGGTGTTGGGGAGCGATCCGTTCACAGGCCCGCCGGATCACCCGAATCCCACGTCCGGCACGAACCTCGAGCTTTCGTCTCGGGTTCGGAGGGCATACGGTGTGCTTGCGCTGGATGTGCCACACTCGTCGTTGCATCGGTTCGAGCAGCAACCATCGTGGTTGCACCGCTCCGGCCGTGAGGACGAACGCCACCGAACGAGAGGAAATGCCGAGCGATGGAGCTTGGAAGTTTGAAGTTTCGCGTTGCTCGTGAAGATTTTTCCGATTCCGTGGCGTGGGTAGCCCGTAGCCTGCCGTCGCGGCCGCCGGTTCCCGTTCTCGGTGGAGTTCTCCTTGCCGCCGACGAGCAGGGTCTGACAGTTTCCGGATTCGACTACGAGGTCTCCGCTCAGGTCAAGGTGTCGGCCGAGGTCGCCACGGCAGGCCGAGTTCTGGTGTCGGGCAAGCTACTTGCCGATATCACCAAGTCGCTGCCGAACAAGCCGGTAGACGTCACGGTCGACGGCACCCGCGTTCTGGTCAACTGCGGAAGCGCCAAGTTCTCCCTGCCCACGATGCCGGTCGAGGACTATCCGCAGCTCCCGGAGTTGCCCAGCAACACCGGTTCGCTGGCCGGTGATGTCTTCTCCGAGGCCATTGCCCAGGTCGCCATTGCGGCGGGCAAGGACGACACGCTTCCCATGCTCACCGGTATCCGCGTCGAGATCGACGGCACCAACGTCGTGCTCGCTGCCACCGACCGCTTTCGGTTGGCGGTTCGTGAGGTGGACTGGACTCCCGCCGGGGCCGACACCACGACTGCGGTGCTCATCCCGGCCAAGACATTGTCCGAGTCGGCCAAAACTCTGGGCGGTAACGCCGGCTCACCGGTCGAGCTGGCTCTCGGCTCCGGTTCGTCCATCGGAAGCGACGGTTTGTTGGGCATCGTCAGCGACGGGCGCCGCACCACGACGCGTCTGCTCGACGCCGAATTCCCGAAGTTCCGGCAGTTGCTGCCGGCCGAGCACACTGCAGTGGCGACTCTGGAGATCGCATCGCTGATCGAGGCCATCAAGCGTGTGGCACTCGTGGCCGAGCGTGGTGCGCAGGTTCGCCTGGAATTCAACTCGGACGGTGTCCTGCTGTCCGCAGGCGGCGACGACGCGGGTCGCGCCGAAGAAGCTCTGCCTGCCGACTTCCAGGGCGAGGCACTGACCATCGCCTTCAACCCGGGATACCTCATCGACGGGTTGTCCTCGTTGCACAGCGAGAAGGTGACATTCGGATTCACGACGCCGAGCCGACCTGCAGTGCTGCGCCCGACATCGGACGAAGAACTGGTCGCCGACGACTCGGGTAAGTTCGCGGCACCGCAATCCGAATACACGTATCTGCTGATGCCCGTCAGGCTGCCGGGCTGACCCTGCCTGGTTACTGTTGAACCCGCGGACACTTTCGCACCTGACACAGACAAGGACGCGTCATCATGCAGCTGGGCTTGGTCGGTCTCGGAAAAATGGGCTTCAACATGCGCGAGCGGCTGCGCGAGCATGGTCACGAGGTCATCGGTTACGACCCCCGACCGGAGGTGACGGACACCCCGTCGCTGGCCGGTCTGGCTCAGGCATTGACGGCGCCGAGGGTGGTGTGGGTCATGGTCCCGTCCGGCCAGATCACCCGCGACACCATCACCGGTCTGGCGGACGTTCTCGAGCCCGGCGATCTGGTGATCGACGGTGGAAACTCACGATTCACCGATGACAAGCCCAACGCAGAGCTGTTGGACGCCAAAGGAATCGGCTACATCGATGCCGGTGTGTCCGGTGGCGTGTGGGGCCTGAAGAACGGCTACGGATTGATGGTCGGCGGTCAGGACGACCACGTCGCCCGCGCGATGCCGATCTTCGACGCCTTGCGTCCGGAAGGTGAACGCGCGGACGGATTCGTACACGCCGGCCCGGTCGGTGCAGGTCACTACTCCAAGATGGTGCACAACGGCATCGAGTACGGATTGATGCAGGCATACGCCGAGGGCTACGAAATTCTCGAAGCCGAAGAGCTCGTGCAGGACGTACAAGGTGTGCTGCGGGCATGGAGCAAGGGCACAGTGGTGCGGTCCTGGTTGCTCGACCTGTTGGTCGAAGCACTCGGTCAGGATCCGGAGTTCAGTGAGATCTCCGGCTACACCGAGGACTCCGGCGAGGGTCGTTGGACGGTCGAGGAGGCCATTCGGCATGCTGTGCCGGCCCCGGTGATATCGGCGGCGCTGTTCGCGAGATTTGCGTCGCGACAAGAAGATTCACCGGCCATGAAGGCAGTGTCGGCATTGCGAAATCAGTTCGGCGGGCACGCTGTCAAGAAGGCAGACGCCGACGAGACTCTGCGCGCACCGGCTCCGAAACACGAGTAAGTGTTCGTCCGGTCTCTGCAACTACACGACTTCCGATCCTGGGACGACGTCACCGTCGACCTCGGACCGGGCTCGACCGTGTTCGTGGGACCGAACGGGCACGGTAAGACGAACCTGCTCGAGTCGCTCAACTATCTGTCGACGTTGTCTTCGCATCGCGTGTCGACGGACGCTCCGATGATTCGGGCCGGTGCCGCCAAGGCGTTCGTGGGCAGCGCCGTGGTCAATCACGGTCGCGAGCTGATCATCGATGTGGAGCTGCTCGAGGGCAAGGCCAACAAGGCGCGGATGAATCGCTCGCCGTTGCGGCGGCCGCGGGAGATCTTGGGTGTGCTGCAGAGTGTGCTGTTCGCTCCCGAGGATCTGGCGCTCGTACGCGGTGATCCCGGCGAACGCCGACGGTACCTGGACGAACTGCTCACCAGTCGGATTCCTCGAATGGCTACTGTCCGTGTCGATTACGACAAGGTTCTGCGTCAACGCTCGGCACTGCTCAAGACTGCCGGTGGCTCGTTGCGTCGAGGATCGTCGTCGAGCGACGGTGCGAGTGCTCTGGCCACTCTCGATGTCTGGGACGGGCACCTCGCGGCACACGGTGCTCGATTGCTGGCAGCCAGAATAGGTTTGGTACACGAGCTCATGCCCTTCGTGCAGCAGGCCTACGAGTCCATCGCGCCGGAATCACGGCCGGCAACACTGTCCTATCGTTGCAGTCTTGCCGAAGCGTTGCCGCCGGAATTCTCCGACGCCGACCGGGCCCCGGAACCGGACGACATCGATGTGTTGGAAGCTGCTTTCCTACACCAACTTTCGGTGATGAGACAGCGAGAAATCGAACGAGGCGTATGTCTGGTAGGGCCCCATCGGGACGACGTCGATTTGATGCTCGGTGATCAGCCGACCAAAGGCTTTGCCAGTCATGGTGAATCGTGGTCGTACGCGCTGTCGTTGCGGCTGGGTTCGTTCGGCTTGCTGCGCGAGGACGGAACGGATCCTGTGCTGATGCTCGACGATGTGTTTGCCGAACTCGACCGAAAGAGACGAGCTGCGCTGGCGACGGTGGCGGCCGGCGCCGAGCAGGTGCTCATCACTGCCGCGGTTCCGGAAGACGTACCACCCGAGCTCGACGCTCGCCGCTATGGCGTCGAAGCACAGCAGAGGTCGGAATCTGGTGCAGCAGGGCGTATTTCGCGCATCACCGACCTGTCGGCCACCATCGACACCGCACGCGAGGAGAGCGAGGTTCGATGAACGACGACGAAGGAGCGGCTGCGGACAAGGGTGAGACGCCGGAGTTGAAGGGCGTCGATCTCGCGCGTCGTGCACTCGAGGATGCGCGCGCCGCGGCCAAAGCCAGCGGTAAGTCGGTGGGGCAAGGGCGGTCGTCTCCGACGGGGGGCGTCCGTGCGCTGCGGGGGCGTCGGCGTCGAGGTTGGTCGGGAGCCGGGCCCGACGACCGAGATCCGCAGGCCTTCGGTGCGCTGGCCAACTCCATCGCGTCCAAGCGCGGTTGGTCGGCCAAGGTGTCCGAAGGTGCTGTGCTGGGGCGGTGGGCCAACGTCGTCGGTGAGGACATCTCGGCGCACGCCGAACCCACCGGGCTCAAGGACGGAGTGCTCAGTATCTCCGCCGAGTCGACGGCCTGGGCTACGCAGCTCAGGCTGATGCAGTCGCAGATTCTGGCGAAGATCGCGGCGGCGGTCGGTCATGGTGTGGTGACATCTCTCCGGATTACCGGGCCGACGACTCAGAGTTGGCGAAAAGGTGAACGGCACGTGCGTGGGCGGGGTCCGCGGGACACGTACGGATAGTGACAGCTCCTAACATAAGCTTCGCGAACTGCCTGGTACACGTGATCCTCAACAGATGTTGGGGCCGGTGTTGCTGTGAGATGATCCTTGTGCGTAGCGTGATTCGGAACACGTAGCGGTCGGGGACCGAGTACAAGTTCTGCGCGGCTATCGGACGAGGAGAAGTTGTGTCTGCACCCACGAAGAAAGCATCGACAGTAGCGGTCGATGTCGACGGAACCCCCGAAGACAGGGTCCTTCTACACGCACGCAACGTCGAGTTCGATTGGAATTCGCTGCCGCTGCACTACATGGACGGCAACCCGCTCGCGACGCACTTGATCAACGTGATGCACCTGCTCCTGCCCGAGGGCGAGGAGTGGTTCGTGCGCACCTTCAAGGAAGCGTTGCCACTGATTCACGACGACCAGCTGCGGGACGACGTGATCGGCTTCATCGGCCAGGAAGCCATGCACGCACAGGCCCACACCGAGGTCCACGATCAGCTTCGTACGCACGGAATCGATGTCGATCCGTACGTCGATCAGATGAAGTTCCTGTTCGGTCGCGCGCTCGGTAATCGTTCGGGCCACGGTCAGAACAGCCTGGTCGAGCGGCTGGCTTTGATCGCTGCCGCCGAGCATCTGACCGCGTTCCTCGGCGACTGGGTTCTCAACGCGCGCGAGCTCGACGACGCCGACGTCGATCCGGTGATGCTCGACCTGTTGCGGTGGCACGGTGCCGAGGAAGTGGAGCACCGTTCGGTGGCATACGAGGTGATGCGTTACTTCGACGTTCGGCCGGCCCGGCGTATCCGTACCTACGTGGTCATTGCACCCACTCTCGTCTGGTTCTGGACGCGCGGTGTCCGCTACCTCATGAGCCAGGATCCGACGTTGGCGCATCTGTCGCCGAAGGAGCGCACGCCGTCGTTCCGTGAATTCCGACGAGTGACCAAGGCCGGTCTGTTTCCCACGCCGATGTCCATGGTCAAGGCGTCGTTGCGGTACTTCAAGAGCACCTATCATCCGTCCCAGGAAGGCTCGACCGCTCAAGCCGTGCAGTACCTCGCTACCTCTCCGGCGGCGCGGTCCGCTGATCGATGACCAAACGCACGTTGCGGAGCAGGCTCGGCGCAATGGCTCAGAAGGTCGACTCGTTTCGAGTCGGTCGCACGATTCCGCAAAATCTGTACGGGCGGAACGAACCTGATCAGACGGTGTCTCTGGTCACCGACGCGCTCGACAAGTGGTTCGCCCTACTCGACAACGACGAGTACGACGGCTCTTTCGCGGCACCTCCGGTTGTGCGCACCCGAGAACTGATTCTGGTCTCTCGTGAGGTGCTCTGCATGGACGAACAGGTGGTGCAGTTGACCTTCGCTGCGGCCGACGGGTCTGCTCTACCCGCGTGGGCGCCGGGAATGCACTTGGATTTCTACCTTCCGTCCGGTCGTCGACGTCAGTATTCGCTGTGCGGTCTGCCGAGTGAGAACACGTATTCGATCGCAGTGCGACTCGTCCCGAACGGCGGCGGCGGATCTGCGGAAATGCACTCGCTGACGGTCGGCACTCCGGTGTCGATCAGGGGGCCGCGCAACGGATTTCCTTTCGTACCGTCCGAACATGCAGTGTTCGTGGCCGGCGGAATCGGTATCACCGCGATCATCTCGATGGTGCGCAGAGCGCGTGATCTCGGGATGGACTGGCACTTCGTCTACTGCGGCCGCTCGCGTGAGTCGATGCCGTTTCTGGAGGAGATCGCAGGCTGGGATCCTGCACGAGTGACCGTCCGCACCGACGACGTGGACGGCATGCCGTCGAGCATGGATTTGCTCGGAGCCACGGCACCGGGAGGATCGGTCTATGTGTGTGGTCCACCGCCGATGATCGATCTGGTTCGCGCGTCGTTCGACGCCCTCCCGGCGACGCATCTGCATTTCGAGCGCTTCTCGCCGCCACCGGTCAAGAACGGTACGAACTTCGAGGTGCAGCTCGTCGACTCGGGACAGATCCTGGCTGTCGGTGCGGAAGAGACTGCGCTGCATGCGATTCGACGGGTGCGGCCCGACATCGCGTACTCGTGTCAACAGGGGTTCTGCGGTACGTGTCGGGTGCGAGTGCTCAGTGGAACACCGCAGCACCGGGAGAATCGCCTCACGTCCGAGGAGCAGAAGCACGAGATGTTGATCTGCGTGTCGCGCTCCGACGGCGAACGGATCGTGCTCGATCTGTAGCCGAGCGGTCCGTTTTACCCTTCATCTTTGTCGTCCGATACCGAAAAAATGCGCCTGTGAGGCAATCAGGGGCCTTTTAGGGGTGTCATCGTGCCCATGCTGTCGCAACCAACCAGTACTATGGACCGGTACGACATCAAGCCCGGAACAAACGCATGGAACGCGCACGGTCGAAAGCCCGTGCCGACCCTCTGCGGTAGCACCTGGAACAGGTGTGAGCGGGGTAGTGGACGCGTAGAAGGAGAACCAGCTAACCGTGGCTGCCCAGAAGTCAGGTAACAGTGAGAACAGCAAGGATTACGGCGCGTCTTCCATCACGGTCCTCGAGGGCCTGGAAGCAGTTCGTAAGAGGCCCGGTATGTACATCGGTTCCACCGGTGAACGGGGCCTTCACCACCTGATCTGGGAGGTCGTCGACAACTCCGTCGACGAGGCCATGGCCGGCTACGCCTCCACCGTCGACGTCACCATTCACGAAGACGGCAGTGTCGAGGTCAAGGACGACGGCCGCGGTATCCCCGTCGCCATGCACTCCTCCGGTGTTCCCACCGTCGAGGTCGTCATGACCCAGCTGCACGCCGGTGGCAAGTTCGACTCCGACTCCTACGCCGTCTCCGGCGGACTGCACGGCGTCGGTATCTCCGTGGTGAACGCACTCTCCACCAAGGTCGAGTTGCAGATCGCGCGTGACGGACACCGCTACAAGCAGACCTACGACTACGCCAAGCCCGGCCCCCTCGAGACCGTCGGCGACACCAAGGAGACCGGCACCACGGTGCGCTTCTGGGCCGATGGCAAGATCTTCGAGACCCTCGACTACAGCTTCGAGACCGTGCACCGCCGCCTGCAGGAGATGGCGTTCCTGAACAAGGGACTGACCATCAACTTCACCGACGAGCGAGTGGCAGCGACCGACGCGACCGAGGAAGAACTCGGTGAGACGGCCGAGGCGCCGAAGACCGCCGAAGAGGAACAGGCCGACGCGGCCAACGCGAAGCCGGCCAAGGTGCGCAAGCGGACGTACCACTACCCGGACGGTCTGGTGGACTTCGTCAAGCACATCAACCGCACCAAGACGGCAATCCACAATTCTGTCGTCGGCTTCACCGGCAAGGGCGAGGGCCACGAGGTCGAGATCGCCATGCAGTGGAACGCCGGCTACTCCGAATCGGTGCACACCTTCGCCAACACCATCAACACGCACGAGGGCGGTACCCACGAAGAGGGCTTCCGTACCGCTCTGACCTCGACGGTCAACAAGTACGCGATCGAGAAGAAGCTGGTCAAGGAGAAGGACGTCAAGCTCACGGGCGACGACATCCGCGAGGGCTTGGCCGCCGTCATCTCGGTGCGGGTCGGCGAGCCGCAGTTCGAGGGGCAGACCAAGACAAAGCTCGGTAACACCGAGATTCGGTCGTTCGTGCAGAAGGCGTGCAACGAGCACCTCTCGCACTGGTTCGAGTCCAACCCGGCCGACGCGAAGACCATCATCAACAAGGCCGTGTCGTCCGCGCAGGCCCGCATGGCCGCGCGCAAGGCACGAGAGTTGGTGCGGCGCAAGAGCGCAACCGACATCGGTGGCCTGCCCGGCAAGCTCGCCGACTGCCGCTCGAACGATCCGAGCAAGTCCGAGATCTACATCGTGGAGGGCGACTCCGCCGGCGGCTCGGCGAAATCCGGTCGTGATTCGATGTTCCAGGCGATCCTGCCGCTGCGCGGAAAGATCATCAACGTCGAGAAGGCCCGCATCGACCGCGTGCTGAAGAACAACGAAGTCCAGTCGATCATCACCGCGTTCGGTACCGGCATCCACGACGAGTTCGACATCAGCAAGCTGCGCTATCACAAGATCGTGCTGATGGCCGACGCCGACGTCGACGGCCAGCACATCTCGACGCTGCTGATGACGTTGCTCTTCCGATTCATGCGCCCGCTGATCGAGAACGGCCACGTCTATCTCGCGATGCCGCCGCTGTACAAGCTCAAGTGGAGCCGCGGCGAACCGGATTTCGCGTACTCCGACCGCGAGCGCGACGGACTGCTCGAAGCCGGTCTCGCCAACAAGCGCAAGATCAACGTCGAAGACGGCGTCCAGCGATACAAAGGCCTCGGCGAGATGAACGCCAAGGAACTGTGGGAAACCACCATGGATCCGGCGGTGCGAGTGCTGCGTCTGGTCACCCTCGACGACGCTGCTGCCGCGGACGAACTGTTCAGCGTCCTGATGGGCGAGGACGTGTCCGCACGCCGAAGCTTCATCGCCCGCAACGCGAAAGATGTTCGCTTTCTTGACGTTTAGTCACTTCCCCGCACGCACCGACGAGTGCTCTCGGCGCGTGCGGGTGACCGTTTCTCGAGGAGATTTGTATGTCTGACATCACCGAACCGCCGGTAGGACCCCCGCCGGGTTCTACCACGAACGCCGAGGGTGGAGACCGGATCGATCCGGTCGATATTCAGCAGGAAATGCAGCGCAGCTACATCGATTACGCGATGAGCGTCATCGTCGGCCGCGCATTGCCCGAGGTCCGCGACGGCCTCAAGCCGGTGCACCGACGCGTGCTGTACGCGATGTACGACTCGGGCTTCCGGCCCGATCGTAGTTACGTGAAATCCGCACGCCCCGTTGCCGAAACGATGGGTAATTACCATCCCCACGGCGACACTTCGATCTACGACGCACTCGTGCGACTGGCTCAGCCGTGGTCGATGCGCTACCCATTGGTCGACGGTCAGGGCAACTTCGGCTCGCGCGGCAACGACGGCGCCGCCGCCATGCGATACACCGAGGCGCGTCTGACGCCGCTCGCGATGGAGATGCTGCGCGACATCGACGAGGAAACCGTCGATTTCATCCCCAACTACGACGGCAAAACCCAAGAGCCGACGGTACTTCCGTCGCGGGTACCCAACCTGTTGATGAACGGCTCCAACGGCATCGCCGTCGGTATGGCCACCAACATCCCCCCGCACAACCTGCGTGAACTCGGCGACGCGGTGTTCTGGGCTCTCGACAACTTCGAGGCGGACGAGGAAGCGACCCTCGCGGCCTGCATGGAGCGCGTCAAGGGCCCGGACTTCCCCACGCACGGTCTCATCGTCGGCGGTCAGGGTATTCAGGACGCGTACTCGACCGGACGCGGTTCGATCCGCATGCGCGGCGTCGTCGAGATCGAGGAAGACTCGAACGGTCGCACCACGATCGTCATCACTGAACTGCCTTACCAGGTCAACCCCGATAATCTAATTACCTCGATCGCCGAGCAGGTCCGCGACGGCAAGCTGTCCGGCATCTCGAAGATCGACGACGAGTCGTCCGATCGTGTGGGCATGCGCATCGTGGTCACCATCAAGCGCGACGCCGTCGCGAAGGTGGTGCTCAACAACCTCTACAAGCACTCGCAGCTGCAGACCAGCTTCGGTGCCAACATGCTCTCGATCGTCGACGGCGTGCCGCGCACTCTGCGTCTCGACCAGATGATCCGCTTCTACGTCACTCATCAACTCGACGTGATCGTGCGGCGCACTCGGTACCGGCTGCGTAGAGCCGAGGAGCGCGCCCACATTCTGCGCGGACTCGTCAAGGCCCTCGACGCGCTCGACGAGGTCATTGCGTTGATCCGCGCGTCGCAGACGGTGGATCTGGCCAAGCAGGGCTTGATCGATCTGCTCGATATCGACGAGATCCAGGCCCAGGCGATCCTCGACATGCAGCTGCGGCGCCTCGCAGCTCTCGAGCGTCAGAAGATCATCGACGAGTTGGCCGAACTCGAACGAACCATTGCCGACTTGCAGGACATCCTGGCCAAGCCGGAGCGACAGCGTCAGATCGTCCGGGACGAGCTTGCCGAGATCGTCGAGAAGTTCGGCGACGACCGTCGTACGCGCATCATCGCCGCGGACGGTGACGTCAACGACGAGGATCTGATCGCCCGGGAGAACGTGGTCGTCACGATCACCGAAACCGGATACGCCAAGCGCACCAGAACCGACCTCTACCGTTCGCAGAAACGCGGCGGCAAGGGTGTGATGGGTGCAGGGCTCAAGCAGGACGACATCGTCAGCAAGTTCTTCGTCTGCTCGACGCACGACTGGATTCTGTTCTTCACCACCAAGGGCCGCGTCTACCGGGCCAAGGCGTACGAACTGCCCGAGGCGAACCGAACGGCTCGCGGACAGCACGTCGCCAACCTGCTGGCGTTCCAGCCCGACGAGCGGATCGCGCAGGTCATCCAGATCAAGACCTACGAGGATGCTCCCTACCTGGTGCTTGCCACCAAGGGTGGTCTGGTCAAGAAGTCACGGCTGACCGATTTCGACTCCAACCGCAGCGGCGGGATCGTCGCGGTCAACCTGCGCGGCGACGACGAGTTGGTCGGTGCGGTGTTGTGCAGCAACGAAGACGATCTGTTGCTGGTGTCCGCACTCGGTCAGTCGATCCGATTCTCCGCCAC
The DNA here is from genome assembly GCF_001426085.1 of Rhodococcus sp. Leaf278. Taxonomy (GTDB): domain Bacteria; phylum Actinomycetota; class Actinomycetes; order Mycobacteriales; family Mycobacteriaceae; genus Rhodococcoides. Next base: position 209,378 of record NZ_LMRR01000023.1, read on the forward strand.
CGACGAAGTGCTCCGGCCCATGGGCCGTGCGACATCCGGTGTGCAGGGCATGCGCTTCAACGGCGAGGACGAGCTGCTTTCGCTGAACGTCGTCGCCGAGGGCAAGTTCCTGCTGGTCGCGACCTCGGGTGGCTACTCCAAGCGCACTGCGATGGAGGACTACCCGCAGCAGGGCCGCGGCGGAAAGGGAGTACTGACAATCCAGTACGACCCCAAGCGTGGCACGCTGGTGGGAGCTCTCATCGTCGACGACGAGGACGAGCTGTATGCCATCACGTCCAGTGGTGGTGTCATTCGGACTGCTGCCAAGCAGGTCCGGAAAGCCGGCCGACAGACCAAGGGCGTGCGGTTGATGAATCTCGGTGAAGGCGACACACTGCTCGCGATCGCGCGCAACGCCGACGAGATCGAACCGGATGCCGTGGGCACCGAAGACGATGCAGCGAAGGAGTCGTAAGTGAGCACTCCCAACCGGCCTGGTAGCAGGCCCGGCCCCAGCGGCGCACCGGACGGTCGCGAGGCACCGCGGGCCGAGCAGCCCGCGCGTCCTGCGCCGCCCGAGGGTGCTCGTCCGGGCAACCGCCCGCAGCCCGCCGCTCGTCCGGCACCCGCAGCCGGCCGCGGACCGGCTCCCCAGGGGAACTCTCGCCCGCCGGTGCGTCCGGCACAGGGTGCTCCCAACGGCCCGGCACGACCGACGCAGGGTTCACCGCCGCAGCGTCCACCTGCACCCCAGGGACCGCCTGCACCCCAGGGACGCCCGCCGCAGGCTCCTCCGGGGGCGGCCAACCAGGGTCCGCCCGCTCGGCCGAATCAGCCCGGTGCCGGCCAGGCCACCGCGGATCGACCGACGAACGGGCAGCCCACACAGCGACAGGCACCTGCAGGACCGCCTTCTCGTCCGGCCCCACCGCAGGGTCCGGCAGTCACCGAGGGATCACAGGCACCGGAGAGGTCGGCCGGGGGCGACGCGACGCGCGCCGATCGATCGGTTTCTCCGGCTGCTCGTGAGCAGGACCACTCCGCTACAGCGGCGATGCCCGTTCAGTCGGAAGGTCAGCAGGGTGGGTCGGGAACGCCGCCGTGGCAGCGCGGTGCCGGTCAGCGTCCGACGCAGCAGGGCTCGGAGGACCGTCAGCAGCCGCAGAACCAGCCTCAGACCAATCTGTCCGGTCGCGGGGCTGCCCTTCCACCCAATGCCGAGTTCGACCGGTCTGCCCGCACGACCGCCGAGCCCGCTCAGCGTGAAGCGACCGAGGACAAGACCGAACGGCGCGAGGCCGCCCGGTCGAAGGCAGCGGTGATCGACGGGCCGACCCGTCACATCGAACGCAAGGATCTGGCGAAGGACATGCCCGATCTGTCCGCTGTCCGACATCCCGAACAGACCCAGACCGACCGCGCGGTGCCCGCCGCCATCTCCGCGGTGCCCAGCGCGGACGGGAATCCCCTGCGCGCGACTATTCAGATTCGCAAGATCGATCCGTGGTCGACGCTGAAGATCGCACTCGTCATCGCGGTGTCACTGTTCTTCGTGTGGATGGTTGCCGTCGGCCTGCTGTACGCCGTGCTGGACGGCATGGGCGTCTGGGACCGTCTCAACAGTGCGTTCACCGAGATCGTCAACGAGTCCGGAGACGGCGGACTCGTCAGCGCCGGTCAGGTGTTCGGGTACGCAGCGGTGATCGGTGTGATCAATGTCGTACTCTTCACCGCTCTGACCACAATCGGTGCGTTCATCTACAACCTGTCGTCGGACCTGGTCGGTGGTGTCGAAGTGACACTGGCAGACCGCGACTGACCTGCACAACGAGTAGCCGTATCGGGCCGTTTTGGAAGACAGCGGCCCGATACGGTAATCTCATCCCTCGGTTCGAGGAGAGCAATTCTTCGGCCCAAAGCAGTGATGAGGGCCTATAGCTCAGGCGGTTAGAGCGCTTCCCTGATAAGGAAGAGGTCGGAGGTTCAAGTCCTCCTAGGCCCACACCGAACGAACGAAAAGAGGCAGGACGTGAAAATCCTTCTTCGTGTCGCATCGGTGGTGATCGCAGTGGTGACAATATCGAAGGTGCGCTCCACGCGCAGCTCGGACGGCGTCTGGCACAGCATCTCCACCGGGTGACAGTCGCTCGGAACGAACGTGTAATGTTCGTGCACGTTCAACCGCAACACCCGGGGCCTTAGCTCAGTTGGTAGAGCGCTGCCTTTGCAAGGCAGATGTCAGGAGTTCGAATCTCCTAGGCTCCACAATCAAAAGGACGTCCACTTCGTGGGCGTCCTTTTTTGTGTGCACCCACACCGCCGCCCAAAGTCCACTCGATGTGCCATTGACCCCCGAAAAGGCCACCAAATGTGACATCGAGTGCCGATGGACCCGAGGCGACCGCAGAAGGGGGTTGTGACCGCACCCAAGTGCGCTTGTCACCGGCGCCCATATGTCCAGACCCTCGACTGTTCTGTTTCCTATTGGGAGCGTCGTCCCTAGCGTGGTCGGTGTGCAAGAACGTCGGTCCCACGATCGGCGTGAACGGTCGTGACGGCACACCGCAGGGGGGTGTGCCGTCGCAACTGTCTCGGCGGACGTCGTTCGCCACTGTCTCGAATCGATTGGCGGTTCGGGCACCTCGATGTTCGAAGGAGCCCCGCAGATGACACGTGTTCTCGATCATGAAGAGCTGTTGACCGAACTCGACGGCACCCTGGAAGCCAACTTGAATCGCCATCTGTCTATGGCCAAGGAATGGCATCCGCATGACTACGTTCCGTGGGATCTCGGCCGGAATTTCGCCGCGATGGGTGGGGAGGACTGGTCTCTCGAGCAGTCGTCGCTGTCGGAATTGGCCCGCACCGCGATGATCACCAATTTGCTCACCGAGGACAATCTGCCGTCGTATCACCGAGGATTGGCGGACAACTTTTCGCTGGACGGTGCCTGGGGCACGTGGGTGGGGCGTTGGACTGCGGAAGAAAATCGCCACGGAATCGTCATGCGCGATTATTTGGTGGTGACACGTGCAGTCGACCCGGTGGAGCTGGAGCGGGCTCGGATGCATCACATGACCGTGGGCGTGGATGCGCCGATGGACGGGGCGAACTTCCTGCATTCGGTGGCGTACGTGACATTCCAGGAGTTGGCGACTCGGGTGTCGCACCGTAATACGGGGTTGGCGTGTGGGGATCCCGTGGCTGATCGAATGTTGGCTCGTGTTGCTGCGGACGAGAATCTGCACATGATCTTCTATCGCAACCTCGGCGAGGCGTCGTTGGATCTCGTGCCCGATCAGATGGTTCGCGCTATCGCCGATGTCGCAACGGACTTCCAGATGCCCGGCCTGAACATGCCGAATTTCCGCAAGAACGCCATGATTCTGGCCAAGAATGGAATCTACGACCTCCGTCAGCATTTGGACGAAGTGCTGATGCCCGTTCTGCGAAAGTGGAACGTCTTCGAGCGCAACGATTTCACCGGTGAGGGCGAGCGGGATCGCGATCGGCTGGCCGCGTTCGTGGAGGACTTGGAATCCAAGGCGACCAAGTTCGAGGAGTCCAGGGATCGCTTGCTCGCCAGGGAGGCCGAGCGCGCCGAGAAGGCTTCCTGACCTGCTGCGTCTTCCCCGCGCAGAGTCGTGGTCGCGCCTTCGAGGTGTTAGAGTCCGGGCATCGTTGGGTCATGTGAGTCGATGGCCCTAGTGCGTGGGGAGGCCCGATGGTGCCTGGGGGGTATCAGGTGAGAGGTGTGGCTGGTTTCGGTGTGCGTTGCCGCGAGCAGGCATCGCTCGACGCAACCGGCACCGACTGGTGAGCAGGTTGAGGTTCGACGAATCCGGCCGCATGCTCGCAGTGTTCGCGGCCGTGACCACCGTCCTCTACGCCGCGAGCGCTGTCGCATCGTGGTCCAACCTGTCCGGTCCCCAGCAGTTTCTGGCCGCGCTTGCGTTGGCAATGGGTCCCCTGGCGATCGCGGTTCTGGTGCGTGCGGGCGTGCCCAGCCCGAAACGGGCGGTGGGTTGTGCGACTGCGCTGTCGGTGGTGGGACTCGCGTGTGCGCTGGGTAGCAGCGACACCATGCCGGCCTTCTTGATCTGTGTGCAGGCCGCGATGTTCCTCGGAATGCACATCGGTGCCTTCTGGTCGGAGCGAAACGCAGGCATCTGGGTTGCGGTGCTTGCTGTTTCAGCAGTGATCGGTGCTGCGATCGCGCCGTACGGGACACCGTTCATCTCTTATATTCTCGTCGCTCTCGGAATCGTCGGCGCAACCGAGGTGTTCGGCGTCTTCGCACGCCGGATGCGGTATTTCTCGACCCACGACGCATTGACCGGGCTGCTCAACCGCTTCGGCTTCGAGTCCAAGATAGAAAAGATGCTTCCGTCCTGCGCCGCCCGCGGACTGTCGGTCAGCCTGGCGGTGCTCGATCTCGACAATTTCAAGGAGATCAACGACGAGTACGGCCACATCGCGGGTGACGTACTTTTGACTCGGGTCTCGAAAGCGTGGAAGGGGCAGCTGACCAAACGAGATGTTCTCGGTCGCCTCGGGGGAGACGAGTTCGTGTTGTTCATGCCCGGGGTTCTCGAGAAAGAAGCCTTGCAGATCATCGATCGGTTGCGCCATGCCCACCGGGCCGAATGGAGCGTCGGCCTCGCGTGCATGCCGGCGGGTCGTCGGTGGGGTGAGATCTACCGGGCGGCCGACGCAGATCTTTACCGGGCGAAACGGAGCAGGCCGCCTCGGGCCAGTCGCCCGACCGACCCAGGAGACGGCTTCAGCGGACCGGTTCACCGAATCGCGCAGTGATGTGCACAGGACGCTCCTGGCCTCCTTGATCCCCAGATTTCATCCACAGGCTGGGGATAGATTGTGCACCGAGGTTCGTCCGTCGCGTTGACTCGTCGAATACGACGACGCTGCGGGGGATTCACGATGGTCACACTCGACGAGTTCAGATCGTGGAACAGCGGTGAGTTGATCACGGCCTCCGAAGGTCTGATGCGGCAATGGCGCGAACTGGTCGTCCTACATCGGTCGTTTCCGGACGCCGCGTTCGGCGACGAATGGGTCGGTGCGGCCGCCGATGCGGCCCGAAAGTTGATGAGAGACGTGCGATCCGACGCACGCAGTTCCTCCGACGAGCTGCTTCGGATCGCGATATGCATCGCCGACGCCTCGATCGATGTGGCGAGTCTGATCGCGGCTCTACGGGCGGTGGAGCAGGAGGCCGTCGAGTCACGGTTCGGGATCGACTCCGACGGTTCGGTGACCGACACGCTCGAGTCGTACTCGGTTGCGCTTTCGGACCTCTGGTCGACGACGCGTGATCGTCGGCGTCTTCGTGAGGAGTTGGCGGCAGGAATCTGCCAGTTGGTGCGCACAGCCACGGCTTTCGACGAAACCTTTGCCCGACGCCTCGTCGGGGCGACCTCGGAGATGCAGGTCGCGACCGCAGTAACGGCCTCGGTGACTCCGGGCGCGACTTCGGCTGCCAATGCTGCGTTCTGGAGCGCGCTCTCGCCTGCCGCGCGCACCCGGCTCATGGTGGAGAAACCAGGGCTGATCGGCAATCTCGACGGTGTGCCGGGTCGAGTGCGAGACAGTGCGAACCGCCGGGTACTGGCTGCCGAGCGGTCGCGCCTCCTCACGGCCGAGGCCGAGCTACGGAACGAGTTGGACGGCAACGTGTTCGGAGGAATCTTCAGTGACGCAGACGCGGGGTTGGACCAGACGCGCAAGCGACTCGCGTCGCTCGATGCGATCGAATCTGTATTGGCGCAGGGAGATCGGCAACTTCTGGTGTTGGACAACACCTCGTACGAGGAGACCACAGCGGCTGTTGCTGTGGGTGATGTGGATACAGCCACTCACGTCGCCGTATTCGTACCCGGTCTCGGTTCGACCGTGCACGGAGACATCGAGAGCTACGACGCAGATATGGAGGGGTTGAAGTCGACTGTGCAGCAGCTACTTCCAGGAGTCCAGGGGGAGACTGCGGCGGTCGTGACGTGGATGAACTACCAGGCCCCGCAGCTCGGCTGGAATTTGCTCGACCCCAGCCGAACCGTGTTGTCCGCGACGGCGGCGGACGTGGGGGCAGAACGGCTCGGTCCATTTCTGGACGGACTCGACGCAGCGCGGGCGAGCGATCCGCACCTGTCGGTGCTGGCGCACTCCTACGGGTCGCTCACCGCAGCGTCGGCACTGCGAGCCGACACCGGGGTCGACGACTTCGTGGCGCTCGGATCCCCAGGGTGGGGTACTCACACGGCCGCGGACCTCCGGCTACCGGACGGGCACGTGTTCTCGGCCGAAGCCGTCGGCGATATCGTGGCCGACCTCGGTGCCTTCGGCCGCGATCCGGGCACGTTGGACGGGGTCACGCTGCTTTCGACCGATGGCTCCGACGGGCGCACCGGGTCGATCGGTCACAGCGATTACTTCGCCGAGGGATCGACCAGTCGACAGAACACCGCGCTTGTTGTGGCCGGCCGCAGCGAGGACGCCGTGATCAGAACCAGGCCGGCCCTGTACGACCTACTGCAGAAGCTCCTGTATCTATGACGAGCCGTCGTCGTAGTCGGCCAGGCTCGGCGGAACGTCGGCGGGTGGCGGTACTTCGTTTCGGCGACGGCCCAGGTAGAACACGACACCACCGATGACCGCAGCGGCAACGCCGAGCACCAGAACGCGGCGCTTGTTTCCCGACTTCGGCTCGACTGTCAACGCCGTCCTGGTGAGGTTGGCCTCGGCGATCCGTTCCGCAGTCGCAGCGCGACGCTGTGCGGCCTGCTTGCGTGCCAGTCCGTAGCCGCGCTTGGCGAGCAGCAGACCCACTCCGGCAGGTCCCTTGCTCACGACAGAAGCGGCACCGAGCAGCGTCGATGCCGCCGCGCCGGTGGAGGAGTGAACCTGCTCGGTTTTCGTAGTGCTCGTCATGCCCTCACTGTTCCACAACAGGACCCCCGCCGGCCCGCCCGATACACGACCTGCTCACTACCCGGACGCCCGAGATGGCACGATGGGGGGCGTGACTTCACCAAACAAGACCCAAACGGCAACGCTGCACACCAACCGCGGCGACATCGTCATCGAACTGTTCGGCAATCACGCCCCCAAGACCGTCGCGAACTTCGTCGGCCTCGCGGACGGATCCAAGGAGTACACGACGCAGAACGCATCGGGTGCCAAGACCGGACCGTTCTACGACGGCGCAGTCTTCCACCGCGTCATCGACGGTTTCATGATCCAGGGCGGCGACCCGACCGGCACCGGCTCCGGTGGACCGGGCTACAAGTTCGAGGACGAGTTCCACCCCGAACTGTCGTTCGATCGCCCGTACCTGCTCGCCATGGCGAACGCAGGCCCCGGCACCAACGGCTCGCAGTTCTTCATCACCACCGGCAAGACCCCGCACCTCAACCGCAAGCACAGCATCTTCGGTGAGGTCACCGACGAGGCGTCCAAGAAGGTCGTCGACGCGATCTCGAGCACGCAGGTCGGCCGCGGTGACCGTCCGGTGGACGAGGTCGTCATCAACAGCGTCACGATCGCCTGATCTAGTTCCACAGAAAGATTCACGATGACGAACCCCGGCTGGGGTGGCCCGTACGGTGACCAACCCAACCCACCCCAGTCGGTGTGCGTCCGCCATCCCGACCGCCCCACAGGCCTGGCGTGTTCGCGGTGCGGTCGCCCGGCGTGCCCGCAATGCCTGCAGGCCGCCGCTGTAGGTCAGCATTGCGTCGATTGTGTACGCGAGGGCAACAAGAACGTCCGCACTGCGCAGACGGTCGCCGGAGCGCCGGTCACGCGATCTGCCAAAACCCCGTTCACCTACGCCTTGATCGCGATCAACGTCGTGGTATTCGGCATCACCGCCGCCCAGTCGGGCAATGTCACCAGCAACTTCACCGGTTCTGCTCTGGCTCAGGCCTGGTCTCTGAACAGTCTGATCGTGGCCGATGGCGGAGTGTTTCGCCTGATCGGCAGTGGCTTCGTGCACATCGGGCCGATTCATCTGTTGGTCAACATGTTCGCGCTGTATCTCATCGGTCGCGATGTCGAACTGGTCCTGGGGCGCAGCAGATATCTCGCTGTCTACTTCCTGTCGCTGCTCGGCGGCAGCGCATCGGTCATGGTGTTCGAGAACCCACTGTCTCTCACCGCCGGAGCGTCCGGTGCGGTGTTCGGGCTACTGGGTGCTCAGGCCGTCATTCTGCTCAGACTCAAGCGAAGCCCGGCACCGGTTCTGATCGTCATCGCACTCAACATCTTCATCAGCATCTCGATCCCCAGCATCTCGCTGTGGGGCCATACTGGCGGACTCGTCGCCGGTGCCGCCGCCACCGCCGGCTTGGTGTTTCTCCCCAACAGGCGCCGCGGGCCGGAGAGTCCACGAACCTCGGCCGGTGTGTCCATGGCCTGGATTTCGGTGATCGCGGTTGCTGTGGTGACCCTCGGCATCATCGCGGTGCGAGTGCTCGACCTCCGCGCGCAGATGGGTATCTGACCCTCCGCCGTCCCCCGACCCCCAGCCCCTGAGTCCACTCGATGTGCCATTGACCCCCGAAAAGGCCACTGAACGTCACATCGAGTACCCCGGGGCGGTCGGCCTTCAGGAGTTCGGTGGCACCAGACCGTGGGTGTTCAGTGCGTCGAATACATCCCGCGGGTCGGTGCCGAGGTCCCATCTACCGAAGATGATCAGCCGGTCGTCGTCCTCGCCTGGTGGGCGGAGGTCGAGTTCGAGCATCGGGACGCGTCGGCCCAGTCGCGGGTAGCGCACGATTTTGACGCGCACGATGTCGGCGCGGGAGTACGTACGCACGCCGCCGAGACGTTTCATCGTCAGGGAACCGTCGCGTGTGATGGCCAGTCGCGGACGCTGCGCGGCGGCGAGTGCGGCGATCACCCACATTCCGACGGCTGCGAGTCCGACGAGGAACGCTCCGGCGGCATCGGTCGATGACAGCACGGCACCGATTCCGAGGGCAAGACCGCCCACCACCAGTGCTCCGATGGCGACGACAGGTGTTGCCCAGCGCTCTTCGTACACACCCTGAGGATCGTTCGAGAAGTTATCCACAGGGTTTATCCACATTGGGGATGAATGACATCGGTGTAACTCGCTCGACTGTCAGCGCCACCGCATGGTCATGACGAGCCCGACGACCATGAAGCCGAAGCCGATCAAGAAGTTGTAGGCCCCGAGGTTTCCGATGAACGCGATGTCGTCCGCAGCGAGGTAGTAGACGATCAGCCACAGCAGGCCGACCAGCATGAATCCCAGCATCAGGACCACGTACCAGACCGGAGACGGCCCGGCGTTGACCTTCACCGGCGTACGGTTCGCCGGGTTGGTCGTGTAGTCGTTCTTCTTCCGTACCTTCGACTTCGGCATTGCTTCCTCTTCGCGTTCTTGGCGGCTGTCGGTCCTGCGACCGACCTGTGGACAACTGACGACGGGACCTGTGGATCGGCAGGTGTCGCTCATCCCCAGGCTATTGTCTTCCCGAGGACTGTGACGGTCACCGACCCAGTTGCTGTACACGCTAACCCAGGTGAGCCCAGCACCGACCCATCGGACAAATTGCGAGCACCCGTGACACGACGATCGACCCGCGCCGACACCCGCTGGTGGGTTCTCGCCGTCGTGGTGTGTGCCGTTGTGGGTCTGCTCCTCGGTACCACCAGACATGTCTCGGACGGCAACGAGTTGCGCAGTGGTGACACCACCCGTCTCGCCGATCTCGTCGACGCGGCTCGTGGGAGCAACGAGGAGGCTCGGCGCAGCAGGGAAGCGCTCGAGCAACAGGTGGACACCATCCAGCAGCGCACCGCCTCCGGCGACACCGACGTCGCCGACGCGTTGGCCCGCATCGATGCCCTCTCCGATGCGGCGGGCCGTGAGGCCGCGTCCGGGGCCGGCCTGACCGTGACGATGGCCGACGCGCCCCGGGGCCCTGACGGGTCTTATGCATCCGACGCCTCGCCCAACGATCTGGTGGTCCATCAGGTCGATGTGCAGAGTGTCCTCAACGCGTTGTGGGCCGGCGGTGCCTCGGCGATCGCGATGCAGGATCAGCGGTTGGTGGCGTCGTCTGCTCCGCGCTGCATCGGCAACACCTTGCTGCTCGGCGGCCGGACGTACAGTCCGCCGTACGTGATGACGGCGATCGGCGACCAGGACCGGTTGCGCGCGGCATTGAAGAACGAGCCCGGCGTGCGGTTGTACGAGCAGTACGCGCTGCGCTACGGCCTGCGCTACGACGTCGAGACCTCAGCGGACGTCTCGGTGCCCGCGTACACCGAATCGGTGCGCATGCGGTACGCACAGCCACGCTGAGTACGCTGTCGACATGCGCATTCTCGTCGTCGACAACTACGACAGCTTCGTCTTCAACCTCGTCCAGTACCTGGGCCAGCTGAACGTCGATGTCGAGGTCTGGCGCAACGATGACGACCGCCTCACCGATCGCGATGCGATCGCGGCGCAGTTCGACGGAATTCTGCTCAGTCCCGGGCCGGGTACGCCGCAGCGCGCCGGTGCCACGATGGATCTGGTGTCGGCCGCCGCCCGCGCGAAGACGCCGCTGCTGGGAGTCTGTCTCGGGCACCAGGCCATCGGAGCCGTATTCGGTGCGACCGTCGAGAGAGCTCCGGAACTGCTGCACGGAAAAACCAGTCTGGTGCATCATTCGGGCGTCGGTGTACTCGAAGGAATGAGCGATCCGTTCACCGCCACGCGGTATCACTCACTGACCGTCCGCGAGGACACGATTCCTGCGGAACTCGAGATCATCGGCCGCACCGAATCGGGTCTGGTGATGGCGATGCGGCACACCGAGCTCCCGATTCACGGGGTTCAGTTCCACCCGGAGTCCATCCTCACCGAGGGCGGGCACCGGATGCTGGCCAACTGGCTCGCCGTCTGCGGTATGCCCACCGACGCCGGCCTCGTCGCCGCACTCGAAGCTCAGGTATCCGAAGCCTTCGCCTGAGCTGACGCCTAGCCGGTAGGAATTCCCAGCGCCCCGATGCTCACGGTGATCGTGTCGGTCTTGCTGATCTCCGAGCCGGCAGGCTGAGTCTGGCTGACAACTCGCCCGACCATCAATGGATCCAGCGTCGCCTGCCTCGTCGCCGACAGGTTCGACGCGGTCCCGGTCCAACCTGCCGTTTCCAGTGCCGTCAGAGCCTGCGCTTCGGTGAGGCCGGACAGGTCCGGCATCGGGATCTTGTCGCCGTTCGACACCCGCAGCGTGACGACGGTGTTCTCGGCGACGTTGGTGCCGCCTCCGGGATCGGTCGAGACGACCTGACCCACCGGCTGCGAGGAGTCGATGTTCTGGACCTGCACGCGTAGGCCGGCACCCTCCACGTTGGGCTGCGCGACGTCGACGAGCTGGCCGACGACATTGGGCATGCGTACCTGCGCCGGTCCGGATCCCAGGGTGATGCGCACCTGCGAGTTGGCGTTCATGCTCACGCCCGACGACGGATTCTGCTCGACGACCTTGTCCAGGTTCTCCGGCGTCGACGGCGCGCGGGCAATGGTGGGATCGAGTTCGAGCCCCACCTCGTTCAATGCGTCCGACGCCTGCTGTTGCGTTCGTCCGGTCAGTCGCGGAACCTGCACTTGCTGAGGTCCGGAGGACACGTCGAGCGAGATGGCTCCCGGGGACTCGGTCTGCGACCCGGCCGCCGGAGTGGTACCGATCGCAGATCCTTCCGGCACCGACGCATCGGGCTTCTCCTGGACCGTGACGCGGAGTCCGGCCTCCTCGAGCTGGCGTTGGGCTTCGTCCGCGGCCAGTCCAGCGACGGTCGGCACCGTGACGGTCTTGGGGTCCGCACCGGGTCCGAGCGACCACAGGAAGGCACCGACGATGGCGACGACGATCACGGCCGCGAGCGAGACGAGGCCGATCTTCAGGCCGCGCCGGCTCCGGCGCTCCTCGTCGGGTCCGGCGTGCCGCGAGGGGCGAGATGCTTCGGCGGCCGCGGCAGGCTTGTCCCGGCCCGAGAAGTCGGCCTGGCGGGAGTCGACCGAACCCAGGATGGTGGTGCGGTCCTCGTCGTTCATGACCATCGGGGCGCTCGGCCGTTGACCGCCGAGAACGCGAACCAGATCGGTCCGCATCTCGGCAGCGCTCTGGTATCGGTTGGCCGGGTTCTTCGCCATCGCCTTGAGAATGATCGAGTCGAGTTCGCGCGGCACCGTGTCGTTGACGAGGGACGGCAGCTGTGGATCCTCGCGTACGTGCTGGTAGGCGACGGCGACCGGCGAGTCTCCCTTGAACGGTGGTTCCCCGGTGAGGATCTCGAACAGCACACAGCCCAGCGAGTAGACGTCCGACCGAGCGTCGACCTGCTCGCCGCGAGCCTGTTCGGGCGAGAGGTACTGCGCGGTTCCGATCACGGCGGCGGTCTGAGTCATCGGCGACGAGGAATCGGCGATGGCGCGTGCAATGCCGAAGTCCATCACCTTCACTGCGCCGGCATTGTTGATCATGATGTTCGCGGGTTTGACGTCGCGGTGCACGATGCCGTTGCGGTGGCTGAAATCGAGCGCGGCACAGACGTCGGCGATGACCTCCATGGCCCGGCGCGGCGGCATGGGGCCTTCGGCACGGACGATGTCGCGCAGGGTGTCGCCGTCGACGTACTCCATGACGATGAACGGGAGCGGACCGGCTTCGGTCTCGGCTTCACCGGTGTCGTACACGGCGACGATGGCGGGGTGATTCAAGGCAGCGGCGTTCTGGGCCTCGCGTCGGAACCTCAGATAGAACGTGGGGTCGCGGGCGAGATCGGCGCGCAGGACCTTGATGGCGACGTCGCGGTCGAGTCGGGTGTCGCGAGCCAGATGAACCTCGGACATACCGCCGAAACCGAGTATCTCGCCCAGCTCGTAGCGAGAGGAGAGCGTACGGGGAGTCGTCATCGTTGTCCTTGTGGCTCTTGCTGAAACGGATTCTCGAACAGCGGCCGGGGGGTAGTGGTCGTCGTCTGCGTCGGCTCCTCCGACGTCGTGGTGGGGCTCGTCGTGGTGGTGGTGGGTTCGGTGGTCGTGGTGGTGGTAGTTGTGGTGGTCTCTTCGGTGGTGGTCTCTTCGGTGGTGGTCGTCGTCGGCTCGGTGGTCGTTCGTGTGGTCGTGACCGGCTGCGTCGTGGTGGTCGGCGGCACGAACGGTGTCTGCGTATCGTCCCTACCCCCGGTCAGCAGTACGTAACCGCCGATGAGGATGGCAAGAAGCAGCAGGGCACCGCCACCCCAGGCCAGTCCCTTCTGTGCCGAGGACATTCCGGCGGGCTCCGGCACTGCTGCGGCAGCCGCCCCGGTGGCCGGCCCGCGGTACTCGCGTTGGGACGTGGGCATCATCTGGGTGCTCGACGGCGGAGGCGGCTGCGGACTCGGCACGACGCCGGGCATCATGACCCGGCCGGTACCCGAGCCTCGGGAGTTCCCTGGCGCGGGTGGGCGGCGACCCGCACGGACGGCGGCGACCGCGTCGGCGAATTCGCCGCCGTTGGCGTAGCGCGCGGCCGGGTCCTTGACCATCGTGATCTCGATGAGTTCGCGTACGGCAGGCGGCAGGTCGACCGGCATCGGTGCCGGTTGCTCGCGTACGTGCTTCATCGCGACGGTGAGGGCTCCGTCTCCGACGAACGGCCTCGAACCTGCGAGGACTTCGTATCCGACGACACCGAGTGAGTAGACGTCGGAGGCCGAGGTGGCCTCTTCGCCGAGTGCCTGTTCGGGGGCGATGTATTGCGCGGTGCCCATGACCATTCCGGTCTTGGTCACCGGGGATGCGTCGACGGCCTTGGCGATGCCGAAGTCGGTGATCTTGACCTGACCGGTGGGGGTGATCAGGATGTTGCCGGGCTTGACGTCACGGTGCACGACGCCGGCCGTGTGTGCGATCTGCAGAGCGCGGCCGGTCTGCTCGAGCATGTCCAGGGCATGGCCCAGTGGCAATCTGGACATGCGGCCCAGCACTGCGTTGAGCGGCTCACCGTTGACCAGTTCCATCACGAGATAGGCCAGAGATTCGCCTGCGCCGTCACGAGTCTCGCCGTAGTCGTAGACTCCCGCGATCCCCGGGTAGTTCAGCTGCGCCGTGGTCCGAGCCTCGAACCTGAAGCGCTGCAAGAACTCCGGGTCCTCGGAGAACTCGGCCTTGAGTACCTTGACCGCCACTCGGCGATCGAGACGATTGTCCATCGCCTCCCACACTTGCCCCATACCGCCGGTGGCGATGAGGCGCAGCAGTCGATAGCGCTGGGCGATTACGGCCCCGTTGCTCAATGGCACCTTATGTCACCTCCCCTGCAATGCGGCCGCGATGACGGCGCGCCCGATGGGTGCGGCCACGGAGCCACCGGTTGCGGCCAACGCTCGGTCTCCACCGTCTTCGACGATGACTGCGATGGCGACCTTGGGATCGCTCGCGGGCGCGAATCCGATGTACCAGGCATGGGGTGGGGTATTGCGTGGATCGGAACCATGCTCTGCGGTACCGGTTTTCGAGGCGATCTGGACTCCGGGGATCTTTCCCTCACCACTGGTGTTGTTCTCGGATCCGATCATCAGATCGGTCAGGGTTGCAGCGGTATCGGAGCTGATGGCCTCTCCCATGGACTTCGGCTGGTAGCTCGACAGGTCGGACAGGTCGGGAGATTGCAGCTGCTGCACCAGGTTCGGCGCCATCCGTACGCCACCGTTGGCGACCGTGGCGGCGATGACGGCGTCCTGCAAGGGGGTCAGCGCAACGTCGCGTTGGCCGATGCTGGACTGGCCGAGGGCCGCGTCGTCGTCGATCGGGCCGATGGTGCTGTCGGCCACGGGGAGCGGAATGGAGGTGTCCTCGCCGATACCGAAAGCGGCTGCGGCGTCGCGCATCTTGTCCACTCCGGTGTCGATGCCGAGCTCCACGAACGCGGTGTTGCACGACCGTGCGAACGCCTCGCGCAGGCTTGCCGTCTGGCCGCCCCCACACGTCGAACCGTTGTAGTTCTCGAGTGTCGTGGAGGTTCCCGGCAACGTGATGTTCGACGCGGCCGTGAGCTGGGTATCGGGCGTCGCACCCGATTCGAGTGCGGCGGCGGTGGTGATCACCTTGAAGGTGGATCCGGGGGGATAGGTCTGCGAGATGGCCCGGTTCACCATCGGCCTGGCCGGGTCGTTGCTCAGGTTCTCCCACGCTGCAGTCGTCGTGCTGCCGTCGTGGCTGGCCAACAGGTTGGGGTCGTAGCTGGGGGTGCTGGCCATGGCGAGGACGTTGCCGGTGGCGGGATCGAGTGCCACCACCGAACCGGTGTACCCCTTGGCGGTGAGTTGGTCGTATGCGACCTGCTGGACGACGGGATCGATGGTGGTGACGACGTTGCCGCCGCGCGGATCTCGGCCCGAGATGAGGTCGAACAGGCGCCCACCGAAGAGGCGGTCGTCGGATCCGTTGAGCACGGGGTCCTCGGCCCGCTCGAGGCCGTTGCTCGAGTACAGCATCGAGTAGTAGCCGGTGATCGGGGCGTTGGCCTGTGGGCTGGCCGGAGAGATCGAGTTCTGCGGGTAGGTACGCAGGTACTTGTAGCGGTCGTCGGTCGCGACGGAGGAGGCCAGAACCTGGCCGCCGGCCGAGATCTGACCGCGCTGGCGTGAGTACTCGTCGAGCAACACACGCGAGTTGCGTGGGTCGGTTCGCAGATCGTCGGCCTTGATGACCTGGAGGTAGGTGGCGTTGGCGAGCAACGCGACGACCATGACCATCACGGCGATGGACACGCGGCGCAGAGGAGTGTTCATGGGCGCTTCACCATTTCGGTCGGAGCGTCCGCGATAGGTGCTGCAGGAGTGGGCTTCTTCTTCGGGGTTGCCGGCTCACGGGCTGCATCGGAGATCTTGATCAGCAGTGCGAGCAGCAGGTAGTTGGCGAGAAGCGAAGATCCTCCGTAGGACAGAAACGGCGTGGTGAGTCCGGTGAGCGGAATGAGCTTGGTGACGCCGCCGACGACGACGAACAGTTGGATTGCGATGGTGAACGACAAGCCGGCGGCCAGCAGTTTGCCGAAGCTGTCCCGGACGGCCAGCGCTGTGCGCAGGCCCCGAATGATGAACAGCAAGTAGAGGATCAGCACTGCAGTCAGACCGATGAGGCCGAGTTCTTCGCCGACGGTTGCGATGATGAAGTCCGTCTTGGCGAACGGCACCTGGGACGGCCGGCCGCTTCCGAGTCCGGTACCCGCCAATCCGCCGGTGGCGAAGCTGAACATCGATTGGACGATCTGATAGCCGGTGTCGTTGTAGTCGTCGAACGGGTGCAGCCAGGTGTCGGTTCGGATCTTGACGTGGCCGAAGACCTGATACGCGAACAGGAATCCGACGATCAGCAGGCCGAACCCGATGATCAACCAGCCGACCCGCTCGGTCGCGATGTAGATCATCACGAGCACGGTTCCGAAGATCAACAGCGATGTGCCGAGGTCCTTCTCGAACACCAGCACTGCGACCGAGACGATCCAGACGACCAGAATCGGACCCAGATCGCGGGCTCGCGGGAAGTCCATCCCCAGCACGTGTTTGCCCGCGACGGTGAACAATTCGCGCTTGGCGACCAGCAGTGAAGCGAAGAAGATGAGCAGCAGGATCTTCGCGAACTCGCCGGGCTGAATGCTGAAGCCGGGCAGTCGGATCCAGATCTTCGATCCGTTGACCTCCGAGAACGCGGACGGCAGCATCGCCGGGATGGCGAGAAGAATCAGGCCCGCGAGCCCGACGGTGTAGCCGTAGCGGGCCAGCGTGCGGTAATCGCGCAGCAGCACCAACAACGCCACGAAACCGGCGATCGCCAGCGTCGTCCACAGCACCTGCTGGTTGGCGTCGAGCGACGGAATCGGGTTGCCGAGATACTGCGCCTGCTGCTGATCGGCCAGGTCGAGTCGGTGGATGAGCACCAGCCCGAGGCCGTTGAGGAGTGCCACGATCGGGAGCAGCAGCGGATCGGCATGCGGGGCGAAGCGTCGTACGGCCAAGTGCGCCACGGTCATCAGTGCGAGATACGCGAGCGCGTACTTCGCGAGATCCCAGGTGATGGTCTGCTCCTGGCTGGCCTCGACCAACACCAACGAGATCGTCGTGATCAGAACTGCAGCGCCGAGCAGAAGCAACTCCACTCCGCGCCGGTTCGATTGGATCGGTGCAGGAGCGAACCCTCCGGGCGGACTCGGAAAGGACCCTCCGGTGGAGGCGGGGGAACTCATCGAGTACCGGTCCTGCAGTTCTGGCCGGGGACCTGCGGAACCGTCGGTGTCGGCACCGCAGTTGTTGTCGGCGCCGCCTCAGGGACCGGCTCCGCGGCCGGTGGCAACGGGACCCCTGGAGGCGGAATGATCGTCGTCGTGGGGGTCGGTTCGGGGGTGGTGGTGACGGCGGTCTCGGTCTCGCACACCGGCAGCAGGTCACCCGACGCCAGGCGCTCGACCTGGCCACGTGCGTCGTTCAGGGATCCCGACGGCAAGCCGGCCGTGACCTGCTCGCGTGCGGCAGGCAGAAGGTCGTCGATCTCGAAGGGAACACAGTCCGCAGGCGCGGCATCGGGAGCGGTCAGTGTGACGGCTCCGTCGCCGTCGAGGCAGCCGGTCAGTTCCACGCTCTGCAGCGAGTACCCCAGTACCGAGCCGGGCAGGCCCCGCAGAACCGTGACCTTGCTGTTGTCGGCGCCGACGTAGTAGTTGCCCTTGATGATCGAATTGGCAACGAGCGCACCGATTGCCGCCAGCACCACCAGGGTCAGGGCGATCAGAGTCCAGCGCAGCTTGTGCGACTTCTTCTCCGGGGTGACCACGGGGGTGGTGACGCGTTTGGGCGTCGAGCGGGGCGGTCGCATTGCCGCGGCGCGTCCTGCTGCGGTGTTGGGGGGAGGAGCGTCCTCCTCGTCCTCGGTGCTGGCGGCGCCACCGAGGATGGGATGGCTCTGTCCGTAGTCGAGGTCGATGACATCGGCGACGACGACGGTCACGTTGTCGGGTCCACCGCTGCGCAGTGCGAGTTCGATGAGGCGATCGGCGCAGGGACCGGTCTCACCCTCGTTCATCGTGTTCTCGATGGTTTCGTCACTGACGACATCGGACAGGCCGTCGGAGCACAGCAGGTAACGGTCGCCTGCCCGTACTTCCCGTACGGTCAGCGTCGGCTCGATCTCGTTGCCGGTGAGGGCACGCATGATCAGCGATCGCTGCGGGTGGGTGTGCGCCTGCTCGGCGGTGATGCGGCCCTCGTCGACGAGTGATTGGACGAAGGTGTCGTCGCGGGTGATCTGGGTCAGCGATCCGTCGCGCAGCATGTATGCGCGAGAGTCGCCGATGTGAACGAGCCCGATTCGCTTGCCCGCGAACAGAATTGCTGTCAATGTGGTGCCCATGCCGTCGAGCTCGGGCTCGTCCTCGACCTGATCGGCGATGGATGCGTTGCCTTCACGGGTGGCTGCCTCGAGCTTCCCGAGCAGATCCTCCCCGGGCTCGTCGTCGTCGAGGTGGGCCAACGCGGCGATCATCAACTGGGAGGCCACTTCACCGGCAGCGTGCCCGCCCATACCGTCTGCCAGTGCCAACAGTCGAGCTCCGGCGTACACCGAGTCCTCGTTGTTGGAGCGGACGAGACCGCGGTCGCTGCGAGCGGCATAACGAAGAACGAGGGTCACGGGCGCAACTCGATCACGGTCTTGCCGACACGAACGGGGGTTCCGAGAGGTACGCGCACTGCGGTGGTCACCTTTGCTCGGTCGAGGTAGGTACCGTTGGTCGAGCCGAGGTCCTCGACGTACCAATCCCCGCCACGAGGGGAGAGGCGGGCGTGTCGGGTGGACGAATAGTCGTCTGTCAGAACGAGAGTCGAATCGTCTGCGCGTCCGATGAGGACAGGCTGCGTACCGAGCGAGATGCGCGTTCCGGCGAGACCGCCCTGGGTCACCACGAGGTACTTGGCCACCTTCTGCTTGTTGAACGACGGAAGAACTTTGGAGCCACCGGAGTAGCGGGCGGGCACTCGCATGCCTGCGGCCGCGTAGATGTCACTGCGCAGGGTGCGAAGGACGGCCCAGACGAAGAACCACAGCAGAAGCAGGAAGCCCGCCCTGGTCAGTTGCAGAATCAATCCCTGCACGACGATTCACCTCCTCCTTCGCGATCGGACCTGCTCCCCACCCGCGTGAACGTTGCGGCGCGGCAGACATGGTTGTCTCGCAGCATCATAGGGTGAAGCCGCTCGGGTGGACGACATTCGGGTGGACGAGCACGAGAGTCGACCATCACTCGTGCCTGGCAGCCCGTGTGTCAGACGATCCGGACCAGAATTTCGGAATGCCCGGCCCTGATGACGTCGCCGTCGGCCAGCTGCCAGTCCTGAACGGGGGCACCGTTGACGGTGGTGCCGTTGGTGGAGCCGAGATCGGAGAGCATGGCCACGCGGCCGTCCCAGCGAATCTCGATGTGTCGTCGCGAGACACCGGTATCGGGCAGCCGGAACTGTGCGTCCTGGCCGCGGCCGATGATGTTCTGACCGTCACGGAGCTGGAAGTAGCGGCCACTGCCGTCTTCGAGCTGCAGGGTGGCTGCGAGCGACTGAGCCTGACCGGCGTACGCGGCGGGCTGGTCGTAGCCGTACCCGCCGTTGCGATCGCCCGCGCCCTGCGGGTAGCCACGGCCGTAGGCAGCCGGGGCAGCCGGGTAGTCGTATGCAGGCTGCTGGTAGCCGGGCTGCTGATATCCGGCTGCCTGGGGCTCGGCGTACTGTCCCGACTGGTCGCTGTAAGCCTGCTCCTGATAGGGGGCCTCGGAGTAGGCACCGCCGTCGGCACCGTTGTACTGGTACCCCTGGGCGTCGTACCCCTGCGCGTTGTAGCCCTGGGCGTCATAGCCTTGCGCGTTGTAGCCCTGCGCGTCGTAACCCTGGTCCTGACCGTGGGGATGACCGTAGGCGTGCGGGTCGTAGCCCTGGTCCTGGCCGCCCGCGGCGCTGTATGCCTGACCCTGGTCGGCATACTGCTGCTCGTCGTAGCCCTGGCCGTTGTACGGCTGCTGGTCGTAACGCGGATCGTAATCGGCAGGCGCGTAGGCCTGGGCGTCGTAACCGTTCTGCTCATGCGCGGCGTAGCGGGGATCCTGGCCACCGGCATAACCGTTGCGAGCGCGCGGATCGGGACGTTGACCGTCCGCGGGGTCGCGCTGCGGGTCGTAGCCTGGGTTCTGCGTCATGTGGCCGGCTCCTGGTATCGACATCGGTGGGGCAGACGGTCGCTGCGTGGCTGAAGGGACGGGACTGGGTGCCGGCTCGGCCGAAACGTTCTGCTGGGCCGACGGGCCGTGCTGCGCAGACGGGTTCGGTGCAGCAGTCGCCGATCGTCCCACATCGGGGTCGACCGAGCCACTGGCCCGGAATTGACCGGTGTGCAGAGTGGGCGACGGCTCGAAGCGAACCACCACGTCACCGTAGGTCTGC
Source organism: Rhodococcus sp. Leaf278 (assembly GCF_001426085.1). GTDB lineage: Bacteria > Actinomycetota > Actinomycetes > Mycobacteriales > Mycobacteriaceae > Rhodococcoides. The sequence goes on from NZ_LMRR01000023.1 coordinate 229,871, forward strand.
CACCCCTGATCGCGGATGTAATCGTCGAGGTGGCGCGAAAACGCCTTGACCGTGAGTTCTCGATCGCCGGCGAGCTCGGCGTGATCCGAGCTGTTGATGGTGATCACATAGCTGTTGGGTGCCAGTTGGTGGCCGCCGTCGAGGGGCCGAACCAGATCCGACGCCTCCTGTTGGAGCGCCGCCTCTACCTCGGCCGGTACGACGCCACCGCCGAACACGCGGGCGAAGACGTCGCCGACAGCGCCCTGAAGCTTGCGTTCGAAACGCTGAACGATGCCCATCGTGACCCCTCCTCTCACTGTGTTCTTCCACCGTGTGGTGCCTGCAGGTGCGCAGGGTGCGACAGCCGCGTGTCATCACGAGGGCGCGCTCCAAGCATGATATACGGTGCCGCCGACGCAGACCGCGTGCCGCCGCCCGCTCCGGACGACGCGAGGCCGCGATTTTCGGGCGCGGCAGGGTGCGTGTTAGTGTTCTCGCCGTCACCCGGGCGGGTGGCGGAATGGCAGACGCGCTGGCTTCAGGTGCCAGTGTCCTTCGGGACGTGGGGGTTCAAGTCCCCCTCCGCCCACCACACTGGTCGCAGCTGATCTCGAATCGCTGCGGCCAGTTTTTTTATGTGGTGACAGTCGGATCGTCTTACACGCGTGTACTTTTCGGTCGGTGCACCGCCGGCGTCCCGAGAGGGGCCCGATACCTCGACGAATGTCCGGAAAATCGCAGGTGAGAGCCCACAGTAGGCTTACCTTATTTGCGGGGGTACCCAGGTGCTGACTTATCGTTCGTAATTGGATCGGCCTCACCACGGCCGAATCCGTCGAGACCCTCACTTTTCTATCACGTGCCTACCCGCCCGTGCAGAGGAAAGCGTCGACGATCGACAGGTGCTGCTTCAACGGCGAGGACGCACCGCAGGCCGTTCGAGCAGCCGGTTACACCACACCGTCGCCGACGAGTTTCAAGGCTGGACTTATCCGAAGGCTAGGTATGAAGCACACTCCGGGCCCGCAAGGCCTCTACGACCCCGTCAACGAGCACGACTCCTGTGGTGTCGCGTTCGTGGTGGACATGCACGGTCGCCGCAGTCGCGACATCGTCGAGAAGGCGATCACCGCACTGGTCAACCTCGAGCACCGCGGTGCTGCCGGTTCCGAACCGAACACCGGTGACGGTGCAGGCATTCTCATCCAGGTTCCGGACGCGTTCTTCCGCGCCGTCGTAGATTTCGAACTCCCCGCTGCCGGTGCCTACGCCACCGGCGTCGCATTCCTGCCGCAGGGCCGCAGCGACGCAGCACGCGCCTGCGAGGGCGTCGAGCGCATCGTCGAGAGCGAGGGCCTGGCGGTTCTCGGTTGGCGTGACGTTCCCACCGACGACTCGTCCCTCGGCGCGCTCGCTCGCGACGCGATGCCGACCTTCCGTCAGCTGTTTCTCGCCGCACCCGACGCATCGGTCACCGATCTCGATCTGGAGCGTCGCGCGTTCGTCATTCGCAAGCGCGTCGAGCACGAGTTGGGCGAAGAGGGCGCGGGCAAGGACGGCCCCGGCCGCGAGACGGTGTACTTCCCGTCGCTGTCCTCGCAGACCTTCGTCTACAAGGGCATGCTGACGACGCCTCAGCTCAAGGGCTTCTACCTCGATCTGCAGGACGAGCGAGTGGAAAGCGCACTCGGCCTTGTGCATTCGCGCTTCTCGACCAACACGTTCCCGTCGTGGCCGCTGGCGCACCCGTTCCGGCGCGTCGCGCACAACGGTGAGATCAACACCGCCACCGGCAACGAGAACTGGATGCGCGCCCGCGAGGCGCTCATCACCTCCGACGTGTTCGGCGGCTCCGAGGCGCTCGAGAAGATCTTCCCGGTCGTCACCCACGGAGCAAGCGACACAGCACGTTTCGACGAGGTGCTCGAACTGCTGCACCTCGGTGGACGTAGCCTGCCGCACGCCGTGCTGATGATGATTCCCGAGGCCTGGGAGCGGCACGAGTCCATGGATCCCGCGCGTCGGGCGTTCTACAAGTACCACTCCTCGCTGATGGAGCCCTGGGACGGACCTGCTTCGGTGTGCTTCACCGACGGCACCGTCATCGGCGCGGTCCTCGATCGGAACGGTCTTCGTCCGAGCCGGCTATGGGTCACCGACGACGGCCTGGTCGTCATGGCATCCGAGGTCGGCGTTCTCGACATCGACCCGTCCAAGGTCGTCCGCAAGGTTCGGCTGCAGCCGGGCCGGATGTTCCTGGTGGACACCGCGCAGGGACGCATCGTCTCCGACGACGAGATCAAGGACGAACTCGCCGCCGAGCATCCATATCAGCAGTGGCTCGACGAGGGTCTGACCTCGATCGACGACCTGCCCGAGCGCCCGCACGTGCACATGCCGCACGATCGCGTTCTCATCCGGCAGCAGATCTTCGGTTACACCACCGAGGAACTGAACGTGCTGGTCTCCCCGATGGCGAAGTCCGGTGCCGAGGCCATCGGGTCCATGGGCACCGATACGCCCATCGCGATCTTGTCGGCTCGCCCGCGGATGTTGTTCGATTACTTCTCACAGCTGTTCGCGCAGGTGACGAACCCGCCGCTCGACGCGATCCGCGAAGAGATCGTCACCAGCCTCGGCGGCACGATCGGCCCCGAGGGCGATCTGCTCAACCCGAATGCCGACAGCTGCAAGCAGATCGTGCTGCCGCAGCCGATCCTGCACAACGACGATCTCGCCAAGCTCGTGCACATCAACGACGAAGGCACGCAGGAAGAGCTTCGTTCGGTGGTCGTGCGCGGCCTGTACGCAGTTGCCGAGGGCGGCGAAGGTCTCCGAAAGTCGTTGGAGGCCATCCGCGCTCAGGTTTCCGCTGCGATCTCGGGTGGCGCACGGATCATCGTGCTCTCCGACCGCGAGTCCAGTGAGAAGCTCGCGCCGATCCCGTCGTTGCTGCTGACCTCCGCAGTGCACCACCACCTGGTTCGGGAGAAGACCCGGACCAAGGTCGGTCTGATCATCGAGGCCGGTGACGCCCGCGAGGTGCACCACATGGCTCTGCTCATCGGATTCGGTGCGGCAGCGGTCAATCCGTACATGGCCTTCGAGTCGATCGAGGACATGATCGAGCGCGGCGCGCTCACCGACATCGACTTCGACAAAGCCGTCGGCAACTACATCAAGGCCGCAGGCAAGGGCGTGCTGAAGGTGATGTCCAAGATGGGCATCTCGACGCTCGCGTCGTACACCGGAGCCCAGTTGTTCCAGGTCATCGGCCTTTCGCAGGAATTGGTCGACGAGTACTTCACCGGACTCAACAGCCACCTCGGCGGCATCGATCTCGATCAAGTGGCCGACGACGTCGCAGCGCGACATGCGGTCGCATACCTCGACAACCGTCAGGAACGCGCTCACCGTGAGCTGGAAACGGGCGGCGAGTACCAGTGGCGGCGCGAGGGGGAGTACCACCTCTTCAACCCCGACACCGTCTTCAAGCTGCAGCACTCCACCCGCACCGGTCAGTACGACGTCTTCAAGGAATACACGAAGATGGTCGACGACCAGTCCGAGCGGCTCGCGTCTCTGCGCGGTCTGTTCCGCTTCAAGACGGAAGAGCGACAGTCGATTTCGATCGACGAGGTCGAGCCGGCAAGCGAGATCGTCAAGCGGTTCTCCACGGGCGCGATGAGCTACGGCTCCATCTCGGCCGAGGCGCACGAGACCCTCGCCATCGCGATGAACCGTCTCGGCGGACGGTCGAACTCCGGTGAGGGCGGCGAGGATGTCGCACGATTCACCCCCGACGAGAACGGTGATTCGCGTCGATCCGCCGTCAAGCAGGTCGCGTCGGGACGTTTCGGAGTCACCTCGCACTACCTGACCAACTGCACCGACATCCAGATCAAGATGGCGCAGGGAGCCAAGCCCGGTGAGGGCGGCCAGCTTCCGGCGCACAAGGTGTACCCGTGGGTCGCCGAGGTTCGGCATTCGACGCCCGGCGTCGGCCTGATCTCGCCGCCGCCGCACCACGACATCTACTCGATCGAGGATCTCGCACAGCTGATCCACGACCTGAAGAACGCCAACCCGCAGGCCCGCATCCACGTGAAGCTGGTCTCCGAGGTCGGCGTCGGAACGGTCGCGGCCGGTGTGTCCAAGGCGCACGCCGACGTGGTGCTCATCTCGGGCCACGACGGCGGCACCGGCGCAACGCCGCTGACGTCGGTCAAGCACGCAGGTGGACCGTGGGAGCTCGGCCTGGCCGAGACCCAGCAGACGTTGCTGCTCAACGGTCTTCGTGACCGCATCGTCGTGCAGGTCGACGGTCAGCTCAAGACCGGCCGTGACGTCATGGTCGCCGCGCTGCTCGGCGGCGAGGAGTTCGGTTTCGCCACCGCTCCCCTCGTGGTCTCGGGCTGCATCATGATGCGCGTCTGCCATCTCGATACCTGCCCCGTCGGTGTTGCCACGCAGAACCCGTTGCTGCGCAAGCGTTTCGCGGGTCAGCCCGAGTTCGTCGAGAACTTCTTCATGTTCATCGCCGAGGAGGTTCGCGAGCTCATGGCCGAGCTCGGGTTCCGCACACTCGACGAGGCCGTCGGCCAGGTGGGTCTGCTGGATACCACTGCGGCCAAGGAGCATTGGAAGGCGTCGAAGCTGGATCTGTCGCCGATCCTCGAAGAGGTCGAATCGGCCTTCATGAACCAGAACCTCTACAACACCGGGGTTCAGGATCACGGCCTCGACAAGGCGCTGGATCAGCAGCTCATCGCGGCCAGTCGCAACGCGTTGGACAAGGGCGAGAAGGTCGTCTTCGAATCCAAGATCACCAACGTCAACCGCACCGTCGGAACGATGCTCGGGCACGAGGTCACCAAGGCATACGGCGGCGTCGGGCTCCCGGACGACACGATCGATATCACGTTCACCGGTTCGGCCGGCAACAGTTTCGGTGCGTTCGTACCGTCCGGAATGACGTTGCGGCTGCACGGTGACGCGAACGACTTCGTGGGTAAGGGACTGTCGGGCGGACATCTCGTCCTGCGGCCGTCGTTGAGTGCGCCCAAGGGATTCGTCGCCGAGGACAACATCATCGGCGGCAACGTCTTCCTCTTCGGTGCCACCAGCGGCGAGGCTCTCATCCGCGGTGTCGTCGGCGAGCGGTTCGCCGTACGTAACTCCGGCGCGGAGGCCGTCGTCGAAGGCGTCGGCGATCACGGGTGCGAGTACATGACCGGCGGCAAGGTGGTCATTCTCGGCACGACGGGCCGTAACTTCGGTGCCGGCATGTCCGGCGGTGTCGCGTTCATCTTCGATCCGAACAAGACGTTCGAGGCCAACCTCAACACCGAGCTGGTCGACATCGACGAGCTCGAGGGCGACGAATTCACTTGGTTGAAGGACATCGTCACTCGTCACCAGGAGCAGACCGGCTCCGAGGTGGCCGAGCGGATCCTCGCGGACTGGTCACAGCAGGTGAACCATTTCGTGAAGGTCATGCCTCGCGACTACAAGAAGGTACTGCTGGCCATCTCCGAAGCCGAGAAGAGCGGCGCGGACGTGGACGAAGCGATCATGGAGGCAGCTCGTGGGTGACCCACAGGGATTTTTGAAGAACACGGTTCGCGAAGTACCGAAGCGGCGGCCCGTCGATCTGCGCCTGATGGACTGGAAAGAGGTCTACGAGGACTTCTCGAAGGACACTCTGCGTACCCAGGCCAGCCGGTGCATGGATTGTGGTATTCCGTTCTGCCACAACGGTTGTCCGCTCGGAAACCTGATTCCCGAGTGGAACGACCTGGTGTTCAAGGACCGCTGGCGCGACAGCATCGATCGCCTGCACGCCACCAACAACTTTCCGGAGTTCACCGGACGGTTGTGCCCGGCTCCGTGCGAGGCGGCGTGTGTCCTGGGCATCAACCAGGATCCGGTGACGATCAAGCAGGTCGAGGTCGAGATCATCGACAAGGCCTTCGAAGAGGGCTGGGTGACGCCGGTCTACCCGACGCATCTGACCGGTAAGACCGTCGCCGTCGTCGGCTCCGGACCCGCGGGACTTGCTGCAGCGCAGCAGCTCACCCGCGCCGGCCACACCGTCACGGTGTTCGAGCGTGCCGATCGCATCGGTGGACTGCTGCGGTACGGCATCCCCGAGTTCAAGATGGAGAAGCGCCACATCGATCGACGGCTCGCACAGATGGAGGCCGAGGGCACCGTCTTCCGCACCGGCGTCGATGTGGGCGTGGACATCTCGGCCGACGAACTGCGCGAGCAGTTCGACGCCGTCGTTCTCTCCGGCGGAGCCACCGCATGGCGCGACCTGCCCATCGAGGGCCGCGAACTCGACGGCATCTACCAGGCCATGGAGTTCCTGCCGCACGCCAATCGCGTCCAGCAGGGCGACTTCGCGGCGCCGCCCGTCAGCGCCGAGGGCAAGAAGGTCGTCATCATCGGCGGCGGCGACACCGGTGCCGACTGCTTGGGCACCTCGCACCGTCAGGGCGCGGCTAGCGTGCACCAGTTCGAGATCATGGCCCGTCCGCCCGAAGAGCGTGCGACGTCCACCCCGTGGCCGACGTATCCGCTGATGTACCGCGTCGCGTCGGCACACGAAGAGGGTGGCGAGCGCGTCTTCTCCGTCAACACCGAGCGTTTCGTCGGTGCAGACGGCAAGGTCACCGCACTCGAAGCCTGCGAGGTCGAGTTCAAGGCCGGCAAGTTCGAGAAGGTCGAGGGCAGCGAATTCACCCTCGAGGCCGATCTCGTGTTGCTCGCCATGGGATTCGTCGGACCGGACAAGGGCGGTCTGCTGACCGACCTGGGCGTCGACTTCAACCAGCGCGGCAACGTGGAGCGCACCAACGAATGGGTCACCAACGTCCCCGGCGTCTTCGTGGCCGGAGACATGGGCCGCGGCCAGTCGCTCATCGTGTGGGCCATCGCCGAGGGCCGCTCCTGCGCGGCCGCCGTCGACACGTTCCTGCAGGGAGCAACGGCACTGCCGTCGCCGATCGTTCCTACCCAGGCACCGCAGCGGTAGGTAGTTGTCCGCCCCTCCCGTCGGGATCAATGTCCCTTTCTTGCACTCTGAGTGACTGAAAGCCACATTGATCCCGACGGAAGTGGGCGATACCGACGGCGGGCGGGCGGGCGAAGAGACAACCGTGTGACGGACGGTTACGTCCGTTAACCATGTAGGCATCTGATGGTCACAGGCCCCTGGCATTGTCAGGATCGAACAACGAAACGTTCGATCACCAGTGAGGCCCCCTCCCATGAGTGTCAAGAAGTTCTGCGCCGGTGTCGGCGTCGCTGCAGCCGTTGCGTCCGGTCTGGTGGTCGGAGCGTCGCCCGCTGCCGCTGACCCCGGCGACTGCCCGTCGATGTACGTCGTCGCGATTCCGGGGACGTGGGAGACCAGCTCGGGTGCCGCCCCGAAGCCCGGGATGCTCACCGATGTCACCGATCGTCTCGGCGACGGCATTCGCACCGACTACGTTTCGTATCCCGCCACCGCGTTCCCGTGGGAGGGCGAGGTCTACGGGCAGTCGCGCGCAGCTGCGGTAGCCAATGCCGGCGGGATGCTGAAGGCGGTGGCAGATCGTTGCGGCGCAACAAAACTGGGCATCATCGGATACAGCCAGGGAGCCGACGCGGCTGGTGATCTCGCCGCAGCCATCGGCACCGGCGTCGGCATCGTCCCCGCGGACAAGGTGGTTGCGGTGGGTCTGATCTCCGACCCCAAGCGCTCCGACACCGACGCCCTCGTCGGGCCTGCCGTGGTGGGCACCGGTGTCGGCGGCCCACGCGTCGGCGGCTTCGGCTACGTCAGCCCCGTGGTGCGAACGTTCTGTGCCGTCGGCGATCTGTACTGCTCGACGCCGAAGGACGATTACGTGGCCCGATTGGCCGGCTTCCTGGCCGTCTCGTCCAACCCCGCGCCCGATGTGGCCGACCAGTACGCGCAGGAAGCGCAGTCGTTGATCGGCGATCTCGCGGCTGCGGGTGGGCTCCCGGTCCTGCAGGGCCAGCTCACCGACCAGGCGAACGAACAGCGCCGCCGAGAGATCGAAGCGTTCTACCGCTCCGGTATCCATCAGGAGTACCAGAGCTACGACGTCGACGGCGGTCAGTCGGCGACACGGTGGTTGGCGCGCTACTTGGCCGACGCGGTCTGACGACGTAGCAGTACGAAGACGACCAGCGCACTGACGGCCATCAGACCTGCGCTCCACCCGGCAGCAAGGTTGAAGCCGTCGACGAAGGACGAGTTGGCGACGGCGGACAGCTGCGAGGCGAACGGCTCCGGTAGGTAGTCGGCGACGGCGGTGGCACCACCGATGGTTTCCCGGGCGGGGTCGGCGACCTCGCTGGGCGTGCCCACCGGGATGGCGTCTTCCATGCGGTGACGGTAGACGGTGCTGCCGATCGTGCCGAGGATCGCGATGCCGACGGCCCCGCCCAATTCGGCTCCGGTCTCCGACAATGCCGATGCGGCACCGGCCTTCTCGGGTGCGGCGGCGGTGAGCACGATATCGGAATTGAGGGTCGATGCCGCTCCGATACCGAACGTCACCATTGCCATGCCGGTGAGCAGTAGCGGCAGGCCCGAGTCGGCGGCGATGAAGACCATTGCGGCGCAGCCGAAGGCGATGAACAGTAGGCCACCGGCGATGATGGTGCCGGTCTGGAGCACCTTGCTCAGTGTTGGCGCGAGGACGGCTCCGGCCCCCGCCGCGACGGCAGGTATGAGCAGCCACAGTCCGGCTTCGAGGGGTCCGAACCCGACGACGAGCTGAAGGTATTGCGAGGCGAACAGGCTGAACCCGGTCATCGCGAATATGACCAGGAACTGCACGACAACCGCTGCACTGAAGGCGCGTTCGGCGAAGAGCGTGACGTCGATCAGCGGGTTCGCGGCCTTTCTCTGCCGGATGACGAACACCGTGCCGACTGCGAGTCCGACGACGGCGGTGATGATCGTCGTTGCATCGATCCCGTCCTGCGCGCCGTGTTTGATGGCGTAGACGATGAAGAGCATCGAGGAGATCGCGAGTATCACGCTGATCGGATCGAACTTCCCGGGGTCCGAATCCTTGAACTCGGGCACCAGTAGCGGTGCGGCGACGAAGAGCACCACCATGATCGGAATGTTGATCAGGAACACCGAACCCCACCAGAAGTGTTCCAACAGAACACCTCCGATGACAGGACCCACGGCGGCGCCCCCGGCGAAACCTGCCGTCCACAGTCCGATGGCTTCCTTCCGCTGAGCGGGGTCGTGAAACATGTTGCGTATCAACGACAGTGTGCTCGGCGCAATGGTCGCTCCACCGACTCCCAACAGAGCGCGTGCCACGAGAAGCATTTCGGGCGAGGTGGAGAACGTCGCGGCGAGCGACGCTGCACCGAACACGACGGCCCCGATCATCAGCAGGGTGCGCCTGCCGATTCGATCACCGAGAGAGCCCATCGTGATGAGCAGGCCGGCGAGGAGAAATCCGTAGATGTCGAGAATCCACAGCGTCTGATTGCTGGTGGGTTCGAGATCGGCCGTCATGAACGGCAGGGCCAGATAGAGCACCGACATGTCCATCGACACGACGAGAATGGGGACCACCAGTACTGCGAGGCCCAGCCAATCCTTCTTCGTGGCGCGCTGCTCGATAGTCCTGTGGCTCACTGTGACTTCCCTTTCCGTACGGACACCTCAGCTTAGGGGTGTCGGGAGTACGTTCGGTGAGGAAAGTGGAACTCGCCGAACGAAGGAAACATCACCTCATGAGCAACGATCTGAAGGTTGTCGCGACGATTATCGCCAAGCCCGACGCAGTCGACGCCGTGCGCGACGGATTGTCGGCCCTGGTCGCCGAAACCCGGAAGGAAGAGGGCAACATCTCGTACGAGCTGTTCGAGTCGGCGGTAGAGCCGGGAACCTTCATCACCGTCGAGTTGTGGAAGTCGCAGGAGGACCTGGACGGTCACATGCAGACTCCACATCTGCAGCACGCGCTAAGCGAGTTCGGTGCCCATCTCGCGGCCCCGCCCGCCATCCACCCGCTCCGGCCCGTCGGCTGAGTTGCCCCGCGCGCTCACGTACACGAGTGCCGAGACAGCCAGTAGAGCTACCGTGGCACCGATCGCGAGCCAACCGGTCCCGCTCATCTCGCCCGACGCGATGATGCGGGCACCGGCGGCGGTGTAGCTCATCGGCATGAATGCGGCGAGGTCGCTCCAGATGGGTGCCGTCGATGCGTACGCAAAACCGCAGACGACGACCTGCACTGCGAGGGCGACAACGTTGACGATCTGTCCGACGACGGCACCGAGCACGCGTTGAATTGCGCCCGCTGCGGCGAGATACGCCGCGGCGGAGACGACGAGGAACACGCCCGCTCCGATCACCGGCCCGAGGGCCGCATCGGTGGCGAAGGCGAATGCGAAGGCGGCGCTGACGCCCACCGCGGCGACGGCCGCTCCGACAGCGAGCCAGCGCGGCTTGGTGTCCTTGCCCAGAACACGCACGAGGCTGACGCAGCCAAGAGCTCCGAGAGCCACGAGGGCGGCGATCAGGTACGGGGTGGCCCCGGTGCCGGTGCTCGTCGACGTGGTTGCGACGTTCTGTTCGGAGGTGGCGTCGTCGGTGGCGGCAGTGGTTCCCGGCGGAAGGGCCGCGGAGGCGTCGCGCACGTTGGTGGCGATGCCGTTGACAATCCCCTCGACCGGCTTGACCGACGTCACGAGCTGATCGGTGCCGGCCTTGAGCTGCTGGCCGCCGTCGTCGAGTTGGCCGAGTCCGTCACGCAACTGCACAGTGGCGTCGCCGAGCTGCGCGGTGGCTCCGAGGAACTGACTGTTCGGGTCGTTGAGTTCCGTCGACAGCTGCTGGGCACCGCCCTTGAGGGTCTGCAGCTGAGCCAGCGTATCGGGACCGAACGCCTGAGTGTTGAGGTTGTCGATGACGCCGCGGATCTCGCCAGAAATCGCGTCGGATCCCGGATGTGGGAAACGATCGACCGTGTCTGCCGTGGCGGCGAGCTTCGCGGTGAAGTCGGCCTGCAGAGCTCCGAATCCGGCGAGCTGGTCGACGACCTGGTCGACGCCACCGCTGATCTGCGATGCGCCGTCTCCGAGCTGACCGATGCCGTCGCGGTATTGGCCGAACCCGTCGGCGAGCTGGATGGTTCCGTCGTGCGCCTGGGTGATGCCGTCGGCGAGCTGCCCGACGCCGTCGTTGAGCTGCGTTCCGCCCTGGGTCAGCTGACCGATGCCACTGGAGAGAAACGTGATCGGGAGCGAGGCGCTGTTGAGACTGGTCCTGGCCTTCGACAGGGGATCTGCCGACGCCTGCTCCGGTGCCGGTGCCTGCTCGGTGTCGGCCACGACGGTGGTCGTGTCGGCAGCGGACTCACCACCGAGGTCGTAGCCGGTGCCGAGTGCAAAAGCACCCACCGCCACCAGTGGAAACGCCAGTGCGGTGAGAGCAACGGCAGGACGTCGGAAGATACGCAGTTCACCCATGATGAGTTCGAGGCTAACTGCCGTCGGCGGCCTTCCGAACCGACGCGTGATCCACGACGCCTGCTTCGACCGTGCTGACCTGGGACTCTAAGAGGTCTCTGTGGATTACCGATTGCGCGGTAGCAGGTCCCATACGTGCTCGGTTTCGTTCACCGAGGAGACCGATCGCGCACCGCTCCGGGAGAACAGAATGCGGGTCACCGAGCAGTAGTCGATCGGAAATCCCAGGACTTTCGGGGTCTGCAGGATGTCCTGCAGCAGGATGTTGATGACGCCGCCGTGGGCGAAGAGTGCGACGGTGTCGTTGTGCTCGCCGGCCGACACGATGTCGGCTACTCCGGCCAACACGCGCTGACGAAACGCGTGTTCGTCTACTTGTTCGGGGAGATGACCGGCCTTGATGCGGTCGAATGCCTCCCGAAATTCGGTCTTGGCCGCTTCGATCGGGACGTAGCCGCCGAAATCGCGATCGTATTCGGCCAATCGCTCGTCCGGTTCGACGGTCAGACCGAGCCGATCGGCCAACGGCTGTGCCGTCTGGACGGCGCGGAGCTGGGAACTGGCGACGACTCGAGAAATCGGGAACCGGGCCACGGCGTCGGGCACCCGCAGGGATTGTTCGACGCCGAGCTCGGCGAGAACGGGATCGGCCGAGGACTCCGAACGTTGCGGCAGGGCGTGCCGGACGAGAACCAGTTGCATCGACTCACCTAATCACGAGTGTGCGACCGCTGCGCTGCACCATCGAGCGAAAGGCCGCCACCTGACGCGGTGAGTCGGCTCGAGGGTCCCACACCATGCCGATGCGTCTGCGTGCCGAGGGTTGGGTGAGGCCGACGTCGACGGTCCCGCCCTCACCGCCGTGCGCACGGATACGCGGCAGGATGGCTATCCCGAGACCGGCTCCGACCAATCCGCGCACCGTGTGGGTGTCTTGGCCCTCGAATGCGATGTGCGGACTGAAACCGGCGTCGGCCCACAACTCGTCGCAGATCGAGCGCATGCCGAAGCCGTGGCCCATCGCAATGTAGTTCTCGTCGGCGGTGTCGGCCAGATCGACGGTTCGTCTCGACGCGAGGCGGTGATCGGAGGGCACGACGAGCATCAGTCGCTCGTCGTACAGCTGGAACGAATTTGCATCGGTGTGCTCGGTGCTGAGGGACACGAACGCCAGGTCGGATACCCCATCGGCGAGCCGCTCGAGGCAGCGTGCGCGGGCACCCTGGTCGAGATCGAATGTGACGGCCGGGTGGTCGACGCGAAACTGGCGGATCAGCGCGGGTACGACGTCCTCGCCCAGAGTGTTCTGGAACGCGACGGCGATACGGCCCCGGGCTCGGGCGTCGTGCTCGGTCATGGCGTCGATGCCGGCGTCGAGGTCGCTCAATGCGCGCTGCAGATACGGGATCAACACGCGTCCGGCGCTGGTGAGCACGATGCCGCGGCCGCGTCGTTCCACGATGTCGACGCCGAGGATCGCCGACGCGCGAGCGACCTGTCGACTGACGGTCGGTTGCGGAACACCGAGAACATGGGCGGCGTCGGTCATGTGCTCTGTGTCGGCTACCGCGACGAGCGTCGGCAGCAGGGGCAACAACTCGATCGTCTCGCGCCGCATGGGCAAATCATAGCGCTGACGTATCGGTTGGACGCCTCTCATGCATTGGACGAATGTAGTGAGCACTTCTAACGTGATCGGTATGACTACGACGCGTACCGAGGTTCTCGAATGGGAGGGGCACCCCAGGGGATCGCGCGAGTACCGACGGCTGGTGCTGGCACTCCTGTTCGCCGGAGTCGCGACCTTCGCTCAGCTGTATTCGGTCCAGGGAATTCTGCCGTTGATCGCGGCGAACCTCGACATCACGCCGTCGCAGTCCTCGCTTGCCGTCGGACTCGCGACGGTCGGGGTGGCAGTGTCGGTGATTCCCTGGTCCGTGGCGGCCGATCGCGTCGGCCGAGTGCGGGCGATGACGGTATCGATCCTCGTTGCGACGACGCTGGGTCTGCTGGTCCCGCTCTCGCCGTCCCTCGAGGTGTTGCTGGCTGTTCGGTTCTTCGAAGGTGCTGCGTTGGGCGGACTTCCGGCAATTGCGATCGCGTACCTCAGCGAGGAAGTGCATCGCAGTCACACCGCACTGGCCGCCGCGACCTATGTTTCGGGGACGACGCTGGGCGGGTTGCTGGGCCGCATCGTCGCCGGACCGGTGGCGGAACTCACCAACTGGCGTATCGGCACGTTGACCGTGTCGTTGATTGCTGCGCTGGCTGCCGCCCTCTTCGTGTGGCTGGCCCCGAAACCGCGAACAACACTGGTGCACAGTGAGATTCGTGACCTACCGGGTCGGCTCTGGGTGAACCTGCGCGAGCCGGGAATGTTGGCGCTGTACGGCCAGGGCTTCCTGCTGATGGGCGGGTTCGTCGCGATCTACAATTTCCTCGGATTCCGTCTCGAGGCAGTACCTTTCGGACTACCGCAATCGCTCATCAGCCTGATCTTCGTGGCCTACCTGAGCGGTACCGTCTCCTCGCGAGTGGGCGGAAAGCTGGCGACGAAGCACGGACGCTCGGCAGTTCTCGCCGGAGCTACCGCGACGATGATCGTCGGAGTGGCGTTGACGATGGCGTCGAACCTCGCGGTGATCTTGATCGGCCTGGTGATCCTGACCATGGGCTTCTTCGCCGCCCACGCCATCGCGTCGGGATGGACCGGGCAACGCGCAGTACACGGACGGGCTCAGGCGACCTCGCTGTACAACCTCTTCTACTACGGTGGATCGTCCATCGTCGGTTGGCTCGGGGGCGTGGTCTTTCAGTCCCTCGGATGGAACGCGTTGGCGCTGTTCGTCATTGCGTTGGCACTGATAGCAGGAGTGTGGGCTGCATGCCTGGGCAGTCGTCTGGCGAGGCCTGTCTCAGTAGGTCGATGAGTTCGCGGCAGCGACAGCAAAAATGATGATCGCTCCGACGACGATGACGAACAGCGCGATCGATACGTACCCGACGATCAGGCCTGCCGTGGCGAACCCGGATCCGCCCTCGCCGGTGCGCTTGATCTGACCACGCGAAATGTGGCCACAGACCACCGCGCAGACGGATGCGATCAGCGGCAGAAACGTCAGACCCAGAATCGCCAACACGAGGGAGACGATCGCCAGCGTGTTCGTGGGTGCGGCCGTCTGATACCCGCCCGCATACGGCGCGTTCCCGTACTGCGGGTTGGCGTACTGGGGGTTTTGGTACTGCGGATATTGGGGGTTGGGGTTCTGATACTGCGGATATTGCTGCTGTCCCGGGTACGGCTGGTCCTTGTTGGATGCGTCGAACGGATCGCTGCCCTCGCCCTGCGGATTCACCATTGCGGGAGTTTGACACTTCGACACCGTCGTCGCAAGCGCGCACACAGTGACTACGTCTCGAGTTTGCCCCAGCCGACATACGCGTCGACGGTCACGTATCCGGTCACCCGTGGCTGATCCCGAACCGGATACGGATTTCCGGTGTAGTGCGTCGAAATGCGATCGATATCCACCAGATCCGGGTCGTCCTGCAACTCGAT
The DNA here is from genome assembly GCF_001426085.1 of Rhodococcus sp. Leaf278. Taxonomy (GTDB): domain Bacteria; phylum Actinomycetota; class Actinomycetes; order Mycobacteriales; family Mycobacteriaceae; genus Rhodococcoides. Next base: position 244,932 of record NZ_LMRR01000023.1, read on the forward strand.
CGAGCCGTGCACAGTCACATGTGTGTACCAGCTGGCCTCGTCCAACACCGAAATCGAGACCTTCGGATTGGCTCTGATGTGCTCGAGACGCTTACGAGACGCGTCGAAATTGAGCACGACCTTCCCGTCCTCCCACAAATACCACGTGGGTGCGGTGATCGGCGTTCCATCGGCACGAACCACAGCCATGACAGCGGGATTCGGCTTCGTCAACATTTCCACTGCAGCATCGGGCAACGGGGGCTTCGGCATACGACAACCTTACGACTCGACCGCCGCTCCGGTCCTGATTCCGCCCACACCGACCCCGCAGTCCACTCGATGTGCCATTGACCGCCGAAAAGGCCACTGAATGTCACATTGAGTGCACTGGGAATCGGAGTGCACTGGGATCGGAGTGCGGTGATGAACCGAGTCGACTACAGGTTGGGGAGTTTGACTACCTGCCCGGCGTACGAGAGTCCCGCTCCGAAGGCGAGGAGGAGTGCAGTGTCTCCTGCTTTTGCCTTGCCGGTGCGCAGCAGTTCTTCCATCGCCAATGGGATCGATGCCGCAGAGGTGTTGCCGGTTTCCGCGATGTCGTTGGCGACGGTGGTGCCTTCGTCCAGGTTGAGGCTCTTCGCCAGTAGTTCGGTGATGCGGCTGTTGGCCTGGTGGGGGATGAAGGCGTGCAGTTCGTCCGTTTCGATGCCGGCGACGTCGAGGACTTTCTGCGCCGCTTTGCCCATCTCGAAGGCGGCCCAGCGGAAGACGGAGATGCCGTTCATCCGGATCCAGGGTCGTTCCAGGTCGGCCTTGGTGATGTAGTCGTACCAGTCCGTGGTCTGCACGATAGCGTCGGACTGCGAGCCGTCGGAGCCCCAGACAGCGGGTCCGATTTCGGTTTCGTCGCTCTCTCCGACGACGACAGCACCGGCACCGTCGGCGAAGATGAATCGCGTGGTTCGGTCGTAGGGGTCGGTGGTGACGCTGAGCTGCTCGGCACCGATGACCAGCACGTACTTCGAAGTTCCGGCCTTGACCAGGTCGGATGCGACGGCCAGGGAGTAGCAGAAGCCCGCGCAGCCGGCGCAGATGTCGAAAGCTGCGGGGCCCTTGGTGCCCAAACCGTGCGCGACTTTCGCGGCTGCTTGGGGTGTCAGTTCGAGGTGCGTGGAAGTGGCGACGATGACGGTGTCGACCTGGTCGGCCGTGATTCCGCTGGCCTCGAGGGCTTTACGACCTGCCGAGATGGACATCTGAACGACGTTCTCCTCGGGTTCGGCGAAGCGCCGATTCTTGATTCCCGAACGCGTCTGGATCCACTCGTCACTGGAGTCGATGAACTCGCAGATCTCGTCGTTCGTGACTACTCGTTCGGGGCGGTGAACGCCCAAACCGAGCATCTTCGACTGTCGACCTTGCGTCGTGTTGATCGCACCCATGTTCAATTTCCTCTCGTGCTACCGCGCCATCGCCGAGCTTCGGCTCGGGTCTTGGGCTGCGGGCTCGGTGACACACGTTACGTGCGTCGCCTCGAGCGGTTCACACCAGTTCGGTGATGAGGGCTGCGACCTCGGCGGGCTTGTCGATCATGGCGTGGTGATGTGCCGGCATGACGACGGTGAAGTCGGCACGCAGGTACTCGGCGAGCTTGCGTTGAGTCCTGACCCATTTCTTGCCCCACGGGGAGGGTCGTCCGGTGTGGGCTGCAGCGACGATGACCGGAGCGACGAGCGTCGAGCGCTTTCGGAGTTTGTTCAGTTCGACGGCCAGGTCGGGATACACGACATCTTCGACGAGTGCAGCTGTGAGGTAGGTGGGCCGACGGTAGATGTCGTCCACCCAGTCGAATGTTTCCTGAGGTGTGCCGTCCGGCGGCGTCGCTTGATTGAGGACCCGGCGCACACGGGGGCCGACCAGTTTCTGCAGGCCGGTTCGACTGAGCACGGCTGCGACCACGCGTGCAGTCTCGACGCGCACGGCAGCCGGAACGATGCGTCGGGGGTCCGATTCTGCGCTGGAATCGAGCAACAGAATCCCGCGGATGCGCGACGGGTACAGCCGCGCAACGGCCTCGGCGTAGAAACCTGCGATCGAGTGGCCTGCAACCACCGCCGGTTCGGTGACGCCGAGTGCGTCGAGAACTCCGATGATGCGGTCGGCTTCGCCTCGCACGGTGGGGGTGACACCGGCGGGAAGCGGATCACTGAGCCCGAAGCCGGGACGGTCGAGAACGACGACGTGGTGGTGGGTGCTCAATATGTCGACGGTGTCGTTCCAATCGAACCAGTTGCTCCCGAGGCCACCGCACAGCACAACGGTGGGGCCGGTTCCGCGAATGAGCAGATGCAGACGTTGCCCGTCCACTTCGACGTACTGACCGGGAGGATGTTTCACGGGAAACAACGCACTACGTTCGGCTCGATCCCCGTTGTCCATATGTTGTTCCCCACGATGCGCTACCGACCTGTCGACTGTTTCACGCTCCAGTTTCCATCATTTTCCCGGTTTTGCACACTCGGCCTCGTAGGGACGGCCGTGGAGGGGGTCATTGACGTGGCTTGGCCAGCGGGAAAGCCAGCGTTTCGCGGATGCTTCCTCCGGTGATCAGCATGACGACCCGGTCGACGCCCATGCCGAGACCGCCGGTCGGCGGCATGCCGTGTTCGAGCGCCTGCAGGAAGTCCTCGTCCAGGCTCATCGCCTCCTCGTCGCCACCGGCCGCCAACAACGACTGCTCGGTGAGGCGCTGCCGTTGATCGACGGGGTCGGTCAGTTCGCTGTACGCCGTACCCAGTTCCACGCCCCACGCGACGAGATCCCACTTCTCCGCCACGCCCGGGATGCTCCGATGTGGTCTGGTCAGCGGCGACATCGACGTCGGGAAGTCCTTGTAGAAGGTGGGGAATTCGGTGTAGTCCTCCACCAGGTGCTCGTACATTCCCTGCGCGATGGCACCCGCGTCCCAGGACTTCTCGTACGGGATGTCGTTCTCGTCGCACAACCGCTGCAGCTCCTCCAGTGGAGTCGCCGGCTCGACGGGCACACCCAATTTCTCGGCGACGGCACCGTGCAGTGTTTTGACGGGCCATTCGCCGGAGATGTCGATCTCGATCATCTCCCCGTTCGGTCCGTCGGGACGCAGGATGATCTCGCGACCGTGTGCTGCCACGGCTGCGCGCTGAATCAGCTCTCGGCACAACACCATTGCGCGTTCGTAGTCGCTGTGGGCCTCGTACGCTTCGAGAATCGTGAACTCGGGATTGTGCTTGAAATCTGCGCCCTCGTTGCGGAACACTCGGCCGATCTCGAAGACCTTCTCCATACCGCCCACGCACAGGCGCTTGAGATACAACTCCGGGGCGATTCGCAGATACAGATCCAAGTTGTAGGCGTTGATATGGGTGACGAACGGTGCCGCGTTCGCACCACCGTGCACCTGCTGCAGAATCGGGGTCTCGACCTCCATGTATCCGCGCTCTCCCAACGAATCACGCAGGGATTTCACGACATTGGACCGGGCAATGAGGAGTGAGCGGGCGTCGCGATTGATCGCCAGATCCACATAGCGCTGCCGCACCCGCGCTTCCGGGTCGGTCAGACCGCGATACTTGTCGGGCAAGGGATGCAGGCATTTGGCGTTCATCCGCCACTCGGTGGCCAGCAGCGACAATTCGCCACGCCTGCTGTATCCGATAGTTCCGCTGACCTCGATGAGGTCGCCCAGGTCGAAGTCGGCATCGAATTCTTCGATTCTGTCGCCGACGCGTTCGCGGTCGAACAGCACCTGGATATCGGACGACCAGTCACGGATGACAGCGAAGGACACGCTGCCGTAGTCGCGGATGCGCAGTATTCGGCCAGCGATCCGGACCGTCGTGCCCTGGGGAGATGCCGCCGCTTCGCCGACCGTGTGAGTCGGGGGATAGGCGACGGGATAGCCCTCCATGCCATCGCGTTCGAGGCGTTCGAGTTTGGCCATACGGACGCGCACCTGGTCGGGACGTTTGCGACCGGGCACGGGTTCGTCTGTGAGCGTGTCCGGTCCGCTGCCGTCGGGGTGGATGTCCTCGGCGTCGGCCAGCGCGGCAGGCACCGCAGCATGGGACCCGGTGTGCTTCGATGCGCGCCGGAAGGTCGGGAGCGTGAGGAAGCCTTCGGCGATGGCCGACGCGATGCCGACCTTGGGCAGCACTCGATTGTCGGCGAAGCAGAGGTAACGCGGCTCCCACTGCGGCAGATACTTCACGTTCGATCGATACAGCGCTTCGAGCTGCCACCACCGAGAGAAGAAGACCAACATGCTGCGCCAGATCCGCAGCACCGGTCCGGCACCGATTCGGCTGCCCTCCTCGAATGCAGCCCGGAACACCGCGAAGTTCAGCGAAATCTTGCTCACACCGAAATGATCTGCGCCGGTGGCCAGTTCGGTCACCATCAGTTCGATGACTCCGTTCGGTGACGCTGGATCGCGGCGCATCAGATCCAACGACGCGCCGGTTCGTCCCCACGGCACCAGGGAGAGAACACCCACCACCTTCCCGCCCTGAACCGCCTGTACCAGAAGACAATCGCCGTCGAGCGGATCACCCAACCTGCCCAGCGCCATCGAAAATCCGCGCTCGGTCTCGGTATCGCGCCACGCATCCGCGCAGGAAATGATCTCCGCCATCTCCTGCGCCGAAATATCGCGATGACGACGCACCGTGACCACAACACCAGCTTTGCGAGCCCGGTTGACGGCCTGACGCACGGGGCGCATCTCGCGTCCATTGAGGTTGAAATCTTTGGTTTTGAGGATTGCCTCGTCGCCGAGTTCGAGGACGCTGAGCCCGGCGCGCTTGTAGGCGGTAGCTCCGATCTCGCTGGCCCCCATGACAGCTGGGGTCCAGCCGTACTTCTCGGCCAGGTCCAGCCATTCCGAGATGGCATGCGGCCAGGCCTCCGGGTTACCGATCGGGTCACCGCTCGCCAGACACACCCCCACCTCGACGCGATACGTCACCGCCGCTTTGCCACTGGTGGCGAAGATGACGCCCTTGTCGCGTCGCGTCGCGAAGTAGCCAAGGGAATCGTCGGCACCCCATTTGTCGAGCAGGCCACGCAGCGCCGATTCGTCGCGACCCGTGAGCGCATTGCCGGACCGCTGCGATCGGAACAGCGTGACCACCGCACCCAACAGCGCCAGCGCGCCGAACAGTCCCAACGCCGTGTTGACGAAGCCGTTCGGCCGACCGTCGAACTGCTCGTTGTCCACGGTCGCCAACGCCGTGACGCGGTTGAACGCCCACAGAAATGTCTGACTCTCGGGCAGCGAACCGGGGAACAACGCCACCAACGCCCAGCCGATGACGGTCCCGACGGCCGCCCCGAGCACGAGTACGCCGAGCGCCTTCCACACCGCACCTCGACGAACACGGGTGTAGAACTCCTTGCGCGCCGCGATCAGCAACCCTGCCACCACAACATGAACCGCCAGCGCGATCCACGAATTGACGTCCTTGTCCTGGATACCTTCGACGACATTGGTGATCGCCAACAACACCAGATAGATGGTCAGCAACCACCACGCAATTCGCTTGCGACTCGCCAATGCCGCCGCCAGCAGCCCGACAACGAGCGCCCACGACAAGCTGGTATCCGGCGCATCGAAGTAGTACCTGTCGACGTATTCGCGAGGGGCGTGAACGAAGTAGCGAAGAGTCGGCGACAGACTCCACAGAAACAGTGCCGCTGCGAACACCCCGAGCACTAGGCCCGCGATATGCGGAACCTCGCGCAAACGTCCGCGCTCGGGTGGCGAAAACGACCGGGGAGAAGAAGAACCGGACCGCTCCGAGGGAACTGCTGTCGCCGTCATATCTCACTCCCGAAGTCAGAATGCACCTATGCAAGGTAGACGGTATCCCCGTCGGCCTCGAGTCAGGCGACCATTTCCCACCCCGCTCGCCCACTCGATGTGACCGACAGTGGCCTTTTCGACGGTCAATGTCACATCGAGTGGCCCCCCTGACTCCCGAATGGGCGCCGATTGCCGGATCATCGTCGACCGGTGCCGCATCGGATCGCCCAGCGTCTGTCCACAGGGCGTGAGTTATCCACAGCCCAGACCGTTTGTCGTCGTTGTGTTCGATCCGTCTCGTGCGGGCAGCGCATCATCAACGGTATGAAGCGGGGCGGCGCAAAAATCGATGCGAAAGTGATCGCGGCTGCGTCGGATCGTGGCTTGGTGCGGACGGCGCATCTGCTCGAGCTCGGGGTGGCGTCGAAGACAATTGTTCGACGCACGCTTCCTGACGGCATCTGGTCGCGAGCGCTGCCTGGCCTGGTGTTCTTGAAGAACCGGTCCTTGACGGCCATGGAACGAGCGACTGCGGTGTCGATCTACTGTGGCCGCGATGCCGTGATCAGCGGTCGGGCAGGTTTGGCGTTGCATGGATTGGGGTCGGCCGGGTCGTTCGAGGAAACGTTTGCACTCATTCCCGAGTCGCAGCATCGAAAGTCCGTAGGCTTCGCTGCGGTGGAGCGCACGTGGCGGATGCCGGCCCCGGAGATCAAGTCGGGACTGCGCGTCGCGCCGATTGTTCGGTGCCTGTGTGATGCGGTACGGCGGATGCGGAATACCGAACAGTGCATGGCTTTGATCGCAAGTGTCGTTCAGCGTGGAGCGGCCACGGTGGACGCAATTATGAAGGAACTCGACGCCGGCAGCACGCGAGGGACAGCGATGCCACGTCGCGTGTTGCGCGAATTGGCTGCGGGAGCTCATTCTGTGGCCGAAGCCCAAGCCCAGAAACTGTATGTGCGCAGCGGACTTCCGGCGATGCAACACAACGTTGCGGTCTACGATGCACAAGGAAATTTTCTTCTGATCACTGACAATTGGCTCGACGATGTTGCAATGGATTGGGAGATCGACTCGCTCGAATTTCACCTGTCGCCGGTGGCTCACAGAGCGACCGTGGAGAGGCGCGAGCGAGCGCAGAACGCCGGTCTCATTGTGGTGACGCACCTTCCGAGCGACATACGCGACGATCCCGAGCGGGTGCTGTCGGACCTGCGGTCGCGTTACGAACAGGCCAAAGCACGGGAGCGCCCCGACGTCAGTGCGCGCCCTATAACGGACCGGACCTACCGACGATCCGGTTGATACACCCACACCATGTGTCGGCCGGTTTCTGCCGCCGCCGCGATCAATCGATGCTCGATGCGGTCCAGGACGAAGCCGAGTCCTTCGGGCACGGCCTGACTCCTCGAATTTGCTGCATCGCAGTGGATTTCGACACGTGTGATGCCGTCGAGTTTCAGTGCCTCCCGAACGAGCGCCGCGGTCGCCTCTGTCATCACTCCACGTCCTTCGGCGTCGGCGTCGAGCCAGTACCCCAATTCGATTCCGTGCGGGCCGATTCTGCGATGCATACCGATTTTGCCCATGAAGGACCCGTCGACGAGGTCGAAGATCCCGTAGTCGAACATCTCGCCGGCGTCCCATTGCTCACGTGCATCTGCGATACGAGCTATCTGCTTGGTGACCTGGGCGGATTGATCCGTCACCCACCCCATCCACGGAAGTAGCCGAGTGTGATTGCGCGCGATCGCGTCGGCAACGGCATCGTGCTCCGACTCACGGCGAATCACCAGGTGTTCGGTCCGGATCCAATCGGGCGGTGCGACGGTCATGGTTCTCAGTCTGACGAGCGTGCGGCATCTAGGCGAACGATTTTCGTAGTACGTTCGCCCGCTGTCATGTCCACTCGATGTGCCATCGACGGTCGAAAAGGCCACCTGATGTCACATTGAGTGGACGGGCCGATCGCGTGTCAGGAAGCGGACCAGGATCGCCACGACAGTTTTTCGACGATGATCACCGGACCCTCGGGTCTGTTGTTCTTGTATTGACTGTATTTCGCAACCAGGGCATCTATGGCCGCTGTGCCGTCGGGGCTGGAGGACTCTGCGATGTGGGCGTTTCCGTCGGCGCGGATCCACCAGAGCTGGGACCAGTCGTCGGTGTAGTGGTCGACAATCAGGCTGACGGCGGAGTCGGCGCGGATGTTGTCGAGTCGCTGAAGCTTTTGTGTTGTCTTGGGCTTCCAGTCGATGGCGGTGACTATGCGGTCGCCGGCGTCCGCGACGGCGAAAACGATCGGTACCAGGTGTGGTGTGCCGTCGGGGTTGATGGTGGAGAGCTGAGCGCGGGGCGCGTCGGTGAAGCGTTGAACTTCGTTGTCGATCTTCACGTTCGGTTCCTCGGGTTATGCGGATTCGCTGTGGCTGCTGTGTCGGGCGATGAATTGTTCGAGTGCTGCACTGGACATGGGGCGCCCGAGTAGGTGTCCTTGGCCGAAGGTTACGCCCATGTCGGTGCAGATCTGGAGTTGTTCTGCCGTCTCGATTCCCTCGATGACGGTGTCTTTGCCGAGGGTGGAAGTGACGTCGACGAGGGCTGTGCACAGTGTGGTCATGGCGCGGCGTCGGTGCAGGTTATTGCTGTCGAGGTGCTGGGTGAGGGACTTGTCGATCTTGAGGATGTCGACGGGGAGGGTGGCGAGTCGCTCGAGGGAGGAGAAGCCAGTGCCGAAGTCGTCGATGGCGATGAGAACGCCGTGCCGTTGGACGTCACGCAGTTGATAATCCACGGCGTCGAGGTCGTGCAGTGTCTGCGATTCGGCCAGTTCGAGTGCAAGTCGTCCGGGTTCGATGCGGTAGGTGTCGACGATGTCGATGACGTCCGTGGCGAGGGTTCCGGTGGCGAAGTGCGCCGGGCTGACGTTGACCCCGATCTGGAGGTGGATGTTGCGGGCCTGCCAGTCGGCGATCGTGCGCGCGACCTCGGCGATGATCCACATACTCAGTGGAACGATGAGGTCGGCCTCTTCGGCGAGGGGTATGAAGGTGTCGGGCATCAGCAGACCGAGTTCGGGGTGGTTCCATCGGATGAGCGCTTCCGCGCCGACCACGGTTCCCGTCGCCAGTTCGACGATGGGCTGATAGGCCATCGTGAGTTCACGTTCGGCCATGGCGACCCCGCGGAGCCGTTCGATCAGTTCCAGCCGGGTGCGGTTGGTGTTGTGCAATTCGTCGGTGAATACGTGGTACTGGTTTCGCCCAACAGCTTTCGCGGCGTGCATTGCTGCGGTGGCGTTGTGAAGCAATTGCGTTGCGCTGATGTTTTTATCGGTGCTGGAGGCGACTCCGACGCTGGCCGTGAGAGTCAGTTGCCGACTGCCGAGCTCGAAGGCGGGCTCGAAGATGCTCGCGAATCCTGCTGCCATCGCTCGGGCGGCGATGGAGTGGCACCGGCGCGCGATGACGACGAATTCGTCGCCGGCGAGTCTGCCGATGGTGTCGCCGGCGCGCAGAGAAGCGGTGAGTCGGTCGGCGATCATGCACAGTAGTTCGTCGCCTTGGGCCGGCCCGAGCGCGTCGTTGAATTCGCGGAAGGCGTCGATGTCGACCAGCAGGACGCTGAAGTCACTCTCCGAGCTGTGGCAGTCGAATTCTGCAGTGATGAGGGCCAGAATCTCGTCACGGCTGGCAAGGCCGGTCAGCGCGTCGTGTCGGGTGGCGGCGACATGACGGGGCGGCGCGTCGTGCTCTCGGCTCACTGTTCCCCCTCATGGCCGGATAGCCACAACGGATACTAGCCCAGAGTTTGCTTTAACGCTATAAACCGGGGACATCCCCTTTTTACGACCTATTAGATCACGTCGAACACGGTTTGTGACCCGTTTCGGGTCCCGTCGACCCTCGTTCTTCGACCCTCCACGCAGCTGCGTCCACGGAGTCGTTCAGCCCGAGTACCCACCGGGCCGCCGAGCGTCCCTGGTCGAACAAGGACTGCGCCACCGTAGTCAATCCCGCGGCCGCTGCAGCAGTGGAATCGTCCCAACCAGTGACGGCCAGCCGTGCTGGAATCTCGACACCGGTCGCCGCCGCGGAGTCGAGAACTCCGAGGGCGAGTTCGTCGCTCATTACGAGCAAGGTGTCGATCACGTTGTCCTGCAGCAGGATTCTGGCAGCGCGACCACCCTCGGCGCGCGCGTTGTGGGTCGTGAACAGGGTCGGCACCGTCGACCAGTCGATGCCCAGGCGCAGGCACGCGTCGCGATAACCGTTCAATCGAGCGCGCGTCACCGGCATCGAGACGTCCGACGGGTCCGCGCCGCGCACGACCGTCGACGCGCGTTGCGAATCAGGTCGCAGGGCCACGATTGCCGGTTGTGATCGGTTTTTCAGCGCAACAGTGGCCACAGCGTCGGCAGCGGCACGGTCGTCGATGGCAATCCACTCCAGGCCCGGATGGTCGGGCCCACCTTGAATGCAGGTGGGACGGCCGGTGTCGACGAGTACGTCGAGCAGGGGATCGTCGTTCTCGGTGGTCCACACCACGTATCCGTCTACCTGGGCGTCACGGATTCGGGCATTGTCGTTGTCGCGATGCAGGTTCGGCAGCATCACGAGTGCGGTGTCCGCGTCCAGGCACGCGTCGGCGATTCCCGACAGGAACCGTCGGGCCTGCGGATCCTCGAACGCGTAGGTCAGCTTTTCTCCGAGTACGACTCCGATGCTGTTGTGCTTGCCGCTCCGCAGCGAGCGGGCCGCGCGGTTGGGCCCGGTGTAGCCGAGATGCGCCGCTGCCGCGTGGACGCGGTCCTTGGTTGCATTCGACACGCGATCCGGTCGGTTGTAGGTGTAGGAAACGCTCATGGTGGAGACGCCTGCGGCCGCGGCGACGTCGGCCATGGTCACCCGAGTGTTCACCGGGTCACTGTAGCGCGAGACCGAACGATGTGTAACGATACACACCATGTCGTCCCCCGTACCGAAGCTGCTGGTGCTTGCAGCGGCCGCCTTCATCTACGTGACGGCGGAAACGCTGCCCGTCGGCTTGCTCCCGGAGATATCCGGTGACCTCGGTGTCAGCGAATCGGCCGTCGGGCTCCTGCTGACCTTCTACGCGTACGGCGTCGCCGTGATGACCATGCCGTTGATCAGGTTCGTTCGCGACTGGCCGCGTCGCCGAGTCGTGGTGATCACCGTTGCTGCACTTGCACTCTCACAGTTGCTGTCCGCGGTGTCCGTCGGCTATCCGATGTTGGTGATCTCGCGAATGCTCTGTGCGGCAACACACGGCATCTTCTGGGCCGTCGTTGCGCCCGTCGCAGCGTCACTGGCGCTACCCGGCAAGCAGGGCAAGGCCATCGCCACGGTGTATGCGGGAACCTCGTTGGCATTGGTTGCCGGCAACCCACTCACCGCTGCACTGGGGCAATGGCTCGGATGGCGGACCGCTGCAACAGTTCTCGGCGTCGTCGCGGCTGCCATCGCGGTCGCGCTGTATTTCGTACTTCCGTCCCTACCCGTCAGCCGTGGTGTCTCCGACAGCAAAAAGACACCGCGGGTGCTCGACGGCACCCTGGCGATTCTGTGTGGCGTGACGTTTCTTGCCGTTCTCGGTCATTTCGCCGCGTACACATATTTCGCTCTGATCGTCGATCGGGCGATCGGTTCGGCAGGAACCACACTGACGCTGATGTTGATGCTGTACGGCCTGTTCGGAGTCGTCGGCATTTGGGTGATCGGCAGAACGTACGACCGTTGGCCACGTAACTCCACCATCGCGGCCCTCGGTGCAGTTGCCGTCGCGGTGGCAATTCTGTGGTGCGCGCTGAGCGGAGCTCCGGGCAGCTTCGCCGTGTTCGCTGTCGTGGCCATTGCTGTGTGGGGACTGGCATTCACCACGCTCCCGGTGTGCATCCAATCTGCCGTGGTGCGGGCGGCACCGGCCGACGCGGACAAGGCGTCGGCGATCTACGTGGTCGCGTTCCAACTGGCGATTGCCACCGGAGCCCTGGTGGGCGGCGTCGTCGTCGACGTCAGTGGCATCGTTGCCGTCACCGCTGCTGCAACGATTCTGGTTGCTGGTGCCCTGACGGTGGTTGTACTGGCGCGCAACACGTTTCCTCGAAGCTATGCGCAGGAGCCCGTGACAGCAGCGGCACGCTGACCGTTGCGGTACCCCGCACGATAGTGTCAGCACACGACGAACGAGGGAATCCGGTGCAATTCCGGAGCTGGCGCGCAACGGTGACGGGTGAGAGCTCGAAGTCCGAATGCTCGGACGTCGCGATTCACCCCCACCCGCGGCTCCGCGACACGAGCCCCAAGCAGGAAGCTCTTCGATGCGCACCACTCTCGCCGTACTCGGCGCTGTCTCCATCCTCCTCGTCTCTGCCTGTTCGACGGCACCGACGCCCGATGCGTCCACCGACACAATTGGCAGCTATCCGCTGACCATCGACAATTGCGGTCGCGAGGTCGTCGTCGACGCACCGCCGCAACGCGCGGTGTCACTGAATCAGAGCTCGACGGAAATTCTGCTCTCCCTTGGGTTGGCCGACCGAATGGTGGGCACCGCCACCTGGACCGATCCGGTTCGCTCGAACCTGGAATCCGAGAACGCCACAGTGCCGAGGCTCGCGGACAACAAGCCGTCCCTCGAGGTCGTGCTGGATGCCGAGCCCGATTTCGTGTCGGCCTCGTTCGGTGGCACCCTCGGCCCGGGGGGCGTCGCCGACCGAAGCCAGTTCGATCAACTCGGTGTACCGAACTACCTCTCACCGACCGACTGCAACGGAAAGACCGACGAGAGCGTCAATTCCGACGGTGCCCGCACTCTGCCGCTCGAGATCGAGACGGTGTATCAGGAGATACGTGATCTGGCGGCGATCTTCGACGTGCGTGATCGTGGTGAGCGTTTCGTCAGCGAGCTGCAGGACCGATTCGCGACGGCTTCCGGTGCGGTCGACGCCTCGGGTACGACGTTGGCGTACTGGTTCGCCGACACCGATACTCCCTACATGGCGGGGTGCTGCGGTTCGTCGGGCATCATCACCGATTCCGTGGGTGCCGAGAACATCTATGCCGACACGACCGACGAATGGCCCCAGGTCAATTGGGAGAGTGTTCTGGACCGGAATCCGACGGCGCTCGTCCTCGCGGACCTCAGCCGGCGCAGCATCGCCGGAGATGCCCTCGACAGCAAGATCGAGTTTCTCGAATCGAATGCCGTCACGAGCCGACTGCCGGCCGTCGAGGACAAGCGCTACATCGTCGTCAACGGCGCCGATCTCAACCCGTCGATTCGCACCGTCGACGGAGTCGAGAAAGTGGCTGCTGCGCTGAAGAATTGGGGACTGGCCACCCGATGACCCGAACCGATCGCGGGTTGCTGATCCCGCTTCTGCTCGGTGGCTGTGCGGTGCTGGTGCTGTCGATCGGAGTGGCCGTGACGGTCGGTCCGGCCAGTGTCTCCGTCTCCGATGTGTATCGAGTGATATTGGGGCACATCGGGATCGGGACAGCGGAGGTCAGTCGCATTCAGGACGGCATCGTCTGGGAGCTGCGGCTGCCCCGGACGTTGCTCGCCGCAGTCTGTGGTGCCGGACTGGCGCTCTGTGGCGCAATCATGCAGTCGCTGCTGCGCAATCCCCTGGCCGACCCGTTCGTCCTGGGAATTTCGTCGGGAGCGTCCACCGGTGCCGTGGTCGTCGCAGTGCTCGGAGTCGGCGGCGGTGCACTGTCGCTGTCGACCGGGGCATTCGCGGGTGCGCTGCTGTCGTTCGTGCTGGTGATGCTGCTCGCCGTCGGAGCGGGCGGTGGGAACGACCGCGTCGTATTGGCGGGAGTGGCCGGTACGCAACTGTTCTCGGCCTTGACGTCGTTCATCGTCATCTCCTCAGCCGATGCCGAGCAAACTCGTGGGGTGCTGTTCTGGCTGCTCGGCTCCCTGAGCGGTGCCGACTGGACGGACGTGGCACTGTGCGGTGCGGTCACCCTGCTGGGAATGGCGGTGTGCCTGTTCAACACCTCCGCCCTCGACGCCTTCACATTCGGGCACGACGCGGCCGCATCGCTGGGCGTTCCGGTGAAATGGGTGCGAATCCTGCTGCTGGTCATTACCGCATTGATCACCGCCGCCCTCGTCAGCGCTGCAGGGGCAATCGGGTTCGTGGGTCTCGTCCTCCCGCATGCGGCCCGCTTTCTCGTCGGGGCGCGGCACCGCCGACTGCTGCCGACGACGGTCGTCATCGGTGCCATCTTCATGGTCTGGGTCGACACCATCGCCCGAACGGTGTTCGCACCTCAGGAAATTCCGGTGGGAGTGGTCACTGCACTGATCGGAGTGCCTGCCTTCGCTCTCATTCTGTTCCGGCTCAGGAGATCCCGATGACACTGCACGCCAGAGACATTCGCTGGACGCGCGGCGGCCACCCCATTCTCGACGGAATCAGCTTCGAGCCGGAACCGGGGGAGACCATCGGTCTCATCGGCCCCAACGGATCCGGCAAGTCGTCCCTTCTGCGAATACTTGCGGGCATCGTCGCCCCCGACAGTGGCGACGTACTGCTCGACGGAGACAGCCTCCGCACGTTGCGTCGGCGACGCGTCGCCCGGCGCGTGGCGATGGTCGACCAACACTCCGACACCGACGTCGACATCAGCGTCCGCGATGTCGTGCGCCTCGGGCGAATACCGCACCACGGAATTTTCGGCGGAGACGCGGCCGACGACGACATCGCGATAGCCCGGGCACTGAACGACACCGCCATGGCGTCGAAAGCCACCCGGCGCTGGCACACGCTCTCCGGCGGCGAACGGCAACGTGTCCAGATCGCGCGCGCTCTGGCTCAACAGCCCACCGAACTACTGCTCGACGAGCCGACCAACCACCTCGACATTCAACATCAGCTCGACATCCTCACCCTCGTCGCGGGCCTACCTCTGAGCAGCTACATAGCGCTGCACGACCTCAACCTCGCTGCGATGTTCTGCGACCGCATCGTCGTGCTCAACAACGGAACCATCGTGGCATCGGGAACCCCCGTAGATGTGATCACCGAGGAGCTGGTCCGGACGGTATACAACGTTCACGCCAGCGTCACGAACGCTGACAACTATCCACAGGTCACCTATCGACGTCCCTGATTCCTTTTCGCCACCGGGGCCCGTAAGTCCACTCGATGTGCCATTGACCGTCGAAAGGGCCACCAAATGTCACATCGAGTGCAGGCGGGAGTGGTCCACCTAAGCAATGGCGGGCGATTTCAGAGTTGGCGGAGCTTCTTCTCGAATGCGTCGATTCGTGTGGTGTCCTCGAAGAAGTCTTCCTGCGAGACGATTCTTCCCCAGCTCGTACGGACCAGCAGCACGGTTCGGTTGTTGTAGAGCTCGGTGCCGTCGGCTGCGTGGGCTTGGTCGTCGAAGCGGACGAGGAGGGTCATTCGCCAGGGTGCGCCGCCGCTGTAGATTTCGGTGACCTGACCCTTGATGCCTGCGGCAACGAAGTCCTGGAAGAATTTTTCGATGGCCGGGCGGCCGCGGTGGGTGCCGGACCAGCGGCTGTCACCGTCGGCGAATTTGAGCACGGCATCTCGATGGAAAGATGACAGCAGGGGACGGTAGTCGCCGTTGTTGAGTGCGTCGATGTCTCGCTGCAGCTTGAGTGTCAGCGCTCGCATCACCAGGAGCTTGACTGCAAAGGCCGTCGAGACGCCGGCCAGAAATCTCAGTTGCATGCCCATACGTTTGCCTACCGTTCACCGACGTGTCAATCGAGATGGCGGTACGTTCGTTCGATGATTCACCATGTGCAGGTCGCATGTCCGGCGGGCGGCGAGGACCGCGAGCGTGAGTTCTACGGGGGTGCTCTGGGCTGGCAGGAGATCGCGAAGCCGCCGTTGTTGGCTGTGCGCGGGGGCTGTTGGTTTCGGGTGCCCGGTGTGGGCGGTCCCGATGGTGAGATACACATCGGCATCGAGGACGACTTCCGGCCGGCGCGGAAGGCTCACCCCGCCTTCGTCGTCGATGTCGAGGCTACTGCTGCGGCGTTGGTGTCTGCCGGCTATCAGGTTCATTGGGCCGACTCGGAGGAGATACCGGGTCGACGACGGTTCCATACCAGCGACGGTGTGGGCAATCGAATCGAATTCGTAGCAGCAGAATAGATCACAGGGGAGACGCGGTGGATTCGCTAGCGGAGTTCTGGGACCACGCGGATGACACCGACCCCGTCCGCATGCGAGTCGAGATGGAACACATGCTCGCGGCCGCATCGTATTCCGATGCACGGGCGCTGTTCGAACGGGCATCGCTCGCAGATTTTCTGGGCGACGAAGCTGCTGCGGTCCCGTTGTACGAAGCGTCCTTGTCGGGTGGGCTCGACGACGATCGGGAGAATCAGGCCCGGATCCAATTGGCGAGTTCGCTGCGGAATGTGGGGCGACCACACGATGCACTACGTGTGCTCCGAGATTTCGAGTTCGCAAACCAATACATCCCCGCCCGTGACGCATTCGTTGCGCTAACTCTCTGGGACATCGGGGATGCGGCGCAGGCGCTACGGAGTGCACTTCAGGCTGCGAGCCCTGCGACAGGGAAATATCGTCGAGCAATCGGGGCCTACGCAGCCGAAATTATCCACACGACCCGAGGGAAATCCATGATCGACAATGCATTCGATCCACACGAACTTCTCGAGCAGAGCCGAATCGGCGTGCTGGCCACCATCAAGTCGAGCGGACTTCCGCAGCTGTCGCCGGTGACGCCGTTCTACGATCGCGCCGCCGATACCATCCTTATCTCGGTGACCGAAGGGCGAGCGAAAACGGCCAACTTGCGCCGAGATCCACGTGCCGCTCTCGAAGTGACCAACGCCGACGGCACGGCCTGGGCAACGGCGGAAGGAACCGTCACCCTCACCGGGCCGGGTACGTCACCGAACAGCCCGGAAATCGAGGCTCTGGTGGACTACTACCGCGCCGCGGCCGGTGAGCACCCTGACTGGAACGAATACCGAGCAGTCATGGTCGCCGACCGACGAGTGCTGGTGACGATCGCCGTGACCCACATCTACGGCCAGTCCCTCACCTGACCCGCCCCTTCGAGTCCACTAGATGTGACATCGACCGTCGAAAAGGCCACCGCAGGTGACATCGAGTGCACGTCATCGCACCGGTCAGGTCACCTGATACACGTCCAACTCCACCGAGTTCGGCAATCTCTGGCCCGATCCGAGAAACAGTCGCTCGTTCATCCATGCGAGGCGGTTTGCGGCGGAGGACAGGCGTGGTTGGCTTCGGAAGTAAATGCGATCGGCGGGCACATGTTCGCCACGGACAAGTGCGTCGATGTCCTCTTCGGCGCCACTTCGTATGCCCATGTTGTGTACGGCGATTCGCTCGCCTTCGTCGGTCTCGAGCGCGTATCTGGCGTCCAACTCGGTGAGTGTGGCCGTGCGGAGAATCTGGTGATCGGCCCCGCCGGGCAGGACTCGGCCGCGCAGTAGGGGCCCCTCGACGGTCCCACCGAGTATCGGAACAAGGCGACGATGACCGTCGACCACCTTGCCCATGTCGATCGGTTCGCCCACGGTCACCGACAGATGCGCGACGAAGATCAGCTCGGGGCTCACGTCAGTTGGTTCGATCGGCGAAGCCGTCGGGCAGATCGGTGGGTCCGACAGAGACGATCGTCTCGTCGTCGATGCCGACGTGCTCGAACAGAGTGATTCGGGCGAACTCGGGGACCACGTAAATGGGGTAGGTCGGTCCGGCATCACGGTAGGCACGCATCTCGTCGAGATGATCATTCTGGTACAGAACGGTTTTAGTACCGTCCAGCTCGATCCATTGAGGGAAGAAGATGGTGCCGTGCAGACGTCGCTTACCGGGTATGACGTTGACGACGACGGATGTTCCGGTGGGTTCGTTCCAGGAGATCTTGTAGACATCGTCGTCGAGTTGGACGAGATCGACTTCCTGATTCTTGACCCATCGTCCACCGACCATCCCGGTGTGGATGCGGTAGTCGATGGTGGTCGCGTTCTTGACGTACATCTCGTACTGCCAGCCGTTGGCATAGGTGTAGATGAAACGGTGTCCGACGATGCCGCCGAGGTCTTGAGTCGGTATTGGGTTTTGGACGGTGGTCTCTGCGCTCATGACTCCATTTTGTCACAAAACTATGTTTGCGGCAAAACTAATTGTGAGACCATCGAACTATGCACTCCACCGCCATCGAATTCGGCCGGCAACTGGGACCGCTGCGACGGTCGCTGCTTCGTGCGACGAGAGAAGCCGCGCACTTACCAGACATCCCCGACTCGCACGTCGAGGTCATGAGAGCCCTTGTTGCTGAGCCGAATATGAGCCCGGGGAGCCTCGCCGAACACCTGAACCTGGCACGATCCACCGTGAGCAATCTGATCAAGGCAATGGTCGACGCCGAACTCGTCGAAAGATCGGCTGCCTCGGACGACCTGCGCGGAGCTGCCCTCACAGCATCACCGAAGGCAATTCGCTTATTGGCCGAGTACGACGCGGTGAGCTCTCAGGTGCTCTCCGATGCGCTCGACGAACTGACCCCGGACGGTCGTCGAGCACTGTCTGAGGCCACTCCGGCCCTGGCCGACCTCACGAGGATCCTGGCTCGCCGTGTTTCCTGATTTCGACGGCCGTGAACCTGCAGTCCCCTCGATGTGCCATTGACCCCCGAAAAGGCCACCAGATGTCACATCGAGTGCACGACAAGTCCGTGCTCCGTGTGGGTCATCTGCCGGTGTCCAGATCCCGGACCAAGCGAGGTGTGCGCAACTGGCCGACGGTCGACAGCCAGAGGCGAGGGGGATAGGACAGCCGAACAAGGAAGTAGTTGACGTACTCGATGACCCCGAAGAGCCAGATGGCCAGCACTCCGAGACGGGTACCGAAGTTGTCCGGTAGCCACACCAACACTCCCAGCAAACCGCCGACCAGCAACGCGACGTCTACTTGCCGAAGGGCGCGGTAGAGCCTGCGGAGAAAAGTTGGCATCGGATGACGCTCGACCCAGGAGCGAGCAAACAGCCAATAGATTCCCGCTTGCACCAGCACGGCCAGGAGTGGAACCAACGCGAACCACAATGCCGGACGGCTCCCGTCGTCGAGCCTTGGAACCACCACGGCAAATGCGATCGTCAGGAACACCCCGGCTGCGGCCAACTCGCCCAACCCCAGGGACAAATATCGACGACGCACCAACTGCCGTCGACTCGTACCCATATCGCGAGATTACCGAGCACTCGAGGCCGGACCCCCGCGCGCAGTCCACTGAACGTGACATCGACCGCCGAAAAGGCCACCGAAGGTCACATTGAGTGTCGTGAAGTGGCGGGCGCGAGGAAGAACGGACGCAGCGGCTACAGGCTTCGTCGAATCGGGATCCACAGTTCTCCTGTTCCAGACGACCAGTCGGGGGTGCTTTCGGTGACGGTGAGGATCTCGGGTCCGGGGATTGCTTCGTAGGGGTTGGAGGGGAACCATTCGCCGAAGGCGTCGGCCCAGAGTTGTTGGAGTGCGGGGGCGAGTGCAGTGTCGCTGCGTGCCTCGAATACCGCCCAGGTCGATGCGGGGACGGCGAGGGTGTTCCATTCGGACGGTGCGGGTGATGTGGTGGCGACGGCGAAGTAGTAGTCGAAGAGACTGCCGTCCTCGCGTCGAGGTTCGAAGCCGTCGCTGACGAACAGGATCTCTGGAAGCTCAGGCAGGTCGGCGAGTTCACGCAGTCGGTCACCGGTTCCGGGGGCCAGGCTTCGGTGGAATTCGGTCATTGCGGTGTTCTCGCCGCTGAACCGAAGTGGGATTCGGGTGGCTTTGCCGACGATGTGGAATGGCGGTAGTTCGGTGATGCGGTATCGCATGGTGCTTCGTCCTTCGATAGTCAGGTGAAATGTCACTGCTTGACGGGAACTGAGGATGGTTCCGGGTCGGCGTGCCTGGGACGGTGTGACACCGTGCAGATCTCGAAAGGCTCGCGTGAATGCATCTGCCGAGTAGCGGTATTTCGTTGCAACGTCCAGAACGGCCTGTCCGTCGAGTATCTCCGCTGCTGCCAGGGTCATTCGGCGTTGCCGGATGTACAGCGACAGCGGTATCCCGGCGAGGGCCGAGAACACGCGCCGGAAGTGGTATTCAGATGTCAGCGCGATGCGAGCGAGCTCGGTCGTGTCGATTTCGTGGTCGAGGTTGTCCTCGATGTAGTCGAGTGCTGCGTTCCATCGTTCGAGCATGTGCCGCCAGACCTTCCCTCGTTCTGACAGCAACGATAAGCAGAAACGGCAATGCACACCCGACTTTCTGTGCCCGGCGCAGTCGGATTCAGATCGCACGCAGGTGCCGCTACGGTTGCTGGGCGCGCAGACGCCCGAGTTCGTCCAGCGCAGAACGGAATTGGATTCTCGCCGCACGAGAGACGATGAACCGCTGTCGACGCCGGGTTCCCCACGAGACCCAGGGTGCGTCGTCACGACCGGCCGCACCATTGTTCGTCCCCGGCCGGTCAGGACGTGGTGAGTCAGGGGATCGGACGACGCCGGTAGGTGAGCGGATCGCCGTCGTCGACGAGTGCGAACCCGGCCCGCTCGAGGACCCGACGAGAGGCGGCGTTCGCGCGATAAACCTGCGCTGCCAGTGGCAGGCCGGCCGCGAGTTCTTGGGCGTGGACGAGGAGCTTGCCCGCGTAGCCGAGACCCCAGTGATGCGGATGTACCCAATAACCGACCTCGAGGTGGTCGGATCGACGAGTCATGCTGAGCAACCCGACGCGCAACGACTGCTCGCTGGTGCCGATGAACCATCTCGGCACATCCGGCTCGGGGCTTCCCGTCGCATCGAGTGCCTGGGCGAACCGCCGATCGAAATAGGTTCTGCTCCACACCGTTCCGTCGCCGACCCATCGAACCACCTCGATGTCCGACGCCATCGAGAACAGAAACTCGGCGTCGGACCTGACAGCGGGGCGCAACCGAACTTCCGTCACAACTTCGTGGACCTCCAGGTCTCGTCGACGCCCGCATCCGCGGTGCCCGATCGCGCGAACACAAGTGCCGATGACTTCCTGCCCATGGGATCCGCCCTTCATCGTCGGCCGATCGGCTGCCACGAGAGACTCTACCCAGCGATCAGCTCGGAGTCAGGAACGATGCGAACGCTGCGAGAGAACAATGATCAGTGGGCAATTGGAGACATACCGATTCATTCGTGATCGCCTGTGAAGAGACGGCCAAGACTGTACTTCGCAGTATGATGCTGATGACGGTGTCGGTACGACAGTCGGCCGTCTTCGATTTCGTGAGGAGTGCCCGCCGAATGAATCTCGCCGACTACGACGTCCTGAGCTTCGATTGCTACGGGACATTGATCGACTGGGAGACAGGCATACTGGACGTTCTCGGTCCATGGGCGGAGCAGGTGGGTGCGGGACTGTCCGGGGACGAATTGCTCGCCGCCTATGCCGTCAACGAGGCCAGAGTGCAACAGGATTCACCCACAATGCTGTATCCCGAGATACTCGCCGAAGCGTTCCGACGAACCGGCGACACCCTGAAAGTGACGGTGTCACGGGACTGGGCGAGCAGGCTGGGAGCGTCCGTTCCCGACTGGCCTGCGTTTCCGGATTCCGCCGAGGCACTGGCGAGTCTCGCCGAGAACTACAAGCTCGTCGTCCTGTCCAATGTCCATCGCGATGGTTTCGCGGGCAGCAATCGGCGACTCGGCGTCCAGTTCGACGCCATCGTCACAGCGCAGGATGTGGGCGCATACAAGCCGACGGACAATCACTTCGACGCGCTCGACAGCGTGCTTGCGAAGCTGGGTGTCCCACGATCACGACTGCTCCACGTCGCCCAAAGTCTGTTCCACGACCACGTACCGGCCACGCGTCACGGCATCGCCTCGGCGTGGATCGATCGGCGGCACGACCGACCCGGTTGGGGCGCAACCCCTGAGCCCACGGAGAAGTACAGTGTCGACATGAAATTCCCGAGCATGGCTGCTTTTGCAACGGCTGCCGGCGCGGCGCTGAGCGGTGAGTAAGTTTCTGCCGCCCATCGGTTCTTGCTTTGGCTGAATTCGACGACATGACGCTCACCAATGCCAGGCGTCGCCCCCGACGTTCTGGATTGTTCTCTGCAACACCGCAATTGCGGTGACGAACTCGTCCTCCGTGATTCCTTGCATACGTTCGTCTTGCAACATCTGCTGAACGTCCACTCCTCGTCGGAACAGTTCCTTACCTTCCGGGGTGAACGTCACGCGCGACGTCGATTCGACGATCAAACCTTTGGTACGGGCGGAGTCGATCGCCTCGACGATTGCCTCCGGGGTGTCGTTGTGGCCGATCTTCTCGATCGTCGCTTCGCGGTCGGCCCCTGCGGGGTGCAGCGAGATCTGATGCAGGAGCCACCATTCGGGCTGGGTGAGTCCGATGTCGTGGAGGGCACCGCGGGTGCGTGCTCGGATGGCCTCGCCGGCGCGGGCGGTCCAAAATCCGATCGGCTGTCGCTCGGGTGGTTGCATCGGTCGTGCTTGTCCGTTCATGAAACCGACAGTAGAACCTCAACCAAGCTTCAGGTCAACAGGACAGACGTGGCGTGGACACAACTACTCGTCGGTGCGCAGTTCGTCGACCAACGTGAACAGTCGCTCCAGGTAGTCGCTGTGGAACACCTCGGTCGCGCGGATCTTGGCATCTCCATCGAGGCCGAATTGGAGGTTGACGAGTTCGACCCCGATGGCGACTCGTCGAGCATCCAGTTGTGCGAGTTCGGCGGCAAGAGCGTCGACCTTGGCCACCGGAGACAGTTCGTCGGTCATATCGCCAAGCGTAGAGGTCAGCCGACTGCGGCGAGGAATTCGCTGTAGAACAATCCGAGCCCCAACGCCGACGCGATCGCGGCGAACAGCCAGAACCGGATGATGACCGTCGTCTCCGCCCAGCCGCCCAACTCGAAGTGGTGGTGAATCGGCGCTATTCGGAACGGCCGCTTGCCGGTGCTCTTGAACGAGGCGACCTGAATGACGACCGACGCAGCTTCGGCAACGAAGAGAGCTCCGAAGACGACGGCGATCAACTCGGTCTTGCTCACGATCGACAGACCGGCGAGCAGTCCACCGAGGGCGAGCGAACCGGTGTCGCCCATGAAGATCTTGGCCGGGGCGGCATTCCACCAGAGGAACCCGATGCAGGCACCCGCAGCGGCGGCGCACACGACGGCGAGGTCGAGTGGATCGCGCACCTGGTAGCACCCGGCAACGGGGTTGGTCGCGCACGACTGCCGGTACTGCCAGAACGTCATCACCGTGTACGCGCCGAGGACGAGGGTCATGGACCCTGCCGCCAAACCGTCGAGCCCGTCGGTGAGGTTGACCGCATTGGACCACGCGACGATGAGGAAAACACAGAACAGCACAAAAACGATCGGTGCCATCGTGAAGAACGTCGACTGGCGCACCAGTGAGAGTTCGACGTTGCCCGGCGTCAGCCCGTTCCCATTGCGGAACTGCAGCGCCAAGACCGCGAAGATCACCGCTGCACTGATCTGCCCGACGTACTTGCCGGTTGCTTTGAGGCCGAGGCTTCGTTTCATGCGGACCTTGATGTAGTCGTCGAGAAAACCGACGACGCCGAGAGCAGTCGTGAGACCGAGGATCAACAGGGCAGACGCCGACGGGCCGTCGCCGCCCATCGCCACGAGGTGGGAGCCGAGGTATCCGGCCCACAGACCGACGATGATCGCGACGCCGCCCATCGTCGGCGTCCCTCTTTTGGCTTGATGGCTTGCGGGTCCCTCGACGCGAATCTCCTGGCCGAAGCCCTGCCGGGTGAACAGCGCGATGAGAAACGGCGTCAACAGAATCGAGACCGCCAACGCGATACCACCGGCAACGAGAATGTTGATCATGCGTTGGAGCCCACTCTTCCTCTGTGCTGCTGTTCCCCGCCAGGTGCAACCGAGCACCGCGAGATACTGTGCCAAACGAATCGGCAAAAGTCCCAATGCGTGACGAAGGCGTTACTCACAGTTGATACGAACTCGGTGGCATTCCCACCAGTTCGGTGAACTCGCGCGTGAAGTGCGCCTGGTCGAACCAGCCGTACCTCGCCGCAAGGTCTGCCAGGGGACCGGAGTAGCCGTTGTCGAGCTCACTGAGAGCGTCGTGAATGCGATACCGGCCGAGAACCCACTTGGGCGTCGCTCCGACATAGCGCTCGAACAGCCGCTGCAGCCGCCGGGTCCCGATGCCGCAACGCTCTTCCACCTGGGCGACGCGTATCAGCGTCCGGTCGCCCAGCATGGTCCCGATGATGTCGAGAACGATCTCGTACTCCGGTTCGACCGCCGGCGCGTAGGGCGTGAGAACCGCGTCGAAGACGGTTCGGCAGTGGTCGGCGTCCAGGGGTGGGCCCAGCTCCGCAAGTGCGTCGACGGTATCGGCGCGGAACGAAGTGGGCGGAGCCACCTGGACATCGCGCAGGCCGCGGGCCACAGTTCCTGTGAAGGCCGCGTAGCCGCCCGGCCGGAACTTGACGCCGAAGACCCATCCGGATTCTGCGAGCACGACGTCGAAGCGGCGGGTGAGCACTCCCGTCACCACCACCGGGTCGGCCACGCCTTCTCTGGTCCAGCCGTGTTCGACGCTGAGCGTGCAGGCCGGGTGCGGGAGCGTCGAGCTGCGATAGGAGATGCCGGGCGGCAGATTCCACTGAAGCTGCCAGTAGTTCTCGACCCAGGGTTCCAGCGACGCCGCACATGGCAGCCGAGCCAGATCGACGTGCTGCGCCAGCTGGTCGGGCCGAAGGACGCCGGACTGGGTGGTTGTCGCATTTTTCCTATCCGGCACGGGCGTCAGTGTAGGAGTCTGGTCCGACACCCGAGATGGAGGAGGAACACCATGACCGAGACACCCGTGGCCACGCTGAAGATGGTCACTTTGGACTGCGCCGACCCCCAGGCCAGCGCAATATTCTGGTCGTCGTTGCTCGGCTGGAGCGTCGTACATTCGGAGCAGGAGTACGCGATGCTGCAGGGTCCGAGCAGCGCGCTCGGATTCGGTCGCGTCGACGACTATCAGCCACCGCCGTGGCCCAATACGAACGGCAGCAAGCAGTTTCACTTCGATCTTGCGGTCGAGGATCTCGACGCCGCGGCGGCGGCCGCCGTGAAACTCGGGGCGACCCTGCCCGACGACCAGCCGGGTGAGACCTGGCGCGTGCTGCTGGATCCGGCAGGCCATCCCTTCTGCCTGACACATGCCGCGAACTGGGGCTGACGCGGCTCGACGGTGTACGCGAACGTCCGAGTATCAGGTCGCGGGAGCGATGATCTGAATCAGGTTGCCGCAGGTGTCGTCGAACACCGCAGTGACCACCGGGCCCATCTCGGTGGGCTGCTGGGTGAACCGAACCCCGAGGCCGATGAGCCGATCGTATTCTGCTGCAACACTGTCCACCGCGAACTGCGTGAACGGGATGCCGTCTGCGAAGAGTGCGTCCTTGAACGGCGCGGTTGCGGGATGACCGCTGGGCTCGAGCAGCAATTCGGTGCCGTCCGGGTCCTGCGGTGAGACGACGGTGAGCCAGCGATCGGGGCCGCCCATGGCGACATCGTGCTTGACGACGAAGCCGAGCACCTCGGTGTAGAACGTGAGCGCCTTGTTCTGATCGTCGACGAAGACGCTGGTGATGTTGATTCTCATGCCGGTCCCTCACCTCTCGGCCCGCCGGCCAATTCGACAGCGACGTCGAGATGGCCGAGGTGACGGGCGTATTCCTGGAGTACATGAAAGCAGATCCAGATCAGAGTCGGCCGCTCCTCGGTGAATCGTCCACCGAGAGTTGCCAACTCGTCCATCCGATGCGAGCTCAGTACTTCTTCGGTGAGCCGGGCACCGTCGTCGAGCCTGGCCAGTAGGTGCTCGGCGCCCACATCGGTCGCCACGTGCCAGGAGCCGTCCTTCTCGTCACCGAAGGGCGCATCGACTGCTCGGCCGAGAAATCCCCAGACGAACCAGCGCTGCTCCATGTGCACCAGGTGGGTCAGCATCTGCAGCGGGGTCCACTCCGAGGGAACGGTTGTGGTGATCAGGGATTCCTCGCTCAGCGCAGTGATGCGCCGAACCAGCTCGCCGCGATAGAAGCGTAGGTACTCGCGAAACAGGTCGGCGGGATCGGACAGGGCGGAACTCGGTTCGGGAAACGTCGTCAGCTGTGCCATAGGTCCTTCGTATCGGGTGATGACCCGAGTGTCCATTCTCAGCCGAACACCAATAGCGCCGCCAGGGTCAGCATCATGATCCCGATCCCGAGGTCGAGTATTCGCCAGGCCAACGGCCGCGCGAACAGCGGACTGAGCACACGAGAGCCGTAGCCGAGCGCGGTGAACCACAGCACGCTGCCCAGCATCGCACCGACGGCGAACCACCACCGCAGGTCTCCCGGCTGACGGTTGCCGATGGAACCGAGGAACACGACGGTGTCGAGATAGACGTGGGGGTTCAGCCAGGTCAGAGCCAGGCAGGTGGCGAGGGCAGCGATCAGTGAACCGCCACCGGTCGTCTCGGTCGTCATCGTCTGAGGAGTCCGCGCTCGATTGAGTGCCATCAGTCCGTAGACGAGGAGGAACACGGCACCGAGGACGGTCACGATGCGCAGAGCGACGGGGAAGCGGTCGACGAGTACCCCGATGCCTGCCACCCCGGCCAGAATCAGGACCGCGTCGGACACAGCGCACACCGCCACTACCGGCAGTACGTGGGTGCGTTGCAGGCCCTTGCGCAGCACGAACGCGTTCTGCGCGCCGATGGCGACGATGAGCGAGAGTCCGACGCCCAATCCGGTGAGGGTCGATTGTGCGGCGGCGAGCGAGGTCATGGTTGCAACGCTAGGAGGGTCGCATGATTAGGTCCAGCGAATGTTTTTCACGGCCGGTTAGCGTACCTTCATACGGTGGAGATCGAGCAGCTCAGAGCCCTGAGAGCAGTGGTCGACGGCGGAACATTCGAGGCCGCGGCTCGGGCGCTGCACGTGACGCCGTCGGCGGTGAGCCAGCGAATCAAGACACTCGAGCAGTCGTTGGGGCGAACGTTGGTCCAGCGAAGCAAACCGGTGGTGGCCACCCAGTCCGGTATCGCAGTGCTGCGTCTGGCGCGCCAGATCGATACCTTGACCGACCAGACTCGGGCCGAACTGAACGACGACGGAATCGCCGCTCCCGTCTCCCTCGCCGTCAATGCGGATTCGATGGCGACCTGGGTACTGCCCGTGCTCGCGCCACTGGCGACCCAGACGACGTTCGACCTGCATCGGCAAGATCAGGACCGTACCGCTCAACTACTGCACGACGGGATCGTCTCCGCCGCAATCACTTCGGCGGCCGAGCCGGTTCGTGGCTGCACCGTTCGACGCCTCGGTGCGATGCGCTACCGGCCATCGGCCACGCCGGAATTCATCGAACGGTGGTTCACGGTGGGGGTGACGGCCGACGCCTTGCGAGCCGCACCGGTGGTGGTCTTCGATGCCGACGACCGGTTGCAGGACAACTACTTACAGCGATTCGGTGTCGAACCCCACGAGCCGCCCCGGCACCTGGTGCCCGCGTCCGCGGACTACGCGCGGGCCGTCGACTTGGGCTTCGGCTGGGGCATGATCCCCGATCTGCAGGCCCGTGACTCGCTGAAGTGCTTCGATGACAATGGAATCGACGACGTGCTGCTGTACTGGCAACAATGGTCGCTGTCTTCCCCCGCACTCCAGCGAGCAGCGGACGCCGTGGCAGCGGGCGCAGCCCGAATGCTGCTCTAGCTCAGGCCGGGTTGTCGTTCGGCACGATCTCGGGCAGTCCGTCGCCGACGGGGTCCAGAATCGCCGCCGATCGGGCACCCCAGCGTTCGTGCGCGGACTGCCGCGACATGCCGACAGAGGTGCCGATCGTCGCCCACGTTGCACCCTGAACCCTCAGCACCACAACGGTTTCGAGGCCGTCGAGCCCCGCTGCCAGCTGGACGCGAAGACTCAACAGATGCCACGCAAGGCTGCGTCGCGCCGGTAGGTCGGTCGATTGCTCGGCCTCCCATTCCGGTGTGCCCGGCAGGGGACCTGTGCCGATTATCTCGTCGGCAACCCGTCCGGCCTCGATGGCCGCTGCTGTCACAACCGACCGCGTTGCATCAGAGATATCCGCCTCGATGGCGAGGGTGATGGGATCCATGCTCGACCTCCTGTGTCAGGAACAGCCTGACAACAGGAGGTCGGTTTGTCAAGATTTACCTGACACTTTTACAGCATGCTGAGCACCCGGTCGATGGACTGGACGCCTTGGGTCAGCTCGGCTTCGGTGATGGTCAGCGCAGGACGGAATCGCACCGCGGTGTCGCCGCATCCGAGGGCAAGGACGTGTTCCTCGGTGCGCAACAGCTCGATCACTCGGTCGCGGGTAGCGGCGTCGGGCAGGGAGAAGGCGCACATCAGACCGCGGCCGCGTACCTCGGAGACCGAGATGTGCCGAGTTGCCAACTCCTGCAACTGGTTCAGCAATACAGCTCCGAGTTCACCGGCACGAGAGATGAGTTTCTCGGACTCGACCACTTCCAGGATTCGACGCGACCGCACCATGTCGGTGAGGTTGCCACCCCACGTCGAATTGATGCGGGAGCTGACGGCGAAGACGTTGTCGTCGATGTCGTCGACGCGACCGCCGGCCATGACGCCGCAGACCTGGACTTTCTTGCCGAAAGCGACGATATCGGGAACGACGTCGAGCTGCTGGAAAGCCCATGCGGTACCGGTCATTCCGGCACCGGTCTGAACTTCGTCCATGACGAACAGGGCGTCGAACTCGTGGCAGAGGTCGCGCAACTTCTGCAGGAAGCGGGGCCGGAAGTGGTGATCTCCGCCCTCGCCCTGGATGGGTTCGATGATGGCGCAGGCAATGTCGTGCGGATTGGCCTCGAAGGCCAGGCGGGCCGCAGCCAACGATGCGTCCTCGAGTTCGTCCATGTTCGCGTCGGATCTGATGTACGGGGACGGGATACGCGGCCAGTCGAACTTCGGGAAGCGGGCGACCTTGTTCGGGTCGGTGTTGGTCAAAGACATCGTGTAACCCGAGCGTCCGTGGAACGCATGCTCGAAATGCATCACCTGGGAGCCGAGCGACGGGTCTATGCCGTGGCGCTCGTTCCAGCGTGACTTCCAGTCGAACGCCACCTTCAACGCGTTCTCCACCGCCAGTGCGCCGCCCTCGACGAAGAACAGGTGCGGCAGGCGAGCGTCACCGAGGACCCGCGCGAACGTGTCGACGAATCGTGCCATGGGCACGGTGTAGATGTCGGAGTTGCTCGGCTTGTTCATCGCCGCCTGCATCAGGTCCGCCCGGAACTCCGGGTCGTCGATCAGCGCCGGGTGGTTCATACCCAGGGCGTTGGACGCGAAGAACGTGAACAGGTCGAGGTAGCGGGTGCCGTCCCTGGCGTCGACCAGGGTGGAACCGCTCGAGGCATCGAGGTCGAGGACAAGCTCGAAACCGTCGGCCAGAAGGTGTTCACCGATCACGTCGCGGACGTTGGAGGCGTCGATCGTCACTCCGGTGCGCTGTAATACTTGCGTCATGACGTCGAAGATACGCGTTAATATTCCGTAAGCAAGCCCAATACGCAGGAAATTATACGGTTGTGACCCTCATCGGTAAGCTGATCTCCGACGGTTCGGTTCTCTCCACGGAAGGTGTACGCGCATGTCTGCATCCATCACCCACGACGAGTTGAGTGTGCGCACTCGCGCCATCCTCGACCGGCTGGGTGCGACGATCGCGCTCGACGCCCCCGCGGGACCCGACGCGATCGTGGCGCGCTCGCCCATCACCGGTGGAAACCTGGCGACGCTGGCGTCTGCGTCGGCAGCCGATGTCGACGGCGTCATCGCCGACGCACGCACCGCTTTCGTATCGTGGTCGCAGGTGCCGGCCCCCGTGCGAGGCCAGGTGATCCGCGAACTGGGCGAACTACTGCGCGTGCACAAAGAGGACCTGGGCGCGCTGGTGTCCATCGAAGCGGGAAAGATCGTGTCCGAGGGCCTCGGTGAGGTGCAGGAGATGATCGATATCTGCGACTTCGCCGTCGGACTCTCGCGTCAGCTCTACGGCAACACCATTGCGACCGAGCGGCCCGGACATCGCATGATGGAACAGTGGCATCCGCTCGGAGTCGTCGGTGTCATCACGGCCTTCAATTTCCCTGTTGCCGTGTGGAGTTGGAATACTGCCCTCGCGCTCGTCGCGGGTGACACCGTCATCTGGAAGCCGTCGGAGAAGACTCCGCTGACCGCCGTCGGAGTGCAGGCACTGTTCGAGCGGGCTGCCGCCGCAGCGGGAGTGGACCCCAAGATCGCTCAGCTGGTGATCGGCGACCGTGCGTCCGGTGAAGCGCTGGTGGATGATTCGCGCGTGGCCCTGGTGTCGGCAACCGGTTCGACGAGTATGGGCCGGGCGGTGGCACCTCGGGTTGCGCAGCGATTCGGCCGAGTGTTGCTCGAGCTCGGCGGCAACAACGCGGCGATCGTGACGCCGTCGGCCGATCTCGACCTGACGACGCGTGGGCTGGTGTTCTCGGCCGCCGGGACTGCCGGTCAGCGCTGCACCTCGCTCCGACGCGTCATCGTGCATTCCTCCGTTGCGGACGAACTGGTCGGCAAACTGGTGGCAGCGTACGAGACGCTGTCGATCGGATCTCCCTTGGCCAGTGACACTTTGGTGGGTCCGCTGATCGACGCGGGTGCGTTCGCGGGGTACCAGAAGGCGCTCGAGGCTGCGGTATCCGACGGCGGAACCGTCGTGGTCGGCGGCGAGCGGGTGAACGTGGTCGACGAGTACTCGTTCTACGTTCAGCCCGCGATCGTGACGATGCCCGCGCAGACCGACATCGTCCAGCACGAGACCTTTGCGCCCATCATGTACGTGTTGACGTACGAGACCCTCGACGAGGCCATCGCACTGCACAACGATGTGCCGCAGGGTCTTTCGTCGTCGATCTTCACCACCGACCTGCGCGAAGCGGAGCGCTTCCTGTCCGCCGCCGGCTCTGACTGCGGCATCGCGAATGTCAATATCGGACCTTCCGGCGCAGAGATCGGCGGTGCCTTCGGCGGCGAGAAGGAAACCGGCGGCGGACGCGAATCCGGTTCCGACGCATGGAAGGCCTACATGCGCCGTGCAACCAACACCGTCAACTATTCCAACGAACTGCCCCTGGCGCAGGGAGTGAAGTTCGGCTGACGGCATGATCGGCAGTATGAAAGTACTGTCGATGCTTTTGGCCGGTCTTACCGTCGGCTACGCCATCAGCGACATCGGCCCGTTCGATTCGCTGTTGAGCAGCACCGCGCAGTTCGGTTCGTTCTGGTCAATTGTCAACGGACTGACTGTCGTTGCGATCTCTGCCTGCGTGGCCTCGGTCGCGCTGGCGCGTGCGAGAGCACGCGTCTCGATCGTCGTGGCGATCGCATCGGCGCTCGTCGTCGTGTTCCAGACCGTCGGAATGGTGACCGGATTGCTCGGCCATTGGGCCGGTGCAGTGGCCACCGGTGCAGTACTCGCCGCAGTTGCAGTGCTGGCGGGGCGGCATCGAGGTGAACAGGCCACGTTGGCGGTTGCCGTACTCGGTGCCGGGCTACTCGGTGGTCCGCTGGACGCGCTCGTGGAGGCCAACGACGGTCCCGTCTTCGTCTGGGACGTGGTCGGTGCCGAGGACGACGTGAGCCCGCAGCGGGCGATAGTGATGGTGATTCTCGCATCGGCCACTGCGGCTGCTCTGTTTCTGGCCCACCGCAATGACGAACCGGAGCCGTACGAGACCCGGCGAATTCTGCTCGTCGGCCTCGCATTACCCGTCACCGTCGGTGTGCTGAGATGGATTGCCGCAAGTCACGACGCCGGGAGCGCGGTTTGGCTCGTCGGCCTCGCCGGTATGACGGCCTCCGCAGTGGTGGCGTCGTTTCTACTTCCCGGACGCGATGGACGCCTGCTGCTGGTGCTTTGTGCGCTGTCGGCAGGCGTGTTCGGCACGTTCGGCCTGGCCGCCGGGAACAGTGCCCAGCTGGCCCTGACGGTGGGCCTGTTGATCCTCGGAGCAGGGATCGGCTACCGGTGGCCCCACCTGTACGTCGGGCTGGGTGGCCTTCTCGTCGTTGCCGTTGCGGGCGTGATCGAGGGCTATGCGGACGTCCAGACGGGGTCGGAGTTCGTCTTGCCGTTGATCGCTGCCTACGTGGTGGTGTCCGCGCTGACGATCTCGCCGGGATCTCTGGCACTGTCGCTGCCTGCGCTGTTCACCACGACCCTGCCGGTGACGGCGTATGCCGCGAGCTTTCAGACCGCCTCGGTCTACGACCGCGCGGTCTTCACTCCCACGACCGAACACGACCCCATGGTGTTCTCGGCGGCCGGGCTCGTGGTTGTCGCGGTGATGACGTGCGCCTGCGGGGTGTTGACGCGCAGGCCCACCGAGAAATCTGACCCGCCGCGCGTCTGACGCCGGCGGCGATCCCCGGTGTGGGCACTATGTTCCGTAGCGTGCATCTCATGTCAGATCACAGCCGGAACAGAGATGTGCCCGACGACGTCTCCGACGTGACGTTGGGTTTCTGTCTCGCTGTTGCGATGTTCTTGCCCTCGTATTTCGGCGCGACGCTCATCACCGACGCGCTGTTGGGGCGGGTAGGTCTGCCGCTGTCCCCGCTGTTGTGGCTGTTCGTGGCAGTACCTCTGGCGATTGCCATGGTGCATGTGGAAGACCGGGTCCAGAGTCGTCCGGACTGGGAACGACTCGAGGGGTTTTGGTACGGCGTCGGCGTCGGCGCGTTGACTCTGCCGCCGCTGGGGCTGGCGTTGCTCGCGCCGCTTCCGACGCTGACCGGTCTCGACCGCGGCGGTCCGTCGATGGTGGTGTTCGTGGCGTTGGCACTTCTGATCGTGGGCATCGTGGTTCGGGGAAAGCTACGCGGCACGGCCTGAGTCACGCTGGTCGGTCGAACAGATCTCTTCCACCGAAAACACACGAGCCCGCCCACCGAACGAATCAGGTGGGCAGGCTCGTGAGCGTTCTCTACGCGTCGGACTACGGCGCGGGTGCAACCTCGGTGGTCGTCGGAACCGCAGTCTCGGTTGCGGTCTCGGCAGCCGTTTCGGTCGCGGTGACACAGAGCGGCGGTGCGCCTTCGACGGGGGTCTCACCCTCGACGGGGACGGTGCACTCGGGGGTTGCGACGGGCTCGGACGCCGGTGCCGGTGCTACTGCGGGTGCCGGTGCTACTGCCGCGGGGGCGGGCGCAACCGGAACCGTGGTGGTAACGACGGGCGTCGAGGTGACCGGTGCGGTCGTGGTGGCCGTCGGAGTCGGCGTTGCCGAGGTGGTCGCGGGTGCCACGATCGTTTGGATCGCTGCGCGTCCCGCCTTCTCCTGAACCTCCTTGCTCTTCACTGGTTCACCTCTGTTGGCCTCTTCCAACAATTCGGTCAGCCAGGCTCCTGCGTACTGAGCGGAAGTCAAAGGCTTACCGTTGGCCGCGTCTGCATCACGCCAGTAATCGAAGTGGTGTCCCGAGCCTGGCCCGAGGGTCAGTCCGTAGGGGTCGTTCATCACAACCGGGATGGTGTTCTGGTTGGAGGAAAGGAAGCCGGTGATCTCTCTGAAGATCTTCTGCGGCAGGTAGACCATATCGATCATCTGACCGGTCTCGATCGGCTCCTGCTCCCCGTCCACCTTTGCAGCGACCGGTGTGGTTGCCGTGCCGGGCTTGTACGTGGGTTCGGAGACCTTGATCAGCACGTCGAGGAATGTCTCGTCGCTCTGCATCCAATTGGGCTGCGAAGCAATGTCGTTGAAGGCATTCACTGCGATGCGGCCCAAGGCGAGAGCCAGATCGGCTCCAGTGGCGGGCGTCAGTTGCTCTTTCTCCAATGCATCGGCATTGACCTGTCGGCCGATGTTGGCAGCGAGATGAAGCAGCGACGTGTTCTCCGGCAGAGCGCAGGTGAGGTCACCCTCGGAGCAGAAGGATGCAACTCGGCCGTCGAGTGCGCCGAAGCCGCCCGAGGTTCCGGGCAACGCACCCTGGCCCGATATCGGCGAGTTGCCATTCTGGTATTTGGTGTCGAAGCCGTCGGGATTGCCGAACGGATTGTCGGCGCCGGGGAACGGTCCCTGACCGGCCTGGCGGCCGGCGTCGGCGAGGATAACGACACCGACCACCTGAGAGGGGTCGATGATGCCGTACTTGCCGTCCGCCGGGACAGTTTGGTTGCCGATTTCCATAGCCGTCCGGCGGGCCACGTCTGCACCCTCGCTGTAGCCGACGATTGCGAAGCGGGTCTTGGGGCAGGAGGCAGTGATGGACTTCATGATGGTCTGCGAGTTGGTGACACCGGTCTGCACGGCGCTGTCGTAGCTCGCCATGTTTGCGGGGTACTCGACGTAGACCGCCGCGTAGGAGTCCGGAACGACGTTGCCGTTGTTGGGAGCTCGCACAACCTGGTCGATCCAGTCGCTCGAGTAGTCACCGGACATCGCGGCAGGCAGTCGTTCGCCATCGGGTGTGGTGAGCCACTTGACGCCGTCGCGTGGTGTGTCGTTGCGTCCGCCGATGGCGATGCTGACCATGTCGTAGCACGTTGCCGTGGACACCAGTTCGATGGAGGCTTCGGTGCTGGTGGCCGGTGTCGACCATGGAGCTGCAACGACAACCCCGGCACCGAGTGCTCCGATCGCGAACGCGCTCAACGCAACGCGAGCACGCTTCGACTTGCCAACATTCATGTTTTCGATCCCCATCGTTTACGCCCGAACCGATTTGCCCGACTGCAGTTGCCAGTGGGTTACCCGGCATTTCGTACTCGGGGTGGTTCGCGTTACAAAGCGCATCATTCTCCGTCGCTCGCACTGCAATTCGCGTGTGAATTACATAGACGTCATTCACTCGGGATCGTGTCAGGCGTGTTGGGTTCTGCCACTACCGCCCAGATACCCTGGGGGGGTAGGGTAGGGCTATGCAATCAGGACGGAAGGAACTCGACGCCCCCACCAAGCTCGTCGGATTCTTCGTGGGAATCGCCTTTCTGTTTCTCGCGGCACTGTTCGTCGGAGACACGATCGGGCCCGACGCCCCGGCAGCCACAGCGGCCGCGCACACCGATCGCGATTCGCACGACGCGATGGCTGCGTCCACCTCTATTCCGGCCGGGCTGCAGGCCACCCAGGACGGCTACACCCTCGAGCTCGATGGATTCGTCGTCGAGTCCGGCCCGGCCGTTCCGGTTGCTTTCACGATCCGAGCACCGGACGGGGCTGCTCTGACCGACTTCGACGAGATGCATACCAAGGAACTGCACCTCATCGTCGTCCGCCGCGATCTGACGGACTTCCAGCACGTACATCCGACGCGTGACGCGTCGGGGACGTGGTCGACGGCTCTCGATCTCACGACGCCCGGTTCGTACCGTCTGTTCGCGGACTTCACCCCGGCCGGTGGGGAGAACATCACACTTGGAGCCGAGCTGACCGTGCCCGGCGACTATCGGCCGCAGCCCCTGAGTCCACCGAATGTGACATCGAGTCCCGACGGTTACGACGTGACGCTCTCCGGTGCGCTGGCCGCAGGGGAGGAATCCACGGTTGCCTTGACCATCGAGCAGGACGGTCGGGAGGTCACCGATCTCGAGCCGTATCTCGGGGCCTACGGACATCTGGTGGCACTGCGAGCCGACGATCTGGCCTACCTGCACGTACACCCAGAAGAAGGTCCACCGGGTCCGACGGTCGACTTCACCGTCGACGCGCCCACGGCGGGAACATATGCGCTCTATCTGGACTTCCAGCACGTGGGCGTCGTCCACACAGCCGAATTCACCATCGAGGTACAGGAGGGGCATGCATGAGCCAGGAAACGGAACTGATCCTCGGCGGCATGACCTGCGCGTCGTGCGCCAACCGCATCGAGCGCAAGCTCAACAAACTCGACGGGGTGTCGGCGACGGTCAACTACGCCACCGAGAAGGCGCGCGTCACCAGTGACGGCGTGGCCACCGAGGATCTGATCGCCGCTGTCGAAGCCGCGGGTTACACCGCGACGCTGCCTGCAGACGAACCCGCAGACGACGTTCCCTCCGATCCACTGAAGCAGCGACTGATCGTCTCGGCGGTGCTCAGCATTCCGGTGATCGCGATGGCGATGATCCCGGCGTTGCAGTTCACCAACTGGCAGTGGCTCTCGCTCACGCTTGCCGCTCCCGTCGTCGTGTGGGGAGCTCTACCGTTCCACCGCGCCGCGTGGACGAACCTGCGGCACGGCACCTCGACGATGGACACCCTCGTCAGCATGGGAACCCTCGCGGCGCTGGGGTGGTCGCTGTACGCACTGTTCTTCGGCACTGCAGGCACGCCCGGTATGACGCATCCGTTCGAGTTCACGATCGCGCGAACCGACGGGGCGAACAACATCTACCTCGAAGCCGCTGCGGGGGTGACCTCGTTCATTCTGGCGGGCCGCTGGTTCGAGAGCCGATCGAAGCGGCAGGCCGGGGCGGCGCTCCGCGCCCTCATGGACCTCGGTGCCAAGACGGTCTCGGTCTTGAAAGATGAACGGGAACAACAGATTCCCATCGAGCAATTGGTCGTGGGAGATCTGTTCGTCGTGCGCCCGGGTGAGAAGGTCGCCACCGACGGCACCGTCGAGAGCGGGTCCTCGGCCGTCGACCGATCGATGCTGACGGGTGAATCCGTGCCCGTGGAGGTCGGTATCGGTGACGCCGTGGTCGGTGCGACGGTCAACGTCGGTGGCCGAATCGTTGTGCGGGCAAGCCGAATCGGATCGGATACCCAGCTGGCACAGATGGCGAAGACCGTCGAGGACGCGCAGACGGGTAAGGCGCAGGCGCAGCGCTTGGCCGATCGCATCTCCGGCATCTTCGTGCCGATCGTCATCGCGATCTCGGTCGCCACGCTCGGGTTCTGGCTCGGTGCAGGCAGTTCCGCAGCAGGTGCGTTCACGGCCGCGGTGGCAGTGCTCATCATCGCTTGCCCCTGCGCGCTCGGATTGGCCACGCCGACCGCGCTGATGGTCGGCACCGGCAGGGCCGCGCAACTCGGGATTCTGATCAAGGGCCCGGAGATTCTCGAGTCCACCCGCCGCGTGGATACCGTCGTCCTGGACAAGACCGGCACCGTCACCACCGGCGAGATGACGCTGCACTCGGTGCACGTCGCCGACGGTGAGAGCGAGAATACGGTGCGCGACATCGCGGCTGCCCTGGAATCGGGCTCCGAGCATCCCATCGCACGGGCCATCGCAGGATCGAACCCGTCCTCGACGGTCGAGGAGTTCACCGCACTCGAGGGTCTCGGGGTGCAGGGCGTCGTCGACGGTCGCGCTGCCGTCATCGGCCGTCGCACATTGCTGGCCGACTGGTCGATGCCTCTGCCGACAGAGTTGGCCGATGCCTTCGAGACCGCCGAACGTCAGGGCCGGACAGCCGTCGCGATCGGGTGGGACGGCACAGCGCGCGGGGTGCTGGTGGTCTCCGACTCGGTCAAGCCGACTTCGAAGCAAGCCGTCGCGGAACTGCGGGCTCTCGGCCTCACACCGGTGATGCTGACCGGCGACAACGAGGCCGCCGCCAGGACCATCGCTGCCGAGGTGGGAATCGATCAGGTCATCGCCGGTGTCCTGCCGTCGGGCAAAGTCGATGCCGTCCGTGAACTGCAGGCGTCCGGCAAGGTCGTGGCGATGGTCGGCGACGGTATCAACGACGCGGCCGCCCTGGCCACGGCCGACCTGGGGCTCGCAATGGGTACCGGTACAGATGTGGCGATCGAGGCCAGCGACCTCACCTTGGTGCGAGGAGATCTTCGAGCCGTCGGCGACGCGATCCGGCTCTCGCGGCGCACGCTGAGCACGATCAAGGGCAACCTGTTCTGGGCCTTCGCCTACAACGTCGCTGCCGTTCCGCTGGCCGCTGCGGGCCTGCTCAACCCCATGCTCGCCGGTGCCGCGATGGCGCTGTCCTCGGTGTTCGTGGTGAGCAACAGTCTGCGATTGCGCAGGTTCCGCTCGTCGATGTGACTCGTTGGTAGCAGCGAACGGCGCGCTAGTACAGGATGGAGCCATGTCCGACGCACACGATGTCCCCATTCGCGACGAATCCATC
This sequence comes from Rhodococcus sp. Leaf278, assembly GCF_001426085.1. Lineage (GTDB taxonomy): Bacteria > Actinomycetota > Actinomycetes > Mycobacteriales > Mycobacteriaceae > Rhodococcoides. The sequence goes on from NZ_LMRR01000023.1 coordinate 282,982, forward strand.
AGATTGGGTCAGTTCCTCAAGCTCGCCAACCTCATCGAATCCGGTGCCGAGGCGAAGGGCGTCATCGCCGACGGTCTGGTGAGCGTCAACGGGGACGTCGATGTGCGGCGCGGACGGCAGTTGCAGCATGGTGATGTCGTAACGGTCCAGGGTGGGCCCTCTGCCCGCGTGAGCAAGGAAGAGGCACTGTGAAGGTCGGAAAGAGCGGACTGCCGCGTAACGAAGTTCCCGGAGCATTCGACGTCGGCGCGAAGGCGTACGACCGTCTCGTCGGAGCGAACCCCGGCTATCACGAACATCTGGTCAAGTCGGCTCAGCGCCTGAGAATCCCCGATCTGGGAACGGGCCTCCGTCTGCTGGACATCGGTTGCGGCACAGGTGCATCCACTGCCGCGCTGCTCGAAGCCGCTCCGCACGCCGAGATCGTCGCGGCCGACGCGTCTGCCGAAATGCTCGAGGTGGCCCGGAGCAAGGACTGGCCGTCGAACGTGACGTTCGTGCACTCGCGTGTCGAGGACCTGGCGGTCAACGGGGTCGACGGCCCGTTCGACGCGATCCTGGCCGCGTATCTCATCAGGAATGTCGACGAACCCGACACCGAGCTCAAATCGCTTCTGTCGCTGCTTCGTCCGGGCTCGACGATCGCGTTCCACGAGTACTCCGTTCACGATTCGCTCAGGGCCAGGATCTCCTGGAACGTGGTGAGTTGGGGCATCATCATTCCGCTGGGTTGGCTGGCGACGCGCGATGCCACTCTGTACCGGCACCTGTGGCGCAGCGTCGTGACCTTCGACGGTGCCTCCGCCTTCATGCGGCGGATGCAGCGCGCGGGTTACACCGGTGTCGCCCGAGAGACGATGACCGGATGGCAGAACGGTGTGGTGCACACGTTCCTCGGCTCCCGGCCCGCGGAGGAAGAGCGTTGACCGACTCCAAGAAAGTCACCCACGCTGCGCCGCAGGGCTATTCCGATGCCGGTCAGCTGGCCGACGTTCCGCATGTGGTGGTGGTCGGCGGCGGTATCGCCGGATTGAGCGCTGCCACTGCCCTGGCCGAGCGCGGCGTCAAGGTGCACGTTGTCGAGCGCGAGAGCTACCTCGGCGGCCGTGTCGGCGGGTGGGACACGACGCTCGAGGACGGCTCGCCCGCGACCATGAGCCGCGGATTCCATGCCTTCTTTCGTCAGTACTACAACCTCCGAAACCTGTTGCGCCGCACAGACCCCGCGTTGGATCGGTTGCGGCCGGTCGACGACTACCCGCTGATCGACGGCGACGGCCGAATCGACGGATTCAAGGGGCTACCGGATACCCCGCCGCTCAACGCGTTCGCGTTCGTCAAGCGCAGTCCGACGTTCCGGTGGAAAGATCTCACAGACCTCAACGGCATCGCGGCGCTGCCGTTGATGACGGTGAGCGTGCCCAAGACGTTCGACGAGCTGGACACCACCCCGGCCGCAGAATTCCTGCGCAACATCAACTTCCCCGAGGCCGCGCGCCATCTGGCGTTCGGAGTGTTCTCGCGTAGCTTCTTCGCCGATCCCGAGAAGATGTCGGCCGCCGAGTTGGCGATGATGTTCCACATCTACTTCCTGGGCTCTTCCGAGGGGCTGATCTTCGACGTCCCCCGCGACGCGTATCCACAGGCGCTGTGGAACCCATTGGGGGAGTATCTCACCGGACTCGGTGTGGACATCAGAACGTCTACACCGTGCGGCGAGATCACCCGCGGCGGCCTGCGCAAGTTCCGCGTCGATGCAGGCGGGACCATCGATGCCGATGCCGTGGTCCTCGCCACCGACATCGCCGGATTGCAGAAGGTGCTCGCGCAATCACCCGAACTCGGGACATCGGTGTGGCGTGAACAGATTGCCGCGCTGCAGAACACACCGCCGTTCCTGGTGCACCGAGTCTGGCTGAGCAAGCCGGTCAACGCAGATCGCCCCGCCTTCATCGGCACCGGCGGGATGCCACCGATCGACAACATCAGTGTGCTCGAACGTTTCGAGGACGAGGCGGCTGAGTGGGCTGCGCGCACTGGCGGGTCCGTCGTCGAACTGCACGCCTATGCTGCCGAGGAATCCGAGGAGGTCACGCGGCAGCAGCTGATGGATCGGATGCACGAGATCTATCCGGAAACGGCTGCTGCAGAGGTGATTGCGGAACGGTCCGAATGGCGAGACGACTGCCCCATGTTCGGTCTCGGAGCGTTCGCCGAGCGGCCTACGGTCCGCACCCCCGAACCTGCGCTGGTCCTGGCGGGCGACGGCATCCGTATCGATCTGCCGGTGGCCCTGATGGAGCGCGCAGCGACGACCGGGCTCGAGGCTGCTAACACACTGCTGTCCAGCTGGGGCGTCGCCGGTCACGACATCGAAACGGTGCCCACGAGTGGAAGGTTCAAGATGTTCGACGCCATCGAAAAGCTCATGAGCAGGTGAGGATCGAGGTCGATGATCTGACCCGACCCGCCATTGGTGCCCTGCTCGCCGAGCATCTCGCGGACATGCACGCGACCTCACCTGCCGAGAGTGTGCACGCACTCGATCTGTCCGGTCTGAGCGGATCGGATGTCAGCGTGTGGACGGCATGGGATGCGAACTCGCTGTGGGGTATTGCAGCGCTGAAAGAACTCAGCCCTGAGCACGGCGAGTTGAAGTCGATGCGCACCTCGGCGGCGGCGCGAGGTCGCGGAGTGGCGTCGAATCTGCTCGTTCACGTGCTCGACGATGCGCGTCGACGCGGGTACGGGAGGGTGAGCCTGGAAACGGGAACTCAGGACTACTTCGCCGCCGCCCGTAGGTTGTATGTACGCCACGGATTCGTCGAGTGCCCGCCCTTCGGCGACTACGTGCTGGATCCGTCGAGCACGTTCTACACGTTGTCCCTGTAGAGGTCCCAGCACAGAGGGCCGGCCCCGGGTGTTCGGGGCCGGCCCTCTCGTCATGCTGCGTGCTGGATGTGCGGATAGAGATCGTCGTCGAGAGGCTCGGCTCGACACTGATCGAGCACATCCGCCGTCGAGCACTCCCTCATGCTCGTCTCGGCACCTACCACCGTGCGCCACCAGTGTTCACGGTCGGTCGATTCTCTCCACACCACTGCATCGGATTCCATTGCGCATCAACCCCACTGCCGTGTCGTGGTCGGTTCAGGCCGGCTCGTGTTCGATGGACTTCTGCTCGTTGGTCGATTCGGTGCGAGCGATGTCGATCTTCCGAGGTTTTGCACGCTCTGCGAGTGGAATCGTCACCGACAGAACTCCGTTGTCGTAGGACGCAGCGATGCGCTCGGTGTCGACGCCGTCGCCGAGGGAGACCTGGCGACGATAGGTTCCGGCGAAGCGTTCCGACGAAATCCACTGCACACCTGAGCTTTCCGGTGCCGAACGATGAGCGGTGAGCGTCAGGGTGCCGCGATCGACATCGACGTCGATGGATCCCGGGTCGATGCCGGGCAGGTCGGCACTGAGTACGTAGTGATCATCGACCTTGTACAGATCCATCGGCATGAACCGTGGGGCGCGGTCCGAACCGGAAGAGACACCCAGCATTGCCGAGGCCAGTGAATCGACGTCACGGAACGGATCGAATCGAAGCACAGCAACCACCTCCTGTACGCAGATGCGCTCACCCCTGTGGTGAGTCGCTCCTGAACTGTGCAGAACAGAAATTAGCACTCTCATGTGGTGAGTGCCAAGAGTGTTTTCGTACTTTCTCAGAAAATTTTCAGCACCAATAGTGCTGCGGCGCAGTGGGGGTCGGGGTTTCGTCCGGAGTCTCGAAACTTAGCCCTTGCGCATAGTGTCTAGTTCTGGATAGTGTGCCTTATGGCTCAGTATCCGATGGTTCTCGACGACGTGTTCCACGCGTTGGCCGACCCGACGCGGCGGGCAGTGCTGAGCCGGCTGGGGTCCGGGCCGGCCACGGTAGGGGAACTCGCCGAACCGTTCGACATGACGCTGCCGTCGTTCATGAAGCACATTCGCCTCCTCGAACGCAGTGGCTGGATCAGCACGCGCAAGGTCGGCCGAGTGCGCGCCTGCACGATCGAACGATCCAACCTGGAGGTGGCCGGCCGCTGGCTGCAGGAACAGCGGGCCGTCTGGGAATCGCGTACCGATCGCCTCGAAAAGTTCGTAACCTCGAAAGGAAGTGAAGCGCAATGACATCGATCGATCCTGCTCTGGACCTGACCATCTCCCGCGTCATCAGAGCGCCACGCGCAGCAGTCTGGAGCGCCTGGACGGACTCGTCCAAATTCGAGAAGTGGTGGATTCCCGCTCCCGCGCTGTGTCGAGTCGCCGCCTGGGATCCGAAGCCCGGTGGTGCATTCCGCACCTTGATCAGTGAGACCGGCGGTCCGTACGAGCCTCATATCGACGGTTGCTTCCTCGCCGTCGACGATGGTGAGCGCATCGTCTTCACGAACTCACTCGTCGAGGGATGGCGGCCCGCACCGCAGTTGTTCATGACCGCGGTGATCACGCTCGCCGATCATCCCGACGGAACGGACTACCGCGCCCACGTGATGCACCGCAACGAAGAGGACCGAAAGATGCACGAGGATTACGGCTTCTATGACGGTTGGGGAACCGTCATCGGGCAACTCGCCGATTTCGTCGAGGGTCAGGCCCGGCCCGTCGAGCGCAGTTCGTAGCGACGTTCGGCGTAGTCGAGATCGTCCTTCCACAAGCGGGCGGCGGTGAAGTTCATTGCTGGGCGCAGCAGCCCGGACATCTTGCGTGCCATCTGGAATCCCGGGCGATCCGAGCTCGCGATCGTAGCCTCGATGACGGCGGTACGGGGTGTGCCGTCGGCTGCCGGGGCCAGTGGCGTCGCATGCGTTTCGACGACGCTGCCTGCACCTTCGCCGTCGAGGATGCGCATGACGATGGTGCGCGGACCGGGGCAGACGAACTCGGCCCGTACCGGAACTCCGACGCCGCGACTGACCCTGAAGGTCACGTCGACGAGGAATCGATCGTCCTCGTCGGGCACGTCGATCTCTGTGGGCGCGCTGACCACTTTCAGGCGTGCAAACGAGTACGGGTGGAACCACGCGCCGTGCCAAGGGTCGAGGCGATTGGCGATGATGTCGTCGGGCTCGCACTTGCCGACGAGAGTGACCACGCCGGCAATGGCGGTCGACGCGGGCGGGCGGATCGGGACCACGGGGACGGGCGTCGGCTCCTCGCCGCCGAGCTCATCGAGTCGCACCCACACCAGAACTCCGTCGTCGAAGGCGGGAACAGGACGCCAACCCGCCTTCCCCTTGGGGCCGAGTGCCAGACCGTGCCAGCGACAGACCAACGTGTCGCACTCGATCTTTGCGGTGTCCAGTGCAGCGCCGAGATGCGGACACGCGCCGGGGCCGATATGCACTTTGCCTGCCGAGTCGCGCCAGGCAACGAGTTCGGTGGTGCCGACGTAGCGTCCGAACGGCTTGTCGGCTTTGATGTCGCGACTGGCGGCGAAGACGAACCAGTTGCCCGAGGTCCGCGTCTTCGCACGTTTGAGAGCAGACTCGATGACCTGGGGATTCGCACCCTTCCAGGTGGGTTCCTGCTTGGCCCACGACTCCGACGGCAACGGCTGCAGAGGCATCGTCTTCGGCCACCGTCGTCGTACTGCATCCAGCGCGGTCATTGCTGCTCCCAAAGTCGACAGTCGTGTTCCTCTTCCATTGTTCCCGTTCCTCGGTACTCAATGTGACATCTGGTGGCCTTTTCGGGGGTCAATGTCACATCGAGTGGACTTAGGACGTCGGTGAACGGGGAGGAGGACGGTGCGCGAGGACAGGTGGGTCCGGTAGGGGTCGGCGGTCCCGAGCTGTGTCAGTCAACTGATGTCAGCGCCTGCAATTCGGCTCGAAAGGCGGAATCCCGTGGCTGCAGGAAAATAGTGGGCATTCAGATCAGTGAGCGCGGTCGCCTAGGGCGCAATCGGCTGATTGCGCGTCGGTAGTCCGCGAGGGGTCGATGACTGTCACCGATGTTCCCCTTCCTCGGCACTCGATGTCACATCTGGTGGCCCTTTTGTGGGTCAATGTCACATCTAGTGGACTTACATACCGGCGCGGGGTCAGGGGATGCCGATCCAGCGCAACCCTGCAGTGGTTGCTGCCGCAGCGATAACGATGACCACGAATGGTGCTTTTCGCCAGGCGAGTATGCCTGCGACGGTGACTCCGATCGGGGCAGCGAAGCCCGCGAAGTCCTTGCCCACGAGCAGGGTGGAGGTGGCGACCAACGCGACGAATACAACAGCAACGGATGTGTTCATGACCCTGTCGATGCGCGGCGAGATGGTGATGCGCGTCCGCAGTGCCGGACCAGCGATACGCAGCGCATAGGTGCCGACGACCAGTGCAATCAGCGGGATCGTGAGGTTCATGCGGGTTCCTTCTCTGTACCGGGAGCAGCGGAGAGCATGGCCGGAACGACGGCGATCAACGCGAGCAGCACCGGGAGCCCGCTCGGCAGGAACATCGAGGCGATGAGGGCGATCCCCGCGCCGGCGAGGGCGGCATTGCGGGTAGCTCGGTCCCGTAGCGCGGGCATGATCAGTCCCAGCAGAATTGCCGGGAACGCGGCATCGAGTCCGAGTGCCGCCGTATCGGTGATCGCGCCGCCGGCAAGCGTGCCGATCGCAACGCCGATGTTCCACGTCACGAACAGTCCGATTCCGCACAACCAGAACGCTGTTCGACGGCTCGCTTCGTCCTTTTCTGCGACGGTGAACGCGACAGCTTCGTCGGTGATGAGGTGGGTGCCGAGCAGTCTCCTCAGCGGTGACGCGTTCTCGAACACAGCTCCGATGGAGAAGCCGAGCGGAACCAGACGGACGTTGGCGAGCAACGCGCTCGCGACTGCGGCGACGGGGTTGCCGCCGACGGCCAGTATGCCGACGAAGATGAATTGTGAGGACCCCGCGAACACCACCAGCGACATCACCACCGGTAGCCACAGCGGCAGGTCGGCGGCCACGGAGATCGCACCGAACGAGGCTCCGACGAGGGCGTCGGCCAAACAGACCAACGCGATGTCGCGGATGTTGACCCCCCGAGGGGTTCGCCATGTCGAACGCATGATCGTTATAGTGGACGATGTTAAGCTGTTCGTCAAATCAAACGCACGTACCGATGGAGTGAACGAATGGCGGATGCCGGTCCACCGATAGCAGCTATCGCCGCAGCCCTCCAACAGGAACGACGACGCGTCGGCCTCTCTCTGGCCGAGGTGGCCCGCCGGGCAGGGATTGCGAAATCGACTCTGTCGCAACTGGAATCGGGAACCGGCAATCCGAGTCTCGAAACGCTCTGGGCGCTCAGCGTCACGCTGGGCGTGCCGTTCTCCAGATTGGTCGAGCCGGCGAAGCAGTCGGTCCGCCTGATCCGGGCGGGCGAGGGGCCGCGATTCGCGTCGGACAGGGCGGACTACACGGCAACGCTGCTGGCGTCGTCACCGCCGAACGCTCGCCGAGACATCTATCTGATCAGCGCCGACGTCGGCGAGCCGAGGCGGTCGGATCCGCACTCGCCGAATGTCGTCGAGCATGTGGTGCTCAGTACAGGGCGAGCCCTGGTGGGGCCGACGGGCGAGGCGGTCGAGCTGGTGCCGGGCGACTATGTCGCCTATCCGGGCGACGTGCCGCACATCTTCGAGGCGTTGGAGCCGAACACCATGGCAGTGATGATCACCGAACACAGCTGACGTGCGGGGAATAGTCGGCGACGGCACCTCGTTGGACTGTTTCGACGGCGTTCGCTTGGCAAGCCCCGGGCCTCACCCCATTTGTCGCTACGAGCGACCACTCGCCGAGAGGCGTTTGCAGCGGACGTCGTCCCTACTTTTGTCCGTGTAGCGAAGGGACGAGATTCATGACAGCCAAGACGTGGTTCATCACCGGCACCTCCAAGGGATTCGGACGCGAGTGGGCGATCGCAGCCCTCGAACGCGGCGATCGAGTCGCTGCCACTGCTCGCAACACTGCGACATTGCATGATCTAGTGGAGATATACGGCGACGCGATTCTGCCGATCGAGCTGGACGTGAACGACCGCGCGGCTGACTTCGCAGCAGTCGCCTTGGCACACAAGACCTTCGGCTCACTCGACATCGTCATCAACAACGCCGGCTACGGCCAGTTCGGCATGATCGAGGAGATCTCCGAGGAGGACGCTCGCGCGCAGATCGAGACCAACGTCTTCGGAGCGCTCTGGGTTACGCAGGCGGCGCTGCCGTTCATGCGTGAGCAGGGGAGTGGCCACATCTTGCAGGTGTCGTCCATCGGCGGAATCTCCGCATTCCCCAACGTCGGTGCGTACCACGCCTCCAAGTGGGCCCTCGAAGGATTCAGTCAGGCCTTGGCCCAGGAGGTCGAGGACTTCGGCATCCACGTGACGCTGATCGAGCCGGGTGGGTTCTCCACCGACTGGTCCGGCCCGTCTGCCAAGAAGTCCACCGACATCGCCGCGTACGACCCGATTCGAGACAAGGCTGCAAAGCTGCGCAGTGCCCGGCAGGCAACTCCCGGTGATCCGAGCGCAACACGCTCGGCATTGCTGAAGGTGATCGATGCCGAAAAGCCCCCGCTGCGAGTATTTTTCGGCGATGCTCCGCTGGAGATCGCGACGAAGGACTACGAGTCGCGACTGGCCAATTGGCGCGAATGGCAGCCCGTGGCCGTCGAGGCGCACGGAGGCTGATTACTCAGCGGACCTGATGGTTCACGATCGCATCCGATCGGCGGCTTCCTGCGCACGAGCGACGGTCGTGAACCGCCAGGTGCGTGCTCAGCTAACTGTCTTCGCGGGCGGCTCGGTCCGACTTGCGTGATAGTCGCCTGGAGATGACCACGGGCCGCAATGCTTCTCGAGTACGGCCCGTCACCGACCTGGTTCGTGCACAGACAATTCGGCGAGAAGTCAGACTCTCGATTGCGACGAAGCGGGAGTCGGTGCCCAAACTGCGTCGTTCCCGCATCCTGCCGGTCCAGCGAAACGATCGAGTGCAGCTACGGGCCCGGTCGTAACGCCAGCGCGTGGGGTTCACGACCCTCGTGGACAACCACACCGCAGCGGAGCGGTGTGCCTGACGATCAGGGGCGTGGATTGAGCGGGGGACCTATCGTGGCGGGATGGAATTCGGATTTGACGCGGGGGCGTATGCGGTGCGTGAGGTCGACGGCAGTGATAGTCCCGAGGACTTCCTAGCCGTGTTCAACAGCAATCCTGAGTTCCTCGACGCGAGTACGTTAAATACCGGAGTCATCGCCTTCACCGTCGAGGATGTCGAGAAGTTCCTCTGGCATAACACCGTCATGGAGAACTCCCACTGTCTGGTGATTCGTGCGGCAGAACGAATCGTGGGGGCGATGACGCTGCTGGTTCCGCATCCCCGCGAAGGTCAACCGTGGGTGGGGAGTCTGATCGTCGACGGGGAACTCGAGCATAACCGGGTGGCGAATCCGGTTCTGGCGGAGCTCGAGCGCATTCTCGAGGCACAGGGGTGGACCCATGTGTTCGTGGGTCCGATGGTGAGCATGGTCGAGAGCATCGGATGGTGGCGTTCCCGCGGTTACGAGCCTATGGAACGGCGTCTGGACAACGACAAACGCGAAGTCGAGGTTCATCGAAAAGCGTTGGCGTCTATCAATTTTCCGGGGTGAGCGCCGTGATATTCGACGACGTCTGGGCATCGGTGTCGGCCGTCTCGTCGAAGTAGCGCCGGAAGAGCAAGCGCATCGACTCGATGATGTCGATGTGTTGCTGCAGAATGATGTCGAGAGACCGGTCGGTGCCAGTGGCGAGACGACCGAACCGGGCTTGCAGATCTTGCGCAGACTTCAAGTCGCCCCACTCTTGAAACTCGCCCAGGCGAATGGCCTTACGTTTCATGTCGTTGAGGTGCGCGATGTACGCGACACAGGCTGCATCACACTTGGCAGCGACTTCGGCCGGAATGGTGATAGTGCCAGCGTCGGCTTGGGCGTTGAGCTCTTGCCAATGTGCGATGAGGTCCGGCCTGGCTTCGGTCACGGGTTCGCGTCTTTCAGTCGGTGGAGTTAGCTGGGGAGTTCTGAGTCGAGCTTTGCGACCAGGGAATTCAGCTCGGTACATGGATCGTAAGGAGGATTGCGGACCGTGGCATCAGTGATGATCGTTGCCCTGATCAGTTGGATGCCCTCTGTGAAGGCAACGCCGCAGTTCAGAGATGCGTCAGCACCGACCTGCTGGTACTGGGTCGCGTCACGAGTGCCCACTCGAACGGGCTGGAGCCGATCGAAGGTCGCGGGGTCGTCGATGTAGTCGATGCCTTCGAGCCCGGCGAATATCGAAAAGAAGTACTTATTGTTTGGCGGTCGATCCTCCCAACCGCAGATCTTGAATCCGTATTGATCCCGCCCGAAGATTCCCGACTCCTTGGTGTCCACGTTCAATCCCGCACGCGCGATGGCCTCGTCGGGGATGGTGCAGGGGTCCCATGGCGTAGGCGGTGCCGCGACGGTGGTGCTGGTTTCCACCCGCGGCGTCGCTTCCCCTTCAGTCCCGCTCGAGCAGCCAGCGAGCAGCGCAAAAGCAGATACAACGGGGATCCATCGACGTGCCCTGCGCATTGGTCTTATCCGTTCCTCGAGAACACCTACGTTCTTGGACGCAGCACAGCCCGCGTCGGTTCCCGACGGTCCTCGATTCGGAAGCCGCAGACCTATGACAGGGTGACGGGCGTGGAGGTCGACCGGGACAGTGTCGGAGATTCCACGACTGTGGTGGTCGAGACCGGTATCCACGGCGAACTGGATCTGATCTACCGCGACGACGAAATATGCGGCTCGTATCGCGAGGGCCCACCGATGACCGCCACGATCGCTCGCATAGGCGCTCGCACATCGGCAACAGTCCCGATCGGCACGCGCAGGGCCGCACAGCTGAAAGCGAGCATCGACGGTTGCGAAATACTTCTCGATCCCGGCCGCGCGAGGCTCGTCAAACGGTCCTACCGCGTCGGCATTCAGTACGGGGAACGCACTCTGTCGCTGCGTGCGAAGAATTTGGAAGACAGTGTGCTGCTCGATGGTTCGTCGGATCGGGGCCACAACGAATTCGGGGTGTTGACTCGCGTTTTCGGCGGAGGTGTCGATGTGTTGTGGTCGCTGCCGTTCAGAATGGTGAACAAGACGATCGAACCACCGACGCCGTCCCGCGAGGATGCCCTCGTCGGCATCGTCGTGGCCGCGGCGTTCGGAACCGGCGGGCTGTCGTTGACGACCATCGTCTTGGGCGCACTCGACTCGATCCTTCCGTGACGGTCCCGTGGGCAACGCGCTGACAGATCGGCGTCGATTTGGCATGGTGGAGGGATGCAGCGGCGCGTGGGCGAGAGTTGGTCCGCGGGACCGGTCTCAGGGGTAACCCCTGGGTACATCACGAGAATCGAGCACTGCGTCCGAAGCAGCTCGGCACGCTCCGCGTGCTTGACTGCTCCGAGGACGAAGGATTTCGGTCGCCCCGTGCCGTTGCATGTCACAGCGTTACATGTCACAGCGCTGCACCCGATCGAGAGCCGCCTGTGACCGAACGCGAATTGACCCCACAGGCCGCCGCGACTTTGGCGCGGTTGGCCGCCGATGCCGAATGGACGCGGTCGGGGCTCGAGGTTGCGTTCGCACGTCTGATGCCCGAGAGGGCGTCGTGGCTCGCGGATCGAATCATCAATCTGTATCCCGATCCGCCATTCGACGAGGCATCGATTTTTGTTCTGCTACGCGACCTTCCGTTCATCTCGGAGCCCTCCGTGTCCTCGCAGCGGCCCGAGTCGAGGCCCGGCGTCAAGCCATGGCGATTCGACGTACCACGGTACGAAACGACCGGTCAGCTGGCTCGATCTCTCGACCTGACGATCTCCGAAATCGAATGGTTCGCCGACCTGCAGGGCAGGCTGCGTGCCGCGCCGTTCCCGTTGCAGCACTACCGATCTGCACGACTCGACAAACGTCAGGGCATCCGACTGCTGGAGGTCCCGAAACCACGCTTGCGTGAGATTCAACGAAAGATACTGCGCCGCATACTCGATCGAATTCCAGCTCACCCGGCTGCGCACGGGTTCAGGAAGGCCCGCAGTCCGCGTACCTTCGCGATACCGCATTCCGAACGCGACGTGGTGATCTCCGTGGATCTTCGACGCTTCTTTCCGTCCATCGGGTTCGATCGAGTGGTCGCCATCTTCGAGGCGGTCGGTTATCCCAGGAAGGTCGCGGCGAATCTCGCCGCGCTGTGCACGACGGTCACCCCGGCAAGGGAATTGGTCGGCGTGGACCAACCCACCGCGGCGCGGCTTCGTGCCACCCACTTGCCGCAGGGTGCGCCCACCTCACCGGCCTTGGCGAATCTCGCTGCGCGACAACTCGATATCCGGGCCGCCGGCCTGGCCCGGTCCATCGGTGCCCGCTACAGCCGATACGCCGACGATCTGGCGTTCTCCGGTGGCGCAGACATCGACGTGGACAGACTGCTGTGGCTGATTTCCCAGATCGCCCACGACGAAGGCTTCACGATTCATCCGGACAAGACCAGGGTTCGACGCGCTCATCAGCGACAACAGCTGACCGGGCTCGTCGTCAACTCGTGGCCGGCAGCGCCCCGAGAAGAGTACGACAATCTCAGGGCACTGCTGCACAACTGTCTCAGCACCGGTCCAGCTGAGCAGAACCTGCACGACCACAACGACTTTCGTGCCCACATCTATAGGCGCATTGCCCGGATCGGCGAGACGAACGAGACGCGTCGCGCAAAATTACGGTCCATGGCGTCTCGGGTCCAGTGGTTCGAGTAGCTCGAATGGGGTAGGCAAACCCGAACCACTCATTCCGCCGAGGAGCCGCCATGAACGACCTGACCTTCACCATCGGCCACGAGGAACTGGTGATCCGGCAGCGATGGGAAGTCGTCAGCATCATCAACGACATCCTCGTTGCGGTCTGGTTCATCATCGGCAGCATCCTGTTCTTCCACGAGAGCACCACCGTGGCCGGCACGTGGTTGTTCCTCCTCGGAAGTATCGAACTGCTCATCCGGCCGATGATCCGCCTCGCCCGGCGCGTGCATCTCACCAGGATCGGGCGCGGCCAGTCGGCCTCGGACAGCGACGAGGATTACTGACCGCAGGCCCGATACGCCTCAGAGAGCTCGCACCCGGAGCAACACTCCGGTCTGCGGGAACAGCACCGGAAGAGCCACGCCTGCCTGCGCCAACATCGAACCCGACAGTTCGACCACCCCGCCGTCGGCGATCCATGGTGGTAGCTCGATGCCGTTGCCCAGGTCGCTGAGCTCACGCACGAACTCGACGCGATACCGCACGGCCGGATCGAGACCCGGAAGCCGGACCCGATCGGTTCGATCCTCGGGCGAGGTATCCATCCGCACTATCGAATACGCGGCCTCCGACAGATCCGCTGCCACGACTCCGTGTACCCAGACGCTCGGGTCTGGATGGTCGGCACGCACCACATCGCCGGTGTGCAACAGTCCGCGCAGGTCCTTGTACAGCCCGGTCCACGACGTCAGGTACTCGTGGTCCTGCGACGAGAGCTCGGTGACGTCCATCTCCAACCCTGCGTGGCCGAACAGTGATGTCAAGCAACGGAACTGGAGAGTCGACCAACGGCCGGACGTATGCGCGATCTGCGGACCGACGTGCGAGCCGATCAGCTCCGGCGGCAGCAGCTGGGTGGTCCAACGCTGCAGGCGTTGACGTTCGAGCGGATCGTTGGTGTCCGACGCCCAGACGCGGTCGGTGTGTTCGAGCACCTCCAGATCGATGCGGGCACCGCCCGATGCACAGGATTCGAACTCGACCTGCGGATGCCGGGACCGCAAGGCGTCGAGCAATCGGTAGTACGCCGAGGTCTGTGCGTGCACCGCAGCGCGTGCGTCCGAATCGACGGCCAACATCAGGTCACGGTTGTGATCCCACTTCACGTAGTCCGGCCGCTCGTTGGTCAACACCGCATCGATGGCCGAGAGGAGATAATCGAATACGTCGTCGCGGGTCAGATCCAGTACGTGCTGATGACGCCACTCCAGTGGGATGCGGCCAGGAGCGGCGAGCAGCCAATCGGGATGTGCGCGAGCAATATCGGAGTTCAGGTTCACCATCTCGGGCTCGAACCACAGGCCGGGGCTCATGCCGAGCGCTCGGACGTGATCGAACAGTGGGGCCAGGCCGTCGGGCCAGACTCCCTCGTCCACCTGCCAGTCGCCGAGCCCTGCGCGGTCGTCACGTCGGTGGCGGAACCAACCGTCGTCGAGAACGAATCTCTCGACGCCCACGCGCGCTGCGACATCCGCGATGCCGCGCAGTCGGGTGAGATCGTGGTCGAAGTAGACGCCCTCCCACACGTTGAGTACCACCGGACGCGGCGACGTGGGATGTGCTGGACGCGAACGCATCCAGCGGTGCAACGACTGCGCCGAACCATCCAGTCCGGCTTGGGAGTACACGAAATGCACCCACGGCGTCGAGTAGGTCGCGCCGTTCTGCAACACCACCTCACCGGGAGCGAGCAGTTCACCACCGCCCAGAACACCAGAGGCCTGACCGGCGCGTTCGGGCAGCCGCTCGGCCAGGTGCAGATGATCGCCGCTCCACGCGACGTGGGCACCCCACACCTCGCCGCTACGGAAGCCGAAGCCCTCGCTGCCTGCGGTGAGAACCAGGGTGGCGTCGTGCCCCGTTCGTCCGCGGCGTGACGCGCGCACGGACGAGCCATGGTCGAACCGTCGACGCTGCGGGGTGCGCTCGCGGCAATGGCGGCCCGTCAAATCGAGAAGTTCGGTTGCGGTGTCCGGCAACGGCATCAGGGTCACGACGCCGTCGACGGTCAGGGGTCCGCCGTTCACGTTCCGAACAACCTGCCGAACTCGCAGTGATCCGCCGACCTCCAGGGACAACTCGATCGACCATGAGATGGCCAGCTCGCTATCGGAAGCGTCCACAGTGCAACCGAATTCGGTGGCGGAGATCTCCACGTCCGCCCACCGCGGGTACTGCACCGTACCGTCACGATGCAACGCCAGAGCCGGGGTGCCCTGCCAGGCGTCGTCGCCACCGGGGGCGAGGGTGAGCCACCGCGGCACGTCCACACTGGAGTGCGGAACCGCGGGTATTGCGGCCCTGCGCAGTTCGGCAAGGTCGTGTTCGGTGAGCTCACCGAGATCGGTTCCCCAGTGCAGCACGGCCGGAACGGCGGTGGACGAAGGTCCGAGGATCACCATGACACCGGCACGGCGCAGGACGGTAAAACTCACTTGTTGGCACCCATCGTCAGTCCGGACACGAAATGGCGTTGCAGCGCAATGAATACCAAGACCGTCGGTAGGGCGACCAGTACCGAGCCCGCGGCGAGCAGGTTGGTGTCGGTGAAGAAGCTGCCCTGCAGATTCTGCAGCGCTGTCGTCACCGGAAGCTTGTCACCGCTGACCATCAGGGCCAGGGCCCAGAAGAAGTCGTTGTAGATCCACGTCACCATGAGTGTTGCGAGTGCGGCCAGCGCGGGCCGGCACAGCGGCATGACGACCTGCCAGTACTGACGGAACAATCCGGCTCCGTCGACGGTCGCGGCCTCGAGCAGTTCGTACGGCACGGTTTTCATGTAGTTGCTGAGCACGAAGACGCAGAAGCCCGTCTGGAATGCGACGTGCACGATGATCAGTCCCCAGTAGCTGTCGTACAGCGAGCCCGAGGAACTCAACCAGTACGGAACCGGAATTGCGTTGTACAGCCGGAACAACGGTGTCAGCAGAGTCTGCTGCGGCAGCAGGTTGCCTGCGATGAACACGGCCAGCATGAAGATGTTGAACTTCCAGCTGAACCGCGCCAGGATGAACGCCGCCATCGAGCCGAAGAACAGGATGAGCAGCACCGACGGAACGGTGATGATCATCGAGTTGAGGAAGTAGTGCGGAATGCCGCCGATCTGCCACGAGTCGATGTAGTTGTCGAACGTGAAGCCGCCCACCGACAGGTACCCGTTGAGCAACACGTAGTCGTAGTCGCGGAACGAGTTGTACACCGCCCACACCAGAGGGAACAGCCAGGCCAGCGCCATGACCGTCAGCAGCACGTAGATCGCTATCTGTGCGGTGCCTGCGCGTCGACGATTGGCGACGGCCGCGCGGTTGCGGGTCAGCGGATCGCGCTCGGGAGGTGCTGTGCGCGTGAGTGAAGTGGTCATCAGTCTTTGCTCCGAAGAACGATGGCGAGGTACAGGGCGATGAAGACGAGCGAGATGCCGAGCATGATGGTGGCCAGTGCCGAACCGAATCCGATCCGACTCGCCTCACCGACGACGTTGGCCGTCACGAGAGCCGAGATCAGCTCGAGTCCGTTGCGGCCCTTGTTGATCACCCATACCAGGTCGAAGGCGCGCAGCGCCTCGATGACGGTGATGACGATGATCAGCAGATTGGTGTTCTTCATCAGCGGGAAGATGACGCTGAAGAACGTGCGAATCGGTCCGGCACCGTCCATCACCGCGGCCTCGCGGACGGACGGGTCGATGGCCTTGAGACCGGCCAAGTACAACAGCATGATGTAGCCGGTGTGACGCCAACCTGCCGCGACCATGACGGCCCAGATGTTGATGTCGGGATCGCCGAGCCAGTCGACGTCCGTGCCCAGCAGGCTGTTGAGGACGCCGCCCTCGGTGGAGTAGATGAGCTGCCAGATGAAGCCGATGAGGGCCATCGACAGCACTACGGGGATGTAGAAGATGCTCTGGTAGAGCCGAGATCCCTTGAGGTTCTTGTCCAGCAGAATCGCGAGCAGGATGCCGATGACGGTGGGGACGAGGAACAGGAAGACGAGCCACAGCACGTTGTTCTGCAGTGCTTGCTGGAACGGCGGGTACGCCTGCACCGCGTCGACGTAGTTCTGAGGACCGATCCACTCGATACTCGACGTGCCGCCGATTCCGTCCCATCGTGCGAACGAGAGGATCACCGTGAACACGGTGGGAATCCAGACGAGGCCGATGACGATCATCGCGGGCACGCCGAGCATCAGTGCGATGGTCCACTTCTCGCGAACACTGCGCCGTATCTTCGGCGACTTGACCCGTTCGGGTGCGGTCATGGCATTACCTGATCTCGAAGTCGAGTGAATGATGGGGGTCGAATCACACTGCGCACGATCATGTTCCGAACACCGCCGACTTCTGGCGCTCGATGCTGCGGACCAATCCGTCGACGTCGTTCGGGTTGCCGATGAACTGCTGCAGAGCCGGGATCATGACGATGGACGCGAAGTCGGGTCGCGTGTCGCGGTCGAAGAACTGCGTGATGTCGCCGGCGTTCTGCACGAGGTCCGCCGATTTACGCACCAGTGCAGGGAATTCCGACAGGTCGGCGTCGCGGTGTGCGGGGATGGCCTGCGGATCCTGCTTCGCATAGGCGACGGCAGGCTCGGGCCCGGTGAGGAAGGTCAGCAGCTTCTCGGCAGCGGGACGGTTGCGCGGATCGGCGCGCATCATGAAACCGTCCATCGGTGCCTCGACCGCGGAACTGCCGATGGCGGAGTCGAGTTCGGGGAAAGGGAAGAAGTCGAGGTCGTCGCGTTCGGCCCCGGCGGGGAAGCTCTGTGCGACGAACATGCCGGCGACCAGCGACCCGACGCTCTTGTTCAGCAACGCCGTCTGCGCATCGGCAATTTTTCGGCCCAACGGCTGCGGCTGGTGGAACGGCAGGATCTCGCGCCAGGTGTCGAACACCGTGCGGACGCGATTGTCGGTCCAGCTGACCTCACCGGCCAACAGGGTGCGGTGGAAGTCGACGCCGTTGAGGCGCAGGTTCAGGTAGTCGAACGTCCCCATCGGTGGCCAGCCGTCGCGGGCACCGAAGCCGATCGGGGTGATGTTGTCGGCTTGCATCTGCTTGTTCAGCGCGACCCACTGGTCGTAGGTCTTGGGCGGTTCGTAGCCGCGCTCGGCCCACAGGCTCGGCCGGTAGAACACTGCCCACGGGTAGTAGAAGAACGGAATCAGATATTGGTTGCCGTCGGATCCGGTCGAGTTCTCCTTGAAGCTGTCGCTGTATCCGCCGCCGTTGGTCGCCCACACATTCGAGATGTCCTCCACCAGACCCTTGTCTGCGAAGTACTTCATGCGGTAGCCGCCCATCCAGGTGAACACGTCGTCGGGCGTGCCCTGGAGATAGTTGTTGACATTCTCCTGGAACGACGTCGAATCGACGGTGTTGACGCGGATGTCGCCACCGGTCTGCTGCCGATACATGGCAACGAAGTCCTCGACTCCGACCTTGGAGTTCTTGTCCGACAGCCGTGAGCCGAGCGTGACCGTGTTGGGATCGAGACTGCTCGAGCACGACGACAGCACGCCACCGGCGGTCACAGCGCCCGCGGCAACGAGCGCTGACCTGAGGAAGTCGCGCCGAGACGGCTGCCATGTACGCGGCCACTCGTGTGGGTTCATGAGAGTCCTTCGCCGGGAAATATCGATAACGATCAGAAATGAACATTTGATCTGCGCATCTGGGTGCGGCAGCTGACCGTTCGGGGTGATGCAGGTTACAGAAGCACGGCAAGATGGCGTCTGTCAAGCTCTGTATAGCTCGTTTACCTGGGTAAGTATGAAAATGTTCATTCATGTTGACATCTGAAAGCTGCTGGTTCATATTGTGAGCATGGACACAGCGCGACGCAGCACCTGGCCGACCCAGGGAATTTCTTTCGGGGGCGATTACAACCCCGAGCAGTGGCCCGAGGATGTGTGGCGTCGCGACGTCGAGCTGATGCACGAGGCCGGCGTCGACTTCGTCACCGTCGGAGTCTTCTCCTGGGCCCGACTCCAGCCGACCGCGACGACGTGGGACTTCGAATGGCTCGATCGAGTCATGGACCTGATGTACAAGGGCGAGATTCGAGTCGACCTGGCCACGGCCACCGCGTCGCCCCCGCCCTGGTTGGCCACGGCCTACCCGCAGATGCGTCCGGTCGACGAGCGCGGTTACCGGTACGCCATCGGAAGTCGTCAGACGTGGAGCCCCAGTTCCGCTGTGTACCGCGAACATTCACTCGCGCTGGTCGAGAAGATGGCGCACCGCTACGGTGAGCATCCCGCACTGGCGATGTGGCACGTCTCCAACGAACTCGGCTGCCACAACGCTCTCTGCTACTCCGACGACAGTGCCCACGCGTTCCGGGAATGGCTCAGCGCCAGGTACATCGACCTCGAGACGCTCAACACCGCCTGGGGCACCGACTTCTGGAGCCAGCGGTACAGCGACTGGGACGAGATCGTTCCTCCCTCGGTGAGCACCACGTTCGGCAACCCCACCCACCAGCTCGACTGGCGACGCTTTTGTTCCGACGCACTGCTCGAGCAGTACCGCGCCGAGAAGGCCGTGCTGAACCGGATCACACCGGACGTGCCGGTCACCACGAACTTCATGGTGGGTATGGGCCAGGGCCCCGCGCTTGCCGGCAACATGGACTACGCGTCGTGGGCCCCCGAGCAGGACATCGTCTCCACCGACCATTACCTCGTCGGACCCGAAACAGGTGACGGTGCAGCACATCACAAGCTGTCGTTCTCGGCCGATCTCACCCGCGGCGTGGCCGGCCGTCGGCCCTGGTTGTTGATGGAGCACTCCACCAGTGCCGTCAACTGGCAGCACATCAACCGCGCCAAGGTTCCCGGCGAGATGATGCGTAACTCGCTGGCGCACATGGCTCGCGGCGCAGACGGCATCGCCTACTTCCAGTTCCGCGCCTCCAAAGCAGGTGCAGAGAAGTTCCATTCGGCTCTGGTTCCGCACGCAGGTGAGGACTCCGCCCGCTGGCGCGAGGTCGTCGAGCTCGGCGCGGCTCTGCGTCGCATGGCCGCGGTGGCAGGCAGCACCGTCGATGCTCGGGTTGCCGTGCTCTTCGACTGGGCCTCCCAGTGGGCCTGCGAGCAGGAGGGCCATCCGTCGATGGCGATGCAGCCCATGGAGATTGCTCGACGCGCACATCGTGGATTCACCTCAGCAGGCGTGACCTGCGACGTCGTCCCGTCGTCGACGGACCTGAACGGTTACGACGTGATCGTCGTCCCCGCTCTCTACCTGTGTAGCGACGAGACTGCCGCGCGGATAGCCGACGCCGCAGAAGCAGGTGCGCAGGTGCTCGTCACTGCGTTCTCGGGAATCGCCGACGAGGACGATCACGTACGACTCGGCGGCTACCCGGGTGCTTTTCGTGAGTTGCTCGGAGTCCGGGTCCAGGAGTTCTTCCCGCTCGCGGACGGCGAGACCCTGACTCTCGACGACGAAACCCTCGGCGAGATCTGGAGCGAATACCTCACCGCGTCCGAGGACGTCGATGTACTGGCACGGCACACCCAGGGTCATCTGCGTGGAGTTCCGGCGCTGACCAGGCGCACCGTCGGCCACGGTGCCGCCTGGTACGCGGCCACCGTTCCCGATGCGGCGGGCTGGGACGCGCTGGCCGACAAGCTCTGCGCTGCAGCAGGTATCGACCTCCGGCGCGACCTCGGATCCGATGTGGAGATCGTACGACGATCGTCAGGGGAGCAGTCCTGGCTCTTCGTACTCAACCACGGAACCGACAAGGTCAGCGTGCCGGCCACAGGTATGGACCTGGTCAGCGGAGCGCACGTCGACGGTGAGCTGATCGTGGCTGCAGGCGGTAGTGCAGTGATCGCCGAGACCCGCTGATGCTCGCCCATCAGCGTCAGCAGAAGATCCTCGACCAGGTGACGGCCTCGGGCGCAGTCAAGGTCGCCGATCTGGGTGCTGCGCTGTCGGTGTCGGACATGACCATTCGACGCGACATCAACGAACTCGTCGCCCGCGGTCTGGTCGAGCGAGTGCACGGCGGCGTCACGCTGCCGCGATCGGCGAGTGTGTTCGAGCCGGGGTTCTCCGCCAAGTCCGAACTCGATCGTGACGCCAAGGCCGCTATTGCGAAAGCAGCTGCCCGTTTCGTGCGGCCGGGGACATCCATCGGAATCTCAGGCGGCACTACGACGCACGCGCTGGCCGAGGAACTGCTCGACGTCCCGGACATCACCGTCGTGACCAATTCTCTTCCTGTTGCCGAGGTCTTCCACACCGGTGGTCGGACGGATCAGACCGTATTGCTCACCGGTGGGCAACGCACACCGTCCTATGCGCTGGTCGGGCCGCTCACGGTCAGCGCATTGCAGAGCATCCACCTGGACATGCTGTTCCTCGGAACGCATGGGGTGGATATCGAATCGGGGCTCACCTGCCCCAATCTCATGGAGGCGCAGACCAATCAGGCACTGGTGGCGTCGTCCCGACGCGTCATCGTGCTGGCCGACCACACCAAGTGGGGTGTGCGTGCGCTTGCCAACACCATCCCGCTCTCTCGGGTCGACGTGTTCGTCACCGATGCCGGACTCGATCCCGGTGTCCAGGACGCGTTGGCCGAGGTGGTCGACGACGTGGTGATCGCCGGAGAACCTGTCGACACGAACGAGGAACGAGTACTCGATGACCGCGCATGACGCCACGACGCACGCATTGCGCAAGACGTCGACGACTCTGGCCGACGGCCGAGAACTGATCTACTACGACGACACCGAGCCGTACGTCTCCGGTGGTGCCACCCGCGACCTGGTCGATACACGTGCTCTCTCGCCGGCGATGTCGCAGTCGCAGATGCGATTCGACGTTCTCACCGGCGAATGGATCGTCATCGCCGCCCAACGGATGGACCGGACGTTCTTGCCGCCGGCCGACGCGTCGCCGCTGGCACCGAGCCGACCGGACCGGCCGGCGACGGAGATTCCGGCGGCGGATTACGACGTGGTGGTGTTCGAGAACCGGTTCCCGTCACTGTCCGAAACTGCTGCACAACAAACACTTCCGACCGAGGTGGACGGTGAGGCGCTGTGGCAACTCGCGCCCGGGACGGGCCGCTGCGAGGTGATCTGCTTCGCGAGTGATCCCGACGCTTCTTTCGTGTCTTTGGAGCTCTCTCGGGTCCGCACCATCATCGACGTCTGGGCCGATCGCACCGCCGCGCTCTCGGCGATACCTGGAGTGCAGCAGGTCTTCTGCTTCGAGAACCGCGGCAAGGAAATCGGCGTCACGCTGACGCATCCGCACGGTCAGATCTACGCCTACCCCTACCTCCCGCCCCGGACCGACGCACTGATGCGGCAGTCTCGCACACACTTCGAGAGCACCGGACGAGTACTGCTGGCCGATGTCCTCGCGGCCGAGCTGCGTTCGGGTCGTCGCATCGTCGTCGACGCCGAACACTGGGTTGCCTACGTCCCGGCGGCGTCGCGGTGGCCGGTCGAGGTCCATCTGGCCCCTCGCCGGGATGTGGCGGACCTCGCCGAGTTGAACGACGCCGAGCGGGACGAACTTGCCGGGGTCTACCGAGATCTGCTGCGCGGAGTCGATGCGTTCTTCGAGGGCGTCGACGAGGTGCCGTACATCTCGGCGTGGCACCAGGCACCCGTGGGAGCCGACCGCGAACTGGGTCGGCTTCACCTGCAACTGTTTTCGATGATGCGCTCACCGGGGCGGATGAAGTTCTTGGCCGGATCCGAATCGGCGATGGGTGCGTGGGTCAACGACACCACGCCGGAACGGATCGCCGATCGACTTCGCGAGGTACTCGAATGAAGTGGCTCGATGTCGTCGCCGAGGAAGACCTCGCCGACGGCGCCGCAGCGCTGTTTCGCAGCGCGTTCGGCGGTGAACCCGAGGGCGTCTGGATCGCACCGGGCCGCGTCAACCTGATCGGGGAGCACATCGATTACGCAGGCGGGCTGGTGTTGCCGTTCGCGTTGCCGTACGCCACGGCGGTCGCGGTACGTCGCCGCGAGGACACGGTGATGCGCGCCGTATCGACACACACCGACGAGTCGTGGACGGGTGAGCTCGCGGAGATCGGCCCTGGTGCACCCGCAGGCTGGTCGGCGTACGTGGCCGGGGTGTCCTGGGCGCTGCAGGAGCACGGAGTCGGCGGAGTCGATGTTGCGGTGCACTCCTCGGTGCCGGTGGGTTCGGGCCTGTCGAGTTCGGCAGCCCTCGAGTGCTCGTTCGCCCTGGCACTCAGCGAGCTGTTCGATCTGCAGGTCGATCGAAACGTACTGACCGAGGCCAGCATTCGAGCCGAGAACGAGATCGCCGGTGCGTCGACGGGCGGCATGGATCAGAACATCGCGATGTCGGCCCAGCCTGGACATGCGCTGTTGCTCGATTGTCTCGACGGGTCGACGCGTCAGATCCCCCTCGATCTCGATGCGTCGGGAACCAGGCTGCTGGTGATCGACACCAATGCCCCGCATCGACTGGTCGACGGTCAGTACGGAGCGCGTCGGACGTCGCTCGACACCGCGTACGCCGAATTGGGGGTCACAACGCTGCGCGGCCTCGATCTCGAACAGACCGTCTCGCGCCTCGCCGACGACACTCTTGTCTCCCGAGTTCGCCACGTCATCAGTGAGATCGGGCGGGTGGAGCAGGCGGCCGAGTTACTCGACCGCGGTGCAGCAGGCCCCGAACTCGGTGAGTTGATGACGGCCTCGCACGTGTCTCTGCGCGACGACTACGCGGTCAGCTCTCCAGAGCTCGACAGTGTGGTGGACGCAGCGCTGCGCGCAGGTGCGTACGGGGCTCGCATGACCGGCGGAGGCTTCGGCGGATCGGCCATTGCTCTGGTGCCGTCGGACATGGTTCAGGCGGTCGTGGTCGAGATCGACTCCAGCGCAGCACGAGCCGGATT
Organism: Rhodococcus sp. Leaf278; assembly: GCF_001426085.1. GTDB lineage: Bacteria > Actinomycetota > Actinomycetes > Mycobacteriales > Mycobacteriaceae > Rhodococcoides. The sequence continues at coordinate 306,769 of NZ_LMRR01000023.1, forward strand.
GCCACACCCCACATTTCTCCACGCCGAGCCCGCCGGCTCCGCGCACCGATTCTTCTAACCTCTACAAAGGAGCACTCCCATGGCACAGGTCACGTACGAAGGAGCCACCAAGCTCTACCCGGGATCGGACGTCGCAGCGGTCGAATCGCTGGACCTCGCCATCGAGGACGGCGAATTCCTGGTTCTCGTCGGGCCTTCCGGCTGCGGAAAGTCCACCTCGCTGCGGATGCTCGCCGGTCTCGAGGACGTCGACTACGGCGCCATCAAGATCGGCGACCGCGACGTCACCTCCCTGGCGCCCAAGGAACGCGACATCGCCATGGTGTTCCAGAACTATGCGCTGTACCCGCACATGACCGTCGCGAAGAACATGGGCTTCGCGTTGCAGATCGCCGGTATGGACAAGGCAGAGGTGGGCCGACGCGTCGAGGAGGCGGCGAAGATTCTGGACCTGACCGATTACCTCAACCGTAAACCCAAGGCGCTCTCCGGTGGTCAGCGGCAGCGCGTTGCGATGGGCCGTGCGATCGTGCGGAATCCGCAGGTGTTCCTCATGGACGAGCCGCTGTCCAACCTCGACGCCAAGCTTCGTGTCCAGACCCGCACGCAGATCTCCTTGCTGCAGCGCAGGCTCGGCACCACCACGGTGTACGTCACCCACGATCAGGTCGAGGCGATGACCATGGGCGATCGGGTGGCAATCATGAAAGCCGGTGTGCTGCAACAGTGTGCCAGCCCCAAGGAGCTGTACGAGCGACCGGTCAATGCCTTCGTTGCAGGCTTCATCGGCTCGCCGGCAATGAACCTGTTCGAGGTGGACGTAGTCGCCGGCGCGGCGAAACTAGGATCCCTTGAGGTGCCGATCGAGCGCGCGATTGCCGACCGCATCGACGGCAGCCGCGTGACGATGGGCGTGCGCCCCGAAGCGTGGACGTTGTCCGATTCCGGTACCGACATCGTTGTCGACGTCGTCGAGGAGCTCGGTGCAGATGCCTACATTTACGGCCGCACCGTCGAGGATGCGTCGAATCTCGGCACTGTCGGGGCGCAGATCATCGCGCGTATCCCCGATATCGCGACCCCGTCGCAGGGCGATGTCATTCGTATCGCCCCGCGCGCCGAGACGGTGCACTACTTCTCGACGAAGACGGGATTGAATCTNATCCCCGATATCGCGACCCCGTCGCAGGGCGATGTCATTCGTATCGCCCCGCGCGCCGAGACGGTGCACTACTTCTCGACGAAGACGGGATTGAATCTGCGCCCCTGAGCAGAGATCAGGAACGAACCAGAGTGGCGGCGAACTGTGCGCCTCGCGTGGTGGACCCGTTCGTACCGTACTGAAGGTGCGCGAAGGCGTTGAACCCGCCGATCTGACATACCGGATCGCCGAAATTGCAGAAGCTCGTCGCACGTGATCCATATGTGCTGCTNACCGTACTGAAGGTGCGCGAAGGCGTTGAACCCGCCGATCTGACATACCGGATCGCCGAAATTGCAGAAGCTCGTCGCACGTGATCCATATGTGCTGCTGGATGTTTCGATCTTCTGTCCGAAGAGGCCGAACGGGTTGCCGAACACCACGACTGCCTCGACGCGGGACGCTATGGCGGCGGGAATGACGGCACCGGTGAAACTGCTGGGTGTGCGCAGGCCGAGAGCATTGGTCACGACTGTGGCTCCCTGCGAGTATCCACCGATCACGAACTGCGTCGAAGGGCACGATGCAGCAACGGAATTCAGGTGCGCGACCAGGTCACGGGATCCGGGGCCCGCGCTCGCCTGGGTGAAGTCCGCGGCGTAGTCGACGGCGTAGGTGCTCACCGAGCGATCCGACAGCTGAGATTTCAGGCTGTTGACGAATGGTGTGCCGGTGATGCCGAGTCCAGGGAGCTCGCCGGTTCCGCGGGCGAAGGAGACATCGACGTCCGAACATGGTGCAGCGGAGGCCACGCCCGCCGGAAGTATTGCTACTGATGCGGACATCGCCAGTGCTGCAGTGGAATACGCGAGCCAACGTCTCTTCATGTCGTGCCCTTCTGGGGTCGAGGGAGGCCTACAGGCACGAACGATAGCTGCTGAACATTCTTTTCCCAGGGTCGTCAAAGTTTCGATTACCAGCATCTGGTCGGTCGGTTCGGCAGTTCTGGGGCAGTGCCCCGCGATCATGTCGGTTGGGCATCACGGGGCTGGTTTCTCAACGTCTGTTGCGCTACCGTCTCCGCTGGGGTCGACGTAGACCGGGCACAAAGCCCGGTCCGAATTTGTCCGGGGGATATGACGTGAAGAGTCGTGGAGTACAGGTCGCTGTAGTGGCGGCGGCAATCGTGGCCCTGTGTCCGACGATCTCGGCGAACGCTGCGCCCGGCCCGGCTCCAGCCCCCGCCACGATCCTCGGCTCGATCGAGAACGGACCCGGCAGCTTCAGTGTCTATCGCACTGTCGACAGTGGGCAGCGCCCTGCCGAAGCAGACAATGGCCCGGTGAGCGGGAGTACGCGATTCCGTTGGCGTCCAGGGGAACCAGGTTGGCGGCCCGGCTCCGGCCCCCGCCACGATCCTCGGCTCGATCGAGAACGGACCCGGCAGCTTCAGTGTCTATCGCACTGTCGACAGTGGGCAGCGCCCTGCCGAAGCAGACAATGCCGCGTGCAACGACTACTTCGGATCCCCGCGCTCGCTGACCGTGGTCGAGCGGCTCGACGCGCGGATGTACACCTTYACCAACGATCCRTCGACGGGTTTCCTGCTCGATCCCACCGCCCAGAACGTCGGACCGATCTACGTGTGCGACGGCCCGACCGTTGACGGCCAGGCGTTTCTGGACCAGTGGGGGGTGCTGACCGCTCCGGGCCTGGGCAGATTGTGCAGCCCAACGATTCAGGGGTCACCGACGGGGTCGCGACCAGCAACTCGGTCGCCAATCCGCTTCGCCTGCCGGACGGTCGAACCGGGTCGCTGTGGACTCTGTACACMCTSGGCGAGGGTACGGCCCCAATGGCAGAGCCCGTGCCAGGTATTCCGCAGCCGACGGGTTCGGTGAAGTACAGCGTCGGCCGCGAGGTGAACTCGGTCTCGACCGGTTCTACCCCTGCGTGCCCGGGTGGAGTGCGCACTACGGAGATCCACTCCGTCTCGGTCGATCCGGCCACCGGTGCTGCGTCGACCGAGCCCTCCACGGACGTCGCCGCTACCGCGTCGATCTGCTACCAGAATCCGTCGTCTCCGGACTTCGGCGCGTCGCTCAGTATCACGAGCTTCGGCGTCACACCCGCACTCACGGCAACATCGACCGGGCA
>NZ_LMRR01000024.1 GCF_001426085.1 Rhodococcus sp. Leaf278
GCCGGGCTCGTACTCGGCCCGAGTGGAGCAACCCTCACTGCCGCAGATGTCGAGCAGTGCCTCGAACAAGCCAGACACATCGTGCTGGCGGGACTGGCATCGACGCCAGCCCAGACGGAAGGAAACCCCCGATGAGCCCGACCGATCCTCGTTATCCGTCGTCTCGAAACCGTGAACAGCGTGTTCGTGACTACGACATGATTGTCTGCGGGGCCAGCGGCTTCGTTGGGTCACTTGTCGCCAAACACCTTTCCGACGCCGCGCCCGAAGGCACACGGATCGCCCTGGCCGGACGATCGCAGAGCAAGTTGGTGGCGGTTCGTTCCACTCTCGGTGTCACGGCTGCAGACTGGCCGATTCTGGTCGCCGAGGCGGACGACTCGGTTGCCCTCGACGCTCTCGCAGCAAAGGCGCATGTGGTTCTGACCACTGTCGGTCCCTACGCGAAGTACGGCAAGGCGCTGGCCCATGCCTGTGCCACGGCGGGGACGGATTACGTCGACCTCACCGGTGAAGTGCTCTTCGCACGCGAGAGCGCCGACGAAAATCACGAACTGGCCCGGTCCACCGGCGCCCGGATCGTTCATTCGTGTGGCTTCGATTCGATCCCGTCGGACATCGGTGTGTACGCGTTGTACGAGAAGGTCAGCGCCGACGGTGCCGGTGAGCTCACCGACACCACGTACGTGCTCACGTCTATGAGGGGGGGCATGAGCGGCGGTACCATCGACTCGTTCCGCACGCAGATCGACGACATGGCCGGCGACGAGAAGGCCCGCTCGGTCGTTCTGAGTCCGTACTCCCTCAGTCCTGACCGGTCGATCGAACCCGATCTCGGTCGGCAGAACGACGCGCCGATCGTGAAGGGGGCGAGTATTCATCCGTCGTTGAAGGGATACAAGGCACCGTTCATCATGGCCCCCTACAACTCTCGTGTCGTTCGGCGCTCCAACTCGCTTCTCGGATACGCGTACGGAAAGACGTTCAAGTACAGCGAAGTGATGAGCGTCGGATCCTCGCCGCTGTCACCAATCGTGGCGGGGGGGATCGCGGCGGGACTGAGGGCCGTTTTCGCAGGCTTGGCCTTCAAGCCGACACGATTCGTTCTCGACAAGTTGTTGCCGAAGCCGGGTCAGGGTCCGAGCGAAAGGTCCCAGCGGAAAGGCCATTTCACGGTAGACATCTACACCACCACCACGACCGGCGAGCACTACGTCTCACGTTTCAAAATGAAGGGTGATCCGGGGTACAAGGCGACGGCCGTCATGCTCGGCGAGTCCGCTCTCGCTCTCGCTCTGAATCGCGACGAGCTCCCCGGTATCGGCGGCGGAGTGCTCACTCCCGCAACGGGAATCGGCGACGCGCTCATCACCCGGCTGCGGGCGGCGGGCGTCGAAGTGAGCGCGCGAAAAGTCTAGCGATTTCGAGGCGCTGCTCGCCGATTTCGGGACCTGTTTACGAGAAGTCGGAGGCGCTGAGGCCACGGCATTTCGACTCGTCGAGGCCGGCGTAGACACGGCGCAGGTCGTCGAGTACTCCACTGTAGATGGCGACAAGTCGACCGAACGTTGGTGCCGAGGGGCGTGGCATCGACGACATCGACGCGCTCGATGCCCGAGGGTTCCGTCGACATGACGTGCGATGGCAGCTGTTCGCCCGCTGCCGCGGCTTGCAACGCGGGTACCATGCTTTCCAGTACCAGGGTGGTCTTGCCTGACCCGGATACGCCTGTGACGGCACTGAGCCGGCCTTTGGGAAATTCGACGTCGAGTGCGTGCACCGTGTGCAGCTCGTGTGTGGCCAGGCGGATCCGGCCGTGGTCGAAGAGCCGGTCGGAAGCAACGGGTTCGCGCACCCGGATCGGTTCGGTGCCATCGAGGAATCCACCGATGAGCGACGACGAATCGGCGACGATGTCATGCAGCGTTCACTCTGCGAGAACGGTGCCTCCCTCGCTGCCGGAGCCAGGTCGGATCGCGATGAACCAGTCCGCCTCACGCAGGAGGTGCACTTCGTGATCGACCAGCACGACGGAATTGCCGTCGATCCGCCGCGGCCCGCGCCCACCAAATCGACCGTTGCACGTCACGGTGGCCATCTATTTGAGCGCAAGATCGGCTCCACCAACTGAGCCTTCAGCACTAACTGCAATACAGACCAGCTGGTTGCTAGCGTGCCCGCAGACAATTCGTTACTGTGCCTAGTTACCAAGGGCAGCGAGGTGTGGGAGGCGCGGTTAGATGCCGGGGGAATGGAGAGCAGCGATCACCGGCGCAGGTTCCGGGGTCGGCCGCGAAATTGCGTTGCAGCTCGCGGGCCAGAACTGGTCACTTGCTCTCGCGGACAACAATTACGATGCACTGCTGGATACACAGTCCCGATGTGCTGCTATGAACGCAGTCGCGCGCGCGACTCAAGTCGACGTGGCCGACCGGGGCGAAATCATGTCGTGGGCAGCAACTTCACGCTCAGCATTGGGCGGTATCGATGCAGTCTTCAACGTCGCAGGCATTCTCTATAGCGGCGATGTCATCGACACTCCCCCAGCTGACTTCGATCTTGTGATGGCAACCAACTTCGAGAGCGTCGTGAACAGCTCTCGTGCTTTCCTTCCGGACATCTTGAAGTCGCGTCGAGGCCGAATCGTCAACGTGTCATCCGCGTTTGGGGTCATGTCCGCACCGGGCTACTCGGCTTACAACTCCTCGAAATTCGCCGTCCGAGGCTTCACTGAGGCCCTCAACCAAGAACTGCGACTGACGTCACGAACAGCGCGTGCGACATGCGTCATCTCCGGCGGACTCAAGACATCGATCGCGTGGACGGCACGGGCGGCACCCGGCGTTGATCGCGCGCGGACGGCCGATTTTTTCGACAGCCACATAGCCCGAACCACCCCTAAAGAGGCCGCCCAGAGGATCATTGCGGGTGCATGGAAGGGAAAGTCACAGGTGACGGTAGGCAATGACGCCCGCCTCATCGAGGTAACAACGCGCGTGCTCGGCGCTCACTACCAACAACTGCTACCTGCGCTCCAAGCACTGCGGCGGCGCTGACAAGCCGTCACCAACAGACAATTCTCTCACCAGACCTGCGGGGGTCGGTCATCATGTCTAATAGCTGGATCCTGATAGAGACGTTCGGAGACACGGAGCCGTCCGTGATTGGAGTTGGGTCTTCGCCCAAATCCTTTGTTCCACCTCGTAAAGTTCTCCGGAGCTCCACCAGCCGCGAAGAGGCAGTGTCCGCGGTAGCGGAGGCGCTTTCCACAGGTGCCGTAGTGGATCGGCGATCTAAAGACCGATTCAGGCGAGTATTGGCCGAACCGCTGCAAACCTTCGCGGGTCGCACACATGGCGCATGGGTGTGGCTCGGCCAGCGCGACGAGTCTCCGCCTCCACGAGATGCCGCGGGAGCATGGCAGTTCAACCTTACGAAGAGCACAGCAAGCGGTAGTAACGATCTACTCGACCTTTACCGCGTTCCGCAAGACGAGCGCGAGACCCAGCGTGCACTCGCGGGCGCATTCACGCGACTTGTCACCAACCGTGACGAGAGCGAAGCAATGGCCAAGATCGTGCAATCAGCGCCGGGCACCACTCACCAAGCAGTCTGGACAGTGAGNGACCTTTACCGCGTTCCACAAGACGAGCGCGAGACCCAGCGTGCACTCGCGGGCGCATTCACGCGACTTGTCACCAACCGTGACGAGAGCGAAGCAATGGCCAAGATCGTGCAATCAGCGCCGGGCACCACTCACCAAGCAGTCTGGACAGTGAGGCGGGACGACGGTGAACTTCGGGCCGCACACTTCTCGTGCCGGATGATTGCCGAAGACAGGGCTTCGGGCACCGAAGTCATCCTGAGGGGTATCACCCACGACATCGGCCCCGCAGGGAAAATCAACATCGCTCCCCCACCTACGATTCTCGAGCATCGCGTTCTGGAGGCTTCCACCAAGGAGGGCGAGTACCGCGCACTGGTCAACCTCAGAACACTTAACTTGTTGCGCTGGTACAACTCTGAACCTGCACCGAATATCTGCTGGGAAAACCTTCCCGACGAACCAGTACCGGCGATTCATCCGGACGACATCCCGATTGCCAAGCAAATGTCGAACGCACTCGCACGCGAACGCACCAACGGCGTGCTTCGCTTCAGAACTCTTGACGGACATTGGAAGCCAATGACAGTCGACGCGGTTCTAGTTTCACTCGATCAGCACACCACGGCCGCACTCGTCACTCTGACCGAATTGTGCGAGGAGTAAATAATCTGGCGGATCCCCACGGACTCACAGAGACTGTTGCGGACTGCAAGCGGCCGAGGCGCTTACGCAACGAGTGCGTTTTTTAGTTGCGTCCTTTACAGGGACTGTGCGCGTGTCGTGCGGGCATCGCGCGTTCGACTCCACGCAGCCGCCACCGTCCGAGCCGACACCCCATACGCTTTGGAGAACGACTCGATGCGCTCCTCGTTCTCGGGCTTGCGCCCACGTTCGATGTCGGCGAGGACGGTGGTCGACATCCCGAGCAGCTGCGCAGCGTCGCCCTGCGACAGCGCGGCATACACCCTCAGGTCGGACAATTTGAGCTGAGACTCCGGGATCGGCACCAGAGCCGCGACCGACGTGTGCAGGGCGTTCGCAATTCGGCCGAGCGTCGCGGGCGGAGGCGTCGAACGCCCCGTCTCCCAGGTCGACACTGCCTGTCTGGTCGCGCCCACTTTCGCCGCAAGGTCGTCAGCACTGAACCCCGCACGTACCCGTAGCTCCCGCAACCGGTCGGCGCGAAACCCACGGACTCCGCTTCGCGGCACTATCCCAACTCCCTGTCGACCCTTCAAGACAGTCCCATCTTCCTCGATCGACGACGCCCATGAACTCTTGTGCGTTTTATAGTTGCGCGCTACCGTTGCAAACATGCACCACTCCATGCTGAGCTACGCGAAGCTGAACCGATTGCGCGGTGTATCGAATTTGTTCTACAGTCCTGATGCGCGCCCAAAAGGGAATCCTCGGTGCTTGTCTATCTCGGCACTGCTTGTAGCGCGGGACATCAGGACGGTCTGTTCACCGAATCCGTCCGATCATTCCTGTCGGGAGTTCCATATGTTCGCGTCCGCCGTTGCTGCACCTCAATTGCCGTCGACAGCTGAGCCCTGCGTTTACGTTCGCCGAAGTGCAGCGTTGGGCCATCACGGACGAGGTGCGACGGCAGGTGCATTCACTCGACATCGCCGCTTTCGCCGAGGTTACGGGGGCGAATCAAAGTGAGTGCCGCACAGGATGCGATGGTGCCAAATCCCCTCTCAGTGAATCAATTCTGTCCGTCAGTCGTCGTTAATCGGACACATGGGGACTTGATTGCATGCTCGCTCGACCATGGGCATTCCGGTCGCCACCAGTACATCGGTGACGACGGAGCCCTGCTGGCCGAGTGGGGTCCATCCAGATCCTGCAACGAGCGGTCCATTCCTACCCGCAAGCCGTAGACCTGCCTGTTCGGACTGCAACCCGACCCGAGTGGGCTGTCGCTGATAGTCCCACTCGTGAGCTGCAGGAGCTCCCCCCGCGCCCTGCAGCTCGACCGGTGGACCGGCGCGAGGGTCGCGCAGTGAGCGCATTTCATCATGTTCAGCGCTGCGCGGCCCCGCCGGGACATCACCCCTCGAACTCACACCCGTTCGCACAGAAAGGATTCCGATACCTGATGTGGATTTTTCAGCAGCCTTGGTTCTGGTCGGTGGCCTTCGGCTGGCTCTGAGCTCAAGCACGTGATGGGTGCGTGCGACTGGCCCACAACGTATGGATCACACGCACCCATCCACTTCTCTCGACCGCCTTACCTAAACCAATTGTCGCCAGAACGGTTGCTCCGCAACCGCATTCACCAGCACGACCCGATCGCCGGGTCGCACCAAGAAGGGATCGACACCAATGCCAGCATCACAGGGCACCGGACACCACCGCTCATCTAAGACGCGAAGGCGGGTGATCAAATCGCTGCCCGCCGTGGCCGCGGTGACGATCGCCGGCCTGACCATGCAGGCCGCTCCCGCGCAGGCTGCACCATCGCAGCCGGGAGTGACCAGTCCTCGAGGATCACAACCGGGGGTCACGAGCACACCGCAGACGGCACCGGCCACCCCGCCGCCGCCAGCTCCGAAACCGCGTGAGTACTTGGACGGCTACCAGCCTTCACCTCGGGTGCAGCAAACCCCGTCGCGTAGCTACGACGACTACCTGGCCGGGAACCAGCAGTCCTCGAACTACCAGAACACCTACCACGAAGCCCCCGCTCCGCAGGCCGCCCCGAGCGAAGCACCCCCGGCGCTGCAGGCGACTCCGCCGCCCCCGCCGCCGGTCCCGACGGTGCAGCGCAAGGTCATCGCCCCGATCGAGGCCCCGTCCGGAACCTTCATCGCCGGCGGCACGTTGGTGCCGGTCGATACCAACATCGTCGACCAGAACCTGCTCACACGTACCAACAACACGTTGCAGGCGATACAAGCCGATGGCGGAAACTGGCTCGTGGACAACGGATTCGCCGACGCGCCCCGCGCCGACCGGATCGCAGCGGGTACCGCGACCGGTGTCATCACCGGTGGCGCTGTCGGCCTCGCGGCATCGGTGGTCCCGGCCACAGTGATCACCGGCACCGCTGCTGCTATCGGCGGCGGACTCGGAGTCGCCGCTACCACCGGCACCGGTGCTGTCATCTGGGGAGGACCGGTGGGTTGGGTCTTCATCCCCGGCGCAGCCGCACTTGCCGGAGCAGGCGTCGGTGCAGCACTGTCGGCACCGATCGTGCTGGGCCTGACCGGCGCAGGCGCTGCCATCGGCGGCATCCTCGGTGCCACCGTGCTCGGCGGCGAGCAGCAGATCATCGAAGAGCCGGCCCCCGCCCCGGCGGTGGTTCCCCCGGCTGCCGACAGCGTCCCGACGATCCCCCCGGCCGCGACAGTAGATCTCCCCGGCCCCATCGGGCAGGTTCGCGACACTCTCGCTACCGACCCGAACGGCCGACAGGTTCTCGCGGCGGCCGACACCGCAGTCCAGAACGCGGCTCCGATCGTCGACAAGGCCGTCGACGCGGCGTCGGCGTGGACCGCACCGGCCGCCTCGGCAGTGCAGGGCTTTACCTCGAAGGCCCTCGAACAGCCGCAGGTGGCTCAGACCGTCGAGACGGTGCAGTCGGCTGCAGCTCCTCTGGTCGATCAGGCCACTGCCGCTCTCGGCGGCGTAGAGGCGGCGTTCGCACCCGCCTGATTCGCCCTACAGCCAGCTAGTTGAACCAGCCAGGAAGGGACACATCCAGATGATTCGCCGTTCGACGACATCTCCGATTGCCAGTGCCACCGGCCCAGCCCGATCAGGGGTGCCGTCGAGCTCGCCCCGTGTGCCGCGATCGCGCCGACGCGCGGTCGGGGCAGTCGGGGCTGCTGTCGTGTTCGTGGCTGTCGCCGCCGCTGTGTTGCTCAGCGGTGGCGACTCGGAGCCGGACACACCAGCCACCGACACGAATGCAACATCCCCCTCAGCGACGACAACCGTTGCGGCCGGGCCGGATTGCTCGATGCCGACCGGTGATCAGAACAGCGGACCCGGGGTCATCGCGGCGTTCGAGCACGCCTACTACGTCCAGCGATCGGGCGCGGCCGCGCACGCTCTGGTGTCACCGAACGCCCCGGCGAGTGCCCCGTTCACCGTCGAAGCCAATCTCGACGCAGGTATCGCTACCGTCCCGGTCGGCACCACCTACTGCCTCGATATCGACCCGCTGCGCACCGGTTCCTACACCCTGACCCTCACCGAGAGCGGCCCGGGCGGGCCGGGGACGCAGTACCGCCAACGGATCACCACCGACCAGGTCGACGGTCGCTACGTCATCGCCGCCATCGAGCAAGCGTGATCACCCACCGCCGCCACAGCGCGAGATCCCCGCAGCACCGCGGCGAACAGCCACGACGAAAGGAACGCCAGGACATGAGCGATGCAGCGAGCGAATGGGCCGAGGCCGCCACCGCAGTACGACAGGCAAGCGAGACCCTCGAGGCGTCGAGCGCCCGCGAGATCCGCGCATGGGCCGAAAAGTCCGGGCTGGCCGACTGGTCGATGTGGCAGAAGATCAAACGAGAGCTCTACAAGCAGCTCGACCTCGACTACGACGGATTGCGCGCCAGCGAAGCCGAAAAGGTCACCGACGCGGTCGCCTCCGCGGCCACCGCCGCACCGCTGGTCGAACTCTACGCCGCAGGCGATGAGCGCGGCAGCTTCGCCGTGGTCGGCGACGGTGACGAAACAGCCTGGTGCGGAACATTTCACGCCAAGGACGCAGTGTTCCGGCAGGGCGATCAGACCTCGGCCGACGACTCGGCAGCCGGCAAGGCAACCTTTCTCGCCGGCAAGCTATGCGAAGAGCTCGACGCCCCCGCGATCCGGCTGATTCTGCATATCTCCAACCCGCACCTAGACGGCACCCGGCTCGCAGCTCTTGCCGCGCGCTACGGAGTGCACCTCGAACGCCTCGACATCGACGACGAGAACCCGGCCACCGTGTGGTGCGAGGTTCCCGGGCACCGTCCGTGGCAGGCCATCCGGCTCTCCGATCTGCTCGTCGACGATCAAGCGGAGGTCGGCTGATGGCCGAACAGCACCCGCGCCCAGACGCCGACAACCCCGTCGCCGGGTACGAAGCCGAGGACACCGTCAACCTCCGCGCTCAGCGCCTGCGCCGACCCGAAGCCGAACCGGACGAAGCGCCTGCAGACGAGTCGGCCGACGACACCGCACCGGACCCGTACGGCGTCGGGCAGGACGCACTCGCCGCGGTCGAGACACCCGATGTCGACCCCGCAGCGTTCTACCGAGCACGACTGTTCGACCGCCAGGAGGAAGACCCGACCGCCGAGCCCGCCGAAGCAGGGCTGAGGGGCCGGATCAACGCCGCCCTGGGAACTCATCTCAAGCCCAAGCCCACATCGGCCGAAGTCAGACTGCGTCAGTCGATTCGCGTTGTGCAGCAGCCACTTCCCGGATGTTCGGTGGTCTCGGTCATCAATCCCAAGGGCGGAGCGGGCAAAACTCCGACATCGGTGATGCTCGGTTCGACGTTCGGCAAGCACCGTGGCCACGGGGTGACAGTGTTCGACGCCAGCGAATCRCTMGGCAGTCTCGGCGATCGCGCCGCCCGCACCACCGATCCGGAGCTSACGGTATGGGATCTGCTCGACCATGCACACGAGCTGGCGTCCTCGTCGGCGGTGTCGGGATCGCTCAATGCGTTCCTGCGGCGTCAACCGACGATGGAAGACATTCTCGCGGCGGACAATTCGGCCGACCGTGAGCGCAACCTGGGGTGGGACGAATGCGCCGCGGTGATGGCAGTGCTGCGCCGACACCGGGACCTGATCGTCATCGACACCGCCGCCAATCCCTTGGCCGAGAGCTGGCAGTGGGCCGTACAGCATTCCGATGCCCTGGTCGTTCCGCTCCCGCTACGCCTCGACATCGCCCGGCAGGTCTATCAGATGCTCGAGGGCATCATCGCCCGCGGCTACGGACACTTGCTGGCGTCGACGATCGTCGTGACCTGTGCAACACAGGATTCCAACCCGCAGTTGGCGTCGGCGGTCTTCGAGGACCTGCGCAATCTCGGTGTCCAGGACAGCAATTTCATTCAGGCCCCGTACGAATCAGCTCTCGCCCGCGGCGATCGGATCGTCTACAAGGACCTCCCGCCCGCCACGATCGAGGCCTACACCAATGTCACCGCCCTGGTCGCCGACAACGTCGCCGCGGCACGAGCCGGCGCGGTCTATCAGTTCACCGATCCGTACTCGCCGCAGCCGGTGAACCGCCAGCCCGACAGCGCATCACCCCCGCAGCTCTCGCAGTGGGAGCGGCGCAGCCGCGACCGTCGCGGAGCCTGACCCGTCCCCACCCCGCTCGAGCACACGAGGAGAACACCATGACCGACCCCGCGGCGACGACAACGCCGGACACTGTCGGCGCTGACCGTCGTCGTCTCCGCGGTGGTCCTGGCCGCGGGCACCGTCCCCGCACACGCCGCACCGGCGGCGACGGCGGCGACCTCGTGCGCGAAGTACGTCGCGATCATGGCCCCGGGTACGTGGGAGACCAACGCCGCGGCGAATCCGTCCACCCCGGTCGGGATGCTCGCCACCGTCGGCAACGCCCTGAAACAGAAGTACGGCAACGACATCGAGGTCTACTACCCGGCGTACGCGGCGTCGGCGTTCGACAAGGGCCGCACCTACGCCGACAGCAAGGAAACCGGCAAGAGCGCCATCAACAACATCCTCACCTCGGCGTGCGCGACATCGAAGTTCCTGCTCTCGGGCTACTCCCAAGGCGCGGACGCCGCCGGCGACGTCGCCGCCGAGATCGGCAACGGCCGCGGTGTCGTTCCCGCGGCGCGGATTCTCGGCGTCGGTCTGGTCGCCGATCCGCACCAGGGCACCGCCGGCGGCACCGTCGTCGGGCCGAAGGTCGACGGTCAGGGCATCGGCGGGGTCCGGCCCGAAGGCTTCGGCTCTCTCGCCCCGGTGGTCAAACAGCTCTGCAATCCCACGGACCTGTACTGCTCGACGAACGCCGGCAAGGACGGTCTGCTCGCGGGCCTGGGCAAGGTCCTGGCGAACAAGCCCGTCGACCCGGGCACCACCGGTGGACAGGCCGGAACCGGGTCAACCCCGGCAGCGTCGAGTACCGCAGTGCCGTCGACGACCGCGCAGGGCGGTGTGACCGGTGCCGGGACACAGCCTAGAACGACGCCGACACAGGCCGGAGGGGTCAGCGATTTCTCGTCGTCGCTGGTCTCGGACTTCTCCCGCGTCGATCTGGCCGGTGCCGCGAACACCGCATCGACTCTCGGGGAGCGGGTGGCCACCCTGCCCGACTCGGTGGGAACCAACCGCACTCAGTCGCAGGTCGCCAGCGTCGGGGCCTCGGCGACATCGTTGCTCAACACCCTCGAACCGGTCGCCGACGTGCAGTCGGTGATCGCCTCGAACCCCGGCATCCGCTCGACTCTCGACACCGCACCGGAAGGATCACCGGAGGCGAAGACCTCGACGGTGCTCGACGCACTGGACCAGATCGACATTCCCGCAGTCCTGAGCACAGCGACCTCGATCGCCGACACCGCCTCGTCGGTACTGGGCGGAACCGGCACCACCGCAGGCCTGACCGATACGGCCGCAACGCTCACCGGGCAGGTCGCACCGTTGCAGTCCGTGTCCCCGGACGCGCTGACCTCGGCAACTCAGGTGCTCTCGCTGCTCAAACCGAAGACAGTGGTCAACCAGGTCGTCAACGTCGCGACCGGCTTCACGAGCCTGGACTACCAAGGCATCGTCGACAACCTGATCGCGTTGCCGCAGAAGGTCGCCGCTCTCGACGTCGCGGGATCGCACAAGATCGCCGGAGACCTCAACAACCGGTTCGCACCGATCGTGAAAATGGCCGCAGGAGTGGACCTGCACACCCTGGCGGCGTTGGTGGCGATGATCCCCGACCCCAGCGGCTCGGCGCAGATCGCCTCCCTGGTGCTGAGCTTGCTCGGCAACGTCGACGTGATCCGCCTGGCCAACGATGTCGGCGCTATTCAGGAAGTCGCGTGGAAGATCCTCGAAACCGGCAACCTCGCGGCCGCCGCCGAGCTGCTGCCCATCGGGCTCGATCTCGCCTCGGTTGCGGTCGGAGTGCTCACCGGATCCTCCAAGACCAGCCCCGACCAGCTCGGCGCTCAGACCCAGGTCACCGGACAGTCCGCGGCGATCGGCCAGCAAGCCTCCACCGGCGATTTCGCGGGGCTGGCAGGCAGTCTCGTCTCTCTGGCCTCGTCACCGAGTGCCGGCGATGCCGCCGAGCTGGTCGGTGCCGGTATCGACGCCGCAACGTTCTTCGCCTCCGGTGCGCACCAGTCCTACGGCGACTTCAAGGTCGACTCCACCGGCCGCAGCGCCCTGCAATGGCTCATCGACTTCTTCACCCAGAAGATCGGGGCCTGACCGGCGGCCACCGAGCAGGCTCTGCAGCCGGGCGGGCATGACGCAGAGCAGCCGAAAACTACGGCAAAACAACCGAACTACGCGTACCACCACAGGTGTCCGGGCGGGCACTGATCATCTTTCGATTCGTGAGGACATGCACCGATGGCAGCATCACAGCAGGGCAGCAAGGGCAGTGCGGGCGCTCTGAGCCTGTTGCTGATCGCCGCCGTCGCGGCGATCGGCATGTTCGGTGTCCTCTCGGGCGATCGCACACCGCAGGTCGACGAAGGCACCTGCCTGCCTGCCGGCACGGCCGTGGTGGTTCCGCACTCGGGAACAGTGGTGATGCCGCTGCGTGAAGGCACGTATCAGGCCACGAGCGGTTTCGGTACCCGCACGAACCCGGTCACCGGCGACGCCGAAGGACACCAGGGCCAGGACTACTCCGCCCCGATCGGAACCCCGATCTACGCGGCCACCGACGGCACGGTCGTCAAGGCCGAACACGCCAGCGGGTTCGGCAACTGGATCATCATCGACACCACCGTCGACGGACAGTCGCTCTCGACGGTCTACGGCCACATGAACGACGACGGCGTCGGGGTGACCGCGGGACAGACCGTCAAAGCCGGTGACCCGATCGGCGCCGTCGGCAACGCCGGTCAATCCACCGGGCCGCACCTGCACTTCGAGGTCTGGCCCGGCACGCGCCTCGCATCCGGATCGAGCCCGGTCGATCCCGTGGCCTGGCTCGCCGCCGCCGGCGCCACCGCACCGACCGCCACCGCGGACGTCCTCGCAGCAGCCCCGGCCGGCACCACGGCCGCGACCCCGACCACCACTGCCGCGGCGCAGGGCGTATCGAGTCGATCGGTCAAACTCGCCGCCGCGATCAAACCCGGCTGCGGAGTCCCGGCCGGGTCGACCGGGCTGCGGCCCGGCTCGGTGCCGGCGGACTTCGAGCCGTGGATCGTCAAGGCCGGCACCGTGTGCCCCGAGGTCACCGCCCCGGTCGTCGCCGCGCAGCTCGAACAAGAGGGCGGCTTCGACGTCAACGCCCACAACGCAGGATCGGGCGCGGACGGCCCTGCGCAGTTCATGCCTGCCACGTGGGCGGCGAAAGGCGTCGACGGTGATGGAGACGGACGCAAGGACACCCGCAGCATCGCCGACGCGGTGATGAGCCAAGCCGCCTACGACTGCGAGCTGGCGGGCATCGCCACGGACTCGCTCGCCGCCGGCAAGGTCAGCGGCGACCTGACCGAGTTGTACCTGTCGATGTACAACTGCGGGCCCGGTGCGACCCTCTCGCAGGGCCGGGTGTGCCAGAACACCGAAACCCTCGACTACGTCGCGAAGATTCCCCGCCGCGCAGCAGAAGCGTTCTCCGTCGCCGTCCCCCAGGCCACACCGGGCATCGTCCCCGGTGGCCCGTTCGGTCAGAACGTCGTCGCGGCCGCGATGCGCTGGCTCGRCACCGGGCATCGTCCCCGGTGGCCCGTTCGGTCAGAACGTCGTCGCGGCCGCGATGCGCTGGCTCGGCACCACCTACGCCTGGGGCGGAGGCGACCGCAACGGACCCACCCGCGGGGTCAGCGACGACGGCGGCCGCGCGGACATGATCGGCGACTTCGACAAGGTCGGCTTCGACTGCTCAGGACTGGTCCTCTACGCCGTCGCGCAAGCCTCGGGCGGCGCGATCCTGCTCCCCCACCAGGACTCGGCGCAGATCGCCGACAGCCGCGGCCGCGTGATAGCCACCCCCGGCGAGCTCGCTCCCGGCGACATCATCCAACCCCACTCGGGCCACATCTTCATCTGGCTCGGCGGAAACAAGGTCGTCGAGGCACCGCAGTCCGGCGACGTCGTGAAGGTATCGGACTGGACCCCGCCCGCGAGCGGCCTGACAGCACGGAGATTCGGATGAGAACCACCCGCACCGCCCTGACCGGATTGCTCGTCGCCGCAGCGGTTCTCACCGCGTGCGGTGGCCAGGACACCGGCAGCGCCAACACCGATGCCCCGTCGATCCCGGCGCAGCAGTGGACACCGGGTACGCCCCCGCCGAGCGGCAGCGATCCCACCCGCACCCCGGCGCCGGCCGCGACCACGCTGCCCGACATCGCGGCCGGGGTGGACCGCCAGGACCCGGACTCGGTGGCCACCGCGGCCTTGACGGTCTGGTTCACCTGGAACACCGCCGCCGACGCCGGACCCAACGATGCCGCAGCCCGCACCGCACCGCTGCTCACATCCGACTACGCGCGCGAGATCACCTCCACCACAGCGCAATCGAGCCCCGGCGCGCAATGGCTGGACTGGGCAGCGCGCGGCGCGGTCCTGACCCCCGACCTCGTCGCCGACGACGAACCCGTTCCCCCACAAACCGATTCGACGGCATACCGGTCGTACAACCTCACTCATCGCATCGAAGTTGCACCGGTGAGCGAGAGGGTCGTCGCGATGATCCTGCGGCGCGGCCCCGACGGCTGGGAGGTGAGCCGCATTCAAGACAAATAGCCCCCGCCTCGTACATCCACTGGCACTGCACATCAACATGTTTCGGAAAGGAACCCCCGATGGACACAGAATCCGTCACCACCCCCACCACCCGCACACCGCACCGAGCACGCCGCATCCTCGGCGTCCTCGCCCTC
>NZ_LMRR01000025.1 GCF_001426085.1 Rhodococcus sp. Leaf278
GGAACTTCTTGAACCCTCCGCACCTCGGAGAGCCCTCCCCCACGGCGAACCTCGAGGAGCGGGGCCTAGGGGCACCCCCCTGGGGTGCATCGCCGCAGGTCAGAGCATTGGTTACCGACGCGAACCAATTGCGTTTCCGCTGGTCAGAAGCGTGCGGCCTGTCTGCTGTTGCAGCTCCGGCAGTGCACTTTCAGCGGTCCATGCGGGTCGCCGCCGAGCGCGATCGGTGGATCGTGTGCCGCAGTGAGGTCGCGCGAGCTGTGCCCTGGCCGGCGAACACCGGGGCACCAATAGCCATGTCGCGCAACCCAGTCCGTAACGGCCTGAGCGCGCCGCCGTTGCTCGGCCCAGTCGCGTGTGACCTTGGTCGGCACCGTTGCTCGTTGGTAGCGTTCTCGCTCCCTCGCATGCACCGTGCACAGTGGGCCGGTCTGTATCGACGGACACCCAGGCACCGAGCACACACGCTTGGATGCGCGTGCCATCAGTCTTGCTGTATCTGGGCCTGAGTGCGGAGAGCTCCGAACATCTGGAGACCGAGCAGTGTGTCGAGTGGCACGTTGCCATCGCGAGGCATCGTCGCGTTCGATGTAAGCGGACTGCCATCGTCTTCGTCGAAGGTCCGCCGCCTGGCATTGACCACGTACTCCATCAAGATGCCGGGCTCTGTGTCCGGGTAGTACGCGCGCCACACGCGCTCGATCGCTGCAGTCAGTGCCTCGTCAGCTTCGCGCTGCTCCTCACTGCGGGTCATACGAGCTCCTTGTTCGGGAACGACAAAGCGACCGGGACGTGGAGTCACCGATCGCTTACGCGAAGAGTACACCACCGCATGGGCACACGCTGGTCACAGCGCTTCTACTGTTTTCGTGTCCGAGCCGCGTTGTAATGTGCCGACGCTTCCGCATCGACGAGGTCTGCGAGATGGAATCCGCGAAGTCCCTGGCGTTCAATCGTGCGCACGGTGCCGGCTTTCACCCAACGCAGGATCGTGCGCCGCGAGCGCGACGTCCGCCGCTGAGCCTCGGCCAGCGTCACGTACTGATCCGAGTCCACATCGAGAGGATCGGCGTCGTTCATTGCTCAGCACTTCCACTGCGTCCAATCCGTTCAGCGGTGCAATCGCCGCATGTCACATGGGATCTACTGAAGCTGCCACTGAGACCCCATCCCATTTCCAGGCCGCACTGTGTGAGATCACTGATCGTCAGTGCATGGACTCGATCGTCCTGTTCCTGTGGTCCAGCGACGATGCTGTCGCCGGCGTCCGTCAGCTTCGACACCACATGCGCAGCGTGCAGTTCGACGCTGGTGAACTCTTCACCGCACCAGCACCACGCGTACGAATGCCCTTCAGTCTTCGACCACCATCGGACGTGGTGCTCTGCGATGACCTCCGTGGGGTTCGGTGTGCTCATGAGTCGGTCCTGTCTCCACCGATCGGCCACGTGACGCCTGATGCGGCACGGTGCGATTTCGGTTCGTGGTGGTAGTGCTCGATGCAGGGGTCGGTTTCGCCATAGTTTCCGCAAGAGACGGCGTGGCAAAAGACACAACGAAGGTACGTCCGGTCAAGAGCGGGGTTGGTCGGGTGTGGAACGAGATGCGGTCGATAGTCGTGTCCGAAACCGTCAGATGCGCACAGCTCAGCATTCAGATCATCGCCGGTGATGAGTTCGGGCAGGATCATGAGTCGGCTCCGTCGACGAACCACAGGGCAGCGCGGAGGGCATTCCACGGTCTGGTGCCTAAGCTTTCGTAGTCGTTGATGCACTTCCGCACCCTGGCGACGGCGTTGTCCCGTTCCCGCACCGCAGCCAACAAGGTCGGGATGTCATCGCGGGCATGGGCAATGAACTCGGCATCGGGCTGACGACTCTCCTCGTTGGTTCCGTCGTTGCTGCTGATCTGCGCGATGGATCCAGTGCTGTTGTCCCAGACGTACCAGTGATCACCGTTTGCGACACCCGAGGTGAACGTCTGCCACGGTCCTGCGCTGGCTGCGTTGGCTCGTGCTTCGATCGCCGCGAGCTCCTCGCCGTTCACGATTCAGCCTCTGCGCGGGCATTCTCGCGTTCACGGCCGCGGCGACGGTTATGGCGTTCGTTCGCGACGCATGTGCCGTCATAGAACCCGAGCGCATACACCTTCGCTGCGACGTTGTGGAGTCCGTAGATCCCGTCTTCGTCCAGTGCAGTTTTGTTGTCGGCTCTCTCGGCGGCCCGGTGCTCGTCGTCGATGTACTGCTCTATCAACTGCACCACTGCGTTCGGTTCGATTGGCGTGCTCATGCTTGGCTTCTCGTATTTCGGACGTGCTCGATTGCCTTGTCAGGATCGGCAGTTCGCCAGTCTGGCCACGTTCGTCCCTCGTTCTTTGACTGCTTCGCCTTGATCGCGGCGATGATCTGCTCAGGCTCGAAGCCCTGCCGCAGTGCACCGTCGAACGTCAGGATTGCAAGGTCGGCCCACTCAGTGATGTCGCCCGGCGTGGCACGAACCTCAGCGATCTCCTTCGTGATGTGGTCCAGTACGCCCTCGATGCGTGAGCCTGGGCCGAATGTCGTTCGGCTCCACTCACGCTGATGCGTGAGATGCGCCGCGTCGATGGCGATTTCGGGCAGGGCAGCCACCACAGACGCCAGGCTCTCGGCCAACTCGTGGATCACCTGCCTACCTGACGGCACATCCATTGATCCGCCGCGCATGCACACGTCCTCGAACCGCTCGCCCTTCCAGTCCCAACCCAGTTCCTCGGTGAGCTTCGTCGCGAGTGCGGACGCGAGTGCCTTCTGATCGGTCATGTCCAGCCGTTCCCTTCGTAGATGCTCGCTCCGGACGTGGTGCCCATCGCTCGACTTCGGATGTCTTTGTCTCGGATGTCCGCGCCGGACTCGGCGACGAGACTGGCCCAGTTCCAATACACTTCGTCGACCCGGCCGCCGCAGCGGAGGTCCGAGCAGGCGACGAGCATCGGGTGCGCGTACAGCTCTCGGCGGATGATGTGCAGGACCGGTTGGCCGGCGTCGTCGAGGAGCGGGTGCCCGTACTCGTCGAGTCGAGGGAACGTGGACGGTTCCATCCGCGGTCCGATGCCGCCGGGCGGGTAGTGCTCGGGCGGCTCCCTCAGCACGGGTATCTCTTCGTACATCGGTGCGTGCGCGGGTGGGTGGACGACGATGGATTCGCGGTTGCAATCCATGCAGCGGAATCCCCTGGCGCGGCGCGATGTATCTCCGAGTGGCCACCGGTTGGTGTGTGAGCGTCGGTTCGCTCCGAGCTCGGCCATCATCTCCCCCGCCCATTCCTGCTCGGCGATCCAGTCGAGTCGATCGAGCAGGTACTTCGTGACCGAGTTGACGGTGCGGTTCACCATAATTGGTTCGATGGCCCGGAATCCGACGACGCGGCGCTCCTGCTGCAGCGGCGCGACGGGCCGGTACGTCGACCGCCACGTCATGCGTGCGCCGGTCAAGTCCGGGCCGATCTCGCCGCGCGCGGCCGAGATTTGGTCGGCCCACTCGCACAGGAAGATCAGCTCCTCGTCTGCGGCGTCGACTGCGGCCGCCGAGATCGGCAGGGGCGGTTCCTTCTTCGACGGTTTCGTGTATCCGGCACTGCGATCCGGAGCGGTGTTCGACGGCTCGATCTGCTCGCGCATCCACTCCACCGTTCGCGGGGTCGATGCGATGAGATCCTGCAGCCGGGTGAGGTGCCCGCGGCAGAGGGTCGAGCCGTCGTGGGATGCGGTGACCGCGCGGCCGCCGTCGACTGCTCGTTCCCACACCGCGGTCATCCCGTCACCGATGCCGGTCTTGCCGTCGGCCGCGGTGAACGGCTCGCCCTTGTCGGGGGTGCGCTTGTGCGGAAGCGAGCAGATGCAGGTAGTTGCGGCGACGTCGATGCTCATGCGCGGCCCTCATCCCAGCCGAGGATCTTGATCAGGTCCTGCACGCGTTGGAACGCGTCGCTGTCGCCACCGGTTCGATCCGGATGGGTGTTCGCTTTCGCCAATCGTTTGATCCGGTCGGACGAGGCGATACCGGACGGGTCGACGCCGTCGGTGTCCGGGAATGCGATCAGTTCGAGGGCGCGCAATGCCTGCGCGGTCGATTCGGTCGGAGTTGAGCTGGCCGATCCGATCGCGCGGAACCCGGTGTACTGCTGAGCGTTCGGGGTCGTGCCGAATCGGTCGAGCTTGCGCAGTGCCTCCAAAGACAGTGCGATGGCCCGCAGGTTGTCCTGCCAGTGAGTGAATCGATCGCACGGGAACGACAGCGGGCCCTTGCTCGACTCGATTGAGAGGATCACACCCGGATGTGTCGGGATCGCGTTGGCCCTCGGTAGTCCGTCGAGTCGGAAGTCCTGTTCGCGCATGGCGATCTGCAGCACGGCTGTCGATGGTCGGTTGCCTGAGCCGATTGCCCGGAGCTCGCGGTCGAGGAGTTGCAGGGTCGATCGCCACGGAGCCGAGAACGGTGACGGCCCGGGTTGTTTGGTTCGTGGTGCCGGCCAACGCTCGATCGGCCGCAGGGTCAGGCCGGATGGGTAATCGCTCACGGTCACTCCTCGCTCGTCTTGCAGGTGGAACACGGTTCGTGCTGACCGTGGCTATCGCAGATGGTTTCCGTGACCGTCGATGCCGGTCCGCGCCAGCCGAACCACGGCGAGCCGAATCTTGCGGGGACTTCGACGTCGGGTGCAGCGCCCGCGTCCATCGATGGATCGAGGATCTGGGCAGTGGTGACTGGTCTCGGTGGGAATGGATTCACAGGTCGGTCAGGAGATGGATCTGGACTGGCCTGTTTCGTAGAGCTACGGGAACGACCACGAGATCTGCGGCGGCCACGTTTACGAGCGGTGTCTCCGGATGGATGGTGGGCGGGTGACCCAGACGAGTGACCCTCCCCCAGACCCCTACCCAAAACCTCACCCTGCCCTGACCCTGCCTGGCGCACGTGCGCCCGCACATGCCCGAGGACAGTGTCTGAAAKTTGATTCGCGGGTTGATCCGGTTTGATCGGGGTTTGTTCCGGATCGGGGGCTGTCTCAGCCGATTTGATCGCGGTTTGATCCGAATTCTCGGGTACGTCGCTCACGCGGCCTGTGGTGGCCGGCGCATCGCCGCTGTCGTGCGCTGTCCCATCGACGGGTTGCCCCGGTGAGCCTGGCTCGGCAGCGGAAGGTACGTCGGCCACCTGCGGCCGTGTGGAGCGGTCCTGAGCGGCACTGCGCGTCCCTGCGTCGTCGCGTCCGGCGAGTACCGCTTCGTCTGCGTCGCGTCCGGCGAGTACGCCTTCGCGGGAGCTACCCGTCGAAGACAACCC
>NZ_LMRR01000026.1 GCF_001426085.1 Rhodococcus sp. Leaf278
ACCGCAACACCACCGACACCAGCCACACCCACCGCACCAGCCAACAACTCCGGCAACACCACACCCACCACAGACCGCGGACCACGAACCGGAGCCAGGGCGGCGTGTTCGTCGTTCGACAGAATGTCGATGTCCCCGATCAGGACGGACGGGTCCGTAGTGACGACATCGAGAATTCGCGTGAGGCGGTCGGCAAGGACTCGGACCGTGTCGGCGTCGAACAGTTCTGTGGCGTAACGGAAACCGGCGCCGATGCCGACCGGTGCGCCGAACTTGTCGAATTCTTCCGAGACCGTCAACTGCAAGTCGAAATTCGAAATGTCATTGGGCAGTTCGATGCCCTCGATCGACAGGCCGGGCAATGTCACCGTCGGTCGGTCGGTGTGCTGGAACTCGAGCATCACCTGGAACAACGGAGCATGGGCGGTCGATCTCGCGGGATCGACAGCATCGACCACACGCTCGAACGGGATGTCCGAGTGTGTGAACGCCGCCAGGTCGGTGGCGCGAACCTCCGACAGGAGATCCTCGAAACGTGTGGAACCAGCCACCTGGGTCCGAAGCACGAGCGTATTGACGAACATGCCGACGAGCTCGTCGAGTGCAGCATCTCCTCGGCCCGAGATCGGCGTTCCGACGGAGATGTCCTCGGTGCCGGACAGCCGGGCGAGAAGAACGGCCAACGCGGCGTGCACGATCATGAACGAGCTCGAATTGTGCTCGGCAGCAACAGTTGCGAGGCGTGCATGGACGGCGGCATCGATCTCGAACGAGATCGAGTCGCCGCGCAGAGACGCCACCGCCGGGCGGGGGCGATCGGTGGGCAGGGGCAGAACCTCGGGGCTACCGGACAGTGTGTCGACCCAGTAGGCCGATTGCTGTGCCATCAGCGACTCGGGATCGGACTCGGTGCCGAGGTACCGACGCTGCCACAGTGCGTAATCGGCATACTGCACCGGCAACGGGTCCTGGCTCGGCGCATGCCCTGCAGCACGTGCGCTGTACGCCACCATGAGATCGCGTGCCAGCGGGGCGCTGGAGAACCCGTCGGAGGAGATGTGGTGCACGACCATGACGAGCACGTGCTCGTTCTCGCGCTCTCGGATCAATCGGACGCGCAGCGGAACGTCCGCCACCACGTCGAAGCCCGAGCCGGCGACATCGCCGATCAGTTCCTGCACATGCCGCTCGTCGTCCGCCGTGATCGGAGTCAGATCCGGTAGTGCAGACGCCACGTCGAGAATCGACTGCACAGGGCCGTCGTCCGACAGCGGGAACATGGTGCGAAGAGATTCGTGCCGGGTCAACACATCGCCGATGGCCGATCGCATCGCGTCGATGTCGAGGGCACCGCTCAATCGCATGGCGAACGCGACGTTGTAGGCAGCCGACTCCGTGTCGTACTGATTGATGAACCACATCCGCTGCTGCGCCAGCGACAGCGGGACGACATCGGGGCGGTCCTGTGGAACCAGTCGCGGTGCCGACTCGGAATCGTGTTCGCGGATGTCGATGCCTGCGGACAATGCGCGCACGGTCGGCGCGTCGAACAGATCGCGGATACCGATGTTGCTTCCCAGCGCGGCATTCACCCGCGCTACCAATCGCATCGCGATCAGCGAGTTGCCGCCGATCTCGAAGAAGCTCGACGTGACGCCCACCTGCGAGACACCGAGGAGGTCGGCGAAGATGCCGGCCACGATTTCTTCGACGGGGTTCTCCGGACCGACGAATTCCGAAGCGGCGACGGTGAACTCGGGTGCAGGCAGCGCCTTGCGATCGAGCTTTCCACTGGCGTTGACCGGCAGCGAATCGAGCACCACCACGTGTGTGGGCACCATGTAGCCCGGAAGCCGCCGCGCGGCCTCGGCCGTCAGATCGGTGGTGTCGACGGCAGCGCCGGGTGCGCCCACGACGTAGGCAACCAGCGTTTCACCGGTGTTCGGGTCCTTGTGAACCAAGGCGATCGCTTGGGCGACCGACTCGGACCGCAGCAGTACGGCTTCGATCTCGGGCAGCTCGATGCGCAGGCCGCGCAACTTGACCTGAAAGTCGGTACGACCGATGTACTCGAGCTCACCGTCGGCGCGCCAGCGCACCAAATCGCCTGTGCGATAGAGCCGCTCACCCGGTTGACCGAACGGGTCGGCGACGAAGCGATCTGCCGTCAGATCGCCGCGGCCGACATAACCGCGTGCGAGCTGGACACCCGCGAGATACAGCTCGCCGGGCGCACCGATGGGTGCCAAGCGCAACGAGGCGTCCAGAACGTACAACCGGGTGTTCCACACCGGTGCGCCGATGGGGATGGAGACCGGATCTCGTCCGGTCACGTGGTAGTAGCTGACGTCGACTGCGGCTTCGGTCGGGCCGTAGAGATTGTGCAACTCCGCGAGCGAGAACTGAGCGAACTGTGCCGCGGTGGCAGGCGGAAGTGCTTCGCCACTGCAGAAGACGAGCCGCAGCGACACGCAATCTGCAGCCCGAGCACCGGCCGCGAACACTGCGAGCATCGACGGCACGAAGTGCACGGTGGTGACGTGCTCATCGGCGATGATGCGGGAGAGGTACGCGGGATCACGGTGCCCGTCGGGCTCTGCCACGACGAGTTTTGCACCCACCTGAAGCGGCCAGAAGAATTCCCACACCGAGACGTCGAAGGTCGCCGGCGTCTTCTGCAGAACTGTGTCCGCGGGCTCGAGGTGATACTCGTGCTGCATCCACAGCAGGCGATTGACTATGGCGGAGTGCGTGACTGCCACACCCTTGGGCCGGCCGGTGGAGCCGGATGTGTAGATCACGTAGGCGGTATTCGAACCACTCAGGCTGCCCAGTCGATCGGCATCGGTGATCGAGGAGTGACTTCGATCCGAGACGTCCAACAGATCGACGGCGAGAACCGGAGTAGCCACCGGAATGTTGATCCAGTCGCGGCTCGTGGTCAGAATGCACACCGGCTGAGCACTCGACAGTACGTAGGACGACCGTTCGACCGGATGGTCCGGGTCGATCGGAACATACGCACCACCGGCCTTGACGATGGCGTACATGCCCACGAGCAGGTCGATCGATCGACGCATTGCCAGGCCGACGTGGGATTCCGGTGCCACACCGAGCGAGATGAGGTGCCGAGCGAGCTGATTGGCACGCTCGTCCAGTTCGAGATACGTGAGTTGCTCGTCCTCGAACACCAGAGCGGTCGAGTACGGGCTGCGAAGTACCTGCCGGTCGAACAAGCTGCTCAGCGTGACGCCGA
Source organism: Rhodococcus sp. Leaf278 (assembly GCF_001426085.1). Lineage (GTDB taxonomy): Bacteria > Actinomycetota > Actinomycetes > Mycobacteriales > Mycobacteriaceae > Rhodococcoides. The sequence goes on from NZ_LMRR01000026.1 coordinate 3,257, forward strand.
TATCCCCGTTCGGAATCTGCTGGTGGATCGACGACGACTCGATCAGTCGTGCGGTGTCGTTCCACTCGAACAGAACCAGTTCTCGTTCTGCGGCGGACAGGATGTCGATGTCACCGGTGCGGACGTCCGTCGACGTGCCGATGGTGGAGACGATTCGCAGGAATCGGTCGACGAACCGATCGATGGTGTCGGAATCGAACAGATCTGTGGCGTAGGTGAAGGCAGCCGACAACGCACCGGACTCGTCGGCAGGGTTCTGATCGACGCGTAGCTGCAGATCGAACTTCGCTGTGTCGGTGCTGATTTCCTCGAACTCGACAGTGAGATCCGGCAGTTCGAGCGTGGCCGAGGCATTGTTCTGGAATTCCAGGAGAACCTGGAACAGCGGTGAATGGTCGGTCGATCGAGCCGGATCGAGAACATCGACGAGTCGCTCGAACGGAATGTCGGTGTTGTCGAAGGCAGCGAGATCCGAGCGTCGGGTACCGGCCAACAACTCGCCGAAAGTCGCGTGTGGCTCGACCTGTGTCCGCAACACGAGCGTGCCGACGAACATACCGACGAGATCGTCGAGTGCTGCATCCCCTCGACCGGCGATCGGGGTTCCGATAGCGATGTCGCGGGTGCCACTCAACCGGGCGAGCAGCAGGGCAAGCGCGGAGTGGACCACCATGAACAGCGTCGACTCGTGTTCGGCTGCAACCGAAGACAATCGAGCGGCTACATCGGCCGGAATCGTGAACGGGGTGACGCTGCCACGCATCGACTGCCGAATGGGCCGTGGTCGATCGAGCGGCATCGGCAACACGTCGGGCAGGTCTGCCAGTGCCGACTGCCAGAATTCGATCTGCCGCGAGGCGACGGATGTGGGGTCGTTCTCGTTGCCGAGGACGGCATGCTGCCACAGGGCGAAGTCCGCATACTGTACGGCCAGGGGTTCCCACGTCGGAGCCGATCCCGCGGACCGGGCACCGTAGGCGACCATGACGTCGCGCGCCAGCGGTGCCATCGAGGCGCCGTCCGCAGCGATGTGGTGGACCACGATGGCGAGAACGAAACTCTCCGCGCCGGTCCGATACAGCACGGCCCGGAACGGAAGGTCGACAGTGACGTCGAATCCTGTTGTGGCAGAAGTGAGGACGAGTGCATCCACCGACGCGACGTCGACCTCGACGTAATCGAGTGGGAGGTTGGGGCCGGTGACGTCCTCGACCGGGGTGATGACCTGATTCGGCAGATCACCCACCGTGGGAAAGACTGTCCGGAGTGATTCGTGTCTCGCCAGAACGTCGCCGATAGCTGCCGACATCGCGGTGACGTCCAGTCGACCCGTCAACCGAACGGTGAGTGGAATGTTGTAAGCGGGTGACGCCACATCGAACTGGTTGATGAACCACATCCGCTGCTGCGCGAGCGAGAGCGGAACGGACTCGGGTCGGTCGAGCGCCACGAGTGCCGGACGGCGGTGCAACGAGGCACCCTTCGCCTCTGCACGCTCTGCCAGGGTCCGCACCGTCGATGCCTCGAACAGATCGAGTACTTTCAGATCGGTTCCGAGGGCAGAGTTGGCTCGCGCGATCAATCGCGTTGCCACCAGCGAGTTTCCGCCGAGGTCGAAGAAGCTGTCGGTCACGCCGACCCGATCCACCTCGAGAACATCGCAGAAGACCGCTGCCACAGCGGCCTCGTACTCGGTCTCCGGTGCCTCGAACGCACCCTGCGATCCGAGTTCGGGTTCGGGTAGTGCGTTTCGGTCGAGTTTGCCTGCCGGAGTCAACGGAATCGACTCGAGCATCACCAACGCCGACGGCACCATATGCGCCGGCAA
>NZ_LMRR01000027.1 GCF_001426085.1 Rhodococcus sp. Leaf278
GTCGGACAGATCGTTGAGGGGACGTTGGGTGGTCCAGTACCAGACGGCTCCGATGAAGCCGTATCGGTCGTCGGCAGCGGCATCAGGGTTGTCGACGAGGAACGTCGGCGTCGGGACGTAGCCGCGGGCATGGGCCCACTTCGAGCACTCGCGGTAGTTGTTCTTCCCGGTCAACTGAATCGGGCCGCGACCGCGGTACGTGAACCCCTCGCCTGGACCGTTGCCCATGCGGCCGTCGTAGGTCAGCTGATCGGGCGTCGGACCCCACAGCTCGCGCATGTACTTCAGCCCGACAGACTCGTGGCCGAGCTGCGCGCACCACATCACCGCGCGGTTCCGGTTGGTCACGCCGGCGAGAATCATCGCGGCGTTGAATGCCGGTGCGAGCTCGACGTAGCGGTCGGTGGGGGCGGAGTTTCCCATCGCCCGGGCGAGAGTCGCCGCGTCCATCAGCGCGCCCGCTCTCGCTCGATCTTTGCCTCGTGCCGCATCGCGTCGATGTTGAGGACGAAACCCGCGATGGTGTCGATCGGATCGTTCGTCGTGCGGTACTTCGACCGTGACTGGAATCGCTTCGACAGTTCGATGTCCGCGGGCGAGCGTGTGTCCACCGGTGGGGCCGGCTGGATCGGCTTCTCGTTCGGCGTTGCGGTGTAGCCCTTCCCAGCGATGCACGATGCGAGCTGGTCCACGGACATCCAGTACTCGAACGGCCGGAACCCGGAGTCGGCGATCAGGACCTCGCGGGTGTCAGGGTTGCAGCCGACGACCGTGAAGTAGTGGTACACCATGCCGCCCGCGTAGGCCGGCTTCTCACCGCGGGTACCGCGCGGGTAGTTCGACGGAGGCACCATCACGTTGCAGACCACCCCGTACCCGCCGAGGATCGACGCCTGGACGTCCTTCCACAGCAGATCCTTCTGTGCCGGGCTGGCGTCGTTGCCGGGGATCTGGCGAGTGATGTAGTCCGCGGGAACGTTTCGATTCAGCAGGTCGGTGATCAGCCCGATGTGACTGGTGCCGTTGCGGGTAGTGCCGAGTTGCCGGGCGAGATCGGCTTCGGTCGAGCCGATACCTCGGATGTCGAACGCGACCTGACAGGACGCGGGACCACACCAGTAGCTGGTCTCCTGCGGAATGATCGAGACATTATGGGGCAGAACGATGTCCGGCATGATGCGTGCTCCTAGTTCGTTGCGAGGGTCATGGCGTTGAGCATCGAGAACAGTCGCTTGAACCGTTCCTGGTTGCGCTGCTGNGAACGATGTCCGGCATGATGCGTGCTCCTAGTTCGTTGCGAGGGTCATGGCGTTGAGCATCGAGAACAGTCGCTTGAACCGTTCCTGGTTGCGCTGCTGCGGAGACTTCTCCGGCTCGTCGTCACCGATGACCGTGTCCACCAACACCCGGTCCTCTCGGGTGTCGATGACCTCGATCGACTCCACCCGGTCCATGAACATCTCGCCTTCGTCCTCCCAACCGACGAGATGACCGATGCTGAAGTCACGGAACGCAGCGTGTGGAGCCCAGTCGATGACAGAGACCTTCGCGCGCCGCTTACCGGCGATGTCGAAGATGCCCTGATCCGCGCGCTGTTTCGAGGAAAACGTGTATCCGGCCGAGCCGCCGTTGACCAGCTTCTCCGGGCGGGCGAGTGGGCCGAGCTCGCGCTTGGCCTTGTAGTTCGTGGCCTTCATGAATGCCAGGAACACATCGTCGAGGATNGCCGTTGACCAGCTTCTCCGGGCGGGCGAGTGGGCCGAGCTCGCGCTTGGCCTTGTAGTTCGTGGCCTTCATGAATGCCAGGAACACATCGTCGAGGATCGTCGACAACGCACCTGCCACTCCGCCGATGATGCCGCCGAGACCACCGATGGGAATCGACAGCGCCGTCAATGCTGCGGTGGCGAGTGCGATGATTCCCTGCTCGATTGCGAGCTGGAGCAACTTGTTCAGCCACGTGGGTGATTTCCCCCCAACAATCACCGAATAAGCCTGGGGGTGAGTCACTTCCAGCGTTGCGTCGATGATGCCGGCCGAGTCCTCCGTCCACACGCACGACGGAATCTCGGTCTGCTTGAGGTGCTTGGAGATCTGCTCGGCCAACCCGGGCAGGAAGCCGCCGATCAGNTCCGGCCGAGTCCTCCGTCCACACGCACGACGGAATCTCGGTCTGCTTGAGGTGCTTGGAGATCTGCTCGGCCAACCCGGGCAGGAAGCCGCCGATCAGCGAGTCCACACCGTCGGCGATCATCTGCGCGATCGTGTTCGCCAGACCGTCGAGCGGAGCGACACCGGTGTTGATGCCGCCGGACTTCGGTCGATCGACGACCCGCATCCACACTTGCGAGGACAGCAACGTCACCCGGTTCGAGGGTTGCTTGTCGCGGCCCTTGATGAAGAAGCCCATCTCGATCATGACGTCCGAGTCCTTGAGGACTGGATCGAACAGCTCGTCGAGGGAGACCATGCGTGCCTGCATCGTCGTCCACTCCGAGCGGTCGGAGAAGAAGTCGTACGGCAGCATCGTGATCGGGCACTGACCGGTGCGGAACCTCAGGCGGAGGAAGTTTCGCTCGGAGTACCAGTGGATGCCGCCCTTGAGCGGACCGATCCACAGATCCTCCGGTGGGAACTGCACCTCCTCGAAGCCTGGTATGGGCATCGGGTAGGCGTAGATGCAGGACAGGAAGATCTTGCAGTCCACCAGAGTGACCGTGATCGTCTTGTTTCCCTTGATGCCCTTGCGGACTGCAGTGTCGACGAACCCGTCGAAGTGCTCGTCGTTGTAGGTGATCCGCACCGGAATGACGGTGGTGTCCGCTTTCATCAGCAGCTCACGGAAATCCGTCGTGCCCGGCAACACCAACTTCCCCGGTCCCACACCGCGGCGCGGCTTCTTGAACCGCGCCTCGCCGTAGTCGGTGATCATCCCCAGGGGAACGAGATTGGGAGAGAACACCTCCGCGCTGAACTCGGCCGCCGAACCGCGCTTGGGTGGCTCGTCGAGCAACTCCCGCCACGCAGCCGCCGACCACGAATCGAGCGGGACGTTGACGGGATCCATCACCGGTGCTGTCAAAACGGCCTCCGTGATTTCGGTTCGATCGTGAACACCGCCGACGACGCGGCATTGCCACCGATGCACTTGAGACGGGACATGTCCATCCGTCGACGGCCCGGCACCGCGTTGTCCTTGAGGAAACGCTGGCCACCGAGATCGCCGTAGAAGTTGTTGCGCATGTTCGACTTCGGACGCACCGACATATCGGTGTGGATCACCACCACCTCACCCGCCTTCAGGTTCGGAGTGGTCACCACCTTGTCGCTCACACCATCCGGGAGCTGAAAGACACCCGGCCCCTTGATGGTGATCACCGGCATGGCCTTTCGGTCACCGGAGTTGTAGAGGGTCTTCTTCGTGACCGGTTGACCATTGACCCACGAGAACTCCTCCGGCAGCCCGAACCACCACGCCTTCTCCACCACGACCGGGATCAGGTACGGCTGAAATCCCTCGAACACCGGATCGGACTCGTGCTCGACCGACGGTGCTGCGTCCAGACGGAAGTCGCAATACTTGACTCCGCGAGGGGAATTGACGTAGAGGCGGGACTGGAACTCGTACCAGATGTCCGACCAGAACCCGTCCTCGACTTTGTGGATGTGCGAACCGTGGATCTTGTGGACGTACACCGGGATCTTGAAGCGCCGCGGCTCGATCACCGCACCCAGCCAGATCGCGCCGTCGCCGCGCGCGGTCTCGAACCACTGGTGCTTCGCTTCCGGCTCGACGTAGTCGGCCCACCCGGAGGCGAGCACCACCCCGCCGGACTCTCGACCGACAAGGTGGTGCTCGGACAGGTACCACGCCCGCTCCGGAAGATCAGCTACCGCACCAGGACCCGCGATCACCACATTCGCGGTGCCCTCCGGAAAGAACGTCACGACTCTCCAATCCGAACACTGTTGGAGAACCATTCGTCCTCGTGACGGGCCTGACGTATTCCGGCCGACAATTCGTGTCGGTCGAATCCCTTCGCGTTGACCGTGATCGGACGCGCCTCCCGACGCTCCGGAGCGGACCGCTGCGGAGCCATGCGCTCCGCACGCGCCAACGCCAACTCCTGCGCCACCGACGTACGCATCGACCCGGTCAGCACTTCCTCGGTCTGACCCGACAGATTCAGGCCGAGCTCACCGTGCTTCCACAGACCACCGGTGTCGAACAACTTCGGCGTCGGTGTGACCATCCCCTTCGCCAACAGCTCGATCCAGTCCGGAGTGCCCGGAGTGGCCGGCAACTGATTGGCGAGTTCGTACAACTTCGGCGTCGGTGTGACCATCCCCTTCGCCAACAGCTCGATCCAGTCCGGAGTGCCCGGAGTGGCCGGCAACTGATTGGCGAGTTCGTCGTCGGTCGCGGGCTTGGCGGTGTCGAGCAACTTTGCGTTGTCCTCGAGATGTTCCTTCTGCATCTGCGCGAGACCGGTCACCACCGCCATACCTGCCTTGGCGAGCGGGCCCATGTTGTCGGCCTCGTAGTAGCCGAGCACATCCGCGATGTTCTCGGTCACGAAGTCCCCGACGATCCCGCCGAGCGCCGACGACCACTGATCTGCCGTCGTCAACGCACCCGTGCCGGATCCGGAACCACCTGCCGCGGACTCCTTCGCAGCTGAGTTCCGTGCACGCTGCAACGCACGATCGNTTGATCTGCCGTCGTCAACGCACCCGTGCCGGATCCGGAACCACCTGCCGCGGACTCCTTCGCAGCTGAGTTCCGTGCACGCTGCAACGCACGATCGGCGGCTGCCTTCTCCTCCGGTGTCGACTCCGGATCGGCGTACACCTCGTTGCGGCGAGCATTGGCCTCGACGACCGCCGCCTGCGCGTCCTGCGCCGACAACTCGTCGTCGGTCAGATTGGTCGTCAGCTCCGGAGCCTGCGGGGCCGGAGGCTCGTTGAGTCCCCGCGCGGCAGCGTCCTTCTTCGCTTCGAGATCCTTGACCTTCTGCTTCGCCCGCTCGACCTTCGATCGAGCCTGGTCCTTGTCGGCGTCGGACTTCTTCGGATTGCCCAGCGCTGCCGCCAGATCCTCTTCGGCCTGCCTAATCGCAATGCGTGCCGAATCGAGCGCGAGATCGTCCTTCTCCGCCCACGTCGCCTTCTTCGACCGAGATCCACCCGAGCTGCTGTACGAGCTCGCGGAATCCAGACCGTCGATCCCGGCGGTACCGGGAGCGCCCGACGTCGCCGGATCGTATGGCGGTGCGAACAGATCCCACGGCAGGTAGTACTGATTGGTGAACTGCGGATCGAACGCACCCGCGGCACCGCCACCCATCTGCATGTTGCCGTTCGCGCCACCGGACTCGAAGTTGACCCCGTTGATCGTGGCCGCCATGTGCTCTTCGCTGGTGCCCACAACGAACGGCCCCGTCGTGCCGGGCACCAGTCCCGGCCACTCACCGGCCAGCAGCGAGTACGTCGTGCCCAATCGGCCCGACTCGCCCTGACCCATCGCCGCCTTCTGCAGGATTGCAACCCAGCCCGAGCAGTCCGCGGCCGAGACCGTCGCAGCACCCCAGCCGTAGGGGTTGCCGTTACCTCGACGGCCGAGGTCGAACACCCGATCCAGCGCTCCACCCTCAGCGAATCCCGGCAGTGCCAGATTCCCGTTGAGCAAGTCCTCCATCGGCAGGGCATTCATGTCGAGCATCTGCCGGAACCGGTAGACGTTCTCCTGACCGCCCATCGCCTCGACATCGCCCGCGTCGAGGACATGCTCGCCGGTCGAGCCGCGCCACGGCCCGAACCCGGGTGTGAACATCAGCATCGAATCGGACGTCGCCGTCCCTGGCCCCTGCAGTGCACCACCGGTAGCGCGCCTGGGAGGATCGATCAGGACAGGAGCAACAGGGCCCTGAATGCCGGTCGAGTTGAATGCCGCCTGCGCCCGAGCCGTCGCCGCCGCGTCGATGTTGATCATCACGGTCTTGTCTTGAATCCCGTTGACGCTGCGAGCAATAGCGTCGATCGCCGCGAGTGCCTCGGCGTTGGGTGCCGTGATCCGGACGATGCCCGGCTTACCCTCGATCTCGGTTTCGACGGTGCCGCCGACGTCGATGATCTTGCGCTTCGCATCGTCGGTCAGAGCATCAACAGGAATGTCGACCGGCTGACCCACCGCATTGAGCAGGCCTGCCAGAATCGCTATCTGCTGCTCGACGGTATCTGCGCCCCGCAGGCTGGCGAGCATCTCGATATTCTTCGGGACCAGACCTTCGGCCTCGATCATTTGACGAAGCGCCTCGACGCTCACACCGGTCGAGATCGAGAGCTGCTGCAACTGAGCATCGTTCGATGCCCAGATCGGTCCCAGGTCGGCACCCGCCTCGGCGGCAGTGATCGTCGCATCCTTGATGGCCAGCAACGAATCACGCAGACGCGAACCATTCGACGATGCTGTATTGACTGCGCCGCCCTGCGCGATCAGCTCGACGCCCCAGCCCTCGGCCGCGTCCCACACGTCCTTCGTGGCCTCGGCGGTCGACCGCACCTGATCGTTGTACGTCTGCAATGCGTCGGACAGTGGAATCGGTTTGCCCGACAGCACATCCAACGCAGTCTTCATCGCGTTGATACGGTCCGTCGCCGACGACGACTCGTCGGAGAGCACCTTGACCGCGTCTCGGAGATCGAAGAATCCCGGCGTGGTGTTCTGAGCCGTCTCGCGAGCCTTGACGAACTCCTCGCGCAGAGGCTGCAAAACGCTCAGCGCCTCCGAGCCACCGTCCTCGATGTCACGCAGGCTGTTCGCGATGGCGTTGTACTCGGCGTCCGATCCCGAGATCGCCGCAGCGACTTCCTCGTTCGTCTTGCCGAGGTTACGGAACCCGGATTCGGTCTTCGCACCCTGATCGGCCAGATCCTCCTGAGCATGCAGAGCGTCGGTGCCGGCCTCGGCGACACCGGAGAACCAGCCCTTGATGTCACTGCCCGCGGCAGCGAAGATCCCGAACGCACCCGGGCCGTTCTCGGCCAGGGTGTTGGCCTTCTCGCGGACCGAATCGATCTGCAGACCCACAGCGCCGAGAACGTTCTCGGAGATCGCGCCCTGCGATTCCTGGAAGGCCTTCGCCACATCGCGTTGCGCGGCAGCGACGTCGGACGACGACTTGTCGATCGACTCCTGCTGAGCATCGAGAGCGGCATACTCCGAGCTGATCTTGCCGACGGCAAACGTAGCAGCCATGATGCCGACCATCCACGGACCACCGAGAACACCGATCGCGCCCTTGGCCGCGGACGTCATACCTCGCAGGCCTGCGACAGCAGACCCGCCGATCACACCACCGAACTGAGCTGCACGCGCCGCACCGTTCCGCAGCGCCGACGTCAGAGCACCGGACTGTCCCGCGGCCGCACGCTGCTGATTTGCGAACTCGCGAGTGCGCGCGGTGACACCGCGGTAGCCCTCGGCCATGTTGCGGATCGCAGGCGATCGACGTTCCAACGTCGCAAGGCCGGACGCGAGCTCCGAAAGTGGTTCGGCATTCTCCTCGAGCGCACCCGCGAGATCCTCAGCATCACCAGTCAGGGCAGAGATCGGGTTCGCTGTATCGGTATCGGAGATCCCCGACAGCGCCTGCTCCATCTGCAGGTCGCCCATCTCACGACGGAAGTCCGAGATCGAGTCGCGCCAGCCGCTGACTCGCTCACCGATCGAGTCGTCGAGACCGGAGAACTTGAGCGCACCAAGACCGAGAGCCACGGCCTGGACCGGTCCCGGCAACTCCGTGAATGCGCTGACGAGATCGCCAACGAACCCCGCCACCGGAGCCATTGCTTGGCCAGCGGATTCGAGACCACTGATCAGACCGGGGGTGGTGTTCGTGACGAACTCTGCACCCTTGGTGATCAGACCCTCGAGCGGACCGTCGACAAGGTCGTAGACACCGAGCGCGAGAGTCTCGGCAGCATTGCCCGCGGACGCCATCGCACCCGGCAGGCCCTTCGTCTTCGCCGCCGCGACCTCGGCGGCCGCGCCCTGACGCTCGACCGCGGTACGCATCGTGTCGTACCCAGCCTGGCCCTGTTCGGCCGCCACACCGGCCAGACGCATCGCGTCCGAACCGAACAGTGTCGCGGTCGCCGCCTGATACAGCTCCGGCGACATCGATGCCGCCGCCTCGTCGAGCTGACGGAACAACTCCGACATGCCGACGAACTGGCCCTGCGCGTTGTAGACCGTGAGCCCGAGATCTTCGATCGCGCCCTGGGCCGGGTTCGACTGGTCGGTCAGTGCCAGCAGGGTCGACTTCAGCAGTGTGCCGGCGTCGGATCCCTGAATGCCTGCGTTGGCAAGGACGCCGAGCGTGGCGGCGGTGTCCTCGATGGACATCCCGAACTGGTTGGCGACCGCACCGGACTGGGCGAGACCCATCGCGACATCGGTGATTTCGGCCGACGATGCGTTGGCCGAGTTCGCCAGCACATCGGAGACCTTCGCCGCGTAGTCGGCATTGAGGCCGAACGACTGCAGAGCCTGCGACTGGATTGTCGCCGCCGACGCGGCATCGATCTGCGCGGCTGCCGCCAGCTGCANCCCGCCTCTGTATTTGCGGCGTCGCCTGTCTCCTACGAGTTGGCAGGAGGAGGCGACGCGGTAGAACGTGCGTTGCGAACAGGCAATAGTTCCGGCATCGAAAGCTCGCCAATATGCCTGCACTTGAGTTCGCCAGCACATCGGAGACCTTCGCCGCGTAGTCGGCATTGAGGCCGAACGACTGCAGAGCCTGCGACTGGATTGTCGCCGCCGACGCGGCATCGATCTGCGCGGCTGCCGCCAGCTGCAGCGTGCCCTTCGCAGCATCCATCGACTGCTGGACCGTGAAACCACCCTTGGCGAGCTCGGTCATCGCCGCAGCGGCATCGGACGCCGACGTACCAGGCAGAGAGATGTCGTTACCGAGCGCCTTCGCACGATCACCTGCGACGGACATCTGCTGCTCGGTCGCCCGAGTCACTGCCTGCAGGGTGTTCATCGTGGTCGTGTAGTCGTTGCCGATGGTGATGATCTCTTTGACACCCGCGGCGACAGCAGCACCGCCGATAGCTAGACCCATCGCACCCGCGAAGGCCTTCGCCTGTGTCATGGCCGGAGCGAGCGCGCGCTGCAGTTCACCCGGTGCGTTCCGTGCGTTGACCGCAACTTCGACGTCTATCCGACCACCGGGCACGAGATCACCTCTTTCGCATTCTCAGAACATCGGCCAAGGTGAGTTCTCGCTCAGCTTCGGGCGTCGAATACCGTTGCGCGGCCTCGGTGTAGCGGGTCCGGTGAATCTCTGCGAGCTCCGGCCGTCGCAGTGCAATCGGATAAATCAACGGTTGCGGCGGCGGTGTGATCCCCCGACGCTTTCGAATCGCTTGCTCTGCCTTGACCTTCGGATCGCTCGGGTCGGTGATCCACTGCGAGTACAGGGAATCGAGCTCGAAATTGTCGCGGTCCAGCAGCATCGCGATGTTCTCGTCCGTGCGGCCCTGCTGGTCATCCCGGGCGAGCGCGTCGTGCACCAACGCTGCGAGGTCCGCGTACAGCATCGATTCCATGGCCTCGCGAAGATCAAGGTGGTGGTGATGCCGCACTGCGGCAAGTGCTGCGTCCCAACCTTCCTCGTCGTCGAGGGTGGCTAGGACGCCAAGAATTTCCCCGACAGACTCATCAGGCCGGCGATCTTGTAGATCGCCGCGAACAGTGCGTTGGACTCGTACATCGACAACTCGCCGATGTCATTCCACAGTTGCTTCGGCCCAACAGGTTTCCGACGGCGCGGTCCAATNCGACAGACTCATCAGGCCGGCGATCTTGTAGATCGCCGCGAACAGTGCGTTGGACTCGTACATCGACAACTCGCCGATGTCATTCCACAGTTGCTTCGCATCCCCCTCGGCAAGGACGATGTCGAGGACCTGATCGCCGACGTCGACACCGGTGGCGCGGAGCAGCTTGAAGAACTTCCGGACCGTCTTCGCCGAATAGCGGCGACCCACCGAGTATTCGACGCCGTCGAACACGATCGGCACCGAGGAGAAGTCGTTCCACACGATCGGTAATACGACCGGAGGACCACCGACAGCGAGCACCGATTCGAGATCGAACGGTTCCCGACGCTCTTCCGAGTCCTTGGTGGTGTCGTCTTCGGGAGGGAGGGTGACCCCCGCCTCGTCGGTGTCGACGGGGCGGGGGTCTTTGTTCTTGCTCTTGTTCTCTGGCATGTGAATTCGAGTTCGTCTTCGGGAGGGAGGGTGACCCCCGCCTCGTCGGTGTCGACGGGGCGGGGGTCTTTGTTCTTGCTCTTGTTCTCTGGCATGTGAATTCGAGTTCCTTATCTAGCTGAATGGGTTGCGGATCAGGGAGCGAGCGGGTTGGCGTCGCCGCCCTCACGAACCTCGTTCAGCGCGATCAGCTCGAACTCCCAGCCGTCGAGATCTTCACCCTTGAACGACCGGGGCGGAGGGGTGCCGAGGCGGTTACGTTCGCAGTAGAACCACGCCTTGGCCGAGATATCGCGAGCGATCGCGAGCACGGCGAACTCCTCGCCGTTGCCCTTCTTGTACTCGAAGTTGCCGGTGCTGAGCTCGATCACCTCGCCGCCCTCGAGCATCGTCAGNCGCGATCGCGAGCACGGCGAACTCCTCGCCGTTGCCCTTCTTGTACTCGAAGTTGCCGGTGCTGAGCTCGATCACCTCGCCGCCCTCGAGCATCGTCAGGAACGTGGCCTTCGATCGGTCGGTCGCACGGAACTTCATCGTGTCGTCACGCGGCGATGACGTSACCGCGTACGAGGACTTCCGGAAGTTCATGACCTTGTGCTTCTTGACGTCCTGGGTCGGGGTGACGTCGAAGCCCATCTGCAGACCGCCGTACGCGTCCCACGCCACACCCGGYGCGGTGCCGGTGATCGGGTTGTCGGCGAACGGRTTCGCGGGGAGCGCGGTKCCYGCGGGGGCTCGGTAGAAGTCGACGTCCAAGTAGACGGTCGCCTTRTTCGGATCGGCGTGTGTGCTCACGGGTGATTCCTTTCAAACGTTTCGGCCCACATCCGTGAGCTCGATGATTGGGTCCGGCCCGGGGCGCATGCCAGGACACCCCGGGCCGGGTTCACGCCCACCAGAAAGTGGGGTGTTCTCGGACGGTGACGGTCAGCTCGACTCGCACCGTCTGGCGATAGAGCGGCATGTCCTCACCGCGTGACTTGTCGATCTGCGGCCCGTTRCCGGGGCCGTCGATCCACCGGCCGTTCCACGAACAGTTCCGGAACRGCCGGGCTGTGGTGTGGCCGATGATCTCCCCRCACAGCCCCGCCAGATCCCATGCAACTTCTTCGGGATCAGCGAGGATCGGGTGCGGCTCGCTCCGCAGGATCGYGGGAGGYGGMGCGAAGACATCGATCTGCACGAACGGCTTTCGCAGCATCGGATCGTCGCCCTTGGTTCCCGCACCGCGAATCACGATGAACGGGCGCACGATGTTCTCCGGAATGTCACGCGTGGTGATCAGTTCCYTCGGAACRTGCTCGATTAGATCAGCGTCGGCATGCAGCGCCTCTCGAACCGCACCGGGCGCGAACGGGATTCGGACCTTAGGCGTCATCGCGGCGTCCAGCCGGAGTACTTACCGTGCGAGCGCGCGGCATCGGTCATCACGGCCGCCGGCGGAGTGTCGAGGGTGCCGTACTCGATGTAGCTGGCGTCGTCGGCCGCATTGACCGCGAACACCCTGCGACCCTCGTACTCCACCAGGAACTCCGACTGAAAGTAGCCAGTGTCCACCGGTGCTACCTCACGCGCCTCGTTGACGATCTCGGTCGCGATTGCGATGCGACCTTCGATAGTCGTGGCAGTGACCTGCTCGCGCACCTGCCCGGGATAGACAGTCAGGCGAGCCGACATCAGGACGACTTGGGCGCGGTGGCCTTCGGCGCACCTGCCCGGGATAGACAGTCAGGCGAGCCGACATCAGGACGACTTGGGCGCGGTGGCCTTCGGCGGACCGGCAGGGCGGCCACTGGGTGTCGACGTCAGCTCGGCCGGCGGCGCGGCCACGGTGTCGTCAGTCTTGACATCGGCCGGCGGTGCGACGACATCGCTGTCGCTCCTGTCCTCGGCAGGTGCCTGCTCTTCGGTCAACGATTCCTCGGCCACGCGCGCTTGGTGGGCGTACGACCCTTCGGCGGTGAAGTGCCTGCGGCCCTCGTCGTCGGTCCACTGAACGATCGGCTGGGCGGAGGTTTCGGTGTTCTCGGTGTCGGCCATGGTGGCGGATCTCCTTCGTAGTGCGGGGNTGCGGCCCTCGTCGTCGGTCCACTGAACGATCGGCTGGGCGGAGGTTTCGGTGTTCTCGGTGTCGGCCATGGTGGCGGATCTCCTTCGTAGTGCGGGGCAGACCGGACCAGTACGGGTCAGGTCATTGCCTTCTGTTCTTCGGACAGGTCTTCACGCAGAACCCATTCGCGGGTCCGCATGTCGAGGAACCACCCGGCCTGTGNGGACCAGTACGGGTCAGGTCATTGCCTTCTGTTCTTCGGACAGGTCTTCACGCAGAACCCATTCGCGGGTCCGCATGTCGAGGAACCACCCGGCCTGTGCGTTGAGCACTGCTTGCGCGATCGCCGCGTAGTAGTTCGGGTCGGTGCGGAAGTTGAAATGCCAATCGGCAGCGCCGAACGCCATCCCGTCGAGATCGGTGGCCAACTGCGCCACCACGAAATGCGACGTSGTCGGATACGGCGGKTGCGGCTTCGGTTGCTGCACTGCGGGCTGATCCATTGCGGATCACTCACTTTCGGTTACGGGGTCAACTGCGGGTTGGATGCCATATCCGATCCGTGCTCGACGATCGCAACGATGTACTGCACCGGTCCCCCGGCGGACGTACACCAATTGGCCGACCTCGACGATGTTCGTTGCGTCTGCCCCGTCTGTGCGGGAGTCTCCCTCGAAGCGGAGTCGGTCTCGGCCGTTCAGTCCGCCGGGTACCGGGGCGTTGATCTGCAGCACCATCTGACTGGTCGTGAGGTCGCCGGGATGCTGCTCTTGCTTCGTTTCGAGGAAGCGCAGCGACAACAGGCCGGTGACTGGGACCGCCGTGGGCGGGACCGGAATCTTGTTGCCCGTCGACTCGTCGTAGACCGGGGGGTTGTCGCGGAGCACCGACCAGTTCTGCGGGTACCGCCTCATGTGAGGAAGTCCCTGCGGTAATTCTGCGGTCGCCGATCAGGTGCGTACGACGGCGAGATCGAGAACGAMGACGATTCGAGACCGCCCTTGGCGGGCAGYGGTGTGAGGTCCGCGATTTCRCTCGGCGTGAAGTACACCAGTGACGATGCGTCCGGAGCGAGATCGAACTCGGTCGTCTCCTCGGGGAACTGCATCGACTTCACGCCGAGGCCCCGGCGGAAGTTCGTCAGTGCGCGGATGACCGCCACCGACATCACACCGATCATCACGTCTCGGTCGAGCAGACCTTCCGCGAGACCGTGATCGAGGTCCAGCCCGGACGTGCGGCGCACGTCGTTGCGGGCC
>NZ_LMRR01000028.1 GCF_001426085.1 Rhodococcus sp. Leaf278
GTCGGACAGATCGTTGAGGGGACGTTGGGTGGTCCAGTACCAGACGGCTCCGATGAAGCCGTATCGGTCGTCGGCAGCGGCATCAGGGTTGTCGACGAGAAACGTCGGCGTCGGGACGTAGCCGCGGGCATGTGCCCACTTGGAGCACTCGCGGTAGTTGTTCTTCCCGGTCAACTGAATCGGGCCACGACCGCGGTAGGTGAACCCCTCGCCGGGACCGTTGCCCATGCGGCCGTCGTAGGTCAGCTGATCGGGCGTCGGGCCCCACAACTCGCGCATGTACTTCAGCCCGACCGACTCGTGACCGAGCTGCGCGCACCACATCACCGCGCGGTTCCGGTTGGTCACACCAGCGAGAATCATCGCCGCATTGAATGCCGGTGCGAGCTCGACGTAGCGGTCGGTGGGAGCAGAGTTGCCCATCGCCCGTGCGAGCGTTGTGGCATCCATCAGCAGGGCTCCCATCGTCCGTTCGTGAGGTACCCGTGGAATCCGCAGTCGCACATGATTGATGCACGAATGGTCAGCTTCTCCGGGCACTCGGTGTTGGTGTAGTCCCACTTCTCGTTCGTGCGGCCGTTGGGCCCCGGCCGAGGCCCGCGAGGGATGTCGATCTCGTGTCCACATGGATGCCAGAACCAGATGCCGTCGAGCTGACTGAGGGCCACGTCGCGGTAGTACGGCGTATAGCGCATGCCGTGGCCGGCGTCGTACTTCCCGTTGTCGTCGAGCGTGCTGCCCTCGGGGAGGTAGGCGCTCATCAGCGCGCCCGCTCTCGCTCGATCTTCGCTTCGTGCCGCATCGCGTCGATGTTGAGGACGAAGCCCGCGATGGTGTCGATCGGATCGTTCGTCGTGCGGTACTTCGACCGTGACTGGAATCGCTTCGACAGTTCGATGTCTGCGGGCGAGCGTGTGTCCACCGGTGGGGCCGGCTGGATCGGCTTCTCGTTCGGCGTTGCGGTGTAGCCCTTCCCGGCGATGCACGATGCGAGCTGGTCCACGGACATCCAGTACTCGAACGGCCGGAACCCGGAGTCGGCGATGAGGACCTCGCGGGTGTCGGGGTTGCAGCCGACGACCGTGAAGTAGTGGTAGACCGTGCCACCTGCGTAGGCCGGCTTCTCGCCGCGAGTACCGCGGGGGTAGTTCGACGGCGGCACCATCACGTTGCACACCACCCCGTACCCGCCGAGGATCGACGCCTGCACGTCTTTCCACAGCAGATCTTTCTGCGCCTGGCTGGCGTCGTTTCCGGGGATCTGCCGGGTGATGTAGTCCGCGGGGACGTTTCGATTCAGCAGGTCGGTGATCAGCCCGATGTGGTTGGTGCCGTTGCGGGTGGTGCCGAGTTGCCGTGCGAGATCGGCTTCGGTCGAGCCGATACCTCGGATGTCGAACGCGACCTGGCACGAGGCCGGGCCGCACCAGTAGCTGGTCTCCTGCGGAATGATCGAGACATTATGGGGTAGAACGATGTCCGGCATGATGCGTGCTCCTAGTTCGTTGCGAGGGTCATGGCGTTGAGCATCGAGAACAGTCGCTTGAACCGTTCCTGGTTGCGCTGCTGNGAACGATGTCCGGCATGATGCGTGCTCCTAGTTCGTTGCGAGGGTCATGGCGTTGAGCATCGAGAACAGTCGCTTGAACCGTTCCTGGTTGCGCTGCTGTGGCGACTTCTCCGGCTCGTCGTCACCGATGACGGTGTCCACCAACACCCGGTCCTCGCGGGTGTCGATGACCTCGATCGACTCGACACGGTCGAGGAACATCTCGCCTTCGTCCTCCCAGCCGACGAGATGACCGATGCTGAAGTCACGGAACGCGGCGTGTGGAGCCCAGTCGATGACCGAGACCTTTGCGCGCCGCTTACCGGCGATGTCGAAGATGCCCTGATCCGCGCGCTGTTTCGAGGAGAACGTGTATCCGGCTGAGCCGCCGTTGACCAGCTTCTCCGGGCGGGCGAGTGGGCCGAGCTCGCGCTTGGCCTTGTAGTTCGTGGCCTTCATGAATGCCAGGAACACATCGTCGAGGATNGCCGTTGACCAGCTTCTCCGGGCGGGCGAGTGGGCCGAGCTCGCGCTTGGCCTTGTAGTTCGTGGCCTTCATGAATGCCAGGAACACATCGTCGAGGATTGTCGACAACGCGCCGGCCACTCCGCCGATGATGCCGCCGAGACCACCGATGGGAATCGACAACGCCGTGAGCGCGGCGGTGGCGAGCGCGATGATCCCCTGCTCAATGGCGAGCTGTAAAAGTTTGTTCAACCAGGTCGGACTTTTTCCACCGACTATGACCGAATACGCCTGGGGGTGAGTCACTTCCAGCGTTGCATCGATAATTCCGGCCGAGTCCTCCGTCCACACGCACGACGGAATCTCGGTCTGCTTGAGGTGCTTGGAGATCTGCTCGGCCAACCCGGGCAGGAAGCCGCCGATCAGCGGCCGAGTCCTCCGTCCACACGCACGACGGAATCTCGGTCTGCTTGAGGTGCTTGGAGATCTGCTCGGCCAACCCGGGCAGGAAGCCGCCGATCAGCGAATCCACACCGTCGGCGATCATCTGCGCGATCGTGTTCGCCAGACCGTCGAGCGGAGCGACACCGGTGTTGATGCCACCGGACTTCGGTCGATCGACGACCCGCATCCACACCTGCGAGGACAGCAACGTCACCCGGTTCGAGGGCTGCTTGTCGCGGCCCTTGATGAAGAAGCCCATCTCGATCATGACGTCCGAGTCCTTCAGGACCGGATCGAACAGCTCGTCGAGGGAGACCATGCGAGCCTGCATCGTCGTCCACTCCGAGCGGTCGGAGAAGAAGTCGTACGGCAGCATCGTGATCGGGCATTGACCGGTGCGGAACCTCAGTCGAAGGAAGTTTCGTTCGGAGTACCAGTGGATTCCGCCCTTGAGCGGACCGATCCACAGATCCTCCGGTGGGAACTGCACCTCCTCGAAACCGGGGATCGGCATCGGGTACGCGTAGATGCAGGACAGGAAGATCTTGCAGTCCACCAGGGTGACCGTGATCGTCTTGTTGCCCTTGATGCCCTTGCGGACTGCAGTGTCGACGAACCCGTCGTAGTGCTCGTCGTTGTAGGTGATCCGCACCGGAATGACGGTGGTGTCTGCTTTCATCAGCAGCTCGCGGAAATCCGTCGTGCCCGGCAACACCAACTTCCCCGGGCCCACACCGCGGCGCGGCTTCTTGAACCGCGCCTCGCCGTAGTCGGTGATCATCCCCAGCGGAACCAGATTGGGAGAGAACACCTCCGCGCTGAACTCGGCAGCCGAACCACGCTTGGGTGGCTCGTCGAGCAGCTCCCGCCACGCAGCCGCCGACCACGAATCGAGCGGGACGTTCACGGGATCCATCACCGGTGCTGTCAAAACGGCCTCCGTGATTTCGGTTCGATCGTGAACACCGCCGACGACGCGGCATTGCCACCGATGCACTTCAGACGGGACATGTCCATCCGCCGACGACCCGGCACCGCGTTGTCCTTGAGGAAACGCTGGCCACCGAGATCGCCGTAGAAGTTGGTGCGCATGTTCGACTTCGGGCGCACCGACATGTCGGTGTGGATCACCACCACCTCCCCCACCTTCAGGTTCGGAGTGGTCACCACCTTGTCGCTCACACCGTCCGGGAGCTGAAAGACACCCGGACCCTTGATGGTGATCACCGGCATGGCCTTGCGGTCACCGGAGTTGTAGAGGGTCTTCTTCGTGACCGGTTGGCCATTGACCCACGAGAACTCCTCCGGCAGCCCGAACCACCACGCCTTCTCCACCACGACCGGGATCAGGTACGGCTGAAAGCCCTCGAACACCGGATCGGACTCGTGCTCGACCGACGGCGCGGCGTCCAGACGGAAGTCGCAATACTTCACCCCGCGAGGGGAATTGACGTACAACCTGGACTGGAACTCATACCAGATGTCCGACCAGAACCCGTCCTCGACCTTGTGGATGTGCGAGCCGTGAATCTTGTGGACGTACACCGGGATCTTGAAACGACGCGGCTCGATCACCGCACCCAGCCAGATCGCACCGTCGCCGCGCGCGGTCTCGAACCACTGGTGCTTCGCCTCCGGCTCGACGTAATCTGCCCACCCGGAGGCGAGCACCACCCCGCCGGACTCCCGACCGACAAGGTGATGCTCGGACAAATACCATGCCCGCTCCGGAAGATCAGCTACCGCACCGGGACCCGCAATCACCACATTCGCAGTGCCCTCCGGAAAGAACGTCACGACTCCCCAATCCGAATACTGTTCGAGAACCATTCGTCCTCTTGCCGGGCCTGACGGACACCCTTGGCAACCTCGTTGCGGTCGGCTCCGTATTGGTTGACCGTGATCGGACGCGCCTCCCGACGCTCCGGAGCGGACCGCTGCGGAGCCATCCGCTCCGCACGCGCCAACGCCAACTCCTGCGCCACCGACGTACGCATCGACCCGGTCAGCACTTCCTCGGTCTGACCCGACAGATTCAGCCCGAGCTCACCGTGCTTCCACAGACCACCGGTGTCGAACAACTTCGGCGTCGGTGTGACCATCCCCTTCGCCAACAGCTCGATCCAGTCCGGAGTGCCCGGAGTGGCCGGCAACTGATTGGCGAGTTCGTCTTCGCCAACAGCTCGATCCAGTCCGGAGTGCCCGGAGTGGCCGGCAACTGATTGGCGAGTTCGTCGTCGGTCGCGGGCTTGGCGGTGTCGAGCAACTTCGCGTTGTCCTCGAGGTGCTCCTTCTGCATCTGCGCGAGACCGGTCACCACCGCCATACCTGCCTTGGCGAGCGGCCCCATGTTGTCGGCTTCGTAGTAGCCGAGCACATCAGCGATGTTCTCGGTCACGAAGTCCCCGACGATCCCACCGAGCGCCGACGACCATTGATCTGCCGTCGTCAACGCACCCGTGCCGGATCCGGAACCACCTGCCGCGGACTCCTTCGCAGCTGAGTTCCGTGCACGCTGCAACGCACGATCGNACTGATCTGCCGTCGTCAACGCACCCGTGCCGGATCCGGAACCACCTGCCGCGGACTCCTTCGCAGCTGAGTTCCGTGCACGCTGCAACGCACGATCGGCGGCTGCCTTCTCCTCCGGTGTCGACTCCGGGTCGGCGTACACCTCGTTGCGGCGAGCATTGGCCTCGACGACCGCCGCCTGAGCATCCTGCGCCGACAACTCGTCGTCGGTCAGATTGGTCGTCAGCTCCGGAGCCTGCGGGGCCGGAGGCTCGTTGAGCCCCCGAGCGGCAGCGTCCTTCTTCGCTTCGAGATCCTTGACCTTCTGCTTCGCCCGCTCGACCTTGGATCGAGCCTGGTCCTTGTCGGCGTCGGACTTCTTCGGATTACCCAGCGCCGCCGCCAGATCCTCCTCGGCCTGCCTGATCGCAATGCGTGCCGAATCCAGCGCGAGATCGTCCTTCTCCGCCCACGTCGCCTTCTTCGACCGAGACCCACCCGAGCTGCTGTACGAGCTCACGGAATCCAGACCGTCGATCCCTTGGGTACCGGGAGTGCCCGACGTCGCCGGATCGTACGGCGGCGCGAACAGATCCCACGGCAGGTAGTACTGGTTGGTGAACTGCGGATCGAATGCGCCCGCGGCTCCGCCACCCATCTGCATGTTGCCGTTCGCGCCACCGGACTCGAAGTTGACCCCGTTGATCGTGGCCGCCATGTGCTCTTCGCTGGTGCCCACGACGAACGGACCCGTCGTGCCGGGCACCAGTCCCGGCCACTCACCGGCCAGCAGCGAGTACGTCGTGCCCAATCGGCCCGACTCGCCCTGCCCCATCGCGGCCTTCTGCAGGATCGCAACCCAGCCAGAGCAGTCCGCGGCCGAGACCGTGGCTGCACCCCAGCCGTACGGGTTGCCGTTGCCGCGCCGACCGAGATCGAACACCCTGTCCAGTGCGCCACCCTCGGCGAATCCCGGCAACGCCAGGTTTCCGTTGAGCAGGTCCTCCATCGGCAGGGCATTCATGTCGAGCATCTGCCGGAACCGGTAGACGTTCTCCTGACCGCCCATCGCCTCCACATCGCCGGCGTCGAGGACGTGCTCACCCGTCGAGCCGCGCCACGGCCCGAACCCAGGTGTGAACATCAGCATCGAATCCGACGTCGCCGTACCCGGACCGGATAGTGCACCTCCGGTAGCCCGACCGGGAAGCTGCGAGACCAGATTGGCGTAGGCCTCGTCCGACATACCGAACTGCCGTTGCGCCCGCTTCTCCTCGACGGTGAACGTCACCACCGCATTGCGCGGCCGGGTGGCAAAATCAGCCTGCTCGTTGATTGCCCGAATCGCATCCAGCGCTTGCTGATTGGGTGCCGTGATCCGGACGATGCCCGGCTTGCCGTCAATGTCGGTCTCGATGGTTCCGCCGACTTCACGAATCTTGTTCTTCGCGTCTTCGGTCAGCGCATCGAAAGGTATATCGACCGGCTGACCCACCGAGGCAAGCAACCCACTGAGAATCGCGATCTGCTGCTCGACTGTGTCAGCACCCCGCAGGCTCGCGAGCATCTCGATGTTCTTCGGGACCAGACCTTCGGCCTCGATCATTCGCTTGAGGTCCTGGACCGTGACGCCGGTCGAGATCGACAGTTGCTGCAGCTGAGCGTCGTTCGATGCCCAGATCGGTCCCAGGTCGGCACCCGCCTCGGCGGCAGTGATCGTCGCATCCTTGATCGCCAGCAACGAATCACGCAGCCGCGAGCCATTGGACGACGCCGTGTTGACCGCGCCTCCCTGTCCGATCAGTTCGCCGCCCCAGCCCTCGGCTGCATCCCACACGTCCTTCGTGGCCTCGGCTGTTGCCCGCACCTGATCGTTGTATGTCTGCAACGCGTCCGACAGTGGAATCGGTTTGCCCGACAACACATCCAACGCGGTCTTCATCGCATTGATACGATCGGTCGCCGACGAGGACTCATCCGAGAGCACCGCGATCGCGTCCCGCAGATCGAAGAACCCAGGCACCGTATTCTTGGCGGTTTCCTTGGATCGTTCGATCCCACCCCGCAGCAATTCAATTTCAGCGAGAGCTTCGGCTCCACCATCGTCGATGTTTCGCAGGCTGTTAGCCATCGCGGTGTACTCAGCATCCGAACCTGACAGTGCCGCAGCGACTTCCTGCGTTGTCATGCCCAAGTTCCGGAAACCAGACGCAGTCCTGGCTGCCGCGTCTGCCGCCGCTTCCTGATCACGCAGCGCGTCGGTACCTGCCTCCGCGACACCGGAGAACCAGCCCTTGATGTCACTGCCCGCGGCAGCGAAGATCCCGAACGCTCCCGGGCCGTTCTCGGCCAGAGTGTTGGCCTTCTCGCGGACCGAATCGATCTGCATGCCCACAGCACCGAGCACGTTCTCCGAGACTGCGCCCTGCGATTCCTGAAAGGCCTTCGCCACATCGCGTTGCGCGGCAGCAACATCGGACGACGACTTGTCGATCGCTTCCTGCTGAGCGTCGAGAGCGGCATACTCCGAACTGATCTTGCCGACGGCGAACGTCGCGGCCATGATGCCGACCATCCACGGACCGCCGAGGACACCGATCGCGCCCTTGGCTGCGGACGTCATTCCGCGCAGGCCTGCGACAGCAGTACCGCCGATGACGCCACCGAACTGAGCAGCCCGTGCCGCGCCGTTGCGTAGGGCCGACGTCAGAGCACCGGATTGTCCTGCGGCCGCGCGCTGCTGGTTCGCGAACTCGCGAGTGCGTGCGGTGACGCCGCGGTAGCCCTCGGCCATATTTCGGACCGCAGGCGATCGTCGTTCCAATGTCGCCAGACCGGAGGCGAGTTCCGAGAGTGGTTCCGCGTTTTCCTCCAGAGCGCCCGCGAGATCCTCGGCATCACCAGTCAGGGCAGAGATCGGGTTCGCGGTATCGGTATCCGAGATCCCCGACAGCGCCTGCTCCATCTGCAGGTCGCCCATCTCACGACGGAAGTCCGAGATCGAATCGCGCCAGCCGCCGATCCGCTCGCCGATGGAATCGTCGAGACCGGAGAACTTGAGCGCACCGAGACCGAGAGCCACAGCCTGGACCGGTCCCGGCAGCTCAGTGAATGCGCTGACGAGATCGCCGACGAACCCCGCCACAGGAGCCATTGCCTGGCCTGCGGATTCGAGACCGCTGATCAGACCGGGGGTGGTGTTGGTGACGAACTCGGCACCCTTTGTGATCAGACCCTCGAGCGGACCGTCGACGAGGTCGTAGACACCGAGCGCGAGAGTCTCGGCAGCGTTGCCCGCGGACGCCATTGCACCTGGCAGGCCCTTCGTCTTCGCGGCGGCGACCTCGGCGGCCGCGCCCTGACGCTCGACGGCGGTACGCATCGTGTCGTACCCGGCCTGACCCTGCTCGGCCGCTACACCGGCCAGACGCATCGCGTCCGACCCGAACAGTGTCGCGGTCGCCGCCTGATACAGCTCCGGCGACATCGACGCAGCTGCCTCGTCGAGCTGACGGAACAATTCCGACATGCCGACGAACTGGCCCTGCGCGTTGTAGACCGTGAGCCCGAGATCTTCGATCGCGCCCTGGGCCGGGTTCGATTGGTCGGTCAGTGCCAGCAGGGTCGACTTCAGCAGTGTGCCGGCGTCGGAGCCCTGAATGCCTGCGTTGGCGAGGACTCCGAGGGTGGCGGCGGTGTCCTCGATGGACATCCCGAACTGGTTGGCGACCGCGCCGGACTGGGAGAGACCCATCGCGACATCGGTGATTTCGGCCGACGATGCGTTGGCTGAGTTGGCCAGCACGTCGGAGACCTTCGCCGCGTAGTCGGCATTGAGGCCGAACGACTGCAGAGCCTGCGACTGGATTGTCGCCGCCGACGCGGCATCGATCTGCGCGGCTGCCGCCAGCTGCAGCAGAGCCTGCGACTGGATTGTCGCCGCCGACGCGGCATCGATCTGCGCGGCTGCCGCCAGCTGCAGCGTGCCCTTCGCAGCATCCATCGACTGCTGGACTGTGAAACCACCCTTGGCGAGCTCGGTCATCGCCGCAGCGGCATCGGACGCCGACGTACCCGGCAGAGAGATGTCGTTACCGAGCGCCTTCGCACGATCACCTGCGACGGACATCTGCTGCTCGGTCGCCCGAGTCACTGCCTGCAGAGTGTTCATCGTGGTCGTGTAGTCGTTGCCGATGGTGATGATCTCTTTGACACCCGCGGCGACAGCAGCACCGCCGATAGCCAGACCCATCGCACCCGCGAAGGCCTTCGCCTGGGTCATCGCCGGAGCAAGTGCACGCTGCATATCGCCCGGCGCGTTGCGTGCGTTGACCGCAACTTCGACGTCTATCCGACCACCGGGCACGAGATCACCTCTTTCGCATTCTCAGAACATCGGCCAGGGTGAGTTCTCGCTCCGCTTCGGGCGTCGAATACCGTTGCGCGGCCTCGGTGTAGCGGGTCCGGTGAATCTCTGCGAGCTCCGGCCGTCGCAGTGCAATCGGATAGATCAGCGGTTGCGGCGGCGGTGTGATCCCCCGACGCTTCCGAATCGCTTGCTCTGCCTTGACCTTCGGATCGCTCGGGTCGGTGATCCACTGCGAGTACAGGGAATCGAGCTCGAAGTTGTCACGGTCGAGAAGCATCGCGATGTTCTCGTCCGTGCGGCTCTGTTGGTCGTCGCGCGCGAGCGCGTCGTGCACCAACGCTGCGAGGTCCGCGTACAGCATCGATTCCATGGCTTCACGGAGATCGAGGTGGTGGTGATGCCGCACTGCGGCAAGTGCTGCGTCCCAACCTTCCTCGTCGTCGAGGGTGGCTAGGACGCCAAGAATTTCCCCGACAGACTCATCAGGCCGGCGATCTTGTAGATCGCCGCGAACAGTGCGTTGGACTCGTACATCGACAACTCGCCGATGTCATTCCACAGTTGCTTCGGATCCCCCTCGGCAAGCACGATGTCGAGGACCTGATCGCCGACGTCGACACCGGTGGTGCGGAGCAGCTTGAAGAACTTCCGGACTGTCTTCGCCGAATAGCGGCGACCCACCGAGTACTCGACGCCGTCGAACACGATCGGCACCGAGGAGAAGTCGTTCCACACGATCGGCAATGCGACCGGAGGACCACCGACAGCGAGCACCGATTCGAGATCGAACGGCTCCCGACTCTCTTCGGAGTCCTTGGTTGTGTCGTCTTCGGGAGGGAGGGTGACCCCCGCCTCGTCGGTGTCGACGGGGCGGGGGTCTTTGTTCTTGCTCTTGTTCTCTGGCATGTGAATTCGAGTTCCTTNGTCTTCGGGAGGGAGGGTGACCCCCGCCTCGTCGGTGTCGACGGGGCGGGGGTCTTTGTTCTTGCTCTTGTTCTCTGGCATGTGAATTCGAGTTCCTTTTTTAGCTGGATGGGATTGCGGATCAGGGAGCGAGCGGGTTGGCGTCGCCGCCCTCACGAACCTCGTTCAGCGCGATCAGCTCGAACTCCCAGCCGTCGAGATCCTCACCCTTGAACGACCGGGGCGGAGGGGTGCCAAGGCGGTTGCGTTCGCAGTAGAACCACGCTTTGGCCGAGATATCGCGCGCGATCGCGAGCACGGCGAACTCCTCGCCGTTGCCCTTCTTGTACTCGAAGTTGCCGGTGCTGAGCTCGATCACCTCGCCGCCCTCGAGCATCGTCAGGAACGTGGCCTTCGATCGGTCGGTCGCACGGAACTTCATCGTGTCGTCACGCGGCGATGACGTGACCGCGTACGAGGACTTCCGGAAGTTCA
>NZ_LMRR01000029.1 GCF_001426085.1 Rhodococcus sp. Leaf278
GACGCCGATCGAACCGATCCGGACATCTCGTTGGTCTGGCAGGACGGGGACTGGAAGGCCAAGGACTGGTCCTACCGCCAGGGCCCGCGACCGGAGGACGCGTCCTACCCGGCCGCTGATTCCGCGCTCGGCGGTCAACTGACCGCCGGGTACTACACCTTCTACATCGACTAGGAGAGAACATGATTCGCCGTCTCGTTCTCATCGCAGTCACCGCCGCACTGGTGGCACTGTTCGGATCACCCGCTGTTGCGCTCGCCCAGCCTTCCGCCGTTCCCGCCCCCGCACCGGGGGCGGTCACCGCCCAACAACCGGCATCGAGGCTGCCCGCGCACTTCCCGGACGATCTCAAGAAATTCATCGGCGGCACCGAGGAATTTCGGAGCGGGCCCTGGTTCACGGGGAACTGCGCAGACCACGGCGGCGACCTGGGAACCTATATCTCCCAAGCACTCACGAACGAAAACNACCGAGGAATTTCGGAGCGGGCCCTGGTTCACGGGGAACTGCGCAGACCACGGCGGCGACCTGGGAACCTATATCTCCCAAGCACTCACGAACGAAAACCGGCTCCTGTACTGGACCGCATCGGACGAGAACAAAGCCGTCATGCTCGGCGGTGCGGGCGCGGTCGGCTCCGACCCGCAGGCCCAGGCCACGGCCGAGATCACCCGTCAGGCCGTCGCCGACGGGACCGAACCACCCGCCGACGCTCTGCCGACCGTATTCCCGGCCGGGGACACCAGCTTTCACCCACCGACCGGAACCTGCGCCGAGGACCTCGCCCGGTGGGGCACCAAGGAATGGGGCACGTGGGGCTTCGCCTGGGCGCAGAGCCCGGACGCGAACTCGCTGACCGCGATCAAAGCGCTGCCCGGTGCCGACAAGGTGCCGGGTGCCGCCTGGTCGGACCCCTGCTCGCAGGGCTCGGGCGACCAGTACTGCATGCACGCCTTCTTCGTCGACTGCTCGAAAGCCGAACGGGCAGATGCCAGCCGCTGCCAGGACTGGAATCTGTCGATCGGACGATTGTTCGCCGGCACCGCGAACTGGATCGACAAGAACACCTCGTTCACCGAGCGCCTCGAGGACACCCTCGGCAAGGTCATCGCCGCCACCCCGCAGTACAAGCTCGGCAAGGCCTACCTGCAGGCGTTCTCGTGGATCTCGGGGGCAGCGAACGACGTCGTCGACTTCGTCACCGATCCGACCACCGTCATCGACGACTGGGTCAACGCCACAAAGAGCGGGGCACTCTCGCTCACCGACGCCGTGCTGCGTGGGTTGACCTCGACCGGCGACTTCGATCCCACCCAGCAGTGGTTCGTGACCTATTACGCAGGGTCGACGGGTCTGGGAATCATGGTCATGTCACTGGCGGTACTGCTGGCAATCATGCGATCGCGTCACAAGGGCTCACCATCGGAGCTGGTGGCCAACGTCTTCGGCTACATGCCCGCCGGGGTGGTGATGATGCTTTTCTCCTTGGCCCTGGCTCAACTGTTGATCGAGTTCGCGACAGTGCTCACCGAGGGCATCGCCAGTTTCAGCGGCTCCACGATCACCGAGATGGTGGAAAACATCTACGCCACGATGGGCACACTGAACAAGGACACCGTCGTCGGCGGCTCGATCGTCGGCCTGGTCTTCTTCAGCATCCTGCTGCTCGGCGCGATGTCGGTCTACCTGGGTCTGCTCATGCACCAGATCGGGCTTCCGCTGACCGCGTGCGTCGCCGGAATCGGCTACGGCATGTGGGTGCACCCGACGTGGCGGACCAAAGCGCTGCGGCCACTGTTCACGTTCGTTGGCATCGTGCTCAGCAAGCCGATGCTGTTCCTGCTCATCGCGATCGTGCTCGCCGGGGCCAACAACGCTCTGCTCTCGGGCGGCGGCGGCTCGGGAGATCTGACCTCGCTCGGGGCTCTGGTGCTCGTCGGGGCCTCGATGGTCGTCGTCGGCCTGGCACCGTGGGCAATGCTCGCATGGGCACCGATCCTGCCGACCAAAGCCGACTCCGAAGGATTCGGCCGCGGTGGTGGCTCCGTCGCCGGTGGTGTGATCGGAGGCGTGGGCAGCTCGGCACTGTTCCGCAGCCGCAGCGGCGGAGGTGGCGGAGGCGGCTCAACCGTCACACCGCGCTCGACCCGCTCCGGCGACGGCGTCGACAAGGCCACCCGATCCGCGCATTCGACCCCGACGAACAACTCCACACACGGCCACACCACCGGGACCGCCCACAGCGGCGGCACCGACAAGGGCGGGACGTCGACACCGAAGCGCTCGACCATGGGAATGGCCGGCCGACTCGGCGGAAAGCTCGCGACGGGATCGGCCGCGACGGTCGCCTCGGCCGGGGCCGCGGCGGTGCCGATCGCCGCGCAGTCCGCAGCAGCGGCAATGACCAAAGCCAAGTCCAGTGCCGAGTCCGCACCGTCCGAAGCCGAAGGCAGGTAAGCGATGTCGACCGAGACCGTCGAGCACGACAGCGAGCAGAGAACCTCCATCCTGGGCGGTGAGATCGCCCGCCGCGGCATGACCGGGATCTCGGCACCGGTGCTCATCACCTGGACCGCTGCCCTGCTCATCGGCGTCGTCTACTACTTCGCCGCCGGCGGCGGCGCGATGACCGTCGGACTCGTGGCCGTGTTCTACGTCGGGGTGTTCGCCTCTACATACGAATTCGGGGACACCTCCCTGACGGCGCGACAGTTGCACCGACTGCGGAACTGGGCGCGGATGCGGCGCGGCGAGCACGTCTACCGCAACGCCGACGACCCTGCCTACGGGATCGCCGATCTCGACCCCGGCTGGGAGTACCCGGTCCCGCTCGGGCGGACCGCCCCACTCGACGTCGCCGGCACCGGCCTGGACGAGATGTTCATCGTCCGCACCGCCAACCCCGGCGAGCGGGCCTACTACACCGTCGTACTGTCCGTGCAGGGCCTGGCCGGGGGGCTGCGCACCGACGCGGCCTGGGCGACGACATCGGAGAAGTTCGGTCTGTTCAGCGCCTCGATGGCCCGCAAGACCTCGCTCATCCGCGGAGTACAGCTGATCCACCGCTCCATTCCCGCGGATCTGACCATGCACGAGGACTGGGTCGAGCGGGAGGTCGAAAAGCTCGGCGACATGCGTCTGCGGGCACCGGTGGAGTCCTACGGCGACCTCATCGACACCATCCGACCGCACTCGGAAGAGCACCGGGCGTACGTGGTGCTCAAATTCCCCCAGACCGACCACTTCGAGGCCGAAGCCGCGCGAGCAGCGGGCGGGAAAGGTGCCCGATTCGAAGGCGGTGTCGCCCAGGTGATCCGCGACGAGACGATGCGCGCGGTGAGCAAACTCGTCGCCGCCGGCATGGGCCGTGTCCAGGTCCTCGGTGAGCAGCGCACCTGCGCGCTGATCCGCGCGTTCGTCGACCCGTCGAACCCACTCGATCGCCACCAAGGGGCGCGGTGGTCGAACTGCTGGGCCTCCTACGTCGGTGGCCACGAGTCGGTGGTGGTATCCGGACGCTGGCACACCCGTGTCGGGTTCCTCCCGCCGGCAAGCATCGAACCCATTCCGCTGGGCCCGCTGTGGCTCGCGCCGCTGCTGACCGGGGTCGCCCCCGACATCGGCGACGACGAGAACCCGCCCTCGCCGACGATCCGAACCGTCAGTGTCCGCGTCGATTTCGTGCCCGACGCCGTCGCCCGGGAAGCGGCGAGTCAGGACTTCACTCAGGACCGCGCCTCGCAGGAAAGCGCCCTCCGCAAAGGCATCATCGGCGACGGCTCGGCCGAAGTGATGGCCACCGCGTCCGGTCGTCGACGCCTGGATCTGATGCCCGGCTCGGGCCATCACGGCACCATCTACTCCCTCGCCGTGGCAGTCACCGGCCGCGACGAAGACGACCTCGAGCGGGCCTGTATGCGCGTGGAGGAAGCCGCCGACGAATCAGCGATCAAAACCATCACCTGGCAGGACGACACGCACGACGTCGCCCTGTTCACCACCCTTCCCTTCGCTCGCGGTCTCGCC
>NZ_LMRR01000030.1 GCF_001426085.1 Rhodococcus sp. Leaf278
CCCGCGAAGGCGAAGGGGAAGTACACGCTTATCGCCGGGCATCGCCGTCACGCGGCCGCGAAGAAGGCGGTACTGAAGACGGTGCCGTGCATCGTCCGGTTCGACCTCGCTGGCGACGACCGGGCGCAGCTCGAAGTGATGCTGACCGAAAATCTGCACCGCTCAGATCTCAACGTCGTGGAGGAGGGCAACGCGTACCAATCTCTGCTCGAGTTCGACGACGTCGACCTCAAGGGACTCGCTACCCGCACCGGTCACAAGCAGAAGACCATCAGGGATCGGATCAAGCTCGCGAACGCACCGCAGACGCTGCGGGACAGGCTCGTCGCTCGTCAGGTCACGATCGAGGACGCGCTCGCGCTCACCGAGTTCGCAGACGATCAGGCGGTGTACGACCGTCTCGCCCTGTTCCTCGGCACCTCCAACTTCGCCTTCAACCTCGAACATGCCCGCAAGCAGCGCGAGTGGGTCAAGCGTGAAGCGAAGCTCGTGAAGGAGCTGACCGACAAAGGGATTCGCGTCGTCACCAACGAGCAGCTCGACGAGGAAGTCGAAGCCGCCAGCACTGCGGCGGAGACCGACCCGACTGTCGAGACGTTCGAGTGGTATGAGATCGACGACGAGGACGAGGTGCCAGAGGGTGCCGAGCGGGCCGCGATGCCGAACCAGCATTCCGAGGACGGCATCACCTGGTTCTACAAGTCGGTGTTCGCCGACGCTGGGAGCACCGACAACGTCACTGATAAGGGTTCGACAGCACCGTCACCCGAGACACCGGCACAGGTGGAGGCGCGGGAAGAACGAGACCGGAAGGCCAAGCTCGAAGAGAATCTGCGCACCGCCGCGACTGTGCGCCGCCGCCACCTGGCAATGGCGGCGGCACAGCAGTCGAAAGACCTGGCAATCCGCAGCCTGCGCATCCTCGTCTTGGAACGCGCCACGTCCGCGCCCTACACCAAATCCGTTGCGATGGAGCTGCTCGGTGTCCCGCCGATGACGAAGGACGACGACGAGAACGACCACGCCGAGATCGAACGGCACGTCAACAAGATGAGCCTTGAACAACTCGCCGTCTCCGCGTACCTGCTGATGCACGTACTGCAGGAACGCGACCTGGCGGGTGTGTTCGCTTGGACTCGCGAATCGTACCCGGCGCTTGACGCATGGCATCACGATCTGACCGAGCTGTTCGGATACGAGTACTCCGACGTCGAACAGGGCCTGCTCGACGCGCGTGACGCGGTCGCGGCCGATGCGAAGGAGTAGAAGGTGGACTCCGCTGCACTCGCTGCCGCACAGGAGTGGTTCCTGTCCCTCCCTCCGGAGCGGCAGATCGGTCTCCACCGGTACATCGCGGGCAAGGAAGCGGCCCCGCACACCGAAGTCGAAGGCCAACTCGCCATCCCTATCCCCGGACAACGGCACCACCGAGCAGGAAGGACGTAGACCATGAGCGACGTCATCATCACCGTCGGCACCGCAGACCTCCGCGCGGCGCTCTCATCGGTCGTCGTGCACGCCGGCAACGACGAACACCTACCGACCTACACCCGCGTCCGGTTGCTCGTAGACCCGGTCAACCTGTGGGTCATGGCCACCGACCGCTTCTCGATGGGGCAGGCGATCGTGTCGATCTGGGAGCAGGTCGAACCGGGCCTSGCGACGATCGATGTTCTGCCGGAGGACGTGAAGAAGATCCTCTCGATCTTCAAGGCCGGCAAAGAGAAAGCAGACTCGGATGCCCCTGAGTTTCAGGTGCGCATCGAGGCCGACGACGAGTTCGTGACCCTCGTCGACTGTGCAGGGTTCGTCGATGGCCGTTCGTACAAGATCCCGCGGCTGCCGACCGATGAGCAGTTCCTCGAAATCCCGAAGATGATCTCGCGGGCGCATCACTCTGCGCCCGTGTTGATCGAGGAGCTCGCCGTCGACGGTCCGCGGTTCGCACGGTTCGCTGTCGCTGCCTCCGCCTATGTGAAGCCGCTCCTGCTCGAATCTCACACGGGGTTCCGATCCCTGTTGATCCGGGCGGGGGAGTCGTTCCTGGGGTTGCTGATGCCCCTCAAYATCGGCGAAGAAGACGCGRCGCGAAACAAGGAGTGGTCGGTGGCGTGGTCGTCCCGCCTCCCTGACCCCGCGTACAGCWACAACCACGACGAGGCGGCGAGCTGATGTCCAACACCTTCAACGTTTTCCGGCAYTCGATCCGCCTCGACGCRCCGGAGTTCTACCTCCCCATCAGTCCGAATTCGGTGGTGCTGTCGGTCGCCGACTGCCGTGAACGCCCCGGGCTCTCGGTGGACGTATGGGTACGCGTGCCCAAGGCCGACCGCTACGCCACCGAGACAGGGCGGTACGCGGTGTTCCATATCKCGGGCACCGGCCACGWCGTCGAAGCGGAGGACGCGACTCACTTCCTCGGCACCGTCGTCACTGCCCTCGGGCTGGTGTGGCACGTCTTCTACCGCTTCGAGACCTCGACAGACGGGATRGCAATCCGATGACCGCCGCAGCCCCGGAGGTAACCAGCGACATGCAAGTGATCATCACCTGCCGAGGAATCGGCGAACCGTACGGCACCAACAGYCTGTCCGGTGTCACCATGAAGCTCGATCCGAAGAAGTACCTGATCATCGAACTGGTGTGGTCGGCCGCGTTCGGACCGGTACCGCGGTGGGACGGGCGCAGCTTCACAGCCAACGTTCTCCACGCCGAACAGGCGCTGCTCGAATTGATCAGGAAGTACCCGGGCGCAATCCTTCTYGGCTACTCGGGCGGCGCGCAGGTCGCCGGTAATGTCGCCGCGCAGATCGGTGCCGGCCAGCATTGGGGCCTGATCATTCGCGCAGTCGCCCTGCTCTCCGACCCRTCGCGTCACAAGAGCCAGATCATCGGCGTCAACCGCGGCGGGCAAGGCATCCTCGGCGGCC
The DNA here is from genome assembly GCF_001426085.1 of Rhodococcus sp. Leaf278. GTDB lineage: Bacteria > Actinomycetota > Actinomycetes > Mycobacteriales > Mycobacteriaceae > Rhodococcoides. The sequence goes on from NZ_LMRR01000030.1 coordinate 2,931, forward strand.
GCTACATCCCCTCCGACCGTTTCCAGGTGCTGCAGTTCTCCGCACCCGGTGACCCGATCTCCGAACTCCCGGAAGGCAACGCCCTCGGCGATCTCGCGCAGCTGATCACCAGCCTGTCATTGGTCGACGTCCCCGCATGGATGGAAGACCTGCGCCGCAAAGCACTCAAAGGGGCGCTGCAGTTCTGGCGACGTNGCGCAGCTGATCACCAGCCTGTCATTGGTCGACGTCCCCGCATGGATGGAAGACCTGCGCCGCAAAGCACTCAAAGGGGCGCTGCAGTTCTGGCGACGTTCGGGCGTCGACTGGTGGGAGGCGTACCGCTGGTCTCTCGGATACACCGCGCATGGCCGCCACACCTGCTATCTCCACGAGAAGATGCAGAACGAGTCCGTCACCTATGCCGAGCGCGCCGCCTCGATGATCGCAGGTGTCCGATGAGGTGGCCTGTCACGCACGTCTATCGAAGCACCGCAACGGATCTCGTTGAGGCGCTGACCAAGGCCGAAACGCGGCGTGAGAACTTCAAGGCCGAGTGCGACGACTGGGCAGACACCTACCCGATGGATTCCGCAGACCGCGAGTATCAGGTNCTGACCAAGGCCGAAACGCGGCGTGAGAACTTCAAGGCCGAGTGCGACGACTGGGCAGACACCTACCCGATGGATTCCGCAGACCGCGAGTATCAGGTCCGCTACAACGGCGTCACCCTGGACCGCTGGTTCGCAGGATTCGAGTACGTCGAGGGTGACGACACCAAGTACCGCCGCAAGGCCGCCGAGGCACCGCACCCGGGCTGGAAGTTCAACCGCCGCACTGGGTGCTGGATTGCGGACACCCGGACTGAAGCAGGCAAGGCACTCGGCCGGTCGATGCCGTACGTGAGAGGACCGGCGTCGATCGCCGAGCGGCTTACCGGCCTGCCCACCATGATCACCGTCGGCGCGACCGGCGACGGCGGCTACTCCTGCACGTCGGCTCACATAACCGTCGCCAACGGCGTCGTCACAGCTGCGTGCCCAGGCGATCCGTTCGACAAGCGAGGCCCGAAGCCGAGCGAGAAGTTCGCCAGCTACTGGACGCCCATGAAGTTGTCCGACTACTACGCCGAGCAGGGGCTCTGACCACCATGACCACACCAACCTCGTTCCCGATGGCTGTGGCCGTCACCGATCTGTTCGTCGACGACACCTACCAGCGTGATTGCGACGTCAAGCGAGTACGCAAGATCGCAGCCGAGTGGGACCCGCGCCTTGTTGGCGTCCTCGACGTCTCGGATCGCGGCGAGCAGGCCAATCCACGGTTCGCGATCATCAACGGTCAACACCGCTGGGCCGCAGCTGGACTTCGCGACCCTGACGCGCACCTCGTCGTCAACGTCCATACCGGACTCGACTTGGCAGGCGAAGCGCAACTGTTCGACGACATCGACCGCAAGACCAAACCCATCTCGACGTGGGACCGGTGGCGGGCACGGAAAGCCGCCGGCGATCCCGATGTCACTGTCATCGAAGACGCAGTCACCCAACTCGGCTTGGAGATCAACCCTCGACCCGGACCGAAGAATCTGCGGTGCATCACCAGCCTGGAGAAGCTGCTCCGCAAGGGCGGACAGTCCCTCGTCGTCAACACGTTATTCCTGATCACCGACACGTGGCCGCCGTCCGTCGATGCTCTCGAAGGCGCAGTCGTCGCCGGCGTCGGTATCCTGCTCGACTCGTTCGACGACGTCGAAGCGGGAGCGACCTTCAAGACCGGCCGACTAGCCGATGCCATGGTCGAGATGACGCCCCGTCAGATCCGCGCACAAGCACAGAGCCTGCGTGAGTTCGAGTCGGGATCCCTCGCAACGATGGTCGCCGTCGTGCTGGTTCGCCTGTACAACCGCGAACGCGGACCGAAGCTCGACGAGAAAGCGATCCGCGGATGATCGCGCTCGTACAGACCTACCCATGGATGGTCTTCGTTGTGGCCGCCGGTATCGCCCTCTACGCGCTCGCATGGTCGGTACTGCGTGAGCCGGATTCGACCCGCGCTCGCAGCTATTCCAGCAATTCTCCCGAAGCCCGAATCCTGAGAGGCGAACTGTGACAAACGCACTGGTGTTCCTGGACACGGAAACCACTGGACTGCATCACGACCGGCGGCCGTGGGAGATCGCGCTGATTCGCCGCGAGCCGTCGGGTCGCACGTCAGAACTGCAGGTGTATGTCGACGACGTGGATCTGTCGGCGGCCGAGCTGATCGGTCTCAACGTCGGGCACTTTTACAGCAATCACCCGTCGTTCCGCACCGATTCTCCGATGACGTTGCACCCGGACCACGAGGCGCTTCAGTTGTCACCGGACGTGTGGCTGGCCACCGAGGCGAAGGCCGCGCTCATGATCGAGCGGATGACCCGCGGCGCGTCGATCGTCGGTGCGGTACCTAACTTCGACACCGAGTGTCTGGCTGCGATGCTTCGTCGCCACAAGCTCTGCGCGGCATGGCATTACCACCTGATAGATGTTGAGGCAGTCGCCCTCGGCTACCTGCATCGAGCAGGACCGTATCCACGGCAGCTGCTGGATCTGCCGATCAAGTCCGATGCTCTCTCCGAGCTCTGCGGAGTGCAGCCCCCGTCGGACGAGGAACGGCACACCGCGATCGGTGACGCTCGCTGGGTTCAGCGCTGGTACGACACGTTGACCGATGGTTCGAGCGCGGAAGGATGAGCCGCAGCGAGATCGGTTCGGTCGTGGTGGCGTTGGGTCTCGCGACGTCGGCGGTGTTCTTCGTCGCGTTCCGTGTGACGTCGGCGGCCGTGGCGTTCGGCGAGGTGTATCTCGAGCGTCGAGGCCGGCCATGATCCGGACCATCCACGACAGTGGGATGAAGGGTTGGAAGATCACCTGCGATTCGTGCGGGAAGGTCGCCNGGTGTATCTCGAGCGTCGAGGCCGGCCATGATCCGGACCATCCACGACAGTGGGATGAAGGGTTGGAAGATCACCTGCGATTCGTGCGGGAAGGTCGCCCACTTCTACGTCGACACCGCACGGGAGGCGTTCGACCTCGCCCGACGTCACTCGTGGATCAAGCGCAACAACCGCGATCTCTGCCCCGATCACCCGTCCTGACCAAAGGAGAAACCAGTGCGTGCATTCGCGAGGGCACCGCCCCTTAACCATTAATCGTCTCGCCCCCGTTGTTACCCGTTCTCCGACAAAGGATGTCCGTTGCCGTTCTTCCAGCTGGTCGACGAGTTGTCCAACAACCGCAAGATCAAGGCGTTGTTGGATCCCACACTCGACGGCGACATGTCTGGCTGTGCAGCGTTCACCGTCTGGTCGATCTCGGGAACCACGTCGCAGGCAGCGGGTAGCGATGGAGTGGTCAAACGTGCCGACGTCGCGAGGATTCTTCTCGACAGTCGAATGAGCCTCGACGCCGCCACGATGTTGGTCGAGGTCGGTTTGTGGCACGCGCCGGGGCATGAGTGCCCTCGGTGCCCGCCGGTCGCGGACGGGACATTCCTGTTCCATGACTGGTTCGACTTGCGATACGACACAGGCGCAGCGGTGCGGCTCAAGCGGCGCAAGGCCGCCGAGCTGAAGGACGCGAAAATTGTTGCGGCTGTGTGGGCGCGGGATTGCATCGATCCCAATGTCCCGGCGAAGCAGATGGCGGCGCAATGCCGGTACTGCGGAGTGGGCGCGGGATTGCATCGATCCCAATGTCCCGGCGAAGCAGATGGCGGCGCAATGCCGGTACTGCGGAACCGTGGTCAAGCGCATGGACAACAAGTCTGGTGTCAAACCGAATCTCGAACACGTCGACCCTTCGGTGACGAACGGTGCACGCAACATCGTGATCGCGTGCCAGCCTTGCAATTCGAGCAAGGGCAACCGCACACCGAAGGCCGCGGGGATGGAGTTACGTCCAGCTCCCCGCGCTGTCGCCGAGCAGCACACACAGGTCGTGGTCTCGCCGCCGCGTTCCGATGACGGGTTGGTTTCGTCTCCGCGTTCCGATGCAGGGTTGTCTTCGACGGGTAGCTCCCGCGAAGGCGTACTCGCCGGACGCGACGCAGACGAAGCGGTACTCGCCGGACGCGACGACGCAGGGACGCGCAGT
>NZ_LMRR01000031.1 GCF_001426085.1 Rhodococcus sp. Leaf278
AGCACCGACCAGTTCTGCGGGTACCGCCTCATGTGAGGAAGTCCCTGCGGTAATTCTGCGGTCGCCGATCAGGTGCGTACGACGGCGAGATCGAGAACGACGACGATTCGAGACCGCCCTTGGCGGGCAGTGGTGTGAGGTCCGCGATTTCGCTCGGCGTGAAGTACACCAGTGACGATGCGTCCGGAGCGAGATCGAACTCGGTCGTCTCCTCGGGGAACTGCATTGACTTCACGCCGAGGCCTCGTCGGAAGTTCGTCAGTGCGCGGATGACCGCTACCGACATCACACCGATCATCACGTCTCGGTCGAGCAGACCTTCCGCGAGACCGTGATCGAGGTCCAGCCCGGACGTGCGGCGCACGTCGTTGCGGGCCTTCCCGGACGCGAACCGTATGAGGAACTGAAGTTGCTTCAGCTCCGGTGAGTTCGCGTCCTCGGGAAAGCTCTCCTGGCTGGCGTCACGAATGTGGTCGACGGTGATCAGCGGCTCCGTCGACGCCATCGGTCAGTCYCCGATGGACGACGACGAATCGTCAGCGGCCGAGTCGGCGTTGTCGCCGTCACCCGACGAATCCGCGTCGTCGCCACTGCTGTCGCCGGCGCTGTCAGCTTCTCCGTTGGTGTCGCCACCGGTGGAGTCGGAGCCAGCCGCGGYATCGGCGGACGCGGCGGTCGTCGCCTTGCGCGGTGCCGCCTTCTTCGCCGCAGCCTTCTTCGCAGCTGTCGCCTTTGCMGCGATCACCGGCGGCTCGTCCCAGACGGTCGGATTGGTGATCGCCTTGACCGCCCAMTCCGGCACTTCGTCGCCGGGATGGAAGACGTGGTACGTCCCGTCCTCGTCCGGAACATGCACGATCGTCGTGAGATTCGCCATCAGAGCACCTTCGCAATCATCGTCGCGTTGGAGTTGCCGAGGATCGGCAGACCAATGCCCGACGCCTTCGTCCAACGCTGAATCGGATCGGGGTTGATGTACGAGCCAACGACAACGCTGCTGCAGACCAATGACTTTCATGAGGAGGAACAAGAGCGAGTGATCGGGCGCAGCAAGGGATCCGGTGCCCCACTCGGCCAGAAGGACGAGTTCGACGCACTCGACTTCTTCGCAATCATCGTCGCGTTGGAGTTGCCGAGGATCGGCAGACCAATGCCCGACGCCTTCGTCCAACGCTGAATCGGATCGGGGTTGATGTACGAGCCAACGACAACACCCGGCGCTTCGGTGGCGTCGATGTTGTAGTCGGACTCGATCGCCTCGGCCGTAATGCCCCACAGGGTTTCGCCGAGCTTGGCACCGTTCGAGGCGATGTACAGAACTCGGTCGTCCGGGATCAGACGCACCGTGTTGCCGTTGTAGTCCTCGACCTGCGCATCGAAGATCTCGAACGGCGGGTGCCCGAACGAGGTGAACAAGGCGTTGACCTGTTCACGAGTGACGATTCCCTGCGTCGCACCGGGAGCCAGGCACATCGCCTTGATCACCGGGTTACGCATGAGCGTGGACATCACGCGCTGCGAGGTGATCGCACGAGCCGGGTTGCCCGAGTTCAGAAGTCGGAAGACCGTGAACCACGACTCCTGATCGAGAACCGGATCGGCCGCACCGGACCACAAGGTCGCCGCGGTGACCGAGTGACCCGCCGAACGCTGGAAATCGGCCTCCACTTCGAGGCCGTCCTGCGCGAGGGAGACCTTGCTGGTCACGACCGCCTGAGCCTTGGCCATGATCATTCGGGTCTTGAGCGCCTCGGCCAACTCGACGGCATCGTTGAGGATGATGTCGAGAATCGCGCTGTCCGCCTTGCGTAGTCGCAACCGGTCGTACTCACCGAGGATGCGCTTCTCCGAGATCGGAGGAAGCTCCCCGGAGATCCGCGCCACGCCCTTGCGTGCGGACTGCGGAGCCTCGGTATCGAACGTGCGGAACTTCGCGGCACGTCGCAGACCGAGCTGGGTGATGTTCGCCCGGAAGTCGACGTCGTCGATCAGGGTGTCCGGGAGCAGATCGTCGATGAGCGCCAGATCGTTGATCGGACGGTCCTTCAACGCCTCTCGGACGTAGCCGGACAGTTCGGCGGGAGAAATGTAGTCGCTGTTGAGTACCAGAGCCACCATTGCTGTTCAGCCCCTTCCTAGAAGTATCGGATGTCGCGTGCAGTTGCCTGCCCCGCGGTGTTGACGGACTGCGGCAGCTTCGCGGTGACGACCGCGCCATGCCAGTACAAAGCRCCGGCGACGACCGTGAGGCCGGCCGGAACCTTCACCGCGGTGTACAGGTGACCCTCGATCGGGTCGGCGTCGCCGTCGGTCCGGAGTCCRTAGCGAGCGCCGATCTTCTTGAGCGCGTAYCCGGACTTGATCCAGCCGTCGACGACCTTGCCCGCGAACGACGCGACGTCGATGTTGATCGGACGCGCGGTCTCGGTGCCGTGTGCAGTGGCGAGCCACGACCGATCGTCCTGGCCGAAWTCTTCGCGCTTGACGTTGAGATCCATGTGAATGTCCCTCCTTCAGAGGTCAGTTCGATTAGGTGGTTTTCTTCTTCTTGGCCTCGTACAGCGAGCGGCCGGCAGACACAGTGCCGGTCGCTTCACGACCACCACCGCCCTGCCTGCGGTCACCCTTGGGTGTCCGCCTTCTCTTCKGGTCGCCGCTTTGCGCGGCCAAATACGGCTTCCGCTTGACCAGGTCGTCGATCGCATCTTCGATCTCGTCCTCGTCCACTTCGCCGTCTTCACCGACATCGAACTGATCGAGGTCGAGAAANATACGGCTTCCGCTTGACCAGGTCGTCGATCGCATCTTCGATCTCGTCCTCGTCCACTTCGCCGTCTTCACCGACATCGAACTGATCGAGGTCGAGAAACTTGATTGCGTCGGCAGGATCGTTGAGTTTGCCCGCGGCAGCTGCCCGCACTTCCGAACGCAGAATCCGTGAATTGGCCTTGGCGAGAATGTCTCGCTCCGCCTCTTTGGCCTTGTCGTCCACTGCTGCAGCAGAGTTCTTCGCTTCGGCCGCCCGTCGGCGTGCCCGCTCGTTGCGCAGCTTCTCCTTCATGGCAGCGAGAGCGCGTTCACCCTTCGGCCCCAACTTCTTGTCGTCCGGGTCGTCTTTGTCGTCGTCGGGATCGTCCTTGTCGTTGACGTCATCTTTGTCGTCGTCGGGATCGTCCTTGTCGTCGTCCGGATCGCCGGAGTCGTCAGGGTCGTCCTTGTCGTCGGGATCGTCTCGGTCCATCTGCTGCTGCAACGGCTGCTCCGACCACACGGCCGGCTGGCGGCCACGTGTGAGGAACGAGGCGAACATTTCGTCGGACAGGATGGTTCTGCGCATGAGCGGTTTCTCCTAGTGGTGCGCCCCGTGCGGGCAGCGAGACCTGCCCACTGCGGGTCAGGCGGAATAGGCCCGTGCATGGCACGGGCATGAGAAAGGCCCCGACCGCAGTTGCGTTCGGGGCCTTGCAAAGTCAGTCAGTAGATGACGTCGGGATCGTTAGGGATGTCCGGATACGGCGGATGCTCGCCGGCCACTCGAGGTGACGGGATAAGGAACCACGCGGCACCGAACAGTTCGGACGGTGTCCGCACTCCGCGAACGCCCGGCCCGACCGGAGTCAGTGGGTACACGAACTGGCTGAGATCAGCGAGCTCGTAACTGGTCTCAGGATCAGCGGTGAAATCGATACCGCCGGTGGACTCGAGCCACCGCTCCGGGTCCGTCTGAGATGTCACTTTCCAGGTCATAGAAGCGCCATCACCCCGATCACGAATTCCTGTAGCTGACTGGACTTGTCGAACTCACCAGTGGTGTTGCTGCGTCCGAACGTGTCCTGCAAACCTACCTGGAACACTTCCGCAGGACGGCGTGCCGGATCGGCCATCGTGGAATCGTCGGCGTACGACTTGCCTGCGTACCGATCCTTCCATTGGTCCTCATAGCCAACCTCGTCGGCAAGTTCCGCGTCCTTGGGATACACGCGGCTGAGCGGTTCGAGGACTCCGCTCTTCGTGGACCGGGAGCGAAGCAGGGCGAACTCCAACTGAGTGAGCCCGTCGATTTTCGATTCCATGCGGTGACCGAGTTCGTGCGCCATGATCTCGTCGGGATACGAATCGAAACCTCCACGGTAGTTCGGCTTCACGTCGGTTGCGTCAGCAGCGATGTAGTCGTGGTTGGCCGAGTAGAAGGCCCGATCCGCCTTGCCGATATCCAATCGGCCAGCAGATGCAGTTCGCAACCAATCTGCGGGAAAGATCGACTCAGCTCGACGCAGAGAAGCTAAACCTTCTGCATTGCCCGCTGTGGCACTCGATACCCCGAAATCGGCAATTACTGCCGGCTGCTTCACACCACCGATTTGACGAATCTCTCGCAGTGTTTCCAGGACGACCTCCTGCTCCCGCTTGGCTACGAGCTTGAGGATCTCGTTTCGGCGCGGAGCGAAAGCACCACCGCTCGCAATGAGTTCCTTCTCCTCGGCCAGTAATCGCCTGACCTGCTTGTCCTTTGCAATTCGTGTCATTGCATCGGCTCGAACGGCGCGACCGACAGACAACGTCGAGTCGAGGTGCCGTTGCAGCTTCTCAGGGACCAGCTTCGCCCCGTTACGATCCTTGGGGTACTTGATCGTGGTGTCGAGCCATCCGGCTCTATCCACCGGCAAAGACGCCTTTGCGGACGCGAGGATGTCACGCGTGGCCGGCGACAGGATGCGCGAAGCGTTGAACTTCTTCTCCGCTGCCAGCCACTTCTTCACGTCGGCGGTGTACTTTTTCTCGGCCCCGAGCCATTTCCTGACGTCAGCCTTGTACTTGTCCTCGGCTGCGAGCCAATCGGCCATGGCATCGAGATCGACCATGGGCGGCTTCACAGGCACCGGCGGCTTGACGACCCCATCGAGATCCGGCACTAGGCCGATCCGTGAACCAACGCCCGAACGAGGACCCGATCGATCGAGGACGTAGCCGTTCAATCGGAGCAGGCGAAGCGCCTCGTCGCGATCTCCACCGGACAGTTCGTAGATGTCCTCGGGCATCAGGCGAGGTGTCGTCTCCGGAGTCCTGCCACGACGTCGTATCAGCTTTCCTGCGACGCCGCGCTTGGTGACACCTTCGGTCGTGGTGAACAGGCTCTGCCCATACACATCACGCCGAATGAGTCGACCCGCGGTGGCGAGGCCGTGTGCACCACGTCGTGCGTTGACGACCTGCCCGATGTCCGCACCCTCGCGAATGGCCTGCGCGCCCGCGAGAGTGAAGATCTTGTCCTGCATCCGTGGATCGAGTGAGGCGAAGTAATCCATCGGGTCGGTGCGAAGGTCTTCGGCGATGTCCTCCGTCGACGCTATGTGCCGGCAATCGCAGAGCGGGTGCCGAAGGAAGCCGCTGCTGAATCGGTAGAACCGGCCCGCCAGTACCGCGCACCGCGAGCACGACGGCGGATTGAGCATGCGCACGTACCCGACATCCGGACGCACCGTCACGCCGAGACCGGTCGCGACCCGGTTGGCGTCGGCCACCTGTGTCTGCACCCGGAGCTGCGTCATACGCAGCCCTGTTTCCCAAGCCGCCGACAACACATCCGGGCCGACCGGGTTACCGCGCTCGACTACTTCCTTGATTTCGCTCTTCGCCGTGATGATCGGCGAATACATGAGCGTGTCCAGGGCCCGTCCGTCGGAGGCAACTCCGATCAGTCCTTCCGGATCGACCTGCGCGATCGGCTCGACGATGTTGCCGAGGGCACCGAGTGTGTCCTCGACGTACGCATCGGTTCCGGCCACCGACGCCTGCTGGCCGGCAGTGACCACACCAACAAGCCGATCGACGTTGTCGGCGAACCACGCATCGAAATCGCGTGGCGGCCGACGACCCCAAATCTCCGTTGCCGCTTCGATGACATCGTTCTGGATGCCCTGCTGGCGAAGGTAACTGTCAGCTGCCGGTTCCGGAATCATCGATGTCTCCCGGGGTGCGTTTGGGTACCTCGGTCAACTGGCGATTCAGGCGGTCCAGCACCGGATCACTCTCGGCCGCGAAATAGCGACGCTCGCGGTTCTTCCGGTTCTCGTCCCACCCGAGCTCGTCCCACGATCCCTCGCGGGAGTACACCGGAGTGCCGCCGTTGAGCTTCTGAATGTGGGTTCTTCCGGTTCTCGTCCCACCCGAGCTCGTCCCACGATCCCTCGCGGGAGTACACCGGAGTGCCGCCGTTGAGCTTCTGAATGTGGTCCGCTTCCTCGGCCTTCGTCGATGTGCCGGGATCGATCCACTCGACCTTGATCGCCGTGCCCTTGTCAGGCCACTCGCCTGTGCGAAACCGCTCCTCGAGCGCCATGGCCCAGCCGATGCCGGTGCCCTGGCTCTCGTTCTTCTCGTCGGCGTTGCCGTTGATGCGTGACTCGTCGGCTCGAATCGCACCTTCAGCTGCCGGGTTGGCGGTGTTCTGACCGAAGTACCGCATCGGCAGNCTTCTCGTCGGCGTTGCCGTTGATGCGTGACTCGTCGGCTCGAATCGCACCTTCAGCTGCCGGGTTGGCGGTGTTCTGACCGAAGTACCGCATCGGCAGGCCCGTCACCGACGATCCGAGACCGGCGTACAGCTTCACCGTGTCGTGGAAGTTCCGCAGATCCGACGCCGAGAACTGCCCGAATGCCGCGTCCTTCGGTCCCTTGGCAGTTGCTGCCATGGCCGTGAAGTACGACTCCCACACCGGGATCGGCTGGCCCTCTTCGTCGACGAAGTCGCCCTTCGTCGCGCCGAGCAACCACTTGCCGGGCGTGCCGTGGGTCTCCTGCGCAACCTGCATGTTCGCCAGAGTGCGGGCGCACGCGTCGGTCAGACCCATGATGTCTTTCATCTCGGTCGTGCCCGTCCACTTGCCCAGACGGCGACGGTTCAGGAACAGCACCACCGGGATGACACCGAGGTCGTGTTGGTCGACGGCGTCGTTGTCGTCTTCGTTCTCCGCGTCGCCGCCGACCTCGTCGTATTGCCAACCTCGCGGGCCCGCAATCACCTGGATCGTCTGGTCGGGAAGGAACAACGTTCCGACCCGGTCGCCGTCCTCGGTGCGGAACTGCCGGAACGCGGCGGACATTCGTCGACGACGCTGGTCGATCAGGCAGGACATCTGCAACGGGGACTCGACCGAGATCAACGGGTGATCGGGGTCGTCCTCGTTGGTGCCGACCGTCATGTAGCACCGGCCGTAGATCATCGTTTCCTTGTTCAGGAGTCGGATCTCGGATGCCAGGTTGTTGACGTCGAAGCTCTCTTGTAGTGCTACGTCCTTGCGGGACACCCGCGGGGCGAGCTCGTTGCCTTCCTCGTCGATGACGGCCTCGGCCTTCGAGTCCCGGCGTATCAGCGACTTGATCCGCTGTCGGCGCGCGATCTCCTCGACATACATTCGAGGCCAGTTCGCGATGGTCTCGAACATCCGCAATTCCGGTGGCACCGCGATGCCGAGCTGCTTGACCCGTTGATCGCCCTCGAAGTACAGATCGTGCAGTCGATCGGCCGGCTGAAGGCGGGACAGGCTCGCGTTCATCTTGCCGATCAGGTCCCGGTGGTCCGAAGACAGGGNCGAGGCCAGTTCGCGATGGTCTCGAACATCCGCAATTCCGGTGGCACCGCGATGCCGAGCTGCTTGACCCGTTGATCGCCCTCGAAGTACAGATCGTGCAGTCGATCGGCCGGCTGGAGGCGAGACAGGCTCGCGTTCATCTTGCCGATCAGGTCCCGGTGGTCCGAAGACAGGGTCGTACGCAGAATCGGTGCTGTCACAACCCCTCCTTCATTTTCGATTGCGGAAAAAGAACACWCGCTGGTCGACCGGATCCGGCCAGCCMGCGACCAACGCATCTTGTGTGGCYTCGTTGGCGAGGACCGTGGCCACCGCSGCGTCGATCTTGCGGTGATGCTCGCCCACCGGCTTACGGATGCCGTGCCGCTGCGAYGGCATCGGCACGTTGCGTGCGTTCAGGACATGGCGGGTGGTGATCGGGCACCCGTCGTGCGTCATTCGCTTGCTGCGTARRTCGGTYTCGCACCGCAGCAGCGCTTCGTGCATCTGACGTGGCCGGTTGGTCTGCCACTCGAACACCTTGTCCGCGCCGTASGTCACCGACCACGACCCGATCTCGGAGTAGTAACCCTCGGGGTCGCAGTACATCCGGACGACATCCCAGCGGTCGAAGATGTGCTCCACTGCGACTTCGAGCTGATCGCGTGGGATCTGGCCGCCGTACTCTGCCGGATTCCAGATTGTCGGCCGCAGTGCACGTTCGTCGCCGTAGCGCGGCGTGAACGAGTAGCCCTCCTTCGTCTGCGCCCGGATCGCTGTCCAGTCGTTGGACTCCGAGCCGTCGAAGCCGACGCAGATCTGAGTGCCGGCCTTGGGATTCGGCAACCACAGTCGCTCAGGCCCTCGCATACGCACCGTCCCAGACATCCTGATCCATCCAGGCACNACCGACGCAGATCTGAGTGCCGGCCTTGGGATTCGGCAACCACAGTCGCTCAGGCCCTCGCATACGCACCGTCCCAGACATCCTGATCCATCCAGGCACCCACACCCTGAACGAGGCGATTGCCGAACCAGCGCTCCGCTTTCGGTGGATCGGTCTCCGAAATCTCCTCGGCCTCAGCGTCGATCGATTCGATCGAGATCCACGGGCAACCCGCGTACACGAATCGCAGCAGTTCGCGACGTTCTTTCCTGTTCTCCCAACGCAACCCGGTCGGTGGCATCCGGTAAAACTTGAATACGTCTTTCATGCGCGATTCGTAGGTCCGCTGCGCATACGAGTGTTGAGCTGGATTCCAACAGTTCGTGGTTTCCATCGTGCGGCCCTGCATACCGGCCGCACCTCGACGTTGCGCATCAGCGACCTCGACGAGCTTGTTCTCTTTCGTGTATAGCCCGGTCTCGTCGTTGAGCACGAACGAGACGCGCTTTCCGATGCGAGACAGTGCATTCGAGGTGACCTTCTCCACCATCGAGTCGCGGGCATTGCCCGGCAACCTGATGAAGTTCTCCCGGATCCCCATCATCTCCGAGAGCGGGCCGTTCTCGATCATCGTCGTCAACGGTCCGTAGACGTTGTCGACCTGATCTTCCGACGTCGCGGTCAACTGAATGATCGGCGTCGGCCACGGCATACCCATCGGCTCGCCGGGGTTGTAGGCATGCTCGAAACCGCAGCCACACCCGAAGTCCGAGCACGCGTACCCGTCGCCAGCCTCGGCCCAACCCGCGAACAACGTTGGCCCCACAGCCTCGCCCGCGATGACCGCCGCCGACCACGGACCCTTGCCCGACTTCTGCGGACCGACGATCTGCGACCGCCGATACGTGAACGCCTGGTTGAGCATCGGCTTGCGCGGCTGCCACCGAGCGGACTTCTTCACCCGGTAGTGGTTTGCGGTGCACCAGAACTGCCAGTCGGCCATGACGAACGGATCCCCGACGTTAAATCCGTCGGGGATCGAGCAGTGCGCCTGATACCAGGGGTCGAGAACGTCAGCGAGGGTGGGAAAGTCGACGGCGTACGACTCAGTCGCTGCCATCGGACCGGACTACACCACGCAACCGGCGACCGGTTCCCGTTGTGCGTTCGATGACCTTGCCCGCGGCACGCTGTTTTGCCGGCGGCGACTCCGGAACGATCTGATCCTTGGGCACGATCACCCAGCCGTTCTCCTTCAGACCAGACGGCGTCAGACCGATCTGGTCAGCGAGGCGCAGCGCAGCGGACGCGACAGCGGCCGGCGCTTCCGGATCTTCCATCTTCACGGTCCAGCGCACCCACATCGCGATCGTCCGGAACCGGTATGGCTCGCGAATCCACTGCGCTGCCTGCGGAGTCGTCCAAGCTTCGGCCCACACGAGGCCTTCGCGCTCAGTGGCATCGGGCAGGAACTCCGACAGCGGAGGGAAGTCGTCGCTGTACCCCTCGACCGGTAGGCGAGTTGCCTTCAGATCGCGGGCATCCGAACGAGCCGAGTACATCGACGGCTTCGGCCCGGACCTGCTGCGTGCACCTCCGTGATTCGACATCGCCACCAACTCCTACGTTCGGCAGTGCGCCGAACAGACACCGCAGCAGTGTGCCGCGGGAGAAACGATCAGAACCACCCCATACGGTGGGCCAACTTGCGAACCGCCGACGCGATCAAGTTGTGGACCCGGTCTCTCATTTCGGGGGTGTCCCGATGAACCGGACCTCATCGGCGCAAATAGGGACCCGCACAACCTGAATCGGGCCGAAGCTGCGCGCTTCCAGCGGAAACTCGTCCGACACGGGAAACGGGAATTGCTGACCGTCGACTGTCAGAGTTCGTCGCTCGTAGTCCGCAACAATGCGTCGCGGGATTACCGGGGTCTCGATGTAGCGCTCGATGAACGAGTTGTCGTCGAGCACTCTCCATCCGTCCTCGGTGAGAACGACCCACGACCTCTTCTCGACGCGTTCGACGAGAATGTTTCCGTCCGGTGTGCGCGTGCGTAAGTGCAGTTCACTCGGGCTCGCCGGGCAACCGTCCTCACCGGGTTCGTTGTCGATCGCGGGGTGCGCTTCCGTCCACGACGCCTCACCGCCGAGACCGAACACCCACTCGACTATCTCGCGGCCCGACTCGGACGTTCCGTAGTACGGCTTGGCCCTGACTGTTGAGAATCGAGCGGTAAATCGCGTGGGTTCCTTCTGCGCTGGCATGTCGCAGTTTCCTTTCAGTATTGAGGTTGTTTGCCGAACAGTCGAGCGATCCGCGCCTTCTCGGCGGCCTTCTCTTGACTGAACTCCAAACCTGGATTCATCCACGTCTCCACCATCCGCAGATACTCCGCGTCGGATGGCCGGCGAATCGGGCGCTCGAACATCGGCAACAAGCCTCCGTGTTTTTTTGGAACTTCTTGAACCCTCCGCACCTCGGAGAGCCCTCCCCCACGGCGAACCTCGAGGAGCGGGGCCTAGGGGCACCCCCCTGGGGTGCATCGCCGCAG
>NZ_LMRR01000032.1 GCF_001426085.1 Rhodococcus sp. Leaf278
GCGTCGGCCTCGGCCGACTCACGAGCGGTGTCTCCGGATGGATGGTGGGCGGGTGACCCAGACGAGTGACCCTCCCCCAGACCCCTACCCAAAACCTCACCCTGCCCTGACCCTGCCTGGCGCACGTGCGCCCGCACATGCCCGAGGACAGTGTCTGAAATTTGATTCGCGGGTTGATCCGGTTTGATCGGGGTTTGTTCCGGATCGGGGGCTGTCTCAGCCGTTTTGATCGCGGTTTGATCCGAATTCTCGGGTACGTCGCTCACGCGGCCTGTGGTGGCCGGCGCATCGCCGCTGTCGTGCGCTGTCCCATCGACGGGTTGCCCCGGTGAGCCTGGCTCGGCAGCGGARGGTRCGTCGGCCACCTGCGGCCGTGTGGAGCGGTCCTGAGCGGCACTGCGCGTCCCTGCGTCGTCGCGTCCGGCGAGTACCGCTTCGTCTGCGTCGCGTCCGGCGAGTACGCCTTCGCGGGAGCTACCCGTCGAAGACAACCCGACATCGAAACGCGGAGACGAAACCAACCCGTCATCGGAACGCGGCGGCGAGACCACGACCTGTGTGTGCTGCTGCTCGGCGACAGTGCGGGGAGCTGGACGTAACTCCATCCCCGCAGCCTTCGGTGTTCGGTTACCCTTGCTCGAATTGCAGGGCTGGCACGCGATCACGATATTGCGTGCACCGTTCGTCACCGAAGGGTCGACGTGTTCGAGATTCGGTTTGACACCCGACTTGTTGTCCATGCGCTTGACCACGGTTCCGCAGTACCGGCATTGCGCCGCCATCTGCTTCGCCGGGACATTGGGATCGATGCAATCCCGCGCCCACTCCGCAGTACCGGCATTGCGCCGCCATCTGCTTCGCCGGGACATTGGGATCGATGCAATCCCGCGCCCACACAGCCGCAACAATTTTCGCGTCCTTCAGCTCTGCGGCCTTGCGCCGCTTGAGCCGGACCGCTGCGCCCGTGTCGTATCGCAAGTCGAACCAGTCATGGAACAGGAATGTCCCGTCCGCGACCGGCGGGCACCGAGGGCACTCGTGCCCCGGTGCGTGCCACAAACCGACCTCGACCAACATCGTGGCGGCGTCGAGGCTCATTCGAGTGTCGAGAAGAATCCTCGCGACGTCGGCACGTTTGACCACTCCATCGCTACCCGCTGCCTGCGAGGTGGTTCCCGAGATCGACCACACGGTGAACGCTGCACAGCCAGACATGTCGCCGTCGAGTGTGGGATCCAACAACGCCTTGATCTTGCGGTTATTGGATAACTCGTCGACCAGCTGGAAGAACGGCAACGGACATCCTTTGTCGGAGAACGGGTAACAACGGGGGGCGACACGATTAATGGTTAAGGGGCGGTGCCCTCGCGAACGCACGCACTGGTTTCTCCTTCGTCAGGACGGGTGATCGGGGCAGAGATCGCGGTTGTTGCTCTTGATCCACGAGTGACGTCGGGCGAGGTCGAACGCCTCACGGGCGGAGTCGACGTAGAAGTTGGCGACCTTCCCGCACGAATCGCAGGTGATCTTCCAACCCTTCATCCCACTGTCGTGGATGGTCCGGATCATGGCCGGCCTCGACGCTCGAGATACACCNGGCGACCTTCCCGCACGAATCGCAGGTGATCTTCCAACCCTTCATCCCACTGTCGTGGATGGTCCGGATCATGGCCGGCCTCGACGCTCGAGATACACCTCGCCGAACGCCACTGCCGCCGACGTCACACGGAACGCGACGAAGAACACCGCCGACGTCGCGAGACCCAACGCCACCGCGACCGAACCGATCTCGGAGCGGCTCACTGCGGCTGCTCCGACTCGGCCTCGTCATTCGCGAACGGATTGCTCAGGCGGTCGTACCAACGCTGCACCCACCGGGCGTCACCGATGGCCGTGTGCCGCTCATCGCCCTCGGGTGGCGTGATGCCACAGAGCTTCGACAGCTTGTCCGACTTCAACGGTGGCGTCAGATCCTCGACGAGTTCGGGCGCGAGCAAGTCCCCTAGCAGCTTGAGGTTGAGGACGCTCAGGAATCCGAGGGCCTGCGACACGACATCGATCGGGTGGTAATGCCATGCCGGACAGAGCTTGTGGCGGCGAAGCATCGCGGCCAGCACTTCGACATCGAAGCCGGGATTGTTGCCGATGATCGTCGCGCCACGAGTCATTCGCTCGACCAACGTCGCTGCCTTCGCCTCCGTCGCCAACCACACGTCCGGAGCCAACTCGAGCGCCTCGTGGTCCGGGTGCAGCGTCATCGGAGAATCGGTACGGAACGACGGATGATTGCTGTAGAAGTGGCCGACGTTGAGACCGATCAGCTCGGCCGATGACAGATCGACGTCGTCGACGTACACCTGCATCTCCGACGTGCGACCCGACGGCTCACGTCGAATCAACGCGATCTCCCACGGCCGCCGGTCGTGATGCAGTCCAGTGGTTTCCGTGTCCAAGAACACCAGTGCGTTCGTCACAGTTCGCCTCTCAGGATTCGGGCTTCGGGAGAATTGCTGGAATAGCTGCGAGCGCGGGTCGAATCCGGCTCACGCAGTACCGACCACGCCATCGCGTAGAGGGCGATACCGGCGGCCACAACAAAGACCATCCAGGGGTAGGTCTGTACGAGCGCGATCATCCGCGAATCGCTTTCTCGTCGAGCTTCGGGCCGCGTTCGCGGTTGTACAGGCGAACCAACACGACAGCGACCATCGTTGCGAGAGAACCCGACTCGAACTCACGCAGGCTCTGCGCTTGCGCACGGATCTGACGAGGCGTCATCTCGACCATGGCATCGGCTAGTCGGCCGGTCTTGAAGGTCGCTCCTGCTTCGACGTCGTCGAACGAGTCGAGCAGGATACCGACGCCGGCAACGACTGCGCCCTCGAGAGCATCGACAGACGGCGGCCAGGTGTCGGTGATCAGGAACAACGTGTTGACGACGAGGGACTGTCCACCCTTGCGGAGCAGCTTCTCCAGGCTGGTGATGCACCGCAGGTTCTTCGGGCCGGGCCGCGGGTTGATCTCCAAGCCGAGTTGAGTGACCGCGTCCTCGATGACAGTGACATCGGGATCGCCGGCGGCTTTACGGGCCCGCCACCGATCCCACGTCGAGATCGGTTTGGTCTTGCGGTCGATGTCGTCGAACAGTTGCGCTTCGCCCGCCACGTCGAGTCCGGTGTGGACGTTGACGACGAGGTGCGCATCGGGGTCGCGCAGTCCCGCTGCGGCCCAACGGTGTTGACCGTTGATGATCGCGAACCGCGGATTGGCCTGCTCGCCGCGATCCGAGACGTCGAGGACGCCAACCAGGCGCGGGTCCCACTCGGCTGCGATCTTGCGTACTCGCCTTACGTCGCACTCACGCTGGTAGGTGTCGTCGACGAACAGATCGGTGACGGCCACAGCCATCGGGAACGAGGTCGGTGTGGTCATGGTGGTCAGAGCCCCTGCTCGGCGTAGTAGTCGGACAACTTCATGGGCGTCCAGTAGCTGGCAAACTTCTCGCTCGGCTTCGGGCCTCGCTTGTCGAACGGATCGCCTGGGCACGCAGCTGTGACGACGCCGTTCGCGACGGTGATGTGAGCCGACGTGCAGGAGTAGCCGCCGTCACCGGTCGCGCCGACGGTGATCATGGTGGGCAGCCCGGTAAGCCGCTCGGCGATCGACGCCGGGCCTCTCACGTACGGCATCGACCGGCCGAGTGCCTTGCCTGCCTCGGTGCGGGTGTCCGCAATCCAGCACCCTGTGCGGCGGTTGAACTTCCAGCCCGGGTGCGGTGCCTCGGCCGCCTTGCGGCGGTACTTGGTGTCGTCACCCTCGACGTACTCGAATCCTGCGAACCATCGGTCCAAAGTGACGCCGTTGTAGCGGACCTGATACTCGCGGTCTGCGGAATCCATCGGGTAGGTGTCTGCCCAGTCGTCGCACTCGGCCTTGAAGTTCTCACGCCGCGTTTCGGCCTTGGTCAGNGACCTGATACTCGCGGTCTGCGGAATCCATCGGGTAGGTGTCTGCCCAGTCGTCGCACTCGGCCTTGAAGTTCTCACGCCGCGTTTCGGCCTTGGTCAGTGCCTCAACGAGATCCGTTGCGGTGCTTCGATAGACGTGCGTGACAGGCCACGTCATCGGACACCTGCGATCATCGAGGCGGCGCGCTCGGCATAGGTGACGGACTCGTTCTGCATCTTCTCGTGGAGATAGCAGGTGTGGCGGCCGTGCGCGGTGTAGCCGAGAGACCAGCGGTACGCCTCCCACCAGTCAGCACCTGAGCGTCGCCAGAACTGCAGCGCCCCTTTGAGTGCTTTGCGGCGCAGGTCTTCCATCCATGCGGGGACGTCGACCAATGACAGGCTGGTGATCAGCTGCGCGCGGGTAGCCGGCGCCGGTCAGGTAGTTGGTCAGCGCGTCGACCCACACGTACATGACATGCGCTGCAGCGCCCCTTTGAGTGCTTTGCGGCGCAGGTCTTCCATCCATGCGGGGACGTCGACCAATGACAGGCTGGTGATCAGCTGCGCGAGATCGCCGAGGGCGTTGCCTTCTGGGAGCTCCGAGATCGGGTCACCGGGTGCGGAGAACTGCAGCACCTGGAAACGGTCGGAGGGGATGTAGCGGCCGCCGAGGATGCCTTGCCCACCGCGGTTGACGCCGATGATCTGGCTCTTGTGACGCGAYGGGTCGGAGAGCAGGGCGACTGCGCGAATGATCAGGCCCCAATGCTGGCCGGCACCGATCTGCGCGGCGACATTACCGGCGACCTGCGCGCCGCCCGAGTAGCCGAGAAGGATTGCGCCCGGGTACTTCCTGATCAGTTCGAGCAGCGCCTGTTCGGCGTGGAGAACGTTGGCTGTGAAGCTGCGTCCGTCCCACCGCGGTACCGGCCCGAACGCGGCCGACCACACCAGTTCGATGATCAGGTACTTCTTCGGATCGAGCTTCATGGTGACACCGGACAGACTGTTGGTGCCGTACGGTTCGCCGATTCCTCGGCAGGTGATGATCACTTGCATGTCGCTGGTTACCTCCGGGGCTGCGGCGGTCATCGGATTGC
>NZ_LMRR01000033.1 GCF_001426085.1 Rhodococcus sp. Leaf278
CCCGATCTCGGAGTAGTAACCCTCGGGGTCGCAGTACATCCGGACGACATCCCAGCGGTCGAAGATGTGCTCCACTGCGACTTCGAGCTGATCGCGCGGGATCTGGCCGCCGTACTCTGCCGGATTCCAGATCGTCGGCCGCAGCGCACGTTCGTCGCCGTAACGCGGCGTGAACGAGTAGCCCTCCTTCGTCTGCGCCCGGATCGCCGTCCAGTCGTTGGACTCCGAGCCGTCGAAACCGACGCAGATCTGAGTGCCGGCCTTGGGATTCGGCAACCACAGTCGCTCAGGCCCTCGCATACGCACCGTCCCAGACATCCTGATCCATCCAGGCACCCACACCCTGAACGAGGCGATTGCCGAACCAGCGCTCCGCTTTCGGTGGATCGGTCTCCGAAATCTCCTCGGCTTCAGCGTCGATCGAGTCGATCGAGATCCACGGGCAACCCGCGTACACGAATCGCAGCAACTCTCGACGTTCTTTCCTGTTCTCCCAACGCAACCCGGTCGGCGGCATTCGGTAAAACTTGAATACGTCTTTCATGCGCGATTCGTAGGTCCGCTGCGCATACGAGTGCTGAGCTGGATTCCAACAGTTCGTGGTTTCCATCGTGCGGCCCTGCATACCTGCCGCACCTCGACGTTGCGCATCAGCGACCTCGACGAGCTTGTTCTCTTTCGTGTAGAGCCCGGTCTCGTCATTGAGGACGAACGAGACGCGCTTTCCAATGCGAGACAGGGCATTCGAGGTGACCTTCTCCACCATCGAGTCGCGGGCATTGCCCGGCAACCGAATGAAGTTCTCCCGGATCCCCATCATCTCCGACAACGGGCCGTTCTCGATCATCGTCGTCAACGGTCCGTAGACGTTGTCGACCTGATCCTCCGACGTCGCGGTCAGCTGAATGATCGGCGTCGGCCACGGCATACCCATCGGCTCGCCCGGGTTGTAGGCATGCTCGAAACCGCAGCCACACCCGAAGTCCGAGCACGCGTACCCGTCGCCAGCCTCGGCCCAACCCGCGAACAACGTCGGCCCCACAGCCTCGCCCGCGATGACCGCCGCCGACCACGGACCCTTGCCCGACTTCTGCGGACCGACGATCTGCGACCGCCGATACGTGAACGCCTGATTGAGCATTGGCTTGCGCGGCTGCCACCGAGCGGACTTCTTCACCCGGTAGTGGTTTGCGGTGCACCAGAACTGCCAGTCGGCCATAACGAACGGATCCCCGACGTTGAATCCGTCGGGGATCGAGCAGTGCGCCTGATACCAGGGGTCGAGAACGTCAGCGAGGGTGGGGAAGTCGACGGCGTACGACTCAGTCGCTGCCATCGGACCGGACTACACCACGCAACCGGCGACCGGTTCCCGTCGTGCGTTCGATGACCTTGCCCGCCGCACGCTGTTTCGCCGGCGGCGACTCCGGAACGATCTGATCCTTGGGCACGATCACCCAGCCGTTCTCCTTCAGGCCCGACGGCGTCAGACCGATCTGGTCAGCGAGGCGCAGCGCAGCGGACGCCACTGCGGCCGGCGCTTCCGGATCTTCCATCTTCACGGTCCAGCGAACCCACATCGCGATCGTCCGGAAGCGGTACGGCTCGCGAATCCACTGCGCTGCCTGCGGAGTCGTCCAGGCTTCGGCCCACACGAGGCCTTCACGCTCAGTGGCATCGGGCAGGAACTCCGACAGCGGAGGGAAGTCGTCGCTGTATCCCTCGACCGGCAGACGAGTTGCCTTCAGATCGCGTGCATCCGAACGAGCCGAGTACATCGAGGGCTTCGGCCCGGACCTGCTGCGTGCACCTCCGTGATTCGTCATCGCCACCAACTCCTACGTTCGGCAGTGCGCCGAACAGACAACCGCAGCAGTGCGCCGCGGGAGAAACGATCAGAACCACCCCATACGGTGGGCGAACTTCCGGACGCAGGACGCGACCAGGTTGTGCCATCGGTCCATCAGGGCCACGACTGATACCTCTCTTGGAATTGCGCATCGTCCATTACGGTCCACTCACCGTCGACGAGCAACACCCAAGATCCCGGGACGACCTCGACGTGACAGACAGTGAGTCTGCATGGTTGCGCTGCACAACCCTTCAGCCCGTCGTCCGACTCGAAGGCCGGCGTGGCTTCGGTCCACGACGCGACACCACCACTGAGGAACACCCAGTTGACGATGTCTTTGCCACTCGTCGACGTTCCGTAGAACTGCATCGCGTCGAGATCGACGCGGCGAGTGCGGAACCTTCTCGGCAGGTGGCGCATTCGACTGTGATTCAGATTCTGCGCTGGCATGTCGCAGGTTCCTTTCAGTGCTGAGCTTGCGCGGGAAGCGAGGCCTTGCCGAACAATCGAGCGATTCGCTCTTTCTCGGCAGCCTTCTCCTGGCTGAACTCCAAGCCGGGATTCATCCAGGTCTGCATCTGCCGCAGATACCTCGCGGGCGGTGACTCGTGCATCGGCTGGCCTCTCGATTTTCCGGAACTTCTTGAACCCTCCGCACCTCGGAGAGCCCTCCCCCACGGCGAACCTCGAGGAGCGGGGCCTAGGGGCACCCCCCTGGGGTGCATCGCCGCAG
>NZ_LMRR01000034.1 GCF_001426085.1 Rhodococcus sp. Leaf278
GACGATCATCGCCGTCGACCGCGACAAAGGAAAACTCGACTGGGCTCTCGACCTCGGTGCCACCCACACCGTCGACGCCTCCGCCGTCGACGCGGTCGAAGCCATTCAGGAGTTGACCGGCGGGTTCGGTGCCGATGTCGTCATCGACGCCGTCGGTCGCCCGGAAACGTGGAAACAAGCCTTCTACGCCCGCGATCTGGCCGGGACCGTGGTCCTCGTCGGGGTCCCGACCCCGGAGATGACCCTCGAGATGCCGCTCATCGACTTCTTCTCCCGCGGCGGATCGCTCAAGTCGTCCTGGTACGGCGACTGCCTGCCCGAGCGCGACTTCCCGCAGTTGGTGGATCTGTATCAGCAGGGCCGGTTGCCGCTCGAGAAGTTCGTCTCCGAACGCATCGGCATCGACGACGTCGAGGCCGCGTTCGACAAGATGCATCAGGGCACCGTGCTGCGTCGAGAAGTTCGTCTCCGAACGCATCGGCATCGACGACGTCGAGGCCGCGTTCGACAAGATGCATCAGGGCACCGTGCTGCGTTCGGTCGTGGTCCTGTGAGCGGGACCTTCCGAGTCCAGAACGTCGTCACCTCCGGGACGTTCGCTCTCGACGGCGGCGAGTGGGATGTGGACAACAACATCTGGCTGATCGGCGACGACGACGAGGTAGTCATCGTCGACGCCGCCCACACCGCCGCACCGATCGTCGACGCCGTCGCCGGCCGAACCGTCCGCGCGATCGTCTGCACTCACGGTCACAACGACCACGTCACCGTCGCCCCGCAACTCTCGATCGAGTTGGATGCGCCGATTCTGCTGCACAGCGCCGACGACATGCTGTGGGAGCAGACCCATCCCGGCGTCGGGCACATGGTCCTCGAGGACGGCCAGCGGATCACCGTCGCTGGAACCGACATCCTGGCGCTGCACACCCCCGGGCATTCACCCGGCTCGACGTGCCTGTACCTACCCGAAGCAGGGGAGTTGTTCTCCGGCGACACCCTCTTCTCGGGCGGCCCGGGAGCCACCGGACGCTCGTTCTCGGATTTCCCGACCATCATCGGATCCATCCGCGATCGGCTCTTCGCGCTGCCCGTCGACACCCGCGTCAACACCGGCCACGGTGACGGAACCCGCATCGGCGACGAAGCACCGCACCTCGAGGAGTGGATCGCCCGCGGGAGCTGAATTCGCGACACCGCGGCGGGTCGCCTGCCGCGTTCGAGGTCGTCGGAATGAGACAGTGGTGGGGCGCCGGAGCGTGTGCTGCGGCGTCCCACCGACCCGAAGAGGACGTCTTGTGAGCCCCGCCGCACGCAGAACCCGCCTGTCCATCGCCGCGACCCCGGCAGCGATCGCAGCTCTCGTGCTGGTCGGCTGCAGCTCCACCGTCACGGGCACTCCCGAGCCCAGTGCGGGTGCCCCCACCTCGTCGTCGCAGTCCGGCGTGGATCTGAACACGTTGCTGATCGACCCGTCCAGCTTCCCGGCACCGTACGACGCCCTGGTGCTGCCCCAGCAGGCCATCTCGCAGGCCGCCCCCGACCTCAGCGGGATACCGGCCGGTGCCGAGGTCAGTCCAGCCGGATGCAAACCTGCCGATCAGGATTTCGGCCCCACCGGTACGGCCATGATCGTCGGCACCGACAACGACAGCCGGTCGACCATCTCGATCGAATTGACTGCAGTGGACGAACCGCTCTCGGCGCGCAAGGAGCAGCTCGAACAATGCGGCGAGGTCACGGCAACCAAATCGGGCGCAACCTCGACGGTGACCTCCACGTTGACCCCTGCACCCCCGATCGATGCGGACGACACGTTGGCCGTCCGTCAGACGGTGGCGTCGGGAGCCGGTGGCGACGCGGTCACGCAGTCGATGCTGACGCTCATGGCACAGATCGACAACGTCCGGGTGTCGGCGACCTTCATGTCGTTCGGTTCCGAGACGCCCGACGCGATGACGCTCGACGAGCTCTTCACTGCGGCGGTGCAGAAGGTCAAACAAAGCTGATGCGCGCCTAGCAGAAGTGGCAGACAGACAACGGTCGACAACTGCGCGTGGGCACGGTTCGTGCACAGGAGGCCGGTGCTCCACAGGGCAGTACGGAGGCCCAGCTCACGCCGAATTCTACGAAGCCGGTGCCGCGAGAATTTCGGTTCATGAACACACCGATGAATTCTCACGACAATGTCCACTCTCGCCGCCACGTCCGACTCGGCGACGCCGGCGATCTGATGGCGGCGGTACCGGCCATGCTCGGCTTTCATCCCCACCGTTCGATCGTGCTCATCGCGGTCGAGGACGGTGGCGCGGGCGTCGGACCCACGATGCGCCACGACTTGGTGCTGGCAGGTGAGCACATCGATCGTCGCGCCGGCAGCGGCACTCGTACGACCCCGGAGATGCTCGACGTCATCGGCTATCTCGCGGGCTATTGCGCGTCGGAGAACATCCCGGCCGTCATTGCGGTGTTCGTCGACGACCGGCTCGATCGGGCCGTCCGCGGTGTCCATCTGCTCGATGTCGAGGCCGTGGTGGGGGAGCTCGTCACCACTCTTGCATCGTTCGGGATAGAGCTCAGTTGCGCCCTCGCGACGGCGGAGATCGCCGACTCCGCCGTGTGGTGGTCGCTGTCCGGGCCCCAGCGGCACGGCCGGATGTCCGATCCGTCGACGTCGCCGCTGACCGTCGCCCGCGTACTCGACGGCTACTCGGTACGACGGTCGAGGCGAGAGCTGGCCGAGACCATCGCGCCGGGCCCCGAGGGCACAGTACGGGCCGTGGCCGCCGAAATCTCGCGGCTCGGTCGAAGCGGACGTTCTCGCAGCGACGAGTTGACGGCTGTCCTGTCCTACGTTGCGCGGGCCCCGTACGACACCGAATTGGACCCGGTCGACATTGCTCGGATCGCTGTCGCGATTCGTGTGGTTCAGGTTCGCGACGCGCTGCTTGCCTTGACGCTCGGCGACGATGCGGGGTTCGTCGAGGAGTTCTGGGCGATGATCTCCCGTGTGCTGCCCAGGCGCGAACGAGCGATTGCTGCAACGCTTCTGGCGTTCAGCGCGTATGTGCGCGGCGACGGACCGATGGCCCGTATCGCGATCGATGCGGCCCTGGAAGTGGATGAGAAGTACAGCCTGGCGCTCTTGCTGGACAGATCCCTCAGTGTCGGTGCCGGCCCGGAACTCGTTCGCGAAGTCGCCGAAAGTGGATTCGCCTGTGCACGTGCGTGCGGCGTTCGGCTACCCGGCGATCCGTTCGGCCGACGCTGATCGCGCTGCGAGCGCGTCAGTGTGCGGCGTGGGAACGATCGCCGAGTTGCTGCAGAAAGGCCCAGGCGTCGGCCACGATCCGATCGAGATCGGCGAGCTCGGGCGACCACTTCAGCTCCTCCATCGCTCGTGCGCTGGAGGCGATGAGAACGGCAGGATCGCCCGCGCGACGGGGAGCGTGGTCGACGGTGATGGGCAGCCCGGTGACCCTCTCGCAGGACGAGATCACCTCGTGCACAGAGAATCCGGTACCGCTACCGAGGTTGTAGACGGTGTGCTCACCCGGTTGCGCCGCGTCGACCGCAAGAATGTGCGCTTCGGCGAGATCAGCGACGTGTATGTAGTCGCGGACGGCCGTGCCGTCGGGAGTGGGCCAGTCCGTGCCGAATACCGAGATCTTCTCGCGCTGCCCGAGCGCAACCTGCAGCACGAGCGGGATCAGATGGGTTTCGACGACACGATTCTCACCGAAACCGTTGTACGCACCGGCGACGTTGAAATAGCGGAGGCTGGTGGCGGCCAGACCGTACGCCGACGCATAGGACGTGATCGCATGGTCGATCGCGAGTTTGGTGGCACCGTAAGGATTGGTAGGCCGGGTAGGAGCATCCTCGGTGATCGGCGTCTTCTCGGGTTCGCCGTACGTGGCAGCGGTCGAGGAGAACACCAGTTTCGGAGTGCCGGAGGCACGCATCGCGTCGAGCAGGGCCAGCGTGGTGACCACATTCCCGCTCCAGTACTTGTCGGGTGCGACCACCGACTCGCCCACGAGCGACTGCGCGGCAAAATGCAGAACGGCATCGAACCCGCCGCCGCTCAGCACCTCCGCAGCCACATCTCTGACGTCACCCTCGACGAACGTGGCACCATCGGGCACAGCGTCCCGGTTCCCGGTGGACAGGTTGTCCACGACGACGACGTCGTGGCCGCGCTCGAGGAGCACGGCTGCACACACACTGCCGACGTACCCTGCACCACCGGTAACCAGAAGCTTCACTGTTCGCTCTCCCTCACACGCTCGCGGCGCAGCCGGCAGTGTGAGGTCAGACCCTCTTCACCTGGACGGCATGCGCCATTTCGTCGGATATGTCGACACCGCTGTGTCCTGGCACGGTGATCGTGACGGACCCGGGCTTGGCCTCGACTGTAACCCGCGCGTCGGGAACGACGCCCGCTTCACGAAGCTGGGCTATCACTTCGGGATCGGACTGAACGTGCTCGGCCAGACGGCGTACGACCACTGCGGTCGGCTGGCCGACCGGCACATCGGTGAGACGGATGAGGGCCTCGGGTGCAAGGGTCGACTGACCGAGACCGAGCTCGGCCAACCCGGGGATGGGGTTCCCGTACGGCGATGTGGTCGGGTTGTTCAGCACGGCGACCAGACGACGCTCGACTTCCTCGCTCATCACGTGCTCCCAACGGCACGCCTCGGCGTGTACGTCTTCCCAACGCAGACCGATGATGTCCACCAGCAGCCGTTCCGCCAAGCGGTGTTTACGCATGACGGCAACTGCCAGACTGCGACCTTTCTCGGTCAGCTCGAGGTGCCGATCTCCTGCGACGGACAGCAGGCCGTCGCGCTCCATTCGCGCAACGGTTTGGCTGACGGTGGGACCACTTTGTTCTAGCCGTTCGGCGATTCGCGCGCGAAGCGGAATCACACCCTCTTCTTCCAAATCGTAGATCGTCCGGAGGTACATCTCCGTGGTGTCGACCAGATCCTTCACACTCAACCCCTTCGTCGGGCTCGATCCTACCGTCAGCGCCCCGAAATCGGCGCTGCACCCAACCGGCACGGGCGCGGCGCACCACAACGGTGCTCATCGTTTCCCGTGGCTTCTCACAGGGGGACATGAAGGACAACACCGGAACCGTGCCACACCATCCCACCCGACAACGTAGTTTTGTCCGTATGTCTGACAAGGCGACACGCGCCGCCGAGTACATCCCGAACGACCCCGCGGACATCGTCGTGTGGAGCAAGGATTATCTCGGCTACCGGTGGAGCGACGACCACCCGATGAATCCCACTCGACTCGATCTGACCATGGCACTGGCCACCGACATCGGAGTGCTCGCGGGAGTCGAACTCGTCGAACCCTCGGCCGCCCCGGATTCCGAGCTGCTCCGATTTCACACGAGCGCCTACATCGAGGCGGTCAAACGAGCACCGTCGCAGGGCCCGGCCCTTCGTGATCCCGACGATGTCGTCCATGGGCTCGGTTCCGACGACAATCCGGTGTTTCCGCAGATGCACGAGGCCAGCGCCATGCTCGCCGGTGGATCCCTCGCCGCAGCGCGCGAGATCGCGTCGGGTCGTGCTCGCCGCGCGGTGAGTATCGGTGGCGGCATGCACCATGCCATGGCGGACTGGGCCTCGGGCTTCTGCGTCTACAACGACGCCGCGATTGCCATCTCGTGGTTGCTGGACAACGGATTCGACAGAATTGCGTACATCGACGTCGACGCCCATCACGGTGACGGCGTCCAGGCAGCGTTTCTCGGCGACCCCCGCGTACTCACCGTCTCCCTGCACCAACATCCGGCGACACTGTGGCCGAACACCGGTTGGTCTACCGAGGTGGGAACCGAAGGCGGTGAAGGAACCTCGATCAACGTCCCGTTGCTGCCGGGCACCGCAGATCGGTTGTGGTTGCGTGCGTTCCACGCGATCGTCCCCGGCGCCATAGGGGCGTTCAAGCCCCAGATCATCGTCAGTCAATGCGGTGTCGACAGTCACCGCGAGGATCCCCTCGCGGATCTCGCCCTGACCGTCGACGGCCAGAATGCCGCATTCCTGGCCATGCGCGATCTCGCCGACAAGCACTCCGAGGGCAGATGGTTGGCCGTCGGCGGCGGCGGATACGGCCTCGTGCGTGTGGTCCCGCGCTCGTGGACGTACCTCATCGCCGCTGCGCTCGGCCGCGAGATCGATCCGACATCAGCGCTGCCGGACACCTGGCGTGAGCGAGTGCGGACGATGGCACCGAGTGTCGACCTCCCGCAGACCATGGGTGACGGGGGAGATGTGGACTATCCCGCCTGGGACGGACCCGGTGGGTCGCTCGCCGGAACCGACGGCACCGACAGGGCGCTCGAACGCGTCGACTCGGCGATCACAGCCACCCGTCGAGCAGTGTTTCCGCTGCTCGGACTCGATCCGGAGGACCCGCGTGACTGATCCGACCGGCACCTCGTCGCCGGATTCCCCGTCCGACGAACCTGCCGCTGAGCCCAGCGCACACGACCTGGCACGAGAGCGCGCGGAAACGTCGTTCCCGCGCCATTGGGTTGCCGACGTACTGACATCCGACGGTGGCGTCGTGCACCTTCGCCCTATCGTCCCGTCGGACTCCGAGCGCATCGTCGCCTTCCACGGGCGACTCTCCGAGCGGACCAGGTACCTCCGGTATTTCGGTCCCTACCCCACCATGCCCCAGCGCGACGTGCTCAACTTCACCACCGTCGATCACCACGACCGGGTTGCGTTCGTCGCCGTACTCGGTGACGACATCATCGCGGTCGGCCGGTACGAACGTCTGCCCGAGGGCGACGGCAACTCGGCCGAAGTGGCCTTCGTCGTCGCCGACGCACACCAGGGCCGCGGACTCGGACCGATTCTGCTCGAACATCTCGCAGGGGCTGCGGCCGAGAACGGCGTCGACATGTTCGTGGCCGAGGTGCTCGCCGAGAACCGGAACATGGTCACGGTCTTCCGAGAGGCGGGCTACCAGGTCAGCAGGTCCTTCGAGGGCGGCGTGCTGCGGCTGGAATTTGCCATCGATCCGAGCGAGGCACTGCTGTCGGTGCGCAATTCACGTGAGCGAGCCGCCGAGGCCCGCAGCGTCCGCAACGTGCTCAGTCCCCGTTCGGTGGCCGTGATCGGAGCGTCGACGGACAGCTCGAAGGTGGGCAATGCAGTGCTCGCGAATCTGTTGGCCGGCAACTTCACCGGCCCCGTCTATCCGGTCAACGCAGACCATCGATCGGTCCGCGGCGTTCGTGCCTACGCCACGGTGCACGACATTCCCGACCCCGTGGATCTCGCGATCGCCGCGGTTCCGGCCGACGCCATCGACGCAGTACTCGACGACTGTCTCGACAAAGGTGTGAAAGCACTGTTGGTGGTGTCGGGTGGATTCGGCGAGACCGGTCCTGCGGGGCAGGAGAGCGAGCGCCGACTGGTGCTCGCAGCGCGGGCGCACGGGATGCGATTGATCGGGCCCAACGCGCTCGGAGTGGCGAACACCGACCCCGAGTTCGGTTTGAACGCCACGCTCGCTCCGCATCTGCCGACGCCCGGCAACGTCGGTTTCTTCTGTCAGTCCGGCGCTCTCGGCATCGCGATCCTGGACGAGGCGGCCAACCGCAGGCTCGGTCTCTCCACATTCGTCTCGGCAGGCAACCGCGCCGACGTGTCCGGCAACGATCTGCTGCAGTACTGGGACTCGGACCCGGCTACCGAGGTGATCCTGCTGTACCTCGAGAGCTTCGGTAACCCCAGAAAGTTCACCAGAATCGCCCGTCGGGTGGCGCGTAGCAAGCCCATCATCGCCGTCAAGAGTGGACGCGGAGCCGTTCCGCCCGCACATGCGATCGGTGCCGACATCGACGATTCGATCGTCCGCGCTCTGTTCGCACAGGCCGGAGTCATCCAGGTCGACACGATCTCCGAGTTGTTCGACTGCGCCGTTTTGTTCGGTAATCAGCCTCTCCCGGTCGGGCCGAGAGTCGCAGTCGTCGGGAACTCGACGGCGCTCGGTGTGCTGGCGGTCGATGCTGCGCGGGCCAAGGGTTTGCACGCGAGTACACCCATCGATGTGGGGCCCCAAGCCGGTCCCGAGAATTTCGCCGAGGCCGTCTCGTCAGCGCTCGCCGCGTCGGACATCGACGCTGTCATCGTCGTGTTCGTGCCCCCTGTTGCCGTCGAGGTCGAACCGTTCGCGGCGGCCCTGGGAAACGCCGTCCGGGGATCCGACAAGCCCGTGCTGTCCACGTTCCTCGCCACCGAGGGTATTCCCGACGTACTGGCCGTACGAGGGCCGAGCGGTCATCCGATTCGTGGTTCGGTTCCCTCGTACTCGAGCCCGGAGCGGGCGGTTGCTGCTCTCGCCGCGGCATGGCGCTACTCCTCGTGGCGTTCGCGACCGGTGTCGAACCTGGTTCGGCCCAAGAGCATCGATTCCGAGGGTGCGAAGAACCTGGTCGAGCGATGGCGTTCGGCCGGTGATCGTGGACGCTGGCTCTCGGATGTCGAGACCGCAGAACTGCTTGCATGCTACGGGTTGGAGGTGGTCCCGTTCCGCGTCGTGACCGACGAGGACGAGGCCGTTGCCGCAGCCGACGAGCTGGGCTACCCGGTGGCGGTCAAGGCGACGGGGGAACGGTGGCGGCACCGACCCGATCTCGGGGGAGTGCGGCTGGATATGGCGGACGCTTCCGCAGTCCGGGTGGCGTACCGCAATCTGGCAGCCGATTCGGGCGAGCCGCTGCTGCACGTGCAGCGGATGGCGGTCAAAGGAATCGGCTGCGTCGTACGGGTTCAGGACGACCCGTCGTTCGGCTCGCTCATCTCGTTCGGTCTGGCCGGAGTCATCTCGGACCTGTTGGGCGACCGGGCGTTTCGGGTCCTTCCGTTGACCGAGGACGAAGCTGCCCAATTGATCGACGCGCCCAAGGCTGCGCCGCTGCTGTCCGGGTATCGCAATGCGGTGCCTGTCGACAAGAAGGCCTTGATCGACCTGGTTCAGCGGATATCCGCACTCGCAGAGGACATCCCCGACATTCGGGAAATTTCGTGCGAGCCGGTGCTGGCGTCCGCCGAAGGCGCGCACATCACCGATGCGCGCGTGCGCATAGGGCCAGAACCGACCAAGGCAGATCTCGGCCCACGTCGGCTGCGCTGACCGAGACCGGCTTCGAAACGGCGGAAGCCGAGTCGACGTCCCCGGGTGGGAAATGTCGACTCGGCTACCGCATGCGTCGGCTGGAACCGGGATGGTTACCGCTGCTCCACCGGTCGGTGGCTGCGCTCAGCTGGCGTAGGACCGCAGCTTCTCGGCGCGATCGCCCTGCCGCAGCTTGACCATCACCTCGCGCTCGATCTGACGAACACGCTCGCGGGAGAGCCCGAACAGTTTGCCGATCTGGTCGAGGGTGCGGGGCTGCCCGTCGTCCAGGCCGTAACGAAGCCGAATGACCTGCTGCTCACGCTCATCGAGCGTGCCGAGTACTACTCGAACATCGCTGTGCAGCAAACCGGCGATGACGGCATTCTCGGCCGACGTCGCTTCCGAGTCCTCGATGAAGTCGCCGAGGGGCGCTTCCTCGTCGCTGCCGACCGGCATGTCCAGGCTCACCGGATCGCGGCTGTGGTCGAGCAGGTCGGCGATCTTCTCGACGGCGATGCCCGATTCGCTGGACAGCTCCTCGTCGGTCGCCTCACGGCCGAGTTGCTGATGTAGCTCACGCTTGATTCTGGCCAGCTTGTTGACCTGTTCCACCAAGTGGACAGGTAGCCGGATCGTGCGACTCTGATCTGCCATGCCGCGGGTGATGGCCTGCCGGATCCACCAGGTGGCGTACGTGGAGAACTTGAATCCCTTGGCGTAGTCGAACTTCTCCATTGCGCGAATCAGGCCCAGGTTGCCTTCCTGGATCAGGTCGAGCAAAGGCATACCGCGACCGGTGTACCGCTTGGCAAGGGAGACGACCAGGCGCAGATTGGCCTCCAGCAAGTGGCTGCGTGCGGCGCTTCCGTCGCGAACGATGATGGCGAGGTTGCGCTTCTTGACAGCGCTCAGGCGCTTGGTGTTCTCGAGAACCTGCTTGGCGTACAGACCAGCCTCGATCCTCTTGGCGAGATCGACTTCTTCGGCAGCCGTCAGCAGTGCCGTGCGACCGATGCCGTTGAGGTAAACGCGAACGAGATCGGCTGCCGGGCTCTGGGCGTCCAGATCGGCATCGGTGGGCCGTGGACGAATCGTGGTGCTGGGGCTGGTCATGACTTGCCTCCTGGTCGGTGGTGTCTCACAGGGTTCAACGCTCGGGAGACTCCGATAAGTTCCCACGCCGATCCTTCTGATACCCGCGTGACCAGGGATTACGTCAGGGTTGTCCTGAGAAGTTGCTGAGAACTGAAGGCGGTGGGAACGGCACCTCGCACCACGCGGTCCGCGGCGGTCTCAGCGGACCGGCAGAACGAGACCGTGCCGGACGAGCCCCTGCATCATCGTCACGGCATGCGCAGCCAGATCTTCTGGATCTTCGTCGTGCGCAGCAGCGAGCAGCTCGACCAATTCACCGACCGGCAGGCCATCGGGTCGAAGCCCGGCGAGCAGTGCTGCACCGAGTTCGTCGACGTCGTGCTGCCACTGCGGGCCGTTGCCTCGGTGAACTCGCACCGCCACCTGAGCCCAACCCTCGTCGCCGGGTAGATAAACGCGTTCGAGTGCCGTGTCGGGGTCCAGTGTGAGCACCGAATCGAGAATGTCGTGCTCCCGCAGCCAATCCAACCGCGCGAAGTACTCGACCGATTCGTTACCGAGGGGGTCCGAGAAGCCATGAGTGAGCTCCTCGGCCAGAAGATCGCTCGGTGTATCGGTAGCGCGAAGATAGACGAAGCCGAAACCGATTCCCTCGACGTCGGCGGCAGCGAAATGGTCGAGCCAGGACTGTGCCACCTCGGCCGCGTCGGGATCACGAGGGTCGAGGCCTCCGTCGCGCATCCAGGTGCCGACGTAGAGAGCAGGATCGGCGACGTCGCGTTCGACCACCCAGGCGTCGACCCCGTGCGCAGGCAGCCACGACGCGACCCGTGTGCGCCAGTCCTCACCTCGGACATGGACCCAGGACGCCAGGATGGCAGCCGTGCCACCCGGGGCAAGGTGTGCCGGGGCCTGCCCGATCATCAGCGCGCTTGCACCGTCGAGATCGAGGCCGGAATCGCGATAGGAATGCTGCACCTCGGCGCGCCCGACGACGAACGGTGGATTGGCCACGATGCGATCGAACCTGCGCCCCGCCACCGGCTCGAACCACGACCCGTGGAGCAGCTCGACCCGAAGGCCGTTGAGCGCCATCGTCGCTGCGGCGAGATCCATGGATCTGGGGCTGATGTCGGTTGCAGTCACCTGCTCGGCATAAGCGCAGGCGTGGACGGCTTGGACGCCGCAGCCGGTGCCGACGTCCAGAACGGTCGAGACCGGTGACGTGGGCGTCCCCCGCAGCAGTGACAGGGAGGCCTGGCCGACGCCCAACACGTGGTCGGCTGCGGTCTCGGCCACTCGCATGCTGCCGTCCGGATCCGAGACGATCCACCGCGTACCGTGGCCGGCATCGAGCGGTCGAATGTCGAGCAATGTCCGCACCGTAGACCCGGTGCGGTGGAGAATGCCCGCCTCGATCGCGGCGCGGACAGTAAGCGGCGCAATGGCGTCGGCGACGTCCGATTCGGGACAATCGTCCACGAGAAGAAACAGGCGCACCAGAACGCCGAGCGGGCCGCCGTTCTGGCTGGCGTTGCGAACCGGCACCGGCTCACTGCGCCCCAGAGCGGCATGCGCGTCATCTCCCAGCAGCGCCAGGACGCCATCGGCGTCGTAACCTGTCCGCTCGAAGGCCTGCCTGAGTTCGACGGCTGCGGCGGCGAGCAAGGATCTGGAGTTCGATGCGGTCACGGGGCAAGTGTCGCATCGAGTGTCGCCGAGCTGTCAGTCGTCGCCTGGTTCGATCACGCGGTGGTTGCTCGACTCCAACTGCGGCGCGTCGATGGTTCGATAGTCGTACCGGCTCATTTCGTCCTTCGTGCGCGGCGGTCGATCGTTGGCGATCAGCACCGCCATCCACGGGAGCGGAATGGACACGCCGACTATCGCCATGGAGATCCACGGATTCATCCACATTCCGTAGGCGAGGGCAGCCAACACCAACGCCGGGATGCGGAAGGACATGATGAACATGTACTTGCGTACACGCTTCTTGTGTTGCTCTTCGACCGACTGCTGTGCCTCGGTGATCAGGACAGGCCCATCCGGCGAGTCGCTGTACGCGCTGCCGTCGAACCCTGGGGTTCTTGTCATAACTCCACTGTGGCACTACTGCTCACAGAATGCTTGCGACGAGCGTGTGCAACCGGTTACCCCTCGCTGGATCGACGGATTAATCTGTGTCCATGAGCACTCAGACGAAGGATCGTCCCGATATCGCACCGGACGAAACCACCGAGGACGACCGGCCGAAGTTCTTCCACTACGTCAAGAAGAACAAGATCGCCGAGAGCGCGGTCATGGGTACGCACGTCGTCGCTCTGTGCGGTGAGGTGTTTCCCGTCACCAAGTCCGCGAAGCCCGGTTCTCCCGTGTGTCCCGACTGCAAGAAGATCTACGAGGGCTTGAAGAAAGGCGAGTAACGACCTATTCGGCTGTGGTTTCGGGGCGATCCGGCCGAACTCTGTCTCCCGCCAGCTTGATCGGACCCGCGGCGAGCCGTCGAGCAACGGCCGTCACCGGTCCCGACGGCTTCTCGTCGGTGGCCGCCTGCGCGGCGATCCACTCGCGCATCTGATCCATCCGAGTTGCCCGAGCCGGCCAGAACTCCTGAATCGTGGCGTTGAACTCGGCTCCGAGGACGACGGCAAAGCCGAGGAAGAACGTGAACAGCAAGAATGCGATCGGCGTGGCCAGCGCGCCGTAGGTGTACCCCGTGCTGGTCACCCAGGTGAGGTATCGGCGGAGCACTGCACTGGCGATCATGAAGAACACGCCGGCGAGCAGAGCTCCACCGAGCAGCCGGTGCCACGGCAACGAGGTGTGCAGCGCGAGCTTGTACAAAGTGGTCAGTCCCACGATCAGCAGCAGCCCGACCGCCGGGTAGTAGAAGAAGTCGATCAGCTCGCTCCCGAAAGTGATCCACGAATCGGGCAATATCTGCTGGACGTAGACCGGCCCCAGTGCGACGAGCGGGAGCACGAACACCGCAATGATGAGAAAGCCGACG
Organism: Rhodococcus sp. Leaf278; assembly: GCF_001426085.1. Classification (GTDB taxonomy): domain Bacteria; phylum Actinomycetota; class Actinomycetes; order Mycobacteriales; family Mycobacteriaceae; genus Rhodococcoides. The sequence continues at coordinate 13,268 of NZ_LMRR01000034.1, forward strand.
TACAGCAGCAGCGCAAAGAACCTTTGCCAGACGGGGTTTCGCGCGTCGGCCTGCCCGTGCGCCTCCACGATCGAGTCCACGAACGTCGATATCGCCGACGAGCCGGCCCACAGCGAGAGCAGGAAGCCGACCGAGACGATCTCGCCGCTACCCTGCGCGAGGACGTCTCGGACGGTCGGCGCGATGATCTGATCGACCACGCTGCTGCTGAACAGCGTGTTGCTGAAAGTGATGATCTTGGACTCGATGATGCCGACGGTGTTGGGCCCGAACCATCCGCCGACGAATCCCAGGCTGCCCAGCACACCGAGTAGGAGGGGCGGCAACGAGAGGGTCTGCCAGAATGCCGCCGTGGCGGCCTTGCTGAAGATCGAGTCGTCCCACGCTTTGCTCAGGGTGCGGAGCGTCACTTTCCACGCCGCACGTATCGGCTTTCTCGCCGACATCCGTTCCGGTGTCGGCGTAACCCCTGTTGACTCGGTCATGGTCACCCCAGCATTCCTGACCGATGGCGTCTTCGCCTAACGACCGACCCGCCGTGTCGCGTCCGATTCACCCCAGTGATGCGGGATCGGTCGGTGTGGAGCGATAGGCTCCTCCGCGGACACTGCAGGGCTACCGAGAGCGCGAGGAACTACATCGATGCCAGGAACCGGCGGCCAGTGAGCGCTGACATGTTCGATCCCACACCACGATCCGAGCAGGTGGCCGCCCCCGTGAGCGGGGGAGCGCCGCTGCGCGCGTGGCAGCGGCGTGCGCTGACGAAGTACCTGGTGGCATCACCGAAGGACTTCCTGGCCGTGGCGACACCCGGTGCTGGTAAGACGACGTTCGCTCTGCGCGTTGCTGCGGAGTTGCTGGCCCATCGCACGGTCGATCAGGTGACCGTCGTGGCACCCACCGAGCACCTCAAGCATCAGTGGGCGGAGTCGGCGGCGAGGGTGGGGATCGCTCTGGACTCACGCTTCTCGAACTCGACCGGGCAGACCTCCAGCGACTATCACGGCGTGGTCGTGACGTACGCACAGATCGCCTCGCATCCCTTCAAGCATCGGGTACGGACCGAGGCGCGCAAGACTCTCGTGATCCTCGACGAGATTCACCACGGAGGCGACGCGAAGAGCTGGGGAGAAGGCATCCGTGAGGCTTTCGGCGACGCCACCCGACGTCTCGCACTGACCGGTACGCCGTTCCGTAGCGACGACAGTCCCATCCCGTTCGTCAACTACGAACCGGACCAGGACGGGTTGATGCGGTCCAAGGCGGACCACTCGTACGGGTACTCCGACGCATTGGCCGACGGCGTCGTCCGGCCGGTGGTCTTTCTCGCGTATTCGGGTGAGGCGCGCTGGCGAGACAGTGCGGGTGAGGAATACACCGCCCGACTGGGCGAGCCGCTCAGCGCCGAGCAGACCGCACGGGCGTGGCGCACCGCGCTCGACCCGCAGGGCGACTGGATGCCTGCCGTGTTGTTGGCTGCCAACACACGTTTGGCTCAGCTGCGTGCGGGCGGAATGCCCGACGCGGGCGGGCTCGTGATCGCCACCGATCAGACGGTGGCGCGGGCGTACGCGAAGCTCATCGAGGTGATCACGGGGGAGACGCCGGCCATCGTGCTCTCGGACGATCCGACGTCCTCGGCCCGCATCGCCGAGTTCGGCAAGAGCGATCAGCGGTGGATGGTTGCCGTTCGCATGGTGTCCGAGGGCGTCGACGTTCCGCGTCTGGCCGTCGGCGTGTACGCAACCAGTGCGTCGACTCCGCTGTACTTCGCGCAGGCGATCGGTCGATTCGTGCGTTCACGTCGGAAAGGTGAGACGGCGAGTGTCTTCCTGCCGTCGGTACCGGTGCTGTTGGATCTGGCGTCGCAGCTCGAGGCGCAACGCGATCACATTCTCGGCAAGCCGCACCGTGAGAAGGACGGATTCGACGACGAGCTTCTGGCCGACGCGAACAAGCAGAAGGACGAACTCGGCGAAGAGGAGAAGGCGTACACCTCACTGGGCGCGGACGCCGAACTCGACCAGGTCATCTACGACGGTTCCTCGTTCGGAACCGCCACGTTCTCGGGTAGCGACGAGGAAGCGGACTACCTCGGATTGCCCGGTTTGCTCGACGCCACGCAGATGCGCGATCTGCTGCGTCAGCGCCAGCAGGAACAGATCGACAAGCCCGCGGCCGGCCCTGCCGTTCCGGCTCCTCCCGTCGTCAACGACAGGGCCGCCAGTGCCGGCCAGCTGGCCGGCCTGAGGCGTGAACTGAACAGTTTGGTCGCGGTGTACCACCATCGCACCGGAAAGCCGCACGGTGTCATTCACGGCGATCTGCGACGCATCTGTGGTGGCCCGCCGACGGCCATGGCGTCGGCGGATCAGTTGGGTGAGCGGATCGCCCAGCTGCGAAAGATGTAGAGCGCGATTGCGAAAAATGTGTCGCCGACACGAAAAAACGGACGGTCTGCAGACCGTCCGTTTTTTCGTGAGATTCGATCGTGGCGAACCTGCGGCCCCCGACGTCTCGGTGGGTTACACCGTGGAGTCCGATTCGGTCATCACCGTTGCGTTCACTTCACGCAGACGGGCTTCGTGCTCGGCGGCGTGGTGACCGCAGAAGAGAAGTTCTCCACCGGTCGAGAGCACGACTCGCGCGCGAGCCCCTGCACCGCACCGGTCGCACCGGTCCGCTGCTGTCAATTGTGGGCTGGTCAATGTTCCGGGCATGACTCCTCCGTACTGGCTTGCGGGTTGTCCCGTTCGCCTGGGGCCGGTCCGCCGCGTCGGTATGGCGCGGTTCGTTCACTCTGTCAGACGTATGGCGGTCACGCGTTGTTCCCGAGCGCGTTTCTTTGTGTTGTCACTAACACGAAACATGCCTCACGAGCTGGAACGTCGTGAAATCTGTTCGCTGAGAGCAGACACGGCTCGCAGCGAGCCGCGGCAGTAGGGTCGCCTTTGTGGCTTCGACTTCTCCTTCGCTCTCCGGCGCATCGAAGCTGGGTATTCCGTCGCTGTTCGTGATCGGCGCGGTGTGCATGTACGTGGGTGCGGCGATCGGTGTATTCCTGTTCGACACCGTCGACCCGGCCGCAGTGGCATGGCTGCGCGGTTTCGGCGCGGCTCTGGTGTTGGTGATCTGGCGGCGGCCCTGGCGGCACCGCGCGGGTGCGGGCGGCACGTGGTCCGGGCGGCGACTGTGCACGGCAGCCGCGTTCGGCGGTGCCACGATCGGCATGAACGCGATGTTCTACGAGGCCATTGCCCGGCTACCACTGGGTGCGGCCGTAGCGATCGAGTTTCTCGGGCCCATCGCGGTCGCAGCAGCCGGGTCGAGGAAGCCGGCCGACGTCTGTGCGCTTCTCCTGGTAGTCGGGGGCGTCGGTGCCATTGCCTCGGCGCAGTTCGAGGGCGGCGAAGTGGGCCTCGTAGGAATCGCCTTCGCGCTGGGATCGGCGGCGCTGTGGGCCGCCTACATCGTCCTGGGCAAGTCCGTTGCCGATGCGGGTCAGGGTCTCGACGACATGGCGGCCGGGTTCGGCATCGCCTCGCTGGTTCTGGCCGCGCCGTTGTTCGGTCCGTTTGCGCTGGCTCATGCCGATGCCCTGGGTGACTGGCGAATCTGGGTTCTGGGGTTGGGCGTCGGTCTGCTGTCGAGTGTGGTTCCGTACGTTCTCGATCAGTACGTTCTGGTGCGAGTCGGGAGGGCGCGATTCGCTCTGCTGCTGGCGCTTCTACCGGCGACGGCCACGGTGGTCGGCGCCGTGGTGCTGACTCAGATTCCCACGACCCTCGAGGCCGTCGGAATCGTGGCTGTCATCGCGGCGGTGGTGGTCGGTGGCCTCCCATCCGGCAGAGATCGAGGCGTTGTCGACGTTCCACCGCCCTGACAGGGGCGCAACCCGGCAGAATGAAACGGTGACAAGTAAGCAGGACGACCTCGTTCACATCTGCACTGCAGGGGAGTGGCTGTCGATGCGGGGGCAGTCCGAATACGTACCGGACTCGTACGGCGATGTGGGTTTCGTTCACCTGTCGACGCCGCAGCAGGTGCATCTGCCTGCGAATCGACTGTTCCAGGGGCGAGAGGATCTCGTTCTGCTTCGTCTGGATCCGACTCGACTGAATTCACCCGTTCGATGGGAACCCGGCGTGCCGTCCGATCCGGAGTCCATGCGCTTCCCACATCTCTACGGGCCACTACCGATCGCGGCCGTCACGGCGGTGCTGGACTACCGGCCCGGGCCGGACGGGACATTCGTAGAACCATCGATGTAACGCCGCCGACTGGGTGACGACGCCGACTAGGAGGCGACACCGCCGCCACCCACATACCGTCCCCCCCGAAAACGACGACGACCGCCGATCTCGAGGATCGACGGTCGACGTTCGTTGAATCGGGTCACTCAGTCCAGGTAGTCGCGGAGAACCTGGGAACGGGACGGGTGACGCAGCTTGGACATCGTCTTGGATTCGATCTGGCGAATTCGCTCACGGGTGACCCCGTACACCTGGCCGATCTCGTCGAGGGTGCGCGGCTGGCCGTCGGTGAGGCCGAACCGCAGACGAACCACGCCGGCTTCGCGCTCGGACAGGGTCTCGAGCACAGACTGGAGCTGGTCCTGCAGCAGCGTGAACGAGACTGCGTCGACGGCGACGACAGCTTCGGAGTCCTCGATGAAATCGCCGAGCTGGCTGTCGCCCTCGTCACCGATGGTCTGGTCGAGGGAGATCGGCTCACGCGCGTACTGCTGGATCTCCAGCACCTTTTCGGGCGTGATGTCCATTTCCTTCGCGAGCTCTTCCGGAGTGGGCTCGCGACCCAGATCCTGAAGCAATTCGCGTTGGATGCGGCCGAGCTTGTTGATGACCTCGACCATGTGAACCGGGATACGGATGGTGCGGGCCTGATCGGCCATGGCCCGAGTGATGGCCTGTCGGATCCACCAGGTGGCGTACGTGGAGAACTTGTAGCCCTTGGTGTAGTCGAACTTCTCGACCGCGCGGATGAGACCGAGGTTGCCCTCCTGAATGAGGTCCAGGAAAGCCATACCGCGACCGGTGTAGCGCTTGGCCAGGGAGACGACGAGTCGAAGATTGGCCTCGAGCAGGTGGTTCTTGGCGCGGTTGCCATCACGGCAGATCCACGTCATGTCTCGACGCTGCGCGACGGGGAGCTTCTCGCCCTTCTCCGCGGACTCGCGCATCTTCTCGACCGCGAACAGGCCTGCCTCGATGCGCTTGGCCAGTTCGACCTCTTCCTCCGCGTTGAGGAGGGCGACCTTGCCGATCTGCTTGAGGTACGCACGGACCGAGTCCGCCGACGCGGTGAGCTCGGCATCCTTACGAGCCTGACGCAGGGCCTCGGATTCCTCCTCGTCCCATACGAAGTCGCCCGACGCCTTGTCCTCGGCGGTCGGCTCGCTGGTGGCGTCTTCTTCGGTATCGTCACCCGCTGCAACGACCTCGACCACATCGTTGGCGGCAGCAGCCAGATCGCCTTCGGAGATGTCGATGTCCTCGATTCCGGGTGCGCTCTCGTCGGCGTCGTCCCCGGAAGCGGGAGATGTTGCTGTCTTCTTCGCTGCGGCTTTCTTCGCCGGTGCCTTCTTGGCCGCGGCGCGCTTCGCCGGAGCCTTCTTTGCCGGTGCCTTCGCAGCGGGTGCCTTGACAGCAGGTGCAGGTGCCGCAGACTCGGTCTCGGAATCTACGGTCTGACGGATATCGGTGGCTGCCACGTACGCCCTTTCGTGACGAAGTCGTGCGGCGTCACGCCAGAGTTGTTTCCGGCGGAGAGGTCTTCGGATTCTGGCCGGCTGCGTACCGGCACACACCATTGTAACGACCTCTCAGGAGTTTGTTACCGACCCTCGTCCTACGCGAGTGGCGACGCCGCGTGTCAGTGGGCCGATCCAGCGGATGTGCCGGTCTCTGCGGACGGCACGGCGCTGTCCGCAGCGAGGGCGGCACCGACGATCCCGGCAGTGTTCAGCAGGGTTGCGGGCACCACGGGAGTGCGGTTCGTCAGGTGCGGAATCCACTTCTCGCTCTTGCGACTGATGCCGCCGCCGGCAATGAACAAATCCGGCCACAGCAGCGCCTCGAACGTCTGCAGAACCTTCGAGACTTCCTTGGCCCATTCCTTGTACGACAACCCTTGATTTTCCTTCACCGACGACGCTGCCCGGTGCTCGGCTTCCTTGCCGTTGATCTCCATGTGTCCGAATTCGGTGTTGGGCAGCAGCACCCCGTTGTGCAGCACCGCCGAACCGATCCCGGTGCCGAATGTCAGGAGCACGACGACACCGTCCTTGCCCTTGCCGCCGCCGTACTTGTCCTCGGCGATTCCGGCCGCATCGGCGTCGTTGAGAACGGTGATGTTCTCTGTTCCGATGGCCTCGGCGAACAGTGCTCGGGCGTCGGTGTCGATCCAGGACTTGTCGATGTTGGCCGCTGAACGAGCCACGCCGTTGGTCACCACGGCGGGAAGTGTGACTCCGACCGGACCGGTCCACTCGAAGTGCGCGGCGATCTCCGCGACGGTACGAGCGACGGCATCCGGGGTGGACGGCTGGGGAGTCTCGATCTTGTAGCGGTCGCCGACGAGGTCCCCGGTGCTCAGGTCGACGATCCCGCCTTTGATGCCGCTGCCGCCGACGTCGACGCCGAATCCGTGGCGTGCTGCCCCGCCGAGGGGGTTGTCCGAACCTGCCTGTGTCATGTGGATGCCGCTCCTGGCCTGATCGAATCCGTGTGGTGCCGTCGCTTCCGAACAATAGTGCCGTTTCGTTCTTCGCGGAACGTCGACGTGTTCGGTGAGTCGCTGCAGTGGTGCTCGGCCGTCGGTGTGTGTTGCGATGTACGTGTGCCGAAATCAGACGGATCGCAGAACGACACCGCCAGTACGCAATTGCCCGGCACGACGGTGCCGCCGGGAGAGCTGGACACCGAATCGAACACGCGAGACGTGGACGTATTGCGCGAGGTTGCCGAACGCGTCGCGATGCGTGCCGCCGAGCACGTGCGACTGCGGCGACCGCAGGTGTTCGGTGACGGTTCGAGCGCCGATGACGACGCAGTGCAGTCCAAGAGCACGCCGACCGATCCGGTGACCGTCGTGGACACCGAGACCGAGCGTGTGCTGCGCGAGATGCTGGCGCAGGTGCGGCCGTCGGATTCCATTCTGGGGGAAGAGGAAGGGAGCGAGGACGAGTCGCTCGACGGTGTGCGGTGGGTACTGGACCCGATCGACGGGACCGTGAATTTCATGTACGGAATCCCGGCCTACGCGGTGTCGGTCGCCGTTCAGATCGACGGCGTCAGTGTGGCGGGGGCTGTGGTCGACGTTGCTCGCGATCTCGTCTACTCCGCGGCGAAAGGTCGCGGTGCCACCGTACGGGGGCCCGACGGCACACTGGAGCAACTGCGGTGCTCGGACGTGGCCGAATTGTCGATGACGTTGTTGGCCACCGGATTCGGCTACGGGTCGGGTCGTCGTGCCGTACAGGGCGCGATCATCTCGGAATTGTTGCCTCAGGTACGCGACATCCGCCGGATCGGATCGGCAGCATTGGATCTGTGCATGGTCGCGTCCGGAGCGGTCGACGCCCACTTCGAACACGGGCTCAGTCCGTGGGACTGGGCCGCTGGTGCGCTGATCGCCGCAGAGGCCGGAGCAGTGGTGCGGCTGCCCGCTGCCAACTCGACGAGTGCGCACGGCTCTGCGACCGTGGCCATGGCACCCGGAATATCCACCGCATTCCTGGCCGCGTTGCGCAGCGCAGGCGCGCTCGATCCGATTCCTGGTTGAGAAGTCGCGTCGACGTCAGCAGCGCGATTCGCGCGCTGCGGCGAGTAGGTCGGCATCGAGCGGCTGCGGCTCGGCATTCGGTGCTGTACCGGCAAGTGTGCGCAGCACTTCTTCGGCGTCGTCGTTGGGCTGGATCGCGCTGAAGTAGGTACCGAGAGCGAGATCGACCGAGTCGTCGGTGCGGGCATCCTCGATGAGCTCGGCGCAGGGCGCGACGAGCCACACCGCACTCGCCGCGGCGACTCCGGCTGCACCGAAGCGAATCTGGCCCTGGCACTGCATGTTCTGATCGACATAGACCGGATCGTTGCCCACCTGAACGTCCGGTGCGCTCGCGAAACCGTAATCGACGAGCTGGGCCGCCACCAGAGCTGCCTGGCCGCGCTCACCGTTGGCGTTGAAGACACGCACCTTCGATGCGGACAGAGCCGCGGGCGCGACGTCGAGCAGCGTGTCGGGGTCTACTTCGTCACCCAGGGGTGCGGGCTGCGTGCCGTCGGTGGCGGCCGTCGTGGTCGGCGTATTGCACTCGGCGGTTGCCGAGGTGGCCTCGGATGTGGTGAACACCTTGACCCAGACGACCACGCCGAGCAGTGCCAGCACCGTGAACACGGCGATGATGGGAAATGCCCGGCGGCGACGGAACGGACGACCTCGATCGTCGGTCGAACGGCCTTCGGTGATCAGAGAAACCACAGTTGATCTTCGCCTTTCCTTCGGCTGTCGCCGAGACCGGTCACAGGGTCGGTTCAACCGACGCGTGCCTACTGTAGATGCCCGCGCTGCCGGGCGGCGGCACACTCGGCCCAGCCCTTTCCGGATCCGGAGCGCAACTCCCGTTTCGGAGCCGAAAACCCGCACGGGGAAGCCTTCGATGAACCGGGAATGAAGACGGCCGCCTCGGTGTTGTTGCGGCGTGCATGCAGGTAAAGGACTGACCGGCGATTCGGTTTCGAGTTTGTGACCGGCTTCGGCTATTGTCTGGCGGCCGCGGTGCTTCGAGAAACGGACGCCGGTGCACCATCGATCTGGTGAGCGAGGTCTCGATCGGGTTTCAACCGGCGAGTATTGGGAACTACCCGGTGTAGTTTCGGGCACCGCGCGACGACGAACGATTCGATCAGTTACGAACAATCGGTGGGAGTGAGCAAGCGCCCTCTTCACAGCCGACGGCCACAAGCCGACCACAACGGCAGCTCCCACCACACACACGCACGAAGATGAGGGGTACGAGAACAATGGCAACCGACTACGACGCACCGAGAAGAACAGAATCCGACGACGTCTCGGAGGATTCGCTCGAAGAACTGAAAGCTCGGCGCAACGAGGCCCAGTCAGCAGTGGTCGACGTGGACGAATCCGATACCGCGGAGTCGTTCGAGCTCCCAGGAGCAGACCTGTCCGGTGAGGAGCTCTCGGTTCGAGTGGTTCCCAAGCAAGCGGACGAGTTCACCTGTTCGAGCTGCTTCCTGGTTCACCACCGAAGCCGGCTGGCCAGCGACGCCAACGGCGTGCTGATGTGCCGCGACTGCGCGGCGTGATCTTCTCCGCACAGACCTGATCAGCAGCTCGGGTCTGTGCGTCGGTTCCCCGGCCGTCGGTCGGGTACGAGGTCAGCGTGCCTCGACACCGTGAGCGGACAGCACCGCAAGTAACGCCTCGGGGCGTTTGGTGCTGACCAACCAGTACGGTGTCGGGTCGTCCGGATCGTCGAGAACCACGATCACCATCTGCTTCACCCAGGTGCGGTGCTGTACGAAAGCCAGCGGATCGAGCTGTCTGCCCAGTGCCGCACTTTTTGCTGTTCCAGGGACGATTGCTGCTTTGGCCGCAACAGCGAGCGGCAGGTGTGCTTTCCCTACCCGCAATTCGACGTCGGTCGAACCTGTTTCGGCCACCACCTCGACGCGCAGTCTGCTGAAGGCGAACAGCGCCCAGGCGACCAGCGGCAGCAACACGACGTACGGCAACCAAGCCCGGATTCCGGGTGCACCCATATGGATCTCCGCCGCCAGCAACACCGCTACGCCGGCCCCCGCCGCCCACCACCAGATCGGCACCCAGAGCCGCTCGGAGTAGAGCACCGAGTCGGCGGGCCCGCTGCTGGGAGTGGAGTTGCCGGACTCGGAGTTCGCGGGTTCGGTCTGTCGATCTGCAGTCACGAGCACCAGGGTAGTCGCCACACCGAGACACGAGCGGGCCAGCGTAGTCTCGTTCGACGTGAGCGACGAAGTCCCCGAGGCCGGCAAGGATCCTTCGGCCGACCCTAACCCGAATCCGGTGTGGCCTGCATCTCCGCTGACCGAGGTGCGGGTTCGCCGACTCGACCCCGAGCTACCGATTCCCGCCCGTGCGCACGAGGGTGACGCGGGTGTGGATCTGCGTATCACAGCTCCGGTCACGATCGCGCCGGGCGAACGAGTGCTGGTGGGAACCGGTATCGCGGTCGCTCTTCCGCTGGGAACCGTCGGGCTGATTCATCCGCGCTCGGGCCTGGCGGCGAAATCGGGTCTGTCGGTCGTCAACACCCCGGGCACGATCGATGCCGGATACCGCGGCGAGATCAAGGTCTGTCTGATCAACCACGACCTACATTCCCCGATCGTGCTCGACCGGGGTGACCGGGTCGCGCAGCTGATCGTCCAGCGAGTCGAGCTGGTGACGTTCGTCGAGGTCGACGAGCTGGACGACACAGTTCGGGGGGCCGGTGGTCACGGGTCGACCGGCGGTCATGCGAGTCTGAAGCAGTGAGTTCCGCCGCGGCGTCGGTGGCAGGCACCAAGGAAGCAATCGAGAAGAAGAGAGCTGAACATGTTCGGACGGCGTAAGAAGAACGACGCCGGCAGTGCCTCCGCACCCGATGCGGAGGCATTCGTCGATGGAGTCGAGGACGAGCAGCCCGCGGACACCAGCGCCGATGGGCCCCACGATCTGGAGGACCTCGACGACGATCGCGAGACCGTGGCAAAGACGCGTCTCGACCTCGGCTCGGTGTTGATTCCGCTTCCGGAAGGCGGCCAGCTTCAGGTCGAAATGTCCCAGGCGGGCAGCCCGCAGGCGGTGCACATCGTCACCCAGTTCGGTCGTATCACCATCGCGGCGTATGCGGCGCCTAAATCGCCCGGTCAGTGGCGTGAGGTGGCAGCAGACCTGGCGACATCGCTTCGCAACGACAAGGCCGAGACCACGGTCGAGACGGGCCCCTGGGGACGGGAGCTGCACGGCGTCACCGCCAATGCCGATCTTCGATTCATCGGAGTCGACGGCTATCGATGGATGGTCCGATGCGTGCTCGCCGGGCCGTCGGGTGCCGTGGGTGAGGGGCAGCCGCTCGTCCAACTCGCACATACGATTCTTCGGCAGACCGTGGTCGACCGCGGAACCGATCCGCATCCCGTTCGAACACCGCTGCCGGTGGTGCTGCCACAAATGCTGGCCGAGCAACTTGCTGCTGCCGCGCAACAGCAGGCGGCGGCACAACAATCGCCACAACCCCAGGCTGCGGAAACCGAACCCGCTGCGCCGCAGCAGAACTCGGTACCGCAGCAGAACTCGGTACCGCAGCAGAACTCGGTACCGGAGCCGACGGCGGCGGAGCGCGACCGAGCGCCGCGACGAGGAGCGTCGGGATCGGCCATTCAGCAACTGGGCGGTTGAGGGGAGAGTAGGTCGAGGCCGTCGACAGCCGCACGGCCCAGGCATCCTGCGTCGTGGCCGATCATCTCCAGCGTCACCGTTCTGAGCGCGCAATTCGGTAACGCCCGCGCCCAGTTCTGCGCCACGTCGATCGGATGTACTGCGTCGTCCACCGCGCCCACGACGACCGTCGGCAGCTCGATCCGCGCCAGCTCGTCCAGCTCGAGGCTTCGGTATTGCGCCGCCTCGTCCAAGGCGTCGGGAAGGGCCGGCCACTGAGTGGCCCAGGATCGACTCAAAGTGCGAGCAAGCCATGCGGGGCTCGACGACGTCATGGCCGCGGTGACGGCATCGAGCCCCACCTCGAGCAGCGATCGAGCGGTGAACTGTGCGCTGAGGGCTGCGGGAGAGCCGGCCGGGTCGCCTGTCCATGCCGGTAGAACGAGCGCCAGCGCTGCGGTGTTCGACGCGTTGGTCGCGGCCCATCGTGCCGCGACCGCGGCACCGAGGGAAATTCCTGCAACGACGATTCGGCCGTGTCGCCGCGTCGCCGCGTTCAACGCCGCGACGTAGCTTTCGACCACACCGGTGGGATCGGGTTCGACGGGGATGGTGGTCAATCCCACACTGGCGAACGCTGCCGAGAACGCGTCGCCGGCAAACTCGGCGTCCGATCCCGTACCAGGTAGAACGACCGCGGCGAGGGTGTCGAATCGGCTGTGCACGACACGATTGTGCACGGCTTCGGTTCCGTGCGTGGCGGTGGTTGGTCAGTGTGACACTTCGGGTCTACAGTGGCGAAGTACCCGCCCTGACGAGGCAAACCCCCACGTCGCCGCAGTTGCTTCCGGGAGTGGAGCCTGCGGCACGACCCAAGCCGCTGGCTCGTGGAGCCTGCGGAACGACTCATACCGCTGGAGCGCACAATGGCACCCGCTGCCGCAGGATACTTTCGCCGGTTGACGCGAAAGTTGACCGAGGACATCGATCAACTCGACGCCGAGGAGATGGCCGAATCTTCCGAAGCGTCCGGTGCCCGACGCGCATGTGATTGCTCGCGCGGCGAGGAAGTCACGATGCTGGGTCGGTTGCGCAGCGTGGAAGCGTGTTCTAAGGCCGCCAACGCAAACATCGAGGCGGAGTTCTTCGATGGCACCGATACGGTGACGCTCGTGTGGATCGGTCGGCGAAAGATTGCGGGTATCGAGCCCGGCAAGACCGTGCTCGTTCGTGGACGCGTCGGCGAGCGAGATGGACGCAAGATCGTCTACAACCCGTACTACGAACTGCGCGACGACAGCTGACAGTCGCAGGTATGGCACTCTCGTTGTCGTGACCAACAGTGACGATGCCGTGCCGCCTCCCGCGACGCCGGAACCTGCGACCGATGCGCCGACGTCGGAGAGCGTCGAAAAGGTGGCCCCGACCGTTCTGGAACAGCTCGGCGGTCTGAGCGGGCTCGTCTATTCCACGTTGCCGGTCATCGTGTTCGTTCCGGCGAACAGTTTCTTCGGCCTGGCCGTCGCCTTGTGGTCTGCACTCGGGGTCGCCGCTGCAGTTCTGGTGTGGCGTCTGATTCAACGCACTCCCATTCAGCCTGCGATTTCGGGCTTCTTCGGCGTCGGCATCTGTGCGTTCATCGCGTACCGCACCGGAGATGCCAAGGGCTACTTCCTGTTCGGCATCTACACATCGCTGGTCTACGGCGGGGCCTTCGTGATGTCGGTGCTCGCCCGCTGGCCGCTGGTCGGAGTCATCTGGGGCTACCTCAACGGCAAGGGAACCACGTGGCGTCGCAACCGATCGGCCGTACGTTTCTACGACGTGGCGACGATCGCGTGGGCAGCGGTGTTCGCTGCCCGATACGTCGTCCAGTCGCAGCTCTACGACTCCGATCAGACCGGCTGGCTGGCCGTTGCACGAATCGGCATGGGCTGGCCGCTCACCGGAGTGGCGCTGCTGGTCACGCTCTGGGCCGTGCGACGGGCCGATCACACGCTCGAGGTTGCCGCCAACGCCGATCGGACCGACGGAACCCTGCCGTCAGATCAGTCCGACCGCAGCACGTAGTTCGTTCTCCACTTCTTTGGCCGCGACGAACAGTAGTTCGTCGCCGCCCTCGAGTGGATCGTCGTGCTGCGGCACGATAACCCGGCCGCCGCGCAGAATCGTCACCAGCGCAGCGTCCCTGGGCAATTGGAGCTTGCGGACCGGCTTACCTGCGAGTGGCGTGTTCTCCGGCAGCGTGATCTCGACGAGGTTCGCCTGGCCCTTTCGGAACGTCATCAGATGCACGAGGTCTCCGACCGAGACTGCCTCTTCGACCAGCGACGCGAGCATCCGCGGCGTCGATACCGCGACGTCGACGCCCCATGCGGAATCGAACAGCCACTCGTTACGTGGGTCGTTGACTCGGGCGACGACACGATCGACACCGAACTCGGTTTTGGCCAGCAGGCTGAGCACCAGGTTGGCCTTGTCGTCGCCGGTAGCAGCGATCACCACGTCGTAGTTCTCGAGATGAGCAGCTTCGAGCAGGCTCAGCTCGCATGCATCGGCCAGCACCCATTCGGCTTCCGGCACTGCTGCCTGATCGACGTGGTCGAGTTTGCGTTCGAGGAGCATCACGTCGTGTTCGCTGCGGATCAGCTCGCGTGCGATGGACCTGCCGACTGCGCCGGCACCGGCGATGGCGACTTTCATGGCTTCCCGTTCGGGTCGATGGGGGAGATGAGGAACGTGCGGGCGTGCATCAGTCGTCCGACGGCGGCGGGTTGCCCGCCAACGCGATGGCCTCGGCGACTGTGCCCGAGACAGCGGCGACGTAGACCTCGTCACCGGCCTGGATGACGGTGCGCTTGTCCGGTAGCAATCCGACGCCGAAGCGGATGACGAATGCCGCCCGCGACCGCGTCGACTCTTCGAGAACCGAGAGCTTCTTGCCGATCCACCCGTCGTCGAAGTCGAGAAGAACGACGGCCACGCTGCCGGAAGGATCGCGCCACTTGGTGGTCGGATCGTCGCGCAGCAGGTTGTGCAGAAAACGGTCGGTCGCCCAGGGGACCGTGGCAACGGTGGGGATTCCGAGGCGCTCGTAGACAGCGGCGCGTTTGGCGTCGTAGATTCTCGCCACCACTTTGTCCACTCCGAAAGTCTCCCGTGCGACGCGCGCCGAAATGATGTTCGAGTTGTCGCCGGAGGACACCGCAGCGAAAGCCTCGGCCTTCTCGATTCCCGCGCTCACCAATACATCTCGGTCGAATCCCATGCCGACCACACGGTGTCCGCCGAAGCTCGGATCGAGGCGCAGAAAGGCAGACTCGTCGCGATCGATGATCGCTACCTCGTGGCCGATGCGTTCGAGCGCCCCGGCCAGCGATGCGCCGACGCGGCCACACCCCATCACAACTACGTACAACGCCCAGCTCCGTCCCGATCTCGATTGTCGACCACGCAGGATCGACACTGCCACGCCGTGCAGGCGTGCACCAACGTATCGGGGATTCGTCGCCGGATCGACCGGGGGTGGGCTCGGCACGTCACTTTCGGGCGCGTGGTTGAGACGGCCGCAGGCGGACGGCCTACGCTTCTGTCCGTGTCCAAGGTCTCGACTGCCGCCAAGCGGCTAGTGCTCGGTAAGCCGTTCCGAAGCGACAAGCTCGGTCACACGTTGCTTCCCAAGCGAATCGCATTGCCGGTGTTCGCCTCCGACGCCATGTCGTCGGTGGCCTATGCCCCCGAAGAGATCTTTCTGGTGTTGTCCGTCGCAGGTATCTCGGCAATTGCCTTCACGCCGTGGATCGGTCTCGCGGTCTGTGTGGTGATGGCCGTCGTCGTGGCCAGCTATCGGCAGAACGTGCACGCGTATCCATCGGGCGGCGGCGACTACGAGGTCGCGACCACCAACCTCGGTCCCGCGGCCGGATTGACGGTCGGCAGCGCGCTGTTGGTGGATTACGTGCTGACCGTGGCGGTGTCGATCTCGGCGGCCGCGTCGAACATCGGGTCGGCCGTCCCGTTCGTGGCCCAGCACAAGGTGCTGTTCGCGGTGGTGGCCATCGTCTTGGTCACCTCTGTCAATCTTCGCGGCATCCGGGAGTCCGGTACGGCGTTCGCGATCCCGACGTACGCCTTCATGGGCGGCATGGTGCTGATGTTGGGCTGGGGCCTGTTCCGGGTCTACGTACTCGGCGACGACATCCATGCGGAGTCGGCGGCCTTCGATCTGAAGGCCGAGGACTCGCACCTGTACGGCATCGCGTTCGCATTTCTCGTCGCTCGGGCGTTCTCGTCCGGATGCGCGGCGCTGACCGGAGTCGAGGCCATCAGCAACGGTGTGCCCGCGTTCGAGAAGCCGAAGTCTCGTAACGCGGCAACAACGCTGCTCCTGCTCGGTGCGATCGGAATCACGCTGTTGATGGGCATCATCGTGCTCGCGCAGAAGATCGGTATCAAATACGCCATGGACCCCGACTACCAGTTGGTCGGAGCACCGGACGGCTACCAACAGAAGACGCTCATCGCGCAGCTGGCGGAGGCAGTCTTCAGCGGATTCCCCATCGGGTTCTTCTTCATCACCACCGTCACGGCCCTCATCCTCGTTCTCGCGGCCAACACCGCGTTCAACGGCTTCCCGGTGCTCGGTTCCGTGCTGGCGCAGGATCGCTATCTCCCGCGACAGCTCCACACCCGCGGAGACCGCCTCGCGTTCAGCAACGGAATCCTCTTCCTGTCCGGAGCTGCCATCGTCTTCGTCGTCGTGTTCGGCGCGGAAGTCACCAAGCTCATCCAGCTGTACATCGTGGGTGTGTTCGTCTCGTTCACACTCAGCCAGACTGGCATGGTTCGACACTGGACCCGTTTGTTGTCCACCGAGACCGACCGTGATCAGCGTCGTCGGATGCACCGGTCGCGCGTGGTCAACGGCGTCGGTCTCGGCATGACCGGGACGGTGCTCGTGATCGTGTTGATCACGAAGTTCGCTGCAGGTGCATGGATCGCGATCGTCGCCATGGTGGCGATCTTCGTGCTGATGCGCATGATCCGGAAGCACTACGACACCGTGGCGCGCGAGCTCGAGGACGTGGAGTGGGACGGAGTTCTGCCCAGCCGCACACACTCGATCGTGCTGGTGTCGAAGCTGCACATGCCGACGCTGCGCGCGCTGGCCTACGCCCGAGCGACCCGACCCGACAACCTCGAGGCGGTGACCGTCAACGTCGACGAAGCCGATACCCGCGCGCTGGTGCGCGAATGGGAGGCCAGTGACGTATCGGTACCGCTCAAGGTCGTCGAATCGCCCTACCGGGAGGTGACCAAACCGGTCCTCGATTACGTCAAGCGCGTTCGACGCGACTCGCCCCGCGACGTCGTCACCGTCTTCATTCCCGAATACGTCGTGGGGCATTGGTGGGAGCAGGTTCTGCACAACCAGAGCGCGCTGCGTCTGAAGTCTCGACTGCTGTTCCAGCCTGGAGTGATGGTCACCAGCGTGCCCTGGCAGCTGCGTTCGTCCGAGAAGGCCAAACGCGAGGTGCTCGGCAATGCACCGGGGGCGTCGCGTCGAGGCTACGAGCCCCCGGCGGGCAAGTGACCGAGAGCTGGTTCGGGCTGCTGCTCGAGGTCGAACTGGGCGCACCGGGGCACGGGGGATTCTGCGTGGCTCGCCACGACGGCCGGGTGATGTTCGTTCGTCACGGTCTGCCAGGAGAGCGAGTGGTTGCCCGGGTGACCGAGGACCGAGGCGGATCGTTCTGTCGAGCCGATGCCGTGGAGATCCTGTCTGCGTCCGCGGACCGGGTGGATGCGCGCTGCCCCATCGCCGGACCGGGCGGTTCCGGATGCTGCGATTACTCCCACACGACTGCCGATGCGGGTCGTCGATTGAAGTCGTTCGTCGTCGCCGAGCAGCTTCGCCGCGTCGCCGGTCTCGAGCGCGAGGTGCGCGTCGAGGAATTGCCGGGGACCGGCGACGGCACCGGTTGGCGCACCCGCGTTCGACTTGCCGTCGATTCCGGCGGGCGGCCGGGCTACCACCGCTATCGCAGTAGTTCGATCGTCAACGAATTGTCCTGTCCGCAAATGGATGCAGCTGCGTTCGAGGGGCTGTCCGGCCAGCAGTGGCGGCCGGGCGCAGAACTGCAAGTGGTGCTCGACGGAGCCGGTACGCGGCACGTCGTGGAGATCGCACCGGCTCAGCTTTCGACCACCGGGCGCAGATCCCCGGGTCGCCGCGGGGCATCGGCCCGTCGGGCAGCGTCGTCTCGGGCGCGAGCGGAGAAGGCCGTGATCGGGTCGGGCCGGGTGACGGAATACGTCTCGGACAGGGCCTGGACTCTCGACGCCACCGGCTTCTGGCAAGCCCATCGAGGTGCTGCCCAGGTCTACACGGACGTGGTGGCGGAATGGGCGGACGCGTCTCCGGGCGACGGTGCCTGGGACCTGTACGGCGGTGTCGGGGTGTTCGCGGCGTCTCTCGCCGCCGGGGTAGGGCGGGAAGGACATGTGACCAGCGTCGAGTTCTCCCGCCGAGCGGCCGAGGACGGGCGTTCGGCTCTGGCAGACCTCACGCAGGTCTCGTTCGTGCCGGGACGCGTCGAGCGTTCGATGGATGCGTTGGCCGAACCCGTGGCGGTAGCAGTGCTCGATCCACCTCGCGCGGGAGCTGGACGCGACGTGATCGACGCCCTCGCCGCCAGAGGTCCTCGTTCGGTGGTACACGTCGGCTGTGATCCTGCGTCGTTCGCGCGAGATGTGAGCCTGTACCGCGGCGCGGGATACGAGCTCACCGACGTTCGCGCCTTCGACGCGTTTCCCCTGACCAGTCACGTGGAGTGCATCGGGCGTTTCGTCAAAAAATAGGGTTGGCTTACCAATTAACACGTTGGTGTCGTACCGTCTTCGCTGTGAAAATTCGTAGCACGATCGTCGTCGGCCTGATCCTCGCGCTGTCCTTCACGGGTGCCGTGTCGTGTAGTTCGAGCTCGGTCCAGACACCCGATCCGTCCGCCGACCAGGGTGTGACCGGAGCGGCGTTTCCCGCCACAGTCGAGACGAAGTTCGGTGCTGTGACCATCGACAACCCGCCGCAGCGCGTCGTGGCGCTCGGGTGGGGTGACGCCGAAACTGCACTGGCGCTGGGAGTCTCACCGGTCGGTGCCAGCGATTGGCTGGCGTTCGGCGGCGACGGTGTCGGGCCGTGGGCCGCCGGTCTCTACGACGCGCCGCCGCAGATCATCGGTACCCAGGAGCCGTCCTACGAGCAGGTGGCCGCACTGGCACCGGATCTGATCCTCGATACCAAGAGCTCGGGTGACCCCGAGCGGCATGCGACGCTGTCGGCCATCGCGCCCACCGTCGGTGTGCCCGAGGGATCGGACAACTATCTGACCTCGCTCGAGCAGCAGGTCACCATGGTGTCGACCGCGCTCGGTCAACGGTCGGACGGCGAGGCTCTGCTCGCCGGAATCTCCGATCGATTTCTGGCCGCCGCCGCTGCTCATCCCGAGTTCGCCGGCAGAACGGTCGTCGTGGGTGCGTACAGCGGTACCGGGTTCGGGGCGTATATCTCGTCGAACAGTCGACTCGAGTTCATGAA
The DNA here is from genome assembly GCF_001426085.1 of Rhodococcus sp. Leaf278. Classification (GTDB taxonomy): domain Bacteria; phylum Actinomycetota; class Actinomycetes; order Mycobacteriales; family Mycobacteriaceae; genus Rhodococcoides. Next base: position 32,304 of record NZ_LMRR01000034.1, read on the forward strand.
GAAGCTCGGGTTCGTCACCAGTCCGACCATCGATGCGCTGACGCCGAAAGGATTCTCGGTTCCGGTGTCGGGGGAGGAGCTCGATCTTCTCGACGCCGACCTACTCGTCGTGTTTCCGATCGAGAAGTCGCCGACGGAGGTGACCGACAACCCCTTGTTCCAGCGGATTCCGGCGGTAGCGGACGGACGGTCCATCGTGTTCGACGACCCGGTGATCGCGAGGTCCCACGCGACCAACTCGCCATTGTCGATCGGTTACGCCCTCGACACGGTGGTGCCCGAGGTGGCGCGCACTCTGCAGTGATCGGTCAGGCGTGACGGGCAACCTCGGCGACGGGTGCGAAGCGCTCGGTGGGGACCGAGACGATGCGTTGGGCTCCGCACCGGCAGCCCTGGTATCCGACGAGACCCTCGCTCGTGGGGTGGGTGGAGTGGGTGGTCCAGGTGTGTTCGGTGTGCATGCGTCCACTGTGATGTAATGGTCTTGTGCATATCAACCCTTACGGCGAATACGCGGTGAAACTCGGTATCGACCTGCTCAACGCGCCGCCCACCACGGCGACCGAACTGGGCGAACGCTGCGTCGATGCGGGCCTGGTTCCCGATTGGACGGCGACCGACGCCGATCTGGCCGACACACTGGACTTCCTGGGCCAGTGGGCGCGTGTCGTGGACGCGGACACAGAGACCGACCGGGCCGAGGCGCTCAACGTCCTCCTGGCGCAGGCGGCCGCGTACCCGAGATTGACCGACCACGCGGGAGACGGGTGGCACATGCACTATCGCGATCCGAACATCGCCCTCGGCGGGGTCATCAGAGCTCTGGTGAGCGTCGGCGCCGCGTTGCATCTGACGGGGCGCGGCATGTCCCGCCTCTCTCGCTGCGCTGCAACCGACTGCTCCCTCGCATTTGCGGACACGTCGCGAACGGGAACGCAGCGATACTGCGGAACGGTGTGTTCCAACCGCGACGCGGTGCGCCGGCATCGAGCGCGCGCAGCGTCCTGACCGGCTGAGATGTCGAACTGCCGCGTCAGGACTTTCTGTTGTACAGCCGCATCGTGATCGGTCCGAACACCGCCAGCAGAACGGCGCACAGCACCAGTGTCACTCCCAACTGGCCCGTGTCGAGATCGCCCTGCATCAAGCCGCGCAGAGACGTCACCAAGAAGCTGACCGGGTTGACGTCCACGAACGCACGCAGCCAACCCGGCATCGTGTTGGGGTCGACGAAGATGTTGCTCGCGAATGTCAGCGGGAACAGGATGAACATCGACACACCCATCACTGCGGCCTCGGTGCGCACGATCATGGCGATCATCGTCCAGATCCAGGACAGACAGAACGAAAACATCAGCAGCAGAGCTATCGAAGCGACGATGCCGACCAGGCCACCCTGCGGCCTGAACCCGAGGACGAAGCCCAGGATCAGCACGATCACCGAGGCGAGCGTATAGCGCACCACGTCGCCGAGCAGCGCGCCGACCAACGGTGACGGACGCCAGATCGGCAACGAGCGGAAACGATCGAACACGCCCTTCTCGATGTCCTTGTTCATCGTGACGCCGGTGTACATCGTGATCATCACCACGGTCTGCACCAGAATGCCGGGAAGCAGGAACTGAATGTATGCGTCGGTCGAGCCGGCGAGCGCGCCGCCGAACAAGTACGTGAACAGCAGCGTGAACATGATCGGGAAGGCCGTCACGTCGAACAACTGCTCGGGCACGTGCTTGATCTTGAGCAGGGCCCGCCACCCGAAGCTCAACGACGTGGACAGCGACGAGGGCCGCGGGGGACGGGGCCCACCGGCGCCGAGCACGTCGATGATGGTCGAGGCCTTCGGAGTCGACTGCTGCGCTTCGGCGGTCACGACGCCACCTCTCGGTCGGACGCGGACAAGTCGGTCGTTCCTGCAGGCTCCACTCCCGCCTGATGGGTCGTTCCTGCAGGCTCCACTCCCGCCTCATGCCCGGTGAGGGCAAGAAACACCTCGTCCAAGCTCGGTTGGCCGAGTGTGAAGGACGCGATGGAAATTCCCGCCGTCTCGAGTGCAGGCAACACGGGCGCAGCCTGTGCCGGGTTGTCGAGACGCGCCGTGACTGTCGACGGATCCAGATCCTCCGTGACGGTGCCGCCGAGCAGATCTCGCAGGATCTGCGCGGCCGCAGTTCGTTGCGCCGCATCGAGAACACGGAGGTGAAGCGAGTTCGATCCCACCGATGCTTTCAACTCGCCGGTCGTACCTTCCGCGATGACCTTGCCGTGGTCGATGACCGCGACACGCCCGGCCAATTGATCGGCCTCGTCGAGATACTGGGTTGTCAGAAGCACCGTCGTCCCGCCCGCCACCAATGCACGGATGATCTCCCACACGTGGTTTCGGCTGCGTGGATCGAGTCCGGTGGTGGGTTCGTCCAGAAATATCAGCTCGGGAGTGACGATGATGCTGGCGGCGATGTCGATGCGTCGGCGCATTCCGCCGGAGTAGGTTTTGACCTGCCTCGGCCCGGCGTCGGCGATATCGAACGCGGCCAGCAACTGCTCGGCCCGCGACCGGGCGGCGGGCCGTGAATATCCGAGCAATCGGGCGAGCAGAACCAGATTCTCCGTACCGGTCAGATCCTCGTCCAACGAGGCGAATTGGCCTGTCAGAGCGACCTTCTGCCGAACCGCCTCGGGTTCGCTCGCCACGTCGTGCCCCAATACGCGCGCGCTACCGCCGTCGATCGGGAGCAGTGTGGCAAGCATTCGGATGGTCGTGGTCTTGCCTGCACCGTTGGGCCCGAGGACGCCGTAGACCCCACCGGACGGGATGGACAGATCGACGCCGTCGACGGCGATATTCGCCCCGAATCGCTTGACCAGACCGCGTGTCTCGATGGCCGCCATGTCTCTCGTTTCCTCCGGTGGGCAGATCGCCCGATTACCCACGATTGTCCGATTCTCCACCAAGGATGAATTGCGGTCCAGTACGGTGCAAACGAATTTGTGTACCCGAACCATCCTTCGGCCGGTTTGTTCCGAATATGTACCGCGGCGGGAAAACGCGGAGGTTTCGATATGAGAGCACTATGACCACTAGTGTCGTGTTCGATGAACTCGATCATGAACCCGTCTGTTGGGACGACCTTTCGATGAGCGCGCCGTTGTCCGGATCGTCGGATGCCGGCCGTGACCGGGCGCCCGACGCTGCCAAGGGCTATACGGACGACAGCGCCGTCTGCGCTGTACCCAGTCCACAGTTGAAGAATTTGCGAGCCGACGAGACGGACCGTCTTCGGCGGTTGATGGCATCGGTTGCCCAGGGTGATCGAGCGGCATTCGCAGAGTTGTACGACGCCACGTCCGCGCGCGTCTACGGCATGGTGCTGCGAGTGCTTCGCGACCCGGGATACAGCGAGGAAACCGCGCAGGAGGTGTTCCTCCAGATCTGGCGCGCAGCACCGAATTACGACCCTAATCAGGGGAGTCCACTCGCCTGGATCATGACGCTGGCTCATCGCCGCGCCGTCGATCGAGTTCGCAGCGAGCAGTCGGGTACCGACCGTGAGGCGGCGTACGGCGCAGTGAGCCACACACCCGAACACGACGAAGTGCTCGAGACGGTGACTCAACGGCTCGAATCGGAGGCCGTGGTGGCCTGCCTCGAAACTCTGACCGATACGCAGAGCGAGTCGGTACGAATGGCTTACTACAGCGGTTACACCTATCGCGAAGTTGCGGAACGGCTCGGGGTCGCCGTTCCTACCATCAAGTCGCGCATACGAGACGGATTGATCAAATTGAAGAATTGCCTGGGGGTGATCCCGCAATGAGCGAATCGTCACGGCAACGGCTCCTCGACGACGCGGAGGTCTATGCCCTGTACGCGACCACCGAAACCGAGCGACGCGATATCGAAACCGAACGGCTGCGCGTCGACGACACCGCACGCGCTCAGTTCGACGTTCTCGTCAGCGAGATCCACGAGACACTGGCGTTGGCCGCCGCGGTCGACGCGGCACCTGCGCCGGCCCGACTACGTAGCGACGTGCTCGCTCGAGTTGCCTCGAGCGGGCAGGAACCCACGGTTCGTGAGCTCCCGCCGAATGTCACTCCGCTGCACCGGCATCGACGTGAGCGCTCGAAGTCCTGGCGCTATTCGATGATGTCGGCTGCTGCCGCAGTGGTTGTCGCTGTCGGCGGCGTGGTGGTCGTCACGCAGACGATGGGTAACGATGCCCAGCCGTCGCAGGCCGACCAGATCGTGGCTGCGCCCGATGCGCGTCAGGCATCGGCGGAGTTCCCCGGTGGCGGCTTGGCAACCGTGTCGTACTCGCTCTCCCAGGATGCTGTCGTCGTCGATCTCGACGGAGTTCCGCAGCCACCGCCCGGCCGCGTCTACCAAATGTGGTTCGTGGACGGTGCACCGAGATCCGCCGGTGTGGTGAGCGAGGATCAGCTCACCTCCGAGAACGGCACGGTGGTCGACGGTCTCGGATCGTCGACGAACTTCGCCTTCTCCCTCGAGCCGGCAGGTGGCTCCCCGCAGCCCACCGAAGTGCTCACCATGCTGACGCTGGGTGCCTGACCGACATCAGGCGCATTCCGGGCGGTTCGGCCTTCGGTCTCACATGCCGAAGTCGAACCGCCCGAGCGTTTTGATCACCGCGGCCATCTGGCCGTACGCACCGGTGGCCAGATTTTCCAACAGAGACAGTTTGACCTCGGGCGCGTCGCGAGTGAGTGCCTCGAAGTGCTGGACCGAGACCACCACCAGATCGACCGGTGTATCCGCGACCATATCGAGCAGAAACGGCACGGCCATCAGTAACGGCATCTCGCCGAAGCTCATTCCGGGCGACAGCGTGGTGATTCGATGTGTGCCGCCGTCGGCCGCCAGGGCCGTGGACGTCACTTCGCCGCGCAGCATGAGGAACAGGCCGGCGGCAGCATCGCCCCGCCGTACGATGACGTCTCCGCGGACATAGTGCCGTTTCTCCAAATACGGTTTCACGGCTTCCAGCTGAGCATCCGACAGTCCGGCCAGCAGCGGATGTTCGGCGGCTGTGATCTGGGTCGGCTGTCGCAGACCTGCGCAATGCCGATCCAGCAGGAGGTTCTCGGCCCACTGGATGGCCGAACCCAGGCTCGAATAGACCCGGCCCGCCGGATCGGCCGGGTCGAGACTAGAGCTGGTGTGTCCCATGATCGCCCTCGGATCCACCAGACACACCACGCAGCCGTGTTCGGCGAGATCCTGGCGCAGATCCTCGAACATCGTGCGCGCGATGGCACTGACCTCGTCGACACCACGCACATCGATCACGAGGGCGTCGAGTTCTCGGTCCAGGTCGCCGATCTCCCGCACGGCGGTCTCGGCACCGGAGAACAACAGATCTCCGTGCAGCTCGTACACGCGGGCGCGGTCTCCCACTGCGGCCAAGGTGGCTTGTTCGACGTCGGAACGCCGCTTTCGCGACGGTGCCTCGGTGAGTACGTACCTGCGGCGAATCGACGACTTCGCCGCGCGTGTGACATGAAGAAAGTGCAGTTCGAGGCGGTTCGACAATTCCCGGCAGGCGGCGACGCCGCGAACGCTGTTCCCGTGGGAGTCGAGCCGCGGTGAGTAGACGGCGATGCCCATCTGTCCCGGGAGTACCGCGAGGATCCCGCCCCCGACACCGCTCTTGGCGGGCATTCCCACTCGAGCCACCCAGTCGCCCGCGCCGTCGTACATCCCGCACGTCGTCATCACCGACAACACCCGTTCGACGAGAACCGGTGCCAGCGCGCGTTCTCGAGTCCGTGGATTGACACCGTTGTTGGCCATGGTGGCCGCCATCATCGCGAGGTCCGCCGCGGTCACGTCGATCGAACACTGTCGAAAGTAGAGGTCGACGGCCGCGTCCGGGTCGTGATCGATGATGTCGAAAGAACGGAGCATGTATCCGATCGCCCGGTTCCGATTACCGGTTCGCGCCTCCGAACGGTAGACGGCGTCGTTGAAGCTGAGGGACCTCCCTGCATATCGCGAGTACGAGGCGCGGATACGCTCGAATCGATCCTGCGGTGTCCGGCCGGCGATGAGAGATGCCGACGTGATGGCACCCGCGTTGATCATCGGGTTTCGCGGTCGCTCGGTGACGGGGTCGAGGCTGATCTCGTTGAACGGCTCGCCCGACGGCTCGATGTCGATCTTGTTCGCGACGGCGTCGAGCCCGCGGTCGGCCAACGCCAGCGCATAGGTGAACGGCTTGGAAATCGATTGGATCGTGAAGGGGAGTCGGGTGTCTCCGACCTCGTAGACGTAACCGTCGGTGGTAGTCAGTGCTATTCCGAAGCCGTCCGGCGTGACGGCGGCGAGCTCGGGGATGTAATCCGCCACCTGGCCGGTCGTGTCGTCTCGGCACATTTCGTGAACTCGGCACAGGATGGCATCGACGACGTTGCTCATGGTCGTCACTGTATGTGGTGTCCTGTGGATCACTGTCGAGGTTAGGGGCGGCTGATCTGGGGCACCTCGGAGTTCGACGGTAGTGTCACCGACACCACGCTGGGCGGAGCAGCGCGGGGACGACAACTCCGTAGACTGAATTGTCCAGTGTTTTTTCGGCCGGAGGGAGCGATCTCGTTGGGTGTCCTAGCGCGAATTCAGACGCCCGAGGACTTGCGCGACCTCGGTAGTACAGAGCTGGCCGAATTGGCCCGCGAGATCCGCGCATTTCTCGTGGAGAAGGTGTCTGCCACGGGTGGCCACCTCGGGCCGAATCTGGGCGTGGTGGAGCTGACGTTGGCGATCCACCGCATCTTCGATTCACCGCGTGATCCCGTCATCTTCGACACCGGTCACCAGGCCTACGTTCACAAGATGCTCACCGGGCGGACCGGCTTGTTCGACACACTCCGCAAGCAGGGTGGTCTGTCGGGCTATCCGTCCCGGACCGAGAGCGAACACGACTGGGTCGAGTCCTCGCACGCGTCGGCCTCCCTGTCCTACGCCGACGGGTTGGCCAAGGCGTTCGCGCTCAAAGGCGAGACCGATCGGCACGTGGTCGCCGTTGTCGGCGACGGCGCTCTCACCGGCGGCATGTGCTGGGAAGCGCTGAACAACATCGCAGCCGGGCACAATCGATCGTTGGTCATCGTCGTCAACGACAACGGCCGCTCCTACGCCCCGACCATCGGCGGACTTGCCGATCATCTCGCGGCGCTACGACTGCAGCCCGAGTACGAGAAAATGCTGGACAACGGGCGCCGTATCGTGCGCAAGATGCCCGTAGTCGGGCCCACCGCGTACCGGATGCTGCACGGCGTGAAAGCCGGCGTGAAGGACGCTCTCAGTCCCCAGGTGATGTTCACCGATCTCGGCATCAAGTACCTGGGCCCGGTCGACGGCCACGATCAGCACGCAATGGAATCCGCTCTGCGCCGAGCCAAGGCGTACGGCGGACCGGTCATCGTTCACGCAGTGACGCGCAAGGGTATGGGCTACGTCCATGCCGAGAACGACGTCGCCGATCAGATGCACGCCACCGGAGTCATCGATCCGGCGACCGGACTTGCTCGATCGAAATCAGCTCCGGACTGGACCTCGGTGTTCTCCGCAGCGCTCATCGAGCAGGGTGAGCATAACGAGGACGTCGTTGCGATCACCGCGGCAATGGCCGCGCCGACCGGGCTCGCTGCGTTCGGCGTTCGATTCCCCGACCGATTGTTCGATGTCGGAATCGCCGAGCAGCATGCAATGACATCGGCTGCCGGGCTCGCACTCGGTGGGATGCATCCAGTGGTCGCCATCTATTCGACCTTCCTCAATCGCGCGTTCGATCAGTTGCTGATGGATGTGGCCTTGCTCGGACTTCCGGTCACTGTGGTGCTGGACCGTGCGGGAGTCACCGGTGCCGACGGTGCCAGCCACAACGGCATGTGGGACATGTCTCTGCTCGGCATCGTTCCCGGAATGAAAGTAGCGGCGCCGCGTGACGCCGAGACTCTGCGCGAAGAGCTTGCCGAGGCGATCGCGACGTCCGACGGACCCACTGCACTGCGGTTCCCGAAAGGTGCTGTCACCGAGACCGTCTCGGCCGTCCGGCGACTGGACGGAATCGTCGACGTATTGGCCGAGCCAGCGGATGCGACCGGCGACGTCTTGATCGTTGCGGTCGGTGTGTTCGGTTCACTCGCCCTCGAGGCTGCGAAGAAACTTCGGCACGACGGTCTTTCGGTGGCCGTCGTCGATCCACGCTGGGTGCTCCCGATTCCGCAGTCGCTGCTGAAGCTGGCCGAGGACTACCGACTCGTCGTGACCATCGAGGACAGCGGTCTGCACGGGGGCATCGGCTCTGCCCTCTCGGCGGCTCTGCGAGGAGCAGGCGTCGACACTCCGTGCCGCGATCTCGGTGTGCCACAACGATTCTTGGATCACGCGTCGCGTGAACAACTGCACCACGAACTCGGTTTGACGTGCGAGGACGTCGTGCAGCGGGTCTCGGATTGGGCCAAGAGTATTTGATTGCCAGCGACGGGCTATGCGCCCGTCGCCCATTCGCTGACGCGAACGTGCTCGACGAGATGCGCGAGTGCGAACGGGTCGTGTGCGAACATGCGTTCCACGCTTTCCTTGTCCACACCCTCGACGATCATCGTTGCGCCACTGTGATCGGCGCGTGGGTTCGACGATCGAAGGATGTTGCGACGCTCCAGTTCTCGTAACCAGGCGCGGTGGTCGGTCCGGTGATCGTCACGGCCGGAGGATGTGTCGGGTGCGTAGTCGTATTCGACGACGAACGTAGGCATGTCAGATCACCATGTCCTCGAGCTCCATGCCCTTGGTCTCCCTTATCTTGTACTTGACGAAGAAGAACGACAGGATCGCAAAGAACGCGAAGAACGAATAAATGAATCCGAGTCCGATGGTGTCGGACAACGGGGGGAATGCCAGGGTGATGGCGAAGTTCGCGACCCAGTTCGCTGCGGTACTGATGCCGAGTGCCACGGCACGCATTCGGTTGGGGAACATCTCGCCGAGCATCACCCACATGATCGGTCCCCAGGTAGCGGCAAAGAAGACGACGAACAGGTTGGCCCCCACCAGCGCGACGGGACCCCAGGGCGACGGCAACTCCAGCTGGTCGCCGCTGCCTACGGCCTGAGTGAACGACACGGCCGCCAATACCAGTCCGACGAACATTCCGATCGAGCCGATCATCAACAGGTTGCGGCGTCCGAATCGATCGACGAACAAGATGGCGACGAACGTCATCGAGACGTTGATGACGGAGGTGATGACCGAGGTGACGAAAGATTGGTTTTCGCTGAATCCCACGGACTTCCACAGTGTCGTCGAGTAATAGAAGATTGCGTTGATTCCGACGAACTGTTGCAGTACGGCCATCGTGATGCCGACCCAGACGATGGGTTGCAAACCGAATTTGGGTCCACGGATATCGCCGAACGACGACTTGGATTCGCGGCGCAAGGTCAGTCGGATTTCTTTGACGCGCTCGTTCGGATTCACTTCTCCGGAGATTTCACCGAGGATGCGTGCCGCCTCCTCGTCGAGGTGCTTGCCGACGAGGTACCTGGGTGACTCGGGGATGAGGGTGGCGAGAAAGCCGTAGACGAGAGCGGGTGCCACGCCGACCAGGAACATCCATCGCCAGGCTTCGAGGCCGAACCACAGATCGTTCGACGGACCGCCGGCCGCGTTCTGGAGCACCGCGTCCGAGAGGAGAGCGGCGAAGATGCCGATTGTGATCGCGAGCTGCTGCAACGATGCCAATCCGCCGCGATAGCGAGCCGGCGCTATTTCCGAGATGTAAGCGGGTGCGATCACCGACGCGATGCCGATGCCCAGTCCGCCCAACACCCGCCAGAGCATCAGGTCCGGGACGCTGAAAGCAAACCCGGAGCCTACGGACGAGATGGTGAAGAGCGCGGAACCGAGCAGCATCACCTTCTTGCGGCCCCAGCTGTCGGCGAGCCGACCGGCGAACCACGCACCGACAGCGCAGCCGAGGAGCGCGATAGCTACGGCGAAGCCGGTGACGAACGACGACAGGGCGAAGTTTTCCTGGATGGAATCGACCGCACCGTTGACAACGGACGAATCGAATCCGAACAGGAAGCCGCCGACGGCCGCGGCAATGGTGACTCCGATAACTTTGGCGGTGTACCGATCTGTTGATTGCGTCATCGCACGACCCAGCTTTCGAGGTGAACCAGCGTCCATGGTGGTCGATCGCCATCATCGTCCTCGCGTCTGAGCCATGGGAGCGAAATGGGCTTCCATTTCCACTTCGGTCGGTCTGGGTTCACGAAAAGGGTGAATTGTCCGATATCGGTCCGCCGAACTCGAAATTATGGACGGTAATTCACTGAGATCCGTTCACAACGTCGAGTTCGGCGGCACGATCATTGTTCTCGAGCGGCCAACCATTGGCCGAAGGTCTGTCGACCGTGATCCGAATCGGTTGTGGTGACAAGGGTTCCGTCGCGCATGGCGCGACCGTACGCGCCGGGAATCGGAAGCTCGAGCACCAGACCTCGGGCACCGATCGTCCGTGCGTACCCACGAACCATCTCTGCCATTCGTTCTTCCCGCGGTCCACCGAGGTCGGCGACTCGGCCGGCCGGGGACTTCTCTGCCAAATCGATCAATCGCTCGGCTACCTCTCGCGCGGCGATCGGCTGGGAGACCATCTTCGGAATGATGCTCACCGGACCGAACGACATCTGCGAGCGGATCTGGCCGGCGAATTCGTGGAACTGAGTGGCCCGGAGAATTGTCCACGGCACTGTCCCGGCGTGAATAATGCGTTCCTGCTTCACCTTTCCGGCGTAGTACGCATGCGGAGCCTTGTCTATCCCCACGATGGACAGCGCCAGGTGATGGCCGACACCGGCCTCGAACTCCGCCGCCAACAGGTTGCCGGTAACGGCATCGAAGAACGCCGTCGACTCTTTCGCGGAGACGGTCTGCGTCGACGCGACATCGATCACCGCGTCGACGCCGGACAATGCGGCTGACAGTCCTGAGCCGTCGACCAGATCCACACCCGCTGATCGGGACAGAACGACGACCTCGTGTCCGCGTTCGTGAGCGACATCGACGACATGCGCTCCGACGGTGCCCGTTCCACCGGCTATGGCTAGTTTCATCGCGTTTCCACCTGTTCATCGATCGAGTTGTCGGACCCGACGAGTGGCGGGTCTCGACAGTACGACGATGCAGCCGTGGAGAACGTATGGCGGGGGTCAGGCCCAGTGTCGGAGTTTGTCCGGATTCAGCACGATCCAGACGTCGGCCACCACACCGTCCATGGTGTGGAACCCGATGACGCCGAACACCTGCCCGCTGCGCCGGATCACGATGCCGGAGAGGCCGTTCACGGTCTCGATATGCCAATCCAGATCGGTCGCCTTGGCGGTTATCCCTCGGATGAAACGAGCGACTCGATCGGAGCCGACCACAGGATTGCGGGCCGCGGAGACCTGCCCACCTCCGTCGCTGACCAGCGTGACATCGGGGGAAAGCAACGAGACGAGCGTGTCGAGGTCGCCGCCTCCCGAGGCGATCGCGAAGGCGCGGACGACGCGATCGTGGTCGATGGGGTCGGCGGGGACGAGGTGACGCTCGTGCAGACGCTGTCGGGCGGCAGACGCGAGTTGGCGGCAGGCAGCAGGGGAGCGGTCGAGCACGGCTGCGATCTCGTCGAACGGCAAGGCGAACGCGTCGTGCAGGACGAATGCGACTCGCTGCGCCGGAGAGAGCGATTCGAGAACGACAAGCAAGGCGAGAGTGACTGAATCCTGTTGTGCCACAACGTCGGCTGGGTCCGCGGCCGTCGAATCCACCGAGTGCAGGCCGGGGACGGGTTCCGGCAACCATCGGCCGACGTAGTTCTCGCGTCGCACGCGGGCCGATCCGAGGACATCGAGACAGATGCGGCTCACAACGCGGGTGAGCCACGCTGCGGGAACGTCGATGGCGTCCCGTTCGACATCGGTGAGTCGGTACCACCGGACCAAAGCCTCGGACGCAGCGTCTTCGGCGTCGCTGTAGGACCCCAGCATTCGATAGCCGATGCCGATCAGCCGACTGCGTTCGTTGTTCATCGGATCGCACCCTAGCGCGAGCGAGCAGTGCCGAGTTCGAGGTTATGGACGAAAATCCGGAGAAATCCGTCCACAACCTCGAACTCGTCGGGAAAAGCTAGACGCTGGCTACGCCCGGAGCCAGGAAGCGCTGACCGGTGGCGGCCTCGGAAGCGCCGCTGCGATCCAGGTACGGGGTGATGCCGCCGTTCCAGAATCCGAAGCCGCCGCCCAGGAGCAGGCAGAGGTCGATGTCCTCGGCCGCCGCGACGACGCCTTCGTCGAGCATGATCCGGATCTCGTCGGCGAATGCGTTGCGGGTGCGTTCGAGCACCTGCTCGGCGGTGGACGGCGAATCACCCTGTGGCCACAGGTCAGCGACCTCGGGATCGACGACCTGGCCCTCCGGACCGTACGTCCACACGCCCGGCTTCTTCGCCTCGACGAGCGCACGGAATCCGGGGGAGTCCTTGAACCGCTCCGGGTATGCCTCGCCGAGGGTTTCGGCGGTGTGCAGTGCGACGGCAGGTCCGACGAGAGCCAGCAACGTCAGCGGGCTCATCGGCATGCCGAGTTCGCCCACGGCACCGTCGGCGACATCGAACGGTGTGCCCTCGTCGATGGCACTGATGATCTCGTTCGACGCGCGCGTGACGAGACGGTTGAAGACGAATCCGGGGAGATCCGCCGACAACACGGCCGACTTCTTCAGGGTCTTGGCCGTCGCGAATGCCGTTGCGAGGGTGGCATCGTCGGTCTTCTCACCCTTGACGACCTCGAGCAGCGGAAGCACTGCGACGGGGTTGAAGAAGTGGAAGCCCACGACCCGCTCGGGGTGCTTCAGATCTGCCGCCATCTTCGTGATCGACAACGAAGACGTGTTGGTCGCGAGAATCGTTTCGGCAGAGACGAATTCCTCGACCTCGGCGAAAACCTTCTTCTTGACGTCGAGATTCTCGAACACTGCCTCGATGACGAAATCGGTCTTGGCGAAGGCGGACTTGTCGATGGAGCCGGAGACCAATGCCTTCAACCGATTTGCGGCGTCCGGGGACAGGCGCTTCTTGCCGAGCAGCTTGTCGATCTCGCCGTGGACGTAGCCGACACCCTTGTCGATACGCTCCTGATCGATGTCGGTGAGGATCACCGGCACCTTCAACTGGCGCACGAACAGCAGTGCCAGCTGGCTGGCCATCAAGCCGGCACCGACGATGCCGACGCCGGAGATCTTGCGTGCCAACGACTTGTCGGGTGCACCGGCGGGACGCTTCGCGCGCTTCTGCACCAGATCGAAGGCGTACAGGCCGGCACGGAGCTCGTCCTTGACCAGCAGCGTGGACAGGGCCTCGTCCTCGGCCGCGAAGGCCTTGTCGAGCGAGGCCGAGTCGGTGATGTCGGTGCTCTTGGCGAGCTCGAGCAGCTCCACCGCGGCGACGGGGCCGGGGGCGAAGTTGTTGGTCTTGCCGGCCACGATTCCCTTGGCTCGGGCGATGGCGTCGTCCCAGGCCTGGCCGCGGTCGATCTCGGGACGGTTGGGGACGATCTCACCCTTGATCACCTGAGCGGCCCACGCCAGGGACTGCTCCAGGAAATCGGCTCCGCCGAAGAGGGCGTCGGCGATGCCGAGGTCGAGTGCCTGCTGGGGCTTGAGTACGCGGTTCTGGTTCAGCGCGTTCTCGATGACGACGGTGACGGCGTTCGAGGCACCGATGATGTTGGGCAGCAACTGAGTTCCGCCCCATCCCGGTACCAGGCCGAGGAAGGCCTCGGGCAGGCCGAGGGCAGCGGCATTCTCCGCGACCGTCCGGTAGTGCGAGTGCAGTCCCACTTCGAGGCCGCCGCCGAGCGCGGCCCCGTTGATGAAGGCGAACGTCGGAATCGTCGACTCGCGCAGGCGGCGGAAGACCTTGTGGCCGAGCTGCCCGATCTGGAGCGCCTCATCCTTGGTCTTGATGTTCGGCACACCGTTGAGGTCGGCACCCACGGCGAAGATGAACGGCTTACCGGTGACGGCGATGGCCACCGGGTTCGCTGCGAATGCCTCGTCGAGTGCGGCGTCGAACTTGGCGAGTCCGCCGGGCCCGAAGGTCGACGGCTTGGTGTGATCGAAGCCGTTGTCCAGGGTCACCAGTGCGATGGAGCCGTCGAGCCCCGGTACGGACACGATCTTGGTGAAGGCGTTCGTGACTACCTCGTCGGTGAACGCTGTGGTGATGTCGCTCATGCCTTCGCTCCTGAGTAGTCAGCGTGGTTGGGGTTCTCCCAGATGACGGTGCCGCCCATGCCGAGACCGATGCACATGGTCGTCAGGCCGTAACGGACGTCGGGCTGCTGAGCGAACTGGCGGCTCAGCTGGGTCATCAGGCGGACGCCCGAGGATGCCAGGGGGTGGCCACATGCGATGGCGCCTCCCCACTGGTTGACGCGGGGATCGTCGTCGGCGATGCCGTAGTGCTCGAGGAATGCGAGAACCTGGATGGCGAATGCCTCGTTGATCTCGAAGAGGCCGATGTCGTCGATGCTCAATCCGGTTCGGCCGAGCAACTTTTCGGTGGCGGGAACCGGGCCGATGCCCATGACGGCCGGGTCGACGCCGGCGAAGCTGAAGCCGACCATTCGCATACCGATGTTCAGGCCGAGCTCGTGCGCCGTGTCCTCACCGGCGAGGATCGCGGCGGTGGCACCGTCGTTGAGTCCCGCGGCGTTGCCGGCGGTGACGCGACCGGCAGGACGGAACGGAGTCTTGAGCTTCGCGAGATCTTCCAGCGAGGTGCCGGGACGAGGCGGTTCGTCCTCGGTGGCCAGGCCCCACCCTGCGGCGGACTTGGTGGCGACGGGCACGAGGGTGTCGGCGATGTAGCCGGCCTTCTTCGCTGCTTCGTACTTGTTCTGACTCGCGACGGCATAGGCGTCGGTGCGGTCCTTGGTGATGCTCGGGAACCGGTCGTGCAGGTTCTCGGCGGTGTTACCCATCACCAGGGCACTGGGATCGACGAGCTTGTCGGCGAGGAAGCGCGGGTTGGGATCGACACCCTCACCCATCGGGTGGCGGCCCATGTGCTCGACGCCACCGGCGATGACGACGTCGTACTGGCCGAAGCCGATGCCCGAACCCGTGGTGGTCACCGAGGTCATCGCACCCGCGCACATGCGGTCGATGGCGAATCCGGGGACGCTGCGGGGGAGTCCGGCCAGCAGTGCGGACGTGCGGCCGATGGTCAGCCCCTGGTCGCCGGTCTGCGTGGTCGCGGCGATGGCGACCTCGTCGATGCGCTCGGGAGGAAGGTTGGGGTTCTTGCGAAGGAGTTCGCGGATTGCCTTGACGACGAGGTCGTCTGCGCGAGTGTCGGCGTACATGCCCTTGGGGCCTGCTTTGCCGAACGGGGTACGGATGCCGTCGACGAAGACAACATTCCTCTGTGAGCTGGTGGACGCGGGTACAGACACGCTTTTCGATCCTCCCGACAGATGCGGACGACTCGCCCGGGTGCCCGGACGCGCCACCTACTGTAGCGGGTATTACCCGTCGGTAACTTCGGAAGGGTGCAGTGCCTTTGCCAGAACCGGTACCACCAGCGACCGTTGCCAGGGGCGAGCGTGTCCCTCGATCAACCGGGCATCGATCGTCTCTTCGGAATCGGCCCCTTCGTCCTCGGGAGTCCGCCAATCCCACACCAATCGGCGTAGCAGGTCCGGCGTCAGGAGGTTTTCGACCGGAACCGACACCGACTCGCTGAGCTCGGTCATCGCCGCTCGTACCTCGGCCAGCCGGGCCGCCGCGTCGGGATCGCGGCGCGCCCATCGGTTGACCGGGGGCGGGCCGTCGAAAGATGCTGCCATGGAGGGTAACTCGGAGGTCGGGAGGGCCCGTGCACGTGTGAGCGCCGAGGCCCACAGCCGGGATGATCGACGCTGGCGAGGGCCGCCGAAGACCGGCAGTTGCTCGAGCTCACGAGAGGTCTTCGGGTCGGCTGTCGCGGCGGCCACGATCGCCGAGTCCGGCAGCACTCGGCTCGGTGCCACGTCACGTTTGGCCGCCAGTTCGTCTCGGGTGGTCCACAATTCGCGAACGGCAGCGAGTGTGCGGGGAGACTTGATCGCGTGAATCCCCGAGGTCCGACGCCACCTGTCGGTCTTGGGTTTGGGTGGTCCGAGAGCGAGGATGTGGGCGAATTCCTGTGCCGCCCACTCCGTTTTGCCTTGTCTTTCGAGCTCCGCGGCCATCTCGTCGCGAAGCTCGAGCAGAACTTCGACGTCGAGCGCGGCGTAGTTGAGCCAGGTGTCGGGCAGGGGACGAGTGGACCAGTCGGCAGCGCCATGACCCTTCTGGAGCGCCAGCCCCAGGGTGCGTTCGACTATGGCACCGAGCCCGACGCGTTCGAAACCGGCGAGACGGCCGGCGAGCTCGGTGTCGTAAAGCGTCGCAGGGACCAGACCGAGTTCGGCCAGTCCGGGGAGGTCCTGATCGGCGGAGTGCAGCACCCATTCGAGCGGGTTGATCACCTCGGCGAGTGGACCCAGATCTCCGGTGACCGGGATCGGATCGAGCAGAACGGTGCCGGCTCCACGCCGGCGAAACTGCAGCAGGTAGGCGCGCTGGGAGTAGCGAAAGCCCGACGCGCGTTCGGCATCGACGGCGAGAGGCCCGTGACCTGCGGCGAGGAGCTTCGCAGCGGCGAGAACGGCGTCCGGTGTGTCCACGACATCGGGCACGCCGTCGGCCGGGGCGAGCAACGGAACGGCGACCGGCTCGTTGACCTGCTCGTCCGACGTGGCGTCGTCCGACGTGGTGTCGGGGGAACTCTCGGCTGACATGGACAGTGACTCTAAGCCCTACGGTCGGTGGGTCCGGAGACTATGTCCGGCTGGAACTGCGTTGACCGAGGGTGGTGATGCCTGCCGGTGGCAGTCCAGCCGCGTACGCGAGAACTTCACAGAAGGCCTCGACGTGCGTCGAGAGGTCCTCGGACGTCGCTGTCCAGGAGGCGCGAAGTTCGAGCTGATGGGCCTTGGGGGGACCGGCGATGTCGCCGTACCGCACCGAGCTGGTCGAGGTGACGGTCCCGCCGAGTGCATTGAGTGGTTCGGCGCGCGACTCCAATGCGTCCACCAGCCAGCTCCACCCGACCTCGGGAAGCATGGGATCCTCGGCGAGCGATTCGTCGACGTCCGCTTGTATGTAGGCAACCAGTCGAAGCGTCCCGTTCCAGGCTTCTGCACCGTCGGGGTCGTACAGGAGAATCAGGCGGCCGAACGCGTCGCCGTCGCTCTGTTCGTCGACCTGCTCGGAATCCGGGTGCTTGACATCGGCCCCGATCGCGTAGCTGTACGGCGCGAGTCGTTGCGGCGGCCGGATCGGACCGATTTCGATCGCCGGGTGTACCTGGGCCCGATGCATCGCGTCGATGGCGGCGCGGAAAGGCGCAGGTTCGGCGGTGGATTCGGGTTCGGTCACGTGATCGGACGTTAGACGCGTCACGTTGTACTGCGGCGGAGGCGCGCCGAGCCGTGATGGAACCGAAGTGGGTGTGTTGCCCTTGGTGGCAGGAACCTTCCTGACGCGTGGCAGCATGGAACCCGATGAACGCCGAAGCGCAGACCACAGCCCCCGCCCGTCGAGAACTCCCGGACGCGCCGTTCTTGGCCGCGATCGCCGGCAAAGAGCCCTCGCGTCGGCCGGTGTGGTTCATGCGCCAGGCCGGCAGGTCGCTTCCCGAATACCGAAAGATCCGCGCCGGCATCGGCATGCTGGATTCGTGCTTCCGCCCGGATCTGGTGGCCGAGATCACGCTGCAGCCGGTCCGTCGTCACGATGTGGACGCGGCAATCCTGTTCTCGGACATCGTGGTTCCGCTCAAGGCTGCCGGGATCGATCTCGACATCGTCGCCGGCACCGGTCCGGTCGTGGCTCAGCCGGTGCGTTCGGCGGCCGATGTCGCGGCGCTGCCCACGTTGACCGCCGATCAGGTCGAGCCGGTTGCCGATGCGGTACGCATCCTCACTCGCGAGCTCGCGAACACGCCGCTCATCGGGTTCGCCGGGGCTCCGTTCACCCTTGCGTCCTACCTGGTCGAGGGTGGCCCCAGTCGCAATCACGAGAAGACCAAGGCGCTGATGCGCTCCGACCCGGCGACCTGGCATGCCTTGCTCGACGCGCTGGCGACCACGACGATCACGTTCCTGCAGGCTCAGTTGGCTGCCGGAGTGGACGCGGTGCAGGTGTTCGACTCGTGGGCGGGCGCGCTGTCCCTCGCCGACTACCGCGAGTACGTGCTGCCGCACTCGACGCGAGTGTTCGACGCCGTGTCCTCGGCCGGCGTGCCCAAGATCCATTTCGGGGTCGGTACCGGCGAGTTGCTCGGTGCGATGGGTGAGGCCGGTGCCGACGTGGTCGGTGTCGACTGGCGGATTCCGCTCGACGACGCCGTGCACCGAGTGGGCGGCGGCAAGGTGTTGCAGGGAAATCTCGATCCCGCGGTGCTGTTCGCCGGCTGGGATGCGGTCGAGGCCGAAGTTCGTCGCATCGCCGCCGAAGCGGACCGCGCGGTGGCGGCCGGTGCGCGCGGGCATGTGTTCAACCTCGGTCACGGAGTGCTCCCCGACACCGATCCAGAGATTCTGACCCGAGTGGTCTCGCTGGTGCATTCGTTGTGACGGCGCGGCGGTACGCCGTGGTCGGCGGCGGAATCTCCGGCCTCGTCGCGGCGTATCGCCTTCGACAGTCCTGTGGTCCCGACGCGGACATCACTCTCGTCGAGGCATCCCCTCGACTCGGTGGCACGCTGCGGACCACTGAGGTCGGTGCCGAGTCGCTCGATGTCGGCGCGGAAGCGTTCATCGGTCGTCGTCCGGAAGTACCGGCTCTGCTCGCCGAGCTCGGCCTGTCGGATCAACTGGTGCACCCGTCGTCGGCGCGTCCACTGGTCTACTCGGGCGGTCGGACTCACTCGCTTCCGCTCGGCACCTTGATGGGCATACCGTCCTCCGTCGACTCGGTGCGGGATCTGGTGGACCCGGAAGAACTGCACCTCATCGAGACCGAAACAACACGGCCGTTCACGTGGACCGCGGGCTCGGATGTCAGCGTGGCCGATCTCGTGGGCAGCCGGTTCGGCTCCCAGGTCGTGAGTCGTTCGGTCGACCCGTTACTCGGCGGTGTGTACTCCGGCTCGGCGAGTTCGATCGGCGTCCGGGCTGCATTGCCGACATTGGCAGCTGCATTGGACGCCGGTGCCGCGAACCTGACCGAGGCGGTGCTGGCCGCGCTGCCCACGCCGTCCCCGGGACCGGTGTTCGGAGGGCTGCGCGACGGCTATGCGGTGCTGCTCGACGCTCTGATCGCCGCGACCGATGCCCGAACGATCGTCGGAGCAGGCATCGACGAGGTACGCCGTGAGGCGACCGGCTGGTACGTCGATCGCGTGGGTGTAGTCGACGGTCTGGTCCTGGCGGTACCCGCGCCTGTCCTCGGCCATCTCATCGCCGCGGTGGCACCCGAGGCGTCCCGGGCCGCGCGCAGTATCGAGTTGGCGTCGTCTGTCGTCGTCGCGCTGGCTTTTCCGAAAGCGATCGAGCTGCCACAGAATTCGGGCATTCTCGTGGCGACGGACGCAGGCCTGGATGTCAAGGCATTCACGTTGTCGAGTCGGAAGTGGCCACACCTGGGGGAGCGTGACGCGGTACTGCTGCGGGCCTCGCTCGGCCGGTTCGGCGACTCCACGGCCACGGACCGATCCGACGAGGAGACCGTCGACACCGCGTTGAAGGATCTGCGCACGGTAGCCGGCATCGACGTGCGACCGCTGGCCGCGACCGTCCAGCGCTGGCCGGGCGGCTTGCCTCAGTACGCGCCCGGACACCTCGATCGCGTCGCCGCCGTCGAGTGCGGCGTCGCCGATCTACCCGGGCTCGAGGTCACCGGAGCCTGGCAGCGCGGCGTCGGTGTGCCCGCATGTATTGCGTCCGCCACCACCGCTGCCGCCCGTCTGGTCGAGGTGGCACGATAGGGGCCATGGCACGCCTCGATTACTCAGCGCTCAACTCGACTCTTCGCTACCTGATGTTCTCGGTCTACAAGGTCACGCCCGGTCTGCTGGGCGACGATCGGGCCGAGGCAGCCAAGGAAGCGAAAGTCTTCTTCGAAAGCCGCGAAGACAAGGGCGTCGCAGTGCGCGGTGTCTACGACATCGCAGGCATGCGCGCGGACGCCGATTTCATGGTCTGGACACACGCCGAGCGCATCGAGGACCTCCAGGCCACCTATTCCGATTTCCGGCGCACCACCGCTTTGGGCAAGGCAAGCACGCCGGTCTGGAGCAACACCGCTCTGCACCGTCCGGCGGAGTTCAACAAGAGTCACGTCCCGGCCTTCATCGCGGGCGAGGACCCGGGTGCGTACATCTGCGTCTACCCGTTCGTCCGGTCGATCGACTGGTATCTCCTGCCCGACGACGAGCGCCGCACGATGCTCGCCGACCACGGCAAGGCCGCCCGTGACTACAAGGATGTCCGCGCGAACACCGTGCCCTCGTTCGCACTGGGCGACTACGAGTGGATTCTGGCGTTCGAGGCTCCCGAACTCGATCGCATCGTGGATCTGATGCGTGACCTGCGTGCCACCGAAGCGCGCCGGCACGTGCGCGAGGAGACCCCGTTCTTCACCGGCCCTCGGGTCGAGGTGGACGCACTCGTCGAATCACTGCCGTGACGACATCGGGCAGCCAGACCATCGAGGCCGTCCTGTTCGACTTCTCGGGCACACTGTTTCGGTTGGAGGAGCACCCGACCTGGTTCGACGGCATCCACGACGCAGACGGCACCCCGGTCGACGGTGCAGGCGCTGCGGAGCTCATGCGACGTATGACGGCACCGGTGGGCGAAACAGTCGAGTTCGACGATGCAACGCGTCATGCGTGGCGAAACCGGGACCTCGATCCGGCACTACACCGGCAGGCCTATCTGCATGTGCTCGAGCAATCCGGGGTCACGGTTCCGGCGCAGGCGGAATCGGTCTACGGACGCGTGATCGATGCCGATTCGTGGACGCCGTACCCCGATACCGAATCGGTCCTGAAAAAGCTTGCTACCGAGTCCATTCGGGTCGGTGTACTCAGTAATATCGCCTTCGACATCCGTCCCGCGTTCGTCGATCGCGATCTGGATCGGTATGTCGACGAGTTCGTGCTGTCGTTCGAGGTGGGTCACGTCAAACCGCAACCGGAGATCTTCCGCCATGCCGTCACCGCGTTGGGTGTCGATCCGTCGCGGACGCTGATGGTGGGCGACAGCGCCGAGGCCGACGGCGCGGCTCAGGAGATCGGGTGCCGCTTCGCGCTCGTGGATCCGGTGCCGACGGTCGAGCGGCCGGATGGACTGTTGGCAGCGTTGAGCGCGTTCGGCATTCGATGACCGAGGTAGTTCGATGACCGGAGTGGCCGGCGTCCAGCACATGGGCCACTGGGGCATGTTTCGTGCCGAGTCGGACGGACGTGATGTCACAGCGGTCCATCCGCAGGCGTCGGACAGTAATCCGTCTCCGGTGCTGGGCAACATCGTCGGTTCGGTGACCCATCGGTCCCGCGTCACCGCACCGGCGGTGCGCCGAGGTTGGCTGGAGAACGGTCCCGGTCCGACCGACAGTCGCGGCATCGACGAGTTCGTCGACGTCTCCTGGGACGAGCTGACCGATCTGCTGTCGGCCGAATTGCGCAGAGTGGTCGGCACACTCGGCAACAACGCCATCTACGGCGGATCCTACGGATGGGCGAGTGCCGGACGCTTTCATCATGCCCAGAGCCAGGTGCACCGCTTTCTCAACTGCATCGGCGGTTACACCAGGTCTGTGCACAGCTACTCCCTGGGCGCGACCGGCGTCATCATGCCGCACGTGCTCGGTGCGCATTGGAAGATGTTCTCGCGCTCCACGTCCTGGAACGTGATCGCCGCACACACCGAATTATTGGTGGCGTTCGGCGGAGTTCCGGTGAAGAACACCGGTATCAATCACGGCGGTACGTCGGATCATCCGACGGTCGACTCGCTCGACGCGATGCGTGCCCGCGGTGGGCAGATCGTCAGCGTGAGTCCGCTACGAAACGACATGAGTGGCGACGCTCGATGGATTGCGCCGCGACCCGGTACCGACGTGGCGATGATGCTGGCTCTCGCATTCGTGCTTGCTGACGAGAAGCTGCACGACACAGCATTCCTCGACAGGTATTGCCAGGGCTACCCCGAATTCGAGCGGTACCTGCTCGGCGTCTCGGACGGTACTCCCAAGACCCCGCAGTGGGCGTCGACGATCTGCGGCATCGAGCCCTCGGTCATCGCGGATCTGGCGCGGGAGATGGCGTCGAAACGCACGATGGTGACGGTCACCTGGTCGTTGCAGCGGACGCGACACGGCGAGCAGGCTCCATGGATGGGCGTCACCCTGGCGGCAATGCTGGGTGGGATCGGTGTTCCAGGAGCGGGATTCGGTCACGGGTACGGGTCGATGAACGAGCCCGGGCTGGCCCCGGTGCCGTATCCGTTGCCGACTCTGCCGCAGGGGATCAATCCCGTTCCCGATCTGATTCCGGTGGCGGCGGTCTCGGACATGTTGCTGAACCCCGGCGCTGAATTCGACTACGACGGTAGGAGATTGACCTACCCGGACATCAAGGTCGTCTACTGGGCCGGTGGCAATCCGTTCCACCACCACCAGGATCTCGGACGGCTTCGTCGTGCCCTCGGCAGACCCGACACCATCGTGGTGCACGATCCCTACTGGACACCGATGGCCAAGCACGCCGACATCGTGGTCCCGTCGACCACATCATTGGAACGATCGGATCTGAGCTGCACGCGCAACGATCCTCTGCTCGTCGCCATGGAGCCGGCTGCCGGCCGGTACGCGGACGCTCGCGACGACTACGACACGTTCGCCGAGCTGGCCACGAAACTCGGTGTGGGGGAGCAGTTCACCGAGGGGCGCTCCTCCGAGCAGTGGCTCGAGCATCTGTACGGGCAGTGGCGCGGATATCTGCGCGCGGATGGCGTCGAGACTCCGGAGTTCGATGCCTTCCGCCGCGAGGGTTCGTTCCGTATGCAGACCGAAGACGATCTGACGTTCTTCGAAGACTTCAGACGCGATCCGGTCGGGAACGCGCTGCGCACCCCGAGCGGCAAGATCGAGATCTTCTCGGCCACGGTGGCGGGCTTCGACTACGACGACTGCCGAGGGCATCCGATGTGGTTCGAGCCGCAGGAGTGGCTCGGCGGGTCACGCGCCCAGCAGTTTCCGTTGCACCTGATCGCCAATCAACCACGTACCAGGCTGCACAGCCAGCTCGATCACGGTGCGGTGAGCCGAAACTCGAAGATTCAGGGCCGCGAGCCGCTACGCCTGCACCCGTCTGCGGCCGCGGCCAGGGGAGTATCCGACGGCGACGTCGTGCGGGTGTTCAACGACCGCGGTTCGTGCCTGGCGGGCGTTGTCGTCGACGACGCGATGCTGGAATCGGTGGTTCAGTTGTCGACCGGGGCCTGGTACGACCCGCTCGATCCGACCGATCCCGGTTCGATGTGCAAGCACGGCAGCGTGAATGTGCTGACCGCAGACGAGGGTTCGTCGGCGCTGTCGCATGGGTGCACCGGCCAGCATGTGTTGGTGGAGATCGAACGCTACGAGGAAGTGCTGCCGCCGATCACAGCGTTCGATCCACCTGTGCGTACGGAGGTCAGAACACCACCCGAGAGATGATCTCGGCGACGAGGGCCGGCTTGTCCTCGCCCTCGATCTGCAATGTTCCGGCTGTCACGATCTGGAGAGCCCCGCCGGATACCTCTTCGACCGAGACGAGGGTGGTCTGCAGGCGGACGTGGGCTCCGACCTTGACCGGGTTGACGAAGCGAACCTTGTTGGAGCCGTAATTGATTCCGAGCTTGGTGTTCTCGATGGTGTAGATCTGCCAGTTGAGCATCGACACCAGGGACAGGCTCAGGAATCCGTGGGCGATCGGAGCCCCGAACGGGCTTTCCTTCTTCGCCCGCTCGACGTCGACGTGGATCCATTGGTGATCGCCGGTGGCGTCGGCGAAGGTGTTGACCCGTTCCTGGGTTATCTGCAGCCAGTCACTGGTGCCGAGGTCTTCGCCGACGGCCGCTTTGATCTGCTCTGGTGAGGTGAAAGTGCGCATGCTCACAGTATGGACGAAGCAGCGCCGATCAGGATGCAGGCTTGAGTACCAACGAGATCGAGTTGATGCAGTAGCGCTGGTCGGTCGGTGTCGGGTAGCCCTCGCCCTCGAAGACGTGGCCCAGGTGACTGTGGCAGTTGCGGCAGACGACCTCGACACGGCGCATTCCGAGCGTGGTGTCCTCTTTCAGGATCACGGCGTCACTGTCGGCCGGGTCGAAGAACGACGGCCAGCCGCAGTGGGACTCGAACTTCTCGGTGCTGCGGAACAATTCTGCTCCGCAGGCGCGACACTCGTAGATGCCTTCGGTGGTGGTGTCGGTGTACTCGCCGACGCCCGGGCGTTCGGTGCCTGCTTGACGGAGCACCGCGTATTCCTCGGGGGTCAGCTTCTCGCGCCACTGTGCGTCGGTGAGCTGGACGGCGGGAGCGGAGTTGTTGTCGGTTGCTGAACTCATGCTCACACGCTAATACGATTTGTCGGGCTACGCCGTTTTCGCTGGTGGCGCGCTCGGCAGCAGATAGCTCGGTTCGATTCCGTCGTCGAGTCGTCCTTCGCTTCGAGCGGCGAAATAACGCCCGATGAGAACACCGAAGATGACGACGATCAGCAACGCCCACCCGAACGTGGTCCGGAGGTAGTCCAGGGCGCGGCCGGTTTCGATCCACCGTCCGGACAGCCATCGGTCGTAGTTCATGAACCCGTAGATCGCCAGCCAGGCGGGCCAGTTGCGAAGTAGCGAGTTCTTCAAGACCACGGTCATGAGCAGCGGGAACAGCATCATCGAGTAGTACATCTGGCCCAGGGAGCCCAGCAACCAATGTGCGGTGAGGATCAATCCCGAGGTGGTCGCGAAGAAGAACAGACGGTCTTCGCGGCAGTACCGGTACAGCAGCCACAGCGACACCAGAACCATGATTCCCAGAACCGCGCGGATGCCGAGGGTGAGCAGTTCGGGCACTCCGTAGTAGCGACCGTTACCCACGACAGCACTGTTGAAGTAGTCGCGAGTCTGCAGCAGGTACGGCAGTGTCCGGTCGATGAAGTTCATGGGGTCGACCGACAGTGGCCACGCGATGGCCATCATCACCACTGGGATCGCGATCGAGGTGACGAAGACCTTCCATTGACGCGTCATCAGAGGTAGTAGCAGCAGCGGCGCAAGCATCGGTTTGACCGCCAGAGTCAGACCCATGGCAACACCCGCCGACAGGTCTTTGCGCTGGAGGAGAAATCCGAGGAACGCTACTTCGCCGAGGAGTACGAAGCCGTTGAAGTTGGTGAACACCAATGTGTTCGTCACCGTCTCGCTGACGAATGCGGCGAGGAGCAGCGCGGGAGCGGCGACCGAATCGAGCCGGAATCCGAAGATGCGGAGCAGTATGTACAACGCCGCGAGAATTGCGATGGTGCTGGCGATGATGAACAACCAGCGAGATCGTTCCGGGTCGATGATGGCTATGGGGGAGAGCAACATCGTCGCGCTCGGTTGATACAGGTAGTGCGGGTCGACGGAGTCGAAGTTCGCCGTGTAGACCGGCTGTCGATTCAAGAACGCCAGGGCTGCGCTGTACACGGGATTGAAGTCGTTGGTGATATCACCGTTGACCGCCTTGATGACCACCCGATGGATCACGGTCATGATGGCGATGGGCCACAGGGCGTACTTGATTACCTCGGCGGTCGTCCGCCCTGAACGCGGCTCCAGAAAGCTAAGTGACACCCGCGAACGGTACCCGAGCCGCACCGGAGGAAAGACACCCCGCGCCGAAATCCGGTACCGCAATCAGGCGGGACAGACGGTGCCATCGGTCGGAAGCGCAGTATCGAGCGCGTACTTCACCGCAGCGCTCTGAAGACACTGTGATCCGCCGAGGCTCGGATGTCCGCTGCCTTGCCACGCAGCCGACGCCACGGCCGC
Organism: Rhodococcus sp. Leaf278; assembly: GCF_001426085.1. Classification (GTDB taxonomy): domain Bacteria; phylum Actinomycetota; class Actinomycetes; order Mycobacteriales; family Mycobacteriaceae; genus Rhodococcoides. The sequence goes on from NZ_LMRR01000034.1 coordinate 58,485, forward strand.
CCCGGTTGCCCCGACCAGCCCGGTGACCGAGGACAGGCCTCCGTTGCCGACCATCGGGTCGCCCGCGTTCGACAGGACCAACACCGGAACGTCCAACGAAGTGGGTAAGGGGATCGACGGTGCTGTCGGCCAGGAGGAGCACAGCAATGCCTTCAAGGCGGCATCGGTGCCGTAGACCGGATAGCGGTCGGTCCATTGCGACGACAGGTCACGCACGCCCTGTGGAGACGGCCACTGTTGGCCGTCCGTGCAGCGGGAAACGAACTGTCCGTCGGTGCCGTAGGCATTTCGACCTCGTTCGGCGAGGGCGAGCAGAGCTGTGGTGTCGGCTCCAGCCGCTGCGGACAAGGTGGTGGACAGGTCGGTGGCCCGAGACGACGCGTCCCCGGCTGTCGATGCCAGCGCGAAGGTGATGCCGTCGAGAATTTCGTGAGTGGACAGTGGTGCGAATTCACCACCGGCGGCGCGCCGGAGCAACTGCTCGACAGCAGCCGTAGGGTCGGCCCCGAGAGAGCAGTTCAGCGCGACGCATCGTTGGGCGAACGCCGCGAAGGCGGCCTCCTTGCCCTGTGTCCGTTGCTCGGCCAGAGTGATCTGATCGGTGTCGACGCCGGGCGGCGAGTCGAGAATCAGACGCGAGATGTTGTCCGGGAACTTCGCCGCGTAGGCCAACGCGGTGAGCGCGCCGTTTCCCGATCCGATCACACCGATCTGGTTCACGCCCCAGAGCTGCCGCAGACGGTCGAGATCGTCCGCCGCGTATGTGGTTCCGAAGGCGAGTTCCTGCGGCTGGAGTGTGTCGGTGCACTCGATGGTGGCGTCCCGGCCTGCGTCGACCGCGCGGTCCACGGTGTCGGCATCGGACCTGGTGAACTGTCCCAGGGCATCGACTGCAGCCTTGGTGGGGGACTGGAGTGTGTCGTCGATGCAGTCCACCGCGGTGGATCGGCCGATCCCGCGTCGATCCACGGCGACGATGGGGTGAGCTGCGAGCAGAGTCGAGAGCGGACCGGCCGCCATCGTCGCCAGTGTGGCGATCGAGGATCGATCGGAGCCGGAGGTGAAGACCAGCGGACCCGCATCGGCCGGCGTTCCATCGAGCCGGGCGCGCAGTGCGCCGACGGCGAACGTACCGAACATCTGCCCGCTGGCATCGACGTCCGCCTCGTACTCCGCGCACTCCAGTGTCAGACCGGGCGTGGTGGAGGTGAGCCCGAACGTCCCGAGAGTGGCGGCGGTGCAGTCGGCCCAGTCGAGATCGGTTGTCGGTACGGCGAGTGCAGCCGGTTCCGGTGAAGCCTCCGAGGAAGGCTCGCCGGGTTGGCCGGGGGATTGTTGCTCCACTGCGACATCGGGCCGGAACGACGGCCCAGCGCCGCAGGCCGCGCACATCGTGGCCAGGACGAGGGCGGCGGCGAGCAACGTACGTTTCTGCGTCACCGTGCGAGGCTATCGACTTTTCGATCGATGCCGCGCCGCTCGGTGCTCATGGCCGACGCACCCAGCGTGTGAGCAGTGTGCCGTCCGCGTCGGCGAGGACGTGCGCGCGCTGCATCGGTGTATCGGAGGCACCGGCGGAGTGGGCGATGCGGCCCGCATCTCCGGCGACGAGCATGGGTGAGATCGTCAGGCACAGATCGTCCGCCGCCCCGTCCGATGCGAGTTGCCCGAACAGCCCTGGACCGCCCTCGCACAGGATGCGGCGAAATCCGAGGTTGTCCAGCGTCTCGACGATGTCGTCGGTCGACACCGATTCCCCGGCCACCTCGATCACCATTGCGCCCGCGGAACGCAGCGCCGCCACCTTCGAGCTGTCCGCTGCCGCCGAGGTCAGTACCACCGGCTGCACCTCGGCGTCGGTGACGAGCCGAGAATCGGAGTCGATCGAACCGGAGGCGGTCACCACCACGATCGTGGGAATCGGTGCCAGCCCGTTCGCTACTCGACGTGCCTTCACCTCGGCGGACAGCGAGACGCCGCCGTAGTTCTCGGCGCGAGCAGTTCCGGCTCCGACGAGAACCGCGTCGCACAGTTCTCGCAGAATTCCGAACAGTCGGCCGTCCGCGGGGGTCCCCAGGCCTGCCGACTTACCGTCGGCGGTCACGGATCCGTCGATGCTGGCGACGAAGTTCGTGCGGATCCACGGTCGGCCCAGGTCTGCGGGGTAGGCGTACAGGTCGCGGACGGCGTTGTCGTCGAGTACCGATCCGACGGGCGCGGACTCGGCTGCCTGCTCCGATGTGAAGTAGGTCCCAATATCGAGAAGCTGCATGAGAGAGATCAGACCACGTCGTTACGCTCGACGAATGCCCGCACGCCTTGTCGACCGAAATCCCGTGGTCCCCTCCGATCAGCTGATCGCTCAGATGGTGCCACCGGCGATGTTCGACGACGTCAGCTTCTCCTCGTACATTCCCGACCCCAAGGAGCCGACGCAGGCTGCTGCGGTCGCGAAGGCCGAGGAATTCGCGAACAAGGTGCAGAAGATCCGTGGCAAGGGCAAGCGTGGGCTCTTCGGCAAGAAGACCCCGGCCACCGGCGCGGGCCTGTACCTCGACGGCGGCTTCGGTGTCGGTAAGACCCACTTGTTGGCGTCGATCTACCACAGCGTTCCCGAGCCCAAGGCGTTCGGCACGTTCGTCGAGCTGACCCACGTCGTCGGCGCACTCGGCTTCAACAAAGCACTGGAAGAACTCTCGAACCACAGCGTGCTGTGCATCGACGAGTTCGAACTCGACGATCCCGGCGACACGATGCTGGTGTCGCGGCTGCTGTCCGAGCTGTCTCAGCGTGGAGTATCCATCGTCGCGACGTCGAACACCCTGCCCGGTCAGCTCGGCGAGGGGCGCTTCGCTGCCGAGGACTTTTTGCGGGAGATCAAGAAGCTCGGTTCGATCTTCGAGTCCGTCCGCGTCGACGGTCCCGACTACCGCCATCGCGATCTGCCTCCGGCCCCCGAGCCCACGTCCGAATCCGAGCTGGTCGAGCGTGCGGACACGGTCGACGGCGCAACCCTCGACGATTTCGACGAGCTGCTCGCACATCTGAGCACGCTGCACCCGTCGCGCTATGGAAAGTTGCTCGACGGTGTGCCTGCGGTGTTCCTGAAGAACGTGCACCCGGCATCGGATCAGGCCATTGCACTGCGCCTGGTGGTACTGGCCGACCGTCTGTACGACGCGGGCATTCCGGTGACGGCCTCGGGCGGCAAGCTCGACGAGATCTTCACCGAGGAGATGTTGGCAGGCGGCTACCGCAAGAAGTACCTGCGCGCCACCTCGCGCCTGCTCGCGCTGTCTCGTTTCGCCGCCGTCGGCTGAATCGGCGTCAGAGCCGTACCTGCATGACGTAGTCGTCGTGTGTCTGCACGCCGACAACGAATGTCTTGGTGCCGACGATCTCGAATCCGTGCTTGGCGTAGAACTTCTGGGCGCGCGCGTTGAGTTGGTTGACGCCCAGCCACGCTCCTGCGCAACCGGATTCACGCGCATGGGTCAATGCGAACGAGATGAGCCGCGCCGCAACTCCGCCGCCGTGCTCGGCCGGCCGTACGTACAGTTTGCTGACTTCCAGCGTCGGATGGTGAGACAGTGCGGCTCGGATGTCCGGGTCGGCTGGACTTCCCGACACGAGCATCGCGTACCCGACCACCTCGCCGGTGGGTGTTTCGTCGACCAGAACGGTTCGGTTGGGGTCGGCAACGTAACCCTGGAAATTGCTGACCGACAACACGTTCGAGACGAACTGTTCGATGTCCTCGGTGCGAGTACCCGGTGGGCAGGCGAGCGGAAAGGTCTGCGCGGCCAATTCGGCGACGTTGGGTACATCGGCATCTGTCGCCATCCGCACACTCACAGCAGATCCACCGCGTTCTTCGCCTCCCGCAACGACAAGCCGGTTCGGTCGCGCAACAGTTTGATGGCCGAGATGGCCTTGCCCTCCGACTTCAGGGACTGCAACCGCGGGATGAGGTCGTCCCAGGGTGTCGGACCGGACTGAGCCGCGTCGACGATGGTGGACGAGGACGGAAACGGTTCGCCTCGTTGAACGCCTTCGATCGTGTTCTTCGCGTCGAGGAGGCCGGCACCTGTCCGTTCGCGAAAGATCTTGATGGCCTGGATCTTCTTGTTCGCTGCCAACAACTGATGAATATCTGCACGGGCGGTGTCGTCGAGGCCGATCAGCCCGACGCTGCGCGATGTCTCCGGGCTCGAGCCAGGCTTCTTTCGGGCCAACAACCACGCTGCAAGTACCGCGGCATCGACGAGGACCAGAGCAACGATGAACCATCCCCAGGTCGGCATGCCTTAGTAGACCACTTCAGCGCAACGGGTCGAAGAGCGGGACGACTACCGAAGATTCGGCGAACAACGAGACTGCGCCCGCGAGGGTCTTCTTCGCCGCGTCGTACTTGACGGGAGCGAGGTCGTGGCCCGCGCCCTCGATGTCGACGAGCAGGGTGGCGGCCGGGACGAGTGCGAGCGCCGCGCTCAGTTCGGCAGTGGTGCCGAACGGGTCTTTCGTGCCGTGTAGCACCACCGTCGGTGTTCGCAGTTCGGGAAGGTGCTGAGTACGAGCCTTGTCCGGCTTGCCCGGAGGGTGCAGGGGATAGGAGGTCAGCACGAGGCCGTCGACGAGACCCGGGCGTTCGGCAGCGATCATCGACCCCTGTCTGCCACCGTAGGAATGCCCACCGAATGCGATGAAGCCCGAGGTCTCGGCGCGGAGGCGGTCGATCGCCGCGGCGATGCCCAGTCGATCCTCGGCCGACCGAGAAGGGTGCGGCGGGCCCTTGGGTTTGCGTACTCGAAACGGGAGATCGAACCGCAGCACCGTGAACCCGGCCGCCGCCCACACCTCGGCAATGCGCTGCAGCAGAAGCGACTCGCAGTTGCCGCCCGCGCCGTGGGTGAGGGCGAGTCCGCCACGTGACGGTATGGCCGGTGTGTGCAGATAGGCGACGCCCCCGCCGAGTTCGATATCGGCGGGGGCGTCGGGACCATCGAGTTCAGGCATCGTTCGAGGACGTTACCTTTTCGTCGGTGTCGGCATGATCGGTGTCGGTGGACCCGTCCGAGTCCGGGGAGTCCTGGTCCTCGGCGTCCACCATCTCACCGTTGTCGTCGACCATGTCGGCGAAGGCGGTGCCGGCAACCGTGCCGTTGGTTCCGGGTAGCGCCACGGTGGGCCGGGCACCGGGTCGATAGCGATCGTCGAGCCCTTCGACGGATTTCTTCGCATCCTCGAGGGTTGCGTCGTCGACTGTGGGTTCGCTCTGAGCATCGTCCGACACGTGAGTGTCCTTCCATCGAAGTGTGTGCGTCATCTCCACTGTGCACTTCTATGGCGTGAATCACCACAATTGATTCGTAAAGCACAAAAAAGACCCCCTAGAAAGGGGGCCTTATTTGTCTGACTCTGGTGCGCGATACTGGGATTGAACCAGTGACCTCTTCCGTGTCAGGGAAGCGCTCTCCCGCTGAGCTAATCGCGCATGTCCTCGCATCGATTCTGCAACCGATGCACTAGCGAGGTGGAGACGGGAATCGAACCCGTGTGCACGGCTTTGCAGGCCGTTGCCTCACCACTCGGCCACTCCACCATGGGTCGAGACCCTCGAGCGGATGACGGGATTCGAACCCGCGACCCTCACCTTGGCAAGGTGATGCGCTACCACTGCGCCACATCCGCATACCCCGGAGGCGTTCACTGCTGGGCAGTTGCTGTCTCCGTGGTGCGGGGAAAACATTAACCCAACGGGAGTGAAACTCACAAATCTGGTGGTCAGCTGCGGAATTCGAACGATTCGCGCATGTGAAAGATGTGAAAGCAGAGACGAGAGCAGCCCTGTGGAGGCAGTCCGGCGACGTATTCGGTGATCGGGCAGGCGATTCGGTTCGCCGTAGCACCTCGTGTTAATGTTTTGCCTCGTTCGGTCCCGTGGCTCAGTGGGAGAGCGTCCGCTTCACACGCGGAAGGTCGCTGGTTCGATCCCAGCCGGGACCACAGAAAAGAAGGCCCACACCGCCCGTCGGTGTGGGCCTTCTTGCGTTCGAGGCCGGTAACCTGAGCCGGTGAGCACCGAACAATCGAAGCCCGACGCCGTCGACGACCAGAATCCGGTGGACAAGGCGAAGGTGAAACACCGGCGCTTCCGGGCGCGTATCGCCGAGAACAAGTCTCTCGATCTCGGCTACCGAATCACGGTCGGTGTCGTCGGAACCATCGTGCTCATCTTGGGTGTGCTCGCCATCCCGTACCCCGGGCCGGGTTGGCTGATCGTGTTCGCGGGACTGGGCATCCTGGCGTCGGAATTCGCGTGGGCCAAAAGTGCACTCCGATTCGTCCGCAAGAGGTACGACGCTTTCATGGCCTGGTTCTCGAAGCAGTCGATGTTCGTCAAGGGTCTGGGCGTGCTGTTCACCACGATCGTCGTGCTCGCAACTCTGTGGCTGCTCGGAACCTTCGCGCTGGTCGGCGGCTGGTTCGGCCTCGACTGGACCTGGCTCGAAAGTCCGATCTGACGAACGCGCCGCGCTGAGGGCCGACGAGGGGCTCGATGCCGATAGGCTGTCGGAGGCCTTCCTGGCCCGAAGAACCGATCGAGGAGTACATCGCCGTGAGCATGCCCGTTGTCGCCGCAGTTCCACCCGCCCGCATCATGGTGCCGGCAGGAACGACGGCAGGTACGGCGCTCCGCGACACCGGCCTGCCGAACAAGGGACCCGACGCCATCGTCGTTGTGCGTGATCCCGACGGCAAGCTCCGTGACCTGTCGTGGGCACCGGAGGGCGACACCGAGGTCGAGCCCGTTCCGGCGAACACCGAGGATGGGCGAAGCGTCATCAGGCACTCGGCTGCGCACGTTCTGGCGCAGGCCGTTCAAGATCTCTTTCCCGACGCCAAACTGGGCATCGGACCGTTCATCAAGGACGGCTTCTACTACGACTTCGACGTGAAGCAACCGTTCACTCCCGAGGATCTGACCGCACTCGAGAAGAAGATGAAGCAGATCGTCAAAGCGGGACAGCGTTTCTCGCGTCGGGTCTACGAATCGGTCGAGCAGGCCCGCGAGGAGCTGGCGACCGAGCCGTACAAGCTCGAGCTGATCGACGACAAATCCGGCATCGACGATCCCGAGGTCATGGAGGTCGGCGGGGGAGAGCTGACCGCCTACGACAACCTCAATCCTCGTACCGGCGAGCGCATTTGGGGCGATCTGTGCCGCGGACCGCATATCCCCACCACCAAATACGTGCCGGCGTTCAAGCTGACCCGCAGTTCGGCTGCGTACTGGCGCGGTAATCAGGACAACGCAGATCTGCAGCGCATCTACGGAACCGCATGGGAGTCCACCGAGGCGCTCGATGCGCATCTCGAATTGCTGGCCGAGGCCGAGCGTCGCGATCACCGCAAACTCGGATCCGAGCTGGACCTGTTCAGCTTCCCCGATGAACTGGGCTCCGGTCTTCCGGTGTTCCATCCGAAGGGTGGTGTGATCCGCAACGAGCTCGAGAACTACTCCCGGCAGCGGCACATCGAAGAAGGCTACGAGTTCGTCAACACCCCGCACATCACGAAGGGCCATCTCTACGAGGTGTCCGGCCACCTCGACTGGTACCGGGACGGCATGTTTCCCGCCATGCATCTCGACGCCGAACTCGACGAGAACGGTGACGTGCGCAAGCCCGGCCAGGACTACTACCTCAAGCCGATGAACTGCCCGATGCACAATCTCATTTTCCGCTCCCGCGGTCGCTCGTACCGTGAGTTGCCGTTGCGGCTCTTCGAGTTCGGTTCCGTGTACCGGTACGAGAAGTCCGGCGTCATTCACGGTCTCACTCGGGTACGGGGCATGACCCAGGACGATGCGCACATCTTCTGCACGCGTGAGCAGATGCGCGGAGAGCTAACCAGCACACTCGAGTTCGTCCTCGGACTGCTCAAGGATTACGGACTCGACGATTTCTACCTCGAGCTCTCCACCCGTAATCCGGAGAAGTCGGTCGGCAGCGACGAGGTCTGGGAAGAGGCGACCAATACGCTCGCCGAGGTCGCGGCAGCGTCGGGTCTGGATCTGGTACCCGATCCGGGCGGTGCGGCGTTCTATGGACCCAAGATCTCGGTGCAGGCCAAGGATGCCTTGGGCCGTACCTGGCAGATGTCGACCATCCAGCTCGACTTCAACCTGCCCGAGCGGTTCGAGCTCGAATACACCGCCTCGGGCGGAGTCAAGGAACGCCCGGTGATGATCCACCGCGCACTGTTCGGTTCGATCGAGCGATTCTTCGGTGTACTCACCGAGCACTACGCCGGTGCTTTCCCGGCGTGGCTCGCGCCGGTTCAGGTTGTGGGCATCCCGGTTGCCGAGGTACACCAGGATCACCTGTTCTCGGTGGTGAAAGAGCTCAAGAAGCTCGGGGTGCGCGCCGAGGTCGATGCCAGTGACGATCGGATGCAGAAGAAGATCTTCAACCAGACTGCACAGAAGATCCCCTTCATGCTTCTCGCCGGCGAACGCGACGTCGAGGCCGGTGCCGTCAGCTTCCGATTCCGTGACGGAACCCAGGTGAACGGTGTTCCGGTTGCGGAGGCAGTAGCAACGATCACCGACTGGATCTCCCAGCGCAACAACGCATCACCGACCGCCGAACTCGTGCAGACCAGTACCGCAGGAGTGAGTTGACATGCCCGATCAGGACGAGTCGATCGTCGCCACCGGTGCCGGTGAGCCCGATCGGTTGCAGCGACTGTGGACCCCACATCGGATGTCGTACATAGCCGAGGCCCCGCAGGCCTCGGCCAAGTCGAGTGAGCCGTTCTCCGACATCCCGAAGATGAGCGACGAGGACGGGCTGGTGGTCGCGCGGGGTGAATCGGTCTACGCGGTACTCAATCTGTACCCGTACAACCCCGGCCACACGATGATCGTCCCGTACCGCCGAGTGGCGGCACTCGAAGATCTCACGCCCGCCGAGAGTGCCGAGTTGATGGCATTCACCCAGCAGATGATTCGCGTCATCAAGACGGTGTCGCGCCCGCACGGTTTCAACGTGGGCCTCAATCTCGGTGCCGCAGCAGGCGGATCCCTGGCCGAACATCTACACCAACACATCGTCCCGCGTTGGGGCGGCGATGCAAACTTCATCACGGTGATAGGCGGAGCGAAGGTGATGCCGCAGTTGCTCCGCGACACTCGGGCCCTGCTCGCGTCGGCCTGGAACGAATGAACCACACGCGAGAGGAGCACGCGCCGTGCTGAGTATTTTCGGCCGTGCGCCGGTGTCGAAGGTGACCGCCCCGCTCGGACGCGCCCTCAACAGCACCGGACTGACCCCCGACTCGGTGACCCTCATCGGCACTGTCGTCACCGTCACGGCGGCAGTGACGATGTTCCCCGCGGGCTATCTGTGGTGGGGTTCGATCGTCATCACGCTGTTCGTTCTCTTCGACATGCTCGATGGAGCCATGGCACGGGCCAGGGGCGGAGGCACCAAGTACGGGGCCGTCCTGGATGCGACGTGCGATCGAGTTGCCGACGGCGCGATCTTCGGTGGCCTGGCCTGGTGGGCCGTGTATTCCGAGCAGAACAAGCCCCTGCTCGTGGCCACGTTGATCTGCCTGGTCACCTCACAGGTGATCTCGTACGCCAAAGCGCGGGCCGAGGCCAGCGGACTCTCGGCCGACGGTGGTTGGATCGAGCGCCCGGACCGCCTCGTCATCGTTCTCGTCGGAGCCGGGTTCACCGGCGTGGGTAGGCATTTCGATATCCCGTGGTTGGACAGCCTCATTTACCCTGCAATGTGGGTGCTCGCAGCCTTGAGCATCGTGACGGTGTTCCAACGTGTGCTGGCCGTCCGCGGGTCGGACGGGGCCCGCGACATCATCGTGCCCCCGACCCCCACCCCCGGCGACGGTGACGTGGCTGCGTCGTGAATGTCTCCGACAGAGCCAGCGACCTCGGGTATGCAGCCGGGTGGCGTCTGGTCCGATCGCTGCCGGAGGGTGTGGCGCGAGGTCTCTTCGATCGCGGTGCAGATATCGCGGCCACCCGAAATGGTGGCCCGAACCAGTTGCGGCGCAATCTCGCTCGTGTCCTCGGAACCACCCCCGGCGAGGTGCCCGACGAATTGATTCGCGACAGCGTCCGCTCGTACGCCCGCTACTGGCGCGAGGCGTTCCGGTTGCCGTCGATGGATCTGGCCGCGCAGGCCGCGGTTATCGACCGGTGTGTGAACGGACAGGAGCATCTCGAGGCCGCGCTCGCGTCGGGCAAGGGTGCCGTGCTGGCGCTACCGCACAGTGGCAATTGGGACATGGCCGGAATGTGGCTGGTGCGCAAGCACGGTGGTCTCTCGACGGTTGCCGAACGGCTGAAACCCGAATCGCTGTACCAGCGGTTCGTTGCGTATCGCGAGAGCCTCGGCTTCGAGATCTTTCCGCTCAGCGGAGGTGAGCAACCGCCTCTGCGGGCGCTGAGCGAGCGCCTGCGCGAGAACAAGGTGGTCTGCCTCCTCGGCGAACGAGACCTGGCCAAGCACGGCGTTCCGGTGACGTTCTTCGGTGAACCGACCCGTATGCCTGCGGGGGCCGCAAAGCTGGCGATCGACACCGGGGCGACGTTGCTGCCGGTGCACGGTTACTTCGACGGTGACGGGTGGGGCTTCGACATCTCCCCGGCAGTGGATGTCTCGCAGGGAATCGATGTCGCCACACAAGCATTGGCGGATCACTTCGCTGCAGGCATTCGGTCGCACCCGGCCGATTGGCACATGCTGCAACCACTGTGGATGAGCGACTGGTCGGCCGAACGGCGCGCCCGAATCGAGGGCGCGTGAAGATCGGTATGGTCTGCCCGTACTCGTTCGATGTTCCCGGCGGGGTGCAGGCGCATGTCCAGCAGTTGGCGGAGGTGTTCATCGAGCGCGGGCATCGGGTGAGCGTGTTGGCGCCCGCGTCGGACGACGTCGAGCTGCCGGAGTTCGTGGTGTCGGCGGGGGAGGCGCTCGCCATCCCCTACAACGGATCGGTCGCGCGTCTCCGGTTCGGACCGGTGACGTATTCCCGAATCCGAAAGTGGATCTTGGACAACGATTTCGACGTTCTCCACATTCACGAACCGAACGCTCCCAGTCTGTCGATGCTCGCGCTCAAGGCCGCGGACGGTCCGATCGTGGCAACGTTCCACACCTCCACCACGAAGTCTTTGGTGCTCAGCACCTTCCAGGGCGTCCTGCGTCCGTACCACGAGAAGATCAGCGGCCGGATCGCCGTCTCGGAGCTGGCTCGACGCTGGCAGGTCGAGGCACTCGGATCCGATGCCGTGGAGATTCCCAACGGCGTCGACGTGCCCGCGTTCGCCGATGCCGCTGTGCTGGAAGGCTATCCGCGGGTCGGCCGTACGGTGCTCTTTCTCGGCCGATTCGACGAACCGCGTAAGGGAATGTCCGTTCTTCTCGGTGCGCTGCCGGCCCTGGTCGAGTCCCATCCCGATATCGAGATCCTCGTCGTCGGCCGCGGCGACGAGGACAAGCTCCGCAAGGATGCAGGCGCCCTGGCGTCACACCTGACCTTCCTGGGGCAGGTGGACGATGCGACGAAGGCCTCCGCAATGCGCAGTGCCGACGTCTACTGCGCCCCGAATCTCGGCGGCGAAAGCTTCGGTATCGTGCTCGTCGAGGCGATGGCCGCCGGAACACCGGTCGTGGCAAGCGAACTCGACGCCTTTCGCCGGGTGCTGAAGGACGGCACCTGCGGACTGCTGGTTCCGATCGACGACTCCGATGCCCTCGCCGTAGCCGTCACCTCGATCCTGTCCGACGAGTCCGTCCGAGACCGGCTGGCCGACGCCGCGTCGGTCGCTGTGTCCGCCTACGACTGGCCCGTCGTCGCCGAGCAGATTCTGCGGGTCTACGAGACCGTCACTCTCGGCGGGCAGAAAGTGCGAGCGTCGACCTGATGACCCTCTCTGCCGTCACCATCCTGGTGCTGGGGCTGATTGCAGTCCTGATTCTCGTTGTAGGTTTGTGGGCCTACGGGACGGCGAACCGACTCGATCGCCTGCATGTTCGTACCGACCTCGCCTGGCAGTCTCTCGACGCTGCCCTCGCGCGCCGTGCCGTCGTCGCGCGTACAGTGTCCGCCGCTACCCGCGACTCGGCACCGTCGAGCAGAGAACTTGCTGCGTTGGCCGATCGAGCCGAGCGTGCCGACCGGTCGGAGCGGGAAGAAGCCGAGAACGCGGTGTCCATGGCTCTGGCGGTCGTCGAACCGGATGCGCTTCCCCCGCAATTGGTTGCGGAACTGGCCGACGCCGAAGCGCGAGTTCTGATTGCGCGGCGCTTTCACAACGATGCCGTCCGCGACACTCTGGCGTTGCGAGTTCGTCGACCGGTCCGGTGGTTGCATCTCGGCGGAACTGCCGCGCTGCCGTCGTACTTCGAGATCGCGGAGCGCTCTGTCGCCGCTGCGTTCGGCAGCGCGAATCGGGCCACTCCGCGAACCTCGGCACGAGTGGTGTTGCTCGACGAGCGCGGCCGAGTTCTGCTGCTGCGCGGGCACGATCCGACAGTGCCCGACATCTTCTTCTGGTTCACGATCGGTGGAGCAGTGGAGAAGGGAGAATCACTTCGCGAAGCAGCTGTGCGAGAAGTGCACGAGGAAACGGGATTGCGCGTCGACGCCGCCGACCTGCGCGGTCCGCTGTGGCGGCGAGTTGCCACGTTCCCGTTCAACGGAACTCTGATCAGGTCCGAGGAACTGTTCTTCGCGCACCGTACGCAGGAGTTCGAGCCGGAGAGCGCCGGCTTCACCGATTTCGAGCGACGGACCGTGACCGGGCATCAGTGGTGCACCGAGTCCGACATCCGGGCTCTCAGCGCGCTCGGCGAGAATGTCTATCCCCAGGACCTGGCGGAACTTCTCGACGAGGTGAACGTGGCTCTCGCTCGACGCGGCGACCCGGACGTGCGCGCCATTCGGTAGTCATCTGGACCCTTTCGAGCAGTCCAGCAATCTCCAAGTGGTTATGGGAATTGCACTCTCGAAGGCCTACTGTTCTGGGCGCGACATCGCGCCGCGCGCGATCGCACCTATCAGCCCGTAGCGCCGCAACAGCGTCGAAGAACACAGGAGTTTCCCTTGACTACCCCACAGTCCTCGAACACGCCCGCCGCATCGGTCGACGGTGGATCCGGCGAGAACGGAGTCGGCACCGCGCGCGTCAAGCGGGGTATGGCCGAGATGCTCAAGGGCGGCGTCATCATGGACGTGGTCACCGCCGATCAGGCCAAGATCGCCGAAGACGCCGGAGCCGTCGCCGTCATGGCTCTCGAGCGCGTTCCCGCCGACATCCGCGCCCAGGGTGGGGTGTCGCGCATGAGCGATCCCGACATGATCGACAGCATCATTTCTTCGGTGAGTATCCCGGTGATGGCCAAGGCGCGCATCGGCCACTTCGTCGAGGCCCAGATCCTGCAGAGCCTGGGCGTCGACTACATCGACGAGTCCGAGGTGCTCACCCCGGCCGACTACGCCAATCACATCGACAAGTGGAACTTCACCGCTCCGTTCGTGTGCGGTGCCACCAACCTGGGTGAGGCCCTGCGCCGAATCACCGAGGGCGCGGCCATGATTCGCTCCAAGGGCGAGGCCGGCACCGGCGACGTCTCGAACGCGACGACACACATGCGCAAGATCCGCGACGAGATTCGCCGACTCACCTCGATGCCCGAGGACGAGCTGTACGTGGCGGCAAAGGAATTGCAGGCACCGTACGACCTCGTCGTCGAGATTGCCAGGGCAGGCAAGCTGCCTGTCACGCTGTTCACGGCCGGCGGTATCGCCACTCCCGCAGACGCGGCGATGATGATGCAACTCGGTGCCGAGGGAGTGTTCGTCGGATCGGGAATCTTCAAGTCCGGCAACCCGAAGGAACGCGCCGAGGCAATCGTCAAGGCGACCACGTTCTTCGACGACCCCGACGTTCTTGCGAAGGTCTCGCGTGGGCTCGGTGAGGCGATGGTCGGAATCAATGTCGACGACCTTCCCGTCGGACACCGGCTCGCCGAGCGCGGTTGGTGACTCGTATCTAGGGCCGGCGTTCCAAGGCCGGGCGGTCCGGATGGTCCCATCGGACCGAGAAATCCGGCCGGCCTGTGGAACGGTCCAACCGATCCAGGCTGTCGTAGTAGGTGATCAAAGGCTCGCAGGTCCACTCTTCGGCCGGGTCGGTTCTACGTCGCAGCGCAGTCTCGGACAATCGAAGGTGCACCGACAGATCGACGTCCAAGGCTCGCCCGAGCAGCATGGGACCGGCAATCAGCACGATCTCGTTCGGCGCGGCCGGCACGCTGCGGGCGCGAGCAGATCGATCGGTTGCCTCATTCCACAGACGAGGCAGGAAGTGACCTCGGCCACCGGGCCGTAGCGGCGCGATGACCTCCCGAGATATGGCCTCGTAGTCGAACCACAGTGTGCGATAACTCAATTCGTCGTGGCGTGAATACTCGAATCGGATCGACGCTGGTCGGACGTAGTCGTGCAGATCCACCACGGTTGCCGGACGTCCGCCGGTGCGGGCGTGTTCTGCTGTGCGCGAGGCGAACTCGACCGGCCGCGCAGCATCGGCACCGTCGATCACGACGATCGTTCGTACGTCGGCCGGACAGGATTCGACGATCGATTCCACGAGGAGATCGGGAAAGATCGGTACAGGTTGACCCACACCGACCATCTTGCCTGGTCGATCCATTGTTAGCCTGATCCACCGGAGAAAGGTGGGCATCAGCCATGGCCAGTATCGAGGACATTCTCGAATTGGAACGGATCGAGAACGACATCTATCGGGGACGGACGTTCCCCAGTCGTCTTCCCCGGACGTTCGGCGGCCAGGTTGCAGGCCAGGCGCTCGTCGCGGCGGTGCGTACGGTGGCACCCGAATTTCGCGTGCACTCGCTGCACGGCTATTTCCTGCGGCCGGGCAACCCCAACGAGCCGGCGGTCTTCATGGTCGATCGCGTCCGTGACGGACGTTCGTTCTGCACGCGCCGAGTCACCGGAATTCAGCACGGCAAAGCAATATTTACGATGTCCGCGTCGTTTCACGGCGACGACGACGGTATTTCTCACCAGGACCTGATGCCCGACGTCGTCGGCCCGGAGACTCTGCCCGACCCCACCACCCTCGCCGAGTACGACAGCTCGTACTACAAGGAGTGGTCGGAATGGGACATCCGTCTCATTCCAGATGACCAGACCGTCAAGCATCCGAATTTCGCTGCGCAGCAACGGGTGTGGTTCCGCTACCGGGACACGTTGCCCGACGATCAGGTGTTCCACGTCTGCGCTCTGGCCTACATGAGCGATATGACGCTCATCGGATCGGCCAAGGTGCCGCATCCGGATGCCGTCACGCAGACGGCGTCACTCGATCATGCGTTGTGGTTCCTGCGTCCGTTCCGGGCCGACGAGTGGTTGCTCTACGACCAGACGTCGCCGTCCGCCGACTTCGGGCGAGCACTGGCGCAGGGTCGAATCTTCGATACCTCCGGTCGGATGGTCGCAGCGGTGGTGCAAGAGGGATTGATGCGTTTCGAGAGGGACACCTCGAAGCAGCACGTCGATCCCTTCGGTGTGAAGTGAGTGCTCCGACCATTGGAGTTCTCGCACTGCAGGGCGATGTTCGCGAACATCTGGCCGCACTCGAGTCGAGTGGCGCGCATGGAGTCACCGTGCGGCGTGCATCCGAACTCGAACGGATCGACGGGCTGATCATCCCCGGTGGCGAATCGACGACCATGAGCAACCTGCTCGGGGTGTTCGACCTTCTCGAGCCGCTGCGTGCTCGATTGGCCGAGGGCATGCCCGCCTACGGATCGTGCGCAGGAATGATCTTGTTGGCGTCCGAGATTCTCGATACCAGACCCGACGCGCGGCATCTGGATTCCCTCGATATCACTGTGCGGCGCAATGCTTTCGGTCGTCAGGTCGACTCGTTCGAGACCGATCTCGACGTCGTCGACATCGACGGTGGCCCGGTGCGAGCGGTGTTCATCAGGGCACCCTGGGTCGAGCGTGTGGGCGAACACGTCGAGGTCCTCGCCACCGTGCCGCATGGACCGGCCGCGGGGCGTGTGGTGGCCGTTCGGCAGAACTCGGTGCTGGCAACGAGCTTCCATCCCGAGGTCACCGGAGACAATCGTGTGCACCGACTGTTCGTCGACATGGTGCGCCGTAGTCGGTGACGGTGTGCGGTCGTGGGACCGGCTGGAGCCGGTCGGTCCCGAGCGCGGTACCGGGCGAGTAAAGTCGACAACACTGATTTCGAGCAGGAAGGGGCTCTATCGCATGAGCGGCCACTCAAAATGGGCCACCACCAAGCACAAGAAGGCGGTGATCGACGCCCGACGCGGCAAGTCTTTCGCCAAACTCATCAAGAACATCGAGGTGGCGGCCCGCACGGGTGGCGGTGACCCCACGGGCAATCCGACTCTCTTCGATGCCATCCAGAAGGCGAAGAAGACCTCGGTTCCGATCGACAACATCGAGCGGGCCCGCAAGCGAGGAGCAGGCGAAGAGACCGGTGGAGCCGATTGGCAAACCATCATGTACGAGGGCTACGGCCCCAACGGCGTGGCGATCCTCATCGAATGCCTCACCGACAACCGCAACCGCGCCGCCGGCGAGGTACGCGTGGCGATGACGCGCAACGGCGGAAACATGGCAGACCCGGGATCGGTGTCGTACCTGTTCTCGCGCAAGGGCGTGGTGACGCTCGAGAAAAACGGTCAGAGTGAGGACGACGTCCTGATGGCCGTCCTCGAAGCCGGTGCCGAAGAAGTGAACGACAACGGCGACACGTTCGAGATCGTCAGCGAACCCACGGACCTGATCGCAGTGCGCACCGCACTGCAGGAGGCCGGATTCGACTACGACTCGGCCGAGGCGAGCTTCCAGGCCTCGGTCAACGTTCCGGTGGACGCGGACGGCGCACGCAAGGTGTTCAAGCTCATCGACGCGCTGGAAGACAGCGACGACGTGCAGAACGTGTGGTCCAATGTGGACCTGTCCGACGAGGTCATGGCCGAGCTCGACGCAGAGGACTGACCTTCTCGGTTCGATCGAACCAACAGGCCGGGTGTCGTATCCCTGATCCGTCGGTGCGCTCCGCTACGCTATCGAACAACAGTTCGTAAGCGGAAGGTGTGGTGGCGTGCGGGTGATGGGTGTCGACCCCGGCCTGACCAGGTGTGGGCTCAGTCTGATCGAGGGTGGCGTGGGTCGATCGGTGGTTGCTCTCGACGTGGATGTGGTGCGTACGCCCGCGGACATGGATCTTGCGCAGCGGTTGCTGCGTATCTCCGAGGCAGCCGAATACTGGCTCGATACCCACAAGCCCTCGGTGGTGGCGATCGAGCGAGTGTTCGCGCAGCACAACGTGCGCACTGCCATGGGTACCGCGCAAGCCGGTGGAGTGATCGCGCTGGCGGCGGCCCGGCGCGGAGTGGATGTCTGCTTCCACACTCCCAGTGAAGTCAAGGCCGCGGTCACCGGCAACGGTTCGGCCGACAAGGCCCAGGTCACCGCGATGGTCATGCGCATCCTCGGTCTGCAAACGGCCCCGACCCCCGCGGATGCCGCCGACGCACTCGCACTCGGGATCTGTCATTGCTGGCGAGCTCCGATGATCGCCCGGATGGCGAAGGCAGAAGCCATGGCGGCAGAACAGAAGCGCAAGTACGACGCGCGTCTGGCCGAGGAGCGTAAGGCTCGTGCCGTCGTTGCACGCAGAATCGAGAAGATGGCCAAGAAAGAGGCGGGCGCACGATGATCGCATCGATCAGAGGCTCGGTGATCGACATTGCGCTCGATCACGCCGTGCTCGAGGCGGCCGGCGTCGGCTATCGCATCAGCGCCACCCCGGCGACGTTGGCCACGCTGCACCGCGGAAGTGAGTCGACGCTCCTGACCACGATGATCGTGCGGGAGGATTCGCAGACGCTGTACGGATTCCCGGACAAGGAGTCGCGCGAGCTGTTCGAGTTGCTTCTCACCGTATCGGGCGTCGGGCCGCGGATCGCAATGGCCACGCTCGCCGTCCACGAACCGGACGCGCTGCGAACAGCGTTGGCGGACAGTGATATCGGAGCGCTGACGCGGGTTCCTGGAATCGGCAAGCGGGGCGCAGAGAGAATGGTCGTCGAACTACGGGACAAGGTGGACGCAGTGGTCGGACGCGCAGGTACGTCCGTTCTACCGGGTTCGGGTGCCGGAAACTCGATGCGCGACCAAATCGTCGAGGCGCTGATCGGACTCGGCTTCCCAGCGAAGCAGGCCGAGGAGGCCACCGACGCGGTACTCGCCCAACAGCCCGAGGCCACGACGTCGATTGCCCTGAGGTCGGCGCTCGCGTACCTCGGGAAGTCCAGGTAGGCCGGCGTGGACGAGGACGACCAGTTCGCCGAATCTCAGGTGGGCGCGGACGCGATGTCCGACGACCTGGATGTCGAGACGAGCCTGCGTCCGAAGAACCTCACCGATTTCATCGGCCAGCCTCGGGTACGTGAGCAACTCCAGCTCGTACTGTCCGGTGCAAAGATGCGCGGCGGCACTCCCGACCACATTCTGATGTCCGGGCCTCCAGGGCTCGGCAAGACGAGTATGGCGATGATCATCGCCGCCGAGCTGGGAACCTCGCTGCGGCTCACGTCCGGGCCGGCGCTCGAGCGGGCCGGGGACCTGGCCGCGATGCTCAGCAACCTGGTCGAGGGAGACGTGCTGTTCATCGACGAGATTCACCGCATCGCCCGTCCGGCCGAGGAGATGCTGTACCTGGCGATGGAGGACTTTCGCGTCGACGTCATCGTCGGTAAGGGGCCGGGAGCGACGTCGATTCCGCTCGAGGTGGCTCCGTTCACGCTCGTCGGAGCGACCACCAGGTCGGGTGCACTCACCGGTCCGCTGCGTGACCGGTTCGGGTTCGTCGCGCACATGGACTTCTACGAGCCGAGCGAGCTCGAACGCATTCTCATGCGGTCGGCGGGGATCCTGGGGGTGCCGATCGACCGAGACGGCTGTGCCGAGATCGCCGGCCGTTCGCGTGGCACACCGCGTATTGCGAACCGATTGCTCCGGCGGGTGCGCGACTACGCGGATGTGCGGGGCGACGGCACCGTCACCCGGGAGACGGCAAAAGCCGCTCTGGTGGTGTACGACGTCGACAAACTCGGCCTCGACCGACTCGACCGGGCCGTCCTCAGCGCGCTCATCCGCAGCTTCGGTGGGGGACCGGTCGGTGTATCGACGCTGGCCGTCGCCGTCGGTGAAGAACCATCGACGGTCGAGGAAGTCTGCGAGCCGTTCCTGGTGCGAGCAGGCATGATCGCCCGTACACCGCGAGGTCGCGTCGCAACTGCCACCGCGTGGCAACATCTCGGTCTGACCCCGCCGCCGGACCTCGCGGTAGGGGGAATTTCGGTCCGATCCTCCGAGGCTGCGCAGGGATTATTCGACTGAATCGGGCAGAACAGGACACGAAGGGACCGGACCGGTTCCCGGTGATGGCACACTGGGTAGCTGCGAGGCCCACACCCACGGCGTTCTCGCACGAGACAATGACGATTTTCGACCCGAACTTCGAGGACTGACCTTCCGATGGATTTGCTGTTTCCGCTGCTGATCGTGGCCCTTCTGGTACCGCTGTTTCTGAATGCGCGTCGACAGAAGAAGGTGCTGGCCAAAACCACGGAGATGCAGGACTCGCTGAAGGTCGGCGACGAGGTCGTCACCACGGCGGGCCTGTACGCCCGCGTCGTTCTGGTCGAGGACGACACGATCGACCTCGAGATCGCGGACGGCGTCATCACCACCTGGTCTCGCGCGGTGGTGCGCGAGGTACTGCCCGATGGCTCCGAATTCGACGACACCGAGTTCGAGACCACCACCGACGCGGACGTCTCGGCAATCGACTCGAGCCCGACCGCAGGGCCGTCGTTGCACAAGACCGACGTCAGCGGGCCCGACGAGACCGTGGAACAGACGTCGAAGCGGCTCGAAAAAGAGTGAACGGCCGTTGATCCGAACCGCTGTCGGAGAGAGAATCCGGCAGCGGTTTCGTATGCAGTGACCGATGTGGTGCACAATCGCACCGCCCGCCGCTGACGCATCGAGCCGGCAGGCCCCGCAGGAACCGACACTTTCATCGCCTCAGAGGAGAAACACAGACCGTGGCAGCTTCCAGCGGACCGGTGCGTCCCGCGCGCTATCTCGCCGTTTTCGCGGTGCTGATCGCAGCGGTGTACGCCATGGTCTTCTTCACCGGAGACAAAGACCCCTCGCCGAAGTTGGGGATCGACCTGCAGGGTGGCACGCGTGTGACTCTCACCGCGCGCACCCCCGACGGCAACGCACCGACACAGGACAGCCTGAAGCAGGCACAGCAGATCATCGAGACTCGCGTCAACGGTCTCGGTGTCTCCGGGTCCGAGGTGGTCATCGACGGTGACAACCTGGTCATCACGGTGCCCGGTGACGACAGCTCGCAGGCGAGAACCCTCGGCCAGACCGCGCGTTTGTTCATCCGCCCGGTCGTGGGGTCGGTGGCCCCGTCGGCGGGCCAGGGTGCCAGTGGTTCGGAGCAAGCGCCGGTGGATCCGGCCGCACCGGCTGATCCGGCCGTCCCTGCGGATCCTGCCGCGCCTGCGGCACCACAGAGTCGAGTGTTCCCAGCTCAGGATCCGACCACGGTCGATCCGACTCCGGCACCCGCCACGGAGGCACCCGCCACGGAGGCACCTGCCACGGACGCGCCCGCTGCGGAGGACCCTGCGACCGACGCGTCGTTGTCCGATGCCGATCGCGCTGCCCAGGAGATCGCAGACGCCAAGACGTTGCGACAGAGCGAGGATCCACAGATTCAGCAGCTGGCGATGCAGTCTCTCGATTGCAACGCGGCCGACCCCCTCGCAGGCAACGACGATCCGGCTCTGCCGCTCGTCGCGTGCTCCACCGACGGGACGGCCGTCTACCTCCTGGGCCCGACGATCATCGACGGTCAGCAGATCGCCGACGCCACCTCCGGATTCGACAGTCAGCAGGCTCAGTTCCAGGTGAGCCTGACGTTCGACTCGGACGGCTCGAACACCTGGGCGCAATTCACCGCGGCGAACCTGCAGAAGCAGGCAGCATTCGTGCTGGACTCGAAGGTGATCAGCGCGCCGGTCATCCAGGGTGCTACCCCCGCGGGCAGCGCTACCTCGATCACCGGCAACTTCAACGCACAGAGCGCCTCGGAGCTGGCCAACACCCTCAAGTACGGCTCGCTGCCGCTGTCCTTCGTCTCCTCCGAGGCCGAAACCGTCTCGGCCACGCTCGGGTTGGCTTCGCTGGAAGCCGGTCTCATCGCCGGAGCCATCGGACTGGCGCTGGTGCTCGTCTACTGCCTTCTCTACTACCGCGCCCTGGGTCTGCTCACTGCCCTGTCGTTGGCACTGGCGGGTCTCGTCGTCTACGGCATCATCGTTCTGTTGGGCAGGTGGATCAGCTTCACCCTCGATCTCGCAGGCATCGCCGGACTCATCATCGGCATCGGTATGACCGCCGACTCGTTCGTGGTGTTCTTCGAACGCATCAAGGACGAAATTCGCGAGGGTCGAAGTTTCCGGTCGGCGGTACCGCGAGGCTGGGCTCGCGCACGCAAGACGATCCTGTCCGGTAACGCGGTCAGCTTCATCGCGGCCGCCGTGCTCTACGTACTCGCGGTGGGGCAGGTCCGTGGATTCGCCTTCACCCTCGGTCTGACGACGATCCTCGACATCATCGTCGTGGTCTTGGTCACCTGGCCACTGGTGTACCTGGCTTCCAAGTCGAAGTTCTGGTCCAAGCCGTCCGTCAACGGTCTCGGTGCCGTCCAGCAGATCGCGCTCGAACGCAAACGTGCAGCCAACAAGGCGCTCGCCGTGAAGACCGGCATCACGCCGTCGAAGGAGGCATGACATGTCGGATACGACCACGTCGACCCCATCGCCCCTCGACGACTCGGGTGTCGATCAATCGACTCAGCCCAAGCACAGCTGGCTGTCCAGGCTCTACACCGGAACCGGTGCTTTCGACATCGTCGGGCGTCGCCGCTTCTACTACATCCTCACCGGTGTCATCGTGTTGGTGTGCCTGCTGAGCTTCCTCGTGCGCGGCTTCACGCTCGGCATCGATTTCGAGGGCGGGACTCGGATCGCTCTGCCGGCCGCGGACAACATCTCCACCGAGCAGGTCGAGACCGTCTACGACGACTCGCTGGGTATGCCCCCGGTGTCGGTGCAGACGGTCGGCTCGGGTGCGGCAGCAACGGTGCAGATTCGTTCCGAAGCTCTCGACCCCGGTCAAGTGGACAGCTTGCGTCAGGCGTTGTTCGAGGCGTTTCAACCCCAGGACAACAGCGGCACTGCAACTCCCAACGCGATCAGCGTGTCCGACGTCAGCGAGACCTGGGGCGGCCAGATCACTCAGAAGGCGTTGATCGCCCTGGCTGTGTTCCTGGTCATCGTCAGCATCTACATCGCTGTCCGATACGAACGGGACATGGCCTTGGCAGCGCTGGCCGCTCTGGGCTTCGACCTCGTCGTGACGGCAGGGGTGTATTCGCTCGTCGGATTCGAGGTGACTCCGGCGACAGTGATCGGGCTGTTGACGATCCTCGGTTTCTCGCTGTACGACTCGGTGGTGGTGTTCGACAAGGTCGAGGAGAACACTCGCGGCATCTTGAACCTGCATCGCAAGACGTTCGCGGAGCAGGCGAACCTGGCCGTCAACCAGACCTTGATGCGCTCGATCAACACGACAGTCATCGGTGTCCTGCCCGTGATCGCGCTCATGATCGTGGCTGTGTGGCTGCTCGGCGTCGGCACACTCAAGGACCTGGCGCTGGTGCAGCTCGTCGGCATGATCGTCGGTGCCTACTCGTCCATCTTCTTCGCTACTCCGCTGCTGGTGACGCTCAAGGAGAAATGGGGACCGGTCGCTGTGCACACACGCAAGGTCCACTCCAAGCGGGCCGATGCCGCCGCCCGCGCGGCAGGTCTCGCTCCCGAACCGGTGGCCGTCGGAGTGTCCACCACCAAAGCGTCGACTCCGCAGCCGGGTAATCGGCCCACCGGAAAGCGAAACAAGAAGCGACGGTAGGCATGCACGCTCGACCGGAACGGAGAGTGCACGTGAAACGCAGGTGGAGCGCGGCACTGGTGGCAGCTGGTGTCGCTGCGGTGTCCATCACCGCGTGTTCGGCACCCGAGGACAAGGTTCCCTCGATCGGCTACTCGTTCGACAACGTCGTCGACACGTACAACGCACGAACGGTCGACGGCGCGGCGTCGGGAGCCCGGCAGGCGTTCACCCGGGTGCAGGTGGGCTTCAGCTACCTCGGGCCCGAGGGAGATGCGTTGTCGGACAACGATATCGGTACAACGGCCATCGTTCCCGGTGACACGTTGACCGTGCAGTACTCCATTGCCCCGGCAGCGAAGTACTCCGACGGTGCACCGATGGCCTGCGACGACCTCGTGTTGGCCTGGGCAGCGAACAGCGGCCGATTCGCCGCCGACGGTCCCGTGTTCGACGCGGCGTCGTCGGCCGGGTACTCGGACATCCAACGCATCGACTGCGTACCGGGGGCCAAGGAGGCCACGGTCGTGTTCGCTCCGGGGCGGAGTTACCAGAACTGGCGCGCCCTGTTCGGTGCCACCGATCTGTTGCCTGCGCACGTGGCTGCCCGGGCTGCCGGGGTACCGAACGTCGTCGATCCCATCCTGGCCGGTGACAACGACGTCGTCGGCCGGATCGCCGAGTTCTGGAACACCGGGTGGACCCTGACTCCGGGCGCGATCGATACCTCGTTGTTGCCCTCGGCGGGGCCGTACCGTGTCGAGTCGTACACCGTCGACGGGGGTCTCGTTCTCGTCGCGAACGAGGCCTGGTGGGGAATTCCGCCCGAGACCGAGCAGGTCGTCGTCTGGCCCAAGGGCACCGACCTGGCTGCGAAGGTGGCGGACGGCTCGCTCGACGTAGTCGACCACGGTGCTGGTGCCGTCGATCTCGGCTCGACCGAGGGATTCGCCACCAGCGAGGAACCGTCACGAGGCCTCGAACAGCTGACCTTCGCAACGCAAGGGGTGCTGGCCGACGCGAGCGCGCGACGCGCGGTGGCCGCGTGCATCCCGAGATCTGATCTGTTCGACACGCTCGGGCATCCGGGATCGGACGCACCGGAGGCAGGGCTCGGCTCGGGCATCGTCGATGCTCGACTCGTTCAGTTGGACACCCTCGAATATCCGGCGGTCGCCACGGTGGTCGGCGATCGGTATCGGCGCTCGGACCTGGATCAGGCAGGGAAGGAACTTGCCGCTGCCGGCGAGAGCGCCCTCACCGTTCGCGTCGGCTACCGGGGACCGGATGCTCGCCGCGCACAGGAAGTCGGCCGCATGGCTGCCGACTGTGCCGCTGCCGGTATCACCATCGTGGATGCGAGCTCGCCGGAGTTCACGCCGGCCGCTCTGCGCGACGGTGCCGTCGACGCGGTTCTGGGCAGCAGTGGCTCTCTGCCCGGGCCATCGGGGTCTGCAGGTGGAGCCGTCGCACGCTATGCGCTGAGGACGGGAATCGGACTGAACGTCGGCGGCTACAGCAACGGCAGGATCGATTCCATCGTCGACCAGCTGGCGGTGACCGATGACCCGGAACGGATATTGGCTCTCGCCACGGAGGGTGAGAACATCCTGTGGAACGACATGCCGTCGCTTCCCCTGTACAACGAGCCGCGCACCACCGTCGTCAGCGACGGTATGCAGGACGTGGTGCCCAACCCCACGGCCGCTGGTGCCGGATGGAACATGGATCGGTGGGTTCTTCTTCGATGAACGACGCAGGTGATCGGACGGATGCAGTCGCTGCCGTGGCTCGGCTGACGCGGTGGGTCGACGACTTTCCCGTTCCTGGAGTGCGTTTCGGCGATCTGACGCCGGTGTTCGCAGACGGCAGTGCGTTACGCAGCGTCGTGTCGGAGTTGGCGCAGGGCCAACACGACGTCGACCTGGTTGCGGGAATCGACGCGCGCGGCTTTCTGCTGGGGGCTGGTGTGGCTCTGGAGCTGGGCTGCGGTGTGCTGGCGGTGCGCAAGGCGGGCAAGCTGCCGCCACCGGTTCATTCGCGGTCCTACGACCTCGAATACGGCACCGCCGAGTTGCAGATTCCGACGGCGATCGATGTTGCGGGACGGCGGGTGTTGGTGATCGACGACGTGCTCGCGACGGGCGGTACCGTCGACGCGACCGCACGGTTGTTGGCCGATCAGGGTGCGGTGATAGTCGGTGCCGCCGTCGTTCTCGAGATCACAGCCTTGCGTGGGCGCGAAAGGTGCACTGACTACCCGCTTGCCTGCCTGGTTCGAGTATGAGGACTAAAGTCTCTACGTAATGCGTTCTCCGGATGCGTCCGGCGACAGCGTGGAGCGCGTGGCAGGAGGTGATGAGAGTGACCCGATACATCGATCAGCCCTTGCCGGATGGGTCGGCCGTCCCCGACAGGCCCGACGTTCCCGATCGGACCGAAGTCGACGTGGTGCCCACGGGCGAGACCGGTTCCGGTGATACCGGCCCCGGTGCCGAGTCCACAGTTACTCCCGGCCCTGCCAACCCTGGTGTTGCGCAGAACGACGCCCAGGCTCCGTCCGGTACGCGCAATTCGGCACCGGTGCCGACATCGGCGTCGCGACGGGTGAGGGCCCGTCTTGCGCGCCGCATCACCGCCGGACGCAGCGCTGCCGTCAAGCCGGTGCTCGAACCTCTCGTCAGCCTGCACCGCGAGCTCTATCCCAAGGCCGATCTCGCGTTGTTGCAGCGGGCCTACGACGTCGCCGATGAGTTGCATGCCTCGCAGATGCGTAAGTCGGGCGATCCTTACATCACCCATCCACTCGCCGTGGCGAACATCCTGGCCGAACTGGGGATGGACACCACGACGTTGGTGGCGGCGCTGTTGCACGACACCGTCGAGGACACCGGGTATTCGCTCGCCAAGTTGACCGAGGAATTCGGCGAGGAGGTATCCCATCTCGTCGACGGGGTCACCAAACTCGACAAGGTCGTTCTCGGAACCGCAGCCGAAGGCGAGACCATTCGCAAGATGATCATCGCGATGGCGCGAGATCCGCGAGTGCTCGTCATCAAGGTGGCAGACCGACTGCACAACATGCGGACCATGCGGTTCCTGCCGCCCGAGAAGCAAGCCCGTAAGGCCAAAGAAACGCTCGAAGTCATTGCGCCGCTTGCTCATCGGCTCGGAATGGCCACGGTCAAGTGGGAGCTCGAAGACCTGGCGTTCGCAATTCTTCATCCCAAGAAGTACGACGAGATCGTGCGTCTCGTCGCCGATCGTGCGCCGTCCCGCGACACCTATCTCGAGAAGGTTCGGGCCGAGATCAACGCGACGCTGGCCGCGTCGAGAATCAGTGCCGTCGTCGAAGGTCGCCCGAAGCACTACTGGTCCATCTATCAGAAGATGATCGTCAAGGGCCGCGATTTCGACGACATCCACGACCTCGTCGGCGTCCGGATTCTGTGCGACGAGATCCGCGACTGCTACGCCGCTGTCGGCGTGGTGCATTCGTTGTGGCAGCCGATGGCGGGCCGATTCAAGGATTACATCGCGCAGCCCCGTTACGGCGTCTACCAGTCTCTGCACACCACGGTGATCGGACCCGAGGGCAAGCCTCTCGAGGTGCAGATCCGTACCCGGGACATGCACCGGACTGCCGAGTTCGGCATCGCTGCGCACTGGCGTTACAAGGAAACCAAGGGCAAGCACTCTCAGGACAACGCCGAGGTCGACGACATGGCGTGGATGCGCCAACTGCTCGACTGGCAGCGTGAAGCCGCCGATCCGGGGGAGTTCCTCGAGTCGTTGCGGTACGACCTCGCGGTCAAGGAGATCTTCGTCTTCACGCCCAAGGGCGACGTTGTCACCTTGCCTGCCGGATCGTGTCCGGTCGACTTCGCCTACGCGGTACACACCGAGGTCGGCCACCGCTGCATCGGCGCACGCGTCAACGGTCGGCTGGTCGCACTCGAACGCACCCTGGACAACGGTGAAGTGGTCGAGGTGTTCACGTCCAAGGCCGCCACCGCCGGACCGAGCCGGGACTGGCAGGGGTTCGTCGCGTCCCCACGAGCGAAGACCAAGATTCGCCAGTGGTTCGCCAAGGAGCGCCGCGAGGAAGCACTCGAGGCCGGCAAGGACGCCATCGCGAAGGAGGTGCGCCGAGGCGGATTGCCGTTGCAGCGGTTGATGAATGCCGAATCGATGTCGGCCATCGCGCACGAATTGCGGTACGTCGACGTCTCGGCGCTCTACACCGCGGTCGGCGAAAATCACGTGTCCGCTCGCCACGTGGTGCAGCGTCTCGTTGCTCACCTCGGGGGTGTCGGCGATGTCGAGGAAGAACTCGCCGAGCGGTCGACTCCGTCGACCATTCCGACCCGGCCGCGGCAGGTCGGCGATGCTGGAGTGTTGGTGACCGGGGCGGACGGCGTCGTCGCCAAACTCGCGAAGTGCTGTACTCCGGTGCCCGGAGACGAGATCCTCGGATTCGTCACCCGCGGAGGTTCGGTCAGCGTGCATCGCACCGACTGCACCAACGCGCGTTCACTCGAGGAGCAGTCCGAGCGGTTCATCGAGGTTCAGTGGGCACCGTCCGCGTCCTCGGTGTTCCTGGTGGCCATTCAGATCGAGGCACTCGACCGCCACCGACTGCTCTCCGATGTGACCAAGGCGCTGGCCGACGAGAAGGTCAACATTCTCTCGGCGTCCGTCGCCACGTCGGGTGACAGGGTTGCGATCAGCAAGTTCACGTTCGAGATGGGCGATCCGAAGCATCTCGGTCACGTGCTGAACGTGGTCCGCAATGTCGAGGGCGTCTACGACGTCTACCGGCTGACTTCGGCCGCCTGAGCGGTCCCGAGAACGACGAGAGGGTGAGCAGAGATTCTCTGCTCACCCTCTCGTGTTTCGAACCGATCTACGCCGTTGCCGACTCCACGATCACCGGGTTCGCAGGCGCGCCGTCCTCGGAGCCTCCGGTCACTCCTCCCGCCGCGATGGCGTCGAGGGTGGCCAGTCCGCTCTCGGAGATGGTGCCGAACACCGTGTACTGCGGCGGCAGCACAGAATCGGCGTACACCAGGAAGAACTGGCTGCCGTTGGTGTCCGGGCCGGCATTGGCCATCGCGAGCGTCCCGCGGGGATACACCACCGGATTCTCGGCCTGCGCGGGATCGGTGTATGCCGTCGTGGGGTACTCGTTGGCGAAGCTGTATCCGGGTCCGCCCCGGCCGGATCCGGACGGATCGCCGCACTGGAGCACCTCGAGGCCCGGTGACGTCGTCAACCGATGGCACGGAGAGCTGTCGAAGTATCCCTGCTGGGCGAGGCTCACGACGCTGTTGACCGTGCACGGTGCCTGCGTCCGGTCCAGCGTGATGTCGATGGGCCCCTGGCTGGTGGCCAGCGCCACGTCGACGGTTCCGAACACGTCCACGGCGTCGACCGGTGGCGGATTCACCTCTTTCGCGGCGGGAGTCTCCGCCGGATAGGCGCAGGAGACCGTGTCGGTCGCCGGCTGCGGTACGGCCGGCAGCGCACCGAAACGAGACAGGTCCAACGCCGGCCGCTGTGTTGTCGTTGCTGCCGGTGTCGACGAGGTTGTTGCCGGAGGCTGGGCAGCGGGTTCGGCCGAGCCGGAGCAGCCGGCCAACACCAACGCGGTAGCCGAGAGCCCGGTCAGGAGGGCAGCGGTGCGGTTCACAGATCGCTCTGCATCGTCGTGATGTCGACCGGCTCGGCGGGAGCCCCGTCGGATGCGCCGCCCTGCGCTCCCTTGGCCGCGATGGCGTCGAGGGTGGCGAGGCCGGTCTCGTCGATCGTGCCGAACGCGGTGTAGGCCGGCGGCAGCTCCGAATCTCCGTACACGAGGAAGAATTGGCTGCCGTTTGTTCCCGGCCCTGCGTTGGCCATCGCCAGCGTTCCGCGCGGGTAGGAGATCGGCGTCTGCGCAGCGGGATCGCCCTCGGCGAACGTGTCGGCGGGGAATTCGTCGGCGAACTGGTACCCCGGTCCACCGCTGCCGGTGCCGGTAGGATCGCCGCACTGCAGCACCTGAAGTCCGGCACCGGTGGTGAGTCGATGACAGGTGGTGCCGTCGAAGTAGCCCTGGTTGGCGAGCGAGACGAAACTGTTCACCGTGCACGGCGACTCGGGGTTGTTCAGAGTCAAACCGATGTTGCCTGCCGTCGTCTCCATGCTGTAGCTCAGCGGCTCGTCGCTGGTGGGGACGTTGTCGGTGCGTGGGGGAGTGTTCTCCTTGGCCGCAGGCTGTGCCGCAGCGAGATAGGAGCAGTTCACCGTTTCGGGCAGGGGCTCGGAACGTCCCGCTGCGATGAGGGAGTCGGCGGGTGCCGACGTCGTCGATCCCTGAGCGGTACTCGCGTCGTCGTCACCGCGGGTCACCACGTACACGACCGAGACGACGGCCACGACTGCGACGACACCGAGAATGGAACCTGCAATCGTCAATTGCTTAC
The DNA here is from genome assembly GCF_001426085.1 of Rhodococcus sp. Leaf278. GTDB lineage: Bacteria > Actinomycetota > Actinomycetes > Mycobacteriales > Mycobacteriaceae > Rhodococcoides. Next base: position 88,106 of record NZ_LMRR01000034.1, read on the forward strand.
GACGCCGCGCTCGTTCCGCGCGCCGTACGAGTTGGCGTTCGAGCTTTCGTTTGGCAGCCTCGCGCCGTTGCTCGTTGCTGGGCAATTCGTGTTCCTCCCGCTTGTCCGAAAATCGACCTCGCCCGCTCGCTGTACGGACCGATCGTGTGGTGACAGGCCGAAAATCGGCCAACGCGAGTGTGCCATCACTGCCTGAGAGCATGCTGGGGGGACCCGATCGGGACGACCCCACTAAGCTTGCTCGGTACTTCGGCCTCAGCCTTTAGGAGCGATTGGTTTGCTCGTCACCGGATTCCCCGCAGGCATGTTTCAGACGAATTGTTACATCCTGGCCCAGGACGACGCGTCCGAGTGCGTCGTCGTCGATCCCGGTCAGGACGCCGCGGATCCGCTGATCGACTTTCTGACACGATCCTCGCTCACTCCCACCGCAGTGCTGCTCACGCACGGCCATCTCGACCACACGTGGTCGGTCGAGCCGATCTGCGCAAAGTACGGCATTTCTGCGTACATCGCACCCGAGGACCGATACATGCTGTCGGACCCGATCAAGGGAACGGGTCCAGCGTTGGCTGCCGTGCTCGGTGACATCGAGTTCCGCGAACCGAACGACGTGATCGAACTCGCCGACGGCGTGGAGCTCGATCTCGCCGGAATCGAGTTCACCGTGGTGCACACGCCCGGGCACACCCAGGGTTCGGTCGTGTTTCTCACCCGGGCCGACGGGCCGGAGGGCGCGGTTCCGCTGGCTCTGACCGGAGACACCCTGTTCGCGGGTTCGATCGGTAGGACAGATCTGCCCGGCGGCGACCACGACCAACTACTTCGTTCCATCGCGACCCGGTTGCTGCCGCTCGGTGACGACACCGTTTTACTGCCCGGGCACGGCGGCCAGAGTTCGATCGGTCAGGAACGGGCGTCCAATCCATTCCTCGTTGGACTCGGCGGCCCCGAGCAAGGGAAGCTGTGAACGTGAGCAAGCCGACCACCTTTTCTGCGCCCAAGGGCATTCCCGACTACTTTCCACCCAACTCGGCCGAGTTCGTCGCCGTGCGAGAGGGGCTGCTCGACGCCGCCCGCAATGCCGGCTACGGACATATAGAACTCCCGATCTTCGAGGACACCGGGCTGTTCGCCCGCGGGGTCGGAGAGTCGACCGATGTGGTGAGCAAGGAGATGTACACGTTCGCCGACCGAGGAGATCGGTCGGTGACGCTGCGTCCCGAGGGCACCGCGGGGGTCATGCGTGCGGTGATCGAGCACGGATTGGATCGGGGCGCACTTCCGGTCAAGTTGGCCTACGCCGGCCCGTTCTTCCGCTACGAGCGCCCCCAGGCCGGGCGGTATCGGCAGCTGCAGCAGGTCGGGGTCGAAGCGATCGGCATCGACGACCCAGCGTTGGACGCCGAGGTCATCGCCGTGGCCGACGCCGGATTCCGAGCCCTCGGGCTCACCGGGTTCCGGCTGGAGATCACCTCGCTCGGTGACGATACCTGCCGCCCCCAGTATCGAGAGTTGTTGCAGCAGTTCCTTTTCACGCTTCCACTGGACGAGGAGACGCGTCGACGCGCCGAGATCAACCCGCTACGGGTTCTCGACGACAAACGGCCGGACGTGCGCGAGATGACCGCGGACGCGCCGTTGATGCTCGATCACCTGTCCGATTCGGCGAAAGAACACTTCGACGAGGTGCTGGCGTATCTGGACGTGATGAACGTTCCGTATCTGGTGAACCCGCGGATGGTGCGCGGGCTGGACTACTACACCAAGACCACGTTCGAGTTCGTGCACGACGGGCTGGGGGCGCAATCCGGCATCGGCGGCGGCGGCCGATACGACGGGCTGATGGAACAGCTGGGCGGGCAAGCGCTGTCGGGCATCGGATTCGGGCTCGGCGTCGACCGCACCGTCCTCGCCTTGGCCGCCGAGGGAAAGACTGCGGGGGCCACGTCTCGGTGTCAGGTGTTCGGCATCCCGATGGGTGCCGCAGCCAAACTGGCGATCGTCGATATCAGCGCGCAGCTACGCGAACGGGGTATCGCCGTGGACATGGCGTTCGGAAATCGCGGTATCAAGGGAGCGATGAAGGCAGCCGATCGATCGGGTGCCCGTTACGCATTGGTGCTGGGCGATCAAGAACTGGCAGCGGAATCGGTTGTGGTGAAGGACCTCTCGAACGGCGAGCAGAGCACTGTCGATTTGGCCGACGTGGTCGACGACCTCGGGGCTCGCCTTGCCCGGTGATTCCGGGTCCAAGGACCCTCGACCAGGCGGGGGCGCGGTAGCCCTCGATCTGGTGTCTGCAGAGTTCCTGGCTCCGCGCCTCCGAAAGATCGCGTTGATCTCGGTGGCGATCGGAATCGTGCTCGCCGTGGTACTCGCACTGGTTGTGCCGGTGTGGGTGGCAGTCCTCGTCGGAGTCGTGGTCGGTGGACCGGCCGCGTTGTCCGGCTGGCTCGGCCTTCGGCGGCGGGTGTGGCTCGACGGTCCGCAACTGTGCGCGCGTGGCGTGCGCACTCGCCGACTGCAGATGCCCGAGGTGGTGACGGCCGAGCTGACGATTCGCACGGCCGGGATCGATCAGATCTCGTTGCGGCTCTACGACGGTCGCACTCGCGTAGTACTACCACTGGCGCTCTACACGAACGGTGGAGGTCGCGAACTGCCGATCCTCGCACTACGCACCCTCGCCGATTCGCTGTGGACCACCGAGCTCGTCCCTGCGGCGGCCATCGCGTCGGTCCTGGTGGATCAGCTACGGGCCGAGGCACGTGACGCCGGACTCGACGAAAGACCCCTCTACCGAGCGATCGAACTGGTTCGCAGCAAGGGCCGCACTCCGCATGCGACGCTGACCGACCGCGAGGTTGCACAGCTGATCCGGTGAGTGAACCGGTATCAAGTCACCAGGAACGCGTCGAGGACCACGGCCTCGGCTGATCGCGAGCCGGAGGTGACGACCAGCGCACGGTTGAGGTAGGTGAACTTCGGAACAGCCGTCGACACACGCAGCGTGCCACGGAAGTAGTAGGTGGCGGGGTCGACTTCCCGATCGGGATCGTCGAGCGCGTCGATGACCTCGGCCGGACCGAACTGAACCCCGCGGTAGTCGAGCGAAAGGTAACCGCCGGTTGCCAATTCGAGGACGAGATCACTGCTGAACTCGGTGCATCCGTCGGGTCGGGTGACGCTGACGACGGTCGATCGGGCAGCCAGAGTGCCCTCGATATCCGGGCCGGGGGCGGCGCCGCCGAGGACGGTGGTGACGACTCGGTCGCCCTCGGGCACCGAACCGATCTCGATGGCCGGTCCCAGTGTGAGTCCCAGGCGCAGAATGGGTTCGAGGGTCGGTGTGTTCGGGGCGGTCACGTGCGGTGCACTCCTTGGATCGGCTTCGGGCCCTACGCTAGCGCTTGTCGCCTGCCGGAACCGAGCGGGGATGCGGGGGAACGATCCGACCTTGACACCGCATAGAACAAATGTTCGACTGTGTGCATGCGATGGGCCGGTCAGACTCTCGATGCCGCGGACGAAGGCGCGCTACCGGGACTCGAACGGTCCGGGCTCGTCCGCAGCGTACAGACTCCGGAATTCGATGGAATCACCTTCCACGAGGTGCTGTGCAAGAGCGCCCTGAACGAGGTTCCCGGTGAATCGCAGGTGCCGTTCTCGTGGACCGTCAATCCGATGCGGGGATGCTCGCATGCGTGCCGATACTGCTTCGCCAGGCCGACACACGAATACCTGGACCTCGATTCCGGCAACGACTTCGACTCGCAGATCGTCGTCAAGACGAACGTTGCGGCCGTCCTACGCAAAGAGCTCGCACGCCGATCCTGGAAGCGGGAGCCGGTGGCGCTCGGTACCAATACCGATCCGTATCAGCGCGCCGAGGGACGGTACCGGTTGATGCCCGGCATCATTCGCGCGTTGACGGAGTCCGGTACGCCGTTCTCGATTCTGACCAAGGGCACCTTGCTGCGTCGCGACCTTCCCTTGTTGACGTTGGCTGCCCAGAACGTCGATGTGCACGTGAGCATCAGCCTCGCCATTCACGACAACGACCTGCAGAAGCAGCTCGAGCCCGGAACCCCCAGTCCGCGAGCGCGATTGGATCTCATCCGTGCGGTCCGCGACGCGGGTCTCGACTGTGGAGTGCTGGTCGCTCCGGTGATTCCCTTCCTCACGGACGGTGCCAAGCAGCTCGACGGGCTGATCGGCGCGCTGGCCGACGCGGGCGCAACGAGTGTGACGGCGTTGCCGATGCATCTACGGTCCAGCACCAAGGATTGGTACATGAGCTGGCTGGTGAAGGAGCATCCGGCGTTGGTTCGGCGCTACCGTCAGCTCTACGGTCATGGGGCTTACGTGACGCCGGAGTACAAGCAGTGGCTACGTAGCCGTATCGACCCGTTGCTCGAGCAGTACGGTTTCGCCGCCGAGCAGACCCGTTCCATGCCCCCCAACGAGCCTGCCGAACCCCGAGCACTGGTCGCCTCGGGACCGGCTCTCACCTTGTTCTGATCGGCATCGGTTCAGGGATTGTTGAGGTCGCGCGCCGAGAAGGTATCGCAGGCCGAGATCTGTCCGGTCTCGTAACCCGCGGTGAACCAGGCCTGGCGCTGAGCGGACGAGCCGTGCGTCCAACCTTCGGGGTTGACCCGGCCGGTCGACGCCTGCTGAATCCGGTCGTCGCCCACCGACGATGCGGCGGAGAGGGCGTCGTCGATGTCGGTGGAGGTCAGCGGTTCGAGGAACGGGACCCCGGTGTCCGGGTCGACGGTCTCGGCTGCGTAATGCGCCCACATTCCCGCATAGCAATCGGCCTGCAATTCCACTTTGACGCCACCGGATTCGGGGCCCTGTGGGTCGGCTTGCGCGCGTCCGATGTCACCCAGCTGATTCTGGATGTGGTGACCGATCTCGTGCGCTACGACGTACTCCTGCGCGAGTGGCCCACCGCTGGAGCCGAATTGATCGACGAGGACCTGAAAGAAGCTGGTGTCGAAATACGCGGTGGAATCTGCCGGGCAGTAGAAGGGTCCGACGGCACTGGTCGCATTGCCGCACCCGGTGTTCGTCGCGCCGGAAAACAGTCTGACGGCGGGTTGGACGTAGGCGACACCGGTCTGTGATTGCAGCTGCGATTCCCAGACTGTGTCCAGGCTCGCCACCGTGAAATCGACTCGGCAGTCGACGTTGCTGTTCGCCTCTGCGACATCACAGTCGAGCGTTCCCGACGCTCCGGAGTCGTTCTGTCCGGCGGAACTGTCGCCGCCGCTGATCTGATTCAGGATTGCGCCGGGGTCGCCGCCGAACAGCAGGGCCAGGACGATGACGACCAGGCCGCCCGCACCGCCTCCGATGGCCAACTTGCCGCGTCCGCCGCCCCCTCCGCTACCGCCGACGGATACTCGGCCCGGTTCCGATTGCGAACCTTCTCTGAACGTCATGCTGGAGTTCCCCTCCGCCGAGCGCGCATCTGTGATGCGAACCGATACCGCCACTGTCGGCCTTAGCTTCGCATGCCGGGACGGGATCTCGTTTCCTTCTGGGGTGATGTGCTCCGTAGGATCGGTGAGCGAAGAACACGATCAGCGGATTTTTCTCGAAAGGACACCCGTGCTGCGCACCCACCTCGCCGGCTCATTACGCCCCGAGCACGTCGACCGAACCGTGACGCTGACGGGATGGGTGGCCCGTCGACGCGATCATGGCGGCGTCATCTTCATCGATCTTCGTGACGCCTCCGGTGTGTCTCAGGTCGTCTTCCGCGAGGGAGCAGCACTCGAGCAGGCACACCGACTGCGCGCCGAGTACGTGGTGAAGGTGACCGGCAAGGTCGAGGGTCGCCCCGAGGGCAACGCGAACTACGAGATCCCCACCGGTGCCATCGAGGTCGAGGCGTCCGAGATCGAGGTCTTGTCCGAGGCCGCTCCGCTGCCGTTCCAACTCGACGATCAGCCCGGCGAGGAAGCGCGACTCAAGTACCGCTACCTCGACCTGCGTCGTGAGGGTCCCGGCCATGCCATTCGGCTGCGTTCGCACGTCAATGCTGCCGCCCGGTCGGTTCTGGCGCACCACGAGTTCGTCGAGGTCGAGACCCCGACGCTGACGCGTTCCACGCCCGAAGGCGCCCGAGACTTCCTCGTTCCTGCTCGTCTGCAGCCGGGTAGCTTCTACGCTCTGCCGCAGAGCCCGCAGCTGTTCAAGCAGTTGTTGATGGTCGGCGGTATCGAGCGGTACTACCAGATCGCCCGGTGCTACCGAGACGAGGATTTCCGCGCCGACCGTCAGCCGGAGTTCACTCAGCTCGACGTCGAGATGAGCTTCGTCACCCAAGATGACGTCATCTTGTTGGCCGAGGAAATTCTGGCGTCGCTGTGGAAGCTCGTCGGGCATCACTTCACCGCACCGATTCCGCGGATCACCTACGCCGAGGCCATGCGCCGTTACGGCTCCGACAAGCCCGATCTTCGGTTCGACATCGAACTGGTCGAGTGCACGGACTTCTTCTCCGAGACCACCTTCCGGGTGTTCCAGGCTCCCTACGTCGGCGCAGTCGTCATGCCCGGCGGTGCGTCGCAGCCCCGTAAGCAGCTCGACCGTTGGCAGGAATTCGCCAAGCAGCGTGGGCACAAGGGCCTGGCCTACGTGCTGGTCGGTGAAGACGGCACCCTCGGCGGCCCGGTCGCGAAGAACCTGACCGACGCCGAACGCGACGGCTTGGCCGCACACGTCGGCGCGAAGAACGGCGACGCGATCTTCTTCTCCGCCGGACCCGTCAAGGCCTCCCGCGGGCTGCTCGGCGCAGTGCGCGGCGAGATCGCCCGCAAGCTCGACCTGATCGATCCGAAGGCCTGGGCATTCGTCTGGGTCGTCGACGCCCCACTGTTCGAGCCGACGTCCGACGCCACGGCCAGCGGTGACGTAGCCGTCGGATCCGGCGCGTGGACCGCTGTGCACCACGCGTTCACCTCGCCGAAGCCGGAGTCGATGGACACATTCGACACCGATCCCGGGTCTGCTCTCGCCTATGCCTACGACATCGTCTGCAACGGCAACGAGATCGGCGGCGGCAGTATTCGTATCCACCGCAAGGACATTCAGGAACGAGTGTTCGCGATCATGGGTATAGGCAAGGAAGAAGCTCAGGAGAAGTTCGGCTTCCTCCTCGATGCCTTCTCCTACGGCGCACCGCCGCACGGCGGAATTGCATTCGGCTGGGATCGCATCACCGCGCTGCTCGCCGGAGTCGATTCCATCCGTGAGGTCATCGCATTCCCGAAGTCCGGTGGCGGCATCGACCCGTTGACCGACGCGCCTGCTCCGATCACGCCGCAGCAGCGCAAGGAATCGGGCGTCGACTTCAAGCCGGAGAAGAAGGAAGAGTCTCCGGCTGCGACCGAGACTGTGGCCGACGCGTAACTGTCGTCCTGCGAACGTCGATGTCCCCGTAACGCCGAGCGTTACGGGGACATTCGTTCTTGGTGGAGCGGTTGGATCAGCGGGCCGGGGACACCGGCGCGCCGGTGAGCACGCGGTAGGCGTAGTTGATGGCGACCACCGAGACCGGGATTGTCACCAGGAGACCCAGGCCGCACAGCAACCCGCCGACTATGTTGATCGCGGCAAGTGCCAGAAGGAGCAACACGAGTGGTCCGAAATTCTTGACGGTGAGGTCGAAGCTGGACTTGATTGCAGTGACAGCTTGCTCGTTTCGATCGAGCAGAAATGTCAGCGAGAAGGACAGTAGGAAGCCGAACACGATGGTGAGCAAGGTTCCCAGGAACGGAATGAACGACAGGACGACAGTGAGCACCGTCCAGATCAACGCCAGCACGGCAATCTGTGGAACGTTGGTGAGCTGGAAGAATCGCCCGAACGCAGGCTTCTCGGGACCGCCGGTTTCATCCAACGCTCCACGCACGAATGCTGCGTTGACGAAGTAGGACACAAAGGTCCCGAAGGCCGTGACCACGATGAACACGCCGGACGTCGTGGCGACGGCCGCGCTTTCACCTCGGTCCGCGGCTGCGATTGCGGCAGTGAGGGTCGACGCGAACGTGAAGATGAACACGGCCACGCCGACGGCCCATACGATTGCTGTGATTCCCAGCCACGGTCCGGCGTTGGCCTTGAACTTGTCGAAGCCGTAGCTCAGCGCCGCACCGACGTCGAGGCGCCCAGGATTGGGGGCCATCGGTGCCGGACCGTAGCCCTGGTTTCCGTAATTCCCGTAGTTTCCGGGAGGCGGTGGGTAGGCACCTGGCGGCGGTGGGTATCCACCAGGAGTGCCACCGGGGGGTGGGTATCCACCAGGAGTGCCACCGGGGGGTGGGTAGTTTCCGGGCGGAGGGGGATATTGACCGGGTGCGCCGCCCTGGGGTGGGTAGTTCCCAGGAGGTGGGTAGCCGCCAGGAGGGGGATAGCCACCGGGAGCTGGGTAACCGCCCGGTGTGGGATAACCACCGGGCGGCGGGTAGCCGCTGCCAGGCGGCTGGGGTTTGTTCAGGTTCGGCTGGTCCGGGTTGGGGTCGCCACCGTATTGCGGTCCATCGGGCGGGTTTTCATTCACGTTTTACCCTTCGGTGTCTAGCGAAGTACGTCGACGATTCGTCGTTTTTCAGGCTGAGCGAACCGTAGACAGTTCTGGGTGTCAAGGCGTCGATATTCGGACGGTGCGGGGCTCGGAAATGTTCCAGTACGCGTGCACCGATCGCGAATTCTTGCCGAGCGGACCCGGCTCGGCCCTACTAGGGTTGGGTGTTCCACCCATACCGGGACTATCACGAGGGGCTCGCCGTGGGCATCAAGGTTGCACTCGAACACCGCACCAGCTACCAGTTCGACCGCACTGTCAAGATCTTTCCGCATGAAATCCGGTTGCGCCCGGCGCCCCATTCGCGCACACCGATCGAGGCGTACTCGCTGAAAATCGAACCAGCGGAACATTTCGTCAACTGGCAGCAGGACGTCTTCGGCAACTTCCTTGCTCGGGTGGTGTTTCCCGAACGCACCGACCGGATGTCGATCACGGTGGGTCTCGTCGCAGACATGGCGTCGATCAACCCGCTGGACTTCTTCGTCGAAGAATGGGCCGAACACTTCGGATTCGCGTACGAGGAGCACGACCTTCCTGATCTGGAGCCGTACCTGCGTCCGGTGGACGAGGACAAGGCCGGCTCGGGCCCGGGTCCCGTGGTCTCGGCCTGGGTGGAGAAGCTGCAGGCGGCCGTAGTCGAACGCGGAGAGTCGTTGCGCACCATCGACTTTCTCGTCATGGCAAATCAGGCCGTGATGAGTGACGTCGGGTACTCCGTGCGGATGGAGCCCGGGGTGCAGACGCCCGATCTGACACTGACGTCCGCTGTCGGGTCGTGCCGTGACTCGGCGTGGTTGCTGGTTTCGGTGCTGCGCCAGATGGGTCTTGCCGCGCGTTTCGTCTCCGGGTATCTCGTTCAGTTGTCCTCGGACGTCAAGTCGTTGGACGGTCCGTCCGGTCCTGTCGAGGACTTCACCGATCTGCACGCGTGGACCGAGGTGTACCTGCCCGGGGCGGGTTGGGTCGGGATGGATCCGACGTCGGGTCTGTTCGCGGGCGAGGGACACATCCCACTGTCGGCGACCCCGCACCCGTCGACGGCCGCCGCGATCTCCGGTGCGACGAGCAAATGCAAAGCCGAACTGGACTTCTCGAACACTGTTGTCCGCGTGCACGAGGATCCGCGAACGACGTTGCCCTACACGGCCGATCAGTGGGAATCGATCAAGGTCACGGCGGAGAAGATCGACAAGCGGATGCATGATCAGGACATTCGGTTGACGGTCGGTGGTGAACCGACGTTCGTGGCGATCGAGAATCAGGAAGCCCCGGAGTGGAACACCACAGCCGACGGCCCACACAAGCGAAAACTGGCCAGTGTCTTGGCCGAACGCCTCCGGACCATCTACGCACCGGACGGATTGGTACAGCGCAGTCAAGGCAAGTGGTACCCCGGCGAGCCGCTGCCCCGATGGCAGGTGGGATTGTTCTGGCGTACCGACGGCCAAGCCCTCTGGCACGATTCCGACCTGATCGCAGATCCCTGGTTGGCCGAGGACCTTCGCCCGGAGCCGGTGAACAATTCGGCGTCACAGGAACTGATCGACGAGTTGGTCAAGGCACTCGGACTGCCTGCCTCACAGGCGCGTCCTGCCTACGAGGATCCGTTGGTGAAGCTGCTGGACCTGGTTCGTCAGCCCTACGGGGACCCGCCCGCCGACGACGAGGACCTCGAACCCGGAACCGATTCCGCGGACGCGAGACAGCGACTGCTCGAGCGGCTCGATTCCAGCACCGACGAGCCCGCCGCGTTCGTGTTACCGATATCACGGACCGACGACGGCTCCGGCTGGGAGAGCGCTGACTGGAAGTTGCGCCGAGGCCGAATAGTGTTGTTGGAGGGTGATTCTCCCGCTGGTCTACGTTTGCCGCTCCGCGCGATCTCCTGGGACGGCGGTCCGGTCGAGAATCCGTCCGATCCCACCGCACCGACTCCCGATCTACCCGTCCCGCAATTGATGCAACAACCGCCGCGTGCAGTTGACCCGGCCGAGTCGCGGTACGCGCAGTTGGTGAACGAGACGTCCGGGGTGGGCGGCACAGCCGTGACCGCGTTGGTCGCCGAGGTCCGCGACGGCGTGCTGCACGTGTTCATGCCGCCGATGGATCGTCTGGACGATTTCGTCGACCTCGTCTCGCGCGTCGAGCACGCGGCCTCGGCCATCGACACACCGGTCGTCATCGAAGGTTACGGTCCGCCGTCGGATCCGCGCATCCAAACCCTTACCGTCACACCGGATCCCGGTGTGATCGAGGTCAACGTTCAGCCGACGTCTTCGTGGGCCGAACAGAACGAGCTCATGGAACGCCTGTACCTCGAGGCGCGAAAGTCCCGGTTGAGTACCGAAGGATTCGACAACGACGGCACCACTCGCGGAACCGGCGGTGGCAACCACATCACCCTCGGCGGGGTCACACCCGTGGACTCGCCGGTGCTACGTCGACCTGACCTGCTGGTGTCGTTGCTGACACACTGGCAACGGCACCCGTCGTTGTCGTACTTGTTCTCGGGACGTTTCATCGGAACCACGTCGCAGGCACCTCGTGCCGACGAGGGTCGTGAGGAATCGCTCTACGAGCTCGAGGTCGCGTTCAGCGAGATCAAGCGACTGACCGATGCAGATCGATCCGCGTCGCCCTGGGTCGTCGACCGCGCGCTGCGGCACCTGCTCACCGACATCACCGGGAACACGCACCGTGCCGAGTTCTGCATAGACAAGCTCTACAGCCCCGACTCCACCCGAGGCCGACTGGGACTGCTCGAACTGCGCGGGTTCGAGATGCCGCCGCATCATCAGATGGCAATGGTGCAGTCTTTGCTCGTGCGTTCGATGGTGTCCCGGTTCTGGGACACCCCGCTTCAGGCACCGCTGATTCGGCACGGTGCGAATCTGCACGGGCGGTACATGCTGCCGCACTTCGTCATCAACGACATCGGCCGCGTGGTCGAGGACCTTCGCGAACACGGGATCGAGTTCGACACCAGCTGGCTCGACCCGTTCACCGAGTTCAGATTCCCCAGGATCGGAACCACGGTGGTCGGCGATGCCGAGATCGAGTTACGAGGGGCGATCGAGCCGTGGAACACCCTCGGTGAGGAATCGACGTCCTCGGGAACGGCGCGCTACGTGGACTCCTCGGTGGAGCGAATCCAGGTGCAGGTGGCCGGAGCCGATGCGGGTCGTTATCTGTTGACGTGCAATGGGGTGCCGGTGCCACTGCTGCGCACCGATCGACAGGATGTTCAGGTCGCTGGGGTGCGGTATCGCGCATGGCAGCCGCCGAGCGCTCTGCACCCGACGATCGAGGTACAGAGTCCGCTGCGTTTCGATCTCGTCGAGATGCAGACCGGACGTGCGGTGGGCGGTTGCTCGTACCACGTCGTTCATCCGGGTGGGAGGTCGTACGACGGCCCACCCGTCAACTCCGTCGAGGCCGAAGCACGCCGTAACGGCCGCTTCGAGGAGGGGGGGTTCACCTCGGGCAAGGTGGACGTAGCAAGATTGCTCGAGATACACGCTCGACAGGCGATCGATGTGAGTGCTCCCGGCATGTTGGACCTGCGCCGAACAGGAGTTCACACGCCCTGACGCGTGCCTGCACAACAGAACGAGTCGACCGGTAGCGATCTCGGTCCGACGCGCATCGGAAGAATTCGGTCACGAACTCGTCCGGTGCCGGAGGGTGATCGACCGACGGAAGGAACAGCGGCTCGATGGTGCCCGTAGATACTGCCCTCAGTGGTGCCGGTCGGAACGAACCTGTGACGGGCGAAGCCGGGTCGCCCTGGCTTGCTTATCGGGGTCGGCGTGAGGCCGTGATCGGTCGGGCAGATCGTTTCGACGAGATGCTCGATCCCGACGGCACCGTGCGTCCGCATTGGGCGGGGTTGATCGACGGGATGCGCGAGGCCGGTTCAGGCGCCATGCAGACGTTGCAGTCACGTGTCAGCCGACTCGTCGATGACCATGGCATCACGTACAACCCCATTCCGACCGGCGGTTCCGAGTCGGTGCCCAGTGCAGTTCGGTGGGGTTTGGACAGCGTTCCGTTGGTGGTCGCGGCCGACGAGTGGGACCGTCTGGAAGCCGGTTTGGTTCAGCGGTCGATGTTGCTCGATGCGGTGCTCACCGATATCTACGGTGCCCAGGAGACCGTCAGGCAGGGGTTGATTCCACCGGAGCTGATCTTCGGCAACCCGGGCTATCTGCGGACGGCGCACGCGATCACCATCCCGGGTCCGCATCAATTGTTCATGCATGCCGCCGACGTCGCCCGCGGCTCCGACGGTCGATTCCAGGTCGCCGCGGACCGAACTCAGGCACCGTCCGGTGTGGGGTACGCGCTGGCGGATCGGCGAGTGATGTCGCGCGCAATGCCCGAGCTGTTCCAGGAGAGCAACCCCAGGCCGCTCTCGACGTTCGCGCGCGCGGTTCGGTTGGCACTGCGCGATGCTGCTCCCGCGTCGGCCGAGGATCCGGTGGTGGTTGTTCTGAGCCCCGGTTCGCATTCGGAGACTGCATTCGATCAGGCTTATCTCGCAACGGTTCTCGGCTTCCCGCTGGTGGAGAACGCCGATCTCGTCGTTCGGGACGGATGCCTGTGGATGCGATCGCTCGGCAAGCTCCGCAGGGTCGATGTGGTGCTCCGTCGGGTAGATGCCGAGTTCGCCGATCCACTGGACCTGCGTCCGGACTCGCATCTGGGTGTGGTGGGCCTGGTCGAGGTGCTGCGACGCGGTGCTGTCAGTGTGGTCAACACACTCGGCAGTGGGGTGCTCGAGAACCCTGCACTGCTTCCGTTGCTGCCTGCGCTGAGCCGGGCGCTGCTGGACGAAGATCTGGTTCTCGGCTCGGTTCCCACCTATTGGGGCGGTGACCCGAATCAGCTCTCGCACATCGGCAATCGGCTGCGTTCGCTCGTGCTGCGGTCGACCACATCGCGTCGCACGGTGGTAGGACACGACCTCACGGACGCAGGAGCTCGCGACTTGTGGGATCGAATCGTGGCCGAGCCCTGGAAGTGGACCGGCCAGGAAGTGCCGGAATTCTCGTTGGCTCCCGTCGGTGCGTCGATCGGCGGGGCAGCGGGAGAACAGTTGGCCGTTGCCCCAGCTCAAGTGGGGATGAGACTGTTCACCGTCGCTCAGCGCGGTGGATACACCCCGATGCGCGGTGGATTGGGTCAGGTGGTGATCACGGCTCCGGTCACCGACCCGCTCATCACGGTGGCCTCGAAGGATGTCTGGGTCAAGTCTTTGGAACGGGTCACTCCGGCCGATTCTGCGCCGCACACCCCGCCTGCGACGGCGGAAGAGCTGCCGCAGTACGCCGCGTCGAACGTCGATGTGGTCAGCTCACCACGTGTGCTGGGCGATCTGTTCTGGTTCGGTCGCTACACCGAACGTGCCGAGGACATGACTCGCCTGCTGATCGCGGCACGCGAACGTAATCAGGACTACCGCTCCATGCCGTGGTTGGAGGGCAGCGAAAGCCTGCCGATTCTGCTCGAAGCGGTCACCAAGGTCTCGCGGACCGGACCGGGATTTCTCGACGAGAAGACCCGCGCCGACGCGATGATCGAGATGCGTTCACTGATGCTGTCCGCGGCCCGCCTCGGATCGCTGGCGCAATCGGTGGACCGGATGCAGCAGGCGGCACGAGCGGTGCGCGATCAGCTCTCGAACGACACCTGGGCCGTGCTCAACCGCATCGACACCGCGCTCGAAGAATTGGCGGAATCACCGGTCAACAACGGTGCCCAACTGGCCGCGTCGCAATCGAGCGTGTTGCGAGGACTGCTCGCAGTGTCCGGATTGGCGTCGGAGTCGATGGTTCGCGATGCCGGCTGGTACCTGATGGACGCCGGTAAGCGGATCGAACGTGGTCTGCAGCTCACAGCGTTGGTTTCTGCAACACTGAGCCACGCCCTCACTCCGTCCACCGAACAGGCCGTCATCGATTCGGTGTTGTCGGCGGCCGAGTCCTCGGTGATCTATCGCCGACGCAACAGTGGCCGCGCACGTCCGGCAGCTGTTGCGCAGCTGCTGCTGTTCGACGAGGGAAACCCGCGAGCGCTGGTGTATCAGCTCGATCGTCTTCGCGACGACCTGGGATCGCTGCCCGATGCCTCGGGTACCTCACGGCCCGAGCAACTCGTCGAACAGATGCGGGTGCGGTTGCGCCGCGTGGACCCGGGCGATCTCGAATCGGTCGACGCCAACGGTCGCCGGGTAGACCTGATCGAGTTGGTGGACGGCATCCACGATTCCCTCGAGGAACTCTCTCGCGTCGTGCTAGCAACTCACATGTCGTTGCCGGGTGGCACGCAGCCGTTGTGGGGTAGCTCGAACATCCGGACTGCGAACGGGGTGCGGTGATGAGTCGTCGGTACCGAATCAAGCACATCACGACCTACACCTACTCCGATCGCGTGTCCTCGTCGTACGGTCGAGGATTTCTCGCGCCGCGAGACATGGACGGCCAACACTGCATGGAGAAATCCGTCATCGTGGAACCTGCGCCGACCGATCAGTCCTTCGGGGTCGACGTTTACGGCAACGAGGACGTGTACTTCCACGTGACGCACGATCACGAGAAGTTGGTGGTGACGGCGGACTCTCTGGTGGAGGTATATCCGCGGCCGGCGGACGAGACCACGTCGTGGCCGGCAACCGCGCCGTGGGAGTCCGCTCGGATGGCGCGGTTCGACCCCACCGTGCCGGCGGATCCGGCCCGCGCGTGTGCAGTGGAATTCGCTCTGGATCTTCCCTCTCCGGAGATCACCGACGACGTGCGTGCGTATGCGGCACCCAGCTTCTGGCCGGATCGACCGCTGGCGGACGTCATCGTCGATCTGACGCATCGTATTTTCACCGACTTTCGGTATCTGTCCGGTTCCACGACGGTCTCGACCACCGTGGCCGATGTACTGGCCGCACGGTCGGGCGTGTGCCAGGATTTCGCTCGACTGGCCATTGCGTGCCTGCGTTCGCAGGGTCTGGCTGCGAGGTACGTGTCGGGATATCTTGCAACCGAACCCCCGCCCGGCAAGGAACGCATGATCGGGGTCGATGCAACCCACGCGTGGGCCGCGGTGTGGATGCCGAACGATCGGTGGCTCGCGTTCGATCCCACCAACGACCAGTTGGTCGACGAGCGGTACGCGACGGTGGCGTGGGGGCGTGACTACGCCGACGTGCCGCCCCTGCGCGGGATCATCTACACCGAGGCGGAGGAGAGCACCATCGCCGTGTCGGTGGATGTTGCACCCCAGTAGCGAACCCTGCATAATTCGATGGTTCGGGGGTAACCGACCATCTGGTCGAATCTGGGGATGTGACGTGCGAAAAGCCGCAAACAGGACAATCGTGTCTCATTCGTAGTCGTCGACACAGCACGGAAAATCGCAGCGAACAGGTAGCTTGGACATCGATGACCGCAACACTGGCAGACCCTGTATCAGAGGTAGTAGCAGCAGCGCAGCGCCTCCTCGCCAAGCGCACCGGAGCTCCGGTGACGCTGATCGACCCGGTGAACCTGGGCGGTAGCGGCCAGGCGATCGTATTGCGAGTCAAGGTCTCGGAGAACCCCTTTCAGCTGCCTCGGACCCTGGTGCTCAAGCAGGTGCGGGACGTGACCGGCGAGTCGGAACTGCATACCGAACTGGCCCACATCGCAGGGTCGAGTGCATTCCTGCGGGAGGCAGCCTCGTACCAGTTCGCCAATGCTCTGGCCACCGACAGCAGGCCGGGGCCGGAACTGCACGCATACGACCTCGACGCACGGTTGCTCGTACTCAGCGACCTCGGTGACGCCAGCCCCATCACATCTCTGTTGCGAAATTCGGACGAGGCGGCAGTGACCAACTCGCTGATGGCCATGGCCCAGGCGCTCGGCCGAATGCATGCCGCGACCGTCGGCCGAGAGGACGATTTCGCAGCCCTGCTCCGGCGCGTAGGGCAGCCCGACACCACGGACGGAATCTCCGCGCAGATCCCCGATGCACTGGCCGAAGTTCCCGAATTGTTGGCCGGCTTGCCGGGGGTGGGTCCCACCCCGGCTGCGCTGCTCGATCGGGTGTCTCGCAGTGGACGGCTGTTCGCGCACGGGGCCTTCCGGGCTTTCAGTCCGTCCGATCTGTGTCCCGACAACATCATCGTCAACGACGAAGGTGTCCGTTTTCTCGACTACGAGTGGGGCGGATTCCGCGACGCCACCCTCGACATCACCTACGCGCTGGCCTCGTTCCCGGGCTGCCTGTGCAGCTTCGAGCTCACGCACGAACGCGAGCAGGCGATGATCGATGCATGGCGTTCGGAGGTCGTCGGGATCTGGCCTGCGCTGGCCGACGACACCGCCCTGGCGAGCAAGATCCTCGACGCGCGGCTGATCTGGGTATGGCTGACCACGTACTGGTTCCTCCCGGACGACCACACGCGCATTGCCGCGGCGCGGGCACATCACCTCTCGGTTCCGCGGTCGCAGGCGCTCGTTTCCCGATGGTCCGTGTTGGCCGACAGTGCCGAACGGGCCGGTGAGACCGGCATCGCCGAGTACGCGGCATCCGTCGTGACCGCGTTGCGGGCGAAGTGGGAGCGGTAGCCACGACGTCGTTCGCCTTCTCGGCAGCACGATCGGTAGCGTTCGACCGGTGAGTGGCGGCTTCGGAAGTGACATGTCGGGCAGTGATGTTTCGAGCAGCGACGACCCCGGCGATGGTCTCTTCGATACCCCGGCACCCCCGGAGGCGACGATCGCCGAGTCCCGGCCGACCTCGACCTACGTCCGGCCCGACGCGCCGCTGGCGGTGAGGATGCGTCCGACAACCCTCGACGAGGTGGTCGGACAGTCTCATCTACTGGCTCCCGGTGCACCGTTGCGTCGGTTGGTCGAGGGATCCGGTGCGTCGTCGGTGATGCTCTACGGTCCGCCGGGAACCGGAAAGACGACGCTCGCGTCGTTGATTTCCGGAGCCACTGGACGAAAGTTCGAGGCGTTGTCGGCCCTGTCGGCAGGTGTGAAGGAAGTGCGTAACGTCATCGAACTCGCGCGACGCCGGTTGCTGTCCGGCGAACAGACCGTGCTGTTCATCGACGAGGTGCACCGCTTCTCCAAGACGCAGCAGGACGCACTGCTCGCAGCCGTCGAGAACCGAATCGTGTTGCTGGTGGCGGCGACCACCGAGAATCCGTCGTTCTCGGTGGTGTCGCCTCTGCTGTCGCGGTCGCTGGTGTTGCAACTCCAACCGTTGGGATCCGACGACATCGAGTTGCTGTTGACGCGCGCCGCCAACGACCCGCGCGGTCTGGACGGTGCGGTGACGATCGCCGAGGACGCGATGGATCACCTGGTGCGTCTCGCGGCCGGTGACGCCCGCCGAGCGTTGACGGCCCTCGAGGCGGCAGCGGGTGCCGCGACCGACGGAACGCTGGACCTCGCGACGGTCGAGGCCAGTGTCGACAAGGCCGCCGTCCGCTACGACCGCGACGGAGACCAGCACTACGACGTCATCAGTGCGTTCATCAAGTCGATCAGAGGGTCCGACGTCGACGCCGCTTTGCATTATCTGGCGCGCATGATCACCGCGGGAGAGGACGCGCGGTTCATCGCCCGACGTTTGGTGGTGCACGCCAGCGAGGACATCGGAATGGCCGATCCGACGGCACTGCAGACGGCGACGGCTGCGGCGAACGCCGTACAGATGATCGGCATGCCCGAGGCGAGGTTGGCGCTTGCGCAGGCCACCATCCACCTGGCCACCGCGCCGAAGTCGGGCGCGGTGATCGCGGCTCTCGGTGCGGCCATGGCCGATGTTGCGGCCGGAAAGTCGGGCTCGGTACCGCCGCATCTGCGCGACGGGCACTACAAGGGAGCTCAGGGGTTGGGGAATGCCGTCGGATACAAGTACCCGCACAGCAGTCCGGGCGGCGTGCTGGGGCAGCAGTATCCACCGGATGAATTGGTGGGCGTGAACTATTACGAGCCCACCGAACACGGTGCCGAGCGGGAAATTGCGACCCGGGTGGGGAAACTGCGCCGCATCATCCGAGGCCGATAGGCCCTCGATTCGGCACAGGGTCTCGGACGCTAACCTGTAGCAGTGCAGACCCATGAGATCCGCAGGCGTTTCCTCGACCATTTCGTGAAGGCGGGACACACCGAAGTACCCAGTGCGTCGTTGATCCTCGACGACCCGAACCTGCTGTTCGTCAACGCGGGCATGGTTCCCTTCGTGCCGTTCTTCCTCGGTCAGCAGACGCCGCCGTACAAGACTGCGACGAGTGTCCAGAAGTGCGTGCGCACCCTCGACATCGAGAACGTCGGCATCACCACTCGGCACAACACCTTCTTCCAGATGGCCGGCAACTTCTCGTTCGGCGATTACTTCAAGCGCGACGCGATTCGCTACGCGTGGACTCTGCTGACGAACAGCGTCGAGGACGGTGGGTACGGGTTCGACCCCGAGCGCATCTGGGCCACCGCGTATCTCGACGACGACGAGGCGATCGAGCTCTGGAAGGAGATCGCCGGTCTGCCCGACGAGCGCATCCAACGGCGCGGAATGGCCGACAACTACTGGTCGATGGGCATTCCCGGACCCTGCGGCCCGTGCTCGGAGATCTATTACGACCGCGGACCCGAGTTCGGCGTCGACGGCGGTCCGGAGGCCGACGAGGATCGGTACATCGAGATCTGGAACCTCGTGTTCATGCAGAACGAGCGCGGCAAGGGAATCAGCAAGGACGACTTCGAGATTCTCGGTCCGCTGCCGAAGCAGAACATCGACACCGGCATGGGCGTCGAGCGCGTCGCGTTCCTGCTGCAGGGCGTGGACAACGTGTACGAGACCGATCTCGTTCGACCGGTGATCGCCAAGGCCGAGGAACTCTCGGGGCGCGCATACGGTGCGAATCACGACGACGACGTGCGCTTCCGCGTCATCGCCGATCACGCACGCACCGCTGCACTGCTCATCTCCGATGGCGTCAACCCAGGCAACGACGGTCGCGGCTACGTGCTGCGTCGGTTGCTACGCCGCATCGTGCGCTCGGCGCGTCTGCTCGGTGCTCCCGACGAGACGATGGCGCAGTTCGTCACCGTCGTGCGAGACACGATGGCGGAGTCCTACCCGAACCTGGTCACCGACTTCGATCGCATTCTGACCGTGGCGGTGGGGGAGGAGACGGCATTCCTCAAGACCCTCACCTCGGGTTCACGGTTGTTCGAGAGCGCGGCAGAGACGGTCAAGGCGTCGGGCGCGAAGAAGATCGGCGGCGCCGAGGCGTTCGCGCTGCACGACACGTACGGCTTCCCGATCGATCTGACGCTCGAAATGGCCGCCGAGGCGGGTCTGTCGGTCGACGAGGACGGTTTCCGTTCGTTGATGGCCGAGCAGCGAAACCGAGCCAAGGACGACGCCCGCGCGCGCAAGCATGCACACGCCGACCTCACGGTCTATCGGGATTTCGTCGACGGTTCGCCGACCGAGTTCACCGGCTTCGATGAACTCGGTTCCGACGCAACGGTATTGGCCTTGATCTCCAACGGTGTCCGCGTTCCGACCGCGGTTGCCGGAGACAGCATCGAGATCATCCTCGACCGCAGCCCGCTCTACGCCGAGTCCGGTGGACAGATCGCCGACATCGGCACCATCACCGCTCCCGGCCTCGGCGTCAAGGTCAACGATGTGCAGAAGATCGCCAAGAAGGTCTGGACGCACAAGTCGGTGGTCGAGTCGGGTCAGATCACCGAGGGCGACACCGTCCACGTCGACGTCGACCACGCCTGGCGCAAGGGCGCTACCCAGGGCCACTCGGGTACCCACATGGTGCACGCGGCACTGCGACAGGTGCTCGGGCCCAACGCAACTCAGGCCGGTTCGTTGAACAAACCCGGCTACCTCCGGTTCGACTTCTCCTGGCAGGGCGCGCTCTCGGATGCCCAGCGTGACGACATCGAGAACGTGGCCAACGACGCGGTGGGCTCCGACTTCGAGGTCAACACCATGGTCACCGATCTCGACAGCGCCAAGAAGATGGGTGCGATGGCGCTGTTCGGCGAGAACTACGGAGACGAAGTGCGAGTGGTCGAGATCGGTGGGCCGTTCTCGATGGAATTGTGCGGTGGTACCCACGTACAGCACTCGTCGCAGATCGGCCCGGTCACCATCCTGGGCGAGTCGTCGGTCGGATCCGGCGTGCGCCGCGTCGAAGCCTTCGTCGGCCTCGATTCGTACCGCTATCTCGCCAAGGAACGTGCTCTGCTGGCCGGCGTCGCGTCGTCGCTCAAGGTGCCTTCCGAGGAAGTGCCCGCGCGCATCGAGAACCTGGTCGAGCGCCTTCGCGTCGCCGAGAAGGAGCTCGACGCGGTCAAGGCCGCGGCGGTACTGGCCTCGGCGGGCGAGTTCGTCGGAAAGGCCGAGCGGTTCGGCGATGTTCGCGCGGTGGTCGCCCAGGCCCCCGAGGGCGTCGGCGGTAACGATCTGCGCACCCTGGTGACCGATATTCGAGGACGACTGGGTGCGGATCCGGCCGTCGTGGTGCTGCTCGGCACGGTCGGCGACAGGGTCCCGTTCGTGGTGTCGACCAACAAGGCTGCCCAGGACGCGGGCGTCGCCGCCGGTGACCTGGTAGCGGCCTTCGGTCCGAGCATCGGTGGGCGGGGTGGCGGCAAGCCGGAATTGGCGCAGGGGTCGGGATCGGACGTTGCCGGAATCGCTGCCGGTATCGACGCCGCCCGGGCTCGACTGTCCGAACTCACGACCCGCTGACGACAATGGCCAACCAGGGGCGTGGCCCCGATCGGCCCGGCGTGGACGATCCGGGCCGGGGACGACGAATCGGTATCGACGTCGGCAGCGTTCGCATCGGAATCGCGTCCAGCGACCCCGACGGTGTGCTCGCGACGCCGGTCGAGACGGTGCCGCGTTCGAAGGTCAAGGGTCCCGATGCCCCCGACGTGGTGCGCGTTGCGGAGATCGTGGCCGAATACGAGGCTGTCGAGATCGTGATCGGTCTGCCCCGGACGCTGCGCGGCGAGCGCGGTAGTGCGGTCGATGCGGCCGAGAAATTCGGTCGGTCCCTCCACCGACGGTTGGACGACGTGCCGATTCGAATGGCCGACGAGCGACTGACTACCGTAAGTGCGTCGCGTGCACTACGGGACAGCGGTGTACGGGCCAAGAATCAGCGATCGGTGATCGATCAGGCTGCGGCGGTGGCGATATTGCAGGGCTGGCTCGACGAACGTCGTGCCGTGTCGACTCGCGCAGCTGCCGATCACGCGGTCTCGGATGACGCGGTCTCGAATGACGCAGGGACGAATTCAGGATCGACGGAGGTCGACGAGTGAACAACCATGGGTCCTTCGATCGGGACCGGCGACATGCGCGCTCCGACGAGGCGCACACCGATCCGATCGGGTATCGCGTGGACGAGGGCAGCGACTTCGATCGCCGTATGCACGGCCGTCCGCACCCGCCGCAACGGCACGAACCACACCCGACACCTGCACCCGGCGCTGATCGTTCGCTCCCTGACGCCGAACGCGACGCGGAACCGCGCGAGGTGGGCCGGAGCCGAGCTGCGAGCCGCAAGGACCGTGCTGCCTCCACGCGAAAGCGTCGGGGCCGGATCGTGGCGCTGGTACTGGGGTTGGCGCTGATCGTCGCAGTGGCAGGCGGAGGGTATTTCGCAGTGAGCAAATTCAGCAATCGCACCACCCCGAACGCGGACTTTGCGGCCGGGTCGCCCGGTGACGGCGTGGTCATTCAGGTACACCCCAACGACACCGCCCAACAAATCGGTACCGAAGCAGCAGACAAGGGTGTCGTCGCCAGCTCGGGGGCATTCCTCGAAGCCGCGATCGCGAACAATGCCATCACCTCGGTCCAGCCGGGCTTCTATCTGCTCACCAGTAATGTGCCTGCCTCACGAGCAGTGAGCGAACTGGTGGACCCCGCCTCCAGGGTGGGAAACATGGTCATCTCGGAGGGACGTCAGCTGCACGACGCGCGTGACGTGAACACCGGTGCGGTCAAGAAGGGCATCTACACGCTGATCTCCGAAGCCAGCTGTGTGGACCGAACCGGCAGCGGTAGCCCGACCTGCGTGAGTTACGACGACCTCAACGCGGCCGGAGCCGTGGACGACCCAGCGGCACTCGGCGTTCCCGACTGGGCCACCGATCGCGTCGAGGGAGTTCCGGACCGCGATCGGCAGCTCGAGGGCCTGATCGCCGCGGGGACCTGGGATTTCGATCCCAGTGCTGCACCCGCCGACATCCTGAACCAGCTGGTTTCCGAGAGTGCCACCCGCTACGAGGACACCGGGATTCTCACCGCGGGCACGAACTCCGGGCTCACGCCCTACGACACTCTGGTGGCTGCATCTCTCGTCGAGCGGGAGTCGCTGCCGCAGGATTTCAGCAAGGTGGCCCGGGTGATTCTCAACC
The DNA here is from genome assembly GCF_001426085.1 of Rhodococcus sp. Leaf278. GTDB lineage: Bacteria > Actinomycetota > Actinomycetes > Mycobacteriales > Mycobacteriaceae > Rhodococcoides. The sequence continues at coordinate 111,164 of NZ_LMRR01000034.1, forward strand.
GGCTTGCGGTGCCGCAGAAACTCGAGTTCGATTCGACGGTCAACTACTCACTCGACACGACCGAGGTGGCCACCACCGACGCCGACCGGGCGCGCGTGACCCCGTGGAACACCTATGCCAGCGAAGGTTTACCGGCAACCCCGATCTCCTCGCCGAGCATCGGTGCGGTGCAGGCCGTCGAGGCACCGGCCGACGGTGACTGGCTGTACTTCGTGACCATCAATCAAGCGGGTGAAACGCTGTTCACTCGCAGCTACGAGGAACATCTCGCGAACATCGGGAAGGTCGAGCCGGGCTTTCTCGACAGCGGTCGCTGACGTGCGGGCCGCGGTACTCGGAAGCCCCGTCGCACACTCGAAGTCGCCGCTGCTGCACCGCGCTGCGTACCGCGCTCTCGGTCTCGACGACTGGAACTACGACCGGATCGAGTGCACCGGTGAGCAGTTGCCGGGCATGCTCGACGGTTTCGGTCCCGAATGGGTCGGCGTTTCCGTCACGATGCCGGGCAAGGTCGCTGCTCTGAACTACGCCTCCGAACGCACCGACAGGGCCGTGCTGGCCGGCTCGGCGAACACCCTGGTGCGCACGGCGTCAGGCTGGCGGGCCGACTGCACCGACGTGGACGGGGTCGTCGGCGCCCTGCGCGGGGCCGGGGTCGTCGACCTGACGGGCAGAGCCGTCATGGTGGTCGGAGCGGGGGGAACGTCGCGGCCGGCGATCGTCGCATCGGCCGCACTGGGGGCTGCCGCCGTCACCGTCGTCGCGCGTTCGGCCGACCGGGCAGCGGACACTCTGCACTGTGCCGCGGCCGCGGGTCTGCATGCGGAGTTCGTACACACGACCGACCCCCGCCTCGCCGAGATCGCGGGTGCGAGCGCTGTCTTGGTCAGCACCGTGCCCGCGGCCGCGGCCGCAGACATAGCTGCTGCACTGGCCCACGCTCCCGTGGTGCTCGACGCCATCTACGATCCCTGGCCGACGCCGCTGGCAACTGCAGTGGAGCTGGCCGGCGGAACCGTTATCAGTGGCCTGGCGATGCTGCTCGAGCAGGCGTACGGGCAAGTCGAGCAATTCACAGGCCGGCCTGCGCCGCGGGAAACAATGCGCGCCGCGTTGACCATTACCGAGTGAGCACGCCTCGCCCGTAGTCCACAGGCAAAGGTTTGTCCACAGGCGTTGGGTTGTCCACAGGGCAATGTGCGACCACGTGTTTCTCCAGTGGCCGGCCACGGTTGGGATGCGACCCTTCGGGCCATGTTCGGTCTGTGTGCAGCATCGGTGGTCGGTGCCCTTGCCGGGGTAGCGATGCGGTTCGGTCTGGTCCGATGGGATCCACGGTTCCTGCCGCTGTTGTCCGCGGTGGGCACCGGATGGGTCTGGTGGCGGTTCGGCGGCTCCCCGTTCGTGGGTCCGATGTGCATGCTGACCTGGTGGTGTGCGGCGCTCAGTGCTGTCGACCTCAGACGTCGCCGGTTGCCGAACGCCCTGACGATCCCGGGTGCGATCGTGGTCACGACGGTGCTCGTGTCGGCGGGTTCGGCGAGAGCATTGCTCGGCGGGGCCCTGCTGTTCGCGATCTACCTCGTCGTACACGTTCTCGCGCCGTCTGCGTTCGGTGCCGGGGACGTGAAGCTGGCCTGGTCGGTGGGCTCGATCGCAGCTCTCGGCGGTGGGGAAGGGTGGGTGATCGCGGCGCTGTCGGCACCACTGGCAACTGCCGTGGTGGGATCGATGGTCGCGGCCTCGGGGCACAGGCGGGCACGTATTGCGCACGGCCCGTCCATGTGCGCGGCGACCCTGCTGGCATCCGCAGCTTGCCTGCCGTGAAAAGATGTTCGAGTGCTGCGCTGGATAACTGCCGGAGAATCCCACGGACCCGCTCTCGTCGCCATTCTCGAAGGAATGGTCGCGGGAGTCGAGGTGACCTCGGACGATATTGCCTCCCAACTGGCCCGTCGTCGTCTCGGTTACGGCCGCGGGGCCCGAATGAAGTTCGAGGCCGACAAAGTCACGCTCACCGGCGGTGTACGGCACGGCCGCACCATGGGTGGACCTGTCGCTATCGAGGTCGGCAACACCGAATGGCCCAAGTGGGAACAGGTGATGTCGGCCGATCCGGTCGACGACGCAGTGCTTGCGGATCTTGCGCGCAACTCGCCGTTGACCCGCCCACGCCCCGGGCACGCCGATTTCTCCGGAATGCTCAAGTACGGCTTCGACGATGCGCGCCCGGTTCTCGAACGCGCGAGCGCACGCGAGACCGCGGCCAGGGTTGCCATCGGCACGGTTGCGCGACTCTTCCTGAAGCAGGCGTTCGGCGTCGACGTCGTGTCCCACGTGATCTCCATCGGAGCATCCGATCCGTACGTCGGTCCGCCGCCTGTCGGTGATGACCTCGACGCAATCGATGCCTCCCCGGTGCGCGCATTCGACAAGGCCGCAGAGGAGTCGATGATCGCCGAGATCGAGGCTGCGAAGAAGGACGGCGACACCCTCGGCGGCATCGTCGAGGTGGTCGTGCACGGACTCCCCGTCGGTCTCGGGTCGTTCGTCTCCGGGGAACGCAAGCTCGACGCCAGGTTGGCTGCCGCGCTGATGGGAATCCAGGCCATCAAGGGTGTCGAGGTCGGTGATGGTTTCGAGACCGCCCGCCGCCGCGGCAGCGTCGCTCACGACGAGATCAAGCCCGGCCCCGACGGGGTGCTCCGCTCGACCAACCGCGCAGGCGGCATCGAGGGCGGGATGACCAACGGGGAACCATTGCGAGTGCGGGCCGCGATGAAGCCGATCTCCACTGTGCCGCGCGCGTTGTCGACCGTCGACATGACCACTGGAGACGAGGCGGTCGCCATTCATCAGCGCTCGGACGTCTGCGCCGTTCCGGCTGCCGGTGTCGTCGCCGAGACCATGGTTGCCCTGGTGATCGCTCAGGCAGCGTTGGAGAAGTTCGGTGGGGATTCGCTGGCGGAGACGACGAGCAACGTCGACCACTATGTGAAGGGCACCGCCGCCCGACCTCCACGATGAGCCCGTACGCGGTCCTCGTAGGACCGCCGGGTGCAGGCAAGTCGACCATAGGCAGACGCCTGGCGCAGGCCTTGCATCTGGAGTTGTTCGACACCGACGTGGCCATCGAACGAGAGACCGGTCGCACGATCGCCGATATCTTTTCCCACGACGGTGAGCCGGCCTTTCGGCAGATCGAGGAGCGGATAGTGGCGGGAGCGCTTGCCACGCACGACGGCATCGTCTCTCTCGGAGGTGGCGCGGTGCTGTCCGCTTCCACGCGCGCTCTGCTGTCGAAACACACAGTTGTCTACCTGGAAATCAGTGTGGCAGAAGGTCTTCGGCGGACGGGAGCGAACACCGTGAGGCCACTGCTCGCCGGTCCCGATCCCCGCGCGAAGTACCAGGAACTGATGCGATATCGGCGTCCCCTCTACCGCTCGGTGGCCACGGTGCGTGTGCGAACCGACAGTCGCAGCCCCGCCCGAGTGGTGGGCCAGCTGGTCTCGAAACTGACGGCGATCGCACCGGTGCCCGCGCGCGACGTGAACGACGAAACCCCCAGTAGATGAAGGTGATTCGATGACAGAGCCAGTGCGCGTCCAGGTCGAGACCGCCAACCCGTACCCGGTGATCATCGGTCGAGGTCTGTTGACGGACCTCGTCGACGAGCTTGCCGGAACCGCCACCGTGGCGATTTTCCATCAGCCACCGCTGGCCGAAACGGCCGAGGCTGTGCGAGCGGCATTGGCCGAGAAGGGAATCGACGCACACCGCATCGAGATTCCGGATGCCGAGGACGGTAAGGACCTCGCCGTTGCGGGATTCTGCTGGGAGGTGTTGGGCCGTATCGGTCTCACCCGCAGCGATGCCATCGTCAGTCTCGGCGGCGGAGCCGCGACCGACCTGGCCGGATTCGTGGCAGCAACGTGGATGCGCGGGGTCCGCATCGTGCATGTACCGACGACGCTGCTCGCCATGGTCGACGCCGCCGTCGGCGGCAAGACGGGCATCAACACGGACGCCGGAAAGAACCTCGTCGGGTCCTTCCACGAACCGGCTGCCGTGCTGATCGACCTCGCCACACTCGAGACCGTGCCTAAGAACGAGATCGTCTCGGGCATGGCCGAAGTGATCAAGACCGGCTTCATCGCCGATCCGAAAATTCTGGACATCATCGAGGCCGATCCGGCGGCGGCGCTCGATCCCACCGGTGACGTTCTACCGGAGTTGATCAAGCGGTCGGTAGAGGTCAAGGCAAAGGTGGTGGCGGCGGATCTGCGCGAGTCGAACCTGCGCGAGATTCTGAACTACGGTCACACGCTTGCCCACGCCATCGAGCGACGCGAGCAGTACCGCTGGCGCCACGGTGCCGCGGTGTCGGTCGGTCTGGTGTTCGCGGCCGAGCTCGGACGGCTGGCCGGTCGTCTGGACGACACCACGGCCGACAGGCATCGCTCGATTCTCGAATCGGTCGGATTGCCGGTCACCTACGACGAGCACGCGTTCGGGGACCTGCTGAAGGGCATGCAGACGGACAAGAAGAATCGGGCCGGACTGTTGCGGTTCGTCGTCCTGGACGGTCTGGCCAAGCCGGGACGGCTGGAGGGTCCCGATCCAGCTCTGCTCGTTGCCGCATTCTCCGCGGTCGGTCGCGAGGCCCCGGCGACCGGTGGGTCCGCGATCATGCTGTGAGGATCGGCTCCTGTTCCGGAGGAGATGAGAACGGGCGGTGAGTGACGCGTCATGCGTCGCTCACCGCCCGTGTGTCTGTGGCCGGAGTCAGGAACCGTCGGCGCTGCCGTGTCGGTTGCCGCGCTTGTCCATTCGGGGCTTCCCGTCGGCGTCCACTGCCGAGAACACCTCCGTGTCGGCTTCGCCGTGCTCGGCGGCCCACTGGGGTTCGGAGCGCGTGGGCTCTGCTTGCGATCGAGTGTCGCGACTCGACTCGGCGCGTTCCGCGCTGCCTGCCTTGACCAGCTCGCGGTCGTGGGCACGGTCGGCGTCGGACGTCGCCAGCTTCTTCTTCGCTTCGCGGTTGACGATCAACCGACCGACGAACACCGCAATGCTGGCCACGATGAAGATGGTGAGAATGGTGAATGCTGCGCCCGAGGTGAGCTCGAAGATCAGACCGTTCTGACCGAGGCTGAAGTCGACGAAGAAGTCGATGATCCAACTGAGAAGTCCAGCGAGCAGTCCTGCGACCGCCGCGGCCTTGAGCCACACCATCGTGAGGTCCTGGCCGTCGTCGGGATCAGGATGATTACGACGATCACGGACTCCGTCGATTCCCGCCCAGACGACGATCACGAGGACCACGAGGGCGTATGCCACCCATCGCAACGCCGAGCCGCTCAGCGGCCACATCGATACTGCCGCCCCCAGCAGCAATCGAACGACGGCGTTGATCAATCCCATACTTATGCCACGCACTGCCCACCCAGTCATGCGGCACAGCATATCCGCACGTCGCCGTTCGTGTGGCAGGGCCCACAAAGTTCGAGTCCGACGCGTCCGGGCAGAGGTGCCAGGGGCGAGCAGTAATGTCGAACGCATGCCTGCTGATTTCGGTGCCCGTCGCGGCGCCCTGCGTGAACTGTTGGCCGCCGACGGCCTCGATTCGATGTTGATCACCGACTTGCTGAACGTGCGTTATCTGACCGGCTTCACCGGTTCGAATGCGGCGCTGCTGGTCTCGGCGGCGGATTCGAGCCACGGTGAGAACGAGACCGTGATCTGCACCGACGGTCGGTATGTCACCCAGGTCGCGGAGCAGGTGCCGGATCTCCGTGCGGAGATCGATCGCGCGTCGGCGATACACCTCCTCCGATCAGGGGTGTCGGGTCGTGGTGGCCGTATCGGGTTCGAGAGTCACGTGGTGACGGTCGATGCTCATCGGGCCTGGGCAGAGTTGGACGGGCGCGTCGAATTGGTGCGGGCACCGGGTGTGGTCGAGTCGCTGCGCATGGTCAAGGACGAGTTCGAGGTGGGATTGCTCCGCGATGCGTGCCGCGCCGCCGACGATGCGCTTGCCCAATTGCTGAGCGGAGGCAGCATCCGCGCCGGGAGAACCGAGCGTGAGGTGGCCCGCGAACTGGAATCCGCGATGCTCGACCACGGTGCCGATGCGATCTCGTTCGAGACGATCGTGGCTGCCGGGGTCAATTCCGCAGTGCCGCATCACCGCCCGACGGATGCGGTGTTGGCCGTGGGTGACTTCGTGAAGCTGGACTTCGGTGCGCTCGTGGGCGGGTACCACTCGGACATGACCCGGACCTTCGTGATCGGGAGTCCGGCGCAGTGGCAGCGCGACCTGTACGAGTTGGTGCAACGGTCGCAGACGGCCGGGCGAGAGGCGCTGGCACCCGGGGTGAACACAGCTTCGGTCGACGCGGCGTCACGCTCGGTCATCGACGACGCCGGGTACGGCGAGCACTTCTTGCACGGCCTCGGTCACGGCGTCGGCTTGGAAATTCACGAAGCGCCCGGAATCGCGAAGACGAGCACCGGTACACTGCTGAGCGGTGCAGCGGTCACCGTCGAGCCGGGTGTCTACTTCTCCGGTCGCGGCGGCGTTCGGATCGAGGACACACTCGTCGTTCGCGACGGGGGTCCGGAACTGCTCACCCTGACAAGCAAGGAACTCACGTCCGTCTAGCGCGCGGGCGGGAGCAAATCCCGCACCAGACCGACGGCGCGTCACGCGCACAAACGATTGAGGAGACGCGAAGCAAGTGGCTTCCACCAGCGATTTCAAGAACGGACTGGTTCTCAACCTGGAGAACCAACTGTGGTCGATCATCGAATTCCAGCACGTCAAGCCCGGCAAGGGGCCTGCCTTCGTGCGGACCAAGCTCAAGAACGTGCTCTCGGGCAAGGTCGTCGACAAGACGTTCAACGCCGGTGTGAAGGTCGAGACCGCAACGGTCGACCGTCGCGACATGACCTACCTGTACCACGACGGCAGCGACTACGTGTTCATGGACGCCGACACCTACGACCAGCTCTCGATCGGTGAGGCCACGGTCGGTGACGGTGCGCGATTCCTGCTCGAGAACCTGCGCGTCCAGGTCGCCATGCACGAGGGCGTCCCGCTGTACGTCGAGCTTCCCGTCACCGTCGAGCTCGTGGTCAAGCACACCGATCCCGGCCTGCAGGGCGACCGCTCCACCGGTGGCACCAAGCCTGCCACGATGGAGACCGGAGCCGAGATCTCGGTGCCGCTGTTCATCAACACCGGCGACAAGCTCAAGGTCGACTCGCGTGACGGCAACTACCTCGGGCGTGTGAACTCCTAACGTGTCATCGAAGAAGTCGGCATCCTCCGGCGCGCAGAGCGGTGCCCCCGGTGCCAAGAAGCTGGGCGCGCGTCACAAGGCCCGTAAGCGTGCGGTGGACTTCCTGTTCGAGGCAGAGGCGCGCAACGTGGACCCGGTGAACCTGGCCGCCGAGCGCATCGAACTCGCGCGCGGCGACGACACCATCGCGCCGGTCAGCGAGTACACCTCGACGTTGGTCGAGGGTGTGGCGGAGAACTTGGATCGCCTCGACGGAGTGATTGCCGATCACCTCAAGGATTGGACGCTCACGCGTCTTCCTGCAGTCGACCGGGCCATCCTTCGGATCGCCGTCTGGGAGCTGTTCCATGCCACCGACGTGCCTCCCGTCGTCGCCGTCGACGAGGCCGTCGAGCTGGCCAAGCAGTTGTCCACCGACGAGTCGCCCGGCTTCGTCAACGGTGTGCTCGGTCAGATCGTTCTGGTCGCGCCTCAGGTACGCGCGGCGGCAGCGGCGGTCTCGAGCCGTACACAGGCCGAAGCCACCGCCGAGACGCCGGTCGACGCCGAACAGTGACCGAACGCTCTGCGAGCCTGGTAGGTGTGGTTCGCAGAGCGTTGCTAGGCTCTACGCAGTTTCATGTCAGACATCCTTTAACGATCCGTCCAGAGAGGCGGAGAAGGAGGTCGTAGTTTGTCTGCGCCCGAAAGCTCGTCTGCGAACTCTGCTGTTCGCGAATTGCTGTCCTCGGCCGATGTGGGACGAACCATCTCCCGCATGGCCCATCAGATCATCGAGAAGACGGCCCTCGACGCCGCAGACTCACCTCGCGTCGTCCTCCTGGGCATTCCCACTCGCGGCACCACTCTGGCCGAGCGCCTCGCCGAACGCATCGAGGCATTCTCCGGCGTTCGACCCCCGCTGGGTTCTCTCGACATCACCCTGTACCGCGACGATCTTCGCAACAAGCCGCACCGTCCCCTGGAGAGGACGTCGGTCCCGGCCGGCGGTGTCGACGACGCGTTGGTCGTGCTGGTCGACGACGTCCTGTTCTCGGGCAGAACAGTTCGCTCCGCGCTCGACGCACTACGCGATCTCGGTCGACCGCGCGCCGTGCAGCTGGCGGTTCTCATCGACCGCGGGCACCGCGAGCTCCCGCTTCGGGCGGATTACGTGGGCAAGAACGTGCCCACTGCGCGCACCGAGGACGTGTCGGTGCTGCTCTCCGAACACGACGGCCGCGACGGTGTCAGCCTGTCCGAGGGGGGATCGGCGCGATGAAGCACCTTCTCTCGGTCGCCGATCTCACCGTCGACTCGGCCACCGAACTCCTCGACGAAGCCGAACGCTTCGAGCAAGCGCTGCTCGGACGCGAAGTCAAGAAGCTGCCGACGCTGCGCGGACGCACCATCATGACGGTCTTCTTCGAGAACTCCACGCGCACTCGCGTCTCGTTCGAGGTGGCCGGCAAGTGGATGAGTGCCGACGTCATCAACGTCAGTGCCAGCAGTTCATCGGTGTCGAAGGGGGAGTCGCTCCGCGATACCGCGATGACGTTGCGGGCTGCTGGAGCCGACGCCCTCATCGTTCGACACCCGGCATCGGGTGCCGCACACCAAATAGCTCAGTGGACCGCTGATCAAGGCGCTGGCCCCGCGGTGATCAACGCGGGCGACGGAACCCACGAACATCCCACCCAAGCCCTCCTCGACGCGCTGACGGTTCGTCAACGTCTGGGCACCATCGCCGGCCGACGAGTCGCGATCGTCGGCGACATTCTGCACAGCCGGGTGGCGCGGTCGAACGCGATCCTGCTGGCCAAGCTCGGTGCCGAGGTGGTGCTGATCGCGCCACCGACTCTGCTTCCCGTTGGTGTGTCCGGCTGGCCGGTGCGGGTGTCACATGACATCGACGCCGAACTGCCCGGGTTGGATGCTGTGCTGATGCTGCGCGTGCAGGCAGAACGAATGAACGGCGGGTTCTTCCCCTCGGCTCGGGAGTACTCCATCACGTACGGGCTCTCGCAGCGCCGACTGGAGCTGCTGCCCGATCATGCCGTCGTGCTGCACCCCGGTCCGATGCTGCGCGGTATGGAGATTGCATCCTCGGTCGCGGACTCTCCCAAAACTGCAGTCTTGCAACAGGTTACGAATGGAGTTCACGTGCGGATGGCGGTGCTGTTCCGATTGCTGGTCGGTTCGGACGGGGGTGCCTCATGACCGCATCCACCTCCTCGGTGCTGCTGCGGGGCGTGCTGCTGTACGGCGAGGGCTCCGAAACCGACGTGCTGATCACCGGCGAGGAAATCGCCGCGATCGGTGCCGACCTCGATGCCGAGGACGCGCAGGTGATCGACGCCCGCGGGCACATTCTGCTGCCCGGATTCGTCGACATGCACACGCATCTGCGCGAGCCGGGCCGTGAAGACACCGAGACGATCGAATCCGGTTCGGCAGCTGCGGCTCTCGGCGGTTATACCGCGGTGTTCGCCATGGCCAACACCGATCCGGTTGCCGACTCGGTGGTCGTGACCGACCACGTCTGGCGTCGGGGACAGGAAGTCGGCCTCGTCGACGTCCACCCGGTCGGTGCGATCACCGTCGGCCTCAAGGGCAAGCAACTCGCCGAGATGGCCACGATGGCAGCGGGAATCGGCCGAGTGAAGATGTTCTCGGACGACGGCCACTGCGTCGACGATCCACTGATCATGCGTCGGGCGTTGGAGTACTCGAGTTCGCTCGGTGTGCTCATCGCTCAGCACGCCGAGGAGCCACGGCTCACAGTCGGTGCCGTCGCGCACGAGGGGCCTACTGCTGCACGGCTCGGACTGGCCGGTTGGCCGCGTGCGGCCGAGGAATCGATCGTCGCACGGGACGCCCTGCTGGCCCGAGACGCCGGTGCGCGGGTGCACATCTGCCATGCGTCCACCGCCGGCACCGTCGAGTTGATGAAGTGGGCACGCGGACAGGGGATCAAGATCACCGCCGAGGTGACCCCGCATCATCTTCTGCTGGACGATTCGCGCCTCGAGACGTACGACGCGATCAACAAGGTGAACCCGCCGCTGCGCGAGAAGTCCGATGTCGACGCCCTCCGTCGAGGCCTCGCTGACGGTGTGATCGATTGTGTGGCAACCGATCACGCGCCTCACGCCGAGCAGGACAAATGCTGTGAATTCTCGATTGCCCGTCCCGGCATGCTCGGACTCGAGACCGCTCTGTCCATCGTGGTCGACACGATGGTGACGCCCGGCCTACTCGACTGGCGTGGCGTCGCCAGAGTGATGAGCGAGCGTCCCGCGCAGATCGTCGGGCTGTCCGACCAGGGCCGGCCGATCGAGGTGGGCGAGATCGCCAACCTCACCGTGGTCGATCCGGACGCGAGCTGGACGGTATCGGGCAAGAAATTGGCCAGCGTCGCGCACAACACGCCGTTCGAGGACATGACCTTCTCCTCGAAGGTGACCACGACGGTGTTACGCGGACGAATCACCGTCCACGGCGGAGTCGTGACGAACAGGGCAGGGGAGTAGAGCCGTGGACAGAGTTCTCATCGTCATCGGATTCATCTTGTTCTGGGCGTTGATGATCGCGCTGATCTTCTGGGGTTGGCGAGGACGGCAGAAGCGTCAGGAAGAGCGAATCGGCGAATTCCCCTCAGTGCCCCAGGATCTGGGTGCCACGCACATCGAGCCGGCCACCGGCCTGTACGTCGGCAGTACCATCGCGCCGAGCTGGCAGGACCGTATCGCCGTCGGCGACATCGGCCACCGCGCGACCGGGGAGCTGTCGCGACACGAGAAGGGGATCCTTCTCGATCGGGACGGCGAATCTCCCATCTGGATTCCGACCCACTCGATCCGCGCGATCCGAACCGAACGCGGACTTGCGGGGAAGGTCATGACCAAGGACGGTCTCCTCGTGATCCGCTGGGAGTTGCCGACGGGGACCGAGATTGACACCGGCTTTCGAGCCGACGACAAGCAGATCTACCCGGTGTGGACAGAGAGTTTCACCGGAGAAACCAAGGAGGAAACCGCGTGAGCAGCGCAGTTCTTGTTCTGGAGGACGGCCGGACATTCCGCGGCACCACATTCGGCGCACAAGGGCGCACCCTCGGCGAGGCTGTGTTCTGCACCGGAATGACCGGATACCAGGAGACACTCACCGACCCGAGCTACCACCGACAGATCGTCGTCGCGACCGCGCCGCAGATCGGCAACACCGGCTGGAACCAAGAGGACGGTGAAGCCGCCAGCGCACAGGATCCCAACAAGATCTGGGTGGCCGGCTACGTCGTCCGAGATCCGGCACGCCGCACGTCGAGTTGGCGTTCGACCGGAACTCTGCAGGATCAGCTCGAGGCCCAGAACGTCGTGGGCATCGCTGGAATCGACACGCGCGCTCTGGTCCGGCACCTGCGCACCCGCGGCTCGATGCGGGCGGGAGTTTTCTCGGGCGACGCGCTCGGCACTGCGGAGGAGATGCTGGAGCAGGTGAACGGTCAGCCGTCCATGCTCGGTGCCGATCTCGCCGGTGAAGTCACCACTGGAGCCGGGTACACAATCGAGCCGACCGGTGAGGCTCGATTCACGGTCGTCGCAGTCGATCTCGGTATCAAGACCAACACTCCCCGGATGTTCGCCGAGCGCGGTATCCGAGTGCACGTGGTGCCGTCGAGCACTACCTTCGATCAGGTTCTGGACCTGAACCCGGATGGTGTCTTCCTGTCCAACGGACCGGGCGACCCGGCCACAGCCGACACCAGCGTCGCGCTGACCAGGCAGGTTCTCGAACGGGAGCTGCCGCTCTTCGGGATCTGCTTCGGCAACCAGATCTTCGGACGGGCTCTCGGCCGTGGCACCTACAAGATGAAGTTCGGCCACCGCGGCATGAACATCCCGGTGATCGAGCACACCACCGGCCGCATCGCGATCACCGCACAGAACCACGGATTCGCACTCGAAGGCGAAGCAGGCGAGGAGTTCGACACCGACTTCGGTCGTGCTCGGATCAGCCACACCTGCGCCAACGACGGCACCGTCGAAGGCGTCGAGCTGATCGGCGGTAGCGCCTTCTCCGTGCAGTACCACCCCGAGGCCGCGGCCGGTCCGCACGACGCCGCCTACCTCTTCGACCGTTTCACCAGCGTCCTTCAGGAGAAGAAGTAATGCCACGCCGCACAGACCTGAACCACGTCCTGGTCATCGGATCCGGCCCGATCGTCATCGGTCAGGCCTGCGAGTTCGACTACTCCGGCACCCAGGCCTGCCGAGTGCTTCGCGAGGAAGGGCTCCGCGTCAGCCTCGTCAACTCCAACCCGGCGACGATCATGACCGACCCCGAGTTCGCCGACGCCACCTACGTCGAGCCCATCACGGCGGAGTTCATCGAGAAGATCTTCGCCCGCGAGGCCGAGCAGGGGCACCCCATCCAGGCCGTGCTCGCCACCCTCGGTGGCCAGACGGCGCTCAATGCTGCTGTTGCACTGCATGATCAGGGCATTCTCACGAAATACGGTGTCGAGCTGATCGGTGCCGATTTCGACGCGATCCAGCGCGGTGAGGATCGGCAGAAGTTCAAGGACATCGTCGCCAAGGTCGGTGGCGAGTCCGCCAAGTCGGCCGTCTGTTACACGATGGACGAAGTGCGCGAGACCGTCGCCGAACTGGGGTTCCCTGTCGTCGTGCGGCCGTCGTTCACCATGGGCGGTCTGGGATCCGGACTGGCCTACAACGACCAGGACCTGACCCGAATCGCAGGCGGCGGACTGGCCGCGTCACCGACGGCGAACGTCCTCATCGAGGAGTCCATCCTCGGCTGGAAGGAATACGAGCTCGAGCTCATGCGCGACGGCCGCGACAACGTGGTCATCGTCTGTTCCATCGAGAACGTGGACCCTGTCGGCGTGCACACCGGCGACTCCGTGACCGTTGCCCCGGCCATGACGCTGACCGACCGCGAGTACCAGAAGATGCGCGATCTCTCGATCGACATCCTGCGCGAGGTGGGCGTCGACACCGGCGGCTGCAACATCCAGTTCGCGATGGATCCGGCGGACGGACGGCTCGTCGTCATCGAGATGAACCCTCGTGTGTCGCGCTCGTCGGCGCTGGCGTCGAAGGCGACCGGTTACCCGATCGCGAAGATGGCCGCCAAGCTGGCCATCGGATACACCCTCGACGAAATCATCAACGACATCACCAGGGAAACCCCGGCGTGCTTCGAGCCGACGCTGGACTACGTGGTCGTCAAGGCACCGAGATTCGCGTTCGAGAAGTTCCCCGGTGCGGACGGCACGTTGACCACGACGATGAAGTCCGTCGGTGAGGCGATGTCGATCGGCCGCAACTTCACCGAGGCATTCGGCAAGGTGATGCGCTCACTCGAAACCAAGCGGGCGGGATACTGGACCGGGCCGGAGGTGGAGGCCGAGAGTCTGGAGGCCTTGCTGAAGGACCTGTCGGTTCCTCAGGATGGCCGGATGTACGGGATCGAGAAGGCGTTCGCGCTCGGTGCCACTCTCGAGCAGCTCTTCGAAGCGACCAAGATCGACCCCTGGTTCCTGGATCAGTTCCAACAGATCCACGAGCTCGGCGTGCAGGTCCGCGAGGCGGCCGAATTCGACGAGGCGCTGTTGCGCCAGGCCAAGTACCACGGGCTGTCCGACCGTCAGATCGCCGCGTTGCGACCCGAACTCGACGGCGAGGACGGTGTGCGTGCGCTGCGCGACCGGCTCGGAGTGCACCCGGTCTACAAGACCGTGGATACCTGCGCGGCGGAGTTCGAGGCCAAGACCCCGTACCACTACGGCACCTACGAGCTCGACCCCGAAGCCGAGACCGAGGTTGCCCCGCAACCGGACCGGCCCAAGGTCCTGATCCTCGGATCCGGTCCCAACCGCATCGGTCAGGGCATCGAGTTCGACTACAGCTGTGTGCACGCGGCGCTGACGCTGTCCGAGGCCGGCTACGAGACGGTCATGGTCAACTGCAACCCCGAGACCGTCTCCACCGACTACGACACCGCAGACCGCCTGTACTTCGAGCCGCTGACCTTCGAGGACGTGCTCGAGGTCTACCGGGCCGAGGCCGCCTCGGGAACGGTGCGCGGTGTCATCGTGCAGCTGGGCGGCCAGACTCCACTCGGACTCGCCAAGCGACTGAAGGCCGCAGGCGTCCCGATCGTCGGAACCTCGCCCGAGGCCATCGACCTCGCCGAGGACCGGGGTGAATTCGGCAAGGTACTCGACGCAGCCGGATTGCCTGCAGCGAAATACGGCACCGCGACGACGTTCGACGGGGCCCGTGAGATCGCGTCGGGCATCGGCTACCCGGTACTGGTCCGCCCGTCGTACGTACTCGGCGGACGCGGGATGGAAATCGTGTACGACGAGGCGTCACTCGCGACGTACATCTCCAACGCGACGGAGATCTCGGACGACCGCCCGGTGCTGGTCGACCGTTTTCTCGAAGACGCGGTCGAGATCGACGTCGACGCGTTGTGCGACGGCACCGAGGTGTACATCGGCGGCATCATGGAGCACATCGAGGAGGCCGGTATCCACTCCGGCGACTCCGCGTGTGCGCTGCCGCCCATCACACTCGGCAAGACCGACCTGGAGAACGTGCGTCGGTCCACGGAGGCCCTCGCGAAGGGAATCGGTGTTCAGGGCCTGCTGAACGTGCAGTACGCGCTCAAGGACGACATTCTGTACGTCCTCGAAGCCAATCCTCGTGCGAGCCGAACAGTGCCATTTGTGTCCAAGGCAACTGCAGTGCAGCTCGCCAAGGCCTGTGCACGAGTGATGCTGGGGGAGAGCATCGCCGAACTCCGGACGGCGGGAATCCTGCCGGAGACCGGAGACGGTGGCACCGTCCCGGCCGGTGCACCCATAGCCGTCAAGGAAGCGGTGTTGCCGTTCAACAGGTTCCGCCGTGCCGACGGCACCGGAGTCGACACTCTGCTCAGCCCGGAGATGAAGTCCACCGGTGAGGTGATGGGAATCGACTTCGATTTCGGTACCGCCTTCGCCAAGAGCCAGACCGCCGCATACGGATCGTTGCCCGCGAGCGGCGCGGTGTTCGTATCGGTGGCGAACAAGGACAAGCGGTCGCTGATCTTCCCGGTGAAGCGGCTCGCGGATCTGGGATTCACCGTCCTGGCAACCGAAGGTACCGCAGATGTGTTGCGGCGCAACGGAATCAAGTGCGAGCAGGTGTACAAGCAGTCGGGTGAGGCTGTGCCGGAGGGTGAGCAGACCATCGTCGACCGCATTCTGGCCGGCGATATCGCGATGGTGATCAATACCCCGTACGGCAACTCCGGCCCCCGCGTCGACGGGTACGAGATTCGTAGCGCAGCGGTGGCACAGAACATTCCGTGCATCACCACGGTGCAGGGTGCATCGGCTGCAGTGCAGGGAATCGAGGCCGGTATCGCCGGCGGAATCGGCGTTCGGTCGCTCCAGGACCTACACGCCGGGCTGAAGGAAGGCCTGGTTCTGCCGTGAGTCATCACCGGAGTTGGTCGGATCGGCTGCGTTCGGCGGTCGGGGCACGCGGTAGATTGTGCGTCGGTATCGATCCACATCCGGCCCTGCTCGAGGCGTGGGAATTGCCACGCTCGGCCGACGGTCTCGAGGTGTTCGCCGAGTTGTGTGTCGAGGCGTTCGTCGGCGAAGTGGCGATCGTCAAGCCCCAGGTGGCGTTCTTCGAGGCGTACGGATCTGCTGGATACGCTGTGCTCGAACGCACTGTCAGTGTGCTTCGTGACGCAGGCACCCTGGTGATTGCGGACGCCAAACGCGGCGATATCGGCACCACTATGGATGCGTACGCGCAGGCGTGGCTCGAGCCCGAGTCTCCCTTGTCGTCGGATGCCGTCACGGTGTCGCCGTACCTGGGCTTCGATTCGCTGGGGGAGACCGTCGAGCGAGCAGTGCGCCATCAGCGCGGGTTGTTCGTGTTGGCCCGCACCTCGAATGCGGAGGGCTCGGGCCTGCAACAGGCGGCAACGTCGAACGGCGGGTCGGTGGCGCAGTCGATTGTCGATGCGGCGGCGACGCGTAACCGCGCCGATGCAGACACCGTGGGGTTGGTCGTCGGTGCCACTCGTGATCATGGCCTCGACCTGTCGAATTACACCGGTCCCATCCTCGCGCCGGGTCTGGGCGCACAGGGTGCAACGGTCTCCGATCTCGCGGACATCTTCCGTGATTCGCGTGAGCTGTTGCTTCCCAACTCCTCTCGAGGTGTGCTGGCGGCCGGTCCGTCGGTGACGGCATTGCGTGACGCCGCGACGCGGCTGCGCGACGAGATCGAAGCCGGTCTCGCATAGTCGACGCTGCTGCGCTCCGGCACTCGGGGGCGAGTTAGCGGTGAACGCGAGTCGTCGGTACGGTCGCTAGCGCTGCCGACGAACAGTGCGGACTGCCGTTGCCGAGCGCCGATGGCTGCACTACGTGGCAGTCGAACACCGATGGTCGACGTGCCGAGAGTGATCGTGTGCGTCGTATCGCCCAGAACGAGAAGACGGAGGAACCACAGTGGCCCTTCCCCAGTTGACCCCCGAGCAGCGAGCTGCCGCCCTCGAGAAGGCAGCTATCGCCCGTAAGGCTCGCGCCGAACTCAAGGAGCGTCTCAAGCGTGGCGGCACCGATCTCAAGCAGGTGCTGAAGGACGCCGAGACGGACGAGATCCTCGGCAAGATGAAGGTGTCTGCGTTGCTCGAGGCGTTGCCCAAGGTGGGCAAGGTCAAGGCCGCGGAGCTGATGACGGAGTTGGAGATCGCTCCCACCCGCCGACTTCGTGGTCTCGGCGATCGGCAGCGTAAAGCGCTGCTGACGAAGTTCGATTTCGAGGCCTGACCACAGTGGATGACGCTGCGACTTCATCGGCACCATCGAACGAACGGGGTCGATTGGTGGTGCTCTCCGGCCCCTCCGGCGTCGGCAAGTCCAGTGTCGTTCGGCTCGTACGCGCGGCGTTGCCCGAACTGGTCTTCAGTGTGTCGGTCACGACGCGATCACCACGGCCGGGCGAGGTGGACGGTCAGGATTATCACTTCGTGTCGGCCGAGGAGTTCGATCGAATGATCGCCGACGGCGAATTGCTCGAGTGGGCAAGTATTCACGGTGGTCTGCAGCGGTCCGGAACTCCGGCCGCACCCGTGGAGGCCGCGCTCGAGGCGGGCAGCCCGGTGCTGCTGGAGCTGGATCTGGCCGGTGCCCGCGCCGTGCGGGTGTCCAAGCCCGAGGCTCTGCTGGTGTTCATGGCTCCACCCACATGGGAAGACCTGGTCTCCCGGTTGGTCGGTCGTGCGACCGAGGAGAGCGCTGCGACCGAGCGTCGATTGGAGACCGCGCGGGTGGAACTGGCCGCTCAGGACGAGTTCGACACGGTGGTTGTCAATACCGATGTCGACCATTCGTGCGAACAGTTGGTATCCTTGTTGGTCGGTAGGTCGTCGGTCGGCAACAGTTGACCAGTTTCACGGCGCACGAAGCCCCGACCAGCTAGTTCGTAGCACCAACGATGCAATTTCAGGAGATCATCAGTGAGCAGCATTTCAGCGGCCGTTTCCGACTTCGACGGACGCAGCGCTCTGCCGGCCTACGACACGCCGCTCGGCATCACCAATCCACCCATCGACGAGTTGCTCGCTCGCACCTCGTCCAAGTACGCACTCGTGATCTACGCAGCCAAGCGGGCGCGTCAGATCAACGACTACTACAACCAGCTCGGTGACGGCATCCTCGAGTACGTGGGACCCCTGGTCGAGCCGGGTCTGCAGGAGAAGCCGCTCTCGATCGCTCTCCGTGAGATCCACGCGGACCTTCTCGAGCACACCGAAGGCGAATAAGAACCTCACAGAGGACATCTGACTTGCACGTTGTCGTCGGAGTCGGCGGAGGTATCGCCGCCTACAAGAGTTGTTCGCTCATCCGCAGTTTCACCGAGAGCGGGCATCAGGTACGGGTGATTCCGACCGCATCGGCCCTGGAGTTCGTCGGACGCGCGACGTTCGAGGCGCTGTCCGGTCAACCGGTGCACACCGGGGTCTTTGCGGACGTGCCGGAGGTTCCGCACGTCCGCCTCGGTCAGGACGCGGACCTCGTCGTCGTCGCGCCCGCCACCGCGGACCTGATGGCTCGCATCGCCGGGGGACGTGCCGACGATCTTCTGACGGCCACCCTGCTCACCGCGCGGTGTCCTGTGGTTCTGGCTCCCGCGATGCACACCGAGATGTGGGAGCACCCGGCCACGGTCGCCAACGTCGCGACCCTCCGCTCGCGCGGGACACACGTGATCGAACCGGCGTCGGGGCGACTGACCGGACGTGACACCGGTTCTGGCCGGCTTCCGGAACCGGACGAGATCTTCGCGCTGTCGATGCTCGTGACCGAGCGTGCCGACGCGCTGCCCCGGGACCTCGAAGGACGCCATGTTCTGGTGTCTGCCGGCGGTACTCGTGAGCCCCTCGACCCTGTCCGTTTTCTGGGCAATCGAAGCTCGGGCAAGCAGGGATTTGCACTGGCACGAGTGGCTGCTCAACGCGGAGCCCAGGTGACGTTGGTTGCCGGCTACACCAGCGACCTCCACGCTCCCGCCGCCGTCGACGTGGTGCACGTCAAGACGGCGTCGGACATGCAGGACGCGGTTCGCAAGCTTTCCGTCGGTGTCGATGCAGTGGTGATGGCGGCCGCGGTCGCCGACTTCCGTCCTGAGTCGATCGCGGGCAGCAAGATCAAGAAGGGTGCGAACGAGCCGTCGTCGATCCCGTTGATCCGCAACGACGACATACTCGCCGGCCTGGTCGCTGCTCGACGGGACGGCGACATCGAATCATCGACCGTCATCGTCGGGTTCGCCGCGGAGACAGGCGACGCCGACGGCGATGTGTTGACGTATGCGCGGGCGAAGCTCGAGCGCAAGGGCTGCGACCTGCTCGTGGTCAATGCCGTCGGTGACGGCAAGGCATTCGAAGTGGACCACAACGACGGCTGGTTGCTCGGTTCCGACGGTTCCGAGGCGGCGCTCGGTGAGGGCTCCAAAGCGCTTCTCGCGAGCCGCGTGCTGGATTCGGTGGCTCAGATGCTCGATACGCGCAGCCCCCGACAGAGTTCGAATCAGCCATGATGCCAAAGGTGCACGAGCGATGTTGTGCCGGATACTGTGCTGGACACGTGTCGTATCGATCGTAGAGATCAGGTTTGCCATGTTCCGGCAGGGGCGATAACACCGAGGGAACGTCAATTTTCGTGTAGTGCCCGACCGGCGCCAGGCGTCGGGTCGGGCAGGAACATGCGTCGAGAGGAAGTCCGTGAGCAAGTCCGGTAGTCGGCTTTTCACCAGCGAGTCAGTCACAGAGGGTCATCCAGACAAGATCTGTGACGCCATCAGCGATTCGATTCTCGATGCTCTGCTGACGGAGGACCCGCGTTCTCGTGTGGCCGTCGAGACATTGGTCACCACCGGTCAGGTGCACGTCGCTGGCGAGGTCAACACCACCGCGTACGCCGACATCCCCAAGATCGTGCGCGAGAAGGTGCTCGAGATCGGGTACGACTCGTCGGCCAAGGGGTTCGACGGAAATTCGTGCGGCGTGAACGTTGCCATCGGCGCGCAGTCTCCCGAAATTGCTCAGGGAGTCGATCATTCGCACGAGGCGCGAGTCGAAGGACTGTCCGACGACGAGATCGATCGTCAGGGCGCGGGAGATCAGGGGTTGATGTTCGGCTACGCCAACACCGACACTCCGGAGCTGATGCCGTTGCCTATCGCGTTGGCGCACCGGCTTTCTCGGCGGTTGACCGAGGTCCGCAAGAGTGGGGTGCTGCCGTACCTGCGTCCGGACGGCAAGACGCAGGTGACGATCGAATACGACGGTGACAACGCCGTTCGCCTCGACACCGTGGTCATCTCGACTCAGCATGCGGCCGACATCGATCTCGACAACCTGCTCACTCCTGATATCCGGGAAAAGGTGCTGGGATCGGTACTCGCCGAATTGGACGTGCCGACGCTGGACACCTCCGACGTGCGTCTGCTGGTCAACCCCACCGGAAAGTTCGTGCTGGGTGGCCCGATGGGTGACGCCGGCCTGACCGGACGCAAGATCATCGTCGACACCTACGGGGGCATGGCGCGGCACGGCGGCGGAGCCTTCTCCGGAAAGGACCCGTCGAAGGTCGATCGCAGCGCCGCCTACGCAATGCGGTGGGTCGCCAAGAACGCGGTCGCTGCCGGGCTCGCCGATCGCATCGAGGTACAGGTGGCCTACGCCATCGGCAAGGCCGCCCCCGTCGGGTTGTTCGTCGAGACATTCGGCACGGAGAAGACCGATCCCGCTCGTATTCAGGCGGCGATCAGCGAGGTGTTCGACCTCCGCCCCGGGGCCATCATCCGCGATCTGGATCTGCTCCGCCCGATCTACGCGCAGACGGCCGCGTACGGCCACTTCGGCCGTACGGATATCGATCTTCCGTGGGAATCCACCGATCGCGCGGGGAAGCTCCGCGAGGCTGCCGGGCTCTGAGTTCGGCTTCGGCCGCCCTGCACGTACCCTGCTCGCACCGGCTCGGTGCTCCGACATCGAGTGTGGGGTGAGAATCGAGGAGGGAGGTGCAGTGGCGGGCGTAGCACGGGTGGCAGCGTCGAATCTGCCGATCGCGCGGATTCTCCCGATGTTGCCGCTGCCGCATCTCGACCGAGAGTTCGACTACCTCGTTCCCGAGGAGCTCGGTGAGGATGCGCAACCCGGCGTTCGCGTCCGGGTGCGGTTCGCAGGCCGTCTGGTCGACGGTTTCGTGCTGGCCAGGCTGGCCGAGACCGACCACGACGGCAAGCTCGGATGGCTCGATCGGGTGGTGTCCGCGGAGCGGGTCCTGACACCCGAGATCGCCGAGCTCGCCGAGGCCGTAGCCGATCGCTACGCCGGAACGCGGGCGGACGTGCTGCGTCTGGCGGTACCGGCACGCCACGCGCGGGTCGAGGCGGAAGCGACATCCGTCGTCGATCCTCCGAACGAGCCTGCCGTCGACCGCGTGGCGTGGTCCGCTTACACCCACGGTCCGAACTTCCTCGACGCCCTGGCGTCCGGCCGCCTTCCGCGCGCGGTGTGGCAGGCGCTTCCCGGCGAACAGTGGTCGATTCGTCTGGCCGAGGCTGCGGCCGTGACGGTGGCAGGCGGTAGGTCTGCGGTGGTCGTGGTGCCCGATCAGCGCGATCTCGATCGCGTGGAAGCGGCGTGCACGGCGTTGCTCGGGGCCGAACATGTTGTGGCGCTGTCGGCCGGACTCGGTCCGGCCAAGCGGTATCGGCAGTGGCTGAGGTGTCTGCGATCGGGATCGGTCGTCGTCGTCGGAACGCGGAGTGCCGTTTTCGCTCCGGTGTCGACACTCGGCATGATCGCGATCTGGGACGACGGTGACGACAGTTTCGCGGAGCCTCGGTCCCCGTATCCACACGCGCGCGAGGTGGCATTGCTCCGCGCCCACGTGTCCGGGACGGCTTTGGTGATCGGTGGACACTCGCGCACGGCGGAGGCCGAAGCGCTCGTCGACTCGGGCTGGGCCCACGACCTGGTCGCTCCGCGTGAGCTGGTCCGTGAGCGCCAACCTCACGTGGTTGCGCTTGCCGATTCGGACCATGCTCTGGCGCGGGATCCGGCGGCTCGCGTGGCCCGTTTACCGGCGATTGCCTTCGAGGCTGCCCGGGCGGCGTTGAAGGCCGATGCACCTGTGCTGGTTCAGGTTCCACGTGGCGGTTATGTGCCGTCACTGGCATGCGCGAAGTGCCGGAATCCGGCGCGGTGTCGTCGATGCAACGGCCCGCTGGCCCTTCCCTCGGCCGCGGGCAGTGACGGTGCGAGCAGTCCGACGTGTTCGTGGTGCGGAATTGCCGACGCTGCACATCGATGCACGGTCTGCGGATCGCGAAATCTCCGTGCGGTCGTGATCGGGGCGGGCCGAACTGCCGAGGAACTGGGGCGGGCCTTTCCGGGTGTGCCGGTACACAATTCCGGAGGTGCGACAGTGCTCGACTCGGTCCGTCCCGGTGCCGGACTCGTGGTGTCCACGGTCGGTGCCGAGCCGACGGTCGAGGGTGGCTACGGCGCGGCGTTGCTGCTCGACGGCTGGGCATTGCTCGGCCGGGCCGATCTGCGTGCCGCAGAGGAGACCCTACGTCGGTGGATGACGGCCGCCGCCATGGTGCGACCGGGTTCCGACGGTGGCCGTGTGGTCGTCGTGGCCGAATCGGAGATCCCTACTGTGCAAGCCTTGGTTCGCTGGGATCCTCTGTGGCACGCGAGGAGTCAGCTGGACGAGCGTGTGGAGGTGCGTTTTCCGCCGGCCGTCCACGTTGCAGCGATAGACGGCACCACCGAGGCGATCATGGCGCTGGTCGAGAGTGCAGACCTACCCGAGGCCGTGGAGGTGCTGGGGCCGGTCGATCTACCGGACGGTCAACGCCCGCCGGCGAGCAGTGGAGAGGACGGGCTTTCCGGTGATGTGCAGCGGCTGCTGATACGCGTGCCCCGTAGTACCGGGGCGGCGCTGGCTCGGGCGTTGTCCGCTGCGCAGGCATCTCGCAGTGCCAAGAAACTGGGCGCGGGAGTGCGGGTCCAGATAGATCCGATTCGGATCGGTTGACGCTGCCTTCGGGGTTCGGCAGGGCCTAGAGTTGCGTCGGGGAGGCGCACGGGGTGCCGACGAGAGGTGGAGAGTGGGGGATATGAAGAGAAGGCAGCTCTTTCGCCGAGTGACAACAGGTGTGGCAGTGCTGATGGGGGCACGGTTGGTTGCGCCCGCCACCGCCGACGCCCTGCCCGGTACCGGCTCGGCGCAGCCTGCCGGGCCTGCCGTTCCGTTGGACCGCATGCTCGGGATCGTGTCTCTGTCCCATGTCAACGATCCCGCGCTCACCCCGATCTTTCCCGGTGATCCCGAGTTCTCACTCGACACGGCATTCACAGTCGCCGAGGACGGGTTCTACCTCCAGTACGTCAAGGAGGGCGAACACACCGGCACGCACTGGGGGGCACCCGCGCACTTTCAGGAGGGTGGACTGACCGCCGACCAGCTCGATCCGGAAGATCTGTTTCTGCCCGCGGTGAAGATCGATATCCGGCAGCAGGCAGCGGCCGACGCAGACTATGCCGTCACAGTCGCAGATCTGCAGAACTGGGAGGCTCGACACGGCGTCATTCCGACGGGGGCGGCCGTGATCGCCTGGACCGGATGGTCGTCGCGTTGGGGCACAGACGCGTACGCCAATGCGGACGCGGACGGTGTGACACATCAACCCGGGTTCTCTGCGGAGGCGGCGCAGTGGTTGATCGACACGGGCAAGCTGGCGGATCGCGGCGCACTCGGCACCGATACCTTCGGACCCGATCTGGGCAACGACGAGACCTACCCGGTGTCGGTCAAGCTCTACGATCGGCGACGGATCAGCTTGGAGAACCTGACGAATTTGGAGTCCATCCCGGCCACAGGCGCCTATGTTCTGGTCGGCGGCCCCATCAACCGAGCCGGATCTGGTTCTCCTGCAACAATATTCGGCCTGGTTCCTAAATTGTCCCGATAGGTGTCGATCGGTACCGCGCTGAGCGCGCCCATGATGTCGTAGGCGTAGACCCTGGCCTTGCCCTCACGCTTGGCCCGATACATCGCGCGATCGGCGAGCCGCATCAGCTCGTCCTCGTCGATATCGGTGGTTCGTGGTGCGGTGTGGTCGGCATCGGCCTCGGTTGCCCGGCCTATCTCCACGACACCGACGCACGCTCCGACCGAGACCGGATGCCCGTCGATGTCATGGGGAGTCTGCATCGCTTCGGCGATGCGTACCGCGGTGGCGTGACCGGTGTCGAGGTCTGCGTACACCAGGGCGGTGAACTCGTCACCGCCGAAACGCGCCACCACTCCCTCCCCGACACACGTGTTCAGTCGCCGTGCAAGTTCGATCAGCAATTCGTCGCCGCCGCCGTGGCCGAATCGGTCGTTCACGCTCTTGAAGTTGTCCAGGTCGATCAGAAGCAGGACTGAGCTCTGGCGGCCCGCCCGGGCGTCGTTCACTGCCGCGCGCAGATGTTCGTCGAACGACGATCGATTGAGCAGTCCGGTCAGACCGTCGTGATGCGCGCGGTAGGTCAGCTCGTCCCGAGCCAGAGTCAAGCTACGGAGCAGGTTGTCGTTCTGTATCAAGGTGACCATCTGTCGGACGAGTGAGAGCAGCACCACCGCAACCCCGAGCACGATGACCGTCGAGTCGAGGGTGCCGGTCAGCACACGCAGAACCGCCAGCACGATGCCGATGGCGCCCATCAGCGCGTAGGGCAGCAGCATCTGCGTTCGTTCACCGGCGACGCTGGCTGTGGACGTAAGCGCAACGGGCTCTCGGCCGTATGCCGACGGGCCGTACGTCACAGGGCCGGATGTCGACGGGCGGTCGTCGAGGGTTCTGGGTGTGGCGGCCGCGAGAGCGATGAGCGCGGTGCCGGCGATGAATCCCCCGTCGGTGAGGACGGGCATGAATTCTGCCCCGATTGCGACCAGGTACGCGTAGATGCTGTCCGAGATCGCCAGCATCAGGATCCCTGCACCGAGCAGGGTGAGCTGTGACCTGTACCGAGCCGCGATGGTCGGAATCACGATGAGCAGCACGATCATGGCGACGAGAACCAGATCGGTGATGGGGTACATGACGGCCACCAGGAACTCGATGGGTTCGGACTCCGACGAGTGCACGACCGCACCGAGCACAGTGGCCCATGACAGAACGAAGAGTGATCCCACGACGACGGCACCGTCGAGCAGCGACATGAGCCAGATATGGCGGGCACCTGCGGCCGCTCGTCGGGGCGACACTCCCACGAAGGCGAACAGAGCGGGAACGGCGAAGACAGGGAAGAGGAAGAACCCGAGGTCTGCGACCGATGCGGTCGGCAGTGGCATGTCGAGCACGGATCGGTAGAAGGCCCATACCGCCATGCCTGCGCTCCAGCACGCCATTCCCGCGGCCATCAGCACGCGCCACTGGCGTTCGGAACCCGTCCGACTCCTGGCAGTCCGGCCGCAGACGACCGTCGCGGCGATTCCGCCTGCGAGCTGTGCGACGTCGTCGATCAGCACCGAGATGCGGTGGCCGAGGACGCCGGATCCGACCAGGAGGACGACAGCGAGAACGCAGCCGAGCACGACGAGAACCCGTCGCCCCGCTGATCCGGCCATGCGGCCTCCCTCGTTCGTGAGCGGGTGCCGACACGCCAGTCGCAGAGATCGGTGGCTCGTACCGGCCGGTCCATCGTACCGAGAGCCGACGGTTGTCGAAGCTTCATGGGAGTCGAACACCACGAACTCGGCGACAATCTTGCGCAAATTGTATTGCCGATATATCGTCGAAACGTCAAACGATACAGAGGAGAACGACATGAACTACGCATTCGAAGGATTCGCACACGAATTCGGACGTCGCGGAGGCCCCCGGATGGGGCCGTTCGCAGGCAGTGGAGGCGGACGCGCGCACATGCGCGGCGCACCGTTTCAGATGTGGGTTGCCCAGACCGACGATGACGTCCCGGTGGACGAGGGCGGTCATCGAGAGCGAGGGCGCGGAAAGAGGGGACACGGTGATCGCGGCAGGCGCGGTGCGGGAGGTGGGTTCGGACGCGGCCGCGAGGGCATGCGGCCCGGTTTCGGGGCTGGTGGTTTCGGACCGAATGCAGATTTCGGCCGAGGCCGGGGCAGAGGAGGACGAGGCCGACGCGGAGACGTGCGAGCGGCAATCCTGCTGCTGCTCGAGGAGCGTCCGATGCACGGATACGAGCTCATCCAACAGATCGCCGACAAGAGCAACGGCACCTGGAAGCCGAGCCCCGGCTCGATCTATCCGGCTCTGTCTCAGCTCGAGGACGAGGGTCTGGTTCTCATCGACAAGGTGGCCGGACGCAAGACGGCAGCTCTGACCGATGAGGGGCGATCGCACATCGACCAGCATCGCGAGGACCTGGGCAGTCCGTGGGACGACGTTGCCGACTCGGTCGGTTTCGACGCGCGAGATCTTCGGGCGCTCATCGGACAGTTGATGGGAGCAGCAGGCCAGGTGGCCGCAGTCGGCACGTCCCGGCAGGTCGAACAGGCCGCCGACATCCTCGTCGAGGCGCGCAAGTCCATGTACCGCATCCTCGCGGAGGACGGCCCCGACGACGCCGAGCCGGACGAGGCGGTCGACGTTCCCGACGCGACATGAACGCTGGGTGCGGAATCGTCCGCAGCGCTCGGCACTCCCTAGGATGGACACCCGAGATCGTTTCGTCCATCCCAGGGAGTTGCCTACAGTGCGCGTCGTCTTTGCCGGAACACCGGACCCCGCAGTCCCATCGCTGCAGAGGTTGCTGGAGTCCGAACGCCACGAGGTGATCGCCGTGGTGACCCGGCCCGACGCCGCATCCGGGCGAGGGCGAAAGACCGTCCGATCCCCGGTCGGTCTGCTGGCCGACGAGCACAGCATTCCGGTGTTCACGCCGGCGAAGCCGTCGGACCCGGATTTCGTGTCGCAGCTGATCGACCTCGCACCCGACGTCTGCCCGGTTGTGGCATACGGTGCGCTGCTGCCTCAGCCGGTGCTCGACATTCCTCGTTTCGGCTGGATCAACCTGCACTTCTCGCTGTTGCCCGCATGGCGCGGTGCCGCGCCCGTGCAGGCCGCCATCGCCGCAGGTGACGAGATCACCGGCGCCTCCACCTTTCTGCTCGACGCGGGAATGGATACCGGACCGGTGCTCGGCGTCGTCACCGAGAGAATTCGTTCGACCGACACCACGGGTGACCTGCTCGCCCGACTCGCATCGAGCGGAGCCGAACTGCTGACCGCAACCCTCGACGCGATCGAGGACGGAACCGCGAGCGCCCATACCCAATCCGACGACGGTGTTTCGTACGCGAGCAAGGTCACCGTCGACTCGGCACGCATCGACTGGAATCGATCCGCCGCCTACATCGATCGGCACATCAGGTCGGTCACCCCGGCTCCGGGCGCGTGGACGACGATCGGCGAACTCCGCGTCAAGATCGCCCCGGTAGAGCTGGTGCCCGACACGCTGCCTCCCGGCGCGATCGAGGTACGCAAATCCGGTGTGCACATCGGAACAGGCACGGCCGCAATTGTTCTCGGGGATATTCAGCCCCAGGGCAAGAAGGTCATGAAGGCACTCGACTGGGCGCGCGGCGCTCGGCTGGACGATACGGCGGTAGCGCGATGACAGACCCCGACAAGCCCCGCAAGCGCGAGTCCGGTCAGCCGCGGAAGTTCGTGAAGAAGTCGCCAGGAGCTCGTGGTCCCAAAGGAAATCGGCCTCCGCAGGGCGCGGGACCCCGCGCAGTCGATGCGATCGACCCGGCACGCCGCGCGGCCAGGGACGTACTCAAGGCGGTCCGCGAGCGCGATGCCTACGCCAACCTGGTGCTGCCCGGCCTGCTCCGAGAGCGGAAGCTGGACTCGCGCGATGCTGCGCTGGCCACCGAACTCGCCTACGGCGCATCCCGCGCGCGTGGGGTGCTCGACGCGGTGATCGCCCACGCGGCCGGGCGGCCTGCTGCGGAAATAGACGGGCCTCTGCTCGACATTCTGCGGCTCGGCTCCTACCAGTTGCTTCGGACTCGGGTGGCACCGCACGCGGCCGTCGCCACGTCGGTGGATCTGGCCAGGTCCGAATTCGGCACCGGCAAAGCAGGTTTCGTCAATGCAGTGCTGCGGCGCGTGTCCGAACGGACGGCTGCGCAGTGGGTGGACGAACTGGCACCCCCCGCAGCGAAGGATCCGGTCGGCCACCTCGCCTTCGAGTACGCACATCCCAAGTGGATCGCACAGGCCTTCGCCGACGCGCTGGGTGCCGACGCCGGTGAACTCGCCGCCGTACTCGAAGCCGACGACGCACGGCCCTCGGTTCACCTCGTCGCGCGGCCCGGAGAGATCTCGGCAGAAGAACTGGCGTTGATCACCGGGGGAGAGGAAGGACCTTATTCGCCGTACGCCGTGCACCTCGACGGCGGCGATCCCGGCAAGATCGACGCCGTCCGGGACGGACTGGCCGGAGTTCAGGACGAGGGCAGTCAACTCGTCGGACGGGCGCTCACCCTCGCGCCGCTGATCGGTGTGGACGGTGGTCGATGGCTGGACCTCTGTGCCGGCCCGGGAGGTAAAGCCGCCCTGATCGGTGCCATCGCCGAGATCGACGGTGCCACAGTCGATGCCGTCGAGCCCACACCGCACCGCGCCGATCTGGTGTCCAAGACGACCAAGGACCTTCCGGTGACGGTGCATACCGTCGACGGCAGGCAGTCCGGACTCGACGGTGGCTACGACCGAGTACTCGTGGACGCGCCGTGCACCGGGCTCGGGGCTCTACGCCGTCGGCCCGAGGCGCGGTGGCGACGACAGCCGTCCGACGTCGCAGCCCTGGTGACGCTGCAGAAAGAGTTGCTGGCAGCGGCGATCGACCTGGTTCGCCCCGGTGGGGTAGTGCTGTATTCGACGTGCTCGCCACACCTGTCCGAAACCACCGCTGTCGTCGCCGAGGCGGTCCGCCGCTTCGGCGTCGAACAGCTCGACACCCGCGAGCTCGTCCCGGGAGTGCCGAAACTCGGTGACGGTACGTCCGTGCAACTGTGGCCGCACCGGCACGGTACGGACGCGATGTTCATGGCGGCGCTGCGTAAACCGATGTGACCGGGAGGCGGCGGATTCAGCCGCCGGCCAGGAACGCCTCGGCGACGTGCTTCGGGGCGTGGACGAGCCACCCGTCGATCACGAGTTCGCGAAGTTCGTCGTCGTCGGTGTTGTCGAGGTCGACCAGCACCGCGGCGAAGCCGTCGAAGTGAGAGATGGTGAAGCACGCCCGCGGATGTGCGGCGAGGATGGCCTCCTTCTCGTGCAGGTCCGCAGTCAGAACGGCGAGGATCGGTCCGGTGGGCGGCGTCTCGTCGCCGAACCGTTTCAGGTCGGCCTTGCTGAACGGGCGGATCCACGCGAACACGTTCTTGCCGACCGCCCATGCCGAATGTCCGTACCTGACGCCCTCGCTGACCTCGGGCAGTTCGGCGATCATCGCCGTGGCGGAGTCGATGGTGGCCATGGGCGCACCATACCGCTCGGCTAGGCTCGTCAATCGTGGTTTCCCCGATGATTGCCCCCTCCATTCTGTCCGCCGATTTCGCACGGCTCGCCGCCGAAGCCGAGGCGGTGTCCGGAGCCGATTGGCTGCACGTCGACGTCATGGACGCGCACTTCGTTCCCAACCTCACGCTCGGTCTTCCGGTCGTCAAGAGTCTGCTGAAAGCGACGAACATCCCCCTCGACTGCCACCTGATGATCGAGGATCCGGCGCGCTGGGCCCCTCCCTATGCCGAGGCCGGGGCCTACAACGTGACCTTTCACGCCGAGGCGGCCGACGACCCGTCCGCCGTGGCACGTGACATCCGCGCAGCGGGCGCAAAAGCCGGCCTGTCCGTCAAGCCCGGCACGCCCATCGAGCCGTACCTCGAGATCTTGCGTGACTTCGACAC
Organism: Rhodococcus sp. Leaf278; assembly: GCF_001426085.1. Lineage (GTDB taxonomy): Bacteria > Actinomycetota > Actinomycetes > Mycobacteriales > Mycobacteriaceae > Rhodococcoides. Next base: position 141,017 of record NZ_LMRR01000034.1, read on the forward strand.
CTTGCTGGTGATGAGCGTGGAGCCCGGCTTCGGCGGGCAGTCGTTCATGCCCGAGGTGCTCTCCAAAACGAAAGCTGTTCGGGCACTTGTCGATTCAGGTGATCTACGATTGGTGGTCGAGATCGACGGCGGAATCAATTCCGACACGATCGAGCAAGCGGCCGAAGCCGGTATCGACTGCTTCGTCGCCGGGTCGGCCGTCTACGACACTGCCGACCCTGCCGCCGCCGTGCGCGATCTTCGCGCCCGGGCCGCCCACGCATCGCACCACCTGGCCTGATGGACGACCCGGGCACAGTCGTATGAGCGTCGAAGGCAGGGCGGTGTCGATCGTCGACGCCATGGCCCTCGCCATCGAGGCCTCCGAGTCCGCCCGGGGTATCAGTGCCCCGAACCCTGCGGTCGGTGCCGTGATCCTCGATGCAGGCGGAACCGTCGTAGGAGTCGGATCCACGCGTCCACCCGGCGGACCTCATGCCGAAATCGTGGCCCTGGCCGAGGCCGGGGATCGAGCTCGCGGCGGCACAGCCGTAGTGACCCTCGAACCCTGCAACCACACCGGTCGCACCGGACCGTGTTCACAGGCGCTGATCGAGGCGGGCATCGCGGCAGTCGTGTACGCCGTGGCCGATCCGAACCCGCTCGCATCAGGCGGCGCAGACACCCTGCGCGGCGCGGGCATTCGCGTCGAGCAGGGGATAGGCGAACGCGACGTACGACAGGGTCCGCTGCGGGCATGGCTGCACAAGCAACGCACCGGGCGGCCGCACGTGACCTGGAAATATGCCGCGACTCTCGACGGCCGTAGCGCCGCCGCCGATGGGACGAGTCAGTGGATCACCGGTGCCGAGGCGCGGGCGCACGTGCACGCCGAGCGGGCCAAGCTCGATGCCATCGTCGTGGGAACCGGAACCGTTCTGGCCGACGACCCGCGGCTGACCGCCCGTCGCCCCGACGGGTCCCTCGCGCCCCATCAGCCCGTGCGCGTCGTCGTCGGATCGCGGCCGATACCGGCGACCGCGGCGATTCGTGGGTCGGAGGCACCCACGGTGTTTCTCGACACACACGATCCGGCGGCGGTGATCGAAGCTCTAGGCGAACACTCCGATGTCCAGATCGAAGGCGGTCCGACGCTGGCCGGAGCATTCCTCGCTGCCGGGTTGATCGACCGCGTCGTGGCCTATGTCGCCCCGGCCGTGTTGGGCAGCGGACCCGCGGCGGTGGAGAATACGGGCATCGGAACAATTGCCGACGCAATTCGGTTCCGCACGGAGACAGTCACCATGATCGGCAACGACATACTGATCGGCGTCGTGCCCGAAGGAGCGAATTAGATGTTCACCGGAATCGTCGAAGAGCTGGGCGAGATCGTGGCCAAGGACGAACTGACCGACGCTGCTCGCTTCACCGTTCGCGGGCCGGTGGTGACCTCCGATGCGGGCCACGGGGACTCCATCGCGGTCAACGGGGTGTGTCTGACCGTCGTGGAGGTACTTCCGGACGGCGGCTTCACCGCCGATGTCATGCAGGAGACGTTGAACCGATCCAGCCTGGGTGCCCTCGACGTCGGGAGCCGCGTCAACCTCGAACGCGCCGCGGCACTCGGCAGCAGGCTCGGTGGGCATCTCGTCCAGGGCCACGTCGACGGAACCGGAACTGTGGCGAGTCGCTCACCCTCGGAAAACTGGACCGTCGTGCGCATCACCATGCCCACCTCGGTTGCGCGCTACGTCGTGGAAAAGGGCTCGATCACCGTCGACGGAGTCTCGCTGACCGTGTCCGGGCTCGGTGTCGACGACGGTGCGCACTGGTTCGAGATTTCACTGATACCCACCACCCTCGATCTGACCACGCTCGGCACGGCCGAGGTCGGATCACCGGTCAACCTCGAAGTCGACGTGATCGCCAAGTACGTGGAGCGGCTGCAGTCGATCGACGCACAGTAAGTACTGTTGAAGTGCACGCAGGTAACGGTGCATCGGAGACATTCGAAGGGCGCTGAGCCAGGCCCGAGACGTATGGAGCGCACTTTCGTGACCAGGTTCGACAGTATCGAGCGCGCAGTTGCGGACATCGCTGCGGGCAAAGCCGTGGTGGTCGTCGATGACGAGGACCGCGAAAACGAAGGCGATCTGATCTTCGCCGCCGAGAAGGCCACCCCGGAGTTGGTCGCCTTCATGGTTCGCTACACCTCCGGCTATCTCTGTGTTCCGTTGTCCGGTGAGGATTGCGACCGACTCGGTCTGCCGCCGATGTTCGCCACCAACCAGGACAAGCACGGAACCGCGTACACGGTGACCGTCGACGCCCGCGAGGGAATCGGAACCGGGATCTCGGCCTCCGACCGTGCAGCCACGATGCGACTCCTCGCCGATCCCGACACCGGGGCCGGCGACTTCACTCGCCCCGGCCACGTCGTACCGCTGCGCGCCAAGGACGGCGGAGTCTTGCGTCGCCCCGGCCACACCGAGGCGGCCGTCGACCTGGCCCGGATGGCCGATCTGCGGCCCGCAGGCGTCATCTGCGAAATCGTCAGCCAGAAGGACGAAGGCGCGATGGCCCAGACCGACGAACTTCGCGTGTTCGCCGACGAGCACGATCTCGCGCTCATCTCGATCGCAGACCTGATCGCCTGGCGTCGCAAGCACGAAAAGCACGTCGTGCGCGTCGCCGACGCACGAATCCCCACCAGCCACGGCACCTTCCGGGCTGTCGGCTACCAGAGCATCTACGACGAGGTCGAGCATGTTGCCCTCGTGCGCGGCGACATCGCCGGGCCCGACGGTGACGGCAACGACGTGCTCGTTCGCGTCCACTCGGAATGCCTCACCGGTGACGTCTTCGGCTCGCTGCGCTGTGACTGCGGACCGCAACTGGACGCCGCCCTCGAAATGGTGGCCGCCGAGGAACGCGGAATCGTCCTCTACATGCGCGGACACGAGGGCCGTGGAATCGGACTGCTGCACAAATTGCAGGCCTACCAGTTGCAGGACGCCGGCTCCGACACCGTCGACGCCAACTTGCAGCTCGGCCTGCCCGCCGACTCCCGCGACTACGGAATCGGTGCCCAGATCCTCGTCGACCTCGGTGTGTCGTCGATGCGTCTGCTCACCAACAATCCGGCCAAGCGAGTGGGACTCGACGGCTACGGTCTGCACGTGACCGAGCGAGTGCCGATGCCGTTGCGCGCCAACGCCGAGAACCTCACGTACCTGCGCACCAAGCGCGACCGCATGGGCCACGACCTCACCGGTCTGGATGAGTACGAAAATGGTCATTCCGCAGGCTCCACTCCTGTTCCTGACAATGGTCATTCCGCAGGCTCCACTCCCGGCGAAAACGGAGTCACCCCATGAGCGGCGACGGCGAACCCACCCTCCAGCTCGCCGGTGCGAACGATCTGAAGCTGGCGATCGTGGCCGGCCAGTGGCATCGAACGATTTCCGAGGCACTGCTCGCGGGAGCGCTGCGCAAAGCCGAGTCGGCGGGAGTGGAGGACGTCACCGTGATCCGCGTCGCCGGTGCCATCGAGTTACCTGTCGTCGCTCAGGCGCTGGCCCGCAACCACGATGCCGTCGTGGCCCTCGGCGTCGTCATCCGCGGCGGCACACCGCATTTCGAGTACGTGTGCGACGCCGTCACGGCCGGCTTGACGCGAGTATCGCTGGACGAGGGCACTCCGGTCACCAACGGGGTGCTCACCACCAACGACGAGCAGCAGGCGCTCGATCGGGCCGGCCTGCCCGGCTCGTTCGAGGACAAGGGCGCACAGGCGACTGCAGCGGCGATCGATACGGCGTTGACTCTGAAGCATCTGCGCCAACCTTGGACGAACCAGGAGTTCACGTGACCGGCGGCGAACCGACCCAACAGTGGGACATGCAGGTGAAATCTCGCAAGTCCGCGCGCTACGCCATTGCGACGGCAGTCTTGCTCGTCGTGGCGCATTCGACCGTCGCTGTCCTGCTCCGGGTATCACCGACCGGGGTGTACTTTCGGACCGCCGACCAACTCGCGATGGCCGGAATCGGAGTTCTGCTCGGCGGCCTGGCATTGGTGCTCACCCGCCCGCGAATTCGTGTCGGACCCGCAGGTGTCGCGGTACGTAACTTGCTCTCGGAGCGCCTGATCGAATGGGATCTGGTGCAAGGGCTGTCCTTCCCCGACGGAGCGATGTGGGCACGTGTCGACATCCCCGACGACGAGTTCATCAACGTGATGGCCATCCAGTCCAACGATCGTGAGCACGCGGTCGCCGCAGTGCGGAAGTTCCGGACACTCGAACGCAAATACGCACCCACCGCATCGGTTCCGACCGACGCGGTGGATCAGAACTGACGTAGCAGGGCATCCACCACACCTGAGCTGCGGATGCGGAGAACGTCGGACCCGACGGCTAACGTGGTTGCCGTGTCCGACCCCGCTACTTACCGTCCGGCCACCGGAACTATCCCGGTGGAGCCGGGTGTGTACAAATTTCGAGATCCCCACGGCCGCGTCGTCTACGTGGGTAAGGCCAAAAGCCTCCGCAGTCGGCTCAACTCCTACTTCGCCGACGTCGCCTCGTTGCATCCTCGCACCCGCCAGATGGTCACCACCGCGGCGTCGGTCGAATGGACGGTAGTCACCACCGAGGTGGAGGCACTGCAGCTCGAGTACAACTGGATCAAGGAATTCGATCCGCGATTCAACGTCCGCTACCGGGACGACAAGAGCTATCCGATGCTCGCGGTGACGATGAACGAGGAATACCCACGTCTGTTCGTGTACCGCGGACCTCGCCGCAAGGGCGTGCGCTATTTCGGCCCGTACGCGCACGCGTGGGCCATTCGCGAGACGCTCGATCTGTTGCTGCGGGTGTTCCCTGCGCGCACGTGCTCGACCGGAGTGTTCAAGCGGCACAATCAGATCGGCAGACCCTGCCTGCTGGGGTATATCGACAAGTGCTCGGCGCCGTGCGTCGGCCGGGTCAGCGCGGAGGAGCACCGCCGCACCGTAGAGGACTTCTGCGACTTTCTGGCCGGTAAGACCGACAAGCTCGTGCGGCAGCTCGAGAAGAAGATGCAGGCGGCATCCGAGGACTTGGACTTCGAGACCGCCGCGCGTCTACGCGACGACGTCGGTGCACTGCGTCGCGCCTTGGAGAAGCAGGCGGTGGTGCTCGGCGACGGTACCGACGCCGACCTTGTCGCGTTCGCCACCGACGCCCTCGAAGCTGCCGTGCAGGTATTCCACGTTCGCGGTGGCCGTGTTCGAGGACAACGGGGCTGGGTGGTGGAGAAGGCGGGTGAAGTGATCGAGCGGCAGGACGAGGCCGATCTGCCCGCACTGGTCGAGCAGTTCCTCACTCAGTTCTACGGCGAGCAGGCCGCGCTGACTGCACAGGCACCGGGCGGCGACGACGGTGGCTCCAATGCAGTTCCGCGCGAGGTGCTGGTGCCGGTTCTGCCCGACAATGCCGACGAGGTCCAGACGTGGCTCAGCGAGCTTCGGGGGTCCAACGTGACTCTGCGTGTTCCTCAGCGCGGCGACAAGAAAGCGTTGGCCGAGACCGTCGAGCGCAATGCCAAGGAAGCCCTGCAGCAACACAAGCTGAAGCGAGCGGGGGATTTCACGTCGAGATCTGCTGCGCTGCAAGGGATTCAGGAAGCTCTTGATCTGGATTCGGCACCGTTACGCATCGAGTGCATCGACATCTCTCATGTCCAGGGAACCGATGTGGTGGCATCTCTCGTCGTCTTCGAGGACGGGCTGCCTCGCAAGAGCGACTACCGCCACTACGCGATCAAGGAAGCGGCAGGCGACGGGCATTCCGATGACGTCGCCAGCATCGCCGAGGTGACTCGGCGTCGATTCCTCCGACACTCCGCCGATGGGGCGACCGAAGCGAGCGGAGGCGATCTGGCTCCGGAAGCAGCACTCGACCCCCAGACCGGCAGGCCTCGAAAGTTCGCCTACCCACCGAACTTGTTCGTCGTGGACGGCGGTGCCCCTCAGGTGGCCGCAGCCGCGGCGGTGCTGGACGAACTGGGCGTGACCGACGTGGCAGTGGTCGGTCTCGCCAAGCGACTCGAAGAGGTGTGGGTGCCCGGCGAGGAGGATCCGGTCATCCTGCCGCGAACCAGCGAGTCCCTCTACCTGCTGCAGCGAGTTCGCGACGAGGCACACCGATTTGCAATCACGTTCCACCGCAGCAAGCGATCTCGTCGAATGACGGCCTCGGCCCTCGATTCGGTCCGCGGACTCGGCGAATCGCGGCGAACGGCGCTGGTCGCACACTTCGGTTCGGTCGCCAACCTCAAGCGTGCGACGGTCGCGGAGATCGTCGAGGTGCCGGGAATCGGGGAAACCACCGCGAAGTCAGTGCTGGCGGCGCTCGGTTCGGACGCGGACGACGCCGATGTAGGCGATGATGGCAACGCAACTGAAACGACATCGGGCGAGAACACGACGGAACATGCGATCGCACCGCGCGTGGAATCGGCGGGACAGGCTTCGTAGTGAGCGAACACCAGACACAGAGACATCCGCCATCCGACGATCAGGTCGAGCCGCCTGCCGAGCCGGAATCGCGGCACGATGGGATAGAGGTGGCGTTGGTCACCGGCGTCTCCGGTGCAGGGTTGCGCACTGCAGCCAAGATTCTCGAGGACCTCGGTTGGTACGTCGCCGACAACCTGCCCCCCGAGCTCATCTCGAAGATGGTCGACCTCGGACTGGAATCTAGGCCCCGCATCGAGCGACTCGCGCTGGTGATGGATGTCCGAAGCCGACTGTTCACCGGGGATCTGGGCTGGGTCGTCCAAGAGCTCGACTCCAAGGGAGTGCGCAACCGCGTGCTGTTCCTGGACGCGTCCGACGCCGTGCTCATTCGCAGATTCGAGTCCAACCGGCGCAGTCATCCGTTGCAGAACGACGGTCAGGACGGAACGCTGACCGAGGGCATCACCGCAGAACGGTTGCGGCTCGCGCAGGTCAAAGCTGCGGCCGATCTGACCGTGGACACCACATCGCTGTCGGTTCATCAGCTGCGACGCAAGATCGAGACGGTGTTCGGTGATACGAACACCAGCGGCGTCGGCGTCACAGTGCAGTCGTTCGGATTCAAGTACGGCCTGCCGATGGACGCCGACCTGGTCTGCGACGTCCGCTTTCTGCCCAATCCACATTGGGTGCCCGAGCTCCGCGAGCACACAGGACAGGACGCGGACGTACGCGATTACGTCTTGGGGCAGGACGGAGCCCGCGACTATCTGCAGACGTACGCGCACCTGTTGAATCTGACGATCGAAGGATATGTGCGGGAAGGCAAGAGGTACATGACGGTAGCCGTGGGCTGCACCGGAGGTAAGCATCGAAGTGTGGCGATGACCGAAGCGCTCGCTGGAATTCTCGCCGAACAGGGTGATGTGTCCGTGCGCGTACTGCATCGCGATCTGGGTCGCGAATGAGCGAGGTCGGTACCGCAGCGCAGGGGCCGGGTCCGAAGATCGTTGCCCTCGGCGGCGGTCACGGTCTGTACGCAACCCTCTCCGCGGCCAGGCTGCTCGGCCACGACGTGACCGCCATCGTCACGGTTGCCGACGACGGAGGATCGTCGGGGCGTCTGCGGGCCGAGCTCGGCGTCATCCCGCCGGGAGATCTGCGCATGGCACTGGCTGCGCTGGCTCGCTCCGACGAGCGAACGCAGCTGTGGACCGATGTTCTGCAGCATCGGTTCGGGGGTACGGGTGCGTTGGCCGGACACTCGGTGGGCAACCTCATCCTCGCCGGCCTCACCGAAGTGCTGGGAGACCCGATCGCTGCGCTCGACGAGATGGTGCGGATGCTCGGAATCGACGGGCGAGTGCTTCCGATGTCGCCCATCGCACTCGACATAGAAGCGGACGTCTCGGGCCTCGAGGACGACCCGCGGGTCAGCCGCGTCATCCGTGGACAGGTGGCGGTGGCGACCACCCCCGGCAAGGTTCGGCGAGTGCGGTTGCTGCCACCCGACCCGCCGGCTTCGGCGGATGCCCTCGCGGCGATCGAGCAAGCCGACCTGGTGGTGCTCGGTCCCGGGTCCTGGTTCTCGAGTGTCATTCCACACGTGCTGGTGCCGGATCAGCTCGCCGCGCTGGCCCGTACTTCCGCGCCGAAGGTGCTCGTGTTGAACCTGGCACCGGAGCTGGGGGAGACCACCGGATTCTCCGCCGAGCGCCATGTCCACGTACTCTCCCAACACGCACCTGATTTGGGAATCGACTACGTGTTGGTCGATTCCGCCTCGGTCCCGGAGGGCAGCAACCGCGAACACGTAGCGCGGGCAGCAGCCCGGCTCGGTGCTGAGGTCGTTTACGTCGATGTTGCCGAAAACGGCACTCACGCACATCATTACGGAAAGCTTGCTGCAGCTCTCGGTTCCATCGTGACGCCCACCGGCGGCACTGCACCGACTGCTGCACGCAGAGAGGGGATCACTTCGTGGCCATGACAGCGGAGGTCAAGGACGAGCTGAGCAGGCTCACCGTCAGTCAGGTCAGTTGCCGCAAGGCCGAGGTGTCCGCGCTCCTGCGATTCGCCGGTGGATTGCACATCGTGGCCGGTCGGGTCGTGGTCGAGGCGGAGGTGGATCTCGGGTCCATTGCCAGGCGGCTGCGTCGCGAGATCTTCGAGCTGTACGGCTACTCCTCGGACGTGCACATGCTCGGTGCCGGCGGGCTGCGCAAGACCTCGCGTTATGTGGTCCGAGTGGCCAAGGACGGGGAGGCTCTGGCTCGCCAGACCGGTTTGTTGGATCTGCGTGGGCGCCCGGTTCGTGGACTACCCGCGCAGGTGGTCGGCGGCACGGTGGGGGACTCCGAAGCAGCGTGGCGTGGTGCGTTCCTCGCACACGGCTCGCTCACCGAACCGGGCCGATCCTCGGCGCTCGAGATCAGCTGCCCAGGGCCGGAAGCCGCCTTGGCGCTCGTCGGAGCGGCCCGCCGACTCGGCGTCGCCGCCAAGGCCCGAGAGGTTCGCGGAACCGATCGAGTGGTCGTGCGCGACGGCGAGGCCATCGGCGCGCTTCTCACCCGGATGGGAGCACAGGACACCAGGCTCGTCTGGGAAGAACGTCGAATGCGGCGCGAGGTGAGGGCCACGGCCAACCGACTCGCGAATTTCGACGACGCAAACCTCCGACGCTCGGCTCGAGCGGCCGTTGCCGCCGCAGCGCGGGTCGAGCGAGCGCTGAACATCCTCGGCGAGGACGTGCCGGATCATCTCGCTGCCGCGGGTTCGCTCCGAGTTCAGCATCGCCAGGCGTCACTGGAAGAACTCGGGCAACTGGCCGACCCGCCGATGACGAAGGATGCGGTGGCGGGTCGAATCCGGCGCCTGCTGTCCATGGCCGACCGCAAGGCGAAGGAAACCGGAATTCCGGACACCGAGTCTGCAGTCACCGCGGAGTTGCTCGACGAGGCGTGACCACTCCGATCGAGTGATGCGCGCGCTCTGCCTGCGCGCACACTAGGGTAGGAACCGCGTGTGGCACCCCGCACGCAGGCACAATCAGACATCTGTTTTCACAACTTTTAGGAGCGAACAGTGACGATCCGGGTAGGCGTCAACGGCTTCGGCCGCATCGGGCGTAACTTCTTCAGGGCAGTCGACGCGCAGAAGGCGCTCGGTACCACCGACATCGAAATCGTTGCTGTCAACGACCTGACCGACAACGCATCGCTCGCACACCTGCTCAAGTACGACTCGATCCTGGGCCGCTTGCCGCACGATGTCTCGCTCGAGGGCGAAGACACCATCGTCGTCGGCGGCCAGAAGATCAAGGCGCTGTCGCTGCGCGAAGGCCCGTCTGCACTTCCGTGGGGTGACCTGGGCGTCGACGTCGTCGTCGAGTCCACCGGCATCTTCACCGACGCTGCCAAGGCCCAGGGCCACATCGACGCCGGTGCCAAGAAGGTCATCATCTCCGCGCCCGCCAAGGGTGAGGACATCACCATCGTGATGGGCGTGAACGACGACAAGTACGACGGCAGCCAGAACATCATCTCGAACGCGTCGTGCACCACCAACTGCCTCGGCCCCATCGCCAAGGTTCTCGACGACGAGTTCGGCATCGTCTCGGGCCTGATGACCACCATCCACGCGTACACGCAGGATCAGAACCTGCAGGACGGCCCGCACAGCGACCTGCGTCGCGCCCGCGCGGCAGCGCTGAACGTCGTCCCCACCGGTACCGGTGCAGCCAAGGCCATCGGCCTGGTTCTCCCGCAGCTGCTCGGCAAGCTCGACGGCTACGCACTTCGGGTGCCGATCCCCACCGGCTCGGTCACCGACCTGACCGCTCTGCTGAAGAAGAAGGCCAGCGCGGACGACATCAACGCCGCGATGAAGGCAGCAGCCGAAGGCCCGCTGAAGGGCATCCTGAAGTACAACACCGATCCGATCGTGTCCTCGGACATCGTGACCGACCCGCACTCGTCGATCTTCGACGCGCCGCTGACGAAGGTCATCGACGATCAGGTCAAGATCGTCTCCTGGTACGACAACGAGTGGGGCTACTCCAACCGCCTCGCCGACCTCATCGGTCTCGTCGGCAAGTCCCTCTGACACCGATGGCTGTCAAGACACTGCAGGATCTGCTCGATGCCGGTGTCGAAGGCCGTGGCGTCCTCGTGCGATCGGACTTCAATGTTCCGCTCGAGGACGGCGCGATCACCGATCCCGGCCGTATCCAGGCGTCGATCCCGACACTTCGAGCGCTGGTCGAGGCGGGTGCCAAGGTCATCGTCACCGCCCACCTCGGGCGTCCGGACGGCAAGCCCGACGCGAAGTACAGCCTGGCACCCGTCGCCGCGAAGCTCGGCGAGCTGCTGGGTCGCCACGTTCAGCTCGCGGGCGATGTGGTGGGTCAGGACGCCGAGGCTCGCGCCGAGGGTCTGACCGACGGCGACGTGTTGCTGCTCGAGAACATTCGTTTCGATCCGCGCGAGACCAGCAAGGACGAGTCCGAGCGAGTTGCTCTGGCTCGTGAGCTCGTAGCGCTGGCCGGCGACGACGCGGCATTCGTCTCCGACGGATTCGGCGTCGTGCACCGTAAGCAGGCGTCGGTCTACGACGTGGCGCAGTTGCTGCCGCATTACGCGGGCACCCTCGTCGCTGCCGAGGTCGAGGTGCTGGCCAAGCTCACCGAGGATGCGGCACGTCCGTACGCGGTGGTGCTCGGCGGCTCCAAGGTCTCGGACAAGCTCGGTGTCATCGAGGCGTTGGCTCCCAAGGTCGACACCTTGGTGATCGGCGGCGGAATGGCCTTTACTTTCCTTGCGGCACAGGGTTATTCGGTCGGAAACTCGCTGCTTCAGGAGGATCAGATCGGAGTCTGCAAGGATTTGCTCGAGCGCTTCGGTGACGTGATCCACCTTCCCGTCGACATCGTCGTGGGAGACAAGTTCGCGGCGGATGCCGAGGCGAAGACCGTGAAGGCCTCCGAGATTCCGGACGGCTGGATGGGCCTGGACATCGGACCCGACTCGGTCAGTCGTTTCGCCGTCGTCCTCTCGAATGCCAAGACCGTCTTCTGGAACGGACCTGCAGGGGTGTTCGAGTTCGACAAGTTCTCGGCCGGCACCAAGGGCATTGCCGAAGCGATCATCGGAGCCACCGAGAAGGGCGCGTTCAGCGTCGTCGGCGGCGGCGACTCCGCGGCGGCGGTGCGCACCCTCGGGTTGCCCGACGACGGCTTCTCGCACATCTCCACCGGCGGCGGTGCTTCCCTCGAATACCTCGAAGGCAAGCAGCTCCCCGGCCTATCCGTCCTGGAGGCGTAACGCATGGCACGTAAGCCGCTCATCGCGGGCAACTGGAAGATGAACCTCAACCACCTCGAGGCCATCTCGCTGGTGCAGAAAATCGCTTTCTCGTTGCCCGAGAAGTACTTCGACAAGGTCGACGTGACGGTGATCCCGCCGTTCACCGATATCCGTAGCGTGCAGACCCTGGTCGAGGGCGACAAACTCCTGCTCACGTACGGTGCACAGGATGTCTCGTCCGAGGACAAGGGTGCCTTCACCGGCGAGATCAGCGGTTCGATGCTGGCCAAGCTGGGATGCACCTTCGTCGTCGTCGGTCACTCGGAGCGACGCACGCTGCACAGCGAGGACGACGCCGTCGTCCTCGCCAAGACGAAGGCGGCGCTGAAGAACGGCCTGACTCCGATCGTCTGCATCGGTGAGGGGCTGAACATTCGCGAGGCCGGCGAGCACGTGGCCTACAACGTGGCCCAGTTGCGTGGTTCGCTCAGCGGGCTGTCGGCCGACGACATCTCGAAGGTCGTCATCGCCTACGAACCGGTGTGGGCGATCGGCACCGGTCGAGTTGCGTCGGCATCGGACGCGCAGGAAGTGTGCGGTGCAATTCGCGAGGAACTGAAGGCGCTGTCCTCGGACGAGGTCGCCGCGGGCGTGCGCGTGCTGTACGGCGGCTCGGTCAACGCGAAGAACGTCGGCGAGATCGTCGGCCAGCCCGATGTCGACGGTGCCCTGGTCGGGGGAGCGTCGCTCAAGGCGGACGAATTCGCCACGCTGTCGGCTATCGCCGCAGGTGGACCCCTGCCCTGATCGACCCTCGGCAACGCTGCAACGAACGGTTCTCGGACACCTCGCTTCGGCGGGGTGTCCGAAGCCGTTCGTGAGGCCAGGTAGGCTGCTGAAGGCATCGAATCGAGTTTGAGGTGGACATGGATCTGTTTCTGGATATTCTGCTGGTCATCACCAGTCTGGCGTTGATCTTGCTGATCCTGCTGCATCGCGGCAAGGGTGGCGGATTGTCCAGTCTGTTCGGTGGCGGAGTGCAGTCCAGCCTGTCCGGTTCCACCGTCGTCGAGAAGAACCTGGATCGTCTGACGCTGTTCACCGGCCTGATCTGGCTCATCGCCATCCTCGGAATCGGCCTGGAGATCAAGTACACCTGATCCACTTCGGCTCCGAGTGCGAGTTGGTGACGAAGCGACGATACTGGGTGGATGAGCGAATCCTCTTACGAGTCAGTCGGTTCCCCAGCCTTCGTCCCGCCGACAGCTCAGGGCCGCGAGTTGACCGAGCCTCTCCGTGAGGACATCCGCTACCTCGGTGGCATCCTGGGTGAGATCGTTCGTGAACACGAGGGCGAGGACGTCTTCGACCTGATCGAGTCGGCACGCGTCGAATCGTTTGCGGTACGCAGATCCGAGATCGAGCGTGACGACTCGGTCGGACGCTACACCGATGTGGAAGTGGCACAGGCAGTTCCACTCATTCGCGCATTCAGTCATTTCTCGCTGCTCGCCAATCTTGCCGAAGATCTGCACCGCGAACGTCGTCGCGCGATCCACCTCGATCGCGAGGATCCGCCACAGGACAGCAGCCTCGACGCGACGTGGCTGAAGATCGATGCGGCGGCTCCGACGCGCGAGCAGGTCGCCGCGGCGTTGACCGACGCGTTGGTGGCTCCGGTGATCACTGCCCACCCCACCGAAACACGTCGGCGGACGATCTTCGACGTGCAGTCGAAGATCACCGAACTGATGCGCCGGCGCGATGTGGCCACCGCAGCTCTCGAAAGCAAGGCTGCGAGCGCGACCAAGGAATTGGCCGTCATCGACGTGCAGATTCGCAGGCAAGTGCTGACCCTGTGGGAGACGGCTCTGATTCGGTTGTCGCGCTTGCGAATTCAGGATGAGATCGAAGTAGGGCTTCGCTACTTCGAGTCCTCGCTGTTCGACGTCATGCCGGCTCTCAACGCCGATGTGCGCGCAGCACTGCGGGCGCGGTGGCCCGAGGACGACCTGCTGCCCCGCCCCATCCTTCGCCCTGGATCATGGATCGGCGGCGATCGAGACGGCAACCCGAACGTCACCGGGGATGTGGTGCACACCGCGACCCACCAGGCGGGTTACGTCGCCTTCGAGCACTATCTCGACGAACTGGTCGCGCTGGAGAAGGAATTGTCGATGTCTGCGCGTCTGGTGGACGTGACCGAGGAGTTGACGGCTCTGGCCGGTGCCTCGGCGGAACCGGACGACCGTCGGGCGGACGAGCCGTACCGGGTGGCAATTGTCGGCGTCCGGGCCCGACTGACTGCCACTGCTCGTGCTGTGCTCGACGAGGTTCCGGTGTCCGGCATCGACCTCGGGGCGGAGAAATACGACGGTCCGCAGGACATTCTCGACGACCTCGACATCATCGATCGTGCCCTGCGGGCCGACGGGGACGGATTGATCGCCGACGATCGTTTGCTCCGGCTCAGGCAGTCGGTCGAGACGTTCGGATTCCATCTGCAGGCTCTGGACATGCGGCAGAACTCCGAAACGCACGAAGAAGTGGTCGCCGAGCTGCTGGCCTGGGCCGGGGTGCATCCTGACTATTCGTCTCTCGGCGAGGACGAGCGGGTCTCGCTACTGTCGCAGGAACTCGCGACTCGCCGCCCGCTGATCGGCCCCAACGCGCAGCTCAGTGAACTCGCAACCAAGGAACTGGGCATCGTCAGAGCCGCCAAGGAAGCCATCGACCATCTGGGGCCCGACACGATCCAGAACTACATCATCAGCATGTGTCAGTCGGTCAGTGACATGCTCGAGGCTGCCTTGCTGCTCAAAGAAGCCGGCATCTTCGACCCAGGCACGGACGGCGCGTCGCCCACGTCCACGGTGGGTGTGGTCCCGCTGTTCGAGACCATCGAGGATCTTCAGCAGGGTGCGGCGACGTTGCTCGCCACGCTCGACGTCCCCATCTACCGCGCCCTGGTGGCCGGGCGCGGAATGAACCAGGAGGTCATGCTCGGGTATTCGGACTCGAACAAAGACGGTGGGTATCTCGCAGCCAACTGGGCCTTGTATCGCGCCGAGTTGGATCTACTCGAAGCCTCGCGCAAGACGGGAATCCGATTGCGGCTTTTCCACGGCCGCGGCGGCACGGTCGGCCGCGGTGGTGGTCCCAGCTACGACGCTATTCTGGCGCAGCCGCCCGGTGTGGTGCAGGGATCCTTACGACTCACCGAGCAGGGCGAGATCATCGCGGCGAAGTACGCAGAGCCGTCCATGGCGCGTCGCAACCTCGAGTCTCTGGTTGCGGGAACCCTCGAATCCACTCTGCTGAACGTGGAAGGTCTCGGGGACGGCGCAGAAGCTGCATACGACATCCTGGACGACCTCGCCGCGAAGGCCCGCGCGGCATACGGCCGTCTGGTGCACGAGGAGCCCGGATTCGTGGAGTACTTCCGCACCTCCACGCCGGTTGCCGAGGTCGGTGAGCTGAACATCGGATCCCGGCCTGCTTCACGCAAGCCCACGAACTCGGTGTACGACCTCCGCGCGATCCCATGGGTGATGTCGTGGAGTCAGTGCCGAGTGATGTTGCCCGGCTGGTACGGCACCGGTTCTGCGCTCGAGGAGTGGGTCGGCGACGACGATGCGAAGCTCGACGTGCTGACCGACCTGTATCGAAAGTGGCCGTTCTTCCAGACCGTTCTGTCGAACCTCGCCCAGGTGATGGCCAAGTCGGATCTGGGTATCGCGGCACGGTATGCGGAGTTGGTTCCCGACGCAGACCTGCGCGCGAGGATCTTCGGCATGATCGAGGTCGAACACGCCAGAACGGTGCGGATGTACCTGAAGATCACCGGCCACAGTCGTCTGCTGGAAGACAATCCGTCGCTCGAGCGCTCTGTGCACAATCGATTCCCGTATCTGGAACCACTGAATCAGATGCAGGTCGAGATGCTGCGCCGCTATCGCAACGGTGACGACGACGAACGGGTCAAGCGTGGCATCCTGCTGACGATGAACGGCCTCGCGACGGCGCTGCGTAACAGCGGCTAGCCCCGAACCCCGCCGTCGTGCGCGTTGTGCGTACCCAGGCGTACGCACAACGCGCACGAGGGAGGAACCGGTCGGCGGTCGGTAGCGTCCAACGAGGTATGAGGCAGTGCAGCAACGACACCGATGCCTGGCGAGACGGATCCGCCTACCGCGCGAACGGTAGGCGGATCGGTCACTCGCCGACAGGACATGCCTGGGGCGTCAGCGACTACGAGGGCAATCGGCCGAGATGTGACCCCGACGCTGCCGAACCCAGCTGAACGGGTAGATCAGACAGTGTCCAGCTTGGACGCTGCGCCGGCGTCGAGGAACCAGACAGTCGACTCGGTGCCCAGCGCGCCGGCCGACGGGACCTCATCCGGATCAGCCCCGCCTACCGCGGCTGCGACAGCATCGGCCTTGTTCGCTCCCGATACGAGCAGCCATACGTGCTGTGCGCGGCGAACTGCGGGCAGCGTCAGTGTGATTCGTACGGGCGGAGGCTTGGGGGAGTCCTCGACCGCCATTACGTAGCGATGCTGTTCTCGCACGGCATCGGTATGCGGGAACAGCGAATTGATATGACCCTCGCCGCCCATACCGAGCAGGTGGATGTCGAATGCAGGTGTCGGCTCTCCCTCGGAACGCGAATGGAGGATCTGCGCGTACGTCGCTGCCGCTACCTCGGGATCGCTTCCGTGTGGTCCGTCGGACGCAGCCATCCGGAACACTCGATCCGGGTGAACGTCGACGTGGTCGAGCAGAGCCTCGGCGGCCTGCACCTCGTTGCGTTCAGGATCACCCGACGGCAGGAATCGCTCATCGCCGAAGAAGATGTCGACCTTGCCCCAGTCGATCGATCCGGAATCGTGGCGCAGCGCCTCCAACAACGCAATTCCCGTGCCACCGCCGGTGAGCACCACCGAAGCCGAGCCCCGGTCGGCCTGCGCGGCCGTGACGACCTCGACGAATCGAGATCGCGCAGCATCGACCAAGGCCTGCGCGTCCAGGTACTGAAGGATCGACGTTTTACTCATAGCTCACTTTCGACAATCCGTGCAGGGCAAGTTCGTAGATCTCGTCCGTGTCGAGTCTGCGCAGTTCCTCGGCCAGGCACTCGCGAGTGTTGCGCCGGGCCAGTGCAACTTCGGCGTCGGGCTGACCGGTGCGCCGCAACGTTGCGGTCTTACCGGTTTGCGGGCGCGTCAGCGAAATGATGCTGGTCTCTCTCATCAGTTCCACCTTCAGCTCACCCGCTCGGCGATACACCGGAACGTCGAGTTTCGCGGCAAGCCAACCGGCCAAGATGTCGAGTGCAGGCTCCTCCGCCAGTCCCGAGACCGTTGCCGAGACGACGGCCTCGAACGGAGCCTGGTCCAGGGCCGTGGCCAACAGGCCGCGCCAGTACGTGATGCGACTCCAGGAGAGATCGGTGTCGCCCTCGGTGTAGCTGCTCAGCCGTCCCTTGATCGCAGCCGTCGTGTCGGGCGAATTCGTGGCATCGGTGATACGTCGAATCGCCAAGCGTCCCAACGGGTCCTTAGCGGGAACAGCCGGTGCTTCGTCCGGCCACCATGCCACGATCGGAGTGTCGGGCAGCAGGAACGGGATCACCACACTGTGCTCGTGATCGGCCAGTTCACCGTTGAGCCGCAGTACTACGACCTCCGATGCACCGGCGTCACCTCCGACGCGGATCTGTGCGTCGAGGCTGGAATCGGCCGATCGGTCGCCGTGGATGAGCACGATGACGCGGCACGGGTGCTCGCGGCTCGCCTCGTTCGCTGCGTCGATCGCCCGCTCGGCCTTGGCCGGATCGCGGCTGGCGACTATCAAGGTCAGCACGCGTCCGATGGTGACTGCGCCGCCTGCCTCGCGAACCTCCACCAACTTCTTGCCGACCTCGGCCGTCGTGGTGGCGGGAATGTCGACAATCACGGCCTTCTCCATTCGCGTCCGGTGCGCTGCATCATCTCGTCACCCGAGGAGGGACCCCAGGTACCGGCTTCGTACGGTTCCGCGGTGCCACCCGACGCCCAGAAGTCCAGAATCGGGTCGAGAATCTTCCAAGAGAGTTCGACCTCGGCGTTGACCGGGAACAGGGAGGGCTCACCGAGCAACACATCGAGAATGAGACGCTCGTATGCCTCGGGCGAGGATTCGGTGAACGCCTGGCCGTAACTGAAGTCCATGGAAACGTCCCGTACCTGCATGCTGGATCCGGGAACCTTCGAGCCGAAGCGCATCGTCACGCCCTCGTCGGGCTGGACTCGGATGACCAACGCATTCTGGCCGAGTTCTTCGGTCATCGTGGCGTCGAACGGCAGGTGCGGCGCGCGTTTGAACACCATGGCGATCTCGGTGACTCGGCGACCGAGCGCCTTGCCGGTGCGAAGGTAGAACGGCACTCCGCCCCACCGTCGCGTATCCACCTCGAGAGTGATGGCGGCGTAGGTCTCGGTGTTGGACTCGGAGTCGAATCCCTCTTCCTCCTTGAGCCCCTTCACTTTCTGGCTGCCCTGCCAGCCTGCGGAGTACTGACCGCGAGCCGACGTGCGATCGAGGGGCTCGGCGAGCTTGGTAGCAGAGAGCACCTTGATCTTCTCCGACTGCAACTCCTTGGGGTTGAAGCTGACCGGCTCCTCCATCGCCGTGATGGCGAGCAGCTGCAGAAGGTGGTTCTGGATGACGTCACGGGCCGCGCCGATGCCGTCGTAATACCCTGCGCGACCGCCCAATCCGATGTCCTCGGCCATCGTGATCTGAACGTGGTCGACGTAGTGCGCGTTCCAGATCGGATCGAACAACTGGTTCGCGAAGCGCAGCGCCAGAATGTTCTGCACCGTCTCCTTGCCCAGGTAGTGATCGATGCGGAACACGGTGTCCTCGGGGAACACGCGGTTCACGACCGCGTTGAGCTCTTTTGCGCTCTCCAGGTCGTGGCCGAACGGCTTCTCGATCACCACACGACGCCAGTTGCCGTCCTTGCTCTGAGCCAGGCCGGAACGCGACAGCTGCTCGAGAACGACAGGGAATGCGCTCGGTGGGATGGACAGATAGAAGGCGTGATTGCCGCCGGTGCCACGGGTCTCGTCCAGTTCGGTCAGTGTTCGCGACAGCTCGTCGAACGCTGCGTCGTCGTCGAACGTGCCCTGAACGAACCGGAATCCCTCGGCGAGGGTGTTCCACACCTCCTCGCTGAACGGAGTGCGCGCGTGATCGCGAACGGAATCGTGCACGATCTTCGCGAAGTCCTGGTTCTGCCATTCCCGACGGGCAAAACCGACCAAGGCGAAACCGGGGGGGAGTAGCCCCCGGTTCGCCAGGTCGTACACCGCAGGCATGAGCTTCTTGCGCGCGAGATCACCGGTCACTCCGAAGATGACCATGCTGCATGGGCCCGCGATGCGGGGGAGCCGCTTGTCTCGTGCGTCGCGGAGTGGGTTGAGCCAGTCCGCTGAATGGAGAGGTTCGGTTTCTGCGGTGGGCACAGTCGGTCAGCTCTTCTGACCTGCTTGGCGAAGCTGCTCGCCGGTGGCCTCGAGCAATTCGTTCCAGGCCGACTCGAACTTCTGTACGCCTTCGTTCTCCAAGGTCAGGAAGACATCGGTGATGTCGATCCCGAGAGCCGAGATGCGATCGAATATCTCCTGCGATTCCGGTCCCTTGCCCGAAACGGTGTCGCCGACGATCTCACCGTGATCGGCCACCGCGTCCATGGTCTTCTCCGGCATCGTGTTGACCGTGTTCGGCGACACGAGCTCGGTGACGTACATGGTGTCCGGGTACGCGTCGGACTTCACGCCGGTCGAGGCCCACAGTGGACGCTGCGGACGCGCGCCGCTGCCGACGAGCTCGCGGAAGCGAGGCGCGACCTCGAAGACCTGCTGGTACGCCACGTAGGCGAGACGAGCGTTGGCCAGCGCGGCTTTGCCCTTGAGCTCTTCTGCGTCCGGCGTGCCGATCGCGTCGAGCCTGGAATCGATCTCGCTGTCCACGCGGGAGACGAAGAACGACGCCACCGAGTGGATCTTGTCGAGATCGTGACCGGCCGCGCGCGCCTTCTCCAGACCCTCCAGGTAGGCGTTCATCACCAGCTCGTACCGCTCCACGGAGAAGATCAGCGTCACGTTCACGCTGATACCCTCGCCGACCACCTTGGCGATGGCGGGAATGCCTTCTTCGGTCGCCGGAATCTTGATCAGCAGATTCGGTCGATCGACGATCTTCCACAGCTCGACGGCCTGCTCGTACGTCTTGTCCGCGTCGTGTGCCAGGCGAGGATCGACCTCGATCGACACTCGGCCGTCGACGCCTGAACTGGCCTCGTACTGGGGCATCAGGATGTCGCACGCCTCGCGGACGTCGTCCGTCGTGACGGTGCGGATCGTGGTCTCGACGTCGGCACCTTCACCGGCAAGCTTGGTGACCTGCTCGTCGTAGGCGTCACCCTTGCTCAGGGCGGCCTGGAAGATCGACGGGTTGGTCGTCACCCCCACGACGCTCTTGGTGTCGATGAGGTCCTTCAGGTTGCCCGAACGGATGCGGTCACGAGAGAGGTCGTCCAGCCACACCGAGATGCCGGCTGCGGAGAGCTCTGCGAGATTCTTGTTCTGGGTCATGGATTATCCCTTCACGTTGGTGATGGAGCGCTGAGCGGCTGCGGTGACGGCCTCGGCGGTGAAGCCGAACTCACGGAAAAGTGTTGCAGCATCGGCAGATTCGCCGTAGTGCTCGAGCGAGATGATTTCGCCGAAGCCGCCGACGATCTTCCACCACGGCATGGCGATGCCGGCTTCGATCGACACACGGGCCTTCACGGTCGGCGGAAGCACCTGGTCGCGGTAGTTCTGGTCCTGGCTCTCGAACCACTCGACGCAGGGCATCGACACCACCCGGGCGGCAATGCCCTGGGCCTCGAGCTGCTTCTGCGCTTCGACTGCGTACTGCAGTTCCGAGCCGGTACCGATCAGCACGACGTCCGGCGTCGCCTCGGAAGACTCGACGAGGATGTATCCACCCTTCGAGACACCCTCGAAGCTGGTGCCGTCGAGGATCGGGATGCCCTGACGCGTCAGTGCGAGCCCGACGGGGCCGCTGCTGCTGGACTTGGCGAGCACCGCCTGCCATGCGAATGCGGTTTCGTTGGCGTCACCCGGACGAACGACCGAGAGGTTGGGGATTGCCCGCAGCGCCGCGAGGTGTTCGACCGGCTGATGCGTCGGGCCGTCCTCGCCGAGTCCGATGGAGTCGTGGGTCCACACGTAGATGGGATCGATGTCCATCAGCGACGCGAGCCGAACGGCCGGCCGCATGTAGTCGCTGAACTGCATGAACGTGCCGCCGTATGCACGGGTCGGACCGTGCATGACGATGCCCGACAGGATGGCGCCCATCGCGTGCTCACGAATACCGAAGTGCAGCGTGCGACCGTACGGCTCGGCGTCCCAGTCGTCGGTGGAGATCGACGTGGGGCCGAAGGACTTGGCACCCTTCATGGTCGTGTTGTTGCTGCCGGCGAGGTCGGCGGAGCCGCCCCACAGCTCGGGCAGAACCGGGCCGACGGCGTTGAGGACCTCACCCGACGCCGCACGCGTGGCGACGGCCTTGCTGCCGGGCTCCCAGGTGGGGAGAACGTCGGTCCAGTTCTCGGGCAGCGTGCCCTGGGTGAGGCGATCGAGCAGCTTCTTGCGCTCGGGCTCACGAGCGGCCCAGGCGTCGAACCGGGTGGTCCACTCGGCGTGGGCCGTGCGGCCACGTTCCTGCAGTTTGCGGGTGTGCCCGATCACCTCGTCGGTGACCTCGAAGGTCTTGGCTGGGTCGAAATCGAGAGCCTGCTTGACCTTGACGATTTCTTCGTCGCCGAGCGCCGCTCCGTGGACGGCACCGGTGTTCATCATGGTGGGGGCCGGGAAGCCGATGATGGTGCGCAGCACGATGATCGACGGCTTGTCGGTGACGGCCTTGGCCGCTTCGATGGCCTCTTCGATCGCGGTGACATTCTCGCCGCCCTCGACGACCTGTACGTGCCAGCCGTAGGCCTCGTAACGGGCAGCGGTGTTCTCGGACAGAGCGATGTCGGTCGAGTGCTCGATCGAGATCTTGTTGTCGTCGTAGAACAGGATCAGATTGCCGAGTTGCTGAGTGCCGGCGAGGGACGAAGCCTCGGACGTGACCCCTTCCTCGATGTCACCGTCGGAGGCGATCACGTAGATGAAGTGATCGAACGGGCTCTCCCCGAGTGCGGGTTCGGGATCGAACAGACCGCGTTCGCGGCGAGCAGCCATCGCCATGCCGACGGCGGAGGCAAGTCCCTGACCGAGCGGGCCGGTGGTGATCTCGACGCCGTCGGTGTGACGGAACTCCGGATGTCCGGGAGTCTTCGACTTGTAGGTACGCAGCGCCTCGATGTCGGCGAGCTCGAGGCCGAAGCCGCCCATGTACAGCTGTAGGTAGAGGGTCAGGCTCGAATGTCCGCACGAGAGCACGAACCGGTCGCGCCCGATCCAGTGGGAATCGGTGGGATCGTGACGCATGGTGCGCTGAAAGAGGGTGTAGGCGAGGGGAGCCAGGCTCATCGCGGTTCCGGGGTGGCCGTTGCCGACCTTCTGCACTGCGTCCGCTGCCAGAACACGAACGGTGTCGACCGCTCGGGTGTCCAGGTCCGTCCAGTCGCTCGGGTGGTGCGCCGTGGTGAGGACGTCAATATCGTCTGTGATCGACACGAGCAGAAATCTCCTGACATTCGTTCGAGTTGTGGCTCTGTGGAGTTCGTCGCTCGGCCGCGACAGTCGTGCGCCTGCGTTGAGCGCGCACACGGTCGGTGCCGAAGGACGTCCTCCACCAGCCTAGTTCTGTCCGACCCTACTGTCGTGCCTTCCCCCGGCCGATTGCACGCGGGTTACTCGCAGACGACATATTTCCCCACTTTGGGTGCCCTGCGAATTGGAGGTGCAAACCCTGCCGTCTACCATCGTGTGTAGTAGGCGCACGTACGTCGGATCCAGTGGCCGATTTCAGGATCGCGGCGAGTGAACGTGCGCGCTGGCGTCCATGGTCGTCGTGCAAAGTGAACCCGCGTGCCGGTGGCGCGTGAGCAAGTGGCCGAGCGCCAGAGAATGACAGTCGTGCGAGGAGACGCAGTGCGAATTGGGCAGCAGCCGGGCGGACACGGATTCGCAGGCGGCCCCGGATTCGGAGCCGACGATCAGGGTGAGCCCGCAGAGGTCGCACCGGTGACGTCCGCCCCGCGTCGAGCGCTCGCTCTCCTCCTTGCGTACGTTGCACTGACGAAGCCACGCGTCATCGAGCTCCTCCTCGTGACCACCATCCCCGCGATGCTGCTGGCCGACCGCGGTCACGTCGATCCGTGGCTGATTCTGACCACGCTTTTCGGTGGCATGCTGGCCGCGGCCAGTGCGAACACCTTGAACATGGTGGTCGACGCCGACATCGACAAGGTGATGAAGCGCACCGAGAAGCGCCCGCTCGCCCGAGGTGCCATGCCGGTGTCGCATGCTCTGGTCTTCGGGCTCGTCCTGGGCGTGTTCTCGTTCTTCTGGTTGTGGGCCACGACGAATCTGCTCAGTGGCGTGCTCGCGGTCGTCACGATCTGCTTCTACATCTTCGTTTACACCCTGATCCTCAAGCGGCGCACATCGCAGAATGTGGTGTGGGGTGGCGCGGCCGGTTGCATGCCGGTGATGATCGGTTGGTCCGCCGTGACCGGCACGATCGGCTGGCAGGCGCTGGTGATGTTCCTGGTCATCTTCCTGTGGACACCGCCGCACACCTGGGCGCTGATGTTGCGCTACAAGGAGGATTACCAGGCCGCGAACGTGCCGATGCTGCCCGCCGTCGCCTCCGAAACCAAGGTCACCAAGCACATCGTGCTCTACGCATGGGCGACCGTCGCAGCCACTCTCGCGCTGGCACCGGGTTCGGGCGTCATCTACGCCGTAGTCGCCGTGGCCTCGGGAGCATGGTTCCTCGTGGTGGCGCACCGCCTGTACGCGGGAGTTCGAGCCGGAACTCCGGTAAAACCGCTGAAGCTTTTCATTCTTTCCAACGAGTACCTGGCCCTGGTGTTCTGCGGCCTTGCTGTGGACTCCGTACTCGGCTGGCAGACGCTCGCTCAGATCTTCTCCTGAGCGAGCGTCTGTCGCGAGCCTGATCAGGGAATCAGGACGATGGACCCGGTCGTCTTGCGCGACTCGAGATCGATGTGGGCCTGCGCCGCTTCGTCGAGTGCGTATTGCGCACCCACCTGGACCGTGAGCGCTCCACTCGCCATCGCTTCGAATACGTCACCGGCCCGCCACTCCAGTTCGGCTCGGTCCCGGATGTGATGCGCGAGCGTGGGCCGGGTCAGGAACAGCGAACCCGCTCCGTTGAGACGCTGCGGATCCAGAGGCGGTACCGGACCGCTGGCGGCACCGAACAGGGCCAGAGTGCCCCTGATCCGGAGCGACGCCATGCTGGCTTCGAATGTGTCCTTCCCGACGCCGTCGTACACCGCGTGCACGCCTTGGTCGTCGGTGATGTCGCGAACGCGTGCGGCGATGTCCTCGTCGTACCTGAGCACGTGTGCTGCACCGGTCCGTTTCGAGAGTTCGGCCTTCGCGTCCGTGGACACCGTCGTGATCACGTTCACACCTTTGGCCACTGCGAGTTGTGTCAAGAGCAATCCCACGCCGCCTGCTCCGGCGTGGACGAGCACGGTGTCACCCCGCTGGGCGGGGTAAGTGGATTCGATCAGATAGTGCGCCGTCATACCCTGTAGGAGCGCCGACGCGGCCTGATCCGAAGCAATGCCGTCCGGAACTGCGATGGCCGAGGAGGCGTCGACCAGCACGTACTCGGCGTAGCTACCCGGTGCCGCGGCCCACGCGACGCGGTCTCCCGTCGCGAAACCGGTGACGTCCGAGCCGACCTGATCGATCAGCCCCGACCCTTCGTCGCCGGGAACGTACGGCAGCGCGCGTGGGTACAGGCCACGGCGGAAATAGGTATCGATGTAATTGATACCGATAGCGTCGGTACGAACCAGGAGCTGAGTAGGCCCCGGTGTCGGTATCGGCACATCGACGACCTTCAGAACCTCGGGACCGCCGGTGTTGTCTACTCGAATGGCACGCATGAACTCTGTTCTACACGGGGTGCCGGTGGCACGGCACGCGGATGCGGTCGTCACGGGTGACCCAGCCAAGTTACTGATCAGTAACGACTCGATGGGTCGATGCAGGCAGCGTGTACCACCTCGGTATCGTGTCTGCATGGCTACCGAAATCGACAGCGCAGGCATCGAGAAGAACACGTCCGACGATGTTCCCAAGGGAACGCTGGCGGCAGTGAAAGGTTTTCTTGCAGATCACGGAAACGCTGCACAGGTCGTCATTCAGCCCATCGGTCGAGCCGGCACCCGGCTCACCATGGTCGGTGCCGACGGGGTGCTCGGTGATCAGGTGGTTGCTACTCAGGCCATTGCCAAAGCGGTTGTCGACGAGTTCGACGAACTGACCGAGGCCGAATGGGACCGCGAGCTGGTCAGTTCGGTCAACCCGGCACCAGGCCACTACGAGAAGATGGCCGGCTGGGTCGCGCGTCAGAAGAAGTTCCCCAAGGCCCGCAACCAGGCAATCGTCTGAGCGAAAGACCTTCGCCAAATTTGTTCGATCTGGCGGGAACCGTTTCGGAACCCGATGCGTCGAAGTCAGTGGAGGGGCAGTCGGCCATCTGAGGGGGAGGTCGGCTGCCCCTCCACCTCGTTCGAAGTGACGCGTGCGGTCTCGACCGGGCCGCGGGTGCGGCAGGCGGCCCAGAGCGCAGCAGTTGCAGCAGTGCACGCGCCCGCTCCGGCAACGTGGAAGGCAACGAGAACTGCAGGAACGCCGGTGAAGTACTGCACCAGTCCGATCAGAGACTGTGCGAGTACCAGCACGATCAGAACGTGCAACCGACGCTTGACCGAATTCGGCGCATGCACCGCGTACAGCGCGAAGCCCAGCCCGACCAACAAGGCCAGGTAGCCGACCAGAAACTGGGAATGCGCGTGGACGAGGGTCACGATCTCGATTCCGAGACGCGGCACGGGTTCCTCGATGCTCTTGTCGCCTGCGTGCGGACCTGCCCCGGTCACCATCGTGCCCGCGATCAGCACACCGGTCAGAGCCACTCCGGACAGTCCGACGAGAGCGCGCAGCGCAGCGGGGACGGTGGGGGTCGATTCGGATGCCGCATCGCGTTCGCCCACCTTGGCGTACAGCAGGGTGGCCAACCAGACCATGGCCATCGAGACGACGAGGTGAACTGCGACCGTCCACCACAGCAGTCCGGTCAATACGGTGAATCCACCGATCACTGCCTGCACAACGGTGCCGAGTGGCATCAGCCACGCGAAGAAGAGCACCTCGCGGCGACGGCGTGCGCGGGTGACCGCAATGACTACGGCGGCGGCGGCGAGCACCACCACGAAGGTGAGGAGTCGGTTGCCGAACTCGACGGCCTGGTGCAGCACCGGGACCTCGGACACTCCGACCGGAGTGAAGCTGCCGGGAAAACACTGCGGCCAGGTGGGGCACCCCAGCCCGGACCCGGTCACTCGCACCACTGCGCCGGTGACGGCGATGCCGCCCTGGGTGACGATCGCGATCAACGCCAGAATTCGCTGCACCCGAAGCGACGGCAGAGGGAAGAGATCGACGACGCGCAAGAACGCTCTGTACAGCACACCACGATGGTAAACGCCGAACAACTACACAGCGTCGTTGGGTAGCCGGCCTGCGTCAGGTGAACTTGAATGTGCGGACCGCAAGTGTGCTGCACACTGCCGCCCACACCAGCAGCACGACGACGCCGAACACGTCGAAGGACGATGCGACGCCTCGGCTCAGTGCTTCACCCAGTGCCCCGGACGGAACGATGCGTGCCACGTTCTGCACGCCCTGGGGAATCTGATCGTCGACGAAGACCGCGCTGCCGATACCGAGCATCACGAACCAGGCGATGTTCGCCAGCGCCAATACGATCTCCGCCCGCAACGTGCCGCCGAGCAGCAATCCCATGGAGGCGAAGGTGACGGTACCGAGAGCGATGATCACGGCTCCGAGCAACAGGCCCGTGGCGGTCGGACGCCAGCCGAGAGCAACACCGATGGAGCCGAGCAGAATCGACTGCAGGATCACGACGATGACGACGGCGGCGGATTTGCCGCCGATGATTCCCCAGCGCGGAAGCGGTGTTGCACCGAGTCGCTTGAGCGCGCCGTAGCGACGGTCGAAACCGACCGCAATGGCTTGACCGGTGAACGCCGTCGACATGATGGCCACCATCATCACCGCAGGCACCACTCGGGCGACCCGGTCGTCGCCCAGCGCACCGAACGGCAGCAGAGTGAGACCGACGAGCAATGTGATCGGGATGAACATCGTCAGCAGCAACTGTTCGCCGTTGCGTAGCAGCAACTTCAGTTCGAGGCGGGTCTGCGCCAACAGCATTCGCGACGCCGAGGCCGGTTGCGGACGAGGTGAGAACAGACCTGTCTCGAATCGGTTGTCGGCGAGCCGGGCTTCTCTGCGCACCGTCACTTCCTCAATTCTCTACCGGTCAGTTCGAGGAATACGTCCTCGAGACGGCGCTGATCGACCTGCAACTCGGTGGCCAGGACGTCCTGCTGCGCACACCAGGACGTGACGATCACCAATATCTGCGGCTCGATGACACCCGACACCACGTACGACCCGGGCGTCGGTTCCGACGGTACGTACCCCGGGGGGAGCGCCGCGTCGAGCATCGAGAGTTCGAGTCCAGGGGGAGCGGTGAAGCGCAGTTGGCCCTCGGCACCCTGTTTGGTCAGTTCCGAAGGCGAACCCGACGCCACCACCCGGCCGTTGTCGATGATCGTCAACCGATCCGCCAGCTGCTCGGCCTCGTCCATGAGATGCGTCGTGAGCAGCACGCCCACACCGTCTCGCCGCAGTGCGTCGATCAGCTCCCAGACCAGCAGTCGGGCTTGTGCGTCGAGACCGGCAGTCGGTTCGTCGAGAAACACCAGTTCTGGACGCCCGACGATGGCGCATGCCAGCGCGAGGCGCTGCTGCTGTCCGCCGGAGAGGCGTCGATACGGGGTGCGCACAGCCGAGGTCAGACCGAGGCAGTCGAGCAGCCACGCCGGATCGTGCGGATCGGCCGAGTACGACGCAACGAGCTCGAGCATCTCACCGGCTTTGGAACCGGGGTACGCGCCGCCGCCCTGGAGCATGACGCCGATGCGCGGCCGCAGCTGCGCCGACTCTGCGATGGGGTCGAGTCCGAGGACGCGGACCGACCCGCTGTCGGGGACGACGAAGCCTTCGCACATCTCGACGGTGGTGGTCTTGCCTGCACCGTTCGGGCCGAGGAGCGCCAGGACCTCGCCGGGGCCGATATCGAGGCTGAGGCCGTCCACCGCGGTGACGCCGTCGTACGACTTGCGCACGTCGTTCAGCTGTACGACACGTTGCGCCGCTGTGGACGTACCGGGGATCACGAGGGTTCAGCGTATTCGTCGGCACTCCGGTCGCGTGCCGGCGGTCCGGTGCGTGTGGGCCACGGCATACGGTTTCGTGTCAGCAAATACAACACTGCGATGGTCAGGATCGTCATCACCGCGGCCTGCACGATCTGAAAGGGCAGGTATTCACTGCCGTTGGGCATCAGGATGACGCTGACCAGAGACGAGAAAGCGATTGCGGGCCGCCGGAACGACGGCGTCGTGGCCCACGCTGCCAGCGGAATGACCGCCCACAGCAAGTACCAGGGTTGAACCACCGGAAAAAGCAGTACGACCGCGCCCAGCGCGACGCCGAGTGCTCCGACCGGATGCAGGCGCCCACGGAGAACCGCGACCAGCATGCGGACGACGATGACGGCGGCCACTACGGCCGCGATCGGACGAGTGAGACCCAGCACGGCGGTGGTGTGGTCGCCGAGGCCGAGCAGAACTCCCACGAATCCGGTGCCCAAGCCCAGGATGGTCGGGATCGACATCCAGCTGCGCACGACGCCGGCCGTGCCCAGAGTGTTGATCCACCCGAATCCGAGTCCGCTACCGAGACTGACCGCGACTTGGACCACGACGGCAATCGTGCCGAGAAGGACTGCGACGTACACCACGGAGCGGAGGGTCCCGCCCCATCGCCTCGACAGCGCCATTCCGACGAATCCGAGCGCGATCAGAGACGGGATCTTGATCGTCGACGACAGCGCGATCAATGCCGCTCCGCCCACCAGGAATGCGACGTCGGTCCTCTGCATCGCTCCCGAGCGTTCGATGCCCCGCAGTGCAAGCTCGGTACCCGCGAGCATGAGCCCGATCATCAGGGCCTCGTTGTGAATTCCGGCCACGAGATGGAACAGCAACAGCGGGTTCGCGGCACCGAGCCAGAGCGCACTGACCGAGGCCACCCCGCAGCGTCGGGCCAGACGCGGTAGAGCCCAGACGATCAGCGCGACTCCCGCCAGCGCGAGAAGGCGATGCAGAAAGATGCCGGCAACAATGTTCTCGCCGGTCAGGTAGGTGATTCCGCGGCCCATCCACAGAAACAGCGGACCATAGGGTGCCGGGGTTTCACGCCAGATGTTGGGAACGGTTCGGGTCAGCACGTTGTCTGCACCGAGCGCCGTTTGGGGGCCGACTTCGTAGGGGTCGAGTCCGCGCGCGGTGATCTCGCTCTGCGCCAGATACGAGTACACGTCACGCGAGAACATGGGTGGCGCAACACACAGTGGCAGAATCCACAGCAGCAGCGTGCGGTCCATCTGCGATCTGGTGAGTCGCCGTGGGATGTTTCCGGATCGCGTTCGACCCAGGGCGAACCTGCCCAGTAGCAACCAGGCAATCACCACGATGACGGTGCCGGTCATGGTCACCGTCAGCGCGGAGCTGGCCATGCGGGACGGCAGGCTCAGGAATCGAACTCCGGCAACGGGATTCTGCAGCACCGGCTGCGCTCCGGCACCGAGGGCACCTATCGTCATCAGCAGCGCGCCCGCCGCACCGAACCGACGAATGTTGCGGAGCTGAACCGTCTCCTCCGGATTCAGCCCGGGCGCTTCCGGCTCGTCTCCGTGCAGGGTGGCCACCACGCCACCCGGCGGAGTGGGTTCGAGTCCGAAGACTCGTCGTGCGGGGGCGACGGCGTATCGGTGAAGAACCTGTCCGAGCGCTGATCCGGAGTCGGTCGGCCGACGGCCTCTGCCCGTGAAACGTGAGCGGTCGGAACTCTGCTCACTGTCGGTCGATGACACGATGCGAGCGTAGCTGTGCCACTGTCCGACGCCCGCACCGTCCTCCCGACCGAGATGGGACGAACATCGCGACCGTCATAGGGCACCCTTGGTGGACCAGGCAAAACAATTCCGTCACACTGGTGTTGTGAAAACAACCGAAAGCACGTTCGCGCGTCCGGGGAGTGTCGATTCCTCGACCGCCGGCGCAGGCGCGCCGTCGGTTCGACAGCCCTCGCTCCCCGAAGGACAGACCAGGGGTGCGGTGGTCACTCTACTGCTGGAAGAGGGCCCCATCACGGCCTCGGACATCGGCACGCGGCTGGGATTGAGCGCGGCAGGGGTTCGACGTCATCTCGATGCGCTCATCGATGCAGGCGAGGCTCGCATCACCACCCCGGCAGGGGCGCGTCAGCGTGGCCGCGGTCGACCGGCCAAGTACTTTCAGCTGACGGCCGCCGGACGTAACCGCCTCGGCCACACCTACGACGATCTCGCCGGTGCCGCCATGCGGCAACTTCGCAAGATCGGCGGGGACGCGGCCATCGAGACGTTCGCCCGGCAACGCGTGAACACGATCGTGGCCGACGTCGAACCGGCGTCGGGGTCCGACGCACACTCCGTGGAGGATGCGGCGGAGCGAATCGCCGACGCCTTCAGTGCGGCCGGTTTCTCCGCGACCACGCGTCAGGTGGGTAACGGCGTCCAGATCTGCCAGCACCACTGCCCGGTATCGCACGTCGCCTCGGAGTTTCCAGAGCTGTGCGAAGCGGAACAGACCGCGTTCGCCGAGATCCTCGGCACACACGTGCAGCGTTTGGCAACCATCGCCAACGGCAATTGCGCTTGCACGACGCACGTACCGCTGTCACCGACGCGGTACTCGAATACCGATAGTTCCGACAAGAAGACTCCCGACGCGCAGCCCCGTGTCGGAGAACGCCCACGCCTCCGGAAGGAGCTCGCATGACCGTCACACCAGACCAGGTGACACCCACCGCGCCGCTGACTCAGGACGAGACCATCGCCTCGCTCGGCACGTACGGATACGGCTGGGCCGACTCGGACGTAGCCGGTGAAAGCGCCAAGAGAGGTCTCTCCGAGGCCGTCGTTCGGGACATCTCGCAGAAGAAGAGCGAGCCCGAATGGATGCTCGAGGCGCGCCTCAAGGCTCTCAAGACGTTCGAGCGCAAGCCGATGCCCAATTGGGGATCCGATCTCGATGGCATCGACTTCGACAACATCAAGTACTTCGTGCGCTCCAGCGAGAAGCAGGCTGCGACGTGGGAAGACCTGCCCGAGGACATCAAGAACACGTACGACAAGCTCGGTATCCCCGAAGCCGAGAAGCAGCGCCTGGTCTCCGGTGTCGCTGCCCAGTACGAGTCGGAGGTCGTCTACCACTCGATCCGTGAGGATCTCGAAGCGCAGGGCGTGCTGTTCCTCGACACCGACACCGCGCTGAAGGAGCAGCCCGAGCTGTTCCGCGAGTACTTCGGCACCGTCATTCCCGCGGGCGACAACAAGTTCTCCGCGCTGAACACCGCGGTGTGGTCCGGTGGATCGTTCATCTACATCCCGCCGGGCGTCCACGTGGACATCCCGCTGCAGGCCTACTTCCGGATCAACACCGAGAACATGGGTCAGTTCGAGCGCACGCTGATCATCGTCGACGAGGGTGCCTACGTGCACTACGTCGAGGGCTGCACCGCGCCGATCTACAAGTCGGATTCGCTGCACTCCGCCGTCGTCGAGATCATCGTCAAGAAGGGTGGTCGTTGCCGCTACACGACCATTCAGAACTGGTCGAACAACGTCTACAACCTGGTCACCAAGCGCGCCAAGGCAGAAGCAGGCGCAACGATGGAGTGGGTCGACGGCAACATCGGCTCCAAGGTCACGATGAAGTACCCGGCTGTATGGATGACCGGCGAATACGCCAAGGGCGAGGTTCTCTCGGTCGCGTTCGCCGGCCCGGACCAGCACCAGGACACCGGCTCGAAGATGCTGCACCTCGCGCCGCACACGTCGTCGAACATCGTCAGCAAGTCCGTCGCCCGTGGCGGTGGACGGACGTCCTACCGCGGATTGATCCAGATCAACAAGGGCGCGCACGGCTCCCGCTCGACCGTCAAGTGCGACGCGCTGCTCGTCGACACGATCAGTCGGTCCGACACCTACCCGTACGTCGACATCCGTGAGGACGACGTGTCGATGGGGCACGAGGCCACCGTCTCGAAGGTCAGCGACGATCAGCTGTTCTACCTGATGAGCCGCGGCATGACCGAGGACGAGGCGATGGCTATGGTCGTCCGCGGATTCGTCGAGCCGATCGCTCGCGAGCTGCCGATGGAATACGCGCTCGAGCTCAACCGGCTCATCGAGCTGCAGATGGAAGGGTCGGTCGGATAAGTGAACAACCCTCTCACCGGAGTGATGGGTGCTGTCGCATCCGAGAACCCCGATTCCGCCAAGGAAGACAAGTCCAAGCTCGTCGCGAACAAGGGCGCTCAGTTCACGTCGTACGACGTGAACGCGTTCGAGGTTCCGTCGGGCCGCGACGAGCTGTGGCGCTTCACGCCGCTGCGCCGACTTCGCGGACTGCACGACGGTTCCGCCGTCGCCGACGGGGCCGCGAAGGTCACCGTCGGGGCACCGGACTCGGTGGTCGTGGAAACTGTCGGACGCGACGACGAGCGCCTCGGCAAGGCCGGCGTGCCGGCCGACCGTATTGCAGCTCAGGCATTCTCGGCTTTCTCCGAGGCGACGGTCGTCACCGTGCCGAACGAGGTCGAGGTGAGCGATCCCATCGAGATCACCATCGACGGCCCCGGCGCGGACCGCGTTGCGTACGGACACGTCCAGATAGTGCTCGGCACGTTCGCTCGCGCGACCGTCGTCATCGATCAGCGCGGAAGCGGGACGTACGCCGAGAACATCGAGTTCGTTCTCGGTGACAGCTCGCAACTGCACGTCGTCCTGATCCAGGACTGGCAGTCCGACGCCGTGCACGTGGCTGCACATCACGCGATGCTCGGTCGCGATTCTGTGTTGCGGCACTACAACGTCAGCCTCGGCGGCGATCTGGTCCGCATCAGCCCGACCGTGCGCTACAGCGCGCCCGGCGGCGACGCGGACCTGCTCGGTGTGTACTTCGCCGATGCCGGCCAGCATCTCGAGCAGCGACTGCTCGTCGACCATTCGGCACCGCACTGCAAGTCGAACGTGATGTACAAGGGTGCGCTGCAGGGCGAAACCGGACCCGGAACCGTCGACGCGCACACGGTATGGATCGGAGATGTTCTGATTCGAGCCGAGGCCGAGGGCACCGAGACGTACGAGCTGAACCGAAACCTCGTGCTCACGGACGGCGCTCGCGCCGACTCGGTACCGAACCTCGAGATCGAAACAGGCGAGATCGTCGGAGCAGGCCACGCCAGCGCCACCGGCCGTTTCGACGACGAGCAGCTGTTCTACCTGCGCGCTCGTGGCATCTCGGAGGAGGTTGCTCGTCGACTCGTCGTCCGCGGTTTCTTCCACGAGATCATCGACAAGATTCCGGTCCCCGCCGTACGCGAGCGTCTGGACGCCGCTATCGAGACCGAACTCGCCGTCGCCGGCGCGTAGGTCCACCCGAACCTTTCTCGACTGCACAAAGGAACTTTGATGTCCACACTCGAAATCCGCGACCTGCACGTCAGCGTCGCCAACACCGATTCGTCCGCCGAGCCGATCAACATCCTCAAGGGTGTCGATCTGACCGTGAAGTCCGGCGAGACACACGCGATCATGGGCCCCAACGGTTCCGGCAAGTCCACCTTGTCGTACGCCATTGCAGGCCATCCGAAATACGCCGTCACCTCCGGCTCCATCACCCTCGACGGTGAAGACGTGCTCGAGATGAGCGTCGACGAGCGCGCCCGCGCCGGCCTGTTCCTGGCGATGCAATACCCGGTGGAGGTGCCCGGCGTGTCGATGTCGAACTTCCTGCGCACCGCTGCCACCGCAGTGCGCGGCGAGGCCCCGAAGCTGCGGCACTGGGTCAAGGAAGCCAAGACCGCGATGAGCGAACTGGAAATCGAGCCCAACTTCCTCGAGCGCAACGTCAACGAAGGTTTCTCCGGTGGCGAGAAGAAGCGTCACGAGATCCTGCAGCTGGGACTGCTCAAGCCCAAGATCGCCATCCTCGACGAGACCGATTCCGGTCTCGACGTCGACGCACTGCGCGTGGTGTCCGAGGGCGTCAACAAGTACAAGGAGCGCGAAGACGGTGGAGTGCTGCTGATCACGCACTACACCCGCATCCTGCGCTACATCAAGCCCGATTTCGTGCACGTGTTCGTCAACGGTGAGATCGTCAAGTCCGGCGGTGCCGAGCTGGCCGACGAGCTCGAGGCCAACGGTTACGCCGGCTACACCCAGGCCGCGACTACCGGAGCATGAGCGTGGCTGCACCGGCAGCTGTGGCGGTCGCGGCATCGTTCGATGTCGCCGCCGTTCGCCGCGATTTCCCCATCCTTTCGCGCACCGTCCGTGACGGAAAGCCGTTGGTGTACCTGGACTCCGGTGCCACCTCGCAGCGTCCGGTGCAGGTGCTCGACGCCGAACGCGAATTCCTCACCACGTGTAACGCCGCAGTGCACCGCGGTGCGCATCAGCTGGCCGAGGAGGCCACCGATGCGTACGAGGGAGCCAGGGCGGCCATCGCCGCTTTCGTCGGTGCGGATGTCGACGAGATCGTGTTCACGAAGAACGCGACCGAGTCGCTCAACCTCGTGACGTACGTCTTGGCCGATCAGCGCTTCGATCGCCATCTCGGCCCCGGGGACGAAATCGTCGTCACCGAGCTCGAGCATCACGCCAATCTCGTTCCCTGGCAAGAGCTTGCGGCCCGTACCGGCGCAACACTGCGGTGGTACGGCGTGACGGACGGCGGCCGGATCGACCTCGATTCGCTCGAATTGTCTTCGGCCGTCAAGGTTCTCGCGTTCACGCACCAATCCAACGTGACCGGTGCTGTCGCTCCGGTCGCAGAATTGGTGCGTCGGGCCCGGGCGGTCGGTGCGCTGGTCGTGCTCGACGCATGCCAGTCGGTGCCGCACATGAAGGTCGATTTCCACGCGCTCGATGTCGACTACGCCGCGTTCTCCGGGCACAAGATGCTCGGCCCCTCCGGCGTGGGCGTGCTGTACGGCAAGGCAGCGCTGCTCGATTCGATGCCGCCGTTCATCACCGGCGGGTCGATGATCGAGACCGTCACCATGGAGAAGACGACCTTCGCACCGCCTCCGCAACGGTTCGAGGCCGGAGTGCCCATGACGTCGCAGGTCGTGGGACTCGGTGCCGCTGTGCGGTACCTGGAGAACATCGGCATCGACGTCATTGCCGCGCACGAAAAGGCCTTGGTCGCAGCAACTCTTGCAGAGTTCGCGAAGATCGACGGAGTGCGCGTGATCGGCCCCACCGAGAACGTCGACCGTGGTTCTGCTGTTTCGTTCGTCGTCGACGGTATCCACGCACATGATCTCGGACAGATTCTGGACGACGAGGGCGTCGCCATTCGCGTCGGGCATCACTGTGCATGGCCGCTGCATCGCCGTTTCGGCGTAGCCGCGACCGCGCGGGCATCTTTTGCGTTGTACAACACCGTCGAAGAAGTGCACGTACTGGCGAACGCAATTCGCCGTGCGCAGTCGTTCTTCGGTACCACGCAGGCCGACGGGGGAGGAGAACTCTAGATGCGGATGGAACAGATGTATCAGGAAGTGATCCTCGATCATTACAAGCACCCACACGGTCGCGGATTGCGCGAGCCCTTCGGCGCGGAGGTGCACCACGTCAACCCCACCTGTGGCGACGAGGTCACCCTGCGCGTGCAGATAGAGGACGGCGCCGTCGCAGACGTGTCGTACGACGGCCAGGGTTGCTCGATCAGTCAGGCAGCGACGTCCGTTCTCACCGATCAGGTCGTCGGCCTGAGCGTGGCCGACGCGCTGAAGACAGTCGATGCGTTCAGCGACATGGTCGGCAGCAGAGGTACCGTCGAGGGTGACGAGGACGTCATCGGCGACGGCATTGCGTTCGCTGGTGTGGCCAAGTATCCGGCTCGCGTGAAGTGCGCATTGCTGGGTTGGATGGCTTTCAAGGACGCGGTTGTTCAAGTAGTGGACGCAGATTCGACAGCTACGACGGGCGGGACCGCCCAGTCGGCACTTTTCGGAGGACAGCAATCATGACCGAAGCAACAGAAACGACGCCGGCCGTTACCACGACTCCGGTGGAACTGACCGCCGACGAGATCAAGGTGCTCGAGGATCTCGAAGAAGCGATGCGCGACGTCGTCGACCCCGAGCTCGGAATCAATGTCGTCGACCTCGGGCTGGTGTACGACATCAAGATCGACGCCGACGACATCGTCACGGTCGACATGACGCTCACCTCGGCGGCATGCCCGCTGACCGACGTCATCGAGGATCAGGCCCGTGGCGCTCTCGTGCGCAGCGGACTGGCCGCGGATTTGAAGATCAACTGGGTGTGGATGCCGCCGTGGGGCCCGGACAAGATCACCGACGACGGTCGCGAGCAGCTCAGGGCCCTCGGCTTCACCGTCTGACCCACTGACGAGTCGGCCCCCTCACGCACCTTTCGCTTCGTCGGCTTTGGAGTCTGCGGACTTGGCGGGGGTCGACTTCTTGGCCGCTGCCTTCTTGGCCGGGGCCTTCTTCGCAGCAGCTTTCTTGGCGGGTGCCTTCTTCGCCGGGGCAGATGTGGCAGACCCGGACTTCGCGTTCTTGCCGGCCGCCTCCACGCTCCGCTGCAAAGCGGCCACGAGGTCGACCACCTCGGCATCCTCGCCGTCGTCGTCTTTTTCTGTCTCGGTGTGGATGACCTTTTCACCGCCGTTGGCGAGCGTCTCGTCGATCAGCTTGCGCAGCTCGATCTGGTAATCGTCCGTGTACTCGGTCGGATCGAATTCCGAGGACATGCTTTCCACCAGGGACGTAGCCATCTTCACTTCCTGCGGACGCGCGGACGGCGCGTCCTCGAGCGAAGGAAATTCCGCAGCCCTTACTTCGTCCGGCCACAGCAACGTCTGAATCACCAGCACGTCGTCGCGCACGCGCAGCGCGGCCAGACGGGTCTTTTGTCGCAGAGTGAAATGCACCAGCGCTGTGCGCTCGGTTTCTTCGAGAGTCTCGCGCAGCAGGACATACGCCTTCGGTGACGCGGAGTCCGGCTCGAGGAAGTAGCTCTTGTCGTAGAGAATCGGATCGATCTGCTCGGTGGGTACGAATTCGAGAACTGGAATCTCGTGCTTCTCGGCCGCAGGCAGCTTGTCGAAGTCGTCGTCGGTGAGAATCACGCGTTCGCCGTCGGGGGAGTCGTAGGCCTTGTCGATGTCGGCGAACTGCACAGACTTACCGCATTCCTGACAGATTCGGTCGTACTTGATGCGACCGCCGTCCTTCGCGTGCACCTGATGGAACCGAATGTCGTGCTGCTCGGTGGCCGAGTAGACCTTCACCGGAACATTGACCAGTCCGAAGGCGATCGAGCCCTTCCAAATGCTGCGCATCTGTCCATGATCCCCGACCGGGCGCCCGCGTGTCGACCGTTGGCGAGAAACTCAGCCGCGGCCGGGAGTGCGCACTATCGTGCGCGCGATCGCGAGCCTGGCCGATGACGGGAGCGTCGGAAACATCTTCAGCATCGCGGTCATCGTCCCCAGGGCGTCGTCGTGCCCGGAGAGATAGGAGCGCTGCAGTTCGACCGGGAGCGAGAAGAAACTGGAGAAGAACTGGGGCACCATCTCCGGTTCCAGAGTCAGCGCGGTGCGGAGGCCGAGATTGCGGAGCTTCTGCACCGTCCAGATGTGCACCGTACGGCGTCGTCGCGAGTGACCGCCGCCGCGGAACCTCTCGACCAGATGGTCCGCGGAAGCCAGCGATGCCGCAACGCTGTATCCAGTGGCGGGGTGCATCAGGTTGGACCGGGATCCGAAGAGCACAGGACCTCCTCGTCCGGTGTGTTCCCGTGAGCGCGGCGGCGGTTCGACCGAGAAGCGGACTCGCTCGACAGCCTCGCGCCCAGTGAGTTCGAGATTGCGCTCGGACAGCCTGTGGTGCAGTCGCGTACGAAGAACGTCCAGGCCGAGCGCAGGTCGACCGACCAGACAGGTCTCCTCGAGCAGGACGCGATCGTCGTCGAGCGCCACGGCGTAGAGAAAGCTGGGAGCTTCGCGGGGCGACGCGCCGTTGTCG
Source organism: Rhodococcus sp. Leaf278 (assembly GCF_001426085.1). Lineage (GTDB taxonomy): Bacteria > Actinomycetota > Actinomycetes > Mycobacteriales > Mycobacteriaceae > Rhodococcoides. The sequence continues at coordinate 179,351 of NZ_LMRR01000034.1, forward strand.
GTGCGCCAGTCCATGAACCAGGCGTCGGCTCCCTCGAGGATCGGTTCGGCGCGCTGACGTTCGACGACGATCCCGTAAGCAGTCTGCTGGGCGAGGTCACGCGAATCGAACGTCCCTCGGGCATCGACGACGTGACCGGCGTCGATGATCGTCCCGTCGGACGTGGTCACGCGGGAGCCGGTGACATCGACGGCCGTCCCCGCGAGCACCCGCGCGCGATCGAGTGTCAGACTGCTCTGTAGAGCTGATGTGTTCAGCACGCAGTACGTGCGATCGATGATCCGATGGCGGTCGGTCCACACCGCCGGCTCAAGCGCAGTGGAGGCGACTGCGGTTTCGGGCAACCACGACGGCAATTCGTCCGCCCAGGCCGAATACGTCGGCGTCCATGTACGAGACGGGTGTGGATCGAGGGCCAGCACGTCGAGGCCGGCCGCGGAACAGCGATGAGCGAGCGCCCTACCCGCGGGACCCAGACCCACTACCGCGACATCGGCCGAGAAGTCGTTCACATTCCGCCGGTGGCGAGTAGACCACCGTCCACCCGCACGGTTTCGCCGGTGATCCAGGACGACGCGTCCGACACGAGGAAGGCGACGAGCGCGGCCACATCCTCCGGATTTCCGAGCCGCTTCATCGGGTAGCCTGCGGCCGCCGCGTCTTCGCCGTTGGCGACGAGGGCCTCGGCGAATTTGGTCTTGACGACGCCCGGTGCCACTGCGTTGACACGAATCTTGGGGCCAAGTTGCCAGGCGAGCTCCTCGGTGAGCCGGATCAGGGCGGCTTTGGACGCACCGTAAGCGGCGATCACGCCGGTGGACCGAATGCCTGCCACGCTGGCGATGTTGACGATCGCGCCGCCGTGCTGACCCATCCAGGCGTGAAATGCCTGCTGAACGAAGCCGAGGGTGCCCACGACGTTCGTATCGAACAGCTTGCTCACGCCGGTCAGATCGGCATCCATCAGGGAGCCGTAGACAGGGTTGATGCCGGTGTTGTTCACGAGAATGTCCAGCGAACCGAAAGTTTCGATGGTCTGAGCTACTGCGCTGCGTCGATGTTCCGGATCGCCGGCATTGCCGTCCAGTGCGAGCACCGAGTCACCCAGTTCTGCTGCGGCCGCCACGAGAGGCTCGCGCTTCCGTGCGGTGATGGCGACATTCGCGCCGCGAGAGAGCAGCTCTGCCGCGATTGCCTTACCGATGCCCCGGCTGCCACCGGTGACGAGTGCGGTACGCCCGGTGAGGTCGGTAATCGGTGCGCTGCGTTGGGAGACTGTTTCGGAGGCGTCGGTCATCGATCAGACGTTACCGGTGTCACCGTCGTTCCTGGGTGAGGGCACGTGAATGCTGAGCTAAAATGGGGGTTTGCTGTGCCGTCGTTCGGCGCACCTGTGTTCGCTCGTCGGTCGACGGGCAACGATCTTGTTCGGCAATCGCTAGGAGCTCACGCGTGATCACCGCCACCGACCTGGAAGTTCGTGCCGGTGTGCGGACCCTTCTGTCCACCGAGGGGCCCGCGCTCCGTGTACAGGCAGGCGACCGCATCGGTCTGGTGGGTCGCAACGGGGCGGGCAAGACCACCACTCTGCGGATTCTGGCCGGCGAGGGCGAGCCCTATGCAGGGGAGGTCGTGCGCACGGGCGACCTCGGATACCTTCCGCAGGATCCCAAAGAGGGCGACCTCGACGTGTTGGCCAAGGACCGAGTGCTCTCGGCCCGCGGCCTCGACACCCTTCTGCACAGCATGGAGAAGCAGCAGGCACTGATGGCGGAGGTGGCCGACGAGGCGTTGCTCGACAAGGCCGTCCGCAAGTACGGCGAACTCGAGGAACGGTTCGCGTCCCTCGGCGGCTACGAAGCCGAGAGCGAAGCGGCTCGTATCTGCAACAGCCTGGGCTTGGCCGATCGCATCCTCGGTCAACCGCTGCGGACCCTGTCCGGCGGTCAGCGTCGACGTGTCGAACTGGCTCGAATTCTGTTCGCCGCGTCCGACGGTAGCGGCGGCAGGTCGAACACCACCTTGCTGCTCGACGAGCCCACCAACCACCTCGATGCCGATTCCATCACCTGGCTACGCAGTTTCCTGCAGAACCACGAGGGTGGACTCATCGTGATCAGTCACGATGTCGAACTGCTCGGTGATGTCGTGAACAGGGTGTGGTTCCTCGACGCCGTGCGCGGTGAGGCCGACATCTACAACATGAACTGGAAGAAGTACCTCGACGCCCGTGCCACCGACGAGCAGCGGCGTCGCCGCGAGCGTGCGAACGCGGAGAAGAAGGCGGGTGCGCTGCGCGTCCAGGCCGCCAAGATGGGTGCCAAGGCAACCAAAGCCGTTGCGGCACAGAACATGGCGAAGCGAGCAGACAAGCTGATGGCCAACCTCGATGCGGAGCGCGTGTCCGACAAGGTTGCCCACATCCGTTTCCCGGAGCCTGCGCCGTGCGGTAAGACACCGTTGATGGCGAAGAACTTGACCAAGATGTACGGGTCGCTGGAGATCTTTGCCGGCGTCGATCTGGCGATCGACCGGGGGAGCCGCGTGGTGGTGCTCGGGCTCAACGGTGCCGGTAAGACGACACTGCTGCGCATTCTGGCCGGAACCGAGAAGGCCGACACCGGAGAGATCGAACCCGGCCACGGCATGCGCGTCGGCTACTTCGCGCAGGAGCACGACACCCTCGACGACATGGCGTCGGTGTGGGAGAACATCCGGCATGCGGCACCCGACACCGGAGAGCAGGAACTCAGATCGCTGCTCGGAGCGTTCATGTTCACCGGTCCCCAGCTCGAGCAGCCGGCCGGAACGCTGTCCGGTGGTGAGAAGACCCGTCTCGCGCTTGCGGGATTGGTCTCCTCCGCGGCGAACGTACTGCTGCTCGACGAACCGACCAACAACCTCGACCCGATCTCCCGTGAACAGGTCCTCGACGCGCTGCGCAGCTACAAGGGTGCCGTGGTGCTGGTGACTCACGATCCGGGTGCCGCCGAGGCGCTGTCACCCGAACGAGTGATCCTCCTTCCCGACGGTACCGAGGATCACTGGTCGCAGGACTACCTGGAACTGATTCAGCTAGCGTGACTCGGGTCGGTCGCGTTTACGCACCGATTCTTCGACCAGATCGAGAATGGCCGACAGGTTCGACCCGCCGTTGCCCGACGCGATTCTGGCGACGAGGCCGTCGAGAACCAGGTCCAGGTAGTCGGCGAGAACGTCGTTGGGCACGTCGTCGCGCAGTTTTCCCGCGGTTTTCTGCCGTTCCAGTCGGCCCAGGGTTGCGTCGGTGAGCTCTGCAGACCGTTCGGCCCAACTGGTTCGGAAGTCTGCGTCGGTTCGTAGTCGTCGGGTGATTTCGAGCCGTGTACCGAGCCACTCGAACTGCTCCGGCTGGGCCAGCATGTCGCGCATCACCTGGACCAGACCTTGCGCGGCCGCGACTTCGGCCATGCGCCCGGCGTCCTCCTGTGCCAACGCGAGGAAGAGACCGTCCTTGTCCTTGAAGTGATGGAAGATAGCGCCGCGCGAGAGGCCCGTCGCCTCCTCGAGGCGGCGCACCGTCGCACCTTCGTAGCCGAACTCGCCGAAGCATTTGCGGGCACCGTCGAGAATTTCGCGTCGGCGAGCGGCAAGGTGGTCTTCGCTGACCTTGGGCACGTGTGAAACTCCTACTTTTCGATGAAGGCGTCGCCCGTACCGATACGGCGATGGGCCCGAAACACGTATCGAGTTCCGGGCCCATCGCTGTGCGTGGCGTCTGTCTACAGTGCCGTGTGACTAGCCTCTGATCATGTTGCGCAGGACGTACTGCAGGATTCCGCCGTTGCGGTAGTAATCCGCTTCACCGGGGGTGTCGATACGGACCACTGCGTCGAACTCGACCTTGGTTCCATCTTCCTTGGTCGCGGTCACAGCCATCGTCTTCGGAGTGGTGCCCTCGTTCAGCTTCTCGACCCCGATGATGTCGAACGTCTCGGTTCCGTCGAGCTTGAGCGACGCTGCGCTCTCGCCGGCCGGGAACTGCAGCGGAACGACGCCCATGCCGATGAGGTTGGAGCGGTGGATGCGCTCGAACGACTCGGTGATGACGGCCTTGACGCCCAAGAGCGAGGTGCCCTTGGCCGCCCAGTCACGCGAGCTTCCCGATCCGTACTCCTTGCCGCCCAGTACGACCAGCGGAATGCCGGCCTCCTGGTAGTTCTGCGACGCGTCGTAAATGAAGGACTGCGGTCCACCGTCCTGGGTGAAGTCGCGGGTGTAGCCACCCGAGACGTCGTCGAGCAGCTGGTTCTTGAGACGGATGTTCGCGAACGTTCCGCGAATCATGACCTCGTGGTTACCGCGGCGCGATCCGAGCGAGTTGTAGTCCTTGCGCTCGACGCCGTGGGAATCGAGGTACTGCGCGGCCGGTGTGCCGGCCTTGATGGGACCTGCCGGGCTGATGTGGTCGGTGGTGACCGAATCGCCGAGCAGGGCCAGCACGCGTGCACCCTTGATGTCCTCGACCGGAGCCGGGTCCATCGTCATGCCGTCGAAGTACGGAGGCTTGCGCACGTACGTCGACTTGGGATCCCACTCGAACGTGTCGCCCTCGGGGGTCGACAGGTTCTGCCAACGGCTGTCGCCGGCGAAGATCGTCTCGTAGGACTTGCTGAACATGTCCCGGCTGATGGAGGACTTGATCGTGTCCTCGATCTCCTGCGAAGACGGCCAGATGTCCTTGAGAAACACCGGGTTGCCCTCGTGGTCGTTACCGAGTGCGTCGGTCTCGAAGTCGAAGTCCATCGTGCCCGCGAGGCCGTAGGCGATGACCAGCGGCGGCGAGGCCAGGTAGTTCATCTTGACGTCGGGGGAGATGCGACCCTCGAAGTTGCGGTTGCCCGACAGCACGGCGGTGACCGAGAGATCGTTGTCGTTGATCGCCTTCGAGATCGGCTCGAGCAGCGGGCCGGTGTTGCCGATGCACGTGGTGCAGCCGTAGCCGCCCAGGAAGTAGCCGAGCTTCTCGAGGTAGGGCCACAGGCCGGCCTTCTCGTAGTAATCGGTGACGACCTGCGAACCGGGTGCCATGTTGGTCTTGACCCACGGCTTGGTGGACAGACCCTTTTCGACGGCGTTACGAGCGAGCAGTGCTGCGCCCAGCATCACCGACGGGTTCGAGGTGTTGGTGCAGGAGGTGATGCCTGCCACCACGACGGCACCGTGGTCGAGAATGAACTCGCCCGCTTCGTCGGTGATGACGCGAACAGGCTTGCTCGGACGGCCTTCGGATCCGTATGCCGCCGACCGTACGTCGACTGCATCGTCTTCCGCGAAGCTCAGCGATGCGGGATCGCTGGCCGGGAACGACTCGTTGAGCGCTTCGTCCAGCTTGCTGTCACCCTCGTGCGCCGGGTGGTTCTCCTCGACGTAGTTGTGGATGTCCTTGCGGAACGCAACCTTGGACTCGGACAACAGGATTCGGTCCTGCGGGCGCTTCGGGCCTGCAATGGACGGTACGACCGTGTTGAGGTCGAGCTCGATGTACTCGGAGTAGACGGCCTCGTTCTTCGGGTCGTGCCACATGCCCTGCTCTTTGGCGTACGCCTCGACGAGAGCGAGTTGCTCGTCGCTGCGGCCGGTCAGGCGCAGGTAATTGATCGTCTCTTCGTCGATCGGGAAAATGGCTGCCGTCGAACCGAATTCGGGGCTCATGTTGCCGAGGGTGGCGCGGTTCGCGAGCGGAACCTCGGCCACACCCTCGCCGTAGAACTCGACGAACTTTCCGACGACGCCGTGCTTACGCAACATCTCGGTGGCCGTCAGAACGACGTCGGTTGCCGTGACTCCCGGCTGAATCTCGCCCGAGAGCTTGAAGCCGACGACACGCGGGATCAGCATCGACACGGGCTGGCCGAGCATGGCTGCCTCGGCTTCGATTCCGCCGACGCCCCAGCCGAGCACTCCGAGACCGTTGACCATCGTCGTGTGCGAGTCGGTGCCCACGCAGGTGTCGGGGTACGCCTGGCCCTTGCGGGTCATGACGGTCGGTGCCAGGTACTCGATGTTGACCTGGTGCACGATGCCCATGCCGGGCGGGACGACCTTGAAGTCGTCGAACGCGCCCTGGCCCCAACGCAAGAACTGGTAACGCTCGCCGTTGCGCTCGTATTCGAGGTCGACGTTGCGCTCGAGCGCGTCGGCGCGGCCGAACACGTCCAGGATCACCGAGTGGTCGATCACCATGTCGGCGGGGGAGAGGGGGTTGACCTTGTTGGGGTCGCCGCCCAGGGTGGTCACGGCCTCACGCATGGTGGCGAGGTCGACGACACACGGGACGCCGGTGAAGTCCTGCATGATGACACGTGCAGGGGTGAACTGGATTTCGATACTCGGGTCGGCCGAGGGATCCCACGACGCGATCGAGCGAATATGGTCGGCGGTGATGTTGGCACCGTCCTCGGTGCGAAGGAGGTTCTCCGCGAGGACCTTCAGTGCGTAGGGCAGTTTCTCAACACCGGGCAAAGCCGACAGCCGGAAGATCTCGTACGAGTTCTCTCCGACTTCGAGGGTGCCCTTTGCACCGAATGAGTTATTACTTGCGGTCACTTCAGCTCCACTCGTCTATGAGGCACACCGCCGACGGGGCTGTGTCGACGGTTGAAGCGAGGCGCTGCCCGTGTGTCTCGGCCTTGGCATCCGGGGTGCGAATTGCCTGCGGACGCTCGTGCAGTGTCTCGATGGAAGTCTAACAGTACGCTTGTCCTGTGAAAACTTGCGGGTCCGTTTCTCGGCGGATGCCGACAGAACGACCCGCGTCACAATCCTCACGTACTGTTTCGTGCGACGCAATGAAGGTTGGCCTCAGTTACTGCCCCGGACGTGCCGGCCTCCCCGGTATCGCGAGCGCTGTGACGTAGGGTTTCACGCGACTGGTTCCTACCGACTGGACGAGAGATGCCTGAGCCGATACACGCCGTTTCCCCACTTGCCACCGATATTCCGGCAGGTCTGGACGTCGACAGCATCGTCGCTACGGTCCGCGAGTCCGGCGTGAGCGCACCCGCCGACGAGGAAGCCGCTTTGTCCGCAGCGGTGGCCCGCGCAGAAGAGCACGGCATCGATCTGAGCATCGTGATCGTGCCGAACGAACCGCGCCACGACTCGCAACTGCGTGACCTGGCCACCGCAGTCGGTGCCCGCGAGGGTGGCACGGTGTTGGTCCTGAGCCCCGGGCAGGTGGGCACGTTCAGTGACTCCATCAGTCGGGTGACCCTCGAAGCCGGTCAAGACCGCACCTACACCGGCAACCACATCGTCGCGGCCGACAATTTCGTCGACACCCTCGTCGAGGATCAGACGCCGTGGGGCCTGCTCACCGGTGGACTGGTCGTCGTCGTCGCTGCTGTTGCCACTCTGACTGCAGTTGTGAAGGCCCGCAGATTCCGGGCTCGGGCCACGGTGCCCGAGAGCGCGAATCGCGACTCCGGCGAGAACTGACACGACGCGTCGACGCGTCATTCGGGTGACCGACGCCCGCACCGTGCATACCGCCGTGAATTACGACGGCCGCGCCGCAGGAAAAAGTCGGAAAAATTGTTTCCGGCAAACACCGAGTTCACGGCGTTGTGCCTGGTGAAATTACAAATGTGTCATTTGGGACTGGAGTTTCTTTAGGGTGCAAAGTGTCGTACGGTGCCATTGGCACTGCTGGGGAAGGAGTGTCGCAGAAGGCAGAGTGTCGTCCGTGGGGAACTCGGGAGGCCACTGCTTCGGGTGTGACTGACGTGGTTCGCACCTGTCGTGTCGCTGCGTGTTCCTTTCCCGCCCGGCGACAGCGCTCACCGTCCCTGCGATCGGGGTGGGAACGGTAAGCACTTCGGCGGCACGACGGTTCGACTCGGACCTGACTGAATGCCGGACCCGAGGGAGATATTCGTGAGCCGACGTCCAGTCCGCGCCACCCGCCGTACAGCGCTCGTCCGTACCCGATTCGTGCTGGTAGGTGCCGGCCTAGTCATCGCGTTGATGGCAACCCTTCCCGGAGTTGCCGCCGCGGTACCACCGCCGCCGCCGAATCCATCCGACAGCGACCTAGCTGCCGCCGGAAGTGCTGTCGATTCCCGTCTGGGCCAGGTCGGTCAGCTGATCGACGCGATCGCGTCGGCCAACCAGCAGCTCGCTCGTCTCAACGACGAGGTTGCCTCGAAGCGTGAAGGCGTCAACAAGGCCCTGGTCGACCTGCAGAATGCGCGCGACGCCGCAGATGTCGCTGCCGCGGTCGTCGGTGCAGCACAACAGGCACTGGCCGATGCCGGAACCCAGATTCAGGCAGCCCAGCGCAAATTCGACGAATTCGCGAAGTCCAGCTACACGCAGGGTTCCGGCGTTGCGTCGATGGCCTCGTTCCTCGGTTCGAGCGGACCCGACGACGTCTTGGATCGGGCCCAGGTACTCAAGGTGCTCTCCAACAGTCAGAACGCGGTGCTCGACGGGCTCCAGCGGGCCCGGACCGAACAGGCGAATCGCGATTCCGCGGCGCGGGACTCGAAGCAGCAGGCAGACGTCGCGGCATCGGAGGCCGAGTCCAAGAAAGCCGAGGCCGAGCAGGCCATCGCCGAGGCACAAGCTGCTCTGCAGGCCGAGGCCGATCAGAAAGCAGCCATCGAGTCTCAGCGTGACGCTGCCCAGACCGAGCTCGACTCCGCGCGCAGCAACGTTGCCGGTCTGCAGGATCAGCGAGCGGCGTACGGCGACTGGGAAGCACAGAAGGCAGCCGAGGATGCGGCGGTAGCCGCCGCTGCGTCTGCGGCGCGAGAAGCTGCTGTGCAGGCAGCAGCCCGAGTGTCGGCCAATCTCGCCGCCCAGCAGCGCGCGGCAGCCATTGCCGAGGGCCAACGTTCGCACGTGGACGTGGACGAGGATTCGAGCGAGACGACCGATTCGGACAGCTCGACCACAACCACGCCCACCAAACCGACCACGCCCACCAAACCGAAGACGCCGACCAAACCGAAGACGTCCACGACGCCGTCGGTCACCGGAAGCGCGGCCGTCGAGTTGGCGATCGACCGCGGAATGAGTCAACTGGGAGTGCCGTATTCCTGGGGCGGCGGCGACGAGAACGGTCCGACGAAGGGCATCAGGGACGGCGGCGTCGCGGACAGCTACGGCGATTACAACAAGGTCGGGTTCGACTGCTCCGGCCTGATGATCTACGCCTTCGCCGGCCTCGGTATCTCGTTGCCCCACTACACCGGCTATCAGTACACCGCAGGAAAGCAAGTGCCGTCATCGGACATGAAGCGCGGCGACATGATCTTCTACGGCCCGAACGCCAGCCAGCACGTTGCGCTCTACCTGGGCGACGGCAAGATGCTCGAAGCGCCGCAGTCCGGTTCGGTGGTCAAGGTCTCCGACGTACGATACAGCGGCATGACTCCCTACGCAGTGCGCATGGTGTCCTGAACACGATCAGGCTCCACTCCGGCCTCTCGAGTCGTTCCGCAGGCTCCACTCCGGTCACGCGCCGGGGGTGCCTTTCGGCGCGCTCGGCGATCACCTGGAATAGTTGATCGTGGCGGTATCGACACGCGCCCGACCATGATCGACTGAAAGCGGTGAATTCTTGGTGACATCACGTGACGGCCGGATTTCGAACGACGAGGACTCGGCCCACGTCGAGACCTCGACTCGTGATCCACAGGGTGGGGAGCCGAAGCGGGTGGACAGCCCGACTCTGGCCGAGGACGTCCAGCTTCTCGAGAAGGCCGTGTACGAGGTCAAACGCGTCATCGTCGGTCAGGACCGCCTGGTCGAGCGCATTCTGGTCGGATTGCTCGCCCGTGGACACGTACTGCTCGAGGGCGTTCCGGGCGTCGCCAAGACACTCGCCGTCGAGACGTTCGCGCGCGTCGTCGGCGGTTCTTTCTCGCGAGTCCAGTTCACTCCCGACCTGGTCCCGACCGACCTCGTCGGAACGCGAATCTACCGTCAGGGCCGGGAGGAGTTCGACACCGAACTCGGTCCTGTCGTGGCCAACTTCGTCCTGGCCGACGAGATCAACCGCGCGCCGGCGAAGGTGCAGTCCGCATTGCTCGAGGTCATGGCCGAACGTCATGTCACCATCGGTGGCCGGACCTTCCCGATGCCCGATCCGTTCCTGGTGATGGCAACGCAGAACCCCATCGAGAACGAGGGCGTGTACCCCCTTCCCGAGGCCCAGCGCGACAGATTCCTGTTCAAGATCGTCGTCGACTACCCGACGGTCGAAGAAGAACGCGAGATCGTCTATCGCATGGGCATCAAGGCACCCGAGCCCAAGCAGATCCTCGATCCGGTCGAGTTGGTTCGGCTCCAGAATCTGGCCAGCTCGGTGTTCGTGCACCATGCGCTGGTCGACTACGTCGTTCGGGTCATCGCCGCCACGCGTACGCCCGAGCAGTTCGGGCTGGACGACGTGGCCAGCTGGATCGCCTATGGTGCATCACCGCGCGCGACACTCGGCATCATCGCGGCGTCGCGTGCTCTCGCTCTGCTCCGAGGTCGCGACTACGTGGTGCCGCAGGACGTACTCGAGGTCATTCCGGATGTGCTTCGACATCGTCTCGTGTTGTCCTACGACGCCCTCGCCGACGAGGTGACTCCCGAGACCGTCATCTCCCGCGTGTTGCAGACCGTGGGGTTGCCTCAGGTGTCACCTCAGGCGGTGCCGGTGCCGCAGAGCAACGGAGCCGGTCCGGACGGCCCGCACTTCGACGGCCGTCAGGCCGGACCCCAGGGGCAGTATCCGGCGCAGGGGCAATACCCCGCTCCCGGCCAGTTTCCCGCTCCCGGCCAGTTTCCCGGACAGGGCCAGACACCGCCGCTACCGCAGCAGGCAGGACCTCAGCAGCCTCCGCAAGGCGGCGGTCAGTACGGTCAGCCGGCACCCTCGCTGCAGAAGCCATCGGGTGACGGATCGTCGATCGGTACGCCGGGGCAGTGAGCGGATCCGACACCGCTCCCGTGTCCTCCGGCGGTACCGTCGTTTCGCGGCCGCCGTCGTTCCGCTCGGGTGAGCTTCGTGATCCGAAGTTGGCCGCAGCGCTGCGGACCCTGGAGCTGACGGTTCGCCGCCGGCTGGACGGGGTGCTCCACGGGGATCATCAGGGGCTGATTCCTGGTCCTGGTTCCGAGCCCGGGGACGCCAGGGAGTACCAGCCCGGCGACGACGTCCGCCAGATGGATTGGTCGGTCACTGCACGTACGACGCATCCGCACGTGCGCCAGTCCGTGGCCGATCGCGAGCTCGAGACCTGGTTGGTGGTCGACCTGTCGGCCAGCCTCGACTTCGGCACCACCGGGTGCGAGAAGCGCGATTTGGCCGTGGCGGCCTCGGCAGCCATCACGCATCTGTCGGGCGGCGGCGGTAACAGGATCGGCGCGGTGGTGGCAACCGGTGCCAGCACCACTCGTATTCCGGCTCGAGGTGGACGCGTGCACACCCAGTCGATGCTGCGTGCCATCGCCACGACGCCCTCGGCCGAGGACGGTGTCCGCGGTGATCTTCGTGCGGCCATCGAGGCTCTGCGGCGGCCGGAACGCCGTCGCGGCATGGCTGTGGTGATCAGCGACTTCCTCGGCCCCATCGACTGGGAACGGTCACTTCGCGCCATCTCGGCCAGACACGACGTGCTGGCGGTCGAGGTACTCGACCCGCGCGATCTCGAGCTTCCCGACGTCGGCGACGTGGTGCTGCACGATCCGGAGTCCGGCCGCACTCGCGAATTCAGCACGACGCCTCGGTTGCGAGCAGACTTCGCCCGTGCCGCGGCAGCTCACCGCGACGACGTGGAGAAGGCGCTGCGGCGTTGCGGAGCTCCCCGGCTGACACTGCGTACCGACGGTGATTGGATTGCCGACGTCGTCCGGTTCGTCACTGCGCGCAGGCACACCATCGGATCCGGCTTCACCAATACCGCTCGGGCGGGTACGCGATGAGCCTGACCGATTTCGCTTCGCCGTGGTGGCTCGGATTTCTCGTCGTCGTCATCGCGCTGACCGTCGGCTACATCTGGGTCCAACGGCGCAAGCAGAAGCATGTTCTCCGCTTCTCCAACATGGAACTGCTCGAGTCGGTAGCCCCCGCTCGGCCGAATCGTCTACGACACCTACCCACCGCGCTGGTGCTGGTCGGTCTGCTGTTTCTGACCATTGCGATGGCCGGTCCGACGGCGGACGAGCGCGTCCCACGCAACCGGGCCACCGTCATGCTGGTGATCGACGTCTCGCTGTCGATGGAGGCCACCGACGTCGAGCCGACTCGTCTGGCCGCCGCTCAGGAAGCCGCGAAGTCGTTCGCCGACGGTCTGACACCGGGAATCAACCTCGGGTTGGTCGCATTCGCGGGCACCGCGTCCGTTCTGGTGTCTCCCACGGCCAACCGCGAAGCCACCAAATCCGCAATCGACAAGCTGCAGCTCAGCGAGCGGACGGCCACCGGGGAGGCGATCTTCACGTCGCTGCAGTCGATCGACACTCTCGGAGCGATACTCGGCGGCGGTGACGCAGCACCTCCGGCACGCATCGTGCTGCTGTCGGACGGCAAGCAGACCGTTCCGCAGAACCTCGACGACCCGCGCGGCGGGTACACCGCAGCGCGGGCAGCCAAGGACAAAGGCGTACCGATCTCCACGATCTCGTTCGGCACGAGCTACGGCTCGGTCGAAATCGAGGACGAGGCCGGCGTCGAACGGGTGCCGGTACCTGTCGATGATCCGTCCCTGCGGGAGATTGCGACTCTTTCCGGCGGTAGCTTCTTCACCGCGTCGTCGCTCGAAGATCTCCGAGATGTCTACGACACCCTCGAGGAACAGATCGGTTTCGAGATCACTCGCGGGGACGCGTCCCGTCCGTGGTTGATTCTCGGTGTCCTGTTCATCTCGTCGGGCTTGGGATCGGCTTTGGTGCTGCGGCAACGGTTGCCGTGATCGCTGTTATTACTCACGAGTAAGTTTCGCTTTGTCATTCCAGGACGAACAGATAGGTTGCTAGGCATGTCCACACCTGACTTCATCGCGCGATCGGTACTCGTCACCGGAGGTAACCGGGGTATCGGTCTGGCCATTGCCCAGCGTCTCCGAGCCGACGGCCACAAGGTGGCCGTCACCCACCGCGGATCGGGAGCGCCCGACGGTCTGTTCGGAGTCGTCTGCGACGTCACCGACTCGGACTCGGTGGACGCTGCCTTCAAGGAGGTCGAGGAGAAGCAGGGGCCCGTCGAAGTTCTCGTGGCCAACGCGGGCATCACCGACGACACGTTGCTGATGCGGATGACCGAGGATCAGTTCCAGCGCGTCATCGATGCCAACCTCACCGGAGCTTTCCGAGTCGCCAAGCGCGCCAACCGAGCCATGCTGCGCGCGCGTTGGGGCCGAATGATCTTCCTGAGTTCCGTCGTGGCCATGGCCGGCGGACCAGGTCAGATCAACTACGCGGCGTCCAAGGCCGGAGTCATCGGAATGGCTCGATCGATCACGAGGGAACTGGGTTCGCGTTCCATCACGGCGAACGTCGTGTCCCCGGGGTTCATCGAAACCGACATGACGGCAGAGCTCTCCGACGATTTGCGCGGCAAGGCGAAGGAATACATCCCCCTCCAGCGTCTCGGCCAGCCCGAGGACGTTGCGGCTGTGGTGAGCTTCCTTGCCGGACCGGACTCGTCGTACGTGTCCGGCGCGGTCATCCCTGTCGACGGCGGTATGGGTATGGGGCACTGAAGTCCTACTCGCACAACGATTTCGATAGACGTACACCTCCGAATTAAGGAATACAGCACTATGGGCGGATTGCTCGAAGGCAAGACCATTCTCATCACCGGCATCATCACCGACGCGTCGATCGCGTTTCACGCCGCAGCCATGGCGCAGGAGCAGGGTGCCAAGGTGATCATCACCGGCTTCGATCGGCTCCGGCTCATCGACCGGATCGCGCAACGCCTCCCCAAGGAGGTGCCCCCGGCAATCGAGCTCGACGCCACCAACGAAGAGCACCTCGCCGCGTTGGCGGATCGGGTGCGCGAAGTGGCCCCCGAGGGAATCGACGGAGTTCTGCACTCCATCGCGTTCGCACCCCGCACCCTGATGGGACCGGATGCCAAGCCGTTCCTCGAAGGCCCCGGCCCCGATGCTGCGAGGGCATTCGAGATCTCCGCGTGGAGTTACGCGTCGCTCGCGCGCGCCGTACTCCCGGTCATGAACGAGGGCGGCTCGATCGTCGGAATGGACTTCGATCCCCGCACTTCGATGCCGTACTACAACTGGATGGGTGTGGCCAAGGCCGCCCTGGAATCGGTGAACCGTTACGTGGCACGGGAAGTGGGCGCAGCCAAGCGCATCCGCTCCAATCTCGTTGCCGCAGGACCGATCAGGACTCTTGCCGCGAAGGCGATTGCGGGTACCGCGACCGGCGATGCGGCCAAGATGGACCAGCTGAACGTGTACTGGGACGGTGCGGCTCCCATCGGGTGGGACGTCAACGATCCGACAGTCGTCGCGAAGTCGATCGTCGCCTTGCTGTCGGATTGGCTGCCCGGAACCACCGGGTCGATCGTGTACGTCGACGGTGGAGCGAGCCACAACACGTACCTGCCCGAAAACATGTGACCCTTCGGTGAGCGAGACCCGACGTGGGCTCGCTCACCGAAGGTTTCGACGGTCGATTTGTGCCCCTGCCGGTGTCCCACTGCGGCAGGGGCACAATGGGTTCATGACCACCCCTGGAGATTTCGACGCACTGTTGGTGCTCTCGTTCGGCGGACCGGAGAAGCCCGACGACGTTCGCCCGTTCCTCGAGAACGTCACTCGCGGACGCGGTGTGCCGCCCGAACGCCTCGACGCAGTCGTCGAGCACTACATGCACTTCGGTGGCGTGTCACCGATCAACGAGCTCAATCGCGACATCATCGCGGCATTGCAGGCCGAATTCGATTCGGCTGGAATCGATCTGCCGATCTACTTCGGAAACCGCAACTGGCATCCGATGATCGAGGACACCGTTGCCACGATGAAGGCGGACGGCATCGGCAACGCCCTGGTGTTCCCGACCTCCGCGTGGGGCGGATATTCCGGATGCAGGCAGTACCACGAGGACATCGCCAGGGCCCGTGCGTCGGTGGGGGACGACGCCCCGCACCTGCTCAAGATCCGGCAGTACTACGACCACCCGCTCATGGTCGACGCTTTCACCGATGCCGTCGCTGCTGCCCGAGCTTCACTGCCCGAGCAGCATCGATCGGGTGCGCGGCTGGTGTTCACCGCGCACTCCATTCCCTCTGCCGCCGACGCCAACGCAGGCCCGCCCGAGGATGGTGGGAACCTCTACAGCCGCCAGGTAGCCGAGGCCTCGAGGCTCGTTGCGGCCGCGTCCGGTATCGAGGACTACGACCTGGTGTGGCAGTCGCGTTCGGGACCGCCGCAGGTTCCGTGGCTGGACCCCGACATCTGCGACCACCTCGAAGCGCTCTCGGCTCGGTCGGTCGAGTCGGTGATCGTGTGTCCGATCGGATTCGTATCCGACCATCTCGAGGTCGTGTGGGATCTCGACACCGAGGCCGAGGAGAAGGCTCGCGAACTCGGGATCGCCTTCGCCCGCGCCGGAACTCCCGGTTCTGACGCGCGCTTTCCGAAAATGATTCGTGAACTCGTCGACGAGTACCGGCTCGGTGCCGACTGTCGCGGGCTCGGACGGGTGCCGGGCTACGGTTCGACGCTGGACGGAAATCGCTGCGCCGTCGGATGCTGCGAGCAGCCGACCCGGCCCACTCGTCCCGCCGGAGCCGCTACTCGGTAGTGCCACACGACGGGCATCGAGCGGAGTGCATCAGGCGGAGTGCATGGCCGCTTCGATGCTCGTCGCGACGGCGATCGTGCGCGCGGTTCGCACCGCAGCCCACAGCGGTCTGAGTAATTCCTCACGCGCCGCGGCTGCCGACGCGGTGGGGGCTTCCGACGGGGCGGACTCGGCTGCCACGGTCAGGATTGCGGCCACCCTGTCTGTAGATTCGAGTACCCGAAACGCCCGCTCGGACATCTCGGCCGGGTAGCGATGCCGGGCCGCGTCGGCGATGAGCGACGCGATTCGGGTACGCGGATCGGATTCGAGGGTTCGAGTAGGGAGCGACTGCATCTGTGCCAGCGCGTCCGCTGCACCCCGGACGGCCTCTCGCATCTCGTATTCCGCCTCGCCCAGGCCTTGATCGCGATAACCGTGCTCGGGGACGGGAATCGAGTACACGGTCCAGCGCAGCACATCCGGCCCCTCGACAACGGGCACCAACCCGATTCCGAGGCTGCCGGACGTGCCGACCATCACCGCCTGCCCGGTGTTCAGTGCGGCTCGCGAGAAGTCGGTGTTCGCGGGCAACCCGTGGACGGCACCGGGAGCGGGGAGTACGAGTCGTACTCGGTCGTCGCCGATCGCCGACCGTGCCTCCGTTCCGGCTGCCACCCTGATCGCCTGCAACATGCCTGCAATTCCCTCGGCGTAACCGGATTGCTGCAGTCCGAAGGTCTCGGCCGCACCCGCATCGCCCGCACCCACCAGATGCATCGGGGCCCACTCGGACATGGCGTCGATGACGTCGTCCGGTGAGCTGGCACCGGCCAGCCAGGAACTGGCCCACAGGGCGAGACTCGCACTCGAAGAACACACGACTCACGAGCATAGGTCGGCGTGGCGAACCGTGCTCGGGACGCCGGTGTCGCTAGCGTTGACCGCCGTGAACGACATGTACGGCGGAGACATTCTCAAAGGACACAGTCGGATGCGAAAAGTTCCGGCGCCGGAGGTTCCGGCAGAGCGTGGACTGGTCGTCGAGGACGCCGGAACCGGCTACTGCGGTGCGGTGGTCGGATTCGAGCGCACCTACGACGGAGACTTCGTGCGACTGGAAGACGGTGCCCGCACCACGCGTCTGTTCGCTCTGCGAGAAGCGGCGTTCCTGATCGACGGCCGTCGGGTGACCCTGGTGCGTCCGAGGCCCGCTGCTGCGACACCGCAGCAGACGCGATCCGCCTCCGGGTCCACCAAAGTCTCGGGGCTGCGGGCACGGACGGCCCGCGCGAGCCGGATCTGGGTCGAGGGGGTGCACGACGCGGCCCTCGTGGAAAGTGTGTGGGGACACGATCTTCGAGTGGAGGGAGTGGTCGTCGAGCATCTCGAGGGCCTGGACAATCTGGGGGAGCGGTTGGCCGATTTCGGTCCGGGTCCCGGGCGTCGCGTCGGCGTTCTGGTGGACCATCTGGTGACCGGCTCGAAGGAGTCGAAATTGACGACGTCGCTGGGCGAGCACGTGCTGGTGACGGGTCATCCGTACATCGACGTCTGGGAGGCGGTCAAGCCGGCCGCCGTGGGTATCGCTGCGTGGCCGAGGATTCCGCGGGGTGAGGACTGGAAGACCGGTATCTGTAGAGAGCTGGGATGGGGTAGTCCGCGGGAGGGGTGGCGTCGGGTGTATTCGTCGGTATCGAGCTTTCGGGATCTCGAGGCACCGTTGATCGGCGCTGTCGAGCAATTGGTGGACTTCGTGACCGAGTAAGGCTGTGTCCAGCAACGCACCGGCAATTGTCCGATTCGTGCTTGGATGGAGGCTGTGGCAGCGATCATTTGGCTCATAGCGGCAGTGGTACTCGCTGGTGCCGAGGCACTGACGGGTGACTTCTTTCTCCTGATGATTGCCGGCGGTGCCCTCGGTACGGCCGGTGTGTCTGCTCTGACGGATTTCCCGGTCTGGGCCGACGCGATCGTCTTCGGTGTCCTATCGCTGGCGCTGGTACTCGGATTGCGACCGATTCTGTTGCGGCGCTTCGCGAATCCGCCCGATACCCCGATGGGCATGGCAGCACTCCCCGGCAAGAGTGCCGTGGTGCTCGAGCAGGTCACTGCCTACGAAGGCCAGATCAAGCTCGGTGGTGAGGTGTGGACCGCTCGTCCACTGGACGAGACCGAGGTCTATGCCCCCGGTACCACCGTGACCGTGATGCAGATAGACGGCGCCACCGCCGTCGTATGGAAGGGACCGTAGCCAGTGGAAGCACTCATCGCACTGGCCGTCATCGTCGTGTTCGTCGCGGTGTTGATGGCCAAGTCCATCTCGATCGTCCCGCAAGCCGAGGCAGCCGTGATCGAGCGGCTCGGCCGCTACACGCGCACCGTGTCCGGTCAGCTCACGTTTCTCGTACCCTTCGTCGATCGCATTCGTGCCAAGGTCGACCTGCGCGAGCGGGTGGTGTCGTTTCCCCCGCAGCCGGTCATCACCAAGGACAACCTGACGGTGTCCATCGACACCGTCGTCTACTTCCAGGTGACCAATCCGCAATCGGCCGTGTACGAGATCAACAACTACATCGTCGGCGTCGAGCAGTTGACGACCACCACGCTGCGTAACGTCGTGGGCGGAATGACGCTGGAAGAGACGCTCACCTCGCGTGATTCCATCAACGGTCAGCTCCGCGTCGTGCTGGACGAGGCAACCGGTCGTTGGGGACTGCGAGTCGCCCGAGTGGAGCTCAAGAGTATCGATCCGCCGCCCTCGATCCAGGAGTCGATGGAGAAGCAGATGAAGGCGGACCGCGAGAAGCGCGCAACCATTCTCACCGCCGAAGGCCACCGTGAATCGGCGATCAAGACGGCCGAGGGCGACAAGCAGAGCCGGATTCTCGCAGCCGAGGGCGGCAAGCAAGCGGCCATTCTCACCGCCGAGGGCGAGCGGCAATCCCGCATCCTGCGGGCGCAGGGCGACCGTGCTGCGAAGTACCTCGAAGCGCAGGGCCAGGCCAAGGCAATCGAGAAGGTGTTCGGTGCCATCAAGGCGGGCAAGCCGACGCCGGAACTGCTGGCTTACCAGTACATGCAGACTCTGCCGCAGATGGCGCAGGGCGACGCCAACAAGGTGTGGATGATCCCGAGCGATTTCGGCGATGCTCTGAAGGGCTTCGCGAAGACACTCGGTGCGCCCGGCGAGGACGGCGTGTTCCGATACGAGCCGAACGAGTCGGCGGGCAACGAGCCCAAGCCCGAGGACGACTCGGACGAGGTTGCCGAATGGTTCGAGACCAAGACCGATCCGGCGGTCGCCGAGGCTGTCAAAGCAGCGGAGGCCGTCGCCCGCAAGCCGGTCGACACGTCGCTGGCTGCCTCTCCGGAGCTGTCCAAGGGGATCGACATCGGTGCCTTGTCTGCATCACCGGAAGCCGAGCCGGAGCAACGCTGACGTCCGCAGTCGATCAGCTCCCCAGGGCAGTTCCAACTCCGGCAGCGGCCAGTGCCCACAGGACGCTGGCGAAAGTGCCGATGATGAACTGTTCGGAGGCATGGGATTCGCGCAGCTCGGGATAGCGCGCGAGGCCCTTGACGGCCAGCACGATGGCGATCCCTTCGGGCCACCCGGCGAGGATCGACACGGCCACGGCGACGCGTTCGAGGACGCCGATGGTCAGTCCACCACGCAGCGGCTCGACCGGATCATCGCCGGTCGAGTCGCTGCTGCGGCGGGCAACTCTGAATACGGTCGGCACCATGGCAGTTCCGCCAACGGCCGCGGCAACGACGCTCAGGACGATTCCGACTGCATGGCCGAAACCGAGGGCCGGACCGGCGACGGATGCCAGGACTGCGGCCACTGCAAGCAGAGCCGATGCAGCCGCGGTGGGCAGCCACCGACGGACGCCGTTACCGGCAGGGACGACGGCGGCGAGTGCAGCCAGTGCCAGTAGAACGAGGGTGACGACGGTCATGTCCCTTGACTTCCTGTTCTGTTCGCTGTGTCGAGCAATCGCGCGGCGAGGATACGGCCGGCGTTCTCCACATGCCAGCCGGCGACGGAGAGCCGTTGTGACATGGCCTGTTTGCTGATCTTCAACCGCTCTGCCGCGTCGGTCTGCGACAATCCGCCCGTCATGAGTGCAACCGCTTCGCGGCCGTGGTCCGAGCGACGGCCGATCAGCAGGGCGACAAGGGTGAACGCCGTCTCGGCATCTTCGGCGGCAGTGGGCTCGGGACCGGAGACCGCAAGCGCGGCGGGACTACCCTTGGCCCTGGTCACAGCGTCTCGAGCTGCCTCGAAAGCCGGGCCACGCCCGGCTCGCGTGGTTTCCGGTAGCGGAAGCTCGACGGAACCGATGCCGATTCCTACGCTCCACCGCGGCGTTGATACCAGTTCGAGCGCAATGGAGACGACGGTGGCGGCGTCCTCGCACACGGCTTGGACTTCGTCTCCTGCGGTGCGCTCGAAGGAACGGATCAGCCCGTGGTCGCGATAGCGTTCGAGCAGTTCGGGCACCCGATCGATATCGCGTCTGCTTCTACGTTGATCCACGGTCAGAACGAACATTGGACAAGGCTAGGTCGTTGATTCAAGCTAGTCAAGCTTCAAGGCTTGATTCACCGGAGTCAAGGTTCTCGCCCTGCCGACTACAGGCAGGCACCGGCTCGGACTTCGAGCCGCGCGAGAGCCGCCAGTCCACCACCAGCCCGCTCAGTCCGATTGCGATGCAGACCGCCGAGAGCACCAGCAGCACCGGATGTGTCTGACCTCCGATGGCACCGCCGATCACGACGATCCCGAGAGTGCCCGGCAGCATGCCGATCGCGGTCGCCACGGCGAACGGCACGAGACGCACCGCCGACACACCGCAGGCGTAGTTCACCAACGAGAACGGCACCGGCGCAATCAAACGCAGGGAGCCGACGGCCAGCCAGCCTCTTCGGCGAAGGCTGTCGTCGATCGGGTCCAGGGCAGAGTGTGACATTCGAGCTGCCACGGCCTCGCGGCCGATCGCGCGGACCAGCAACAGAGCCAAGATCGCGCTGACCGTCGATGCTCCGATTGTGACGGCCAGACCGGTCAACGGTCCGAACAGAACTCCGGCACTGAGTGTGAACAGGGTTCTCGGAACCGGCGCAATGGTCACGATCGCGTGCACGGCGAAGAAGGCCAACGGAAACGCAGGCCCTACGGCTGTTCCCCACTGCCGAATCTGCTCGACACTCGGATGAGGAGCGAACACGGCCACGAGGGCGAAGACGACGATCACCGCCAGCAGCGCGATCAGTCGTAGGTCGCGCAGGTGCCGGGTCACGAGAGGCCAGCGTACCGGCGCAGGGTGACACCTTTGCTATCTCGGAGTTCGACGACCGGGCGGTACGACCGAACGTGAGGTGATCCTCACGATAACCTGCAAGGAAGTGGGGTTAGCATCACTTCAAGTCGGGTGTAGAACTGCCCGCCGAACCGAGGGAGCAGCACACGTGTCCATCGCGTCGCACGAAGATGCCGCACGCAGTGCTCATGCGGCCTGGCAGAAGTCAGTGGCCGGAGTGCTGGCAAAGTCCCGCAGGATCGAGGTGGCCGATCTGCCCGACGATCCCGAACATCTTCTCGATTCCACGACCTACGACGGGATCACAGTTACCCCGTTGTACACCGCGTTCGACGAGCGACCGGAAGGTCCTCTACCGGGGCAGTTTCCGTACGTACGGGGTCGTGATCCCCATCGCGACGTCAATGCAGGTTGGAAGGTGTGCACTCGGCACGGCTCGACTGCCCGTGACGCTGCCGACGGTGACCCGTCCGTTCTCAACACCCAGATTCTCGACTCGCTGTCCAACGGCACCAGCGCTCTGTGGTTGACGGTCGGCCGTCGCGGAGTCGACCCCGCCGCACTTGCGGAGGCTCTCGGTGGGGTGTTTCTCGAGCTCGCACCGCTGACGATCGACGCCGGCAGCGATGCAGCCGCAGCGGCAGCGGCCGTGTTCTCGTTGCTCGACTCGGCGGACATCGACGATCGCGCCGCAGTCGATGTCCGACTCGGAGTGTCCACCTTGACCGCACAGTTGAGCGGAACCGAGTCGATCGAGCTCGCCGAGGCGCTCGAGCTGGTCCACGAATCGATCGGCCGCGCCGAGACGGTTCGTACGATCACCGTCGACGGCACCGTCTTCCACAATCTCGGAGCCGGCGACGCGCAGGAACTCGGTGCGTCGATCGCCGCAGGACTCGAGTACGTCCGCTCCATGACGAACGCGGGCGTCGGCATCTCGGATGCTCTGCGCCAGATCGAATTCCGATCGGCCGCCACCGACGATCAGTTTCAGACCATCGCCAAGTTCCGGGCCGCGCGCACACTGTGGGCGCGCGTGGCGCAGGTGTGTGGAGCCCCGGACGCCGGTGATGCTCCACAGCACGCGGTGACCTCGGAAGCGATGATGTCGCAACGAGATCCGTGGGTGAACATGCTGCGCACCACTCTCGCGTCGTTCGGTGCCGGGGTGGGCGGCGCGGATTCGGTGACGGTACTGCCGTTCGACGCTGCGCTACACGGCGGCGCAGCGGGAGTGTCGAAGACGTTCGCGGCCCGCATCGCCAGAAACACCCAATTGCTGCTGCTCGAAGAAGCCCATCTGGGGCGGGTGCTGGATCCGGGTTCCGGGTCCTGGTACATCGAGGAGCTGACGGCCGCGCTCGCCGCGAAGGCGTGGGAGTTCTTCCAGACCATCGAAGCGTCGGGTGGATTCCGCGCCGCCGTCGACGACGGTTCTCTCGTGGCGGCGATCGAGAAGACCCGCGCAGAGCGCGATTCCGACATCGCCCACCGGCTCACCCCACTGACCGGAGTCAACGAATTTCCCAACCTGGCCGAGGCTCCACTGAGTCCCGAGCAGACCGCACAGCAGGGCTCGGCGGCGGTACACCGGTACGGCCGAGCTTTCGAGGCGCTCCGGGATCGGTCGGATGCATTTCTGGCCGAGCGTGATTCGCGGCCCACCGTGCTCCTGATACCGCTGGGAAGCGTCGCCGAACACAACGTCCGAACGACGTTCGCATCGAACATGATGGCCTCGGGCGGAATCGAGGCCGTCAATCCAGGTCCACTGACCGTGGACGGAATCGCCGCGGCGGTCGAGTCCTTCCAGGCCTCCGTTGCCGTGGTGTGCGGTACCGACAAGCGATACGCCGACGAGGCCCCCACAGCCGTGGATGCAGCACGTGCCGCTGGTGTTTCTCGGGTTCTGCTCGCCGGACCCGAGAAGATCTTCGCCGGCATCGACGGCGCGTCGCGCCCGGACGGATTCCTGACCGCGAAGGTCGATGCCATCGCGGTGCTGACCGAACTTCTCGACACCCTGGGAGCCTCGAAGTGACGACCGACGAGAACCGCATCTCGCACACCATCGGCAGTTTCGCCGACGTGCCCCTGGTCGATCCCGACGAGCCGACGCCATCGCCGCCGTCGGCCGAGGACGTCACCGCTCATGTGGAGCAGGGCGCGAAGGCAAATTTCTACACCCCGGAGCAGGTGGTGTGGTCCACCCCCGAGGGCATCGACGTCAAGCCGGTGTTCACCGAGGCGGATCGTGACGCCGCGGAGGCCGAGGGCTATCCGCTGCACAGCTATCCGGGTGCCCCGCCGTTCCTCCGCGGGCCGTATCCCACGATGTACGTCAACCAACCGTGGACCATTCGTCAGTACGCCGGATTCTCCACCGCGGCCGAGTCCAACGCCTTCTACCGCCGCAACCTCGCGGCCGGCCAGAAGGGCCTGTCGGTGGCGTTCGACCTGGCCACCCACCGCGGGTACGACTCCGATCATCCGCGAGTGCAGGGTGACGTCGGAATGGCCGGTGTGGCAATCGATTCCATCTACGACATGCGTCAGCTGTTCGACGGTATCGACCTCGGTAGCGTCTCGGTGTCGATGACGATGAACGGTGCGGTGCTGCCGATCCTGGCGCTGTACGTCGCCGCCGCGGAGGAGCAGGGCGTCGGACCGGAGAAACTCGCCGGCACCATCCAGAACGACATTCTCAAAGAGTTCATGGTGCGCAACACCTACATCTATCCGCCGAAGCCGTCGATGCGCATCATCTCGGACATCTTCGCGTACACCAGCGAGAAGATGCCGAAGTACAACTCGATCTCCATCTCCGGCTACCACATCCAAGAAGCCGGTGCCACAGCCGATCTCGAACTGGCCTACACCCTCGCGGACGGTGTCGAGTACATCCGCGCCGGTCTCGACGCGGGCATGGACATCGATACGTTCGCACCGCGACTGTCGTTCTTCTGGGCCATCGGAATGAACTTCTTCATGGAGGTCGCCAAGCTCCGCGCCGGCCGCCTGCTGTGGGCCGAGCTCGTCCAGCAATTCGAGCCCAAGAGCGCCAAATCCCGTTCGCTGCGCACTCATTCGCAGACATCGGGTTGGTCGTTGACCGCCCAGGACGTGTTCAACAACGTCTCGCGTACCTGCGTCGAAGCCATGGCCGCCACCCAGGGGCACACCCAGTCTCTGCACACCAATGCGCTGGACGAAGCACTGGCACTGCCGACGGACTTCTCGGCTCGTATCGCGCGCAACACCCAGCTGCTCATCGCTCAGGAATCCAACACCGTTCGGCCGATCGATCCGTGGGGCGGTTCGCATTACGTCGAGTGGCTCACCCATCAGCTCGCGAATCGGGCCCGGGCGCACATCGCCGAGGTCGAGGAAGCGGGCGGAATGGCTCAGGCCATCGGTGAGGGAATTCCCAAGCTGCGCATCGAGGAGGCAGCCGCTCGAACCCAGGCGCGCATCGATTCCGGTCGTCAGCCCCTGGTGGGCGTCAACAAGTACGTGCCCGACGAGCCCGACACCATCGAGGTGCTCAAGGTCGAGAACTCGAAGGTCCGCCGAGAGCAGATCGAGAAACTCAAGCGACTGCGGGCTGAGCGCAACACGGCCGATGTCGAGGCCGCGCTGGAAAATCTGACCCGAGCCGCGGCCTCGGACCAGCCGGGAATGGAGAACAACCTGCTCGCTCTCGCCATCGACGCTGCACGCAAGATGGCCACCGTCGGCGAAATCTCCGACGCGCTCGAAAAGGTCTACGGGCGCCATCAGGCGGAAATCCGGACAATCAGTGGTGTGTACCGCGACGAAGCAGGTAAATCCGAGAACATCACCCGCGCCACCGCGCTGGTCGAGCAGTTCGCCGAGGACGAAGGCCGTCGGCCTCGCGTCCTGGTGTGCAAGATGGGGCAGGACGGGCACGACCGTGGCCAGAAGGTCATCGCAACGGCGTTCGCGGACATCGGCTTCGACGTCGATGTCGGCCCTCTGTTCCAGACGCCGGAAGAGGTGGCCCGCCAGGCCGCCGACAACGACGTGCACGTTGTCGGTGTGTCGTCTCTGGCAGCCGGGCATCTGACGCTGGTCCCGGCACTGCGCCAGGCACTGGCCGACGTCGGCCGTGCGGACATCATGATCGTCGTCGGTGGCGTCATCCCGCCCGGAGACTTCGACGAGCTCTATGCGGCCGGTGCCGCTGCCATCTTCCCGCCGGGTACCGTCATCGCCGACGCTGCAATCGGGCTGGTGGAGAAGCTGTCGGTTGCGCTCGGACATGCACCCCGCGAGGCCAACGCCTGAACATGGCTTCTCCGAACGACAACACGAATTACTCGAGTAGGGGCCGCACCATAGACATCGACGCGGTCGCGGAATCGGTCCGAGCCAATGAACGATCCGGCCTGGCGCGCGCCATCACGCTCGTCGAATCGACTCGATCGGATCATCGAGATCTAGCGCAGCAATTGCTCTTGCGGGTGCTGCCCGATGCGGGTGGTTCGCACCGGGTCGGCATCACCGGAGTGCCGGGCGTCGGCAAGTCGACCTTCATCGACGCGCTGGGGATGCGGTTGATCGAGAAGGGACACCGAGTCGCGGTGCTTGCGGTCGATCCGTCGTCGACGCGTACCGGTGGTTCAATCCTGGGCGACAAGACCAGAATGTCGCGGTTGGCGGTACAGGAGAACGCCTACATTCGGCCGTCTCCGACATCGGGGACTCTGGGCGGAGTGGCGCGTGCGACCCGGGAGACCATCGTCTTGCTCGAAGCAGCCGGTTTCGACGTCATCCTGGTCGAGACGGTGGGCGTCGGACAGTCGGAGGTGACGGTCGCGAACATGGTCGACTGCTTCACGTTCCTGACGCTTGCACGAACCGGAGATCAGTTGCAGGGCATCAAGAAGGGTGTTCTCGAACTGGCCGATCTGGTGGCTGTCAACAAGGCCGACGGCAAGCACGCGACCGACGCGAAGAACGCCGCGCGGGAGTTGGCGGGTGCCCTACGGCTCATCTATCCGCACGACGCCATCTGGAAGCCTCCGGTGTTGACGATGAGTGCCGTCGAGGGCACCGGACTCGACGAGTACTGGGATACTGTGCTGCGCCACCAGCAAGTGCTCAGTGACGCGGGCGAATTCGCAGAGAAGCGTCGAAAGCAGCAGGTCGATTGGACGTGGACGATGGTCAACGACCAACTGCTTCGCCGACTGGCGCAGAATCCATCCGTCAAAGCCATCCGCGGCGACGTCGAGGCCCGGGTGCGCGACGGTTCTCTGACGGCCGCGTTGGCCGCCCAGGAACTACTCGACGCGTTCGATTCCTGATTCGATTCCTGGTCGCTACACAGCGGGGTAGAGCCGGGCGGCGAGAGCACCGACACGATCGATCAGGCGGTCGAAGAACGCTTCCGGATCGGTGTGTGTCGCGATCGCCACGTTTGCGTCCCTGCCCCACATACCGCGCCAGTCCGCGACCGTCGTTCCGCGAGTCAGGGTTCCGGCGAGTTCGACGTCGACGGTCGCGTGTCGGTAGGTGGCGATATTCGCATCCAGTGCGACAGCGGCCGCAAACGGATCGTGCATGTGCGCCAGGAATCCTTGATCGTGGTCGCGATGGAACTCCATGTAGAACCGCACCGCGTCGGAGAAGTGCCGAACGATCGGATTCGACGCGGTCGACCGAATTCCTGGTGCATCGTCGGGCGAGATCACCTCGCCCGGAGAGCTCGCGGCCCGTTCGGCAAGCCGCCGGACATGTTCCGGCGTCATCTCGATGGTCTCGGTGATGTCGAGCGCACAGACGATCGGTCGACGGTTTACAGGCAGTCCGGAGAAGGCCGCGAACACCTCTGCGGCTGCCTCCGGGTCCACCGCGATGTTCCATTCGCTGGTCGGCGTCGTGTTGCCCTGGTGTTGAAACGCTCCTCCCATGAGCACCAACCGCTTCAACAATCGGGGCAACTCGGGATCGCGGCGAATCGCCGACGCGAGATTGGTCAGCGGACCGGTAACGAGCCCGGTGATCTCGCCCGGACGTGAATGCACGAGCTCGATCCACATCGTGGTGGCATCTCGGGATGACAGCAGACGAGGGGAGACCGGTAGCTCTGCATACCCGATCCCTTGCGGTCCATGGGTCTCCTCCGTGGTCATCAGCGGTGCTACCAGCGGCACCTGGGCGCCGAGCGCTACCTCGACATCACCTGCGCGGCACAGATCGAGCCACGCCAGATTGTTCGCGGCCACCTGGTTCACAGGAACATTGCCTGCGGTGGACGCAATGCCGAGTATGTCGGCCTCCTCGCTGGCCAACAGGTAGAGCAGAGCCAGCGAATCGTCGATTCCGGTGTCGACGTCGACGATCATCGGTACGGTCATGCGTCCACCTTCGTGGTCGGATCGTGGCGTACGGGGAAGTTCACAGAGCGGGCGATGAAGCACTTGGCGGCGGCATCGGCGTGCAGCTTCTCGGCGCGGGTCACCATCGAGGACTCGGCGACCGTCACCACCGGGGTGAGGGTGACCTCGACGAACTGCCCGGAGCCGTCGGACTGCTCGGTCATCACCCCGCTGGGGGAGTCGATGTAGTCGGTGACGATCACGCCCGATGCAGCGGCGAGTCCGAGGTACCACAGCATGTGGCAACTCGACAGCGAGGCCACGAGTAGCTCCTCGGGGTTCCAGCGCTCCGGATCGCCCCGAAAACTTGGATCGGAACTGGCCCGGAGATCGGGCTTGCCGGGTGCTGTGACGAGATGATCGCGGTCGTATGCGGCTGCGCTCGCCGTTCCGTGTCCGCGGTTGCCGGTCCAGCTCACGGCGAGGGCGTAGTCGTGGGTGGGCATCTGTCCATCGTGCCAGGCCTTGTTTCACTGTCGATGCGCGAGACGAGGAGACCTGTCCGTATTGCGATAAATGCGTCAATTGTCAAGGTAGCAGCGCAGATTCGATCGACCGACTTCTACCTGGGGGAATGTACCTTCGTGCTTGCCGATGTCCGATTCGGCGTTTGTCCGCTGGTCGTTGTGCTGGCTAACGTTGCTGCAATGACGGTTGCGCAAGATCCAGAATCGCCCGAGTCGTCACCCCAGATCCCGAAGTGGGGTCAGCGCCACGTTCAGCGTCTTCGGCGGGACGCATTCTTCACACGCATGCGTCGCAAGCCGGCGATGTCGGAAGAGAGCATCACGGTCGTCGACCAACCCATGCTCAAGCGCGCGGTGTCCGCGGCGGCGCTGGGCAACACGATGGAATGGTTCGACTTCGGTGTCTACGGCTACCTCGCTGCGACGCTGGGCAAGGTGTTCTACCCCGACGCATCACCCGCGGTCCAGTTGCTGTCGACCTTCGCCACGTTCGCGGCAGCATTCGTCGTACGGCCACTCGGTGGACTCTTCTTCGGCCCTCTCGGCGACCGGATCGGACGCCAGAAGGTCCTGGCCGCCACCATGATCATGATGTCGATCGGTACGTTGGCCGTCGGCCTGATTCCGAGCTACGCGACCATCGGAATCTGGGCACCGATTCTCCTTCTGGTCGCACGGTTGGTTCAAGGCTTTTCCACCGGCGGTGAGTATGGCGGTGCCACGACCTTCATCGCCGAGTACTCCCCGGACAAACGGCGGGGCTTCCTCGGGAGTTGGCTCGATTTCGGCACCTTCGTCGGATACGCGATGGGGTCCGGGTTGGTGACGATTCTGAATGCGGTTTTGGGCGACGCCACCATGGTCGAATGGGGTTGGCGCATACCGTTCTTCATTGCCGGACCGATGGGCATCATCGGTTTGTATCTACGTCTCAAGCTCGAGGACACTCCCGCATTCCGTAAGCAACTCGACGAACACGACAGCAAGGTGAAAGCGCAGGAGAGTGCACGGAGGTCTGTGGGAAAGATCTTCACCGATCACTGGCGGGCTCTGCTGATCTGCATGGGAATCGTGTTGCTGTACAACGTCACCAATTACATGGTGACCTCGTACCTGCCCACGTACTTCACCGAGGTCGTCGGGCGTAGCCAGCTCAGTGCCGACCTGTTGGTCCTGTCCGCAATGGTCGTGGTCGTGTCCATCATCGTGGCCGTCGGACGGTTGACGGACAGAATCGGCCGCAAGCCGGTGTTCGTGTTCGGTGCAGTCGGCCAGATCGTCCTGGCCATTCCATGCTTCCTGCTCATCCAGCAGACCGGGTGGATCGGGCCGCTGGTCGCCTGCTTGCTGCTGGGAGTGGTGTTGGCATGTTTCGCTGCCCCCAGTGCATCGACGCTGCCTGCCCTGTTTCCGACCCGGGTGCGCTACGCCGCACTGTCGATCGGATTCAACCTGTCGGTATCGATCTTCGGCGGCACCACGCCGCTGGTCACCTCGGCGCTGGTCACGTCTACCGGCAGCACCATGATTCCGGCCTACTATCTGATTCTCAGCGGGGTCATCGGTCTCATTGCCGTCGGTTTCCTCCGTGAATCGGCTACTCAGCCGCTCGATGGCTCTCCGCCCCAGGTGGATTCGACCGAAGAGGCCAAGGACCTGTACACCGAGGCGTCGGCGTTGACCGGGCGTAGCTAGAGGGCCGATCAGCGCGGTAGCCACACGGCGTCATCGTTACCTCAGACATGAGCGGGGTAGGTGTAGTCGGAATAGTCGTCGAATACCGGTCGCGCTGCTGTCACCGATCCGTGCGTGACAGCGCACTCCGGTGGCGGTTCAACGGCGGTGCCATGTTCTGGTTCCCTACCGGAAAGCTCGGTCAACCACGCCGCCGTTCTGGCGAGAGCGACGTCGACCTGCGCGCCACGGACGTTGTCGGCGTCACCAGGTCGGTATCGGTCGACACCAGACCCAGCGCGCTACACAAACGGGTGACCGCCGTGCCGAGAGCACCCACCGACTCGCCGGCGAGCGTGGCCACGGGGAGCGTCGAGGCGAGAAACCCGGGCGTGACCGGCGATCCCCCCACCGCCATCAGCTCCGCTTGGCCCAGATCTCCATCCCGGCCGCGTTGAGACGGTCGATCAGAACGTCGCCGATCGCCGTGGCCGGAGTGAGAACGCCACTGGCCTTCGGCAACGCGTCCCCACCGAGCACCAGCGCGAGCGCAGACTCGGCGAGCATCACCGCCGTTGCCTTGTAGCCGGGGTCGCCCGACGCCTTGACCCGGGCCCGGTAGCGAGCACCGGAAGTCGTGAGGGTGTACAGGTCGACCGTGAAATGTCCCTTCTCACGGGCCTTCTCGCTGGGACCGGTTCCTGGCTTGGGCAGGATGCGGTCGAGGACCTTACCCGGCAGCACCGTCATGGCGGACACTCCCACGAACAAGCCCGCCGAGAGCGCGCCGGCGAGGACCGGGCTGGCGAACGACGACCCCACGCTCATCACTTCGCTGTAGCGGAACTGCTTGCCGTAGGCCCAGTCACGAAGTGCATTGCTGCGCCGGACGACGCGCGTGTTGTACGAGGCCATCACGAACGGGGCCTTCCACCCGCGCAGACTCGGGTCGATCTTCTTGCCGTCGATCAGGACGGTGTCGAGTTGACGGCCGAGCTGTGGCTCCAGACCTCGGTCCGGACTGAGTGAGTACGGACGAGCGGCGATCCGTCGGGCTCGCTTGTCCTTCTTCATCGTCTCGATCTGTCCTCGCAGCGAGTCGATGGTGCCGCCGCTGACTCCGCCGGACATCGAGGTGACCACCAGCGTCGTGTCGGTGAGTTCGCCCGCGTTGTCGGCCGTGACGGCCTCGTACAGGGCATGTACTCCGATGTCGGACGGAACGGAATCGAATCCGCACGAGTGGACGATCCGTGCTCCGGTGCGCTGGGCGATCTCGTGATTGGCGTCGATGCTCTCGCGGGCGAACAGGACCTCGCCGGTGAGGTCGACGTAGTCCGTCCCGGCTTCGGCGCAGGCCGTTGCCAGGGCCAAACCGTACTTCGCGTAAGGGCCGACCGTGGTGATGACGACCTTGGTGGACCGGGCCATGGTCTCCAGCGACGCGACATCGGTGGCGTCGGCTTCGAGGGCGGACCAGTGTGCGGCCTTCGGTCCGAGTTCCTTCTGCGCGGCATGTACCCGTGCGGTCGAACGACCGGCCAGAGCGATGCGAGTTTCCGCCGGAGCGTGCTCGGCAAGGTACTTCGCGGTCAGTTTCCCGACGAAGCCGGTGGCTCCGTAGACGACGATGTCGTAGGTGCGATCGGGGCCGATGGTCGAGTCCGAAGCAGGCGAGTTCATAGCAGCGACACTAACGCGGTTGCCGCACCGAGTCGAAGCGCGTCAGTTGGTCCAGGTGTGTACGGGCTCTCCGGAGTTCATCCGGGTGACGTAGTCGCCCAGCATTCCGGCGAGAGCTCGATCCCGCTTGTCGCCTGCGCGTTCGCGGGCGACGACCGAGTTGCGTTGCCAGACCGAACCGGACTGCTTCGCCAGGCAACGAGCCTCGATCACCCCGAGGTACCGGTCGCGCACGGTCGTGTCCACGCCGTAGGCGGTCAATCCGGCATCGGCCATCGGCAGCAGTCGACGCAACACCAGTTCTTGCGGACTCACCCAGCCGACTTCGGGCCAATACAGCATCGAATCGAAGCCGCCGCGTGCGGCGGAGTGCACGTTCTCCTCAGCGGCGTCGAACGACATCTGTGACCACAGCGGTCGGTCGGCGTCGGCCAGAGCCCGCACCGTGCCGTAATAGAACGCGGCATCGGCAAGGGTGTCCACCACCGAGGGTCCGGCCGGGAGGACGCGGTTCTCGAGCCGTATGTGGTGACCGTCGCCGGACCGGTCGTAGATCGGACGATTCCATCGGTAGACGGTTCCGTTGTGCATGCGCAGTTCGGACAGCGACGGCGTCTTTCCCTCTGACAGGGCGGCCTTGGGGTCCTCGTCGCTGCACACGGGCAGCAACGCCGGGAAGTAGCGCGAGTTCTCCTCGAACAGATCGAATATCGACGTGATCCATCGTTCGCCGAACCACACCCGGGGCCGAACACCCTGATTCTTCAGCTCCTGGGGGCGGGTGTCGGTAGCCTGCTCGAACAGCGGTATGCGAGTTTCGTGCCACAGCGCACGGCCTGCGAAGAACGGCGAGTTGGCGGCGAGGGCCACTTGCACTCCCGAAAGCGCTTGTGCCGCATTCCAATACGACGCGAATTCCTCGGGCGCGACCTGCAGATGCAACTGCACAGAGGTGCACGCAGCCTCGGGCAGGATGGTGTCGGTGACGATGTCCAGGTCCTCGGTAGTAGCGGCACCGGGCAGTCGAACACCACCGATCTTCAGTTCGATGTCCTCGCCTCTCGCGGCAAAGATCTGTTGGTTGAGCAGGTCGTATCGAGGATTGGCCGACAGCCATCGGTGCTCGAAGTGTTCCTCGTCGAGCGTCGGAAGCATCCCGATCATGGCAAGACGGCTACCTGAGGTGCGTGCACGTTCGTCCGCTGCATTCAACGAGCGCCGCAGGTCCGTTTCCAACTCCGCGATGGAGGCGCCACGCAACGGCCGAGGGTCGACGTTGATCTCGATGTTGAACTGGCCGAGTTCTGTCTGATAGTCGGGGTCGGCGATGGCGTCGAGCACGGCGGCGTTGGCCATCGAGGGTGCCATGTCGTCGTCGACGAGATTGAGCTCGATCTCCATACCGATCTGCGGCTCGCCGACGTGGAAGGTCTCGTCGGCCAGCATTGTCGCCAAGGCGTCGAGACAGTCCTGAACCTTCTGCCGAAACTCGTGCCGATCTTGCCTGGTGAACTTACGACGCTCGACGTCCTCGCCCATGGTGACCGCCTATCGGTGCGTCTGAAGGGCCGTCCGCTGACGCGAAACAGCTTCGGCTTTCGAGTATCGCAGCCCGTGATCGCCGCGGGGGACACACGTCGAAATCTTCTGTCGGACGACGCGATATCACCAGGGTGACGGTTGGTAATCCTTGAGGAACGAGCCGTACAGATCGATTCCAGATTCACCCTGCACGATCGGGTCGTACACCCGAGCCGCACCGTCCACCAGGTCGAGCGGAGCGTGGAATCCCTCGTCGGCCAGCCGCATCTTGGTGGGGTGCGGGCGCTCGTCGGTGATCCAGCCGGTGTCGACAGCGGTCATCAGGATTCCGCTGGCCGACATCTCTTTCGCGCTCGTGCGGGTCAGCATGTTCAGTGCTGCCTTGGCCATGTTGGTGTGCGGGTGTCCGGGGCCCTTGTATGCGCGTCCGAACTGGCCCTCCATCGCCGAGACGTTGACGACGTACTTACGTCTGGCGTCCGAGGCTTCCATTGCCGGACGCAGACGCGACACGAGAATGAACGGGGCAACCGAATTGCACAGCTGCACTTCGAGCAACTCGACCGGGTCGACCTGTTCGACTGTGTGGATCCAGCTGTTCGTCTCGGCCAGGTCGGGCACCAGACCGCCTGCATCGATAGCGAGCCCACGCTCGATTCTCTCGGCCGTCACCGAGCCCGCGACCATGGCGAGCGAGGCCACGTCGTCTGCACTCAACGCTGCGGCCGACTGCCCGCCGAGTGCGGTCGCCGGCAGCGAACTCGCGAGCGACGCAGGGTGGGCGTCACTGGTCTTGCCGAACGTGATGCGCTCCGGGCCTGCCCCGTCGGTCAAGGCGGCCGGCAGAGGTTCGGCCTCGGCGTCGGCCAGCGCGCTGTACGAACCGGGGGAGCGCTTGACGGTTTGCGCGGCGTTGTTGATCAGAATATCGAGCGGACCTTCCGCTGCAACCGAATCTGCAAGTGCCACAACCTGAGCCGGGTCGCGCAGGTCGATCCCGACGATGCGAAGTCGATGCAGCCACTGATCGCTGTCGTCCATCGCGGCGAACCGCCGAACCGCATCGTTGGGGAATCGTGTGGTGATCGTCGTGTGGGCACCGTCCCGAAGCAGGCGAAGCGCAATGTACATCCCGATCTTCGCCCGCCCTCCGGTCAACAACGCGCGTCGTCCGGACAGGTCGGTTCGAGCGTTGCGCTTGCCACGATTGAGCGTCGCGCACTCCGGGCACAGCTGGTGATAGAACGAGTCGACGTGGGTGTAACGCTGCTTGCAGATGTAGCAGGGGCGAGCCTTGATCAGCGTGCCCGCGATGTCGCCCTCTGCGCGCGAGGTGAGCGAAAGCCCCGCAGTCTCGTCGTCGATGCGGTCCGGCGATCCGGTTGCGGTTGCAGCGACGACGGCACGGTCGGCGGCGTTGACGGCATTACGCGCGGCGACGCGTCGGGCCCGCTTGAGATCTTTGAACATGGCACCGGACGCGCGTTGCACAGCGATCGAATCCGGATGGTTCTTGTCCAGCTCTGCGGCCTGCTGCAGCACGCGCAGGCACGTCTCGAGATCGGTTGGGTCGATCGCGTCCATCGTCAGTCTCCTAGCATCGGCCCCTTCGAGCCGAAAGAAACGAGTGCAGAACGAAAAAGACCCCGATTCCGAAGAATCAGGGTCCGTTTCGTCTGTCTCAACTCAGATCTGTGAAAATCTTTGTCTGCCTATATCTTTCAGACGGTGTCCGAGGGGGGACTTGAACCCCCACGTCCGTTAATAGGACACTAGCACCTCAAGCTAGCGCGTCTGCCATTCCGCCACTCGGACAAGCGCGACTGTTGTCGCATCTATTCTTCCTGCATTCACAGCCGGCCGCTGTGCGCTGCGTAAGATTATCCGACGGGTTCCCGATAACCCAAATCCGCACGTCAGTTCATGCACGAAGCCATTGCATGTGGTGCTCCCGGCGAATTCTGGTGGTAGGAACAACGGTGTGCCCAACGATGTGAGCAACCCCGGACATCATTCCGCCAGCAACCCCACCGTCGCCCTCGACGAGGTCGTGGATCTGGTCAGTTCCCTCATTCGGTTCGACACGTCGAACACCGGAGAACTGGAGACCACGGTCGGCGAGAAGGAATGCGCCGAGTGGGTGGCGAGCAAGCTCGAGGAGGTGGGATACGAGACCGAGTACGTCGAATCGGGCGCTCCCGGCCGTGGCAACGTGTTTGCCTGGTTGCGTGGAGCGGACTCCTCGCGCGGTGCCCTCCTGGTCCACGGCCACCTGGACGTCGTGCCGGCCGAGCCTGCCGACTGGAGTGTGCATCCGTTTTCCGGCGCCGTCGAGGACGGGTACGTGTGGGGTCGTGGTGCGGTCGACATGAAAGACATGGTCGGTATGGCCCTTGCGCTGGCCCGGCAATTCAAATCGAACGGAACCGTGCCGCCCCGCGACATCCTGTTCGCGTTCCTCGCCGACGAGGAGGCAGGTGGGAAGTACGGGTCGCACTGGCTGGTCGACAACCGGCCCGATCTGTTCGAGGGCG
Source organism: Rhodococcus sp. Leaf278 (assembly GCF_001426085.1). GTDB lineage: Bacteria > Actinomycetota > Actinomycetes > Mycobacteriales > Mycobacteriaceae > Rhodococcoides. The sequence goes on from NZ_LMRR01000034.1 coordinate 214,774, forward strand.
TCACCGAGGCAGTCGGCGAGGTCGGCGGGTTCTCGCTGACAGTCGCACGCCCGGACGGCACCGAGAAGCGGCTCTACATGGTCGAGACCGCGGAGAAGAGCCTTGCCTGGATGCGGCTCACCGCCAAGGCCCGCGCCGGCCACGGATCGTTCCTCCACGACGACAACGCGGTGACATACCTGGCCGAGGCCGTCGCCAAACTCGGCAATCACACGTTTCCGTTGGTCCTCACCGAATCGGTGTCGCAATTCCTGCACGCGGTCTCCGAGGAGTCCGGCCTCGACTTCGACCCCACCTCGCCGGACATCGACGGCACCCTGCTCAAACTCGGCAGCATCGCGCGCATCGTCGGAGCGACCCTGCGTGACACCGCGAACCCGACGATGCTCTCGGCGGGATACAAGGCCAACGTGATTCCGCAGACGGCGACGGCGGTAGTGGATTGCCGGGTGCTTCCCGGTCGGCAGGCGGCCTTCGAGAAGGAGGTCGACGACTTGATCGGCCCCAACGTCGAGCGGGAATGGATCACGAAGCTCGAGCCGTACGAGACCACGTTCGACGGTGATCTCGTCGATGCGATGAACGAGGCCGTCCTCGCGCACGATCCGAACGGTCGAACGGTTCCCTACATGTTGTCGGGCGGCACCGATGCGAAAGCGTTCGCGCGCATCGGGATTCGCTGTTTCGGGTTCGCTCCGTTGAAGCTTCCGCCGGAACTGGATTTCGCGGCGTTGTTTCACGGGATCGACGAACGAGTACCCGTGGAGTCGTTGGAGTTCGGTACACAGGTACTCGAACACTTCTTGATGAACAGCTGACACGAAAGGAACCATCGTGGCGTACAACCCATACGACTCGCTTCCGGACCTACCGTCCTTCGAGTTGACGTCCGAGGACGTCGAGGACGGCCAGGCGTTGGCCGCTCAGCAGGTCAGCGGAATCATGGGAGCCGGTGGGCACGACAACTCTCCGCAGCTGTCCTGGTCCGGTTTCCCCGAAGGCACCAAGAGCTTTGCTGTGACCGTCTACGACCCCGATGCGCCCACGGCGTCCGGCTTCTGGCACTGGGCAGTGGCGAACATCCCCGTCGAGACGACGTCACTGGTGTCGGGCGCAGGCGACGACGGCGGAACCGGAGTGCCCAGCACTGCGGTGACGCTGAAGAACGACGCGGGCCTGTTCCGCTACATCGGAGCCGCTCCGCCGGCCGGTCACGGTCCGCACCGGTACTTCATCGCCGTCCATGCGGTGGATGTCGAGCGACTGGAGGTGGACGACACGGCCACCCCGGCCTACCTCGGCTTCAATCTGTTCTCGCACGCCATCGGGCGTGCGGTCATCACCGGCACGTACGAGGCCTGAGGTCGTGCGCGTTTTGCGTACCTTTGGGTACGCAAAACGCGCACGAGGGGGGGGAGTGGTCAGACCCTGTTCGCCGATCCCACGGCCTCTGCGATGGTGGCGAACCCGTTCTGCGCCAGGCGCGCCGACAGTCCCCGGTGAATGCCCTTGATCCACAGCGGGCCGCCGTAGATGAACCCCGTATAGCCCTGAACCAAAGACGCTCCCGCAGTGATGCGCTCCCAGGCCTGCGCCTCGGTTTCGATTCCCCCGACGGAGATCAACGTCAGTCGGGTACCCACTCGGCGGTACAGCCGCCGCAGTACCTCGAGCGATCGCTCAGCCACCGGTGCGCCGGACAGGCCTCCAGCTCCGATAGCGGACACCACGTCTGCCTCGGTGCGCAGGCCCGCGCGCGAGATCGTCGTATTGGTGGCCACGATGCCGTCGAGTCCGAGTTCGACGGCCAGATCGGCCACGGCATCGATGTCCTCGTCGGAGAGGTCAGGGGCAATCTTGACCAGTACCGGCACGGTCACCACCGATTGCACCGCGACCAGGATCGGTCGTAGCGATTCGACTGCCTGTAGGTCACGGAGACCCGGCGTGTTCGGTGAGCTCACGTTGACGACGACGAAGTCTGCCAGTGGGCCCAGCAAACGAGCGCTGGACGTGTAGTCCGCAGCAGCGCCGGCGGGCTCCACGATCTTGGTCTTGCCGATGTTGGCACCGATGGGGATGCGGGTACGCCTCGAGCGCAACCGCTCGGCGGCATGCGCTGCACCGTGGTTGTTGAAGCCCATGCGGTTCACGATGGCGCGATCGAGAGGCAACCGAAACAGTCGAGGCGTGGGGTTGCCGGGCTGGCCCTGCGCCGTCACGGTACCGATCTCGGCAAACCCGAACCCGATGGGCTCCCAGGCATCGATGCCGTCTGCATTCTTGTCGAAGCCGGCCGCCAGACCGAGCGGAGCTGGGAAGTCGATGCCGAACACGGTCGAACGAAGCCGCGGGTCTCGAACCACGAAAGCCTTCTCGGCCAGGACGCGCAGCGGAGGTACCACCGCCACGGCACGGAGAACAGCGAAGGCGAGATGGTGTATCCGCTCCGGTGGCACGAGGAACATCAGGCGCAACAGCGCGCGGTACAGACGGTCTCCCACGGTCTTCTTTCCGATCGATCAGGCTTCGGCGGACATGCTGAGGCGGAATGTTCACTGCGGTCGGACAGTACTGCTGCGAACGTCAGATTCCAGGCTCCGGGATGTGATGCGCAGTCTTCTTCCGCTTCAGCAGAACGCGCCGGCTGCCGTCGGTGTACAGCCGAACTCGCGACAGTTCCCAGCCGCCGAACTCCGCCTGGATCGCCAGCCTCATCGACGCCGTGACCCGGGTGACGTCCGGTGGCAGCCGCAGCGGAACGTATTCCCAATCGTCGGAGGGCGACACTTCCCATCCGACGGGCATCTTGGCTCGTCCCGGCGTCGAATTCTCGTGTGCGTTCACATGCCTCCTTGGCTTCCTGATGGGTCGTTCCTGCAGGCTCCACTCCTGCCCAGCTCAACGACCCGCGGAAGGGATGCGCTGCAGCCCGTCGCCCGTCGCCGATCCGATGTACAGGTCGCCGGTGTTGTCGTCGACGGCAATCGAATCAGGCTGCCGCACAGTGGCCAACCGCTCGGTCTCGACGGGAATTCCGGTATCGAGTGTGTACCCGACCACCTCGTTGAGGGCGGGCAGTGTCACCCACGTGACGCCGGACTGTTCATCGTAGGCGATCGCCCATGGCTTCGACCCGACCGGAAACCGCTGTCGCATGAGCAGGTCGTGCGAGGTGAAGACGAGCAACTCCGTGCCGGTCGAATCGGTGACCAGAAGCCGACCGAAGTCGTCGCTGGTCATCTCCGCGGCACCTTCGCCGGCCCGCAGAGCCACTCCGAGGGTGCCGTCGTCCAGATTCACATCGGTCACCGACGTCTGGCTGCGATCGAGAACCGAGACGCCCTTCGGTGTACTGGCCAACGCGTCGGCCGAGGTCACACTTCCTCCGGAGACCGTGCTGGTCACCTGTCCGCTCGCGTCGAAGAGGCGGATTGCGCCGGTATCGTCGCCGACGGCAGTCGTGCCGTCGGGCAGGTCGGCAGCCGACAGGGCATTCGATTCGACGGCCAGATCGGTGCGCTGCCCGTCCGAGACATCGATCCTGGCCACGGAACCGTTCATGGGAACCAGGACGGTCGAATCCCGGCCTGCAACCAGTGCTGCGCCGGTAGAGCCGAGGTCGATCACACGCGCCTCCGCCGACGCGTCGCTGCGAACCAGACTGACCGAGGTCGATTGCTCGGTCAGTGCCACCAAGGTGCGGGTGACAGGATCGAAGGTGAGCGCGTCGATCGGCGCGAAGTCGGTGACGATCCCGGCAGGACTCACCGCCGTCTCGGGGGACTGGGCCGGTGGCAGCGGTTCGACGGAAATCTCGTCGGCATTCTCGTCGTCGCTCGAACACCCGCTCACCGACACCACTGTGATCACGGCGAGTGCGGATGCAACTGCCGCTCGAACGGTACGAGCCGACGGTGTTGGCATGGAACCGAACCTACTTCCTTGGTGACACTGCCCTGTTGTGCCGATGCCACATCTGTACCAGCGTGCGACGATCCCGGTGAAATCGACCGTGCTGGATCGGGTGTCGACCGGCCGTGCCGGGTGAAGCGGTAGCGTTGATCGTCCGAGGTGAACGCACGACATGGGAGTGGACGTGGAATCCGAGGAAGCACACTTCGCCGTCGAAGAAGTCAATGCCGGAACGCATGCGAACGGTTTCGGGCACACCGACGACGGTCGGGCGTTCGCGTTTCGGGTGCACCGCAGCACGTTGTACGTGGAGATCTACCGGGCCGACGTACGGTCCCCGGTGCCGGATCGGTCCGAGGTCGAAGCGGTGTCCGAACACTCGGTCACCGAGATCGATCTGACCGACGAACGCAGCATCATCGGTGTGGTGCGTGACGCGGTCGTACATGCGCAGCACTTGTCCGATGTGTCACAGCGAGACACGACGGCCGTCCGAGCGTTCTTCAACCGAGTCAATTCGGTGTTGGAGGGTTTCTGACGCGCAACGCAGTTCGCGGGCGCGCGATCAGGCGCTGACGTCGTCCAGCGCGGACGCGATCGCCGCCGGTAGCTCGAGTTCCTCGGCCATCAGGGCACCCATCAGTTGGGCAAGATCGCGAGCTCCCACGATGGCACTGCTCACGCCCGGACGATCCCGAGCCCACGCCAGTGCTACGACGAGGGGAGAGGTCGCGAGCCCGTCGGCTGCGGTGACGGCAGCATCGACGATGCTGACCGCAGAATCGGTGAGGTAGGACAGCACGGACTCGGCGTGCAACTCGTCGGCACCGCGGGAATCTGCAGGAATGCCGTTGCGATACTTGCCCGTCAACACGCCACCCGCGAGCGGAATTGCGGCCAGCACACCGATGCCGTGGTGATGTGCGGCAGGAATCAACTCGTCCTCGATACCGCGGGCCAGCAGGGAGTACTCCGCCTGCGTGGCCACGATTCGACCGGTATCGGCTGCGCCCGCTGCCGTCGCCAACTGCCAGCCGAGGTAGCCGCGGGCACCGGTGTAGCGAACCCGTCCGCTGGTGACGGCGTAATCGAGCGTCGCCGCGACCTCGTCGACAGGTGTCATCGGGTCCCAGGCCGCCACCTGCCACAAGTCGAGATAGTCCGTTCCGAGCTCGCGCAGCGTGGCATCCAGCTGTCCGAGAAGACCACGTCGTGAGCAGTCGATGTCGTATCGGCCGTGCCGCGGGTTCAACCCCGCTGCACTGCTGATCACCAGTTCGTCCCTGGGGACCACGTCGTCGAGCAGCTCGGCGAGGACGCGCTGCGCCCGACCGTCCCCGTACGCCGGGGAAGTGTCGACCAGGGTGCCACCGGCCTCGGCGAACGCCGACAGTTGCGCTGCGGCGTCGTCGCCGTCGGTTCCGCTGCCCCATCCGAGCGTGCCGAGCCCGAGCCTGGAGACTCGGAGTCCGCTGGTGCCGACCGATCTCTGCTTCATATGTGCCGAATGTCCTTTTACGTGTGATCCTCGGTGTCGAACTGCACTGCCGCCAGTGCACAGTAGTGCGCCCGGCTGCTGTCTGTGAATGTGCCGCGCCGCGTCGTTCGGCTCGGTACGAACCCGTGGCGCCGGGTACGGTCGTCCCCGTGAATCGCGAATTCAGGGGGCGGGCCGTGGGCCACGCATCGGTAACGAAGAGTCCATCCGCTTCCATGTCGGAGATGTCGATGTCGGATCGGGGTTCCGCATGATCGACATGACGTGGCTGCAAGCGATCATTCTCGGTGCCGTGCAGGGGTTGACGGAATTTCTGCCGATTTCCTCGTCGGGCCACCTCCGAATCGTGTCCGGAGTCTTCTGGAACGAGGACGCCGGTGCCTCGTTCACCGCCGTGACGCAACTCGGCACCGAAGCCGCAGTGCTGCTGTTCTTCTGGCGCGACATCGTACGGATTGTCAAAGCCTGGTTCGTCGGGCTGACGAAGAGGGACGAACGGGGTCTCGACTACCGGATGGGGTGGTACGTGATCATCGCCACCATCCCCATCGGTGTGCTCGGCCTGCTCTTCAAGGACCAGATCCGAACCGGTGCCCGCAACCTGTATCTCATCGCGTTCATGCTCATCGCGTTCGCCATCGTCATCGCGGTAGCGGAGAAGGTCGGCCGCAAGGAACGTCCGATCGAGAAGTTGACCACCCGCGACGGCATCGTCATGGGTCTGGCGCAGTGTCTGGCATTGATTCCCGGAGTGTCTCGCTCCGGCGCGACGACGAGCGCAGGCCTGTTTCTCGGCCTCGAACGCGAAGCAGCCGTGCGATTCTCGTTTCTGCTCGCCATTCCGGCGGTGACCGCCTCCGGATTGTTCTCGCTGCCCGACGCCTTCGAGCCGGTCGGCACGGGACTGGCCGCGTCCGGCCCGCAATTGCTGGTGGCAACCGTCATCGCTTTCGGCCTCGGCTACGCCTCGATTGCCTGGCTTCTCAAGTTCGTAGCGAACCATTCGCTGTACTGGTTCGTCGGGTACCGGATCGTGCTCGGAGTTGTGGTTCTCGGCTTGTTGGCCGGCGGGGTCGTATCCGCTACGTGAAGCCCGCCTCGTTAGGCTCGGAGCAATGACAGTCATCTTGCTTCGGCACGGCCGCTCGACGTCGAACACCGCGGGCACTCTCGCGGGTCGCAGTGCCGGCATCGAACTCGACGACCGCGGGCGCGAGCAGGCGCAGGCGGTAGCGGATCGCCTCGGTGAGCTTCCGGTTGCCGAGATCGTCCGTTCGCCGTTGCTCCGGTGTGAGCAGACGGTGGAGCCGTTGGCCGCCAAGCTCGGCATGTCGCCGGTGGTCGAGGACCGTCTGGTGGAAGTGGATTACGGGCAGTGGACCGGTCGGACGATCAAGGAGTTGTTGGCCGAGCCGCTGTGGAAGGTGGTTCAGCAGCATCCGTCGGCAGCTGTGTTTCCCGACGGCGAAGGTCTGGCGACGGTGCAGCAGCGCGCGGTGCAGGCCGTGCGGGAGCACGACGCCCGGTTGGCTGCGCAGCACGGCCGGGACGTGCTGTGGGTTGCCTGCTCACACGGCGATGTCATCAAGTCGGTGCTCTCGGATGCGATGGGTGCCCACCTGGACTCGTTCCAGCGCATCGTCGCCGACCCGGCATCGATCAGTGTCGTTCGCTACACCTCCACGCGGCCGTTCGTTCTGCGGACCAACGACACCGGGTCCGATCTCAGCGCCTTCGTTCCGAAGGCCGAGGAGCCCGACGCGTCGGAATCGGACGTTTCGAGCTCTTCGGACGCGGTCGTCGGCGGTGGCGCGGGCAGCTAGGGCGGGCGATTCGGCGCCGAAGCCCCCATCGGTGGCAGGCTGGAGAGCAAGCAATACCGTCCATGGTCCATCTGTGGCCGATAATGAAGGTTCCGCGATGTGCCACGCGGAGTTGTTCGAGTCGTTAGGAGGTGCAATGCCGCGCGCAATACACGTTTTTCGCACCCCTGATCGTTTCGTTGCCGGGACCGTTGGTGAACCGGGCGACCGAACGTTCTTTCTGCAAGCAGTGCACGACGCACGGGTGGTGTCGGTCGCGTTGGAAAAGCAGCAGGTTCAGGTCCTGGCCGACCGGGTGGGGCTTCTGCTCGAAGAAGTGCATCGCAGATTCGGAGCCGATGTGCCGGCCGAGGAAGCGGACACCGTCGATACCAGCCCACTTCTGACTCCGATCGATACCGAGTTTCGCGTCGGCACGATGGGGCTCGGCTGGGATGCCGATGCCAATGCAGTCGTGGTGGAACTGTTGGCGGTCAGTGAGGTCGAGGTCGACGAGTCCGTCGTTCTCGACGACACGGACGAAGGCCCCGATGCAGTGCGGGTGTTCCTGACCCCGGTTCAGGCTCGCGAATTCGCGGTCCGATCCGAACGTGTGATCGCAGCGGGTCGCGCGCCGTGCCCGTTGTGCGGACTGCCGTTGGCACCCGAGGGACACGTCTGCATTAGAACCAACGGATATCGTCGCGGCGCGACCTTCGGACCGGTGACCGAGGTCGACGAGTCTTGACCGTCGAGCTGCCTCCGTTCGAGGGACGAAAGACCATGGAGACCGGCGAGCTCACGATCGTCGGGCGGGTGGTGTCGGCCAGCAATGCCACACTGGTGTGCGAAGCGGGCGAGGGCGATTCTTCTGTCCGATGCGTGTACAAGCCCGTTCGTGGGGAGGTGCCGCTCTGGGACTTCCCCGACGGCACGCTCGCCGGTCGCGAAGTGGCGTCCTTCGAGATATCCGAGGCACTCGGCTGGGGTGTCATACCGCCGACAGTTCTGCGCGACGGGCCGTTCGGGCCCGGAATGGTGCAGAAGTGGATCGACACACCCGAGGCTCACGCCGAAGGACGAGTCGACCTCGTCGACATCTGTCGACCCGATCTGGTTCCTGCAGGGTGGATTCCGGTGCTGCAGGCGTACGACGGCGAGGGCGAAGAGATCGCGCTGATCCACGCCGACGATCCGCGTCTGCAGCGGATGGCAGTACTCGACGTGATCCTCAACAACGCCGACCGAAAAGGCGGACACGCGCTCGAAGGTCTCGACGGATACGTATATGGAGTCGATCACGGCATCTGCTTGCATGCCGAGAACAAATTGCGCACAGTGCTGTGGGGATGGGCCGGCCAGGCAGTCGACGACGCCCTGATGAACGACGTCGTTCGGTTCGTCGAGACCTTCGACGCCGTCACCGCGCCGCGCATCGTCGACAAGATCACCCTGGCCGAAACTGTCGCAGTCCTCGATCGGGCGCAGGAGCTCATCGCACGCCCCGTCATGCCGGAGCCCCGTTCGAGCAGACCCATACCCTGGCCCGCCTTCTGATCGGGCTCGGATAGGCTCGGCTGCATGCATTCTTGGTCCAGCCCGGAGATCCCGACAATCCCAGGACAGGGTCCAGCGCTTCGATTGTTCGACACAGCCGACCGCCAGGTCCGTCCCGTCACCCCGGGTTCGACCGCCCGCATGTACGTCTGCGGCATCACCCCGTACGACGCCACCCATCTGGGACACGCAGCGACGTATCTGACGTTCGACCTGATCAACCGACTGTGGCTCGATGCCGGCGTCGATGTGCACTACGTACAGAACGTCACCGATGTCGACGACCCACTGTTCGAGCGCGCCGATCGAGACGGTGAGGACTGGCGCGACCTGGGGGCGCGCGAGATCGAGCTCTTCCGCGCCGACATGGAAGCACTGCGAGTGATCCCTCCGCGCGACTACATCGGTGCCGTCGAGTCCGTCGACGAGGTCGTCGAACTGGTGGAGAAGTTGGTCGCGTCCGGTGCCGCGTACGTCGTCGACGACGCCGAGTACCCCGACGTGTACTTCCGTGCCGATGCCACCGAGCAGTTCGGCTACGAGTCCGGTTACGACCGCCCCACGATGGACAGGTTCTTCGCCGAGCGCGGTGGCGATCCCGATCGCGTAGGAAAGCGAGATCCACTCGATGCGCTGCTGTGGCGCGCGGTGCGTCCTGGCGAGCCGTCGTGGCCGTCGCCGTGGGGCCCCGGGCGCCCCGGCTGGCACATCGAGTGCGCCGCGATTGCACTCAATCGCATCTCGACCGGCTTCGATATCCAGGGTGGCGGAAGCGATCTCATCTTTCCGCACCACGAATTCTCGGCGGCCCACGCCGAGGCCGCGACCGGTGATCCTCGCTTCGCCCGTCACTACGTGCACACCGGAATGATCGGCTTGGACGGCGAGAAGATGTCCAAGAGCCGCGGCAACCTCGTATTCGTCTCGAAGCTCCGCGCGGAGGACGTCGATCCGGCCGCTGTGCGTCTCGGTCTGTTGTCCGGTCACTACCGGCAGGACCGGCCATGGTCCGACGAGGTACTCGAACGCGCCCACACGCGGCTCGCGCTGTGGCGTCGGGCAGCCGCGCTCGGGTCCGCAGCGTCGGCAGAGGACGTCGTGAACCGCCTACGTCAGCACCTCGCCGACGACCTCGACACACCCAAGGCGCTCGACGCGCTCGACGCATGGGCGAGTTTTGCAGTCGAGCGGGGTGGATCGGATGCGAGCGCACCCGGAGCCTTCGCCGATGCGGTCGACGCTCTGCTCGGAGTGCCGCTTCGCTAGTCGTCGAGTCCTACGCGTAGGTCCGCCAGTAGATCCGGAATCAGTCGTTCTTCCATGACTGCTCGACCCGAATCACGAAGTGCGGCACTCAGTTCCGGGTCCCACGGACTGTCCGTGGGGTGTCCCTTCAGTGGTTCGGAATTGCGCGCGTCCAGTGCGCGGCGGTAGGAATCGACGTCCATCCGCCACGGTGACGCGTCGTATCGGTCCATCGCTCGTTTCACCATGTGCAGTCCGGCCCAGTCGAAGTCGGCACGCCATTCGATCGTGGTGCCGGGGGCGCGCGACGCCAGCAGCCGATGCACCGCCGCCGATGGCTGGCCGTCGGTGCAGATCACGCTCCCGCTGCCCGAGCCGAGAGTACGGGCGGCGGCGGCGAGCACAGCGATGTTCTCGCAGACGAACACCGTCGACGAGGTGTTGGTGAGCGGGCCGCGCGCGAGCATGTCCACGGTGACGGGAAAGGGTACGCCTTCATCCGCTGCGTCGTTGAGCCAACGAGCCACGGTGTGGTTCTCGACGACGCGGTAACCGAGGACCAGTACCCGACTCGACAGTGCATCGACCGACACCCCGGCCGTTTCCCACAGCGCCCTGATGCCCACCGGGTCGACGGGTCGAGGCACGTTCTCCCGCAACGACAGTGCGTCGAGGACGAGCTTCGCTGCGCCACCGCCCGCTAGGGCCTTGGTATCACCGGTGGCCAGTTCCGCCAGCTCGGTGAGAGACATCCCGTCCACCGGAAGCAGGGCCAGGACCTGCGTTGCCACCGCCAGTGCATCGACGGAGACGCGGCCGCCGAGCGTGCCGTCCTGATTGAGCAGCGAGGCGATCCAGTACTCGATCCACTCGCGATCGGTACCACCGCCGAGTACCTCCCTGGCTCGATCCAGCGCGTCGGAGCGCACCTGAGCCTTGTCCGCAGCGATGCGCTTCTTGTCCTGCAACTGGGCCTGCTCGGTGAGAGTCTCGATCAATCCGGCGCCACCGTTGAGCGGATGGCTCAGCCACACGTCGAACCGCTCGAGGTCGAGCTTGGTGCTCCGCGCCCGAGAATGCAGACTGGAGTTGGACCGAGAGATAGCACTGCACAGACGCCACAGCTCCGGGGCATCGCTGAGATCGACGGTGATGTTGCCGCCGACCCGAAGCCAGTTGGACTCCAACTTCTTTCGTGCAGCATCGAGCAGCGCAGACAATTCCGCGCTGCCCCGCCATTCGCCGCTACCGGTCAAACTCCAGCCCACCTTCGGTTCGGGTCGGCACGCGGCGCGTCAACGGTGATCCGAGTGCGGCCGCTAGGTCGGTGCCGTCGTGCTCGGCGAACAGTTCGCCGTTCTCCCACACCAGAAGCGCTGCGCTCACGGTGTTCTCGGCCGTCGAATGCGCCAGGTCGTAGTGCGCGCAACCGGGAACGTCCGCATATGTGATCCAGAGGTCGTAGCCGGTCATGAACAGGTCGAGGTCGAATTGCACGCTCAAGCCGAGCAATTCGCTGCGGCCGTTGTCGTCGACACCGGCGAACGCCTCGTCGAGCGCAAGCAGACGAGGGGAGTGCGGATCGGCGGACGACAGCATCACATGCGCTGCCGCGAACAGTGGTAAATGCAGCGACACCGATTGCTCACCGCCTGAGAGCGCACTGTGCCGGGCGACGGTCAGGCGATCCTCGCTGCCGTCCCCGCTGATGAGCGTGAACGCGAACACCCGCCAGCGGCGATAGTCCAATGTCGCAGAGAGGATTTCGGGGTACGACCGTTCCGGATGTGCCGCACGCGCAATCCTGATCTCCGACGCGAAGTGGGCGCGCATCGCGGCCAGGTCGTCCTGGTTCAACGCCGAAGCGTCGCGGTCCAGCAGTTTGGACACCGCCCGCGCCCCGTCGTCGAAGTTGTCCGCGAGCACCCAGTGCACGCCGATAGTGTTGCCCGAGGACATCCGTCGTTGCTTCATCTCGGCGGACATCTGTGCGATCAGCTCGCGTGCGTCGACGGTGCGCTCGTGGATCTGCTGCGCCAGACCGGTCAGCAGGGCATCCTCGAGAATGCGCCGCTCCTGCTCGGTCAGCAGCAGTTCCTGGTCGGCCCTGGCCGCACCGATTCGGTCGGCGAAGTCTCCGACCGACGAATAGCCCTGCTCGTCCTGCACGCGTACCACCGTCAAACCGTCCGGCGCATCCCACTGCAAACGGTAGTCCTGACCCGATGCCGCCAGTTGCGAGTCGAACTCCTGCAGCGCACTCGTCAGCGCCGTGCGGGTCGACTTTCGGCTCGAGTCACTCACTTTCACCGATGCCGTCGCCTCGTCGAGTGCCGAATGCAGCGCGTGCACGACCGGTGGTAGAACCGGAACCTCGTCGTCCGGGCCGTCGGCCTGCTGAACTCGATACAGAATCTGTTCGACAGTCAGCCACGCCGAGTCACTGGCAGGCCAGGCGTGCGTCTGGTGGACGCCGAGGATGGCCAGCAGGTCCTTACGGGCGTACGGCGCCAGCCGGACTGCATCGCTCAAGGTTTCGGTGACGGCGGCGCGCAGGCTTTCGAGCGCCGTGTTGCAGGCTCCCTCGGCTTTGCCGATCGCTTCGCCGGCTTCCTTGTCCGCTTTTCGGGCTGCTCGCTGCTCGGCGCGGCACTTCTCGATGCGATCGCGTGCGTTCTCGAGATCGATGTCGATCTGTTCGGCCGTGGCACCGAGCTTCTCGCTCAACAACTCCAGGCGTTGCAACTGTTGGCGATAGTTCTCGTCGGCTATCGCAGCTTCCTCGGCGAGCTCCTCGGCCAGACCGGTTGCTTCTTCGAGCCGGTTGGTTGCTTCGCGGGCTCTCTCGCTCTCGCGCGTATGGTCGCTGCGCTTGCGGATGACCGCCGCGCCCTGGTGCTCGAAGTGGCGAATCGCGGCGGCAAGGGCATCGACGTCACGGCCGATGTGAGGGGTGCGATGAGCGACGGCGACGGTGCGTAGTTGCTTCTCCTTCGCGGACAGGTCCGCGATTGCCTGATCGAATTCGCGGTCGGCGGCTACCGAACCATCCTTGGAGGTGCGCAGCGCTCCTGCGGCGGCCGTGACGGCGCGTTGAGCCTTCACGATGGACGAGACACGGGGAAGCTGTTTGGCGGCGGCGCCCAGAGCCTGCACCAGCTCGCGGGCTGCCAGCTCGTCGGCCGTCGCGGTCTCGAGCGCGGCCGTTGCAGTATCGATCGCGCCGCCGAGTTCGGTGATGCGTTGTTCCCGCCGGCGAGCCCGCGCCGTTGCACCGATGTACTCGGCATCCGGTTTCGTGTGGCGACCCTGCTGCACTCCCTGCCAGTACCGACCGTCGACGCCTATCGAGATGGAACTACCCGAGTGATCGGACCGATTCTGCTGCAACGCAATCGAATTCAGGACATCGAGGATTCGCGATTCCAGGACGGCGGTTCCGGGCTCGGGTTCCAGAACCGACGCCAACGTTGCCCCGGACGGCCTCGCGGCCGCCGGTAGTGCCGAAAGAAACTGCTCCGAGTCGGCGTCGACGGGGAAGTCCGCGGTCGGGTGAATCCAACCGTCGAGCAGATTGGCGGCCTGCAATGCGGATTCGATCCCCGCCGCGTCGGCGGGGGACACCACGTCGGCAAATCGAACCAGTTGCCACAGCGGTGCGCCCGAGAGATCTGCACGGCTGTCGGTCCGCGCAGCGAACGGCGGCGGGGCGTCGTCGTGTTCGGCTCGTACCAGGGACAGTTCGTCGCGCAGCGCGTTCAGTTCGGCCGAGCGCGTGGCCACGTCGACGCGTGCCTGTGCCTGCCGGGCACGAATCGCGTCGATACCGTCTGCGGTCTGCTCGGCGAGCACCGATTCCAGGCTCGGGGCGTCGTCGTCGCCGATGCCTGCCAAGGCTGCGTCGAGGGCATCGAACGCAGCGGAAGTGATACCCGCGGAGGCGTACACCGACGAAGTGTTCGACCACCAGGTTCGCATGCCCGAGGCGAACTGCGCCTTCTCCAGATCCACGGTCGCCTCGGCCTCGGTGACCGCCGCCGCCGCTGCCTCGAGCTGATCACGCGCCTTCGTCGCAGCCTTCTCCGCGCGAGCACGTTCTGTCGACGCCTTCTCGACGGTTGCCAGTGCCTCACGAACCGCGCGTACGTCACCGTCCCGCTCCTCGGCGTGCCCGCGAAGAGCGGTACTGATCTGATCACTGCGAGCCGTGCCTGGCAGCGGTGTCCACACGATGCCCGCATCCTCGGCTGCAGTCTGCAGCTCTTCCTCCGCGCGCGTCACGCCGGCAACGGAGTCACGGAGTGCGGAGTCCGCCCGAGCGGCCTCGACGGTGCGCTGTTCCAGTTCTGCTTGCGCTTTCCGTGCCCGGTCGGCCTGCTGTGCCGTCGACACTTCGAGCTTGGCAGCAGATTCGGCGAGGTCGTCCAGTTGCTGCTTGCCCTCGTACGCGCTCGAGCGCTGGAGAGTCTCGCGGTCTGCGACGGCCTGATCCAATGCGCGTTCGGCCTCGTCGAACCGGGTTTCTGCCGCCGCTCGTTCCAGCAGCCGCCGATCCTTCAGCGCGGCCGCGGCGAAGTGTGCGGTGGTTGCATGGGTCACTGCCTCGAGCCGACGTGAGACCTGCTCCACATCCGAGCGGGTTTGCACCCGAAGGTATTTGGAGTAGACCGAGACGAAGTTCTTGGCGGCGTGATCGGCCTGCGCCAGTCCTTCGAGTGCGCGTCCCACTTCTTCCATGTCGCTGAAGGAGCGCGCTGCCTCGAGCACGAGCTGCTCGTCGAGCGGACGCAGACCGTCGGTCAGCGCCTGCGAGAGACCCTTGGGGTCGAGGTTCTTGGCCAACTGCGGACGGCGAAGTGTCAGAATCAGATTGATCAACTGGTCGTACCGTTGGGCACCGAGCCCGAACATTCGGGCATCGATCGCAGCGCGATAGTCGACCGGACGATCGGTCAGTGCATCGCTGCCGAGTTGTTCGGCCAGTTGCTTCTTCGTCAGCGGCCGGTCGTCGGAGCCCAACAACGAGAAGTCGACGCCCACCCGGCCGTCGGCCACGAAGTACCAGCGGGTCACCTTGTCGTTGTGACGGCTCGCCCGCATGCCGATGCCGACCGTCACCGATTCGGGGTCCTCGCGGGAGCCGCGGCCGAATTCCATCCAGACGTACGAGTGTGCGCTCTCCTGCCCTCGGTAGAGCAGGTTGGACTTCATGGTTCGCTCTTCACCGGCGAACGGATTGAGTCGGCGCGGTTCGATGCGCCCGTCGAGGACGAAGGGAAACAGTACTTCCAGGGCTTTGGTCTTGCCGGATCCGTTGGGCCCACGCAGCACCAGGCGACCGTCGGCGAAGGAGAACTCCTGATCGCGGTAGTCCCACAGGTTGACGATCCCTGCTCGTGTCGGCCGAAAACGTGTCGAGTGTGCGGTCATCTGCTCAAGCCTCTACTTCGGATGGATCGGTGCTGGGGGCTTGCTCGTTGCCGAACAGTGAGTCCTGCGGGGTCCGATCACGCACGCTGACCATCACGTCTCGGTAGCGCGCGATCACCGGCAGCACCAGCACCCCGCCGGACACGCAGTGCACCAAGCGAAGTCGATGCAGTAGTGCCAGTGCACGAAGTCGTAGGCCGTCCCGGTCGCTCTGCCATTGCGCGGCAAACGTCCGCCCGAATCGTTCGACGAGATCGTCGACGACCGTGGTCAGCCAACTGTCCTCGATCAGCGGATACAGCTTCTTCTTTTCCGCTTCGACGAATGTCGTTGCATCGGAACCGAATCCGAACTCGGCGAGATCACCGAAGATCCCGCCGTCGGGAATGGCGCTGTCCAACTGTTCGATCAAGGCGTCAGCGTCGGGAAGGGGGTAGGTCGCCAGCGCGGGTGCATCCGGATCGATCACCCGGTCCGAGATCTCGCCCGCGATCAGCAACGCGACCTGGGCAATGGTTCCGGTGCTGGGGAATCGATAGTCCGAGAGTCGTCCGGAAGTGTCGATGAGGGCCACTCCCTCGGAACGGCGCTCGGCAATCAGGCCGGTGAGCAACTCGACGTCTGCGACCGTACGGGACGTGGCCAGCGCGGCGCGCCCGTCACGATCGAGGTCGTCCAGGTAGACGACCGGTTGTTCGACGAGTGCTCGTCGTACGGCACGCACCGTCTCTTTCGGGTCTGCTTCGCGCCCGGACTCGGTGTGGATCCCGAGTTCGGAGTCCTCGGGATCCGAGGGGGCATCGGCACCGGCCAGCAATCCACGGATCGATCGCAGATGCTGGACGGCGCGAGGCGGCCGGAAGAGAGCGACGACGACAGGCCGGTCGATGTCGTAGAGGGCCTCGCCTGCGGACGGATTGTTGGCCCAACCGGTGGCGTCACCGTCGGCCAATGCGATCGCACCGCGGGTCGCAAGCCAGCCGATCGCGTCGACGAAGGCGTCTCGGTCGCTTGCTCGGTCGGTCGTGAGCTCTACTCCGTCGACTTGACTTGCTTCTGCCGCAACATGATCGGCAAGCTCCGAAAGCGTGATCTGGTTGCCCGCCCGGCCGAGTGCCGCCAGTGCCAGCGCCAGATACGCGTATCGACGCCGGTCGAAAATTCGGTCGGTGGCTGTTCGGGCGGGTTGGCTGTCGTCGAGTCGATCGATCACCGGGTACAGGCGCGCCGTGGACTCGGTGACCTCGAGACGATATCCGAACAGTTCGAGCAGGTCCTCGCGCAACTCGGTGGCCCACCGGCGCAGTAGAGGCAGTGCGATCCTATCGGGATACGTGCTGGTCACCAGGTGATTCGACAGCGCGACCCGGGCGGCCCGCTGGTAGGAATCCAGTGCAAGGGTGGAGATTTCGCGAGCTCTCATCGGCGTGCGACCTCACTGACATCGAGGGACAACCGGTCCAGATGCAGTCGGCCACGGCTGGTCCGCACGATCGTCGAACGGTCACTGTCGCTGAGCGTCAAGCGCACGCCGCTGTCCGATCCCGACGAGTCGGAAGTGCGTCCGCTCACGCGTACCCGCGCCGTGAGAGCTGCGTTCAGCAGGCTCAGCAGCACCTCGGTTTCCTGCTCGTTCAGAACCCGGTCGTGGATTCCGGCCGAAGCAAGCGATTGCGCTGCGGCACTGCGTGATCGCTGCGACTCGAGTTGCTGCTCCCGAAGCCGTCTGATGCCGCCGTCGTTGCGCTGCACCCGTCCCGGAACGCCGGGGGTCGGGGTGCGTCCGGTCTCGGCCAGCGTGCGCGAGATCTCGACCGGTGGAGCCTCCCACCACGATCGGGACGTGGAGATGATGTCGGCATCGGGATGCACCATCGACAGGTGCCGAGGCCTGCCGAGACCGAACACGGCGTGGAACAGGGCGTGCGCGCTGTCTTCGGTAGGCGTGGCAGCGAACCACCCGGCCAGGTGCCGCAGCTGGCTCTCGCGGCTCACACCGCCCCTACGGGTCTCGGTGACGCGGCGGAGCAGCGACAGCACGGCGGCGATCGCGCTCATCGTGCCTTCGCGGAGTCGCTCGGACTCACTCAGTTCGGACTCCGCCGCGACGAACCAGTGCGAGAGGCCGGCCCAGCGATCGGTCCAGTCGGCTCGCCGTTCGTCGACGGTGAGAAATACTCGTTCGTCGCTGATCGCGGCCCGCTCGACGAGCTCCTCGATGCCGGTGTTCTCGACGAGCGCGATCGCCTCGGCGAGCTTCGGGGCGTAGCGGGTCAGATCGGAGCTGAACTCGCGCATGTGCGTCAGCAGCGCGTCCTTGTGGACCAGAAACGACTCGGGAGTGATCTCGGTGGTGCGCACCAGATCACCCAGGACCAGGTAGAAATGTGCGGCGCGGGTCGCCATCTCGGACAGCGTCGAATCGAGTCGACTGAGTTTGCGATAGATGCGATCGCCGTCGGCCTGACGGTTCGCCTCGGCCAATTCGTGCATATCGGCCAGCAGCTCCGGCAACACCAACCGCGACAGCGAGGCGTCGTCCAGGCGGGCACCGAGAACGTCCTCGACCGCGCGATACGCCTTGTAGCCGGCCTGACCGAACTGGTAAACGAAGTGACGGTTGCGGTATTCGGCGAGGGTCGCCGCGCGGGTGCCGTCGTAGCTGCGTTCGAGCAGGCCCCAGGCGTGGAGCTGATCGAGGAGGGGCGCGATGTCGAGTGTGGTCAGTGCGGCGTGCCGACCGGGGCTGCGGGCGATGAGGTCGGCGACGTCTCCGGAGTGCAGCAGGACGACGTAATTGGCGCGTGCGGTGTCGAATGCGCGGAGAACCGCCAGGTACTCGGATCGCTTCTCGGCAACGGCGAAGGAGAAGAGACCGAGACGGTCCTCCTCCACGAACGCGTTCACGGCACCCAGCCGTGCGTCCTCACCTGAATCGCTCACTGGAACAGGGTAGGGGGTGGGAGTGGAGCCTGCGGAACGACCCAGGGGTCAGGGCCTCGGTCGTTCAACCGTGACGGTTAGAGCTCGACGGTCACTTTCCCGTCCACCACTGCGGCGGGGTAGGTGCGCACGGCGTCGATACCGCTGGCGCAGGAGCCGTCGTCGAGCGAGAACGTGTACTGGTGGAGTGGGCAGACGACTACAGACCCGTCGATCTGACCGTCTGCGAGTGGCCCGCCCCTGTGTGGGCACATGGCGTCCATCGCCCGCACCGAGCCGTCGCTCAGCAGGAACACTGCAACCTGCTTGCCGTCCACCACGTAGGCCCGACCCTCACCGGGCGTCAGGTCCTCGACCGCCCCCACCGGCACGCTCATCGGACCGGTACCTGTGGCAGCGGAAGCAGGGGCAGCGACGGGGTGAACTGCGCGGGTGATTTGGGTGTCGCGCGGTCCTGCCACGGGTCGACGTAGCCGTTCACCGATGCCTGCATTCGTTCGTCGAGTCCGGCCAGGATGCCGTCACGGTCATCGATCAGCACGCTCTGTAGTTCTTCGAGGCCGAGGCGCGGAACCCACGCGTACGTTCGCTCGAGCCATTGGGCGTTCTCGCGGTAGTGCTGAATGAACCTGCCTGCCACGGTCAGAACCTCCTCGGCCCCCGTCACGGTGGCCAGTAGATCGCCCTTGCGGATGTGTGCACCTGCCGCGCCTCCGACGTAGATCTCCCACTTGTCCTCGCCCACCGAGACGACGCCGAAGTCCTTGCACAGTGCCTCCGAGCAGTTGCGAGGGCAGCCGGCGACCGCAAGCTTCAACTTCGCCGGAGTCTCCAAGCCTTGGAACCGCTCTTCGAGGGCGATGCCGAGAGCAGTCGAGTCGCCCAGACCGAACCGGCAGAAGTCGCTACCCACACAGGTTTTCACCGTGCGCATGCTCTTGCCGTACGCGAAACCCGAGGGCATGTCCAGATCGCCCCACACCTTCGGCAGGTCTTCCTTCTTGATCCCGAGCAGGTCGATGCGTTGTCCACCGGTCACCTTCACCAGCGGAACGTGGTACTTGTCTGCAACGTCGGCGATCTTGCGCAGCTGATCCGGGGTGGTGACGCCACCCTTCATCTGCGGGACTACCGAGAACGTGCCGTCCCGTTGGATGTTGGCGTGGACACGATCATTGATGAACAGTGCGCCGCGCTCGTCCACCCAATCCGGACCCCACACGGTGCGCAGCAATGACGCCAACGGCATCTTGGCGGCGGCATCCTCGAGGCCGTCGGTCGCTAGCGCTGTGAACACCTGCGACACTGCCCGCAGATCCTGCGCTCGGACGGCATCGATCAGTTCCGGCTTCGTCATCGGGATACACGGCACGTACCAGTCTGCGGTGGGGTCTGCTTCGACGGTGCCACCCGCTGCGCACGCGATGATGTCGTTGACCAACCCCTTGCACGAGCCGCACCCTTTGCCCGCGCGGGTCTTCGCAGTCACGTCGCCGAGGTTCTTCGCACCCGCGTGCACGCAGGCCACGATGGCACCCTTCGTGACGCCGTTGCAGTTGCACACCTGGACGTCGTCGGCCAATTCGGCGGCTCCTGTTGCCGCAGAGGGCGTTCCCATGTCGAAGAGCATGCTGATGCGCTCGTCCGGCAAGGGCACCTTCTCGTCGAATGCCTGAGTCAGGAAGTTGGCCTTGGAGATGTCTCCGAGCAGAGTGGCACCCACGAGCTTGTTGTTTCGCACGATGACCGATTTGTACGTGCCACTGCGCGGCTCGTAGAACTGGACGAATTCGTCGTCGTCGCGCTCGGGGGCGGTGATTCCCATCGACGCGACGTCGACGCCGGCCACTTTGAGCTTGGTCGTCAGCCGCGATCCGTGGTAGGCCGCAGCCGGATTCGCGCCGGTGAGCACATCGGCCAACACGACGGCCTGCTCCCACAGCGGCGCGACGAGACCGTAGACCTCACCGCGATGCTGGCAGCATTCACCGACGGCATAGATGGATCCCTCGTCCTCGCAACGCAATTGGTCGTCGACGACGATTCCTCGTTCGATCACCAAGCCGCCCGCACGGGCGAAATCGACACTGGGCCGGATTCCGGCGGTAACGACCACCATGTCCGCAGCCAGCGAGGTGCCGTCGTTGAACCCCACTCCGGTGACGACACCGTCCTCGGAACGCAACACCGAGGTGGTTCTCTTCGAGGTGTGCACTCCGACACCGAGCGACTCGATCTTGTTGCGCAGCACTCGTCCACCGCGTTCGTCGAGCTGTTGGTTCATCAAGTGTCCGGGGGAGTGCACCACGTTCACGACGAGCCCCTGGGTGCGCAGCCCGTATGCGGCTTCGAGTCCGAGCAGTCCGCCGCCGATGACGACCGCGCAGACGTCATCGCGTGACTGGGCCATCTGCAGCATGCCGTTCGTGTCCGCGATGGTCCGGAAACCGAACACGCCACGGGCCAATCTGCCGTCGGATTCTCGGAGACCGTCCATGTTCGGGAAGAACGTGTTGCTTCCCGTGGCGATGATCAGCACGTCGTAGTCGACGGACCGACCGCTCTCGCACACAACGGTCTTGGAGAATCGATCCAACGACACGGCACGATCGCCTACGTAAAGCGTCACGCCGTTGTCGCTGTACCAACTCATGGGATTGAGAATCAGATCCTCGTCGTCGACGGTTGCCTCACCGGACAGCACGTGCGAGAGCATGATTCGGTTGTAGTTGCCGTACGGCTCGTCGCCGATCATCGTGATCTCGAACAACGAGCTGCCGCCACGCTGGAGAATCTGCTCGACCGTTCTGGCACCGGCCATTCCGTTGCCGACCACCAGCAGCCGCTGCTTGCCCGCAGTCATCAGACGAGCACCAGACCGAAATCGACGACGACCTCTCCGGTGGTTCCGGCCGGGGCAGCGACGACCAACTCGAGAACCGTGTCCGGATCGACGTCCTCGACCACGCGGAGGGGGATGTTGACCCCGCTCTTGGCTCCCATCGGGAAGATGCGCATCGGGCTGCCGTCACGCAGCAGAGTCACGACCACGAGTTCGTCGCTGGAGTTTCCACCGCGGAAGTACAGCGGTTGGGCAGTCACACCCTCGGGCACGACGAAACTCAGGCTGGGATCGATCAACTCGGGCTTGTCCAGGCCGTTGCCGGAGAAGGAGAAGACGCCTTGCAGAAATCGTGGGGTGCTGGCCATACCCACGAGGTTCCGGTGTCGCGGTGACGCCACCGCTGCGGTGACGTTACGTCGGCATCAGAAAGACCTCACCGGGCCCCGGTCGATCGTGTGCGCTCTGCTCAGAGCCCGAAGTTCCCCGGGCCCCGACGCCTGAGGTATTTCTCGAACTCGGCTGCGATGGCGTCGCCGTCGATCTTCGCGATCGCGTCGGACATGTCCACCTCGGCATCGCCACGCTCTTCGAGGCTGCGCACGTATTCGCTGATCTCCTCGTCCTCTTTGGTCATCTCGTTGACCGCTTCTTCCCACTCCTCGGCCTGGGTGGGCAGTTCGCCGAGCGGTACTTCGATGTCGAGCACGTCCTCGACCCGTTGAAGCAACGCAACGGTGGCCTTGGGATTCGGCGGTTGTGAGACGTAGTGGGGCAAGGCCGCCCAGAACGACACCGCGGGGACGCCGGCCTTGACGCACTCGTCCTGCAACACGCCGGTGATTCCGGTCGGGCCCTCGTACCGGGTCTGTTCGAGATTGAACTGTTCGGCCGACTCGGTGCTGTAGGCAGTGCCCGTGACCGGAACGGGCCTGGTGTGCGGGGTGTCGGCCAGCAGTGCCCCGAGGATCACGACGGTCTCGACCCCCAGCTGTTCGACGAATTCGAGGAGATCGTCGCAGAAGCTGCGCCACCGCATGTTCGGCTCGATACCGCGCAGCAGCACCACATCTCGTTCGCTCCCGGGAGGCGAACACACCGACAGCCGGGTAGACGGCCACTCGATCTCACGGGTGACGCCATCGACCTGCCGAACCGTCGGCCTGTTGACCTGGTAGTCGTAGTAGTCCTCCGAGTCCAGCTCGGCAAGAGGACTGGCATCCCAGATCAGCTCCAGGTGCTCGACGGCACCGCTCGCCGCGTCGCCCGCGTCGTTCCAGCCCTCGAAAGCCGCAACCAGGATGGGCGAGCGCAATTCGGGAATGTCCTCGTCGAGATCGTCGAGGTCGTCGACATCTGTGGCGTTGGCCACAGCGTCGTGTACGGCCTCGATCAACGCTGCGTCGAGAGGCACAGCCGAGTCGGCATCCGGAATGTCCGCTTTTTCGGTACCGTCGTCGTTCGGGGACTGGCCATCGAGGTTTCGGGGACTCACCACGACAGCCTACGACCCGGCGGAACTCCGGTGCCCACTACTCTGTAGTGATGTCCGATCAACACAAGCCCGGTCTGCTCGATGCCATTTCACGGCGCGTTGTGATCGGCGACGGAGCGATGGGCACGATGCTCCAGGACGCCGACCTGACTCTCGACGACTTTCTCGGTCTCGAAGGATGCAACGAAATCCTGAATGCCACCAGGCCAGACGTGCTGCGTGAGATCCACCGTGAGTATTTCGCGGCCGGTGCGGACGCCGTCGAAACGAACACGTTCGGATGCAATCTGCCCAACCTGGCCGACTACGACATCGAGGATCGAATCCGCGAGTTGGCCGAGAAAGGCACTCGGCTCGCACGTGAGACCGCTGACGAGATGGGTCCCGGCCGCGACGGAATGGACCGATACGTCCTGGGTTCGATGGGTCCCGGCACCAAGCTCCCCACACTCGGGCACGCACCGTTCGCCCGCCTGCGCGACGCGTACACCGAAGCCGCGTTGGGAATGATCGACGGCGGTGCCGATGCCATTCTGGTGGAGACCTGCCAGGACTTGCTTCAGGTCAAGGCCGCCATCATCGGCAGCCAACACGCGATGGACAGGCTCGGCGTCCGCATTCCGATCATCACCCATGTGACGGTCGAGACGACGGGTTCGATGCTCGTCGGCAGCGAGATCGGTGCAGCACTGACTGCGCTGGAACCACTCGGTATCGACATGATCGGTCTCAACTGCGCCACCGGTCCGGCCGAGATGAGCGAGCACCTGCGCCACCTGTCCAAGCACTCGCGGCTTCCGGTGTCGGTGATGCCCAATGCCGGTCTTCCGACGCTGGGTGCAAAGGGCGCGGAGTACCCGCTGACCGCCCCCGAACTGGCCACGGCCCTGAGCGGTTTCGTCAGCGAGTACGGCTTGGCTCTGGTCGGCGGTTGCTGCGGCACCACTCCGGAGCACATCCGTCAGGTCGCCGACATGGTGCACGGAGCCACGAAGCTCGAGCGTCTGCCCGCTCCCGAGCCGGGTGTCTCCTCGCTGTACACCGCCGTTCCGTTCGAGCAGGACGCCAGCATCCTGATGATCGGTGAGCGCACCAACTCCAACGGGTCCAAGGCATTCCGCGACGCGATGCTGGCCGAGGACTACGAGAAGTGCCTCGACATCGCCAAGGATCAGACGCGCGACGGCGCACACATGTTGGATCTCAACGTCGACTACGTCGGCCGCGACGGTGCCGCCGACATGGCCGCACTCGCAAGCAGATTGGCGACCGCGTCGACGCTCCCGATCATGCTCGACTCCACCGAACCGGCCGTACTCGAAGCCGGTCTCGAGCACCTCGGCGGCCGTAGCGCCGTCAACTCGGTCAACTACGAGGACGGCGACGGCCCGGATTCGCGGTTCCAGAAGATCATGCGTCTGGTCAAGGAGCACGGTGCCGCCGTCGTCGCCCTGACCATCGACGAGGAGGGACAGGCCCGAACGGCCGAATGGAAGGTGCGAGTCGCAGATCGACTGATCACCGACATCACCGAGAACTGGGGCCTGCGGCACGAGGACATCATCGTCGACACCCTCACCTTCCCGATTTCCACCGGCCAGGAGGAGGTTCGACGCGACGGCATCGAAACCATCGAGGCGATCCGGCAGCTCAAGGAGAAGTACCCGAAGGTGCACACCACCCTCGGGTTGTCGAACATCTCGTTCGGTCTCAATCCCGCTGCGCGCCAGGTGCTGAACTCGGTCTTCCTGCACGAGTGCACCCAGGCAGGCCTCGACACCGCGATCGTGCACGCGTCGAAGATCCTGCCGATGAACAAGATTCCCGACGAGCAGCGCGAAACCGCTCTGGATCTGGTGTACGACCGTCGTAGTGAAGGCTACGACCCACTGCAGAAGCTGATGCAGCTGTTCGAGGGTGTCTCGGCAGCCTCGGCCCGAGAATCCCGCGCCGAGGAATTGGGTCGTCTGCCGCTGTTCGAGCGACTCGAACGGCGCATCGTCGACGGAGAACGCAACGGCCTCGACACCGATCTCGACTCCGCGATGACCGAAAAGCCACCGCTGGAGATCATCAACGAGACGTTGCTCTCGGGCATGAAGACCGTGGGAGAGCTGTTCGGTTCCGGCCAGATGCAGCTGCCGTTCGTGCTTGCCTCGGCCGAGGTGATGAAGGCCGCTGTGGCGTACCTGGAACCGCACATGGAAGCGACCGACGACGACGGCAAGGGCCGCATCGTGCTCGGTACCGTCAAGGGTGATGTGCACGACATCGGCAAGAATCTCGTCGACATCATCCTGAGCAACAACGGCTACGAGGTCGTCAATCTCGGTATCAAGCAACCGATTTCGACCATTCTGGAAGCAGCGATAGACAAGCGTGCCGATGTGATCGGCATGTCCGGACTGCTGGTGAAGTCCACTGTTGTCATGAAGGACAACCTGATCGAACTCAACTCGAGGGGCGTCGCCGAACAATTCCCGGTGCTGTTGGGCGGAGCGGCTCTGACGCGGTCGTATGTCGAGAACGATCTACAGGACGTCTACGAGGGTGACGTGCACTATGCGCGTGACGCTTTCGAGGGACTGCGGCTGATGGACACCATCATGACCACCAAGCGAGGCGGCGGTCCGGCTCCGGACAGTCCCGAGGCACTGGCCGCGAAGGCCAAGACGGCCGAGCGCAAGGAACGCCACGAGCGGTCCAAGCGCATCGCCGAGAAGCGTAAGGCCGAGGAGGCTCCGGTCGTCGTGCCCGAGCGATCCGATGTCGCGGCCGATATCGACATTCCGGTTCCGCCGTTCTGGGGTACTCGCATCGTCCGAGGCGTGTCCCTGGCCGACTACTCGGGTCTGCTCGACGAGCGCGCCCTGTTCCTCGGACAGTGGGGTCTGCGCGGTGCCCGCAAGGGTGAAGGTGCCACCTACGAGGACCTGGTCGAATCGGAAGGTAAACCGCGCCTGCGGTATTGGCTGGATCGTCTGAGCACCGACGGCATACTCGCGCACGCCGCACTGGTGTACGGGTACTTCCCGGCGGTCTCCGAGGGGGACGACGTCGTCGTGCTCACCGAGCCCGAACCCGATGCACCCGAACGTTTCCGCTTCACGTTCCCGCGTCAGCACCGCGACCGGTTCCTGTGCATTTCGGACTTCGTTCGGTCCCGTTCGGCTGCACGAGAATCCGGTCAGGTCGATGTGCTGCCGATGAACCTGGTGACCATGGGCCAGCCCATCGCCGACTTCGCGAACGAGCTGTTCGCTGCCGACTCGTACCGCGACTATCTCGAGGTACACGGAATCGGTGTCCAGCTCACCGAGGCGTTGGCCGAATACTGGCATCGCCGAGTGCGCGAGGAACTGAAACTGTCCGACGGCAAGTCGGTCGCTGCGGAGGATCCCACCGAGGCCGAGGGGTACTTCAAACTCGAATACCGAGGTGCGCGTTACTCGTTCGGCTACGGAGCATGTCCCGATCTGGAGGACCGGATCAAGCTCGCTGCCCTGCTCGAGCCCGAGAGGATCGGCGTGAAGCTCTCCGAGGAGCTGCAGCTCCACCCCGAACAGTCGACCGATGCGTTCGTACTTCATCACCCGGAGGCCAAGTACTTCAATGTCTAGAACCCACCTGCAGGGCGTCCTGTGGGACATGGACGGCACACTGCTCGATTCCGAGAAGATCTGGGACGTCGCCATCGGTGAGTACTCACGAAATCTCGGGACGGAACTGAGCGCAGAAGTGCGCGAGAGCACCCTCGGCAATTCCATGCGCGACGCTCTGAGCAAGGTACTGGCCAACGCCTCGGTCGAGGTCACCGACGAGCACCTGGCTCAGGGTCGCGAGTGGCTGACGGCCCGTGTCGGAGACCTGTTCGCCGAGGGCATTCCCTGGCGGCCCGGTGCCAAGGATGCGCTCGCTCTGGTGCGCGAGATGGGTCTGTCCACCGGGCTCGTCACCAACACCGAGCGTGGCCTGGTCGAGCGAGCCCTGGACACATTGGGCCGCGAATATTTCGACATCACGGTCACCGGCGACGAGGTAGAGGCCGGCAAACCGCATCCGGCACCGTACCTACGCGGTGCGGCACTGCTCGGAATGGACGCCGGATCCTGCCTCGCGGTCGAGGACTCGCCCACGGGCTCACTGTCCGCGCACACTGCAGGATGTCCGGTGCTGGTGGTTCCCTCCGAGATCGCCGTGCCGCCGGCTCCTGGGTACACCATTCGTGACGGCCTTGTCGGTCTCACAGCCGAGGACGTCCGGCGAGCCTGGGCAGCCTGACTCCTCGAATCTCGACCGAATGATTCCGCTGGATACCGACGTGAAAGAATACGAATCCGTGAAGACTTTCGATTCCCTGTTCGCCGAGCTCACCGACCGTGCGAAGACCCGCCCGGAGGGGTCGGGCACCGTCGCAGCGTTGGATGCGGGAGTTCATTTTCAGGGCAAGAAGGTTCTCGAAGAAGCGGGCGAGGTGTGGATCGCGGCCGAGCACGAAAGCGACGCGGCGCTCGCCGAGGAAATCTCGCAGCTGTTGTACTGGGTTCAGGTGATGATGGTGGGCAGGGGCATCGAGCTCGAGGACGTCTACCGACATCTGTGAGTCGAGGATCCGCACGTCTCCCACGAACTCACCGACGAAGGAAAATTCCATGCTGCGCGTAGCCGTACCCAACAAGGGCGCACTCTCCGAGTCCGCCGCAGAGATTCTCAGCGAGGCCGGCTATCGACGCCGAAGCGACTCGAAGGACTTGACGGTTCTCGATCCGGCCAACGGTGTCGAGTTCTTCTTCCTCCGACCCAAGGACATCGCGATCTACGTCGGATCCGGCCAGTTGGATCTGGGCATCACGGGCCGCGACCTGGCCCTCGATTCGGGTGCTGCCGTCGAGGAGCGCCTGGCGCTCGGCTTCGGCCGCTCGACGTTCCGCTACGCAGCGCCCGCGGGTAAGGAGTGGGCACCCGAGGACCTGGGCGGACTACGCATCGCCACGTCGTACCCCAATCTGGTGCGCGCGGACTTGGCCCAGCGTGGGTTGGAGGCCACGGTCATCCGCCTCGACGGTGCCGTCGAGATCTCCATCCAGCTCGGGGTCGCGGACGCGATTGCCGACGTCGTCGAATCGGGCAGATCACTGCGCCAGAACAACCTCGTGGCCTTCGGCGAATCGCTCTGCGATTCGGAGGGCGTCCTCATCGAACGGGCAGGTGCCCCGGGTACCGATTCCGCACGTAAGCAGCTCATCGCCCGCGTGCAGGGCGTTGTCTTCGCCCAGCAGTACCTGATGCTCGATTACGACTGCCCCAAGTCGATCCTCGACGAGGCCGTCAAGATCACCCCGGGAATCGAGTCGCCGACCTTGGCGCCGATGGTCGACGACAACTGGGTTGCCGTGCGCGCCATGGTTTCTCGCAAAGTCCACAACAACGTCATGGACGAGCTCGCCGAGTTGGGAGCGAAAGCTATTCTCGCGTCCGACATCAGGTCGTGCCGCGCGTTCTAGATCCGGATCGGTGGCTGCCGTCAGCCGCGGCGGCGGACCAGGACTGTTTGGGCGATGCGGCCGACAGGTCCCAATTCGTCGCTGAGAGTCCCACCACACATGGCGATTCCGTCCGGACCGGTGGATGTTTCCGCCGAAACTCCCACCCATTCGCCCTGAGGCACCCGGAATATGTGCACCGTCAGATCGGTGTTCAAGAACGTCCATTCGTCGATCGGAAGCTGTGCACCGATACCGTTCGCGATGTCGGCAATGGAGAACAGTCGCTCCAGCGGGGTCATCGTTTCGCCCTGCACCAGAACGGGTCTGGGCCTCGCCCAAATTTCACCCGGTCCGGCGCCACCGAACTCGGTAAGGATCCTGAACTCGACCGCGTCGAGATAACCCGAGGACCACGAGTCACCGAAAGCGAAATCGACCCCATCGCCGGCCGGTGTCAACACTCGGTCGCCGGCGTGTGCGACGTCCTCGGTCGCAGAGGTGCGCATGCGCCACGCACTTCCTCGCGCCACCGCTCGCGAAGTTCCGGCAGAACCTTCGGCCCACAATTCAGCGACGACCAGTTCGACGTTGCTACCGGGACGCTCCGTCCATGCTCGGATCTCGATGTCCGCGACCGGGATCGGACCGAGAATATCGACCACCACCCGGCTGATCCTTGTGTCCTCCCGAGCGTCGACGCGCTCGAGCGCACGGACCAGCAGCGCTGATGGCGGAGCGCCGTGCTGCATCGTCGGTGCCCAGACGCTGACGGTGTTCTCGGTGGCCGTGACTTTCTCGAAGCCGTCCTTGCTGACACCGGCGGGAACGAAGAAAGCGTCCGGAGTAGTCACTGCTCGGCCCCTGCCTGTGCCGCTGCCGCCTGAGGCCAACCCGGGTACGGCGGGGGAGTACCACCGAACTCGGGGCACAGGGCCTGATGGTCGCACCACTTGCAGAGTGCGCCTTTCTTGGCTCGGAAGTCGCCGGTCTCACCCGCAGCCAGAATCGCTTTCCAGATGGCGGACAGCATGCGCTCGAACCTGCGCAGCTCGTCCTCGTCGGGGGCGTAGGTCAGTTCCTGCTTGTCGGCCAGGTACATCAATTTGAGCTGTGCGGGCACGATTCCACGCAGCCTCATGATCATGAGGGCGTAGAACTTCATCTGGAACAGGGCCTTGGATTCGGTGAACTCGCGCGGCGCTCGGCCGGTCTTGTAATCGACAACCCGAATCATGCCATTGGGTGCGACGTCGATTCGGTCGATGAATCCCCGCAGCGGCGTTCCGTCGTCCAGATCTATCTCCACCCGCTGTTCACAGGACTCGGGCTCGAAGTGAGTGGGGTCCTCCAGTTCGTAATATCCGGCAACCAGAGCTCGAGCGCGGTCGAGAAATGCCGTCCGCTCGTCGACCGGCACCAAAGACTCGATGTCGGGCGACTGGGCAACGACCCGCTCCCATGCCGGATCCACCAGGTCGCGCGCAGTCGTCGGCACTCGGTCCTGCGCAGGCAGCGCGTACAGAGCCTCCAGCGCGGCATGCACCACAGTTCCCTTGACCTGAGCTTCGGTGGAGGTCTCCGGAATTCGGTCGACCGCACGAAAGCGGTAGAGGAGTGGGCACTGCTTGAAATCGCCTGCGCGGGAGGGCGACAAGGCCGGAGTGCTGCGGGGGCGAGGTGACGGCATCTGCAGTCGCGCACTGTCACCGAGGTCGAGTAGAGGCAAGTCGATGGGCGTCGACACGGAAATACTCACGACTGCGACCCTATGCCGCTGGTCCGACAACTTCGGTCAAGGCCGTAGTCTGGCACGTCGAGTCGTCCCCGACGCCCACCCGTTCCGGTCGGTCGTCGAACCGAACAACGAAAGCAGGTTCCGCTGTGTCCACCGGTGATTCCGCGTCCGCGTCGACCGACGGGGCCGAGGTCGACGCGCTCGTCGACGTCCCGGTTCCGAGTGCGGACGACGTGGTCACCGCCACGGTCGACGAGATCGAACTCGACCAGGTCCCGACTGCGGACGAGAGCGCCGTCGCACCGGTTCCGACCGGACCCGCCCGCAGTGGGCCGTTCCGTGTCGGCGATCGAGTGCAGCTCACCGATGGCAAGGGTCGCCATTACACGGTCGTTCTCGAGGCGGGTAAGGAGTTCCACACCCACCGAGGCGGAATCACGCACGACAAGTTGCTCGGAGCCGACGAGGGTAGCGTCGTCACCTCGGTCAACGGCACCCCCTACCTCGCGCTCCGGCCGTTGTTGACCGACTACGTGCTGTCGATGCCACGGGGCGCGCAGGTCATCTACCCCAAGGACGCAGCCCAGATCGTGCACGAGGGCGACATGTTCCCCGGGGCACGCGTACTCGAGGCCGGTGCCGGATCGGGCGCTCTGACGTGCTCGCTGCTACGTGCCGTCGGTACCGCAGGCACGGTCATCTCCTACGAGATCCGTCAGGACCACGCCGACTACGCCATCAAGAACGTCGAGACGTTCTTCGGAGAGCGGCCGTCCAACTGGCACCTGACGGTGGCCGACGTGGATCGGTTCGGTGTCGATCGTCCCGGTGAGCAGGTCGATCGAGTCGTCCTCGACATGCTCGCGCCCTGGGATGCACTTCCTGCCGTTTCGAAGGCTCTCGTTCCCGGCGGCGTTCTGCTGGTCTACGTCGCTACCGTGACGCAGCTGTCCAAGGTCGTCGAAGCCCTACGCGCACAGGAATGCTGGACCGAACCCCGTTCGTGGGAGTCGATGGTCCGCGGGTGGCACGTCGTCGGACTGGCAGTTCGGCCCGAGCATCGCATGCAGGGACACACGGCGTTCCTCGTCAGTGTTCGACGCCTCGCCGAGGGCACCGTCACGCCCAAGCCGCAGCGTCGTTCCGGTAAGGGCTGATTTCACGCCTGATCGGCCGTCATGGCGTCGAGTTCACCTGCCGTCTGCCGCGACCGCAGGCACATCGGTGGTCGTTCCGACAGAATCTCTGACCGACGTCGAATTGTGATCGGCGTGATCGGATTCATCCGCGGTGTTGCATCCGGCCAGCGATGTCGCGGCTGCCGTGAGTGCGACGTCTGCCGACATCCTGCGCATCTTCACTGGTGAAGCCCTGTTTCCCCGGTCCGTCCACTGTTCGGTCTGGTGCGGCCGACATGACCCCGGCCGGGGCCCGGGTGCAGCCGATACCCGCCGCCGGCACGCCCGATCGTGGTGTCGGTCCGCACATTCGGGCCGGTGCCGGTAGCGTTGATAGATCGTCACTGGGAGGAGTCGCTCATGAGCTCAACAGACAATCCGGATGTGGCCGCGGCCAGAGCCGAACTGGACGCCGTGCGAGCCGAAGCCGCTTCACTACGTCGTCAACTGGGGGAGTCCCCCGAACAGGTACGCGAACTCGAAGGCCGTGTCGATTCGCTGTCGCTGCGCAACACCAAGCTGTTGGACACCCTCAAGGAGGCCAGGCAACAGCTCATCGCGCTCCGCGAGGAAGTCGACCGGCTCGGCCAACCGCCGAGCGGTTACGGCGTTCTGCTGAGCGTGTTCGACGACGGAA
This sequence comes from Rhodococcus sp. Leaf278, assembly GCF_001426085.1. GTDB lineage: Bacteria > Actinomycetota > Actinomycetes > Mycobacteriales > Mycobacteriaceae > Rhodococcoides. The sequence continues at coordinate 246,537 of NZ_LMRR01000034.1, forward strand.
CGGTCGATGTGTTCACGTCCGGCCGAAAGATGCGCCTCACGTGCTCGCCCAACATCGAGGCCGACTCGCTTGCGCCGGGCCAGACGGTGCGGCTGAACGAGGCGTTGACCATCGTCGAGGCCTGCACCTTCGACCAGGTCGGCGAGATCAGCACTCTGCGAGAGCTTCTCGGCGACGGATCCAGGGCCCTCGTCGTCGGTCACGCCGACGAGGAGCGCGTCGTGTGGCTGGCCAAGCCCCTGATCGACATGGTCAACGACGACGGCCCGATCGACCCCGACGAGCCCTCACGCAAGCTCCGTCCCGGCGACTCGCTCCTGGTCGACACCAAGGCCGGCTATGCCTTCGAGCGCGTGCCGAAGGCCGAGGTGGAGGACCTGGTCCTCGAAGAGGTCCCGGACGTCGGTTACGAGGACATCGGTGGTCTCGGTCGGCAGATCGAGCAGATCCGCGACGCCGTCGAGCTACCGTTCCTGCACAAGGATCTGTTCCGCGAGTATTCGCTCCGACCACCCAAGGGTGTGCTGCTGTACGGCCCTCCCGGCTGCGGAAAGACGTTGATCGCCAAGGCGGTTGCCAACTCGTTGGCCAAGAAGATCGCCGAGGCCCGCGGCCAGGATGCCAAGGAAGCGAAGTCGTTCTTCCTCAACATCAAGGGCCCCGAACTACTCAACAAGTTCGTCGGTGAGACCGAGCGCCACATCCGCATGATCTTCCAGCGTGCACGGGAGAAGGCGTCCGAGGGCACCCCGGTGATCGTGTTCTTCGACGAGATGGATTCGATCTTCCGCACCCGTGGTTCGGGCGTCTCGTCCGATGTCGAGACGACGGTGGTCCCGCAGCTGCTCGCCGAGATCGACGGTGTGGAGGGGCTGGAGAACGTCATCGTGATCGGTGCCTCGAACCGCGAAGACATGATCGACCCCGCGATCCTGCGGCCCGGTCGCCTGGACGTGAAGATCAAGATCGAGCGCCCCGATGCCGAATCTGCACAGGACATCTTCTCCAAGTACCTGACCGACTCGCTTCCGGTCAATGCCGACGATGTCGCCGAATTCGGTGGTGACCGCGCGGCCTGCATCCGGGGGATGATCGATCGGGTCGTCGAGCGCATGTACGCCGAGAGCGACGACAACCGCTTCCTCGAGGTGACATACGCCAACGGCGACAAGGAAGTTCTGTACTTCAAGGACTTCAACTCCGGTGCCATGATTCAGAACATCGTGGACCGGGCCAAGAAGTACGCCATCAAGTCGGTTCTCGAAACCGGCAACGCAGGGTTGAGGATTCAGCATCTCTTCGACTCCATCGTCGACGAGTTCGCCGAGAACGAAGATCTGCCGAACACCACGAACCCGGACGACTGGGCTCGAATTTCCGGCAAGAAGGGCGAGCGGATCGTCTACATCCGCACCTTGGTCACCGGTAAGAACGCCAGCGCGAGCCGGGCAATCGACACCGAGGCCAACACCGGCCAGTACCTGTAGATCCTGCACAGAGCAGAATCGGGGCGTGTCCGCACAGGGCGCGCCCCGATCTGTGTCCGGGTGCCGTCTAGGCTCGACTCATGCAGCGCATCATCGGTATCGAGGTCGAGTACGGCATTTCTTCCCCCACCGAACCCACCGCCAATCCGATCCTGACGTCGACCCAGGCAGTGTTGGCCTACGCGGCTGCTGCCGGAGTACCGCGGGCCAAGCGCACACGCTGGGATTACGAAGTCGAGTCGCCGCTACGTGACGCTCGCGGGTTCGACCTCGGACGCTTCAGCGGTCCGGCACCGGTCATCGATGCCGACGAGATCGGTGCGGCCAACATGATTCTCACCAACGGGGCCCGTCTGTATGTCGACCACGCCCACCCCGAGTACTCGGCACCGGAAGTACGGGATCCACTGGACGCAGTGATCTGGGACAAGGCCGGCGAGCGGGTCATGGAGGCCGCGGCACGCCACGCGTCCAGCGTGCCCGGAGCCCCGCGTCTGCAGCTGTACAAGAACAACGTCGACGGCAAAGGCGCGTCGTACGGCACGCACGAGAACTACTTGATGTCGCGCGAGACTCCCTTCTCGGCCGTCATCGCCGGGTTGTCCCCTTTCTTCGCATCGCGTCAGGTGATCACCGGGTCGGGGCGCGTCGGAATCGGCCAGTCCGGCGACGAGGCCGGGTTCCAGCTCTCTCAGCGAGCCGACTACATCGAGGTGGAGGTCGGCCTCGAAACCACACTCAAGCGCGGAATCATCAACACCAGAGACGAACCGCATGCCGATGCCGACAAGTACCGTCGGCTGCACTGCATCATCGGTGACGCGAACCTGGCCGAGATGTCGACGTACCTCAAGGTCGGTACCACTGCGCTGGTGCTCGACCTGATCGAAGCCGGAGTGGATCTGTCGGATCTTCAGCTCGCTCGACCGGTGACCGCCGTTCACCAGATCAGCCACGATCCGACTCTGCGTAAGGCCGTGGCGCTCGCGGACGGACGCGAGCTGACCGGGCTGGCGCTGCAGCGCATCTACCACCAGCGTGCCGCGAAGTTCGTGGCCGCCGAGGCGAGCGACGATGCCCGGGCACTGGACGTGCTCGACAAGTGGGCCATGGTGCTCGACCTCCTCGAACGGGATCCGATGGAGTGCGCCCACCTGCTGGACTGGCCCGCGAAGCTTCGTCTGCTCGAAGGCTTCCGCCAGCGCGAGGGTCTGGGTTGGTCGGCACCGCGCCTTCATCTGGTGGACCTGCAGTACTCCGATGTTCGGTTGGACAAGGGTCTCTACAACCGACTCGTAGCCCGTGGATCGATGGACCGCCTGGTGACCGAACAACAGGTCCTCGATGCGGTCGGCACACCGCCGGACGACACCCGGGCCTACTTCCGTGGTGAGTGCCTGCGCAAATTCGGGGCCGACATCGCCGCGGCGAGCTGGGACTCCGTCATTTTCGACCTCGGTGGCGACTCACTGGTACGCATCCCGACTCTCGAACCGCTGCGCGGCACCAAATCGCATGTCGGCGCACTGCTCGAGTCTGTCGACAGTGCTGCAGAACTTGTCGATCAGCTCACCAACTGAGCACCGGGCAACGTAATCCGACAGTTCGATGGTGTCTCGACGACCCGAGCGGCAAGTCTGTCGGTAGGGTAAAGGTCCGTGCACTTTCGGCGGAACGTTCGGTTGCACTTGCACATCCACAACAGTGCATCTCGGATGAATCGATGAACGTGCAGTAGATGTGTTCTCTCGATACACGGAGGAGGTCGGCGACTATGGCACAGGAGCAGACACGGCGCTCTGGCGGCGGCGACGACGATGAGGTCCCAGGCGACACCGGAGCCGGTGGGCAGGAACGGCGCGAGAAGCTGGCCGAGGAGACCGACGACCTCTTGGACGAGATCGACGACGTCCTCGAGGAGAATGCCGAGGACTTCGTCCGCGCCTACGTGCAGAAGGGCGGCCAGTGACGGTGGATCGTTCGGACCCACGGTCGGCCGGTGACGGCATGGCGATCCCGCTCGGATCGAGTAGTTCGTCGTTCTCCGACTATCTCCGTCAGCACGCCCCCCATCTGTTGCCCGAGAGCGGTCTCGCCGCAAACCTGGCGTCCCACGCCGCCAACGGCAGCACCGACAAATCCGGCATCGCACCGCACGGGACGACGATCGTTGCCCTCACCTACGCGGGCGGAGTCCTGATCGCCGGTGATCGCCGCGCCACTCAGGGCAATCTGATCGCCAACCGTGACATGCAGAAGGTCTACGTCACCGACGAGTACTCCGCTGCCGGCATTGCCGGAACCGCAGGCATCGCGATCGAGCTCGTCCGGCTCTTCGCGGTCGAACTCGAGCATTACGAGAAGATCGAAGGCGTCCCGCTCACCTTCAACGGCAAGGCCAACAAGCTGTCGTCGATGGTGCGCAGCAACCTCGGTGCTGCAATGCAAGGACTGGCCGCCGTCCCGTTGCTGGTCGGTTTCGACATCGATATCTCGGACCCGGACAGTGCCGGGCGCATCGTCTCGTACGACGTTGTCGGCGGGCGTTACGAGGAGCGTTCGGGTTACCACGCGGTGGGCTCCGGATCGCTGTTCGCGAAATCGGCACTCAAGAAGCTCTATCGTCCCGGAATGACCGAGGACGAAGCGCTTCGCGCAGCGGTCGAATCGCTGTACGACGCCGCCGACGACGACTCCGCAACCGGCGGACCGGACGTCACCCGGGGGATCTATCCGACGGCAGTGGCGATCACGAGCGTCGGCGCGGACGACGTTGCACACGACCGCGTGTCGGCAGCAGCGCGTTCGGTTCTCGCCGAGCGGACCGCGAGTGCCGCACACACCGGTGGTGCAGACCATCACACCCGGTCCGGTCAGCAAGTGAGCGAAGGGGGTAGCGCGCCATGACAATGCCGTACTACGCATCGGCCGAACAGATCATGCGCGATCGTTCGGAATTGGCGCGCAAGGGGATTGGGCGAGGCCGAAGCGTTATTGCGCTGACCTACGCGGACGGTGTGCTGTTCGTGGCCGAGAATCGCTCGACGGCGTTGCACAAGGTGAGCGAACTGTACGACCGGATCGGTTTCGCGGCTGTCGGGAAGTACAACGAGTTCGAGAATCTCCGGAAGGCCGGCATTCAGCATGCCGACATCAAGGGGTACACCTACGACCGCCGCGACGTGACCGGCAGGTCGCTCGCCAAGACGTACGCGCAAGCGCTGGGGACCATTTTCACGGAGCAGCTCAAGCCCTACGAGGTGGAAATCTGTGTCGCGGAGGTCTCGCATCAGGACGAGCCGATCGCAACGCAGCTTTACCGCATCACGTACGACGGGTCCATAGTCGACGAACAGGACTTCGTCGTCATGGGCGGAACGACGGAGCCGATCGTGGCGGCGTTGAAGGACACCTACCGCCCCGGACTCGGTCTGGCCGATGCGGTGCGCGTTGCGGTGGACGCACTGACTGCGGGACCCGCCGTGCCACCGGCCGCCGGCGGTGAGCCCGAGAAGAAGGTTCTCGAGGTGTCTGCGCTGGAGGTGGCCGTGCTGGACCAGGGTCGGCCCCGGCGTGCGTTCCGGCGCATCGCCGGAGCTGCGTTGGAGGACATGTTGCCGGCTGCGGCACCGGCCGCGCAGGCGACCGCCGACACCGTCGACGGTGTCCCCGACGCGGGACCCTCGTAGCTCTTTCGCAGATCGTCACGAGAACGGCCTCGGGCCCTACCGCTTTCGGTAGAGCGCGAGGCCGTTCTTGTCACTGGTGAACTCGAACCACGTTCCGTCACCCACTACTTCGCCGTCGGCGGCGAGTGCAACGGGAGCGCCCTCCACCTCCACGGTCAGTTGCTGCACTGCTCGGCGAACGTAGGCCGGTGACGAGCCGAGGGTGCCCGTCACCGTCGCCCAGAGCAGTCTGGTTCTCGACGCCTTCGGTTCGGAAGGAAGGAACCGGACGTCCAGCGTGCCCGTATGAATGCTGCTGCGCGACATGGGAACTTGGTCTTCCGGCACGTAGTTGCCGTTCCCCACGAAGAGCATCCACACCGAGTGGCCGGTGCCGTCGAGTTCTATGTTCAACGGTTCCGCGGCGACCAGCACCCTCGTCATCGCAACGGCTGCCGCGGGCCATTTGCCGATTCGGCGCTGAAGCTTCTGACGTAGCCGCACCGAGTCCGGATATCCACCGAAGGTGGCGGTGTTGACGAACGATACGCTGCGGCCGTCGATGGACACCTGGGCAAGATCGACCAGTTCGGCGGTGCCCGCCTCCACGGCTGCCGCGGTGTCTTCCACGGCAGTCAGACCGGTGTCACGGGCGAAGTGATTGAGGGTGCCGCCGGGGAACGCGGCGAGAGGCAGGCCGCTGCGCGCCGCCGACGCGGCGACGCTGACCACGGTTCCGTCGCCGCCGCAGACACCGAGAGCGCGCGGAGACGTGTCCCGAATTCGTTGTTCGAGTTGCTCGTTGAAATCCACCTCTGGATCCGGAACGAACAGATCTGCCTCGGGGAGCGCTCGGCGGATCGCGTCGGGCACCGACTCCGAGCCGTCGCCGGACCCAGGGTTGACGAGCACGAGCAGCCCCCGTCCTCTCTGAAGTGGCTGGACCTCGATCGGTGAGCCCAGATCTGCGGGCTTTTCCGAGCGCACGGCCCACCATCGACGGGTGGACAGCGCGATGGCCGAACCGAGGGCCGCACCTGCGATGACGTCGGTGGGCCAGTGCACACCGACGTGGACGCGTGAGTAGCAGACAGCGGCCGCCACGGGTGCCAGCACAAGTCCTGCCAGCGGAGATTCGATGGCAACGGCTGTCACGAAAGCAGCGGCAGAAGCCGAGTGACCGGACGGAAAGGAGGACGACACCGGCGGAGCCAATACCTGACGCAGGACGGGTACCGACTCGGAACCGGGACGAGTCCGCGGGAACAATGGTTTGAGCAGGCCGTTCGCAACAGAGCTCGCACCGGCGAGCGCCACGAGCCCTCGAACGCCGCCGCGTCGAGCCGGGCCACCTGCGGCCACGAGAAGCGCCGCCGCACCGAACCACAGGCGACCGTGATCGGCGGCGTTGCTCAGGGCGCGCAGACCGCCGTCTGCGCTGCTCTGCCGCAGAGCAGCACTCCGTGCCACCAGGGACAGATCCCACGCATGAACGGCCGTCGCAACAGAAGTACACCTGGGTGTCATGACACCCAGCCTAAGCACGTGCGATTTCGGCGCGCTCCGACACATCGAATCGAAGGTTGCGTTGTAGTGTCGAAGTGTGCAGCGACGAATTATGGGCATCGAGACAGAGTTCGGTGTCACATGTACTTTCCACGGACATCGACGCCTCAGTCCGGACGAAGTGGCTCGTTATCTGTTCCGCCGGGTGGTGTCGTGGGGTCGTAGCTCGAATGTGTTCCTCCGCAACGGTGCCCGCCTCTACCTCGATGTGGGTTCGCACCCCGAGTACGCGACCGCCGAGTGCGACAGCCTGCTGCAGTTGGTCACCCACGACCGCGCCGGCGAGCGTGTTCTCGAAGATCTGCTGATCGACGCCGAGCAGCGCCTGGCCGAGGAGGGCATCGGCGGTGACATCTACCTGTTCAAGAACAACACCGACTCCGCAGGCAACTCGTACGGCTGCCACGAAAACTTCTTGGTACAGCGAGCGGGGGAGTTCTCCCGCATTTCGGACGTGCTGCTTCCGTTCCTCGTCACGCGTCAATTGATCTGCGGCGCAGGCAAGGTGCTGCAGACGCCGAAAGCGGCCACCTTCTGCCTCTCGCAGCGCGCCGAGCACATCTGGGAAGGTGTCTCGTCGGCCACCACTCGGTCGCGGCCGATCATCAACACCCGCGACGAGCCGCATGCCGACGCCGAGAAATACCGCCGGTTGCACGTCATCGTGGGCGATTCCAACATGGCCGAGACCTCGACGATGCTCAAGGTCGGGACGGCAGCCCTGGTCCTGGAGATGATCGAAGCCGGAGTGTCTTTCCGAGACTTCGCATTGGACAATCCGATTCGCGCCATTCGCGAGGTCAGCCACGATCTCACCGGCAGACGTCCGGTGCGGCTCGCCGGGGGACGGCAGGCCAGCGCCCTCGACATTCAGCGCGAGTACTACGCCCGGGCCGTCGAGCATCTGAAGACACGTGAGCCGAACACGCAGGTGGAACAGGTCGTCGACCTGTGGGGTCGGACGCTCGACGCCATCGAGACACAGGACTTCGCGAAGGTCGACACGGAGATCGACTGGGTCATCAAGCGCAAACTGTTCCAGCGCTACCAGGATCGGTACTCGATGGAGCTCTCCGATCCCAAGATCGCGCAACTCGACTTGGCCTACCACGACATCAAACGCGGACGTGGAGTATTCGACCTGCTGCAGCGCAAGGGCTTGGCCAAGCGAGTCACCGAGGACGAGCAGATCGACGAAGCCGTCGATCTACCTCCGCAGACCACCCGCGCCAAGCTGCGAGGAGAGTTCATCACCGCCGCGCAGGAAGCGGGCCGCGACTTCACCGTCGACTGGGTGCACCTCAAGCTCAACGATCAGGCGCAGCGAACCGTGTTGTGCAAGGACCCGTTCCGTTCGGTCGACGAGCGAGTGGAGAGACTGATCGCGTCGATGTAGGCCCGGCGACCGTCCGGTGCCTCGAGTCGCTACCGCTCCGGCACCCACGGAGCAACTAGGCTCGACAGTTGTGGCCACCACCAAAGTCGAACGCCTGATGAATCTTGTCATCTGCTTGCTGTCGACACGTCAATTCCTCACCGCGGAGTGGATCCGTGACAGCGTGGCCGGATACGACGACTCGTCCAGCCACGAAGCCTTCAGTCGAATGTTCGAGCGGGACAAGAACGAACTCCGTGACCTCGGCGTTCCGCTGGAAACCGGAGCCGCAACCAGGTTCGGCGGAGTCGAGGGCTACCGCATCAATCGCGACGCCTACGAGCTGCCCGACATCGACCTCACCAGCGAGGAATCGGCCGCCGTCGCTGTCGCCGTCAAGCTCTGGGAGTCGCCCGAGCTCACGTCGGCGGCGCAGAGCGCATTGCTCAAGCTTCGTGCCGCCGGTATCCAGGTCGACCAGAACGAGTCCGCGGCGGCGGTGACCGCGGTGCCCGCGCGGACTCGGGGTTCCGAACCTGCTCTCGGTGCGTTGCTGGCCGCCATCGACGAAGGTAAGTCGGTGAGGTTCGAGCACCGACCGTCGTTGACGGATCCGTTCACGACCAGGACTGTCCAGCCGTGGGGTGTCGTGACGTTCCGTGGACGTTGGTACCTGGTGGGGCACGACGTCGACCGCGACGACACCCGCACTTTTCGTCTCTCTCGCATCGGTGACGAGGTCAAGTCGTTCGGATCGCCGCAGAGTGTCCGCAAACCCGACGGTATCGACCTGCAGGACATCGTCCGTCGCGTAGCAGGAACGTCCTCGGTGTCGGGCACGGCACGGGTCTGGTTGCACGATGGAAAGGCATTGGAGCTGCGTCGAATGGGAACGATCGTGGGTGCGATGAATCTGGGCACCAGGAGCGGCACGGTCGTCGAGGTTCCCGTGCGGTCCTGGGATTGGATCTCGCGGTTGATCGCGGGCCACGGCGCCGATGCGGTGGTGCTCGAACCGGCGGAATTGCGGGCCGATGTCATCTCGACTCTTCGGACCGCAGCCGCCACGGAGAACGAACGATGAGCGCGCGCCTGTCGGTCCGGTTGGCCAGGCTCCTCAACATGGTGCCGTTCTTCATGGCCAATCCTGGGTTGAGCGCCGAGGAGGCTGCGCGCGAACTGGGTGTGTCGACGGCAACGCTGATGGCCGATCTCAACCAACTCTGGATGTGCGGGCTACCCGGCTACGGCCCGGGCGACCTCATCGATCTGTCGTTCTCCGAGGAGAGCATCGACGTCACGTTCTCTGCGGGCATCGACCGTCCGCTGCGCCTGACGTCGACCGAGGCCACAGCCCTGCTGGTTGCGCTCCGATCGCTGACGTCGATGCCAGGAATGGTCGATCCGTCCGCCGCGCAACGGGCTATCGCGAAGATCGAAACCGCGGCGGGTTCGGCGGCGGCCAACGTGCCGCTCTCGTCCGATCACGACAGTGTCGGCACCGAGGAAGGCGCGGTCTCGAGCACCGTCCGGGCCGCTTTGCGACACCGGCATGCTCTCGACCTGACGTATTACTCCGCGTCGCGGGACGTCGTCACCGAACGAACCGTCGACCCGATCCGGACGGTCGTCGTCGATGACAACAGTTATCTGCAGGCATGGTGCAGACGAGCCGAGGGCGTTCGGCTCTTCCGGTTCGACCGCATCGACTCGGCAGTCGAGCGGGACGAGCCTGCCGCGCCCCCGGAGTCGGTTCAGGACGAGGACGCCTTCGAGATCTTCAACGACGATCCCTCGTTGTCGCAGGCGCGACTGAAGGTATCGCCCGCGTATACCTGGATTCTGGACTACTACCCGATGACCCAGGTCGCAGCGGAATCCGACGGTTCGATCGAGGTCACCATGCGGTTCGCGACCTTGCAGTGGATGACCCGTCTGACGCTCGGATTCGGCGGCGGCGTCACGGTACTTTCACCTGAATCCTTGGTGAACTCCGTCCGCGAACGCGCACGTTCTGCGCTGGACGTGTATTCCGAGCTGGACTCGACCAGCGCAGACAGCACCCCTACAACATGAACACAGGGCAAACCAGCGCTCGCCGGTGCTGAACGAGTCACCCGTAGTCGGGTACGCTCGATTCATCTGATCTCAGGAGGTTCACATGGGATTCACCAGTCCCTGGCACTGGGCGATCGTCGCGGTGGTCGTCATCATTCTGTTCGGTTCCAAGAAGCTGCCCGACGCTGCTCGTGGACTCGGTCGCTCGTTGCGCATCTTCAAGAGCGAGGTGAAGGAGATGCAGAACGACGGTAAATCCGACACCGACACCACCACGGCACAGCAGCCGACCGCTCCTGCACAACTGCCTCCGCCTGCGCCCGTTGCCCCGACGAACGTCGACGCACAGCACGACGCGAAGTCTGCCTGAGCGCAGACCGCTCAGCACACCTTCGGTGCCACGTGGGCACCGAAGGTTCACTGCTGTCGGTGACGGCCCGGTGCCGTCGGCCGACCGAAGAAGGCTGACCGAACAACACCATGCGCATTCCGTTCGATCCAAGGCGTAGCAAACGCCGAGTCAATCCCGACGGCACGATGTCGTTGGTCGATCATCTGTACGAGCTGCGGACCCGGCTCCTGTGGTCGCTCGTCGCTGTCGCCGTCACCACGTCGTTCGGGTTCTTCTGGTATTCGCACACGATCCTCGGCGTCGAGAGTCTCGGTGACCTCCTGCGAGGTCCGTACTGCACACTCGATCCGAACCTTCGCGCGAACTTGAGCAAAGACGACCAATGTCGCCTGCTCGCGACCGGACCGTTCGATCAATTCCTGCTTCGATTCAAAGTCGCGTTCACCGCCGGGGTCGTGCTTGCCTGCCCCATCTGGCTCTATCAGATCTGGGCGTTCATCACGCCCGGCCTGTATGCCAACGAGCGGCGGTACGCCGTCTCCTTCGTCACCGGAGCGGCTGCTCTCTTCGTCACGGGCGCCATCTTGGCGTACTTCGTGGTGGCCAAGGGCCTGCACTTCTTGCTGTCGATCGGCGACAACGTACAGATCACCGCGTTGAGTGGCGATCAGTACTTCGGATTCTTGATCAACCTCCTCATCATCTTCGGTGTCAGCTTCGAGATCCCGCTGCTCGTGGTTGCTCTGAATTTCGTCGGCGTGCTGACCTACGAGCGACTCAAGGCGTGGCGTCGCGGTCTGATCTTCGGTCTTTTCGTTTTCGCCGCCATTGCGACACCGGGGCAGGACCCGTTCTCGATGTTGGCGTTGGCGTTGGCGTTGACGGTCCTCTTCGAAATGGCAGTGCAGATTGCGCGAATTCACGACAAGCGTAAGTTGCGCAAGAGAAGAGACGAATGGGGTGATGTGTCAGATGACGAAGCAACACGTATCGAAGGCGCAAGTACGATCGAGTCCCCACACGCTGTCGCTCCGACACCGCCCCCCAGCGGATTCGGTGCAGCAGCCCGTACCGAGTCACAGTACGAGGACACCATCTGACGTCCGCCGATGCGTCGGGACCGACGCATGACGGAGACCACGGCCGACGTCCAGCCGAGCACGACACCCACCGAGCTGCAACGTTTCTCGGCCGAACTCGGCTTCCCGCTCGACAGGTTTCAGGTCGATGCGTGTACCGCGTTGGAGAACGGCCACGGCGTTCTGGTCTGTGCCCCTACCGGTGCAGGAAAGACGGTGATCGGTGAGTTCGCCGTTCACCTGGCCCTCGCAGCCGGGCGAAAGTGCTTCTACACCACTCCGATCAAGGCGCTCAGCAATCAGAAGTTCGCTGAGCTGACCGCACGGTACGGCCGCGACACAGTGGGCCTGCTCACCGGTGACTCTTCGATCAACCCCGATGCCCCCATCGTCATCATGACGACGGAGGTTCTGCGAAACATGCTCTATGCATCGTCGGACGCGCTGCGAGGACTGTCACACGTCGTGATGGACGAGGTGCATTATCTGGCCGATCGCTTCCGGGGGGCGGTGTGGGAAGAGGTCATCCTGCACCTGTCCGACGACGTGCGCCTGGTGAGTCTGTCGGCCACGGTCAGCAACGCCGAGGAGTTCGGCGCGTGGATGAGCACGGTGCGCGGTGACACCACGGTCGTAGTGGACGAGAACCGACCGGTACCGCTCTCCCAGCACATCATGGTGGGGCGCCGGTTGTTCGACTTGTTCGACACCAGAGCGCAGTCACCCGACGGTAGCCAGAAGGTAGTGGTCGACCGCGAGCTCGTCCGGCACGTCAAACAGCGCCAATCTCTCGACTCGATGGACCGCTGGCACTCACCGCACAGCCGAGGCCGCGGCGGTCGAGGTGGCGGAGGAGGCCGCGGTGGCGGTCAGGGCAGCGGGGCCAACAACCGGCCGCTGGCCCGGCCGGATGTGATCGCCAAACTCGACGAAGAGGGTTTGCTCCCCGCGATCACGTTCATCTTCAGCCGCGCCGGGTGCGACGGTGCGCTCACCCAATGCATGCGCTCGCGTCTGGTGTTGACCACGCCCGAGCAGGCCGAAGAAATTCGGTACATCGTCGAGAAGCACACCTCGGAACTACCGCGTGAGGACCTCGAGGTTCTGGGCTTCTGGGAATGGCGCGATGCACTCGAGCGTGGCTTCGCCGCCCATCACGCCGGTATGTTGCCCGTCTTTCGGCACACCGTGGAGGAACTGTTCGTCAAGGGCCTGGTCAGAGCCGTGTTCGCCACCGAGACACTGGCGCTCGGTATCAATATGCCGGCCCGAACGGTAGTACTGGAAAAGCTGGTCAAGTTCAATGGTGAAACCCATGCGGAGCTGACCCCGGGGGAGTACACACAGCTGACCGGTCGCGCCGGACGACGTGGCATCGATGTCGAAGGCCATGCCGTCGTGCTGTGGCAGCCGGGCACCGAACCGACCGAGGTAGCGGGGCTCGCGTCGACCCGTACATTCCCGCTACGCAGCTCGTTCGCGCCGGCATACAACATGTCCATCAACCTGATCGAGCAATTCGGTGCCGCGGATTCGCGTCTGTTGCTCGAGCGATCCTTCGCCCAGTTCCAGGCCGACCGCTCGGTGGTCGGCATGGTCCGGGGCATCGAGAAGAACATGCAGACGCTGGACGCGCTCGGTGCACGCCTGGGCGGACCCGACGGCGAATACTTCGAGTATGCGCGGCTGCGAGAACGCCTCAAAGACCGCGAGAAGACTCTCGAACGCCAGAGCCGCTTGGATCGACGAGACAACGCGGTCGATTCGCTGCGTGCCCTACGTCGCGGCGATGTGATCTCGGTGCCGACCGGTCGCCGCAGCGGCCTTGCCGTCGTCTTGGAGCCGGACGACGACCGGGCCGATCCGCGTCCGCTGGTGCTGACCGAGGACAAGTGGGCGGGCCGACTCTCCGCAGCCGACTTCCCCTCGCCGGCAACGTCACTCGGAACGATGCGGCTACCTCGATTCGTCGACCATCGCACGGCGAAGACTCGCCGTGATCTCGCGGCGGCGTTGGTCACGCGTGGTATTTCGCAACCGTCGGACCGTATCCGACGGAAGTCGACAGCAGCGGACGACAAGGAACTCGCCACCCTCCGTCGAGCCATTCGATCGCACCCGGTGCACGCCCGACCCGATCGTGACGAACTCGGCCGTACCGGCGAGCGCTACAACCGGTTGGCGCGAGAGACCGAAACGATGCGTCAGAAGGTGTCGGCCACGACGAACTCCCTGGCTCGCACCTTCGACCGGATCCTGGCGCTGCTCGCCGACCGCGGGTACGTCACACCGGGCAAGGATCCCAAGGTGACCGACGACGGTGCCAGGTTGAGCCGAATCTATTCCGAGTCCGACCTGCTCGTGGCGGAATGCCTCCGCGGCGGCCTGTGGCAGGGTCTGTCGCCTGCCGAGTTGGCAGCGGTGGTCTCGGCAGTCGTCTACGAATCGAGGTCGGAGGGAGACATAACTCCGCACGGTCCGACGGGTCCGATTCGACACGCACTCACCGAGACGGTCCGGGTGTGGCACGAGCTCCGTTCGGACGAAGTTCGGCACAAGCTGCCGCCGACCAGAGAACCCGACATGGGTTTCGTGAAGGCCATCTACAAGTGGGCGTCCGATCACTCGTTGGTCGATGCCCTCGTCACGGCCGGGGACAACGGCAAAGCACTCTCGGGTGGAGACTTCGTGCGGTGGTGCCGACAGGTGATCGATCTTCTCGATCAAGTTCGGCTCGCGGCCCCGGAGCCGGAGCTGTCGAGGACGGCGGCGCGCGCTGTCGCAGCCTTGCGCCGCGGAGTGGTCGCCGTCGATGCCGCATAAGAAGGAACAGCCGAATCGGACTGCCGGGTCGGTACGGCGGAGACTCACGCAGGCGAGCTACTGTACCCCCGACGAATCCAAAATTTCAGTGGAGGCGAGATGAGCGGCCCATACGGTCCGACCGACCCCGACAACAGTTGGTCGCGTACACCCGACCAGCAGGACGGCTCCGCCGAAGACACACCGGAGACACGCGCCGACACTCCCGCATCTCCTGGTCATTCCGCGGGCTCCACTCCCGCATCTCCTGGTCATTCCGCGGGCTCCACTCCCGGATCTTCACCGGACTCGCAAAGCTCGGCACCGTCGGCATGGGGCCAGTACGGGCAGCCGCCCGCAGCGTCGACCACGCCGTACGGAGAGTCAGCGCCGGGCGCATACGGGCAGAATCCACAGCAGCCCGGCGGTCAGTACCCACAGGGCCAATACCCACCGACCGGGTATCCACAGGGCCAGTACCCGCAGGCCGGCTACCCCCAAGGGCAATACCCGCAGGGTCAGTACCCGCAGGGGCAGTACCCTCAGGGCGCGTATCCCCAGGGCCAATACCCCCAAGGCCAGAGTCCGCAAGGCCAGAATCCACAGGCACCGGCCGGTCAGAACCCCACCGATCAGTACCCGGCCGGCCAGCAGTACGGAGCGCCCTATCCCGGGGCGGGCGCACCGCCGTCCGGTGACGCGGGCTATCAAAACCCTTACGCCCCACAGCAATTCGGCGGCGGTCAGTACGGTCCCGGTCAGTACGGTGCCACTGCGTACGGACAACAGCCGCAGCAACCATGGAACCCGAACCAGCAGTACCCCAATCAGCAGGTGCCCGGTCAACCGGGCGCGCGGCCGGCCGGATCGCAGTCGAAGAAGCCCCTGATCATCGTCGGTGTCGTCATCGCGGTCGTTGCGGTGCTCGCGCTGGTGTTGTTCTTCGCATTCGGCCGCTCGACCACCCTCGATACTGCGGCCGCCCAAGAGGGAGTCCGTAAGGTCGTCACGGAGTCCTACGGAGCGTCCGACGTCTCGGGGGTGTCCTGTCCCCAGGACATCGAGGTGAAGGCCGGCACCAGTGTGGATTGCACCCTGACGGTCGACGGAGCGTTCAAGAAGGTGACGTTGACCTTCCTGGACGACGACGCCAATTACGAGGTCTCGCTACCGAAGTAGTCACCTGAAATTGCTCGGTCAGGTCGGCGATGCCGTGGCCGCCATCGCAGCGACGAGGCGGGCCACGGCATTTTCCACTCCGAGGGTCCCGGCAAGGTCGTTCAGTGCGTCGACGTCGGCGGGCTCGGCCGGGATCTCGTCCGACTTCGACAGCACGACGTCGGCGTCGGTGACCACTCGGACGACAGGAAGGGCCGCGTCGAGGTAGTCGCTCGCGTTGGCCAGTTTCGCCCGGATCCCCTTGGCCATGTCCGACGACGGATCGAGTGCCGCGTCACGCAATGCTGCAACGGACTCGTACTGCAGCATCAGGGTCGAGGCCGTCTTCTCTCCGATTCCCTTGACTCCCGGTAGGCCGTCCGAGGCGTCACCTCTGAGTAGAGCGAGCTCGGCGTACGCCGCGCCCGCGCGGTGCAGAGGGACTCCGTAGCGTTCGGAAACCAGTGCGGGGTCGAACATTTCGGCCTTGGCCAGCCCTCGACCCACGTACAGCACCCGAACCTCGTTCGGTTCGTCTGCCGCGACCTGCAACAGATCTCTGTCCCCGCTGACCACGACCACCGGGTCCTGTCGCTCCCGCGCAGCCAAGGTGCCCAGCACGTCGTCTGCCTCCAGCCCCTCCGCGCCTGCCGTCGCAATGCCCAGCGCGGCGAGAACGTCCATGATCATGTCCACCTGAGGAGTCAACGTTTCCGGAACCTCCTCGCTCTCGGCGACCTCGGGAGCAGCCTCTGCCACCCGGTGCGCCTTGTAGGACGGCACGAGGTCGACTCGGAACTGCGGCCGCCAGTCGAGATCGAGGCACACGGCCAGCCGACTGGGTTCGGTGCGTGCGATCAGCGCCGAGATCATGTCGAGAAAGCCACGGACGGCGTTGACGGGTCTTCCGTCAGGCGCCGTAATCGACTCGGGCAGTGCGTAGTAGGCCCTGAACCACAGGCTCGCGCCGTCGAGGAGCAGTAACGGCGACTTTCCGGGGGCGGTCATGGGGCTCATCTTGCCGTACGGCATTAGCCTGGAGGTATGAGTGTCGATACTTCGGTCAGTTCCTCACGTTTCTCCAGTGATGTCTACGCGTCGCGGCTCGAGCGAGCTGCGCGGCTGACATCGGATGCGGGATTGGATGCGCTGCTGATCACCCCCGGTCCGGATCTGCAGTATCTGATCGGCTCGAAGGCCAGTTCGTTCGAGCGTCTCATCGCCCTGGTCGTTCCGGCCGACGGCAGTACTCCCAGTGTTGTCGTGCCGCGGCTCGAGCTGGCCGCGCTGGGCGATTCCGCGGCTGCGGATCTGTCGCTGCCACTCGTCGACTGGGTGGACGGCGTCGATCCGTACGCATTGGTGGCTGCGGCAATGTCTGCCGGAACGAAGACTGCCGTCGCCGACGCGATGCCCGCACTGCATTTCGTGCCACTGGCCGAGGTGTTGGGAACTGTGCCAGTGCTGGCCACGGATGTGCTCCGCGAACTTCGAATGGTGAAGGACGAGGCCGAGATCGACGCGCTGAGGCGAGCCGGACACGCAATCGATCGTGTGCACGCCCGCATGGGTGAATGGCTTCGTGTGGGCCGCAGCGAGGCTCAGATCGCCGCGAACATTGCTGCGGCCATCGTCGAAGAGGGGCACACAGCACCCGAATTCATCATCGTCGGGTCCGGCCCGCACGGCGCCGATCCGCACCACGAGGTGTCCGATCGCGTTGTGGAGGCAGGCGACATCGTCGTGATCGACATCGGCGGTCCGGTCGCACCGGGATACAACTCCGACTCGACCCGCACCTACAGTCTCGGCGTGCCGACGGCGGAGATCGCCGAGCAGTACGCGGTACTCGAGCGCGCACAGCAGGCAGCTGTCGATGCGGTGGTGCCCGGAGTCACCGCGCAATCCATCGATGCGGCCGCCCGCGACGTCCTGGTCGACGCCGGGTTGGGCGAGGCATTTCTGCACCGCACCGGCCACGGAATCGGCCTGTCCGTCCACGAGGAGCCGTACATCGTTGCCGGTAACGACATCACCCTGACCGAGGGAATGGCGTTCAGCATCGAGCCGGGGATCTATTTCCGTGGACAGTGGGGTGCGCGTATCGAAGACATCGTCGTCGTCACCGCGGACGGGTGTGAATCGGTCAACCTTCGACCCCACGGTCTGGCCGTCCTCCCGGTGTGACGACCGCGCGCGAGGCCGAGTTCGTGTCGGTCGTTCGATCCAATCCTGCTGTGGCCGAGATACTTCGACGTGCTCCGCAACTCGGCCTTCCCGGGTGGTATCTGACGGCGGGTGGCCTGTTCCAGACTGTCTGGAACCATCTCGCCGATCGGGATCCGCAGGCGGGTATTCGTGACTACGACTTCTTCTACTTCGACGACTCCGATCTGTCCTACGAGGCCGAGAACGAGGTGATCGAGACTGCGGCCTCGCTGTTCGCAGACCTCGGGGTGGACGTCGAAGTGCGCAACGAAGCACGCGTGCATCTCTGGTACGAGCAGCACTTCGGTAGTCGGATCGCACCGTTCGAGAGCACCGAGGATGCGATCGACCATTTCGTGTCCACCACGTGCTGTTTCGGAGTCACGTCCGATGCAGACGGGGGAGATGCCGTGTATGCGCCGCACGGTTTCGAGGATCTGTTCGCCGGAATCGTGCGGCCCAATCCGCGCGTGCCGATGCAGCACGTGTACGAGGCCAAAGCCGCCCGCTGGACGACGGAATGGCCGAACCTGACGGTTCTTCCCTGGCCATGAAGGACGAGGCGGTTGCTCTCGTCAGCGATCGAGCAGTGAGCGACTACCCAGTACCCGTTGCACCTGAATCTCGATGACGACGCGGGTGGGGTTCTCCCTCGGTACGCGGTAGCGCTGGGCGTAGCGGTTCTCGGCGTCGACAACGGATTCGCGATCGCTGCGGACCGAAGCCGGCCCCTCCAGCGTCAGCCAGCGGGCACCGTCGATCTGAGTCACGACCGCGTACGCTCCACGACCGGCGTTGATCGCCTTCTGCGACACGTCGTTGGTGATGACTCGGGCAATCTGCGCGTCGCCGTCGTATGTGAAGCCGACCGCTACGACGTGGGGGGTGCCGTCCGGGCGCAATGTTGTCAGCGTGGCAAGGTGCCTCTCGGTGAGGAATTCGATTGCGTCATCGGTGAGTGAAGTCGCGTCAGCGGGTTGTGCGGCCATAACCCGACTGTAGTGATCTGCCCCGACTGCCACGAGCGGGGTTCGATCGGCCAGACTGATCCGCGTGAGCAGACGAGCAGAACCCGCACCCGGAACGCTGTTGTTGCTGGGTGGACGAAGCGAGATCGGGCTCGAGGTCGCCACCCGATTGGCACCGGGGCGAACCGTCGTACTGGCCGCGAGACGCAGCAACGAGCTGGCAGCAGAACAAGACCGGGTGAAGCAAGCAGGCGCGGGCGCCGTGCACAGTGTCGAATTCGACGCGAACGCAATGGATACCCATGACGAACTTCTGCGCGAGGTGACCCGAGAACACGGTCCGATAGGCATAGTGATTCTCGCCTTCGGCATCCTCGGCGACCAGGCTCGCGCCGAGAACGACGCCCAGCATGCGCTCGACATCATCACCACCGACTTCCTGGCTCAGGTGTCCGTACTCACTCACGCCGCGACGCTTCTCCGAGCCCAGGGGAGCGGCGACATGATCGTGTTCTCGTCGGTCGCCGGTGTGCGAGTACGCCGCGCCAACTACGTGTACGGGTCCGCCAAAGCCGGCCTCGACGGATTCGCCAGCGGACTGAGCGATTCGCTGCACGGCACCGGAGTGCACCTGTTGCTCGCCCGTCCCGGCTTCGTCATCGGGTCCATGACCGAGGGTATGGACCCGGCACCGATGTCGAGTACCCCCGGTCAGGTCGCCGACGTCGTCGTGTCCGCCCTGAACGAACGACGCAGCAGTGTGTGGATCCCCGGCACCCTTCGCCCGGTCTTCTTCGTCATGCGCCTACTGCCGCAATGGCTCTGGCGCAGGATGCCGCGCTGATGACGGTACCGACGCCCCGACCGATAGTCGTCGTCGGAATCGGCGCGGACGGCTGGGACGGGCTGCCTGCGACCTCCCGCAGGGCCATCGAGAACGCCGATGTGGTGTTCGGTTCGGTTCGCCAGATCGCGAGTGTCCGGCCACACTGCACCGAAACAAGGACGTGGCCGAGCCCATTGCTTCCGAACCTGCGGTCGATGCTCGACGCCTACGAGACGTCACTCGTCTGCGTGTTGGCCAGCGGTGATCCTATGTTTCACGGCATCGGGGTGACGTTGACGCGCGAGTTCGGTGCCGAGCGACTACGCGTGCACCCGGCACCGTCCTCCGTGTCGTTGGCATGCGCGCGGCTGGGCTGGGCACTGCAGGACACCCCGACGGTGTCTCTGGTGAACACGCCGGTCGAGACACTGTTGCCGGACCTGGCCGACGGTCGCCGGCTGATCGTGTTGAGTCGGGGGCCCAGTACACCGGGTGAAGTAGCGAGGTTGTTGTCTCGGAACGGGTTCGGCGGCAGCGTGATGGCGGTGCTCGAACAACTCGGCGGGCCGGCCGAACGCGTCGTCCGCGGTCGAGCTCGTGAGTCGAGCTTCGACGACGTCGACCCGCTCAACGTCGTTGCGCTGGAGTGCGTGAGAGATCCCGACGCCCCCCGCCACGCTCGCGTCCCCGGCCTGGCCGATTCCGCGTACACCGGCGACGGCCAGATGACCAAGCATGAGGTTCGAGCACTGACCCTCAGCGCGTTGGCACCAGCGCCCGGAGAACTGTTGTGGGACATCGGAGGCGGATCGGGAACCATTGCCATCGAATGGATGCGCACCGACAGATCCTGCCGCGCCGTGACGTTCGAAAGTTCGCAGGCGCGTCGTGAGCAGATCGAGGGCAACGCTCTGCACCTGGGAGTTCCGGGACTCGTCGTCCACGACGCGGCACCCGAGAGCTTCGGAGGCGTCTCGGCCGCGAATGCGGCACCCGACGCGGTGTTCATCGGTGGTGGACTGACCGGTGCCGACATGCTCGAGGAGTGCTGGAAGGCGGTGCGTACCGGTGGGCGTGTGGTCGCCAATTCGGTGACCGCAGAATCGGATTCGTTGTTGCTGACTGCGGCAGCGAAGTACGGCGGCGAGCTCCGCCGATTCCAGATCTATCGCGGTGAGCCGTTGGGCGCGTTCACGACGTGGAGACCACAATTGCCGGTTACACAATGGAGTGCGATCAAGCGGTGAAGGTCCTCATTCTCGGCGGAACCACAGAGGCGCGGGCACTCGCGGCAGCGCTGGATCGGGTACGAGGAATCGAGACCGTCACCTCACTCGCGGGGCGGGTCGCGCGGCCGATACTGCCCGTCGGGCAGACGCGAATCGGCGGATTCGGCGGGCCCGATGCCCTGGCGGAGTGGCTGCGAGACAACGCGGTCGACGTCGTGGTGGACGCGACGCACCCGTTCGCATCCACCATCGGAACGCATGCCGAGCATGCCACCGCTGCAACGGGAGCCGCACTCCTCGTACTGACGCGGCCACCGTGGAACGAGGTCGAGGGCGATCGGTGGACCTACGTTCCCTCGTTGCCCGACGCGGCGGCGGCGATCACCCCCGGCAGCCGGGTGTTCCTCACGACAGGCAGGCAGGGCGTCCACCATTTTGCGAGTGTCGATCACTCGTGGTTTCTGGTCAGATCGATCGATCCTCCGACCGGACCGGTGCCATCGCGCATGCGCCTCCTGCTCGACCGCGGCCCTTTCGACCTCGATCACGAGTCGAAGGTGCTCGCAGACAACCGAATCGACCTGTTGATCACCAAGAACAGCGGCGGCGACATGATGCGGGCCAAACTCGATGCGGCGAGGGCAGCATCGATCCCGGTCCTCATGGTCGCCCGTCCCGCGGCACCGAACTCGGCACCGATCGTGTACGAGGTGGAGACCGCCGTGGACTGGTTGACGAGCCGGTTACGCGGTGCCCTCTGACGACTCGAGCCGAGACGGGTACCGCCGGGAGGTGAAGACTTTCGGACCGCTGCCGGTCTCCACCACCGTCGTCATCGACGATCCGACAATGAGAAGGCACCTCATGTCGATCGACTCGGGGTCGAGGTCGCCGAGCGTCACGGTACGAACGGATTCGTGCTCACTGCCTACCGCACGCCCGATCGTCACCGGGGTCTGTGGTGAACGATGCTCGAGCAGAAGATCTTTCATGGCTGCAACTTGCCAGGTTCGCGACTTCGACGCCGGGTTGTAGATCGCGATCGCCATATCGGCTTCGGCCACTGCCGAGAGCCGTCGGGCCACCACGTCCCAGGGCTTGAGGCGATCGGAGAGGGAGATGACGGCGTAATCGTGCCCGAGTGGCGCGCCGACGCGGCTGGCAACAGCATTGGCTGCCGTCATTCCCGGCACCACCCGTACCGGTACCGAACTCCATTGCTGTTCGGCTGCAACCTCGATGACCGCTGTCGCCATCGCAAAGACCCCCGGATCACCCGAGGACACCACAGCGACACGGCGACCCTGCTTGGCGAGGTCGAGGGCGAACGCCGCACGTTCGGATTCGACCTTGTTGTCGCTCGCGTGCCGTACCTGACCCGGCCTCGGCGGTACCCGATCGATGTAGGTGATGTAGCCGACGAGATCGGTGGCCGCGGTCAGTTCGGCTCGGACCTCGTCCGTCGTCCATGCATCGTCGCCTGGACCGAGGCCGACGACGACCACTTCACCCGTGCTGGTGGGCGTCTCGGCTCGGTTGGAGGGGCTCGGCACCACGATCATCGAGAAGTACGGGACGTCGTCCGCGGCGGCGGCATCGAGAACGCGTTGCTCGGGTGTACTGGCCCGCTCGACGTATTGTGCCTCGTCGAGCCGGCCCGATCGTTCCAGTGCCTCCAGCACCGTCGGATAGGTCCGGCCGAGCTTCATGATGACCGCGGCGTCGGTGCCCCGAAGTCGTCGGGTCAGCTCGTCCACGGGCAAGGTGCCGGGCAGGACCGTCAAAACCTCGTCCCGTTCCACCAGCGGTGTCGCCAATGCGGCCGAAGCGGCACTGACCGAGGTCACGCCGGGGACCACCTCCACTTCGAAGCGGTGCGACAGTCGTTTGTGCATGTGCATGTACGAGCTGTAGAACAGCGGATCACCCTCGGCCAGAAGCGCAACCGACCGACCGGCGTCGAGATGTGCGGCGAGTCGAGCGGCAGCGGACTCGTAGAACTCGTCGATCGCCCCCTGATACCCACCGGGATGAGCAGTCGCCTCGGTGGTCACCGGGTACACCAGGTGCTCCTCGAGTTGACCGTCACGCATGTACCCGGCCGCGAGGGCACGCGAGATGCTGCGGCCGTGCCGAGCACTGTGGAATGCAACCACATCGGCCTCGGCGATCACCCGGGCAGCTTTGACGGTCAACAGCTCCGGGTCACCCGGGCCGACGCCGACTCCCCACAACTTTCCGGAGGTGCTCATTCCTGTTCGCTCGCAATGGCATTGACCGCAGCGACGGTGATGGGACTGCCACCTCGTCTGCCCCTGACGACCAGATACTCCACGCCGAGGTCGGCGGCGATCAGATCTTCCTTCGACTCCGCTGCGCCGATGAATCCGACCGGGCCACCGACGATGGCTGCAGGTTTCGGGGCTCCGGCCGCGAGCATCTCCATCAGGTGGAACAGTGCAGTCGGCGCGTTTCCGATGGCGACGACGGCACCGCCGAGCTTCTCACCCCACAACTCCAGCGCGGCAGCAGTTCTCGTGGTGCCCATACTCCGAGCCAAATCCGGTACCCGAGGATCGGACAGGGTGCACAGCACCTCGTTGTCGGCCGGAAGACGGCGACGAGTGATCCCGGCGGCGACCATGTTGGCGTCGCACAGCACGGGTGCCCCTGCGCGCAGAGCGGTTCGGGCGGACCCCACCACGTCGGGCGTGAATCCGATGGTCTCGGTCAGGTCGATCTCACCGACTGCGTGGATCATGCGCACGACGACCTGGGCGACATCCGGCGCGAATCGAGACAGATCTGCTTCGGCTCGAATGGTTGCGAAAGACTGGCGGTAGATCTCCGCGCCGTCGCGGATGTAGTCGTGCATGCGTGTCACGATAGGGGAGAGGGACCCCTCGGCCGGAAGCCGGTCTCCGGGCGCTCAGGACACCTGGTAGCCGATTCCCGTCGCGATCACGTCGGTGACCTCACCTTTCGGACGCCCACAGCGACGCTCACACCCGGACCAGTGTTGCCGCTCGTCACGCGGAGTCATCCGGGCGTCGACCGCTGCCTTCAGATCGGATCGGACGTCGGCCAACGACTTCGCGCAGCCCGGCGATCCGGTACACGCGCTCACCCGAACCCACGGTGATTCCGCGTCGAAGATCAGGCCCATCGGTGCCAGCACCCGGACCACCTGTTCGGCGGGCACCTCGTCCAGATCGCACACGATCAACGATCTCCACGGAGTCATGATCACCGGTCGGTCGATGGCGGCGAGAAACTCGGCCAACCGTGCACCGAGAACACCGTTGGCAAGTCCCGCGGCCAGTGCCACCGACCCGTCGTCCTGGTCCAGCCAGCCGATCGGTGGCACCTCGACAGGTGCGGGCAAGGGAACCGCAGTCCCCGCGGTGAGTGCGAGCCGCTCGACGATTCTGGCCACCCCGTCGTCGAGTTCGGCCAACCGCCATTCGGAATCGCGAAGTTCGACGAACGCAGCGGCGCAGTTCAGCAACGTCGGCACCACGCTGTCCCGTGCGACTCGAACGCCACTGTCTCGGCCTGCGAGCAGCAACGCGTACGACCCGTCGGACTGGGCGTACACACCGAAATCCGGCTCCAGTCCGCACATGTCGCCGCGTCCGTCGTCGAGAGCGAACAGCGTTCGTCCGGGCAGTTCGGCCAGGTCGGGGCGCGCGCACAATTCTTCGTCCAGCTCGCCGACGAGCGCACGCACATCGGTGAGACCGCCGACCCGCCCCGAGAGCGGTGAGGCGAGGATGTTGCGCACCCGCTCGTGCGTTGCGGACGGCAGCAATCCGGCGTCGGCCAATCTGCTCGCCAGGGCGACCGGGTCGGACACCGCCCGCAGCTGCACGTTTCCCCGAGAAGTCAGCTCCACCGTTCCGTCGCCGAGTTCCTCGGCGGCCCGTGCCAGGACCTGCATCTGTGCCGGCAGCACGACGCCACCCGGCAGCCTGATCCGCGCGAGCGGACCGTCCGCTGCGAGGTGCGTCGTCAGCGCTCCTGGGCAGCCGTCGGGCACCGATCTGTCAGGCGAACTCATGTTCACCAGGCTACAAGTGCGACGAATGGACCGATGTGGCGCTCACACCGGTAGCATTCTGTGTCACGGCTCAGGCCGGGAGGAAACCGGCGAGAATCCGGTACGGTCGCGCCACTGTGACGGCCCCTGCACTTCGGGTGCACGGGCCCGGAGTCAGACCCTCTCGCCGACGAACCGAAGAGAAGATTCACCTAGGTCAGGGGCGCGAAAACCCCCGAGGAGGGCGTCACCCGTGTTCTTGTTGCTGTCCACGTCCGACACAGATCTGCTCAGTGCCCGTGCCAGTGGGGCCGATTTCACCTGGGGCAACCCCTCTCGGCTACTGGCGCAGGACATCCCGTCGATGGCCAAGTCGGCCGAGCTGATCATCGTGCGCATTCTCGGATCGCGCCGGTCGTGGGAGGCGGGCCTCGACGCCGTACTCGCTACCGGGCTTCCCGTGGTCGTTCTCGGCGGTGAGCAGGCACCGGACGCTGACCTGATGGAGATCTCGACGGTGCCCGCCAATGTCGCGGCGCAAGCACACAACTATCTGGCCGAGGGCGGGTCGGACAACCTGCGCGAGCTGTACAACTTTCTCTCCGACACCGTGTTGCTGACCGGGCACGGCTTCGATGCTCCTCGGCACCTGCCGACCTGGGGACATCTCGAACGGAACTCGACTCCGCGCTCGGACGGCCCGACGGTGGCGATCCTCTACTACCGCGCTCAGCATCTGGCCGGAAACACCACGTACATCGATGCCCTTGCCACCGCGGTCGAGAACAAAGGTGCCACGGCCCTTCCGATCTACTGTGCGTCGCTGCGCACTGCGGAGTCCGACCTGCTCGAGACGCTGAAGTCGGCGGATGCCCTGATCGTGACGGTGCTGGCAGCGGGCGGAACCAAACCTGCCGGGGCGTCTGCGGGTGGCGACGACGAGGCCTGGAACGTCGCCGAACTCGCGGCTCTCGACGTTCCGATCCTGCAGGGTCTGTGCCTGACGAGTTCACGCGCGACGTGGTCGGAGAACGACGACGGACTGTCGCCACTGGACGTGGCGACACAGGTTGCCGTCCCGGAGTTCGACGGCCGGCTCATCACGGTTCCGTTCTCGTTCAAGGAGATCGACGACGACGGCCTGACCACGTACGTCCCGGACCACGAACGAGCCGCGCGCGTCGCCGGCATCGCCGTTCGCCATGCGCGGCTACGACACATCCCGGCCGCCGACCGCCGCATCGCTCTGATGTTCTCGGCCTATCCCACCAAACATGCGCGGATCGGTAATGCCGTCGGCCTCGACACCCCGGCCAGCGCGATCGCGTTGATGTCGGACATGCGGACTGCCGGTTACGATCTCGGCCCGCTCGACGGCCCGGATTCGGTGCCCGGTCTGGCTGCTCGCGACGGTGACGCTCTCATTCACGCCCTGATTGCCCGCGGTGGCCAGGATCCCAACTGGCTGACCGACGCTCAACTCGAGGGCAACCCCATTCGAATCTCGGCGGCGCGGTACCGAACCTGGTTCGAGCAGCTTCCCGACGACCTTCGCGAGGGAGTGATCGAACATTGGGGACCGGCACCGGGTGATCTCTACGTCGATCGTTCCGCCGATCCCGACGGTGAGATCGTCATCGCAGCAATGCAATTCGGCAATGTGGTCATCATGGTGCAGCCGCCGCGCGGATTCGGTGAAAAGCCCGTTGCGATCTACCACGACCCGGATCTGCCGCCGAGCCATCATTATTTGGCGGCCTACCGGTGGATCTCAGCAGCCCGCGAGGGCGGCGGCTTCGGTGCCGATGCGATGGTCCATCTGGGTAAGCACGGAAACCTGGAATGGCTCCCCGGCAAGACCCTCGGCATGTCCGCCTCCTGCGGCACCGACGCTGCACTGGGCGACTTGCCGCTGATCTATCCCTTCCTGGTCAACGATCCGGGGGAGGGCACACAGGCCAAGCGGCGAGCCCACGCCACCCTCGTCGACCACCTCATACCCCCGATGGCGCGAGCGGAAAGCTACGGAGACATCTCGAGGCTCGAACAGCTGTTGGACGAGCACGCGAACATTTCGGCTCTCGATCCGGCCAAGCTGCCGGCCATTCGCCAGCAGATCTGGACGCTCATGACCGCGGCTCAGATGCACAAGGATCTGGGGCTCGAGGAACGCCCCGACGAGGAAGTGTTCGACGACATGCTGCTCAATGTCGACGGATGGCTGTGCGAGATCAAGGACGTGCAGATCCGCGACGGACTGCACATCCTGGGTCAGGAGCCCGTTGGCGACGCCGAGGTCGAGCTGGTTCTGGCGATGCTGCGCGCCCGGCAGATGTGGGGCGGTGAGCAGACGGTCCCCGGACTTCGCGAAGCCCTCGGGCTCAGCGAGGACGGCGACGAGGACCGCACGCGCGTCGACACGATCGAGGCCGTGGCGCACGGGCTGGTCGCGGCCATGCAGGCAACGCAGTGGAATCCGGACGAGGCCGAGCGGGTGGCCGGCGAGCACGGCGACGTGGTCGCAGAGATTCTGAAATTTGCTGCGGCAGAGGTGGTACCGCGTCTTCGCGGAACCTCGCGCGAGATCGAGCAGCTACTGCATGCTCTCGACGGCGGTTTCATCGCGGCCGGACCGAGCGGATCCCCACTGCGCGGACTGATCAACGTGCTGCCCACCGGGCGCAACTTCTACTCCGTGGATCCGAAGGCCGTCCCTTCGAAACTGGCCTGGGAGACCGGACAGGCGATGGCGGAGTCGTTGCTGGCTCGCTATCGGCAGGACCACGGCGAGTGGCCGAAGTCGGTGGGGCTGTCGGTGTGGGGCACGTCCGCCATGCGCACGTCCGGTGACGACATCGCCGAGGTCTTCGCGCTGCTGGGCGTGTCCCCGGTGTGGGACGAGGCGTCCCGCCGGGTCACTCGACTCGAAGTGATCGATCTCGTCGAGCTCGGCCGTCCACGGATCGACGTGACGGTCCGAATCAGCGGTTTCTTCCGCGACGCGTTCCCCCACGTGCTCGCCCTGCTCGACGACGCGGTTCGGATGGTTGCCGCCTTGGACGAGGAGCCCGAGCAGAACTACGTCCGCGCACACGCGCAGGCCGACCTCGCTGAACACGGTGACGAAAGACGTTCCACAACCAGGATATTCGGTTCCAAGCCGGGGACCTACGGTGCCGGATTGCTTCAGCTCATCGACAGCAAGACGTGGCGCAGCGACGACGACTTGGCGCAGGTCTACACCACCTGGGGCGGCTTCGCGTACGGCCGCGGCCTCGACGGCGTTCCCGCGTCGGACGATATGCGCACCGCGTACAAGCGCATCGCCGTCGCCGCGAAGAACACCGATACGCGCGAGCACGACATCGCAGATTCCGACGACTACTTCCAGTACCACGGCGGCATGGTGGCGACCGTGCGCGCGCTGACCGGAAAGTCGCCCGAGGCGTACATCGGCGACAGCACGCGTCCGGAATCGGTGCGCACCCGCACCCTCTCCGAGGAGACCGCGCGAGTGTTCCGTGCCCGCGTGGTGAACCCACGGTGGCTCGAGGCCATGCGTCGGCACGGATACAAGGGCGCGTTCGAGATGGCGGCGACGGTGGACTACTTGTTCGGCTACGACGCCACCACAGGCGTCGTGCAGGACTGGATGTACGAGAAGCTGGCCGAAACGTACGTGCTCGACGAGCAGAACCAGAAGTTCATGCAGCAGTCGAATCCCTGGGCACTGCACGGCATCGCCGAGCGCCTGCTCGAGGCGGTGGAACGACAGTTGTGGGCCGAGCCGAACGAGCAGATCCTCGACGGGTTGCGCCGGGTCTACCTCGAGACCGAGGGCGAGCTCGAAGGGGAGTAGCGACGTATCCTGTGCGGTATGGCCGCCACGTTCGACACCATTGCCACAGGCAAGTACGTACTACTGACGACGTTCAAGAAGGACGGCACCTGCGTGCCGACCCCGCTGTGGGGTGCTCTGGACGGTGACCGGCTGCTCATGTGGACGGTTGCCGATTCGTGGAAGGTCAAACGCATTCGACGCAACCCGAAGGTGACGATTGCACCGTGCGACATGCGCGGCAATCCTCAGGGCGACGCAGTGGACGCCACCGCCGAGATTCTCGACGAGACCGGTACCGAGAAGGCCCGCGCAGCTGTCGCCTCGAAGTACGGAATCCTGGGTTGGCTCACCGTGAAGGGCAGCGTGCTGCGTCGCGGCAAGAGCGGCTCGGTAGGACTGTCCATCACCGCGGCCTGAAATCCGCACCATCGCTCGCATGCACGGTTCCGAATACTTCACGAGGCAGCTTCCCCTGCTGCCGGAATGGAGCACCACGTGCCAATCGCTGTGACCGATTACAACCATGTTCGACTCACCGTCAGCGACATCGACCGTTCCCGGTCGTTCTACGACTCGGTGTTCGGCTTCGAAATTGCCTACGCCTGGGATCCCGACGCCGACGAGGAGACCAAGAAAGCGCTGTGGTTCCTGTTCGGTGGAGTCATCTACAAGTTCGGCGGGGGACTGCTCGGCCTGCGTCCGGTTGCACCGGGCGACGACACGTTCACCGAAGACCGCTGCGGACTCGACCACCTCAGCTTCACCGTGGACACGCGGGCCGCACTCGAAGATGCAGTCAAGACGCTCGACGAGCTCGGCATCTCGCACGAGGGCATCAAGGACGCAGGGCCCGGTCTGTCCATCGTCGAATTCCGCGACCCGGACAACATCGCGCTCGAGCTCTCCGGACCCGACAAGTAATTCGGACCGGCACTACTGGGCAGCGCTGACCGACGACATGTGAAATTCGGGAATGCGCAGGGGCGGCATCGCCGTGCGAGTGAACCAGTCCTTCCACTCGCGCGGCAGTGTCGCTTCCGTAGCACCCGCTTCGGTCACGCGGCGCAGCAGATCGAGTGGGCTTTCGTTGAACCGAAAGTTGTTGACAGCGCCGGTGATTCGACCGCTTTCTATTGCGTACACGCCGTCTCTGGTCAGTCCGGTGAGAAGTAGTGACGTCGGATCGACCTCTCGGATGTACCAGAGCGTGGTCAACAGCAGTCCGCGCTCGGTATCCGCCACCATCTTGTCCAGGCTTGCATCCGTGCCGCCCGTCATGACGAGGTTCTCGCCGGGTACCGCAACGGGAGCTCCGTACTTGCGGGCCGCTGCACGCGGATAGGCCAGAGCGGAGACCGATCCGTCCCGTACCCAGTCCACCCGCTCGATGCCCATACCGTTGTCGAACACCGACACCGAATCGCTGGACGATCCCGCCACCACGAACGGCGTGTACTCGAGACCGACTGCACGCGGGTCCGAGTACAACGTCAGCGGCAGAGTGGTGAGCTTCTCGCCCACGCGCGTTTCGCCTGCACCCGACAGTGCGGTGCGGCCTTCCTGCGCGCCACGACCCTCCATGGTCCACATCAGGTAGATCATCAAATCCGCCACGGCCGACGGCGGTAGCAGTGTCTCGTATCGTCCTGCCGGCATCTCGACGGTGTTCTGCGCCCAGCCGAGCCGGGTGGACAGCTCGTCCAACATCTTCTCGGCGGACACGTCCCGAAAGTCCGTGGTGCCGGTTCCGACCCAGGCGCTTGCCCCGGATCGTTTGCCGTTGATCTCGACCGATCCGGTGGGCTGCGTGAACGTACGACGTAGACCGGTCGAGGTGCCGAGCCAGACGTTGTCGACCCGGTGCTGGGCGAAGCCGTACAGGGCGTCGCTACCGTCGAACCCAACATTCAGTTCCGTTGCCAGAGAGCCGAACACATCGATCGACGTGTGTTGTGCGTGGCGGTCCCAGCCCTGCGGGTCCGAGGCCGACTCTCCGGGCAGCAACGGCATCGCGTCGTCGGCGGGCTCCGCCGATCGCGCCGCCGCTTCGCTCGCGCGTACCACGGCCTCGATGTCGTCCGGATCGACACTCGTCGACGACACGGTACCCACGCGCGCGGAGATCGAATCTCGCACGATGGAGACCACTTCCCAGCGTCGCGATGTCGCGATTCCGTTGGTGGTCATGGAGTTTCCTGCCCACCGCAGTGTGGCGTCGCTGGAATCGGTGACGATCACGATCGTGTCGTCGACGCTCGCACAGGCCAGAGCCCGCTCGATCACGTGTTGTGCGGCGATCATCGACCTGCCTCCGATCGGGTGTTGAGGACGTTGACGCCGCGGAACAGCGCTGACGGGCAACCATGGCTCACAGCGGCGACCTGGCCGGGCTGCGCCTTACCGCAGTTGAACGCACCACCGAGCCGCCAGGTCGACGGTCCGCCGAGCAGCTCCATCGAACCCCAGAATTCGGTGGTGGTCGCCTGATACGCAACATCGCGTACTTGGCCGTCGAGCATGCCGTTTCGAATGCGGTAGAAGCGTTGACCGGTGAACTGGAAGTTGTACCGCTGCATGTCGATCGACCAGGACTTGTCACCGACGACGTAGAGGCCGTCCTCCACCGCACCGATGAGGTCGGCCGTCGTGCGATCGATGTCCGGGTCCGGCTGCAGCGATACGTTCGCCATCCGTTGAATCGGTACGTGATGCGGTGAATCCGCGTATGCACACCCATTGGACCGCTCCAGTCCGAGCCTGGGAGCAAAGACCCGATCGAGCTGATAGCCGACCAGTGTCCCGTCGCGAACCAGATCCCACCTTTGCGAGCCCACTCCGTCGTCGTCGTAACCGATGCTGGCCAGGCCGTTGCGTTCGGTACGGTCCGCGGTGACATGCATGATCGGCGATCCGTAGCGCAGCGTCCCCAGCTGGTCCGGCGTCGCAAAGGACGTGCCGGCGTACGCCGCTTCGTAACCGATGGCTCGGTCGTATTCTGTTGCGTGACCGATGGATTCGTGAATGGTCAGCCACAGATTCGTCGGGTCGATGACGAGGTCGGTCGGTCCGGCCACCACCGTCGGTGCCTTCACCTTCTCGGCCAGCCATTCGGGGATCCGGGCCAACTCGTCGGCCCAGTCCCAGGTACCGGTTTCACCGAGGTATTCCCAACCACGTCCCACCGGTGGAGCGAGGGTGCGCATGGTTTCGAAAGCTCCGACGGACCGGTCGACGGTTGTCGCCTCGAACTGGGGATGTAGTCGCACCCGCTGCTGAGTGATGCTGCTGCCGGCCAGATCGGCGTAGAAGGACTGCTCTTTGACCTGAAGTACCGACGCGGTGACGTGGTCCACCCCATCGGACGCCGCCAGGCGGGACGAGTACTCCGCGAGCAGCCCCACCTTGTCGGCGGTGGGCACTTCGAACGGATCGATGTCGTAATCCGACACCCAGGTCGCATTCGAGTAGACCGGCTCGTACGCGAGCTCGACCCGTTCACGATTGAGAGCACGTAATGCCGTCGCCACCTCGACGGCCTTGCGGGCCGTCTCGGCAGCTGCGTCGGTGCCGAGTTCTGCATGGGAGGCGAACCCCCAGGTCCCGTCGACCACCACCCGCACTGCGAGGCCGATCTCACCGGCATCGACCGAGGACTGCACCGAGCCGTCGCGCAACGAGATCGACTGTGTCGTCAAGCGCTGGACGCGCACATCGGCGTGGGTGGCTCCAGCGGAGCGTGCAGTGCTCAGTGCGGCATCCGCGAGATCGTGCAGGGGAAGAGCGAGGAAGTCGGCGTCGACCGACCGATCCGGGTGTCTCGTCACCGCACCGACGCTAGCCGAACTGCTGCCAGCCGAGTCGAACAACCATCCCCACCACGACGACGAGCAGGACAATTCTGACGAAACCGGCCCCTCGTGCCACCGCTGTTCTGGACCCGACCACCGCCCCGACGACGTTGCAGACCGCCATGGCTGCTCCGAGTTGCCAGTACACGCTGCCGGTGGCGGCGAAGAAAGCGAGTGCCCCGACATTGGACCCGACATTGATCACCTTGGCCATCGCAGCGCTTCGCACGAATTCCGTCCCGAGCATCGTGGCGAACACGATGATCAGAAACGTGCCGGTTCCGGGCCCGAGGATTCCGTCGTAGAAGCCGATCCCCGCGGCTGCGAGACCGACGACGATCAGAACCTTGCGATGCGTAGGCGGAGACGACGCCACGGTGAGACCGATGGTGGGGCGACACGTCACGAGCAGCGCCACGCCGACGAGAACGACCATGATGATCGGGATGAACAGGTCGCGGTCGATGAGCGAGACTGCGGCAGCACCGGCCGCCGACGTCACCGCAGCGAGGACACCGGCCGGGACCAGTACCTTCCAGTTCAGCGAGACCTTGCGAGCGAACGTCACCACTGCGGCAACGGTGCCGAATATCGCGGTGGCCTTGTTGGTCGCGAGCGCCGCTTGCTGTGTGAGTTGTGGTGCCACGAGCAGGATTGCGGGCAACAGGATCAGGCCGCCTCCACCGACCACCGCGTCGACCCAACCAGCGGCCGTCGCGGCCACCATCAGCAGTCCCCAGTCCGCGGCAGTCATACGGCAAACTCAATCACATGCGTCGTTTCAGCCTGTGGCTCCGTGGGCAGCCCTTCGTTGCCGATGCATTGCTGGCGGCAGGACTGTTCGTCGTCGAGATATTGGTGTTCGTCAGTTCGGCCGATGGACCGAACGGGCCGTTGTTTCTCGTGTTCTCGGTCGTCTTGTCGGTACCCGTTGCATGGCGGCGACGCTGTCCTCGATCGATAGCGGCGTTCACGCTCGTGGCCACGGGCGTGAGCGATATCGCGGGCGCCATGGCGGGCGACGCCGTCAACGGCCACCCCGCGACGCTGGCTCTGCCGATCATGCTGTACACCCTCGTTGCGTACGTCGGACGAGTTCAGGGTGCCGTGTACGCCGTTGCTCTCGCGGCGTATTCGGTGGCGTCCATGCTGCTGTTCGAGCAACCGATCTTCACGACACTGTTGTTCGGTGCGCTTCTCTACGCACTGTCCTGGCTCGCTGCGGAATTTCTCGGCGCTCGCCGGGCCTACGACGAGGCGACCCAGGCTCGGCTGGTCGTCGCCGAATACGACCGAGACCGCCGCGCCGAGGAAGCCGTGATCGCGGAACGCACGCGCATCGCGCGAGAACTTCACGACGTCATCGCCCACAGCGTCAGCGTGATGGTGGTTCAGGCCGATGGTGCCTCGTACGCCATCCGGCGCAATCCGGAACGAGCGGAGCAGGCCGTCGCCAACATTTCCGCCACCGGTCGGCTTGCGCTGGCAGAGCTGCGCAGAACCGTCGCGCTGATGCGCACCTCCCCGGACTCGGACGACATGCCTCAGTACGGCACAGCCGGGCTCGCCCGGGTGGTCGAGATGATGGGTCGCGCAGGGTTGTACGTCGAGCTCGAGCAGACCGGAAATCTCGACGACATCAGCCCGGCAATCAGCCTGGGGGTGCACCGTGTGGTGCAGGAATCGCTCACCAACGTTCTACGGCACGCCGGCCACGCCCCGCGTGCCGTGGTCAAAGTGGTCCGAGAAGAACAAGCGGTGACCGTGGAGATCTCCGACAACGGCACCGGCACCGGCGCGCTCTCACCCGTGGACGGTGGCGGACACGGATTGCTCGGGATGCGCGAGCGGGTGGCCGTGCTCCAGGGCACGCTGCACGCGGGCCGCACTCCGCACGGCAGCTGGCTCGTGCGGGCGACGCTGCCGATCGAGTGAGGGCTGGGTGCTTTCTACGGCTAGGTTGGATCGGTGCCGATCACCGTTGTCGTCGTGGACGACCAAGAGCTCATGCGCATGGGATTGAACATGGTGCTCGAGGCCCAGGACGACATCGAGGTGGTCGGTGAGGCGTCCGATGGTGCAGGGGCCATCGAGGCCGCACACAGGCTGGCACCGGCGGTCGTGTTGATGGACGTCCGGATGCCCGGCATCGACGGCGTCTCCGCCACTCGAACCATCACCGAATCCGGTTCCGATACAAGGGTTCTGGTGATGACGACATTCGATCTCGACGAGCACGTCCTGGGAGCGCTTCGGGCGGGCGCAAGTGGATTCCTGCTCAAGGACACACCACCCGAGGACTTGGTATCCGCAATCCGCAGCGTGGCCGCGGGCGATGCCGTCGTCTCACCGAAGGTCACCAAGAGGCTGCTCTCGCGGTTCGTCGCCCAGTCCGTCTCGACCGCCGATGCGTCGGTTCTCGACGCACTGACCGGTCGGGAGAGGGAGGTGCTGGTGCACTTGGCTACCGGTCTGTCCAACGCCGAGATCGCGGCGGCGCTGCACCTGTCCGAGGCGACGATCAAGACCCACATCGGTCGAATTCTGACGAAATTGGATGTGCGCGACCGAGTGCAAGCGGTCGTCCTCGCGTACGAAACCGGTCTCGTACGACCGGGTTCCTGAGAATTCGTTGGCAACCAGGGCACTTGGGGAGCGATTTCGTCGTCTCGAGCGTTGTACCGATGAAGCGAAGAAAGGACCGTCATGCTCGCTCTGTTCGTACTTTATGTCGTCGTCGAGGTCGCGGCACTGGTCGCCGTCGGAAGCGCGCTCGGTGTGCTGTGGACCGTGGTGTTGTTGATCGGTGGATCGCTCATCGGCTCGCTGCTGGTGCGGTCGCAGGGTAAGCGGGTACTGGATGGACTTCGGAGAGCGTCGCGCGGCGAAAAGTCGGCCGGCGGCGCAGTGGCCGACGGCGCTTTGTTTGCGGCGGGGTCTGTCGCGATGTTCGTCCCCGGACTGGTGACCACGGTGATCGGGTTGCTGCTGTTGATTCCGCCGACTCGGTGGCTGCTGCGCCCGGCGGTGATGTGGGCTGCTGCGCGCTGGCTGCCGCAGGTCGCCACGGCAACGCGACGCATGCGCCCGACGGTCATCGACGGCGAGATCCTCGACGATCGTGCCGACGCCACGGGCACAGCGTCGACGGCGGCGGGTTCTGCACTCGTCCTCGAAGGTCAGGTGATCGAGGCCGACCACGTCGATCAGCCGACGGGGGATTTCCGGAAGCCGTACCGGTAAGGGCAGACTGGTCGTTCGTGACCACCGAATTGTTCTGCGGCGGACGGATCTACAGTCCGATGGCCTCCGACGCCACCGCCATGGCCGTGACCGACGGAGTCGTCAGTTGGATCGGTGAGGATCGCACCGGCCGTGCGCTACATCCCGGCGTGCCGGTGACCGACCTGGACGGCTCCTTCGTGGCACCGGCTTTCGTCGACACGCATGTACACGTCACCGATCTGGGGTTGTCTCTTATCGGACTGGATCTGTCCCACTGTCGTTCCCTCGACGACTGCATGCGCGCACTCGCCGAGTACGCCGCGAAGACGTCGGACGCGCTCGTGTGGGGGCACGGCTGGGACGAATCGGAGTGGATCGAACACCGCCCACCGACGACGTCCGATCTCGATGCAGCAGCTCCGGGCCGCCCGGTCTATCTCACGCGTGTCGATTCTCACTCCGCTGCCGTCTCGACTCCGTTGCGGGCGGCGTCATCGGGAATCGACGCCGCGGCGGGGTTCTCGCCGCAGGCCCCACTCACCGCCGATGCACACCACCTTGCGCGGCTGACGGCTCGCGCCATGCTCACCCCGGACACTCGCACTCGGGCCCGGAGGGCGGCGCTCGACCACGCCGCAACGCAGGGAATTGTCGCCGTACACGAGAACGGTGGCCCGATCGTGTCGGGAATCGAGGACTTCCGCGAACTGATGGCAACCGAACACGGCGTGGAAGTGCGCGGCTATTGGGGCGAGCCGGTCGACACGGCCGAACGGGCACGGCAGATGCTCGCCGAGACCGGGGCCCACGGCCTGGCCGGCGACATCTTCGTCGATGGATCACTGGGATCGCGAACCGCATGGTTGTCGTCGCCGTATGCGGACGACCCCGGAACGGGAGTCTCCTACCTCGACGTCGATGCGATCACCGCGCACATCTCGGCCTGTACCGCGGCCGGAGTCCAAGCCGGATTCCACGTCATCGGAGATGCGGCAGTCACGGCAACCGTGACTGCCTTCGCGCGTGTGGTGGCCGAACTCGGCACACCTGCCGTCGCTGCATGCGGACACCGGCTCGAACATCTGTCGATGGTGACACCGGAACAAGCCGATCTTCTGGCCTCGTGGGGCGTGATCGCCAGCGTGCAACCGCTGTTCGACGCACTGTGGGGCGGTTCGGACGGACTGTATTCTGCACGGCTCGGTGCCGAACGCAGCGCCGCACTCCACCCGTTCGCCCGATTGGCCTCGGCCGGCGTCGCCCTCGCTTTCGGTTCCGACGCACCGGTGACTCGCCTCGATCCATGGGCGACGACTAGAGCGGCCGTCAACCACCACACGCCGGGCAGCGCCGTTTCGCCCCGGGCTGCGTTCTCCGCCGCGACGCGGGGAGCGTGGCGCGCAGGCGGAGTCCGGGACGGCCTGGCCGGCACGCTGGTGCCGGGTGCGCCCGCGTCCTTCGCGGTGTGGGACGTCGACGAACTCGTCGTACGGGCACCGAAAGACAGCGTCCAACGGTGGTCGACGGACCCACGTGCCGGGGTGTCACCGCTGCCCAGCCTCGACGCGTCTGCCGAGAGCCCGCGTTGTTCGATGACCGTGCATCGCGGCAGGGTCATCCATGAAGAGTGACAGCGTTCCGGCGGTCCCGGAACCAGCGTCACGGGGTGATCGTCTGCGCAGGGCTGTGGAGTCGACACTGCTCTCGGTCGGAGCCGGAATTCTGATCTTCGCAAGCTTCCCTCCACGGACCCTGTGGTTCCTGGCACCGATCGGCATTGCGGTCCTGGCGCTGGTCCTGACCGGCTTCGGCGGTCGGCGATCGGTGTCCCTGAAGGCAGGCTTCGGCTGCGGATATGCCGCCGGACTCGGATTCTTCGTTCCGCTGTTGCCGTGGATCGGTGTCTACGTGGGGCCGATGCCGTGGTTGGCGTTGGCCGCTGCCGAGTCCGTCTTCGTGGGATTGTTCGGGGTACTCGCCGTGATCGCGGCGAGAAGTGCCTGGTGGCCACTGTCGATGCCGTTGGCGTGGAGTCTCACCGAATGGCTGCGATCGAGCGTTCCGTTCGGCGGCTTCCCATGGGGTCGGCTGGCCTTCGGACAACCCGAGGGCTGGCTGCTGCCATTGGCGAGCGTGGGAGGTGCACCGCTGCTCTCTTTCGGGGTGGCACTGACCGGAGCCGGCCTGGCCGCACTGATCCTGGCGAGCCGGCGCCCGCGAAGTGTGCGCTCCTTCGTCGTTCCCGTGGCTGCGACGACGGTTGCGTCCATCGTCGCCGTTGCTCTGCTGCCGACTCTGCACACCAACGACGCAAAGGATGGAGAACGCACGGTCACCATCGCTGCGGTGCAGGGCAGCGTTCCGCGGTTGGGCCTGGATTTCAACGCACAGCGCCGCGCTGTTCTGGACAATCACGTTCGGGCGACCATGACTCTGGCAGCCGATGTGGAGGCAGGCAGACAACCGGCACCCGATCTCGTCGTGTGGCCGGAGAACGCGTCCGATATCGACCCGTTGAGAAATTCCGACGCTGCGACTCTCATCACACAGGCATCGGTTGCCATCGGTGCGCCGATTCTCGTGGGCACTGTGCTCGTCAATGCCGATGGTACGAACTCGAATTCCGTCATTGCTTGGAACGGTGACGACGGCCCTGGCGAGCGACACGACAAAAAGATAATTCAACCGTTCGGCGAGTACTTGCCCTATCGAAGCTTTTTTCGTTTGTTTTCCGAATATGCCGACCGGGCGGGATATTTTGTCCCTGGTAGCGGTAACGGAGTGGTCCACGCCGCAGGAATAGCCGCCGGGATAGCGACGTGTTACGAGGTCGCATTCGATCGCGCTCTCGAAGAATCTGTCCGATCCGGCGCAGAATTCATTGCGATTCCGACCAACAACGCGACATTCGGCGACACCGAAATGACCTACCAACAACTGGCGATGTCGCGAGTTCGGGCGGTCGAACACGGACGGACTGTGGTGGTGGCCGCGACGAGCGGTGTCAGCGCAATAGTCGCGCCCGACGGCGACGTGCTGCAACAGACGCCGCTCTTCACACCAGATGTGCTCGTGTCCAGTGTTGCCCTGCGGCGGACGAACACCGTCGCCACGCGGGTGGGCTTCGGATCCGAGCTGATCCTGTGTCTCGCCGCTGTAGGCGCGCTCGGCATGGTCCTGGTGAACGGGCGTCGCAGGCCTTCATCGTAAACAATCACGAAGTCGGTAAATCGAGCATTTTCCGATCTTGCAGTCGGTCGACGAATCCGAGCCCTCGAGTTCGCGGTATCGAGCAGTCATTCGATCGGACGAATTACGCACGTTGGAGTGGCGACCGAGGTCACTCCTGTAACAGGCTGGAAGCGGTCGTCGATGGTCCTTATGACTACTGCACAAAAGGCTGCTGCCAATGTTGTATCTTTGTAAGCCGCTGGAGGTGTTGGCGGTGGGTTTTCGAGTATCGGCTTCGGCGCGGCCCAGCACGGTCGCGCTTGTGGGACGTTGGAGATGAATCGAGTATGGATGCGGGCGCTGTGTCCGCGTCGCATACCAGGCCGGGGAGGGGAAGTTCATGTCGCGAGCGACACCGAGTTCGGCAAGTGAGATCCGCCCGTACTGCCAACTCGGGGTTCGGTTCGTGCACTGAAACGGGCAACGTCCCCGTTTCCATCCGCTCGGTTACTCGTGACGAACCAATACGAGCCCTATTCCAGCCGACGAACGTGCGTGAACCGGCACGAACGCAGACCAGAACGGACACCAGAATTGCTCAATCGCGCGCACAAGCCGCCGCGGCTCGACACCCCGAATCGGACCGAAAGCTTCGACTCGATCAATCCGGCGTCGGATTTCGCCGCCGTGACCGTGCCGCCGAAGGGCAAGTGAATGCGCGCAACAACGTCCGGTGGGTCTCAGACGCCTCCGACCGGCACCGGTTTCGAAAACGGCTTTCCACTCTCGTCCGCGCAGCGGGGAATGTGGTTTGCCCAGCAACTCGCACCTGACGTTGCCGTCTGCATCGCCCAGTACGTGGACCTGCGAGGCAACCTCGACATAGCTGTCCTGCAGGAAGCGTCGGCTCGGGCCGGGCACGAATTCCAGTCCGCCTACCTTCGTCTGGCCGAGGTCGACGGAGAGGCCGTTCAGCTGGTCGATCACTCGATCGAACAATCCGTGCACTATCTGGACCTTCGCGGCGAAGACGATCCGATGTCCTCGGCCTTGCAGTGGATCGACCACAACTACGTGCAACCGGTCGACATGGAGAATGATCCGCTCGTCGAGAGCTGGATCATCCAGGTCGAGGACGAGCGCAACCTCTGGTACAGCAAGATCCACCACGTGGCCCTTGACGGCTACGGTGCCATGACGCTCGTCCAACGCACCGCAGCGCTGTACACAGCCGCCGTAGAGCACACCGAACCCGAGCCCAACAAGGCGGCCGAACTCCGTCGCCTGTACGAACTCGATCAGGAGTATCGGACGTCGACGCGTTTCGAATCCGACAAGGAATACTGGGTCACCCGCGCCGCCGACATCCACGACGGAGCAACGCTGTCGAACACGGACGGCCGCACGATTGCCGCCAGCAAGTTGCGCAGCATCGCTCTGCCCGAGGACGTCGTCACCGCTCTCGAAGGGTCCGATTCCACCAAGGGTGGAACCGCGGCCGCAGTGTTCATCGCAGCGTTCGGCTGCTACCTCTCCCGAATGACCGGACGAGACGATGTACTGGTCAACATTCCGGTATCCGCCCGAACCACGGCGCTGCTCCGTCGATCCGGCGGCATGCTGGTCAACGTTGCACCGATCCCGATGCGCGTCCGAGAGGACGCCACCGTCGGTGAACTGGTACAGCAGGTACAGCTGGAATTGATGGGCGCTCTTCGACACCAACGGTTCAGCATCGAGGACATCCGACGCGAGCTGGCGGCCTCGGGCAGCGACAAGCAGCTCACCGGGCCGCTGGTCAACATGATGCTGTTCCACCAGCAGATCAACCTCGGTTCGATCGTCGGCGAGTTCAACATCGTCACGTCGGGTCCGGTGGAGGATCTTCTGGTCAATGTGTACCAGAGTGGTTCTCCGGCAAAAACATTCGTCGACTTCAGGGCAAACCCGAACCGATACGACGACGACGACCTCACGGCGCATCACTCGAATTTCGTGGACATGGCCGAAGCATTCATCGCGGCTGGGCCCGATGTCGTTGTGTCCGAGGTACATCCGGACAGTGCTCGCGAGGGCCAACGACGCCGACGTGCCACCGCTCAGCTCGCCTACTGGACCGATCGACTCGCCGATTCCCCCGACCTGATCGGTATTCCCAGCGATCGCGTCCGCCCTGCACGCATCGGCCATGTTCGTGCATCGCACGAGATCACTCTCGGATCCACGTCCTGGGCAGCAGTCGAACAGCTGGCCGCCGACCGCGGGACAACGCCGTTCGTGGTGTTCGAATCCGTTCTTGCCGTACTTGTTTCACGCCTGGCCAGCACCGACGACGTCTCGATTGCCGTGCCCGCCGACAGCGGAGAAACCGTCGTTCTGCGGACCAATCCGGACGGGCGCCAGTCTTTCGGCGACTTCGTCGCGACGACCAAGGTCGAGTTCGACGCGGCACTCGCACACGGTGACGTGTCGTTCGACGACGTCGTCGAGGCCCTCGGCCTGTCTCGGTCCGGTTCGCACAGCCCGTTGGCTCAGGTTGCGCTTCGGTTCGGTTCCGCGGTTCTACCGCACGACGGTATCGACATGGATCTGGTCGTCACCGTCGACGAATCCGACTCGATCGATGTCGTTTTCGACTACGCCACAGAACTTTTCGACGCTGGAAGCATGTCGCAATTCGGCCGCCGAGTGGTACGAATTCTCGACGCGCTCACAGCTGAGCCCGAGTTGCTGATCGCCGACGTGGACATGCTGTCCGCCGCCGAGCGAGCGCGACTGGCTCCGGTTCGTGGTCCGCGGTCTGTGGTGGGTGTGGTGTTGCCGGAGTTGTTGGCTGGTGCGGTGGGTGTGGCTGGTGTCGGTGGTGTTGCGGTNCTGGCTCCGGTTCGTGGTCCGCGGTCTGTGGTGGGTGTGGTGTTGCCGGAGTTGTTGGCTGGTGCGGTGGGTGTGGCTGGTGTCGGTGGTGTTGCGGTGGTGTCGGGTTCGCGGGTGCTTTCGTATGGTGAGTTGGATGCGGCGTCGTCGCGGTTGGCGCGGATGTTGATGTCGTGTGGTGTGGGTCCGGGGTCGTTCGTGGCGTTGGCGTTGCCGCGGTCGGTGGAGTCTGTGGTGGCGGTGTGGGCGGTGGCGAAGGCCGGTGGTGCGTTCTTGCCGGTGGATCCGAATTATCCGGTGGATCGGATCGAGCACATGTTGGTCGATTCGGGTGCTGTGGTGGGTGTGACGTTGGGTGCTCATGTGGGTGCGGTGTCGGGTGTGGGTGGGGTGTCGTGGGTGGTGCTCGATGATGCGGATGTGGTGGCGGATCTGGCGTTTCGGTCGGCTGCTCCGGTGTTGGATGCGGAGCGTTCGGGTGTGTTGCGTCTCGATGATGCTGCGTATCTGATTTATACGTCGGGTTCGACGGGTGTGCCCAAGGGTGTGGTGGTCACTCATCGTGGTGTGGGGAACTTGGCTGCCGAGGAGCGGGTTCGGTTCGGTGTGGGTCCTTCGTCTCGGGTGTTGGCGTTTGCGTCGCCGAGTTTCGATGCGTCGATTCTCGAGTTCGTGTTGGCGTTCTCGGGTGGGTCGACGATGGTGATTGCTCCGCCGTTGGTGTTCGGTGGGGTGGAGTTGGCGTCGTTGCTCGCCGAGGAGCGGGTCACGCATGCGTTCGTGACGCCGGCGGCGTTGGCGTCGGTGGATCCGGTGGGGCTCGAGTGTGTGGAGGTCGTGGCTACCGGTGGTGATGTGTGTGCGCCGGAGTTGGTGGCGCGGTGGGCGCCGGGTCGGCGGATGTTCAATGCGTACGGTCCGACGGAGGCGACGATTTTCTCGTCGATTTCGTCGGCGTTGGTGGTGGGGGAGTCGGTCGATATCGGTTCTCCGACTATCGGTTTCGCGGAGGTGGTGTTGGATGCGCGGTTGAATCCGGTGCCGGTGGGTGTGGTGGGTGAGTTGTATCTTGCGGGTCCGGCGTTGGCTCGTGGGTATCACGCTCGGTTGGGTTTGACGGCGGAGCGGTTCGTGGCCAATCCGTTCGGTGGTGCGGGGTCGCGGATGTATCGCACCGGTGATGTGGTGCGGTGGAATTCTTCGGGTGCGTTGGAGTATGTGGGGCGTAGCGATTTTCAGGTGAAGGTGCGTGGTTTCCGGATCGAGTTGGGTGAGATCGATTCGGTGTTGGCGGCTGTGCCGGGTGTCGATTTCGTGGTCACCATCGGGCGTGACAATCAGGCCGGGGCGACGGTGTTGGTGTCGTATGTGTTGCCGGTGGTCGGTACCACGCTGGATGCGGCTGTGTTGCGCGAGCATGTGGGGTCGGTGTTGCCGGCGCATATGGTGCCGTCGGCGTTGGTGATGCTCGAGTCGATTCCGTTGACTCCGGCAGGCAAACTCGACCGAAACGCACTACCCGAACCCGA
>NZ_LMRR01000035.1 GCF_001426085.1 Rhodococcus sp. Leaf278
CGAGCGGCCGGCAGACACAGTGCCGGTCGCTTCACGACCACCACCGCCCTGCCTGCGGTCACCCTTGGGTGTCCGCCTTCTCTTCTGGTCGCCGCTTTGCGCGGCCAAATACGGCTTCCGCTTGACCAGGTCGTCGATCGCATCTTCGATCTCGTCCTCGTCCACTTCGCCGTCTTCACCGACATCGAACTGATCGAGGTCGAGAAATTTGATTGCGTCGGCAGGGTCGTTGAGCTTGCCCGCGGCTGCGGCCCGCACTTCCGAACGCAGAATTCGTGAGTTGGCTTTCGCGAGGATGTCTCGCTCGGCCTCCTTGGCCTTGTCGTCCACGGCCGCAGCGGAGTTCTTCGCTTCGGCCGCTCGTCGGCGGGCCCGCTCGGTGCGCAGCTTCTCCTTCATGGCAGCGAGAGCGCGTTCACCCTTCGGCCCCAACTTCTTGTCGTCCGGGTCGTCCTTGTCGTCGTCCGGATCGTCCTTGTCGTCGACGTCATCTTTGTCGTCGTCGGGGTCGTCCTTGTCGTCGTCCGGATCGCCGGAATCGTCAGGGTCGTCCTTGTCGTCGGGATCGTCTCGGTCCATCTGCTGCTGCAACGGCTGCACCGACCACACGACCGGCTGGCGGCGACGTGTGAGGAGTGAGGCGAATATTTCGTCGGACAGGATGGTTCTGCGCATGAGCGGTTTCTCCTAGTGGTGCGCCCCGTGCGGGCAGCGTGAGACCTGCCCAGTGCGGGTCAGGCGAAACAGGCCCGTGCGTGACACGGGCATGAGAAAGGCCCCGACCGCAGTTACGTTCGGGGCCTTGCAGAGTCAGTCAGTAGATGACGTCGGGATCGTTGGGGATGTCCGGGTACGGCGGATGCTCGCCGACCACTCGAGG
This sequence comes from Rhodococcus sp. Leaf278, assembly GCF_001426085.1. Taxonomy (GTDB): domain Bacteria; phylum Actinomycetota; class Actinomycetes; order Mycobacteriales; family Mycobacteriaceae; genus Rhodococcoides. The sequence continues at coordinate 881 of NZ_LMRR01000035.1, forward strand.
CGACGGGATAAGGAACCACGCGGCACCGAACAGTTCGGACGGTGTCCGCACTCCGCGAACCCCCGGCCCGACCGGAGTCAGTGGGTACACGAACCGGCCGAGATCAGTGAGCTCGTAACTGGTCTCAGGATCAGCGGTGAAATCGATACCGCCGGTGGACTCGAGCCACCGCTCCGGCCCTTCAGCGGATGTCACTTTCCAGGTCATAGAAGCGCCATCACCCCAATCACGAATTCCTGTAGCTGACTGGACTTGTCGAACTCACCATTGGTGTTGCTGCGTCCGAACGTGTCCTGCAAACCTACCTGGAACACTTCTGCAGGACGGCGCGCCGGATCGGCCATCGTGGAATCGTCGGCGTACGACTTGCCTGCGTAGCGATCCTTCCATTGGTCCTCATAGCCAATCTCATCGGCAAGTTCCGCGTCCTTGGGGTACACGCGGCTGAGCGGTTCGAGGACTCCGTTCTTCGTGGACCGGGAGCGAAGCAGGGCGAACTCCAACTGAGTGAGCCCGTCGATTTTCGATTCCATGCGGTGACCGAGTTCGTGCGCCATGATCTCGTCGGGATACGAATCGAAACCTCCACGGTAGTTCGGCCTGTCTCCGACGAGTTGGCAGGAGGAGGCNCTCTTCGTGGACCGGGAGCGAAGCAGGGCGAACTCCAACTGAGTGAGCCCGTCGATTTTCGATTCCATGCGGTGACCGAGTTCGTGCGCCATGATCTCGTCGGGATACGAATCGAAACCTCCACGGTAGTTCGGCTTCACGTCCGTTGCGTCTGCAGCGATGTAGTCGTGATTGGCCGAGTAGAAAGCTCGATCCGCCTTGCCGATATCCAATCGGCCGGCAGATGCAGTTCGCAACCAATCTGCGGGAAAGATCGATTCTGCGCGACGCAGAGAAGCGAGCCCTTCCGCAGTTCCCGATGTGGCGCTCGATACCCCGAAATCGGCAATGACTGCGGGCTGCTTTACGCCACCGATTTGACGAATCTCCCGCAGTGTTTCCAGCACGACCTGCTGCTCCTGCTTGGCTACGAGCTTGAGGATCTCGTTTCGGCGCGGAGCGAATGCACCACCGCTCGCAACCAGTTCCTTCTCCTCGGCCAGCAATCGCTTGACCTGCGTGTCCTTCGCAATCCTTGTCATTGCGTCGGCTCGAACGGCGCGACCGACAGACAACGTCGAGTCAAGGTGTCGCTGCAGCTTCTCTGGGACCAGCTTCGCCCCGTTCCGATCCGTGGGGTACTTGATCGTGGTGTCGAGCCATCCGGCTCTATCCACCGGCAAAGACGCCTTTGCGGACGCGAGGATGTCACGCGTGGCGGGCGACAGGATGCGTGAAGCGTTGAACTTCTTCTCCGCTGCCAGCCACTTCTTCACGTCGGCGGTGTACCTCTTCTCGGCCGCCAACCATTTCCTCACGTCAGCCTTGTACTTATCCTCGGCTGCGAGCCAATCGGCCATGGCATCGAGATCAACCATGGGCAGCTTCACAGGCAACGGCGGCTTGACGACCCCGTCGAGGTCCGGCACCAGGCCGGTTCGTGAACCGATGCCCGAACGAGGACCCGACCGATCGAGGACGTAGCCGTTCAATCGGAGCAAGCGAAGCGCCTCGTCGCGATCTCCACCGGAGAGTTCGTAGATGTCCTCTGGCATCAGCCGAGGAGTCGTCTCCGGAGTCCTGCCACGACGTCGGATCAGCTTTCCTGCGACACCACGCTTGGTGACGCCCTCGGTCGTGGTGAACAGGCTCTGCCCGTAGACATCACGCCGAATGAGTCGACCCGCGGTGGCGAGTCCGTGTGCACCACGTCGCGCGTTGACGACCTGCCCGATGTCTGCGCCCTCGCGAATGGCCTGCGCGCCTGCCAGAGTGAAGATCTTGTCCTGCATCCGTGGATCGAGCGAGGCGAAGTAGTCCATCGGGTCGGTGCGTAGGTCGTCGGCGATGTCCTCCGTCGACGCGATGTGTCGGCAATCGCAGAGCGGGTGCCGAAGGAAGCCACTGCTGAACCGGTAAAACCGGCCCGCCAGCACCGCGCACCGCGAGCACGACGGCGGATTGAGCATGCGCACGTACCCGACATCCGGACGTACCGTCACACCGAGACCGGTCGCGACCCGGTTGGCGTCGGCCACCTGTGTCTGCACCCGGAGCTGCGTCATACGTAGCCCTGTTTCCCAAGCCGCCGACAACACATCCGGTCCGACCGGGTTACCGCGCTCGACTACGTCCTTGATTTCGCTTTTCGCCGTGATGATCGGCGAATACATGAGCGTGTCCAAAGCCCGACCGTCGGACGCAACTCCGATCAGTCCTTGCGGATCGACCTGCGCGATCGGCTCGACGATGTTGCCGAGTGCACCGAGTGTGTCCTCGACGTACGCATCGGTCCCGGCCACCGACGCCTGCTGGCCGGCAGTGACCACACCAACAAGCCGATCGACGTTGTCGGCGAACCACGCATCGAAATCGCGTGGCGGCCGACGGCCCCAGATCTCCGTTGCCGCTTCGATGACATCGTTCTGGATGCCCTGCTGGCGAACGTAACTGTCAGCTGCCGGTTCCGGAATCATCGATGTCTCCCGGGGTGCGTTTGGGTACCTCGGTCAACTGGCGATTCAGCCGGTCCAGCACCGGATCACTCTCGGCCGCGAAATAACGACGCTCGCGGTTCTTCCGGTTCTCGTCCCACCCGAGCTCGTCCCACGATCCCTCGCGGGAGTACACCGGAGTGCCGCCGTTGAGCTTCTGAATGTGGTCCGCTTCCTCGGTTCTTCCGGTTCTCGTCCCACCCGAGCTCGTCCCACGATCCCTCGCGGGAGTACACCGGAGTGCCGCCGTTGAGCTTCTGAATGTGGTCCGCTTCCTCTGCCTTCGTCGATGTGCCGGGATCGATCCACTCGACCTTGATCGCCGTGCCCTTGTCAGGCCACTCGCCGGTACGGAAACGTTCCTCGAGCGCCATGGCCCAGCCGATGCCAGTGCCCTGACTCTCGTTCTTCTCGTCGGCGTTGCCGTTGATGCGTGACTCGTCGGCTCGAATCGCACCTTCAGCTGCCGGGTTGGCGGTGTTCTGACCGAAGTACCGCATTCTCGTCGGCGTTGCCGTTGATGCGTGACTCGTCGGCTCGAATCGCACCTTCAGCTGCCGGGTTGGCGGTGTTCTGACCGAAGTACCGCATCGGCAGACCCGTCACCGACGATCCGAGACCGGCATACAGCTTCACCGTGTCGTGGAAATTCCGCAGATCCGACGCCGAGAACTGCCCAAATGCCGCATCCTTCGGCCCCTTGGCAGTTGCTGCCATCGCCGTGAAATACGACTCCCACACCGGGATCGGCTGGCCCTCTTCGTCGACGAAGTCGCCCTTCGTCGCACCGAGCAACCACTTGCCGGGCGTGCCGTGAGTCTCCTGCGCAACCTGCATGTTCGCCAGAGTGCGGGCGCACGCATCGGTCAGACCCATGATGTCTTTCATCTCGGTCGTGCCCGTCCACTTGCCCAGACGGCGTCGGTTCAGAAACAGCACCACCGGGATCACACCGAGGTCGTGTTGATCGACCGCGTCGTTGTCGTCCTCGTTCTCCGCGTCGCCACCGACCTCGTCGTACTGCCAGCCCCGCGGGCCCGCAATCACCTGGATCGTCTGGTCCGGAAGGAACAACGTTCCGACCCGGTCGCCGTCCTCGGTGCGAAATTGGCGGAACGCGGCGGACATTCGTCGACGGCGCTGGTCGATCAGGCAGGACATCTGCAACGGGGACTCGACCGAGATCAGCGGGTGGTCAGGATCGTCCTCGTTGGTGCCGACCGTCATGTAGCACCGGCCGTAGATCATCGTCTCCTTGTTCAGGAGCCTGATCTCGGATGCGAGGTTGTTGACGTCGAAGCTCTCTTGCAGCGCGACGTCCTTGCGGGACACCCGCGGAGCGAGCTCGTTGCCTTCCTCGTCGATGACGGCCTCGGCCTTCGAGTCCCGGCGTATCAGCGACTTGATCCGCTGCCGCCGTGCGATCTCCTCGACGTACATCCGAGGCCAGTTCGCGATGGTCTCGAACATCCGCAATTCCGGTGGCACCGCGATGCCGAGCTGCTTGACCCGTTGATCGCCCTCGAAGTACAGATCGTG
>NZ_LMRR01000036.1 GCF_001426085.1 Rhodococcus sp. Leaf278
CACCTGAAACTCAGGGGCATCCGAGTCTGCTTTCTCTTTGCCGGCCTTGAAGATCGAGAGGATCTTCTTCACGTCCTCCGGCAGAACATCGATCGTCGCGAGGCCCGGTTCGACCTGCTCCCAGATCGACACGATCGCCTGCCCCATCGAGAACCGGTCGGTGGCCATGACCCACAGGTTGACCGGGTCTACGAGCAACCGCACACGGGTGTAGGTCGGTAGGTGTTCGTCGTTGCCGGCGTGCACGACGACCGACGAGAGCGCCGCGCGGAGGTCTGCGGTTCCGACGGTAATGATGACGTCACTCATGGTCTACGTCCTTCCTGCTCGGTGGTGTCGTTGTCCGGGGATAGGGATGGCGAGCTGGCCTTCAACTTCGGTGTGCGGGGCCGCTTCCTTGCCCGCGATGTACCGGTGGAGACCGACCTGCCGCTCCGGAGGGAGGGACAGGAACCACTCCTGTGCGGCAGTGAGAGCGGCGGAGTCCACCCGCTACTCCTGCGCATCGGCCGCAGCCGCATCGCGAGCAGTCAGCAGACCCTGCTCGACGTCGGAGTACTCGTACCCGAACACCTCGATCAGGTCGTGATGCCATGCCTCCAACGCCGGGTAGGGATCGCGCTGCCACTGAAAACTGTTGGCGAGGTGGTCTTCCTGCATGACGTTGTCGAGTAGGTACGCCGACACAGCCAGTTGCGGAAGGGTCATCTTGTTGACGTGGCGTTCGATCTCGGCGTGGTCGTTGGCGTCGTCGTCCTTCGTCATGGGCGGCACACCGAGAAGTTCCATGGCTGCGGACTTGGTGTATCCGGATCGGGTCGAACGATCCATCACGTACAGGCGTAGGCATCGAACTGCGAGATCGCCGTCACTTTCGGATGCAGCCTTCGCAAGGAAGCGGCGGCGCACCGTTGCGGCTGTCCGCAGATCCTCGTCGAGCTTGACCTTCCGGTCTCGCTCTTCCCGCGCCTGCACCTGTGCGGCAGTCTCAGCCTTCGGCTCGGGTTTGCCTGCAACCTCAGCACCGCCGGAGTAGACGTGTTTGTAGAACCACAGGACGCCGTCATCGGAAGCTCGGTCCGGCATCGCAGCCCGCTCGGCACCCTCTGGCACCTCGTCCTCGTCGTCGATCTCGTACCACTCGAACGTCTCGACAGTCGGGTCCGTCTCCGCCTTCTCGCTCGCGACCGCTACCTCCTCGTCGAGCTCCTCGTTGGTGACGACACGAACACCCTTGTCGGTCAGCTCCTTCACGAGCTTCGCTTCACGCTTGACCCACTCGCGCTGTTTGCGGGCATGTTCGAGGTTGAACGCGAAGTTCGAGGTGCCGAGGAACAGAGCGAGACGGTCGTAGACCGCCTGATCGTCCGCGAACTCGGTGAGCGCGAGCGCGTCCTCGATCGTGACCTGACGAGCGACGAGCCTGTCCCGCAACGTCTGCGGCGCATTCGCGAGCTTGATCCGATCCCTGATCGTCTTCTGCTTGTGACCGGTGCGGGTAGCGAGCCCCTTGAGGTCGACGTCGTCGAACTCGAGCAGAGACTGGTACGCGTTGCCCTCCTCCACGACGTTGAGATCTGAGCGGTGCAGATTCTCGGTCAGCATCACTTCGAGCTGTGCCCGGTCGTCGCCAGCGAGGTCGAACCGGACGATGCACGGCACCGTCTTCAGTACCGCCTTCTTCGCGGCCGCGTGACGGCGATGCCCGGCGATAAG
>NZ_LMRR01000037.1 GCF_001426085.1 Rhodococcus sp. Leaf278
TGCCGACAAGCTGGCGCTGCGAGTTGGTCGGACCCGGCTGGTGAACGGCCAGCCACACCGACTCGTTCGCCTCGAACACCAGCTCGTTCGGCAGGTTGTAGATCTGCTCCCCCGGCCCGGTGATCACCGCCGTCTGATCCGGGGACACGTGCTCGATCAGCACCGACCCATCGTCGGGATTCATTCGCCCGATCAGGATGTAGATCGGATTCGGCGACGACGCAGGAATGAAGCCCAGCGCATAGACCACCGAGCCGCGGCCGCCTGACCACTGCACGCGAACGAAGCCTGCCTCGACCGAGTTCTGCGGCGGCAGGTAGGTCGGATCCGCCTTGGTCACTGCGAAATTGTCCGAGTGATTGTGCCGATCGAGGGTGGTCTCAGCTGTCTGCGAAGTGCCGTTCGAGTGACGGTGCCGAGACCATGTTCCCGTGTCGTTGCTCACGCCGCCGCTGAGTCCGTTGACGTCGCGGTCGCGCGAAATCTGATGGAACGTGCACTCGTGGTTGGTCATGCAGTGGTGGTACGGAACGACCGGAAGGCCCTTCTGCACACCGACGATCGCGGCCTGAACGGCGTTGACCTGCTGCTGCTGAGCGGCACCGATCGCCGCCGCAGCAGCTTCGGCCGCGGACGTCGCGGCCGCAGTGGCATCCTCGACGACCGTACCGATCGCCTCTTGCGCGCCCTGCGCCGCTTCGAGGGCAGCGCCGGCGTCGGCCTTCGCATCCTCGATCGCCGTGAACTCGCTGCCACGAATCGCGAATCCCGTCAGGCCCGCCGAGAACTCGGGTGTGGCACCGAAGAATCCGGTCCATGTCATGCACGAGAACATCGAGAACTTGTGGTTGCCGTCCACCGGGAAACCCGACACGTCGTCGTGGACGATCAGTTCGACGCCGTCGACGACCACCACATAGCGGTTGTCCTTCATTCGCAGTTCCGGAGTGGACGAAAAGTTGTACGAGCGTTCGGTGTTCGACTTCCACTGTGATCGCGTCATCGCGTTTCCCGACCGGGTGAATCGGCCGAGCTCGCAGTGCCCACCCCAGAAGTCGACGTACACACCCTCGGTGCCGGCCGCATTGCACCGGCCGTAGATCGCCGTCCTCGCGCGGGTCGCGATCTTTCCCGACTTCGAGAGCGGGTGCACGATCGCAATCACCGAGTAGTTCGGTGACGACGCCGCCTGCGGACACAACGCGTACTGCGTTCCATCATCGACGAGACCGAACGGTGCCGACTGGTTGAGCTGAGCCGCCTGGTCGNCACCGGTACCCGAGCCCGGCACGTTCACTGGCTGCACCGTCGTCAGATTCACGATCGTGCAATCACCGAGTAGTTCGGTGACGACGCCGCCTGCGGACACAACGCGTACTGCGTTCCATCATCGACGAGACCGAACGGTGCCGACTGGTTGAGCTGAGCCGCCTGGTCGATGATCTCCAACAATTGACCGTCACCGAACTGCTGCCATACCGGCACGACGCCGGGATTCGGAGATCCCAGCGACGATGCGTTGATGCGGTTGTAGTTGTCGGAATACTCTGCGCCCGCAGCCATCCGACCTTCGAGGGTCTGTACGCGCGCCGACAATCCGGCGGTCANCGACGATGCGTTGATGCGGTTGTAGTTGTCGGAATACTCTGCGCCCGCAGCCATCCGACCTTCGAGGGTCTGTACGCGCGCCGACAATCCGGCGGTCAGCACCTGCGCGGTGTACTCGCGGTCCTGGGCATCTGGGGTGTTCTCGAAACCCTGATCGCCAGCGAGCACACCACCGAGCGCGCGCAACGCTTCGGAGTTACCGATGTTCGCGCCACCGGGCTTGTCCTGGTCCCGCCCGTTGTATCCGATGTCCGGGTTCTTCGGGTCGAAGTATTCGGGCACAGGCCTACACCGGAACCGGGATCGGACGGACCCGGAGGTAGGCGCGTTCCTTGCGGGTCTCGAGACGGGTCTGCGCCGTGGTCTCGATCTTCCGCGCGATCAGGTAGATGTTCACCGCGGTGTTCGCCGGGACGATGGTCGACGAGGACGTCGGCACCGAGATCGTCTCCTCCGCTGCGCGCGAGAGGATCCGCGGCACCCACTGATTCTGGAACGCGGTTATCGTGATCGCAGGACCGCGCGCGAGCAGCGGGCCCGCGACCGCGCCGAGGCGGCACTCCAAGTCGACGCGAATGTTCGCGGTGGTGAAGAACTCGACCATGCCGTCGACCTCCGGCTCCCATGCAAACGGCTGCGCCGGCATCGGCATCGTCACGATCGAGAGGTACTCGCCCGCCCACCCGTTGCCCGAGTTCACCGCGAGCCAGTCCTCGGCCGAGCCTGCCTTCTTGTAGACACCGGGCGACTGGTAGATCTTGCGCGGACCCCACTTACCGTCCGACCGCTTCGCCAGCACATCACCGGTCACCGCCGCGGTGTCGCCGTCCTCGTAGTCCGTGGCAGCCTCGACAGCCGCCGCCGGACCGGGCACGGTCGACGGCGCGCCGGTGTCGCCCTTTCGGAGGACGAAGTCAGCGGCGTACGCGCCGGGAGAGATCTCCTCGAACTCGACCGACCCATTGCCCTCGGTGGTCGAGGTGACCGACCGGACCGCCAGCGTCGGCACCGCGCCGGTGTCGCCCTTGTCGCCGAGGTAGTTGGTCAGCGTCTCGAACTTCACCGGCCCGCCGGGGTATTCCTCGACGACGATCTTCACGTCTCGGGATCCGTCGACGCGCCAGCCGTGACCGATCCACTCCGGCGAGAGTGTGCCGATCGCGGGAATGTCCTCGGCGATCTGCGCACGGTGGATCTGTACCGGCGTGCCGTCGCGGCCGGGATCGCCGTCGTCGCCCTTGTAGGCGAGAACGTCGACATCCATTTCACCGCTTTCGATCTCGGCGACACCGCGGCCCGTGGTGCGAATGTCCCACTGATCGTGCAGGCGGAGGTTGAGTTTCATCGGGAGTTGGAAATTGAAGCCAGCCATCAGAGTGAGGCCTTCCCATTCATCGAGGTTTCGGTACGAGAATCAGAAACGAGGCCGAGCGGGCGGGGCAGGCAGAATCGGGCCACCCGCATCACGACACGTGCGCACCACGTCGAGTTCCCAATCGATCTGCAAGTCGATGAACTGCTCCATCGCCTCGACTTTGAGCAACAGATCGTTGACCTGATCCTTGTACGGGGAGATCAGGGTGAGAGCGGCCGCCGACAGCGTCGCTGCACCGGATGCTTCACTGTTACCCGCGTCTGCGTTGACCTTCCGTTTCTGCGACGAGATCATCCACAACTGCGCCGCCAGCACGGCGACAGCCAGTGGAGTGATGACAGAGAAGACCTTCAGGACAGTGTCGAGCCATGTCATCGATCGCCCTCACCCTCTGCCAACGCCGGCGGATCAGCGGGTCGCGGAATCAGTAATGCTCGGGTCATACTCCGGCGGTCCCGCACGATGTTCCAGATCCGCAGCCCGGACGCAACCGTGAGTGCGACCCCGATACTTCCCGCGGTCATCGCCCGTGTGCCCAACGCGAACGCAGCGATCCCGTACCCGAACCACAAGAGACCGATGATTGCCAACGAGGTGATCTCCGCAGACGTCTCCTGGCG
>NZ_LMRR01000038.1 GCF_001426085.1 Rhodococcus sp. Leaf278
CGTTCGCGGGCAAGGTCGTCGACGGCTGGATCAAGTCCGGGTACGCGCTCAAGAAGATCGGCGCTCGCTATGGACTCCGGACCGACGGCGACGCCGATCCGATCGAGGGTCACCTGTACACCGCGGTGAAGGTTCCGGCCGGCCTCACGGTCGTCGCCGGTGCTTTGTACTGGCATGGCGCGGTCGTCACCGCGAAGCTTCCGCAGTCCGTCAACACCGCGGGGCAGGCAACTGCACGCGACATCCGATACTTCTAGGAAGGGGCTGAACAGCAATGGTGGCTCTGGTACTCAACAGCGACTACATTTCTCCCGCCGAACTGTCCGGCTACGTCCGCGAGGCGTTGAAGGACCGCCCGATCAACGATCTGGCGCTCATCGACGATCTGCTCCCGGACACCCTGATCGACGACGTCGACTTCCGGGCGAACATCACCCAGCTCGGTCTGCGACGTGCCGCGAAGTTCCGCACGTTCGATACCGAGGCTCCGCAGTCCGCGCGCAAGGGCGTGGCGCGGATCTCCGGGGAACTTCCTCCGATCTCGGAGAAGCGCATCCTCGGTGAATACGACCGGTTGCGACTCCGCAAGGCGGACAGCGCGATTCTCGACATCATCCTCAACGATGCCGTCGAGTTGGCCGAGGCGCTCAAGACCCGCATGATCATGGCCAAGGCTCAGGCGGTCGTGACCAGCAAGGTCTCGCTCGCGCAGGACGGCCTCGAAGTGGAGGCCGATTTCCAGCGTTCGGCGGGTCACTCGGTCACCGCAGCGACTTTGTGGTCCGGGGCGGCCGATCCGGTTCTCGATCAGGAGTCGTGGTTCACGGTCTTCCGACTTCTGAACTCGGGCAACCCGGCTCGCGCGATCACCTCGCAGCGCGTGATGTCCACGCTCATGCGGAACCCGGTGATCAAGGCGATGTGCCTGGCTCCCGGCGCGACGCAGGGAATCGTCACCCGTGAACAGGTCAACGCCTTGTTCACCTCGTTCGGCCACCCGCCGTTCGAGATCTTCGACGCGCAGGTCGAGGACTACAACGGGAACACGGTCCGTCTGATCCCGGACGACCGAGTTCTGTACATCGCCTCGAACGGTGCCAAGCTCGGCGAAACCCTGTGGGGCATCACGGCCGAGGCGATCGAGTCCGACTACAACATCGACGCCACCGAAGCGCCGGGCGTTGTCGTTGGCTCGTACATCAACCCCGATCCGATTCAGCGTTGGACGAAGGCGTCGGGCATTGGTCTGCCGATCCTCGGCAACTCCAACGCGACGAT
>NZ_LMRR01000039.1 GCF_001426085.1 Rhodococcus sp. Leaf278
ACCGTACTGAAGGTGCGCGAAGGCGTTGAACCCGCCGATCTGACATACCGGATCGCCGAAATTGCAGAAGCTCGTCGCACGTGATCCATATGTGCTGCTCGATGTTTCGATCTTCTGTCCGAAGAGGCCGAACGGGTTGCCGAACACCACGACTGCCTCGACGCGGGACGCTATGGCGGCGGGGATGACGGCACCGGTGACGCTGCTGGGGGTGCGGAGTCCGAGAGCATTGGTCACGACGGTGGCTCCCTGCGAGTATCCGCCGATTACGAATGTCGTCGAAGGGCACGATGCCGCAACGGAATTCAGGTGCGCGACCAGGTCACGGGATCCGGGGCCCGCGCTTGCCTGGGTGAAGTCTGCGGCGTAGTCGACGGCGTAGGTGCTCACCGAGCGGTCCGACAGCTGAGATTTCAGGCTATTGACGAATGGTGTGCCGGTGATGCCGAGTCCAGGGAGCTCGCCGGTTCCGCGGGCGAAGGAGACATCGACGTCCGAACAGGGCGCAGCGGTTGCCACCCCCGCCGGAACTACTACTGCTGATGCGGAAACAGCAAGTACTGCAGTGGAATAGGCGAGCCAACGTCTCTTCATGCGGTGTCCTTCTTCGGTGGAGGGAGGCCTACAGGCACGAACGATAGCTGCTGAAACATTCTTTTCCCAGGGTCGTCAAAGTTTCGATTACCAGCATCTGGTCGGTCGGTTCGGCAGTTCTGGGGGAGTGCCCCGCGCTGATGTCGGTTGGGCATCACGGGGCTGGTTTCTCAACGTCTGTTGCGCTACTGTCTGCGCTGGGGTCGACGTAGACCGGGCACAAAGCCTGGTCCGAATTTGTCCGGGGGATATGACGTGAAGAGTCGTGGAGTACAGGTCGCGGTAGTGGCGGGGGCAATCGTGGCCCTGTGTCCGACGATGTCGGCGAACGCTGCGCCCGGCCCGGCTCCGGCCCCCGCCACGATCCTCGGCTCGATCGAGAACGGACCCGGCAGCTTCAGTGTCTATCGCACTGTCGACAGTGGGCAGCGCCCTGCCGAAGCAGACAA
>NZ_LMRR01000040.1 GCF_001426085.1 Rhodococcus sp. Leaf278
AATCACGATGAACGGGCGCACGATGTTCTCCGGAATGTCACGCGTGGTGATCAGTTCCTTCGGAACATGCTCGATCAGATCAGCGTCGGCATGCAGCGCCTCTCGAACCGCACCGGGCGCGAACGGGATTCGCACCTTAGGCGTCATCGCGGCGTCCAGCCGGAGTACTTACCGTGCGAGCGCGCGGCATCAGTCATCACGGCCGCCGGCGGAGTGTCGAGGGTGCCGTACTCGATGTAGCTGGCGTCGTCGGCCGCGTTCACCGCGAACACCCTGCGACCCTCGTACTCCACCAGGAACTCCGACTGAAAGTAGCCAGTGTCCACCGGTGCCACCTCACGCGCCTCGTTGACGATCTCGGTCGCAATTGCGATGCGACCTTCGATAGTCGTGGCAGTGACCTGCTCGCGCACCTGCCCGGGATAGACAGTCAGGCGAGCCGACATCAGGACGACTTGGGCGCGGTGGCCTTCGGCGACCTTCGATAGTCGTGGCAGTGACCTGCTCGCGCACCTGCCCGGGATAGACAGTCAGGCGAGCCGACATCAGGACGACTTGGGCGCGGTGGCCTTCGGCGGACCGGCAGGGCGGCCACTGGGTGTCGAGGTCAGCTCGGCCGGCGGCGCGGCCACGGTGTCGTCAGTCTTGACGTTGGCGGGCGGTGCGACGACCTCGGAGTCGGCCTTCTCGTCGGACGGATCTGCACCCTCCGTCTCTCGCTCGGCGGCGAGCGCCTCCTCCGCTTCGCGGGCCTGATGGGCAAACGTGCCGTGGCCCGCGAAATGCTTGCGGCCCTCGTCGTCGGTCCACTGAACGATCGGCTGGGCGGAGGTTTCGGTGTTCTCGGTGTCGGCCATGGTGGCGGATCTCCTTCGTAGTGCGGGGNTGCGGCCCTCGTCGTCGGTCCACTGAACGATCGGCTGGGCGGAGGTTTCGGTGTTCTCGGTGTCGGCCATGGTGGCGGATCTCCTTCGTAGTGCGGGGGCAGACCTGACCAGTACGGGTCAGGTCATTGCCTTCTGTTCTTCGGACAGGTCTTCACGCAGAACCCATTCGCGGGTCCGCATGTCGAGGAACCACCCGGCCTGTGCGTTGAGCACTGCTTGGGGAAGTGTCCACTCGACGGGTGCCCCGGCATCCTTCTCCCGCAGTAGTTCGGGTCGGTGCGGAAGTTGAAATGCCAATCGGCAGCGCCGAACGCCATCCCGTCGAGATCGGTGGCCAACTGCGCCACCACGAAATGCGACGTCGTCGGATACGGCGGKTGCGGCTTCGGTTGCTGCACTGCGGGCTGATCCATTGCGGATCACTCACTTTCGGTTACGGGGTCAACTGCGGGTTGGATGCCATATCCGATCCGTGCTCGACGATCGCAACGATGTACTGCACCGGTCCCCCGGCSGCMGACCGACGCTCCTTCGGCCGGCCACGGACGTACACCAMTTGGCCGACYTCGACGATGTTCGTCGCGTCTGCCCCGTCTGTGCGGGTGTCGCCGTCGAAGCGGAGTCGGTCTCGGCCGTTCAATCCACCGGGTACCGGGGCGTTGAGCTGCAGCACCATCTGACTGGTCGTGAGGTCCCCGGGATGCTGCTCCTGCTTCGTTTCGAGGAAGCGCAGCGACAGCAGAGCAGTAACCGGAACTGCCGTGGGCGGTACCGGGATCTTGTTGCCCGTCGACTCGTCGTAGACCGGGGGGTTGTCGCGAAGCACCGACCAGTTCTGCGGGTACCGCCTCATGTGAGGAAGTCCCTGCGGTAATTCTGCGGTCGCCGATCAGGTGCGTACGACGGCGAGATCGAGAACG
>NZ_LMRR01000041.1 GCF_001426085.1 Rhodococcus sp. Leaf278
GAGGGGGAACGATCGTGCACCCGTGGCAGTACGTCCTATTGCGACATCGATCATCATGTTGTCCGTTCCCCGCGTTCACGCCGACTGTCTCACGATCAGCCTGGCAAAGAACGTATTCCACTCGCACCTAACGAATGCGCGCGCGTTTGCGAACCCGATCGACCCCCCGTCACATCATTTCGACGAGTCCTCTTCGGCTACCGAATCCGGCTCGTCGTAGGTCACCGTGATGTCCTGGAATCCCTTGTTCCGCTGCGCTTCTGCCTGGCCGGTGTAGGAGTTCTTGTCCCCTTCGGTGAGTTCGACGTTGTCGGTGAACGGCGTGAGCAATGCTCTGGGGTGCAGGTGATCGACTCGCACGGCATTGATCTCGATGCACAGCACGATCAGCACCGACGCGACGTAGAGGAAGCCCAGCAGACCGAGGACGATCGCGAAGATTCCGTTGGCCGCGCTGGCATTGCCGACGACGTACCGAATGTAGATTCCGCCGAAGGATTGGAGCGCCTGCCAGATCACGGCGGCGATCGCCGCACCGGGCAGAACCTCGCGAACACTCAGTGGACGTGCGGTTCCGATACGAAACGCTGCGGTGAAGACCACGACGTTGACGACCACCGCACCGATCAGTGCCAACGCGCCGCCCGCGAAGCCGAACACCCCCGAGGACGCGACACCGTTCAGGACCGTCAACCCGATGATCGCCGTGCCGACGGTGCTCAGCAACACCAACCCGCGCAGGCGTCCCTTGATCGGATCCGGTTGCTCGTTTCGGGGTACCGACCATGCCGTGTTCATCGCGTACTGGGCGGCCAGGGAGACCCCGAGCCCGCCGTACAGCGACCCGACGACACCGATGACGATGGCCGTAGTTCCGCCGCTGAGGCGATCGGGCTGACCGAGTTGATCGCCGATCACGGGAATTTGACTCATCGCCGAATCGAGAATTCGGGCCTGCAGCTCCGGGTCGCCGGCCAGCACGATCCCCAACACCGTGGTGAACAGCAGCAGGAGCGGAAACAGTGAGAGGAACGAGTAGTACGCGATCAGTGCTGCCAGATAGCCGCCTCGGTCGTCGAGAAACTTGTACAGCACCGCCAGCGGGAAACCTGCCGACCGGTGTTTGCGCTGATAACTGTCCACTTTGGCGACCATCATCGGTCGAATGTATCCACAGCCGGCGTCGTGGAAACGTCGACGGTGTGTGTGACCTAGATCTCTTGATGCACACGTGCGCTTCGGAAGGTGGCCCTCGACTAAGTAACCAGTACCAACCCAGGACGAGGAAAGGAACTCACATGAGCTTCATCGACAAGGCCAAGAACGCAGCAGAAGACGCAATCGGCAAGGCCAAGGAAGTTGTGGGTGACGCCACCAACAACAAGGACCTCGAGGCCGAGGGCAAGAAGGACCAGAGTTCGGCCGGCGTGAAGAAGGTCGGCGAGAACATCAAGGACACCTTCAAGTAAGTCTTTCCGCAGAGGGGACCGTCGATCGCACGATCGGCGGTCCCCTCTGGTTTGCACCCGTATAAAGTGCACAGCACCGGCCTCGGCGGCCGGCAGGGCGTCCAGCAGACGGCGCATGTTCGTGGATTTCTCCGGCGAATGACGGCAGAGGTCCCATGCGAGAGGACAGTGTGAATGTCGCAACAGTCGACCGATAGACACCCTGCCAGTACGTCCCAGGCTTCGATGCTGGCCGAGTTCGCGCGGTCTCTTCGCGATACCCGTCGTTCGATGCCCGAGACGATCAGCGAAATTTTGCGTACTGCGATTCGGCTCATCCCGGGCGCAACCGTCGGTTGCGTCACCACCGTGAGCAAGGGTGAGCGAACGGTCGTTGCGTCCACCGATCCTCTTGCCGAGGAGCTGTGTCGACTTCAGTACGAACTCGACCAGGGCCCCATTCCCACCGAGGTCCGTCATTTCGACGTCGTCGTGTCGGACGACCTCACGTCCGAACCACGATGGCCGGAATTCGCCGTCCTTGCCGTCGGCGCGGGTTTCAAGTCGCTGGCCGCATTTCAGCTCTACAGCAATGCCGATGACCTCGGCGCATTGGTCTTCTACAGCAATGAACCCGGGGCCTTCGACGCCGACGCAGTCGAGATCGGTGAGGCACTCGCCGCCCACGCCGCGATCGCCCTGCTCAGTGCCCGCGACAACGAGCAGTTCCGAACGGGACTGGCGAGCCGCGACCTGATCGGTCAGGCCAAGGGGATGATCATGGAGCGCTACGACCTCGATGCAGTCCAAGCGTTCGAGTTGCTCGCCAAGCTGTCGCAGCAGCAAAATCAGCCCCTGCGTACAGTGGCTCAGGATCTGGTAAGTACCGATCACCCCACCAACTCGACCTTCTGACCGCCTCCCAGGTTTCGATTTCCTCGCTCGAGGAAGCCTGTGGGTGGTACCGCAACGAACACGCGGTATCCGCGGGCGGTTATGTCGTTGAGTCAACAGCGATCGACCGCTCGTCGCTATCTCTCCGGTTGGCATCTCGGACACCACCACGTTCGACGCCGATCCGGATCTGCCGGCACTTCGGCAACCACCCGAATGCGTGTTCCGCACCGCAGGCATGGCTTGCCTGCCCGTCCGGCGACCCAGTGCGAGCGACCCTTTCGAGTGTCACCGGTAGTGACCTGCATCGCCCCCGGCGTTGTTGCGGAGTGCCGCATCGCCCGCTCGAGCAACGCAATCAACTTCTGTGGATCTACTTCACGCGACGGTGTCCACGGCCACAGTCCGCGGAGGAAACACAGCTCGTTCGCCCACAAATTGCCGGGGCCGGCAACCACTCTCTGATCCAGCAGAGTTGCGATGATCGGGCGATCCTGTTGAGCAACCACATTGGCCGCTGCTCTGTCGGCGTCGAACGTGGGCTGCAGCGGATCCGGCCCGAGATGTGCGACCAGTGCATCCATGTCGGCGGTGAATCCGTAGTCGACCACCGGTAGCAGAATCCCATAGGCGGTAGGCCCATCGACCACGGCCAACTGCACACGAACGTCCGGACGCACCCGCTGCGGAATCGATCGCCCGGCCCGCACCACCGTCCACGAACCGCTCATCCGCAGATGTGTGTGCAATGTGGTGCCGTCGTCGAAATCGGTGAACAGATGCTTCCCGTGGGTTCGATGTGCGACGACGCGTCGGCCGGCCAGATTCTCCACCGCGTGTGCCGGCACGTTCAGCCTGCCGACCCGCAACGGCGCGCCGTCCAACGCGCGCCGCAGCCTCGCGGCCAGTACGAACACGGTGTCGCCTTCGGGCATGCAGATGGTGTATCCCGTGTGCGCACAGCGCAATCTCTCGAAGCCCCTAGGGCGCGACCGAGGATCGCAGGATGCCCGGCGGCGTCGGCCGCAACACCGACGCGAGCTCCTCCAGACGCACCGGTGGCTCGACGAGGGATTCCCACGGATATCTGTCCACGGTGTCTCGCAGAAACGCGACCGCCTGGTGGAGGTGTCGTGGCTCGTAGTTGTGGACGCCGGTGACCGTGAGCCACTGACGCACTACGGTTTCGGGGTCCACCGTGATCGATGGACCCGGCGAGACGGAACCGGCAAGCACCAGGCGACCGCCGACGTCGAGTCTCGATAGAGCCGACTGCACAGCGGACGACGCACCGGAGAAGTCGATGGCGACATCCGTCGGTCCACCGTCGTCGCCGTCGGCACCGAAGTCACGCGATCGCCCCTGCCGTTCCGGGTCTCGATCGAGCACGCGGACCGTCGCGCCCCGCTCGGTGGCTGCCGCAGCGGCCGAGATGCCCAGCATTCCTGCACCGACGATCAGGACTCTCTTTCCGTCGAGAGCGCCGGCCGCCTCGAGAGCCGCCATGACCGTGGCCGTCGCACACGCAGCCGGTGCGGCGACTGCGTCGGGCATCGTATCGGGCACGTGCGCCACAGCGGTGCCGCGCGGAAGCACGATGTGTCGGGCATACGAGCCGCTGAGAGACCATGTGCTCCGGGCAGACTCGTGCCCCACCTTGCGCACGTCCGAACATTTGGCCGTGAAACCGGCCGCGCACCGTACGCACCGGCCACAGGGCACGGTGACCGACCACACGATCCGATCCCCCACTGCTGCGCTCGACGTGTCGCCGCCGACGGAGACCACGTGGCCGACGGCCTCGTGTCCGAGTACCGACGGGCACGCACCGGCACGGCGTCCCGATACCGTATGCAGATCACTCCCGCACACCGTTGCGAGATCGACTCGGACCAGCAGGTCGCCCGGCGCGAGGGCAGGAATCTCGATGTCCCGCATCTCGATTCCGTTACCGACCCACACCGCGGCTCGTGTCACACCAACAGTGATCTGATCCACCCCGAGATCCTTTCCACGATGTACACGACGACGAAGATCACCAGAACGATGGCACCGGCAACATCGAAATTCAGAGTGCGAATGGACTCGAAGAGCAGGAAACCGATACCTCCCGCACCTACGATCCCCAGGATGGTGGAGGTACGGATGTTCACGTCGAGCAGGTAGAGACTCGAGCCCACCATCGACGGGACAGCCTGAGGGACAACGGCACTGAGCGTTCTGTTCCACCAACCTCCACCGACCGACGCGACGGCCTCGAGGGGCCCGGGATCGATTTCCTCGATGGCGTCGGCGACGAGCTTGCCGAGAAATCCGACGGATCCGATGGCCAATGCGCAGGTTCCCGCCACCGGACCCAATCCGAGCGCCGCGACGAACACGACCGCGAGGATGAGTTCGGGAACGGCGCGAACCAACAGGATCCAGGATCTCGCCACCCAATACACCGCGGGATGCGGAGTTGCGTTGCGCGCGGCCAGCACTCCGACGGGTATCGACAGTACGACTCCGATTGCGGTGGCCACCACACCGATGGCGACGGTCTGGACGGCGGCGTCGAGCAGGTCCGATCCCAGGGACGAGAAATCCGGGGGGACCATTCTTCCGAACACCTCGACCGACGGCCCGATCCACGTCAGCAGCGACCGCGGATCCAGCTCGAGGACCGCGAAGGACGACACCACCGCGACGACCAGCACGGCCGACGCTCCGATCCGCATCAGTCGATCTCGCTGCGGGCCGGCCGCGGACGGAACAAGCAACATGCGGCGAAGAGCCATGGCCACCAGTTCCATTGCCGCGATGATCACCAGGATCACCAACACGATTCCGAGAGCACGCGGGTAGATCAATCCGCGCAGGGCGTCCTGCAGGGCGAAGCCGATACCGCCGGCTCCGACGAATCCGAGAACAACCGACATACGTAGGTTGATGTCGATCCGATAGACGAACGCTCCGATCCATGCCGGAACAACCTGCGGTACAACGGCATTGATCATCTCTCGAAAGTAGCCCGCTCCGGCGGCGCGCAGCGCCTCGCGCGGTCCCACGTCGGTCTCCTCGATGGCATCGGCGAACAGTTTGCCGAGCATGCCGATCGAGTGCAGCGCGAGGGCGAGGATGCCGGGCAGCACCCCGATCCCCAGCGCCCTGACGAACAGCACCGCGAACAGCAGATCCGGCATCGCCCGACAGAACGTGATGATTGCGCGAGCCACACTGTGCAACATCGGATGCGGCGAGGTATTCCGCGCGGCAAGGAAGGCGAGCGGTATCGAGACGATCGCCGCGAGCACAGTACCCAGCACCGCCATGAGCAATGTTTCGACTGCGAGTGAGACGATCCGGCCGGTGTCGTCGACGCGGGGCGGCAGCATCCGTTCGAGGAGATTGCCGACGTCGTCGAGACCGTCGAGCAATGTGGTGGGCGCAAAGTCGATGAACCCGGCAGACAGTACCGTGAGAACCAGGGCAGCAACGCTCAACAGCGGAAACAGCCATCGTGGTCGACGCGGATCGTTGTGCGCTGCAGTCTTCGTCGGCTGTGGCGACGCCGTGACTGTCATGTCGGTGCCACCGCGGACCTGTTCCCGGGGTCGGGGGTGATCCGCTGATAGATCGGCATGATGTCCTCGCGCTCGAGCCCTGCGGCCGGGCGGTCGAGCACCACCCGTCCGTCTCGTAGACCCACGAGCCGATGCGCCCAACCCAGCGCGAGATCGACCTGATGCAATGTGCACACCACGGTCAGCTTCTCCTCACGGCACACTCTTTGCAACAGGTCCATGACCACGCCTGCATTCTCGGGGTCGAGGGACGCGACCGGCTCGTCCGCGAGGACGATCCGGGGCCGCTGCATCAACGTCCGGGCGATCGCCACCCGTTGCTGCTGTCCACCGGACAGCGTGTCGGCACGGCGTTCGGCGAAGTCCGCCAACCCGACTCGGTCGAGACAGGCACGAGCCTCCTCTCGCATCGCCTTCGGGTACGTGAGTGCTCCGTACCGGGGAAGGGACAGCCGACCGACGCCGCCCACGAGTACGTTTTCGAGGCAGCTCAACCGACCGACGAGATTGAAGTGTTGAAAGATGAAACCGACGTCGCGGCGCAACTCGCGCACCCGGCGACGGTTCGCCAGATCGACGCGAATGTCGAGAGCGGTGATGTTGCCCGAGGTGACGGGATGCAGCCCGTTGATGCACCGCAACAGCGTCGACTTGCCGGAACCCGAAAGCCCCAGCAACACCAGCATTTCACTGCGATGAACGTCGAGGTTGACGTCCTGGAGCGCGGTGGTCGGCCCGAACGTCTTGGTGACGTTACGGACGCTGACAACCACGTCCCGCGTGCCCATGGGTGTGGATGTCATCAGCCCGTGCACTTCTCGGAACCGGTGACCTCGCATACGTGGCGCACGCCGTCGTAGTCGCTGTCCTGGGCCGGGACGACGCCCCATGCATCCTCGTCGGTGATGCGGCATTCCTCGGCGCAGATACCGTCGGCGACGAACGCATCCGAGTTCATGCCCTCACTGAATACGTCCTGCAGTTTCGCGATGGCATCGGTACCCAGATCGTTGTTGGCCGCGAAGAGCGATCCGGCGATCGTCTCGGACTTCCAGACGGTCCTCAGCTCGCCGGGTGCGATCTCGCCGTTGTCGATCATCGTTCGGTCGACCATGGTGTCGAACGCGAATCCGGCGTCGCAATCACCCGCTTTCACAGCAAGTACCGATGCATCGTGTCCGCCGGCATAGATCGGGGTCATCGCCGCAGAGATGTCGGCCTCCGAGCCCGATGCGATGACCTTGTCTTCGGTCAGTCCCGCTGTGGGGTAAAGGAATCCGGAGGTCGAGCTCGGGTCGACGAAGCAGACCTTCTTTCCTGCGTAGTCTGCGAGATCACTGACCGAAGCATTGTCCGACCGGGCGATTCCGTAGGACTGGTACCCGGGCTTGCCACCCTTGTCCTGGATGACGGCACCCAACGGTGTCATCTCGGCCCCGTTGATACCGGCCACGACGTAGGCGAACGGGCCGAAGAATGCGAGGTCGACATTGCCTGCGATCAAGCCCTCGACCACACCGGCGTAGTCGGAGGCCTGGATGAACTCGACCGTGGCTCCGGTCTCCTTCTCCAGCCGCTCGATGACCGGGTCGTAGCTGGCCTTCAGATCGGTCGAGTTCTCGGCGGGAATGGCGGCGAGCGTGATGGTTTCGGGAAATCCTTGCTCGGTCGTGGCTCCGTCGGAAGAACTGGAGCAACCGGCTGCCACGAGGGCAGTAGCGGACAGCAATGCCGCAGCGGCTACGGCACGACGGCGAGAGGTGATGATCATGGCGTGGGTTCCGTTCGGTGGAGTGAGCGTTCAGGGCAGAACGATGTGGGGGAGCTCGGCAACGCTGTCGAGCACGTGAGTGGCACCGGCTTCGCGGAGTAGGTCCGCAGAGTGAGCACCGGTGAGCACACCGACGAGTACGGACGCGCCGGCCCGCCGACCGGACAGGATGTCGCTCGAGGTGTCACCGACGACCGCGACGGCAGCGATGTCACTGACCTCGGAGCGCAACGCAGCCGAGAGGACGAGGTCCGGGTGTGGTCGGCCGCGACCGGCATCGCCGGGCGCGAGGAAGGCGTCGGGCAGATCCTGCCAGCCGAGCGTGTCGATGATGCGCCGCTGCGTCGTAGCCGAGAATCCGGTTGTCAGGACGACGCTGATCCCGGATTCGCGCAGCGCCGTGATGGCCTGGGCTGCACCCGGGATGGGCGCGATGCCGTCGTCGATGCGGGCGTCGTAGGCAGACTCGAATTCCCGGTTGGCGGCCTGGGCGCGCTCCTCGGATCCGAACAATGCCCGGAACACCTCGATCTTGGACTGCCCCATGGTGTCGAGTACGTAGCGTCGGGCGTCATCGCGTTCGGGCCCGTCGTTCGCAAGTCCCACGGCCGTCGCCGCGGCGTCGAATGCATCCAGTACGAGTCCGTCGTCGGTGACGGTGGTTCCCGCCATGTCGAGGACGATGAGTTCGATGTCGCGAGTGTTCGGGTCGGTGGTGTTCGGCATGAGGTAGAGATTGCCGTTTGGTATAGACCATTGCGTGGAACTTCGATGAACGAATCGTGAACGTCACGCAACAATTAGGTCTAGACCAATTGATGCTATGGTCGGCTCATGGTTGTGGACACCGAACCCCGGGTGCTCAAGCACCAGATCGTGCGAAGAAGCCTCGACGCGATGCTCGACGGCATGGCCGCCGGCGACGCATTTCCGTCCGAACGCGATCTCGCCGATCGATACGACGTCTCCCGCGAGACATTGCGCCAAGCCATCCGAGAGCTGTTGGTGGCGGGTCGAATAGAACGTCGTGGGCGCGCCACGGTGGTTGCCGAGCCCAAGGTCGTACTGCCGCTCGCCATCGGTTCGTACACCGAGGCAGCGCGCGAGAAGGGTATGAGCGCTACTCGAATTCTGGTGGGTTGGGATACCTTCCGGGCCGACGACGCCCTGGCGGAGCTACTCGGAATCGACATCGGTGCAGATGTGGTGCAACTCGAGCGCGTCTTCACCACCGGCGACGTCCGAGTGGGCCTGGAAACGACCCGTATACCTGCGCACCGGATTCCGGGGTTGCCGGACAGCTTCGATCACCGAACCTCGCTCTACGCCGAATTGCGAACGCGCGGAATAATCTTCGGGCGAGTAGTCGACACCATCGAAACTGTCCTACCCGACGCCCGAGAGGCTGCGCTCCTCACCGTCGACACCCGAACGCCGATGTTCCTGCTCGGCCGCGTCTCCTACGACACCGACGGGATTCCCATCGAGCACCGACGTTCGCTCTATCGCGGTGACCGGATGACGTTCACCGCTGTCATGGACGCCTGATATGACCACAGAATACGACGTCGTGGTCGTCGGGGCCGGGATAGTCGGCCTCGCTCACGCATACCACGCGCACCGACGCGGCCTCACCGTCGCAGTGGTGGATCATGCAGACCGGGTCGCGGGCGCGTCGGTACAGAACTTCGGACACGCCTGCATCACAGCGCAATCCGGGGACGCGCTCGAGTACGCCAGGGTCGGTCGCAGTCACTGGCTCGAGCTGGCCCACACGGCCGGCTTCTGGGCTGCCGAGTCCGGCACGCACTGCGTGGCTCGGCACGAGGACGAATTCGCGGTGCTCGAGCAATTCGCCGAACTGCGCGGCCCCGACCACGCGCGGTTGATGGACCGCCGCGAGGTGCTCGACCGGCTGCCGATCGCCGACACCGATGTGGTGGGCGGCCTGTACATGCCGACCGACGTTCAGGTCGACCCGCGTGCCGCCGCACCGGCCATCGCGCGCTGGCTCGACGCCTCCGGGGTGGACTTCCACTGGCGCACCGCCGCAACGTCGTTCACGCCGGGAGTCGTCCACACCTCACGCGGCGACCTGTACGCAGGCACCACCTTCGTCACCGTCAATCACGACATCGATCGACTCTTCCCCGAGTACGCGGAACGCGGCGGTCTGGTGCGATGCCGACTGCACATGATGCGCGCGTCCCTGCCACTGCGCGCGCCGCTACCCTCGCCGTTGTTCACCGGTTGGTCGCTGCTCCGGTACTCGGGCTTCGAGAACCTTCCCGCCGTCGCAGATGTCGCCGCTCGCCTGCAGGCCGAACACCCCGACTACGTCGAACTCGATCTGCACCAGATGTACACCCCGCAGCCGGACGGGTCGATTCTGTTGGGTGACACGCATGTTCGCGAGATCACCACGTCTCCCTTCCAGAGCGAGGAGGGATTCGAGGTTCTTCTCACCGAAGCCAAGTCGCTGTTCGGAGTCGAACGCATCGACGTCACCGAACGATGGCAGGGCACGTACTGCTCGGCACCGGGTTCGGAGTTCCTGCTCGAAGAACCCATCGACGGCGTGCACATCGTCACCGTCACCACCGGAATCGGCATGACCACCAGCATGGGCCTCGCGCTGTCCAGTGTCGACAGCGCTCTGGTGCGGGTGTAGCGAACCTGGTTGTTCACGATCGCCCCCGAGTTGCGGAATCCCGCCGGCCAAGGACGATCGTGAACACTCCGGTCCGGTTGTTCGGCTTACCCGAGCAGGCTTTGCCCCAGATATCCGTCGTCGACCACGCCAGGCACTATCGCGAACACCGCTGACCCGATAGGCGTTGTCCATTCGTTCAGTGCATCGAATTCGTCGAGACGCTGCTGAATCGGCAGGAACTGGGTGAGCACATTGCGCTGGTAGCTCGCGAACAGCAGGCCGGAATTCGACAACGCACCGGCGGCCGGTGGGTCGTCGTAGTTGTAGGCCCGTCTGAAGATGCGTTCCCCGGCGTGAGAATGTCGGGCACGCGCAATGTGCGAGGACGGCGGGATCACCGGAATGCCGAATCGATCGGTCGCGTCGAAATCGGCCTCGTCGAACTCGGCGGTTCCGGTCAACGGGGCACCGGTGTCGAGAGTTCGCCCCACCGACAGTTCACGGCCGGGTCGGTCCAGTTCATCCCAGGTGTCCATCTCGATTCGGATGCGCCGCAACACCATCGACGTTCCGTGTTTCATCCAGGACTGATCGCTCCCGTCGTCCCAGACCAGAGCGTCGAAGTCCGTGCTCCCGGCCGCTGGATTGACGGTGCCGTCGACCTGTCCCATCAGATTGCGCATCGTGGTGCCCGATTCCTCGGTGCCACGTGAGCGCCGGAACCCGCGTTGCGTCCAGGCGATCGTCACCAACGAGCGAACGTTCTTGGTGAGCACCCGCACAGCGTGCGCAACCGTGACGGGATCATCGGAGCACACCTGCAGCAGCAGATCACCTCCGGTGAATCCTGGCTCCATACGGTCGATTCCGAACGTAGGGAGCGGGGCCAGCCACGACGGCCGCCGATCCGGCAGACCGATCGCATCGAATACACCGGGACCGAGTCCCACTGTCACGGTCAGGCGAGCCGGCCGAAGCGCAAGTTCGGCCTCGGTATCGGCCAACGCGGGCGCACCGGCTGTCAGCCGTCCGATGTCCTCGGTCCAGACCTTCAAGATCCCGATCAGCTCGTCGCACCCGACGCGATCGTGCAGGTTCAACCCGACGAACGTCGAGTGTGCCTGCGGCGGAACGGTGTCGATTCCAGCTTGATGCAGGCCACGCCACGGCACCGTGTCGGTTCCAGTAGTCGTCTCTTCCGCTCGGTTGCCGATGACTCCATAACCGGTCGCTGCCCCGACGCCTGCGATGCCGAGGGCGGCGACGCCTCCTCCCAGGAGACGTCGCCGGCTCATCGAACGTCGTGACCGGTTTTCGTTGTCAGCCACCGTGTGTCGGGGCAGGGGTCGCCGACCCGTCCATGTGCATGCTTCCCGGTTCGTAATTCTCCTGGGCACCGGAGAAGTCGCGGACCTGGGCGGTGAACGTCGTCGTCGACGCATCCTCGAACTCGAGGGTGAACTCCGCATCGGCTCCGGGGGTCAGCGGGGAGGTGACATCCATCAGCATCAGGTGGTCGCCGCCCGCGGCGAGCACATGCGTGCCGCCCGCAGGAATGACGAAGCCGCCCTCCTTCGGACGCATCACCATCGCGCCGTCGGCCCCGGTTGCCATCTCGTGCAATTCCATTCGGCTCGATGCCGGTGAGGATGCGCCGACCACGTGCACATCAGCGTCGCCGGTGTTCTGTAGTTCGGCGAAGGCTGCCGTCATCCCGGAGTCGGCCGCTTTCACCCATTGCTCGCGGACGACGACGGAATCGGACTCCTTCGCCGCGGTGGCCGGCTCGTTGCTGGAGCATCCGGTGAGGATCAGGCCGGTGACCGACAGTGCGACCAATATCGTCGAGGTACGTCGGGAGAGATTCATGTGAGTTCGCTTTCATGTTGGGAAGCCGAGGAATTAGCTGATCTGGTCCGCGTTCGACGGATCGAACCGAGCACGACGTCGACCGCCAGGAAGGCCACCAGACTCAGCCCGAGCAGCGGGACGAACCAGCCGACCCCGACTGCGACCACCGTCAGTGCGACCGCCGCGATCGGCGAGATGCGACGAATACCGCCGCGCAGAGGCGGCCGGCCCATGGTGAGACCGGTTACCCTGGTGGGGCGGCGTTTCCACCACATCATGTAGCCGCGGACGATGACCGATGCCAGTGCGATCGCAAGAGCAAGCAGCGCAAGCTGATTGGCCACGCCGAACAGCGTCCCCATATGCAATTGAATTCCCCACGCCGACAGCTTGGCCGCGAGCGGCCAGTCCGAGAAGTACTGAGTGTCGATCACCGTGCCGGAACTGCCGTCGATCGAGATGGAGTTGTTCGACATCACCCAGGGCTGACGGGTT
Source organism: Rhodococcus sp. Leaf278 (assembly GCF_001426085.1). Lineage (GTDB taxonomy): Bacteria > Actinomycetota > Actinomycetes > Mycobacteriales > Mycobacteriaceae > Rhodococcoides. The sequence goes on from NZ_LMRR01000041.1 coordinate 12,679, forward strand.
TCGGCGACGACGGACGCCACGCCGTCCGACGCCGGGATCGACGCCTCCAGTGCTCCGTCGACGCCGTTGGCTTTCGCGATATCGAGGACCGAATCGATGCGGCCCACATTGCTGTCGACCGTAGATGCATCAGCGGACATGTCCATCGAATGCCCACCGTGACCGGAATGATCGGTCGTCGCCGCGTCGGACGATCCGATGGTTGTGGTGACGGCGGGTGTGGTCCAGCTCAGGGCCGACCGCACATCGGTGACGTTCTCACCCGCATAGGTGGACCACGTGAGTCCGGTGGCGGACAGGAAGATCAGACCGACGGCTATCCAGATCCCGGCTACGCCATGCCAGTTCAAGGACCTGTTGCGGCCCTTCGACTTACGGTCGAAGGTGAACAGTGTCGCCCTGCCTCGGTTGCGCCGATAACGCTCGAACCACAGGTAGAGACCGCCGAGCGCGATCACCCACAACCACGAGGCCGCAAGTTCGCTGTAGAGGCGGCCCGGCTCCCCCAAATGCAGATGGCGGTGCAGTTCGGAGATCCAGGTGCGCACCGGCAATGCGCTGGACGAGCCGTAGACGGGGAGTTCACCCACGGACGTCGCAGTCGAGGGGTCGACGAAGACTGCCAGTCGCTTCGATTCCCCGAGGCCGGGGTCGGTGAACATCACTCGGGTGGTGTCGCCGGGGTCGGCGGCGGGGCGCACCGCGGCGACGGTGAGCTCGGGTTGTTCAGCCTGCGCCGCTCGAATCTGATCGGCCACCGGAACGGCCGGGCCGGTGGGGTCGACGTGCAGATAGTCCCGATACATCAGTTGTTCGATTGTCGGTGCGACGGCGTACAGCCCGCCGCTGATGGTGGCGATCAGGATGAACGGTGCGATGAGGATGCCCGCGTAGAAGTGCAGACGCAGGATGAGCGGACGCCAACTGCGAGGGCTGGTCGGACGGGTGGGTGGGGAAGGATCGGCGACGCGTTCCAGTTCCGGTGTGGACACGAGGACTCGTTTCTCGGGAAAGATTGTGGGCGCGCGGATATGCGCGAGGTGGCATCGCACGACGGATCGAGCCGCGTCATGGCAGCGCGAATCACCAGGGGTGCGATGTGAAGTACGGCAACAGCCCGCTACCCGACGCCTGACGATCAGGTCGAGTGAGTTGGAGGGCTGAGCTCAGGCAGTGCGCGCCGGTGGTCCGCGGTTCCCGCGGCCCGAGAGGTCGAGCAGATGCGTCGATGCCGGGATTCGGTACACCGGGAGCGGCGGAGCGATGCGGTTTTCGTCGACGACGAGCGCCGTCAGTAGCGGCAATGCCCTGCGAAGTGAAGTGATTGCACGACGGATTCCGTGCTCGGCTCCGCGAATGGCGAGTGCGCCGACCAGGACGGCAACGGCGTGCGCTGCGAGCATCTGCTGCGTGAGCATCGAACCGTGATGGTGACCGTCCACGGCGGTGAGCAGCAGGTGTCCCAGCGCTTGAGCCGTGGCCAGAACGACCAGTAGCTGCAAGCGGGGTGCCACCACATTCGGTGCCGCCGATGTCGCGTACCCGACCGCCGCACACACGAGCACCAGCAGCACGACCGCAGCGTCGGACGGGAACATCCCGCCGCCGAACGTGTGCGCGGTCGTTGTGACCAGCGCGGACAGAGTGCCGACGGAGGCACCGCGCAGGGGCGCGAATCCATCCGTGGCAGACATGTCGGGAATCCTACTATCGGCCACACCGGGTAGTGATCAGAAGCTGCGCCCACCGAGACCGATCGCCGACCCATACCTAGCCCTCGTAACCGGTCCATCGGTATTTTTTCGGGCGTCTATCCTGATCTCCGGTATTCGAAATTTCGAGTACTTCGGCGCAGTGTTCGCGAAGGGACGCACATGGAGGTGAGCTCGGACGAGGCCCAGGCGCGGGTGTTTGCCGACATGCTGGAGACGGAGATCGGTACCGCCTCCACTCGCGTCGAGGAATCCGAGGAATGGGCGCGCAAAGCGTCCCGGGTCGGAGATTCTCGCAGTCAGGCCTGGCACAGCGAGGAAGCCCGCACACTGAGGCGGACGCTGTACGAGTTGCATCGCCAGCTCGACGCGTTACGCACCCGATTCCCCGGGATGACGACACACACGTACAGCTAGCGTCAGGCCCTACCGACGACGGCGACGATCAACGTCGTCAATTCTGCGGTCGCCTCCTCGGGAGCGAGGACACCCGATACCGCCGCGTGCGACAGCGCATCCGCGGCACCGAAGACGGCAGTCAGTGACGACGCCGAGACACCGTCCGCAGCAAACGGCTCCAGAAGCGTTCGACAGCGCTCGGAGTACGCCCGCTCCGATGCACGCTTCACCTGCTCCAATTCGGGTGAACCCTCCAGCGCTGCAAGCACACCCGTCAACTCGCGCCCCTGAGCCAGAGCGCAACCGACGTACGAGTTCGCAATAGCCCGTGCCCGTCCGCCCAAGGAAGCGGGTGCAGCATCGAGGCTCTCCTCCAGCATTGCCGTCTGCCGATCGTCGAATTCGGTGAACAACGCGGCCAACAGTTCGGCCCGAGAGCCGAAGTGGCTGTACACCACCGGTTTTGCGACGCCGGCATGCTCCGCGAGTCGCCCGAGCGTCAGGGCGTCCGCCCCCTCCGCTCGCACGAGGGCCCACGAGACCTCGACCAGTTGGTCGTACCTGTCCGATCTGGACAATCTCGTTCGAGCCATCGCGGACCTCCTTGCGCTATATACGAATAGTAACCTACTCTTGGTACATAGCTACTCGCCTCAACGAAGGAACAGCCATGAACGCACTCGTCGTAGTCTCCCACTCCGATCCCGGCTCACTTACTCACCACGTCGCCACATCCGTCTCGGACGCGATTCGCATCGCGGGCGGCACCGTCGAGACAGCCGACCTCGCTACGGAGAACTTCGATCCCAGATTTTCCACCGCCGACCTGAATCTGTTCCGCGGCAACGGTACCGCGCCGGCGGACGTCGTCGCCGAACAGGAGCGAATCGACCGCGCAGACCATCTTGTTCTCGCATTCCCGATGTACTGGTGGTCCATGCCCGCCCTGCTCAAAGGCTGGATCGATCGCGTCTTCGTCGGCGGATGGGCATTCGACTACAACCCGGGAGTCGGTATCGTCAAGAAGCTCGACCGACTCACTGTCCACCTGGTGGCGGTCGCGGCCGAGGACTCCGACAGCTTCGAGCGGCACGGCGTGCACGAGGCGTTCCGAACGCAGATCGAGCGCGGCATCGTCGAATACTGCGGGGCGACTGTCGGATCGACGACATTTGTGCACGGTTCCGATACCCGGTCACGCGCAGACCTCCTTGCCGAGATAGCCGAGATCGGCGTTGCCGTCGCTGCGCGCGTACTGGCCGACACGAACACACCTGCGGCGGTGTAGCACTCAGGTCAGTCGCGCTGCCACCGCAGCGAGGTCGGCCACGGACCCATCGGCGATCGTGCGGACGCGTTCGGTGATCGAGTCGATGGGCCAGTTCCACCAGGCGATGTCCAGGAGCGTCCGGGTCTCGTCCGCGGTGAACCGCTCTCGCAGCACACGGGCGGGGTTACCACCCACGACGGCGTAGTCCGGGACATCCTTGGTGACAACACTTTCGGTAGAGATCACGGCCCCGTTCCCGATTCGCACTCCCGGCATGACGGTGACGTTGCCGCCGATCCAGACATCGTGGCCCACCACAGTGTCTCCCCGCGACGGCAGATCGGACACCAGATCCAAGTGTTCGGCCCAGGCACCACCCATGATGGGAAAGGGATACGTGGACACACCGTTCATCCGATGGTTCGCCCCGTTCATGATGAACGTGACTCCGGTGGCCAAGGCGCAGAACTTGCCGATCACCAACCGATCAGGTCCGTAGTGGTGCAGTACGTTTCGGGTCGCGAACTCCTCGGCGAACTCCGGATCGTCGTAGTACGTGTATTCGCCGATGTCGATGAGTGGACTGGACACCAGAGGCTTCAACAACACCACCCTCGACTGCCCGGGAATGGGGTGCAGATTCGATGCGTCAGGAGCGGTCATGCTCCGACACTAGTCAGGAATCTGTCAGTCAGGCCGGCGTCAACCGGAAGATCGGGAACCGTCGCCCCTCTGCAGTCTCGACGTATTTTGCGAAGCCCTCGGACGCGTTCACGAATTTTTGCCAGTTCGCGTCCCACTCGTCCTCGGGTATTTCCGACACGGTCACCGGAATGGTCCTGACGTCACCGTCTCCGGGAATCTCGACGTCGATGGCGGGGTGGGCACGCAGATTGTGGACCCACGCAGGATGTTTCGGCGAACCGGCTGCCGACCCGACAATCAGCCAACTATCGCCCTCGGGAATTGCCATGAGCGGGTTCAACCGAATCTCACCGCTCTTGGCACCGATGGAGTGCAGAACGACGAGCGCATCACCGAAGCCCGCCGTCGATACGTGCCCGCCGTTGCTGCGGAACTCGTCGATGATCATCTCGTTGAAGTCGGCCATGGATCGAGTATGACGCGCAGCACTTCGTTTCGGACCTGATCGCAGCCCACGATTTCCGTCGACGCGATCCAAAGGTTAGCCTGTGCTCACCCGTACCTCACGTACGGTGCGCCGTCGGGTAATCCCCGGCGGCTCGTTGCTGTCTTGGACCGAAGGAAACCTTCAGTGCTGAACGTTCGTCGCCGCGCAGGCACCCTCGCTGTCGCTGCCGCCCTGGCCGGATCGCTCGCCGCCTGCGGGGCCTCCGAGGAGGTTCCCGACGCGGTCTCCGATACCACTGCCGGCGGGACGTCCTACCCACTGACGATCGAGAACTGCGGAGAGTCGGTGACCTTCGAGTCGGCACCGCAGCGGGTGGTATCGCTCGACCAGAACTCCACCGAAATTCTTCTCTCACTCGGCCTGCAGGATCGGCTGGTGGGCACCGCGTCGTGGACGGACCCGGTCCGGGAGAACCTCGCCGAGGCGAACGCTTCGGTTCCGAGACTCGCCGACAACGCACCTACCTACGAAGTGGTGCTGGACACCGAACCAGATTTCGTCACCGCGTCCTTCGGACGGCATTTCGAGCAGGGCGGGGTGACAGAACGCTCGCGCTTCGGTGAGACCGGTGCCGCGACCTACCTGTCCCCCACCGACTGCGACGCCGGTCGCAGCGTCAACGGGGGAAACACCCGCACGACGCCCCTGACCATGGATTCGCTGTACCAGGAGATCACCGAACTGGCAGCCGTCTTCGATGTGAACGAGCGCGGAGCCGAGTTCGTCGACGAACTGAAGAACCGCATGGCCGACGCCACCGCGCAGACGGCGAAGGCCGATGTGTCCGTTGCCTTCTGGTTCGCAGACACCAAGAGCCCCTACATTGCCGGCGGGCGGGGATCGGCTGATCTGCTCGCACGCACGGTCGGGATGTCGAACGTGTTCGCCGACACCGACGACGACTGGCCCGCCGTCGGGTGGGAGACCATGGTGGATCGCGATCCAACCGTCCTCGTTCTGGGCGACCTGGCGCGCAATCGCTTCCCCGGTGACCTCCTCGCCGACAAGATCGCGTTTCTCGAATCCGACCCCGTCACCAACACCATGGAGGCCGTCCGCGACAAGCGCTACATCTCCTTGCACGGAGCCGAGATGAACCCGTCCATCCGGGCAGTCGACGGTGTCGAGAAGGTGTCGGCCGGACTGCGCGATCTGGGGCTGTCGTCCTGATCACCACCGCCGCCCGCCGCCCTGCCGTCGATCGCTCGCCTGCCCCCCGTCATCTGTGGCGGTGGGTGTTGGCGGCGGTCGCTGGAATCGCACTGTGCGTGGTCTCGGTACTCGTCGCCATCACCTTGGGGCCGGCGAACATTTCGTTGGTCAACGTTCGAGATGTGGTGCTGAACCATCTCGGAGTCACCGATGTGCCGGTGAAGGTCTCGAAGAACGCGATCATCTGGGAGGAGCGGCTTCCCCGGGCGCTCGTCGCGGCAGCCAGTGGCGTCGGCCTCGGGATCTGCGGCGTCATCATGCAGTCGCTGCTGCGTAATCCGCTGGCGGACCCGTTCGTGCTCGGGGTTTCTTCCGGCGCATCGACGGGGGCCGTTGTGGTCGGCGTTCTCGGCGTGGGTGGGGCCGCCCTCGGCCTGTCCGGTGGTGCGTTCATCGGTGCACTCGTCGCGTTCGGCCTGGTCCTGTTCCTCGCCCGCATGTCCGGTAGCGGAAACGACCGCGTCATCCTCGCCGGCGTCGCAACCACTCAATTGTTCTCGGCCCTGACATCTTTCGTCATCTTCGCGTTCGCGGACTCCGACGAGACCCGCGGCGTGATGTTCTGGCTCCTCGGATCGTTCGAGGGAGTCCGCTGGAACGACGTCGTGCTGTGTGTGACCGTGGCCGGCATAGGCGCGGTGGTGTGCTGCTACTACGCCTTTGTGCTCGACGCGTTCGCGTTCGGTAACTCCGTCGCGTCCTCGCTCGGTTTCGATGTGAAGAAAGTGCGCCTGGCACTGCTCGTCGGTACCGCCCTGATCACCGCGACGTTGGTCAGCGTCGCCGGTGCGATCGGCTTCGTCGGGCTCATCCTCCCGCACGCCGCGCGACTACTGGTGGGCCCCAACCACAGTCGACTGGTGCCGGCCACAGCGATCATCGGTGCCATCTTCATGGTGTGGGTCGACGCCGTCTCCCGAGTCGCGTTTGCCCCTACCCCACTTCCGGTCGGCGTCGGAACCGCATTGGTCGGCGTGCCCGCCTTCATCGCGATCATGGCTCGCCGGAGGGGGATCCGATGACTTTGCACGCGTCGAACGTGTCGTGGAAGCGCGGCGGAGTCCTCGTGGTCGACGGGGTGACCGTACATCCGGCGCCCGGGCGAATGGTGGGACTGTTGGGCCCCAACGGTTCCGGTAAATCCTCGTTGCTTCATCTGATGGCCGGGGCAGCAACACCTACCTCGGGTGTCGTCGAGCTCGACGGTACGGAGCTCGGTTCGCTCAAACGCAAACACATTGCCCGCGCCGTTGCGGTGGTCGGTCAACATGCGCACACGGACATCGACGTGACGGTTCGTGACGTCGTGCGTCTCGGCCGAATTCCGCACCGCGGAGCGTTCGGTGGAAACGACCTGGACGAGGACGCAGTGGACGATGCCCTCGCGCAGACCGGGCTCAGTATCAAAGCAGATCGATTGTGGCGCACCTTGTCCGGTGGTGAGCAGCAGCGGACGCACATCGCCCGGGCCCTCGCGCAGCAGCCGCGCGAAATGTTGCTGGACGAACCCACCAACCACCTCGACATCCATCACCAGCTCGAGCTGTTGGCGCTCGTCGCGCGCCTGCCGATCACGAGCATCGTCGCGCTCCACGACCTGAACCTGGCCGCGATGTTCTGCGACGAGGTGCTGGTCCTCAAAGATGGGAAGGTCGTCGCAGGCGGTGCACCTGCGGCTGTGCTGACCGAGGACTTGATCGCCGACGTCTACGAGGTGCGAGCGCGAGTGTCGGTCGACGACGACACCGGACGCGTGTACATCCGATTCGATGCGGCGGCGCAACCCGAGGTCGTTCGTCGCTAACCTTGAACTATGAGTGGATCCTCGAACGACCCCGCAGTCGCGACCACGAACCTGCCTGCATTCGGGTTCGAGACCACGTTGGTCGACGATGTTCCCGGTGTGACGGTGCCGTGGCAGGGCACCCACGCACCGGATCCGCGGGTGCTCATCCTCAACGACGACCTGGCTCGGTCGCTTTCACTCGACCCAGAGTCGCTCCGCACTCCGGACGGTGCCGGTGTGCTGTCCGGATCGACTCCGTCGGCCGAAGCTGCCTCGGTGGCGATGGCGTATGCCGGTCACCAATTCGGGAACTTCGTACCGTTGTTGGGTGACGGCCGTGCACTTCTGCTCGGCGAGCTTCACGACGATCGCGGCCATCGAGTAGATCTGCATCTCAAAGGGTCCGGCGCTACACCGTTCTCGCGTGGCGGTGACGGGCGCGCGGTAGTAGGAGCGATGCTGCGCGAATATCTGATCAGCGAGGCAATGCATGCGCTGAACATTCCTACGACGCGCTCACTTGCCGTCGTCACGACCGGCGAGCGGGTTTTGCGAGAAGGAGGTCCGCGACCCGGGGCAGTGCTTGCCCGGGTCGCGTCCAGCCATCTGCGGGTGGGCACCTTCGAGTTCGCTGCCCGGCGTGAGGGGCTCGCGCAGCCGCTCGCGGATTACGCGATCGCCCGCCACTACCCTGCCTTCGTCGATCTTCCTTCCGAGGATCGCTACCTCGCCTTCTTCGAAGCCGTCGTCGAGGCCCAGGCATCCCTTGTTGCTCAGTGGATGTCGGTCGGATTCGTTCACGGTGTCATGAACACCGACAACACGACGATTTCCGGCGAGACCATCGACTACGGGCCGTGCGCGTTTCTCGATGCCTACGATCCTGCAACGGTATTCAGCTCGATCGACCACGGCGGACGCTACGCCTACGGAAATCAACCCGCGGTGCTCGGGTGGAATCTGGCCCGATTCGGTGAAACACTGCTCCCACTGGTGAATTCGACGCCAGACACTGCCATCACCGCTCTCACTGCGGTCCTCGATACGTTCGGGGATCGATACCGACAGCACTACTCTGCCGCGATGGCCCGCAAGCTCGGACTGGCAGACGATGGGATGGACGCGGCACTCGTCGACGATCTTCATCGACTGCTCACCGAGCACCGTGCCGATTGGACCCTGGCCTTCCGGGCGCTCGCCGACAACCTCCGAGGAAGCTCGGCTCCGTTCGACTCCCTCGTCCCACCGGACGCGTCCGCGAACTGGCTCGAGCGTTGGCGCACAACGGTTTCGGCGCGGGAACAGAACTTGCCATCTGTCGCCGACGGCATGGATCGCGTCAACCCGGCATACATACCCCGAAACCACCTGGTCGACGCTGCCTTGAATGCCGCCACCGAGGGTGATCTGGAACTTTTCGATCGCCTGCTCGAGGTCGTCATGTCACCGTTCGATCGACGCGACGACCGCTCGGACTACGCTCTCCCTGCGCCCCAGAACTTCAGCGCGGGTTTTCAGACTTTCTGCGGTACCTGATGATGTGAAAGACAGCGCGATCAGGCCGGCGCAGCGAAGAATTCGAGCGCGATGTTGTCCGGATCTCGAAACGAGATTCCAGAACCGTAGTGGGCGTTCTTGATTCCGCTGTGCGCGATGTCGAGTCGGTCGAGCGTGGACACCCAGTCCGCCAGCTCGTCCTGGGTGCACGAGAAGGCGATGTGGTCCACACCCGTGCTCTTCTCGTCGAAGGCACCAGACCTCTGGGCCGCACCGTGTGTGTGCAGCCCGAAGAGCATGCCGCCATCGAGCGCGAACACGGTGTGGTGATAGTCGCCGGATTCTTCGTCCTCGTCGAGAACGGGCGAGGCGTCGAACAGTCGTGAGTACCACTCGGTGCTGGTGGCGAGATCGGATACGGTCACGGCCACGTGGGAGAGACCGGGGAATTGCGGCATGCGCTGGTCCTTTCGTCGTCACCGTCCACGTTAGGCACCAATGTCTGTGTGCTACCGACGATCAGGGGAATACTGCCCATTCGGCGGGGGGTCGGCCCGACCATCCCTGCTGGCTCATCACTGCGGGGGCTCCATGAACTCGATCGTCTCTCCGTGTGGACCCAACGCGTACATCACGCGGGTACCCACCTTTGCCCCGCCGGCAATAGGTTGAGGAGTTCCCTGCGCCGTCCACCCGAAGTCCGCGATTCGCGTCAGGACCGCGTCGATATTGTCGACCTCGAAGGCAAGATGGGCGAAACCAGGATCGTGGGGTCGAGAGGATCCCTGCTCTCCCTGGACGTCGCGATATTCCAGCAGTTCGATCGTCTGACCCGCGATGGATACCACCGCCATCCGGACTGCAGCCCCGTGCGCTCCGGTGACCTCTCCGAGAAACTCTCCACCCATCTCACCGGTCCGTTCGAGGACCGCGCCGAGACCGTCGATCCAGAACCGAAGGGCGTCATCGAGGGAACCGACGGCGAAGCCGACGTGGTCGGAGCAAAGGATTCTGAACGACATGCCAGGAGCGTACGCCTGGCATGTTCACGAGTTGCGCTTCTGTTCGGCTCTGATCAGTCCGCCGCCGACGATCAACCGCTGGATCTCACTGGTCCCCTCGTACAGCCTCAGCAGTCGCACGTCCCGGTAGATACGCTCGACCGGCACCTCACGCATGTACCCGGCACCGCCGTGGATCTGGACGGCGAGATCGGCGACCTTACCCACCATTTCGGTACAGAAGAGCTTCACCGCGGACGGCGCGATCCGTCGATCGGTCTCCAGCACCCACGCACGAGCAGCCTCACGCACCATTGCCCGGCCCGCCATCACCCCGACCTGCTGATCGGCGATCATGGCCTGCACGAGCTGGAAGTTTCCGATCGGTTCACCGCCCTGAGTGGACGCCGCAGCGTGGGACACCGACTCATCCAACGCGCGCTGCGCCTGACCGACCGCTAGCGCCGCGATATGCACCCGCCCCCGCGCCAGCGACGTCATCGCCGCCTTGTACCCGATATCGCTCTTGCCACCGACCACCGCGTCGGCCTCGACCCGCACATCGGTGAAGTTCACATCAGCGGTGCCCGAGCCCTGCTGACCCATTTTCGCGTCCTTGACACCCACCTCGATCCCCGCGGTGTCGGCAGGAACCAGAAAGACCGCAATACCGTTGCCGCTCTCCGGTTTCGGGTCCAGCTTGGCGAAGACGACGAACATGTCGGCGATCGGAGCGTTGGTGATGTACCGCTTGCTGCCGTTGATGATCCATCCGGAGCCGTCCACCTTCGCCGTTGTCCTCAGGCCCGCCGGATTGGATCCGGCTCCGTCCTCGGTCAGCGCGAAGGAGGCGACGATCTCGCCGGTTGCCATGCCCGGCAACCACTTCGCCTTCTGCTCCTCGGTACCGAAGCCCACGAGCACCTGCCCGGCGATCCCGTTGTTGGTGCCGAACATCGACCGCAAAGACAACGAGGTGTAGCCGAGTTCCATCGCGAACTCGACGTCCTGGATCAGGTTCAGACCCAGGCCGCCCCACTCCTGCGGGATCGCGTAACCGAATAATCCCATCTCGGCGGCCTGCTTCCGCAGATCGTCGGGAATCGCATCCGTGTTCATGATCTCGAGCTCGCGCGGCACTACACGCGACCGCACGAAGTGGGAGATCTGCTTCAGCACGTCAGCGAAAAGGTCGTCCGGTACATCGGGGTTCAGCGTGTCCATGACACCACTATCCCCTGCTGGCGTGTCCTGGCAACATGGCATGGTCCCGCCGAATCAGCCCCTCCGTTTCGGAGACCTGCCTCCGATCGGAGTCTGGTATTCGATTCCGAGGAGCTGATTCGCAGCGGAGGTTGGGCGCTACCGTCAGCGAGACACCGCCTCGAAGTGATCCAGCGCCTCGGCAAGGCCGATCACGTCTGCGTATTTCGCTCGCAAATCGAGCAAATTCGACTCGTGCATGCCCGGCTCACGATCACCGCACGCATCGGCGACCACCAGTGGGCGGAACCCGTGTTGGAGTGCATCGGTGGCACTCGCACGGATGCACCCGCTGGTGGTCAACCCACAGATGTACAGCGTGTCGATACCGGATGCCGTGAGTGTGGCGGCAAGCGAGGTGCCGAAGAACGCACTCGCGTACTGCTTGGTCACCACGGTCTCGCCCGCAAGCGGACGGGGTTCCGCCGGAAACTCGCCCAGTTCCGAGCCTTCCTCGAAAACCTTCAACGCCGGGATCTTGGACATGAACAGGCCGCCGTCGCTACCGCCAGGCTGGTAACTGACCCTGGTGAACACGACGGGAATGCCAGCGGCTCTGGCGGCCGACACCAACTGCGCGGCAGCCTCGACCGACGCGTCCACCGGGGCACGCATGGGCGAACCGTCCACCAGATACGCCGCAACGATGTCGACCACGAGCACCGCCGGACTCCGACCGGGACCAAGCTCGCCCGCGAACCCCGACTCTCGATACGAGCCGAGGGTATCGCTCACGCTCGTACCGCCTTTCTGACGTTCACCGGCGGACGAGGTGCCGGCAGACCGGTCTCGGCCTCGCACCGTTCGAGAATCACCTCGATCGACGGCCCCTTGTCGAAGACCTCGATCTCACCACGCGCTTCCGCCATCTGGTGTCGAAGTGCTTCCGACGCAGCCGAATCCACCACACCGTCGGCGTCGCAGACCGTTCCGTACCCGGCTCGGGCACCTTCGGCACTGACGAGACCTCGGCGGACCTCGAGACTGATCAGCTCGGGATCCCGGGTCAACGGGTCACCCCATCCTCCGCCACCCCACGTGACGAAGTGCAGAACGTCTCCGCGTGCGACCGGGACCTCGTGAATCTTGCTGGGCAACACCTCGACCTCACCTGACGCCCGGACAATCCACTTCTTCCCTCTCGCACCGGGTTTGCCGCCGTTGACTCCCCACGGGTACGTCAGCCACCTGTCGTCGTGGATCGCTATGGTGCCGGGTTCCTCGAAGTAGTACGCCACATCGACACCGTTGCCGCCACGATGCAACCCGGCACCGCCGGTATCGGTGACGGTCTCCCAGCGCTCGATACGCAGTGGGTAGTACGACTCGAGGTACTCGCACGGAATGTTCACGAACGACGGCCACAGCGAGTGCCCGTCCGGGCCGTCGCCCATCGGTCGTCCGGGGATGCCGCCGAAACCGATCGAGTAGAGCTGGAACCACTCGCCGTCGCGGGCACCCCCGTCGTAGTGGCCGGAGTACATGAAGTGCGGCGAGGACGAGAAACCGGCGGCGTTGAGAATCTCGGGATTGTTCTTTCCCAACAGTCCACCGAAAAGGTCGAAGACGCGGCCGATCCCGTGATTTCGTCCGTTGAGCGCAGCGGGATAGCGCGGCTTCCAGAACGAGTCCTCGGGGATGGTCACGTCGATCAGCGGATAGAAGCCGTCGTTCCACAGAATCTGCGGATCGGCCACGGTGATGACGTAGATACCGAAGAACATTCGTACGAGGTTCTCGTTGATGAAGTAGTTGATCGGCCCGACGGCCTGCGGCGCGGCCTTGCTGAAGTCGAGATGGATCTTTTCGCCGTGACGGGTCAGCGTGATCGCGAGTTCGTACGGTCCGTAACCACACCCGTCGTCGCAGATGAAATCGCTGAACTCGATGGTCTCGCCGTCGACGAACAACATGGCGAGCAGCACCTTCATCGCCTGATAGTTCCTGTCCAGCAACGCATCGAGCGCCGACAGGTACACATCCACACCGAATCGGTCGCAGAGTTCGACGATGCGCCGCGACGCGGTGGTGCACGCAGCAACGAGCCCGTTGAGGTCCGCTCGGTTCCAATCGGGCTTGCGCACCTGATTGAGGATGATGTCCAACGCGGTCTCGTTCAATTCTCCTGCGCTGTAAAGCTTGAACGGCGGAATGATCACCCCTTCCTCGAAGATGGTGTGCGCGTCCGTCGGCATCGACGACGGCGTCTTGCCCCCGACGTCGGCCATGTGGCCGAACATCGACGACCATCCGACCACCCTCCCGCTGTGGAAGATGGGGAGAACGATGAGCCAGTCGTTGGCGTGGCTGATCGCGGCCCCACAGGCGTACGGGTCGGAGGTCAGGAGGATGTCACCCTCGCCGACGGTTCCGGAGAAGTTGTCGAGGAAATCCGGCACGGAGAGCCCGAATTGACCGACGACCATCTTGCCGCTCGGGTCGGCGATGAGCGGGAATTCGTCGTGCTGCTCGCGAATGCCCGGTGACAGTGCGGTTCTGAACAGCACTTCGTCCATCTCCGCCCGCGCGTTTCGCAGCGCATTCTCGATGATGTCCAGGGTGATCGGGTCGACCGGAACTGTCGTGAACGGAGTCTTCGAGGTCTCGATGATGGTGGCCATCAGCTCTCCTGCAGTCGAGTGGTGCGGTGGGTGTCGTCGGTGCCGATCGGGGCGATGAGAAGGCAGGCACTGGCGTGGACGGTCGCTGCGTGCCCGGACAGCACCAGCGTGGTGGAGTCCATCTCGGTGATGACGGCTGGGCCTGTCACGACGTTGCCCGCCAGCAGTTTCGAGCGATCGTAGATCCCGGCTTTCGAGTACTTCCCGTCCATCCAGACGTCGTTCGTGGACATCAGAGCCGCCGCCGCGTCCTCGGTGCCCTGCTCCAGCGGTTGGAACGCCACCTCGGGACGCGGCCCGCTGACGGTCACTCGGAGATTGATGACCTCCCGTTCGTTCTTCAGCAGGAACGAGAACAGGCGCTGATGTTCGGCGTCGAAAGCGGCTCCGAGTGTTGCCAGCACGTCTCCGGAGTCGAGGGCGGCGGCGTCGAGGTCGACGGGAATCTCGAATCCCTGTCCTTGATAGCGCAGATCCACTTGATAGGCGGCGGTCTGCTGTTCTTTCGGAACACCCTCGGACGACAGCCTTTCGGCGGCCGACTCGGCCAATTCCGCCAGCGCCTTACGCACCTCGCCGTCGTCGATGTCCGAGAACGCCCTGACCATGGTTCGCGCAGCCTCGTCGCGCAGACACGTCGTGGCGTCGCCGTAAGCGCAGAGGACACCAGGAGACGGGGGCACGATCACCGGCCACGCCCCGGTGAGTCGTCCCAGAGCGTTGGCGTGCAGCGGCCCGGCACCACCGAACGAGACGAGCGCGAAATCACGTGGGTCGTATCCCTGCTGCACACTGACCAATCGCAAAGCGCCGAACATGTTCTCGTTGACGATATCGACGATCCCGGACGCGGCTTCCTCCGGACTGGCGAGGCCGATCGCGTCCGCGATCGTTGCCACCGCGGTCCGGCTCGCCTCGGCGTCGAGATCGACCTCGCCGCCTGCCAACGAGGTCGGCAGGTACCCGAGAACGACGTTCGCGTCGGTGACCGTCGGTTCGGTTCCGCCCTTTCCGTAGGCGGCAGGCCCCGGGTCGGCACCGGCCGATTGCGGCCCGACCCGCAATGCACGGGTCAACTCGGGTACGTGCGCAATGGAACCACCACCGGCACCGACGGTTCGCACGTCCACGCTCGTGGCGCGGACCGCGAGATCACCCACTTTGGTCTCACGCCCGATGCGCGGCTGTCCACCGAGCACGAGGGCCACATCGGTACTGGTTCCACCCATGTCGAACGTGAGGAAGTCGGAGAAGCCGGCCTGTTCGGCAAACCAGACGGCTCCGGTGACGCCACCGGCCGGACCGGAGAGCAGCAACGACACCGGTGCCTCCGACGCCTTGGCCGACTGCACCAGTCCGCCGTCGCTGCGCAGGATGGACAGGGGGGCCTCGATTCCTCTGTCCTGCAGGGACTTGTCCAGGTTTCGTACATAACGCGACACCTCTGGTTGAACGTAGCTGTTGGCCACGGTGGTGAGGGTGCGCTCGTACTCCCGCATCTCGGGTAGGACCTGACTGGAAATGGA
Source organism: Rhodococcus sp. Leaf278 (assembly GCF_001426085.1). Lineage (GTDB taxonomy): Bacteria > Actinomycetota > Actinomycetes > Mycobacteriales > Mycobacteriaceae > Rhodococcoides. The sequence continues at coordinate 28,119 of NZ_LMRR01000041.1, forward strand.
GATCGGAATGCCCGGCAGCTCGTCGGCAGCCCACTCGGCGACCTGCTTCTCGTGGGTGTCGTTCGCATACGAGTTGATGAGCGAGATCGTGAGAGCCTCGATACCGGCACCGGCCAGTCGACGTAGTTGAGTCCGCGCCTGGTTCTCGTCGAGCGCCGTCACCTCGCTACCGTCCGCGGCCAAACGACCTACGACCTCGACGGTGTTCTCCAGCGCTGCAAGTGGTTCGGGCTTGGGCCAGATGATCCAGCCCGCCAGACCACCCGGGACGTACGATCTGGCGATCTGCAGGACCTGCCGGAACCCGTCCGTGGTCACGAGTCCCACGCGAGCACCACGGCCCTGAAGGATGGCGTTGGTCGCCACCGTGGTGCCGTGCAGGACTTGATCGATCTCCGACGGTTCTATCCCGGCCGCCGAGCACACCTTGTCGATGCCGTTCAGCACGCCGACCGATTGATCGGCCGGTGTCGACGGTGTCTTGGCCCTGAAGGTGGTACCTGTCGTTTCTTCGAGAAGCAGTACGTCGGTGAAGGTTCCGCCGACGTCGACGCCCAATCGATAGCGCATGGTGATCTCCGGTCGTGTGGGATGCGGTGAGTGGAGTTGTCGAGATCAGATGGTGCCGCGGTCGACGAGCGCAGCCTGCTCGGCGTCGGTCAGCCCGAGGAGCGACCCGTAGATATCCGAATTATGCTCCCCCAGTTCGGGTCCTGCATGCCGGACGGCTCCGGGACTGTCGCTGAGCTTGGGCACGACACCCGCCATCGGGATCTCGCCGAAATCGGGATGAGCCAAACGCACGATGGCGTCGCGAGCCGCGAAATGCGGATCGTCGAACATGTCGCGAGCGGTGTAGATGCGACCGGCGGGGACACCTGCCTCGTGCAGGATGTCGAGCACTTCGTCGGTTCCGAGGTCTGCGGTCCACGATCCGATGACGGCGTCGAGTTCTTCCATGTTGACCCCACGTGATGCGTGGTCGACATAACGAGGATCGGACACCAGATCGGCGCGGCCCATCGCGGTGACCAGTCGGGCGTAGACCGAATCCTGGTTCGCAGCAACCAGAATCATCTCCCCACCCTTTGTCGGATAGACATTGCTCGGCGCGATGTTCGGCAATACCGACCCGGTCCGTTCGCGCTGGTATCCACCGATTTCGTACTCGGGGAGCAGTGATTCCATCATTGCGAGCACGGCCTCGTAGATCGCCGAATCCACCAGTTGCCCACGTCCGGTGCGCTCCCGGTGGTGTACGGCAGTAAGGACACCGATCGTCGCGAATACCGCAGCCAGGGAGTCGCCGAGCGAGATTCCGGCCCGAGACGGTGGCTGATCCGGATTGCCTGTCACATATCTGATTCCGCCCATCGCCTCGCCGATCGAACCGAAGCCGGCGCGGGGAGAGTAAGGCCCGTCTTGGCCGTAGCCCGTCACCCTGGCCATGATCAGACGCGGGTCGAGCGTGCGCAGGTCCTCGTACCCGAGTCCCCATCGCTCGAGGGTGCCGGGACGGAAATTCTCGACGACGATGTCCGACTTACCGATGATGTTGCGCGCCAGCGCCTGTCCTTCTTCGGTACGAAGATTGCAGGTGACCGACTTCTTGTTCCTCGCCACCACCGGCCACCACAGCGACTTGCCGTGGGGCTTTTCGCGGCCCCACTGCCGCATCGGGTCACCCTTGCCCGGCGGCTCCAGCTTGATGACCTCCGCTCCGAAATCGGCGAGGAGTTGTCCGCAGAACGGCCCGGCCAACAACTGGCCCATCTCTACTACTCGGAGGTCTGACAACGGCCCTGAGGCGGCCTCGCTCATTCGGACTCCTTGACTTCGTCGGGCGTGAGGGATTGCAGAAGAACGTGTTTGGCGGCACGGACGTGAGCACGCATCACCGAGTCGGCCCAGACTTCGTCTCCACTGGTCAGGGCTGACACCAGATCGCGGTGGTGCGCATGACTACGGGCGACGTCCGCCGGTGCGTAGCGGTGAAAGGTGCGCATCACGAGGGGGAATTGAATGACGGCACCGAGCATCGTCAGCAAGCGAGTGCTGGCGGCGGCGGTACGCACGATGGCGTGAAACTCGTCGTTGAGCTGCGCCATCAGGTCCAGTTGCTGCCCGGCACCGTGCGCCGCTGCAGATTCCATCAGATCGCAGAGCTCGCTCAGCCTGTCGAGGTCCTTCTCGCCGATTCGGCGCGCCGCCCGCGCCGCGGCCATGGCTTCGAGCGTCATTCGTAGGTCGTAGATTTCTTCGAGATCGTCTGCTGTCCAGGAGTAGACGCGCGCCCCGCGGTGGGGAACGACCTCGACGAGCCCTTCCATCTCGAGTTGCCGCAGAGCCTCGCGAACGGGCGTCCGACTGGTGTCGGTCAATTCTGCGATGTCGACCTCCCCCAGCCGTTCGCCGGGCGCATAGGTTCCCGCGATGATGCCGTCGCGAATGTGGGAATACACGCGATCCACGGCCCTGACCATGCAGGCCTCCGTCCGAAGGGGAGCTAGTTGTTCACAACTTAAGGCCAGTTCCGCCTGCTGTCCACGCTTTGACCAGAATCAGAGTCGGTCAACTCTTGGTATTGCATGCAATGCCTCCTGAGAGGAGGATCGCGCTATGACGCCTGTACAACTTGTCGAAGTGGGTCCGCGTGACGGGCTGCAGAACGAAAAAACCGTGCTGACGGTGGACCAGAAGATCGAGTTGATCGCTCGCAGTGTCACGGCCGGCGTCAAGCGAATCGAAGCGGTCAGCTTCGTCAACCCGAAGCGAGTGCCGCAGATGGCCGGGGCCGAGGACGTGATGGCCGGTCTCGAGCGGCGCGACGACGTGTCGTACATCGGCCTCGTGTTGAATCGGCGCGGTCTCGAGCGGGCCGTCGCAGCGCGCGTCGACGAAGTCAACGTCGTGGTCGTTGCCTCCGAAGAGTTCAGCCGGAGAAATCAGAATTGTTCTGTTGCAGAAGCAATCTCGACTGCTCGCGATGTCATTCGCGATGCCGGATCGGCCGGGTTGAGCACCACCGTCACCATTGCGGCGGCGTTCGGTTGTCCGTTCAGCGGAGAGGTCGATCCCGAGTTCGTCGGTGAGATCCTCGCGCAGTTGGCCGAGGATCGGCCGTCGGAAATCGCCTTGGCGGACACCATCGGCGTCGGCGTGCCGACGCAGGTACGCATATTGGCCGACGTGGCGAACACACGAGCACCCGGAATTCCGCAGCGATGGCATTTCCACAACACGAGAAACACGGGCTACGCCAACGCATTGACTGCTCTGGACACGGGTGCGCACGCGTTGGACGCCAGTATCGGCGGCTTCGGAGGGTGCCCGTTCGCCCCTGCGGCAACGGGCAACATCGCGTCCGAGGACCTCATCTACGCACTCGATCGATCGGGAGTCGAAACCGGTGTTGCTCAACAAGTTCTGATCGATGCCGCGTCGTGGCTCGGGTCCGCGCTGGACAAGGAAGTCCCCGCTCTACTCGGACGGGCCGGTGGCTTTCCTAACGTGTGAGTCCCCGTTCACCGATCGGCTCCTCGCTTCCGGATCCACGACTCCGATCGGCGTCGGATATTCGAATCCGAGGAGCTGATTCACGGCGGCGGGGCTATCGAAGACGGGTCGCGGCGAACACGTCGACCGGATGCGGAACACGCTGCCCACCAACGGCATCGGGGACCGACACGGCGTCGAGATAGGCCCGCACGGGCACACGCAACTCCGGCGTCAGTCGGGCTTGTACCGAGAAGTCGAGCACCTCGTCGCTCGCGGCGGCGAGGTCGACGAGCGCATCCAGAGTGACCACGTCGTCGACGGTGATCTCGGCGTCGACGAAGGCTTTCTCGACGTCGGCGCTGAACCACTGCCGATGGCCCTCGAGCGGAGGCGCAAGGACTTCGACGAGTGCGTTGAGCGCGGCCGTCGGCGCAATCGCGACCCACAGTTCGCCGCCGGGTCGCAACAGGCCGAGCGCGGCACGCAGGGTTGCTCGTAAGTCTGCGACGTAGTACATCGAGTGCACGAACATCACGACGTCGAACGTCTCGTCGACCGGCGAGTCGTCGAACGATGCGACGTATGCATGGGAGTCGAGCTCGGTGGCCTCGAGCGCGGCCATCTTGGCGGTGAAAAGCTCGGCGCTCCCAGGCCAGGGGTCGATGCCGACGTACCGGACCGCTCGTCCGGGTACACCCTGCACCAGGCTGGCGGCGAGCCGAGCGTCCAGGGAGCCGTCCCCGCAACCCACCGACAGCACCGAGATCGGTCCATCACCCATCCCGGCCAGCCGCGCGGTGACGTGCTCGGCAATCAGGTCGCGCTGGTCGGAGAGTCGCTCGAAGGCCGCGTGCGATCGGGCATAGGACTCTGGCGCGAGGCCCGCCAGCGCATCGGCCCCGCGCCGCACCGACCGCAACTCGTCGAGAAGCAGTGCGGCAGTGTCGGTCGGCGAATTCGGAGCTATGTTGGACATTGAACCGAGTCAACCACGACGCCCCGCCCGGTGCGACGTAGTCGGCCTTCTTGGAGGAATCGCATGAGCAGCGGAGACACGGCCGAGCGCAGTCTCGAGCATTGGAGCGAGGCCGGTCGCACGGGGATGGAGGCGTTCTACGCCTTGGCCACCGAGGACTACCACCAGCTGGCACTGGCGGCAGATTGGCCCGCCCTGCTCGCCGAGCGAGCGCACGACGGCTGGACGCTACTGGACGTGGCCTGCGGCAGCGGCAAGTTCCCGACCGCACTGCGGCGGTACACCGACTTGTCCTCGGTGCCCGACCTGGCCTACGACCTCCTCGACCCGTCGGCATTCTCGGTGGCCGAGGCGCGAGGAGCGCTGGAGAAACCGTTCGTTGCTCGTCGCGACCTGGTGATGACGCTGCAGGATCTGCCCGCCGATCACACCGGCTACGACGTCGTGTGGGCCACCCATGCGCTCTATGCACTGCCACCGGCCGAGTTGGACGCTGCAGCCGAAAGATTCGTGTCCGCATTGGCCCCGGGCGGTCTGGGTCTGGTCGCTCAGGCCACAGCCGCCTCGCATTACATCGCGTTCTACGACGCCTTCCGCGCCGGCGTGCGCGAGGCCACGCCGTATACAACGGCCGAGCAGGTACGCGACGCGCTGATTCGAGCGGGCGCGGACGTGCGCGACCAGCGCGTCACGTACACCACCGGTACCTCCGATCGTGCTGTTGCCCAAGGCTTTCTACAGCGTTGTGCCTTCGACGACTCAGTGTCGCTGGAGGAGATGGAGGCGGCACCGGTGCTGGGTGACTACCTTGCCTCCTGCCGCGACACGTCCGGTTCCTACACCTTCTCGCACGAGGCGGCCCTGTTGTGGATCTGACCAACAAGCTTCTCCCCGAACAGAATCGCGACGGCGGTATCGATCAGGATTGGGCAGGTGACGATCAGGACTGGTGGGATTGGTACGTCACGCTGGCCGCCAACGACACGATGCCGACCGAGCTGGTCGACGGTCCTGGCCTACCCGACGTCGAGGCGGCGACGGACGCACAGGTCGAGCGTGAGCTTGCCGAGCCGTACGACCTCGACCCTGCTGCCGTCGACGCATTCGCTCGTCAGGCCTTCGTGCGGCTGCCCGCCGTGTTCTCCCCGGCCGTCGTGCGTCGCCTCGCCGAGCGCCTCGAGGAGCTGCTGCGAGCCGAGCACGGCGAGAACGTGGCCGGTAGATTCACTGCGCTGGAACAGATGTGGCTCCATGACGACTTGATGCGCGCCGTGGCGCTGTCACCCAGAATCGGGGGCGTCGCCGCAGCCTTGCTCGACGAACCAGCCGTTCGGCTCTATCACGACAACGCACTGTCCAAGGAGCCCGGTTGCGGACGCACTCCCTGGCACCACGACGCCGAACATTTCCCGCTGCAGACCACCCAGGCGGTCACTGCGTGGATGCCGATGTCGGCGATCCCCGGTCGTATGGGTCCGCTGTCGTTCGCTCGCGGTCGACAGGTGCTGGACGAGGTTGTGGATTTGGAGTTCGACAAGGTCGGCACGTCGTACGACGAGGCCGTCACGAAGCGCTTCGTCGAGCGCGACGTCGAAGTCGAGTCGACGCCGTTCGCCGTGGGCGACGTGTCCTTCCACTCCGCGCTGTGCTTCCACACCGCGGGGCCGAACCTGACGACGCAGCCGCGCCGAGCCCTGGCCAACACCTACTTCGCCGACGGGGCTCGCGTTGTCGAGTCGCCGACGCTGATCAGCGGCACGTGGCGCGAATTTCTCCCCGGTGTCGAGCCCGGGGGCCTTGCGGCTTCCGAGCTGAACCCGGTGGTCGGCCGCCGCTGATTTTTGCAGCTCGACCGTTTCAGTGGACACACGTACACTGGATTCGGTGGGGAAGAAATCTCAGCGCACGCAGGAACTGGGTGAACTCGGCGAGCTCACCCTTCGCGAGCTGGCGTCGGCCGCAGGTGGCGTTCGCGCCGTCCACTCGGCAATTGCACGTCGGACGTTCTCTGCCGTACGGCTCGGCGTCGGTCCAGCCGTCCTACCGACACAGCTGATGCACGACGCGATCGCCGCGGGCACTTACGCGACCGTCGCGGCCGCATGTACCGGGGCAGCCAAGGTCGTCGGTGCCTTGACCGGCGGCGACGAGACGAGCGAGGACGACTCGCGGCCCTCGCCGTCGCACACCACCGGTGGTGCGCAGACCATCGCGGTCCTGCACGGTCTCATCGGCGACGAGATGGAGCGAACCGCCCGGGTCCTGGCGTATCCCATGTCGATCCGTGTCGACGGACGCCCCGTACCCCCGAATTATCGAGCGCTGGCCGCGGCGTTCCCCACCGCGGGAGCGCACCTGGTGTTGTTCCTGCACGGTCTGGTCGAAACCGAATCGGCGTGGCGGCTCGGCGGGCGGCCCACGTACGGGGAGCGGCTGGACTCCGAAGCCGGAACCACCTCGATCTTCGTGCGCTACAACACCGGACGTCGAATCGGCACGAACGGCAGCGACTTGTCGGACCTCCTGGAACAGCTCGTCACGGCGTGGCCGGTGCGGGTTCACCGCATCACACTGGTCGGTCACTCCATGGGCGGGTTGGTCTCACGCAGCGCCGCTCATCACGCCACCGAAAGCGGCCGCCGATGGGTGGACCTGTTGACGGACGTGTTCACCCTGGGAACTCCTCATCTGGGCGCTCCGCTCGCACGCGGGGTTCACCTGGCCACAGCAGCGCTGGCGCTCGCACCCGAGACCCGGCCGTTCGCACACCTGTTGGCGCGTCGAAGCGCCGGGGTCCGCGACCTGATCCACGGCGCGATCACCGAACAAGAGGGGCATGCCAGCTACACCGACGGATTCGATGTGGGCGCGGCCATGGACATCTCGGTTCCGGAGGGGGTGCGGCACCATCACGCCTCTGCCGTCGTCACCGGCAACCCTCGACACCCGGTCGGGATATTCGTGGGCGACGGCCTCGTTCGCACCGACAGCGCCGGAGGACGAAACAAGCTGCGCAACATAGGACTTCGGCCGGACGATGGGCTGGCGATCAACAGCGCCCACCATTTCACCCTCCTCAACGACGAGAGGGTGTACGGCTGGATGCGGCGTGCACTGGTCGGTCCAGGCTCGGAAGACTCCGATCTACGCCGACACCGTCCACCGGACTATTCGGTCCATCGATAGTCGAGGAACTTCCCGTCGAATGTCACCACGACGCGATCTCCGTCGTCGTGCGGGCGTCGTTCGATGTTCATCGTGAAGTTGATGGCACTCATGATGCCGTCGCCGAACTCCTCGGCGATCAGCTCTTTGAGCGCCGGCCCGTATACCTGAAGCGCCTCGTGGAATCGGTAGACCGTGGGGTCGGAGGAGATGTCGAGTGACCCGCGATAGGGAGCCAGGGTCAGCTCGAACAACGAGCCTTCGGGCATGCTCAGTTTCTCTGCGAGCAGATCGGCCTGAGCGACGGTGAGAGGATGCTGGCCGTACAGAGCCGAGACCGTCCATGCCACCGGCATATCGATAGCTTCGGCCAAGCTGGCCCAACTCGTCCCAGCACGCGCGCGTGCAAGCCGAATCTCACCGATCAATGGCTTTCCTGCGAAATCGGTCAACAGCTCACTCCTTCGTAGTCGTACTACAAGCACGAACCCGGTCGGGCCTCGACATCCCAGTCTCAGCCGAGAATTGATGTCTCGCAACATTTCGCATCGAGGGAGCCCGCGCTACCCGATCGCGGATAGGGTGGTCCTGATCGCCACGGCACAACGAAAGTACTGACCACATGACACAACTCGGCCTCGGCCTCGCCGCACTCGGACGTCCCGAGTACCTGACGATCGGGCACTCGGACGCCGTGGCCGGGCGATTCGATCCGGCAGCCTTGGAGCAGCACTGCCACGCAGTACTCGACGCCGCGTGGGACCACGGGGTTCGGCACTTCGACGTTGCGCGCTCGTACGGGCTTGCCGAGCAGTTCCTCGGCAATTGGTTGACTCGACATCCGGGGCGGCGCGAGAACCTCGTGATCGGCTCGAAGTGGGGATACGCCTACGTCGCCGATTTCCAGCAGGGAGCCGAAGTCCACGAGGTCAAAGAGCATTCGGTTGCACGCTTCGCCGAACAGTGGCCGCAAACCCGCCGCGAGCTCGGTGGTGCGCCCGACCATTATCTGATCCACAGCGTCACTCCGGACAGTCCTGCGCTCACCGACACGGCACTGCTCGACGGCCTACGCGCCGCAGCCGACAGTGGCACCCGAATCGGCATCAGCACCAGCGGGCCGCAGCAAGCCGATGTGGTGGATGCAGCGCTGCAGATCGGGGTGTTCAGCTCGGTGCAATCGACCTGGAACCCCCTCGAACCGTCCGCCGGTCCCGCCCTCGCCCGTGCACACGAGGCCGGCTGGTTCGTCGTCGTCAAAGAGGCGATGGCCAATGGCCGACTCGTGACGGAAGATTCGGCACTCGCCAGGGCAGCAGACTCCGCCGGGGTCGGACGCGACGCATTGGCGCTGGCAATAGCACTCGCGCAACCGTGGGCCGATGTCGTGCTCTCCGGCGCGGCCACCACTGCACAACTCGAGCAGAACCTCGCCGCACTCACCATCGACCACGAGCTGACAGCCGCGAGCGACCCGGACCTGCCAGAGCCTCCAGACATTTACTGGCACACACGGTCCCAGCTTGTGTGGACATAATGTAATTCGGATTGCTTGTCATCTCGCCCGCACACCTCCATGCTGTAGGCAGGAACAACAACTGTCGTCCCCTGCGACCGTCGGTGGTGCTGCCCACAGGCCCGTCGCCGCTACGAGTGCGAAACGGAGACAGATGAGCGATCCTGGCCTCGATCCGCTCGTTCTTCGCGCTCTGTTCGACGAATCCCCCGACATGGTCGCCCTGTCGGAATTCTCGGGTGCCGTGATCGACGTCAATCCGGCCGGCCTCCGCCTGGTCGGCCTCGACGCACTACCGGCGAACCGTCTGTCGACAGTGGATTTCTTCACTGCCGGCGGACTCGAGGTGTCCGGGGACGTCGAAGACGCGTTGCGGGCGACAGGGCATTGGCAGGGGCGAACCGAGCTACGCCACTTCGCGACCGGCGCGGGCATTCCCGTCGCCCTGTCCACGTTCGTCGTCCGACGTTCAGGACGGGGACCCGACCTGATCGCGACGATCGTCCGCGACCGCACCCGTGGCCATCGACGTGACCTCGAACTGCTGGCCGCGGCCACATCGGCGGAGAGGATTGCCGTCGAGCAACAAGCCTTGGCCGAGTTGAGCGCACTCGCTGTCACTGCAAGCTTCGACGCCGTACTGACAGCGGCCACGAACACGGCGGCCACGTTGATCGGCGTGGAGTCCGCGGCACTGGCCAGACATTCGAACCCGGCCGAACCGTTTCTGTCCATCGACGCTGTCACCCGTTCACTTCGAGACGATGTCGTGGTGGCCGCCGGCGATGGGTCATTGACCGGTTATGCACTGGCTCGAAGCGAAACCACCGTGTGCTCCGACATCGACTCCGAAACGCGATTCGACACCTCGGCGATGTCCACCATGGGTTTTCGCAGCGGAGTCGCCGTCCCGATCACCATCGGAACCGGTCTGTGGGGCGCGTTGATCCTCTTCGGCCGGATCCCACACCTGTTCGGCGACGGCGACATCGCCTTCGTCTCCGCGGTAGCAGGAGTACTGTCGGCCGCACTCGAACGGGTCGAACTCGACCGAGAACTGCGCTGGCGCAGTGCCCACGATCAGTTGACCGAGCTGCCCAATCGAGCAGGGGCGTATGCCGAGATAGATGCCGCACTGGCCCGTGCCCGCGAGAACGACCAACGAGTGGCATTGCTGATGCTCGACGTCGACGATTTCAAGATCATCAACGACAGCCTCGGCCACGACGCCGGAGACCGCTCACTCGTGCGCTTCGCGCGGCGCCTCACCGAAACAGTGGAACCCGGCGACATGGTGGCCAGACTCGGCGGCGACGAATTCCTGATGATCTGCAACCACGTTCACGATGTAGCGCACGCAGAGCGCATCGCCGAGTGCATTCGCGCTTCTCTCGGTTCGTCGACCGTCGAAGACGACGACGATCCGGTACCGGTGAGCGCCAGCATCGGAGTCGTTGTCTCCGAGCCGAACTCGACTCGTAGTGAGCTTCTCAGATCAGCCGACCTCGCGATGTATCGAGCGAAGGACACCCGAGCCGGGCATGCGGTCTTCGATTCGAGCGATCTCTACGACGCCGACCGCGTGCGCTCGATGTCGGTGGATCTCCGCAGGGCTCTCGCCGGCGGCGATCTGAACCTCGCGTACCAACCCCTGATCGACATCGCGACCGGACAGATCGTCTCCGTCGAAGCACTGGCACGGTGGCACCACCCGAAGTTGGGCTCCATAGAGCCATCGGAATTCGTTGCGGTCGCCGAACGCACCGGTCTGGCAACACTTCTGGGCGATTGGGCACTCACCACTGCCTGCCGGCAACTCGTGCGGTGGCGCGAGACCGTTCACCAGAGCGTCCGCGTGAACATCAGCGCGCTGCAATTGCGAGACCCGGCATTCCCGAACCGAGTGGCGGTCGCCCTCGACACCACCGGTGCACCTGCCGGTGCCATCGTGCTCGAACTCACCGAAACGGAGTGGCTGTCCGACAACGGCACCGTTGCGTCGAACTTGGCTGCTCTGCGTGAGATCGGCGTCGCGTTGTCGCTCGACGACGTCGGGAAGGGCTACAGCAGCCTGGCATACCTCGAACGCTTTCCGTCGATCAGCAGCTTCAAGATCGACAAAACGTATATCGATGCTCTTCACACCACCCGAGGTCGCGACGTGGTGACTGCCATCATCGCCCTTGCGAAGGCGTACGGTGTGACCGTCGTGGGTGAGGGCGTCGAAACACAGGCACAACTCGACGTCCTCACTGCAGCCGGGTGCGATCTGGCCCAGGGCTTCCTGCTGGGTCGACCGGCTGATGCCGAACACACGACGACCCTGCTGACTGGTACGAGACCCAGCTCGACGAACACCTAAACCGACAGAACCCCTGATTCCATGGCGCGAATCGGTCCTTTGGTACACACTCGAAAGGAACAGGATCGCCGATGGGATGGAGTCGCGTATGGCCGACGCCCCACACTCGTCGTTCGGCGCGGAACCACTTGTCTCGGACGTGGCATCGCACGCGGCGTCCATCGGCATCACGCGCTTCCATATCGGGCAGTCGTACATGGAGTGGGACGCGCGGGCGGCAGCGATATTCGACGCCGGTCACGACGATCGGCCTGCACTCGAGATCTGGCACAGCCGTGTGCACCCTGACGACACCGACGTGCTCCGAACGCTCTACGGTGACGCGCGCGCATCGATAGGGGCGGAGTGTATTTATCGGATCATCGATCGCAACAGCATCATTCGGCACGTACTCACCAGGAGTGTGTCCATCGAGCATGCCCCCGATGGATCGCCCTCGGTGCTGACCGGCGTCGTCTCCCTCGTTGTTCCACCGGCGGAACCCCAGCTGGACCTGATGCCCGAAGCACGGTGGAGCCGCATCCTCGACGGCGTGTCACTCGGATTCGCCATTGTCGACGAGGCAATGGTGTTGCAGTACATCAACACTCAGACCGAACGCCACCTGGGCGTCAGCCGAGCGGAGGTCGTCGGACGGCATATGCACGAGGCACTACCGGTGACGGCTGGGTCCTACTTCGACGATCTGCACCGGGAGGCGATCACAACTCGCGGCGAGGTCACCAGGGTGGTGCAGGCCCTGTTCATTCCCGGCAGAACGCTCGAGGTAACCGCAAACTACGTCGACGGTGTCGTCGCGATCAGCTTCCGCGATGTCACCGATTTTGCCGCGACAACCAGCAGTCTGCTCGAGGCGTACCGCGAACTACTGGTGAAGTCGAGGGTCGACGATCTCACCGGCGTGCTCAATCGCGCGGCGCTACTCGAACGAATCGAACGGACAACTGCGGAGACCGCTGCTCCCGCGGCAGTATTGTTCATCGACCTCGATGACTTCAAAACCGTCAACGATACGTACGGCCACTTGGTCGGAGACAAAGTCCTACGAACGACAGCCGCGCGGCTGGTTGCGATCTGCGATTCCGGCACCGTATTCGGAAGGATCGGCGGAGACGAGTTCGTTGCTGCGCTTTTCGACGACACCTTGCTCGGTCGAACTCGATCCGCCGCGGACGTCGAGCGCGACATGATCATCGCGACGTCCTCGCCGATCGACGTCGTCGATGGACAAGTCTCGGTGTCGATCAGCATCGGGGTCGCGCACAACACCGGAGCCAGCACACTCGAAGAGCTGCTGACCCAGGCCGATATTGCCCTGTACAAGGCCAAACAGTCGACTGCATCGAATCGGACCGACAGCCCGCCCTACTCATAGCGACTCGGATCGATCCCGGCCGGCCGCCCGCTGGTACCCGACGTCGTCCGGCACTCGCACACCGTAGCGATTGTCTCCGAAATCTGTTGCCAATGAACGGTTTACTGAGACCAACTGAATCGGCAGAGTGCGAACGTATGCCGCGAGCGCGCCGCGAGCAAGCGCCCTCGACACAGGTCCCGGGCTGGGCAGGCCGTGGATTTCACGAAGTCGCGGTGGGCAGAACACAGCAATGATCTGCGCGTCCCACCGTCGTAGCAGCGCGGGCAAGCACCGCTGCCCGAAAGCACGCACCAAAGCATCTGTGATGTGTCGTCCTTCCTCGCTGGCTGCGTATTCCGTCTTCTCGTACAACTCCGCCCATGCGCTCAGCTCTGCGCGGGTTTCCGGTATGCCCTCCAGGTGTTGCCGCACCGCAACCTTTCGCCAGAAGAGCCACTGCGACTGCAGTTCCGCTGGACCGAAGGGCGAGTGCCCCAGCGCCAGTGTCAGATCGTGCGGGTCGAGTGCGAGCGTCGACAGGGTGTACAGCGAATCGTTGTTCCGGATGGGAAAATTGGCGTGTATTCGGTTCAGGCGGTCGATCCACTCACGGCCTGTGGGCGAGTTCGGTCCATGGTCGAGCAGTTGGCCGAAGAAGACGATCGTATCGTCGTTGCGCTTCACGGTCTCTCGAACGATGTCGCCGCTCCCCCGCCGGTACAGAATGCGCGCCATGTCTGGCACGGCCACCTGTTTGATGAAGGCAACGGTGAAGAGTGCGTACACCAGTCTGTTCTTACCGTTGAGCGTGACAACCGACAGTCTCGCGATCTCGTCGGCATCCTCGGTCGGGTCCAGTGCACGTATCTGCTGCCGAACGCGTCGGCCCGAAACTCGGTTCATGATCGTGGCTCGATTCGTAGCTCGGTTCGACCGTCGAGGTCGACGGTGAGGGCGAAGCGGCCGTCGTGCCCTGCCCTGACGGTCTCCTCCAAAGCACCTCGGACGAGGTAGTCTCGCGCGGGTTGCGCGTTGTCGATCGTGAGATTCACTCGCTTTCGTTCCGCGCCCGGATGGAGCACGCACTCGAGCGCTGCCCCGTCGCTGACCGCGCGGCCCACCAGGACGTCCGGGTACGACGCGTCGGCCAGACGTGGTCCCCGGAGCCAGTTCGCATCGGCCCCATGCCCGACGAGGTCACGAAGACCCCCGTGCCGACCGAAGCGAGCCATCAGAGAGTACAGATTTCCCTGCGTCGATGTCTGTGTGAAAACCGTTGCACCGTTGGCAGTTCGGGTGGGTTCATGATGATCCAGATGAGACAGGACGTTGGCCGCGACATCCTCGTCGCCGATCTCCCGGGCTGCCATGGCGAGCATGATCTGACCGAAGGTATCCCCACCGAAGGAGTAGGAACCGGCATCCACCCGATTGGCCAGAGTCCTCGGCAGGTGAAACCGTTCGCCGTCGTGGCGCAGCACCGTATCGCGCATCAGCCACCACGAGCGGTGCGCCAGATCCGGCAAAGCCGCGTGCATCCAGTACGTCGTCGGTAGCCACACTCCGTCTCCGGACCACGGGCTCCAGGAGATTCCAGCAGTCTCGGATCGGACCCCGATGATCCGTCCGTCGGGTCGATGAAATTCCTCCAGGTACGCCCGCCGGATGGACTCTTCGAGATCGGCGAACATATGGGTGCCGTGGAGTCTGTCGTGCATGACCAACGTGTTGACGCCGAAGGTGTTGCACACCGGGTAGATCCAGCGAGGTTCACACGAGTACAGCGTGAACGGTGATCTCCGCATGTTGTGTTCGATCGACGCCGAGAGCGAATGAAAGTCGTTGGCGTACGACTCGGTGTCGGACCACCGATACGTCAGCGCTTCCGGCTGGGAGAAGCGGTTGTCCTCGAGACTCTCGAACATCCCGACGGCGACACCCTGCCAGCCGGTGAGCATGATGTTGTCGGTGTTCGCTACCGGATCGCGACTCGACTTCATTCTGCCCCAGGCATTCTCGACGGCCCAGTATCCCCATACTCGTCGATCGCTCATCTTGTGGATCGACCGCGCCGCCGACTCGGCCAGATAGCCCGAAAATGCGGGAGCGTAGTTGTATCGATACGTCGCCAGCGTGTAGCCGAGGATACTGAGCTGGTATCTCAGCGCGGCTTCTCTGAACTGATCCCGTCGGTCGAATCCGTCGAAACGGTCCACCGGCTGCAGGGCCAGATCGAAAGCCAGCCTCAGCCGGGTGAGATCCTCGATCGACGCCTCGCCCACGGGCAGAACAGGACTCGACGGAACCCGCGTGACGGCGACCTCCAGTTCTCGCAATACGAGATTGGTACGGGCTGCCACGCCTCGGCGCCGACGATGGCGTACGGCGTGGGCGAAAACAGCGAAGGCCAGCAAGGTGGGTACCACCGCGGACAGTACCGCCGCAGTGACGCTGTCGATGTTGTGGTGGCTCGGCATTGCCACAGCCCACGCCGCGTTGAGACCCCACACGACGAACGGTGCGACGAAAGCGCCGACCATCCACCAGAGCAGCACGGCCGCAACCAACGACACGATCGCAACGACGCCGAACAGAATGTGGCCGTGGGCAAAGTGTCCACCACCCGGGACCAGTAACTCTGCGCCGAGAATCTGTATGCGACCGGTCCCGGCCAGAAGCAGGGTGAGGCCCAGGATCCACACCGCGGCGTAGACGGTCATGAATCTGCCGACGACCCTGGCCGTGACCGGTGGAAGAAGTGGTGCTCGTTCGTCGAGGAGCGGGACCGACATCGGTTCGGTTTCGGGCACGACGAGTAGATCCTGCGGCGTCGTGTTCTTCACTGGAAGACGTCCGATCTCTGCAGCGGTCGGACCGTGTACTTCGCCGTGGGCAGGTGGGGCACGTCTCGCCCCCCACCTCTCACCCACGAAATCGGCCGTACGAAAACCCGCGACAGGATCGACAGGACGGCAATTGCGGCAATGCAACACACCATGACCACTCCAATCAGGAACTGCGACGTAGCAGTTCCTGAATAATGCAGCGCAGCTCCCCGAGTGTCAAGATGTCGGTATGAACTCGATCGATGGCCCCTCACGCAAGTACGGCGGTCTGTCTCAGGAGGAACGACTTGCAGATCGGCAAGATCGCCTCCGGGAGGCCGCACTGGATCTCGTGCACGACAAGGGCGTCACCGAACTCACCATCGGCGCGGTATGCGCCCGAGCAACTCTCGCAAAGCGGTACTTCTACGAGACCTATACGTCCCTGGAAGAGCTGTTGTCGGCGGCCATGCAAGACGTCTTCGACTCCATCTCGCAAGCCATCGACGCGGCGGGCAACCTCGGCATCTCAGATCCTCGGCAGGTACTGACGTTGGCCATCGAGGCCGTACTGGACGCGATGGACGACCCACGGACAGCTCGACTGTATCTCGAATCAGCTGCCAGCCCAGCACTACTCGCGACGCGCGACGCCGCCGTGGATCGGTACGTGAACCAGCTTCTGGGCTTGATGTCATCGACATCCGTCGACGACGTGGACGCGCAACTGGTAGGGCACTTGCTCGTTTCCGGCTCGACCCACGTAGTCGCCATGTGGCTTCGCGGTGCACTGCCGATCGAACGGAACGAATTCATCGAACGGCTTCTGAACCTCGCAACGACGGCGGTCGCCGGCCTCGGCCCTGCCGAAAGACAGTGACGGGTGGCGTTTTACCGCGGGGCGGTCAGTGCCAGGCGTCGGGTGCCGGCGTCAGCGGTTCTGGACCTGACATACGAAACGCTTGAAGCATGTAGTCGCCCAAACGTTTCCACGCATTCGGAGCGGTGCTCTGGGTACCGCGCAGGAGACCGGCGTTGGCATGATGGAGTAGCAACAGGTCGCTGTGGTGGAAGTCCGCTCGAATCGCACCAGCCGCTTTCGCACGATTCACCAGGGTCACCGACGCGTCGAACGCGCGCTGGATCTCGCTTCGGAACTGGACAGTTCCTGAGCCGTTGGTACCGAACAGGATGACGTCACTGAATCCGAGATCGGCAGCTTGCTCGGACAGGAAGAAGTGGACGTAGTCACGGAATGCTTCCCACGGCTCGGTGGACGCTCGCTCGGCGGCCGCCTCGGTGCGATCGGCATAGCGTGTCATCTTCTCTTCCAGCACGACGGCGACCAGGTCATCGATTGTCGGAAACCGACGATAGATCGTCCCCACTCCTACCCCGGCGACGCTCGCAATGTGTTCGAGGGTCGTCGCCGTTCCCTCCTCGGACAGAATGGTCGACGCTGCCGAGATGATCGCCTGGCGGTTTCGCTCTGCGTCGGCCCTCAATGGCCGCTGCTCGGAGGGCATACCCCACCCTAGCAGCCAAGTGGAATAAATCTTCCAGATATGTGGTTCAATCAAGCGGAGAACAAGTTCCACTTACAGATTCGAGTAAGAGACGCCAGGCACCTTGACGTCGCCCCTCATTTCCTGCATCAACCGTAAGGATTCGATACCAATGAACATCACTGTCTTCGGTGCCACCGGCGTCATCGGCTCCCTGACCGTCGACCGCCTACTGGAGGCCGGTCACACTGTCACCGCGTATGCCCGCAACCCCTCCAAAGTCCCCGAGCGGTGGGCAGACCGTGTACGACTGGTGGTCGGAGAACTATCCGATTCCGAATCCGTCGATCACGCTGTCCATGGTGCCGATGTCGTCGTCAGTGCTCTCGGGCCGTTGACCGACCGCACGATCACGGGACTGCCTCTGACCGATGGGGTGCAGCACATCCTTGCTGCCATGAGTCGTCACGGCGTCACCCGATATGTCGGGCACGGCACCCCATCGGTGCTCGACCCACAGGAGAGTCCGACCCCGATGACTCGGTTCGTCTCGTTCACCGCACGCACGTTCATTCGCCGCGCGTACGACGATATGACCGCCATGTCCGCCGCGATCATGAGCTCCGGATTGGACTGGACGATAGTGCGTTTCATACGCCCCACGAACGGCGACTCCACAGGTACCGTCAGGTCGGGCTTCTTCGGCACCGACAAACTCGGCTTCGCCATCACCCGCGCCGATATCGCAGCGTTCACCGTCGCACAAGTCGACGACACCCGCTACATCGGCCGCGCTCCCGCCGTCTCGAACTAGCGGTCGGTCCTCGTAATCCATTGACGCCCAACATCATTCGACGGCCAGCGACGTTCTCAATTCCTGATCGACCCAGCGGCGCCGATGATTCCGGAGGCGACGAAGCCGAGAATCAACACGAACAGCATCACAGAGAACGCGAGCGCGGCGGCCGCCGACTTCACTGCGGTACCGCCGGCCTCGACGAAGTTCGACATCAGATCTCCCAGTTCCAGTGCGTCGCGAGACGCAGCTACTTAAGCGCGTTAGTAGAACTACTATGGGCTGCGTCACAGGTCCAAGTCAAGAGTTCGGCTACAAACCCCGGTGCTTCAACGCGCGGATGCGCTCTGCGGAACGCACGGGTCCGGTGCTTCCCCGCACGATGAGATGTGGTTCGACGATCATCTCGGACGCCGGCGCGGAGACGTTCTCCAGGCGCGTCACCGCGAACGTAACGGCGTTTTCGGCCAGGGCATCGACGTTCTGCCGCACGGTCGTCAGATCGATCCGAGACAGCCGCGCGAGTTCGCTGTCGTCGTATCCGACGATGGACACATCACCGGGCACATCGATTCCGGCGCGGTCGAGCGCATCCATGAGGCCCAATGCACAGCGATCGTTGCCCGCAAGAACCGCTGTCGGCAAACTGCCTTCGTCGAGCATGAGATGCCCGGCAGCAACCCCCGACGCCTCATCGTGAGCTCCGGCGATCACTCGAATTCGATCGCCCAGGTCGTGTCGATCCATCGCACCGCGATACGCGGCGCTCCTGATCGCAGATCCCGGACCGGATCCCCCGTCGATGTGATAGATCTCGCGGTGGCCCAGTTCGATCAGATGGTCGACGGATTGCCGAACACCGCTGTCGTCGGCGCTGCGCACACTGTCGAAGTTGCTCCGAGACAACGGTTTTGCCACGACAACTACGACGGCACGGTCTTCCAACTCCTCGAAGTACGACTGGTCCGAGCTCGGACCGAGCAGGATCAGCCCTTCGCATCGATGTCCGATCAGAGATTCGACGGCAGCCCGTTCGTCTCGTCCCGGTGCGCTGGCAGAGAGCAACACCTCGTAACCCGCGGCTTTCGCAACCGGATAGATTCGCTTCACCAACTGCGCTTGGAACGGCTGCTCGACGTCGATCAGAACTCCGATGGTTCGACTGCGTCCCCGGGCCAACAGCTGAGCGGTGGCGTCGGGTGTGTATCCGAGTTCAGCAGCTATTCGAAGGACGCGCTCTCGCGTTCGCTCCCCCGCACCGGCCTTGCCTCCGAGGACGAACGACACAAGCGTGCGTGATACCCCCGCCCGAGCGGCAATATCGTCCATCGTGGGTTTTCGAGATCGCGCGCGAGGCTGCGAACCAGCATCCGGCCGGTGATCACCCTGCTCGCCCTCGACCACGTTCCCCCCTGCACCCGGACACCACTGTCGAAACCGTACCTCCGGACGGCCTCGACGCCCGCGCGTTCGATCGGATGCCTAGTGCGCGTCCTGTGACCCACTTCTCATTTTGCTGTCAGTATGTTAAGACATACGTACATGGATTTCCCGCTTTGACAGCAGAGTTGCCACCCACGGGTATCGGAGGATGAGAAACAGATGTCTTCAGCTCAACCAACCTCACGGAGTGCGCTGCCGCCCGACACACCGGGGACGCATTCCCGACGACTGGGCGTCATCGCCGTCGTAGCGACATTCGGCGGGCTACTGTTCGGCTACGACACCGGTGTCATCAACGGTGCGCTCGAACCGATGAAGGACGACCTGGGGCTCACGTCGTTCACCGAAGGTCTTGTCGTCAGCATTCTCATCTTCGGGGCTGCGATCGGCGCACTGGTCGGAGGGCGTCTGTCCGACAAATACGGTCGACGCCACAACATCTTGCTGCTTTCCGGCGTCTTCGCCCTGGGCACGATCGGGTGTGTGCTTGCCCCGTCGTGGGAGGTGCTCGCGGTATTCCGATTCATCCTCGGTCTCGCGGTCGGCGGCGCGTCCGCCACGGTTCCGGTCTACCTCTCCGAGGTTGCACCTGCCGAACGACGCGGATCTCTGGTCACCCGCAACGAGGTGATGATCGTGAGCGGCCAGTTCGCGGCCTTCATCATCAATGCCATCATTTTCAATATCTGGGGTGACCACGAGTCGGTGTGGCGCTACATGCTGGTGGTCGCACTTTTCCCGGCGATCGCGCTGTTCGTCGGCATGCTGCGCATGCCCGAGAGTCCGCGCTGGCTCGTGCTGCAGGGTCGCGACGACGAGGCACTGGCAGTTCTGAAGCAGGTACGGACCGATGAACGCGCAGTAGCCGAGATGGCCGAAGTCCACGCTCTGGCAGAAGAAGAGCGACTCTCCCAGACCGGAGGTGCTGCGGACCTGTCCGTCCGCTGGATCCGTCGACTCATTTTCATCGGCGTCGGCCTCGGCGTCTTCCAGCAGTTCACCGGGATCAACTCGGTCATGTACTACGGAACTCAACTGCTCGGTGACGCGGGTTTCTCCGACAGCGCCGCAATCATCGCCAACACCCTCAACGGATTGTTCAGCGTTCTCGGCATCACCGTCGGTTTGCTCATCATGAACAAGGTGAACCGCCGGACGATGCTCATCGCCGGCTTCGGGCTGACGACCTTCTTCCACCTCCTCGTCGGACTTTCCGCGCTGCTACTGCCCGACGGCAATGCCAAGGCGTACTTCATCCTCGTCTTCGTCGTGCTGTTCGTTTTCTGCATGCAGGGCACCATCGGCCCCCTGGTGTGGCTCATGCTTGCCGAGATCTTCCCCCTCAAGATCCGCAGCTTCGCAATCGGGGTCTGCGTGTTCATGCTCTGGTTGGCCAATGCTGTTGTTGCGCTCGCATTCCCGCCTGTCGTCGAAGCGCTGGGCATAGCGCCGACCTTCTTCATCTTCGTCGGGCTCGGGGTCCTGGCACTGATCTTCATCGTCACCCAGGTACCGGAAACACGCGGGCAATCACTCGAACAGCTAGAGGCCGGATTCCGTCGCGAGTACTCGTGAACCGAACGCATCGAAAGGACGGCACGACATGGCAATACTGGTTGCAGTAACCGACAACGAAGAGGGTCGTCACGCCCTGCGCCTCGCGGCCGACGAAGCAGGTGCCATGCGCACCGAACTGATCGTGGTGAATTTGACTCTCGGCGGACTCGACGTCAGCGGACTCGACGCAGAACTTACTGTGCGGGTCATCGACCGGGCCGGACGAGCAGACCGCGATCCAGCAACAGCCGTCCTCGACGAGATCGACGCCCATCCCGAAGTGACGCGACTCGTTATCGGAATCAAGAGACGCAGCCGAGTCGGTAAAGCGTTGCTGGGCAGCATCACTCAGCGTCTACTCATGATGTCGCCCGTCCCGGTCCTGAGCGTCCAACCCAGCTGATACGGCCGCTGCCGGCAAGAACGACGATGACGAGACCCTGCGCGACAGAACATGTCACGCAGGGTCTCGTCGTCGTCGGAATCTGTAGTAACACGGCGCAAGCCGGGGTATATTTCCGCGCGGGGGCGGCGGATCCGAACCTCTACGGTCGATCGCGGGGGAATACATGAAAATTCGATCCACGTTGGTCTGGTTCGCAACTGCTGCAATGCTTGCCGGCTCGGGAGTGCTCGGCCCCGTTGCCGGCGCGGCACCGTCGACATCTATCGAGCCGATTTCGAGGATCATCGACGGTGCCTATGCCGGCTACGCACTGTCCTACTGGACCACCGACGAACACGGGCGTCCGGCGCGAGCCCGCGGACAGGTGTACATCCCCTCCGGCACGCCGCCAGCAGGCGGGTGGCCGATTGTGTCCTGGGCCAAAGGCACCGTCGGCGTGGGTGATTCATGCGCCATGAGCACGGCGCTGGAGAACAGGACTGCCGAGGATCCGATGGCCGTCGAACTGTCGAAGCCCCTGATCACCAACCTACTCCGTAGCGGTACGGCCGTAGTCTCGACGGACTACATCGGACTCGGAACGTCGGACATCCACCACTATCTGAACAGTGTCTCGGCGGCGAATGCCGTCACCGACGCCGTCGACGCAGCAGCCGACATGCTGCCCGCATTGTCGCGAACCTGGGTCGCCGCCGGGCACTCTCAAGGCGGCGCGGCCGCACTCACCACCGGAGCTCGCGCCGGTATGTACGGAGCCCCGTCAGACTTTCGCGGGGTGGTGTCTTTCGCACCCTCGTCGAACCTCGAGGTCCTGCTGCCACTACTTTCTCCCACCACACCCCGGATCGCACAACTCGACAACGTCACTGCCACCCTGATCTACATCCTCCATGGGCTCGAGGACTCTCGGCCCGATATCCACGTAGACGGCTACCTCAGTGACATCGGACGTGCCTACGTAACGCAAGCAGAGGGCAGCTGTATCGGCGCGTTGAGAGAGGAAGTGATCGGTGTTTCTCCGCAACAGCTTCTTGCCCGGCCGCTGTCCGATTCTGCGATGGCCTCGGCTCTACGCGAGTACCTGTCGGTGCCGACCACCGGATACACCCGGCCGGTAGTGATCGAACAAGGACTGGCAGACATGGTCGTGCCGCCGGCAGCAACGACCGGCTTGGCTGCTGCACTGCTGGCAAGCGGCGTGCGCGAGGTGACCTATCGGCCCGTACCCGATGCAACCCACTACGACGTTGTTGCCGCTACCGTCGACGACGCCCAGGCTCGAATACTCCACATGCTGCACTGACCCCGGCTCACCCCGCAGAGTCGAATCGGTCCAGCATCTGCTGCCCGTGCAGCGCGAAACCCCCGCTCCGACAATGGGAGCGGGGGTTTCGCAGTTCAGGGCTCAGTCGTTCTCAGGGCTCAGTCGTTCTCCGGGCTCAGTCATTTTCAGGGAATCCGAGGTTGATGCCACCATGGCTCGGATCGAGCCACCGGCTGGTGACTGCTTTGCCGCGGGTGAAGAAGTGCACGCCTTCCATTCCGTGGGCGTGGGTGTCGCCGAACAGACTGTTCTTCCAACCACCGAAGCTGTAGTACGCCATGGGCACCGGGATCGGGACGTTGATGCCGATCATGCCGACCTCGACCTCGTTCTGGAAGCGTCGGGCCGCGCCGCCGTCGTTGGTGAAGATGGCGGTGCCGTTGCCGTACGGGTTCGAGTTGATGAGCTCGAGTGCCTCGTCGTAGGTATCGACCCGAATCACCGACAGGACCGGTCCGAAGATCTCGTCGGTGTAGATGGACATGTCGGTGGTGACATTGTCGATCAGCGTCGGGCCGAGCCAGAATCCGTCCGCTCCGCCGTCGGGTTCAACCGTACGTCCGTCGACGACAATCGTCGCACCGGCGGCTTCGCCGGCATCGACGTACGAGGCGACTTTGTCGCGGTGGGCCTTGGTCACCAGCGGTCCCATATCGGCGCCGCGGGTGCCGTCGCCTGTCACCAGAGGCGTGGTGCGCTCGACGATCTTCGCGACCAGGTCGTCGGCGATATTCCCGACGGCAACCAGCGCAGAGATGGCCATGCATCGCTCACCGGCAGAACCGAACCCGGCGTTGACCATTGCGTCTGCCGCGAGGTCGAGATCGGCGTCGGGCAGGACGATCGCATGGTTCTTCGCTCCGCCGAGAGCCTGAACGCGCTTACCGTTCGCCGTGCCGGTGGAGTAGACGTACTGCGCTATCGGCGTCGACCCGACGAAACTGATCGACTTGATCGACTTGTTCTCGAGCAGTTCGTCGACGGAGACCTTGTCACCCTGGAGGACGTTGAAGACACCGGGAGGTAGGCCTGCCTCTTCCCACAGCGCGGCGATCCACAGCGATGCGGTCGGATCCTTCTCGCTGGGCTTGAGCACGACCGTGTTGCCTGCGGCGATGGCGATGGGGAAGAACCACATCGGCACCATCGCTGGGAAGTTGAATGGGCTGATGATGCCGACGGGGCCGAGGGGCTGACGGATCGAGTAGATGTCGACCTTCGTCGACGCGTTCTCGGTGAAGCCGCCCTTGAGCAGATGGGGAATGCCACAGGCGAATTCGACGACCTCTTGGCCGCGGCTGATTTCGCCGAGTGCGTCGGAGAGAACCTTGCCGTGCTCGGCGGTGATGATCTCTGCGAGCTCACCCTTCTTGGCGTTGAGCAATTCCCGAAATTTGAAGATGATCGCGGTTCGCTTGGCCAGCGAGGTGTCTCGCCAGCCCGGGAATGCTGCTGCGGCAGAGGCGATGACCGTGCGTGCATCCTCGACGGTGGCCAGCGCTACCTGGCCGGTTACCTGCCCGGTCGCGGGGTTGGTGACCGGAGCGGTCTTGTCGGACGTGCCGGCGAACGGCTTCCCGTCCACCCAATGTGCAATAACGTTGTCGGTCATGTTGTGTCCCTACGTGAGTGAAAATCAGGAGTGCTCGGAGACGTACTTCCGAATGGTGTCCAGCTGATAGCGCGAGACCTCGTGCGCGTTCTCGTTCTCCGCGAACACACTCGAGACCATGACGGTGTCGCGGTCGTAGAAGCCGAGCGTGGCGAGGCCGCCGAAGAACTGGTTCCAATCGACATCGCCGTCACCGATCTTGAGGTGCTGATGCACGCGTACGGCGTTGCCCGGAGGATTGGTGATGTACCGAAGCCCGTGCGAACGATGATGATCCATCGTGTCGGCAACATGCACCAGTCGCACCATGTCGCCGGCCGCCGCCATGATCGCGTCGAGATCGCCGCCCATGTGGAACTGGTGACAGGCCACGATCACCATGCCGATGTTCTTCGAGTTGATTCCGCGAATGGTACGAACCGCCGCCAAACCGTCCTCGACGAAATCGTCGGGATGCGGATCGATCAACACATCGAGACCTTCACGTTCGATGATGGGCACCAGCTCCTCCATCGACCGGTAGAAGGCCCGTTCGGATTCCTCGGGCTTCTCCGGTCGGCCGCTGAACTCGGTGTTCATGGTCGACACACCGAGGTCGACGGTGATCTGAATCGCGCGCTTCCAGTACCGAACTGCAGCCTCACGGGCATCCTCGTCGGGACCGGACCACCGCAGCACCGGAAGCACGGATGCAATACCGACACCGGCGTCGGAACACGCCTTCTTGAACTTGGCGACGAGGTCGTCGTCGGCTTTCGGGTGGTTGAAGAACGGGATCATGTCCACGTGCGGCGTCAACTGCAGCCACTCGTACCCGAGATCGGCTACCACACCGGGTAATTCGAGCAAGGAGTAATCGTGGTGGAACGGAGTCGGATCGAGAGCGATCTTCATTCGCTTCACGCGCCCGGGATCGAGGAACGCGGAACCATATCCACGGCCACGGGAGCACCCGACTCGAGCGACTTCACTCCGGCATCGCACACAGCCGCTGCGGCATAGCCATCCCATGCGCCGGGACCGTCCACGTAGTTTCCGGTCTCGGCACCCGCGCGCACGGCGTCGACCCACCGCTGAATTTCCGTGTCGTAGGCCTGCCCGAAGCGCTCCTTGAACGACGGTGTGATCGTGCCGCCCCAGGTTCCGGGTGCCGACTTGCGCACCAGGCCCACATCGAGACCGATCATGGCACTGCCGCGTTCGGCCACGACCTCTGTCCTGACCTCGTACGCGACGCCCGTGGTCACGAACACCTCCGCGTCGACGTGCCGACCGGTCTCGGTCGTGAAAATGGCGATCTGCGGATCTTTCAGTCCCGCAGGCGCATTCGTGTTGGCGGACGGCGTGATGATCTGCACCGTCGTGATTTCCTCGTCGAGGAGAAAGCGGGTGACGTCGACTTCGTGCACCAACGAATCCTTGACAATCATTGCGCTGTCGAAATGCGGCGGCACAGCCGGGTTTCGATGGGCGCAGTGCACGACGAGCGGCCGACCGATATCTCCTGAGTCGATCAGAGCTTTGAGATCTGCGTACTCGTTGTCGAAGCGGCGCATGAATCCGACCTGGATGAGCTTCTTGCCCAGTTCGGCCTCTGCCTTCACCACTGCGAGCGATGTTTCGACGTCGGTGGTCAACGGCTTCTCGCACATGACCGGCTTGCCGTACTCGAGACACGCGAGGAGCTGCTTCTCGTGCGTCGGACCAGGGGTCGCGAGCAACACGGCATCGACCTCCGGATCGGCGATGGCGTCGATAGGGTCGTTGACGACTCGAGCGCCGGGGATGGACGCGGCGAGCTCTTCGGCCTTCTCGGTGAAATAATCGTTGACGACGGCAACGCGTGCACCGGCGATCTTCGAGGAGATGCGAGCGACGTGGTCGGCACCCATCATGCCGACCCCGAGGACGGCGATGCGCAGTTCGTTGGTCATGAAAAAGTCTCCTTGCGGGTATCAGCTGAACTGGATGGACGGGATCCCGCAGGAGCCCAGGTACTTACGAGTGCGCTGCGCGATCGGCAACGGGTAGTCCGGCTCGCACGGATACATGTCCTGCTCGACGATCGCGAAGATGTCTGCGGTGAGCTTGCCTTCGTCGGCCAACCGCTCGATGGTCGACAGCAGTGGCGGCATGTCCGGGATGCCCAGGGGCGGTTCGGTCATCGCGCCGAGCTTGCAGGCCTCGCCGAACGGCAGATCCTCCGCCTCGACTCGGGCGCGGACGGCTTCGTCGACCTGCTTGAGATGCAGGTATCCGATGCGCTCCGGTGCGCGCTCGATGATGGCGATGTTGTCTCCGCCGCAGTAACTGATGTGGCCGGTATCGAGGCACAGATTGACGAACTCACTCGACGTGCCGTCGAGGAACCGATAGACGTTCTCCTCGGTGTCGACGTGAGAGTCCGCGTGCGGGTGGTACTGAGCCTTGACGCCGTACTGCTCGAACATCCGCTTGCCGAGCTCGTTCATGCCCTCTGTCTTCTTACGCCACTGATCGGTGGTGAGTGTGCGGTCTTCGAGCACCGCACCGGTGGACGGGTCGCGCCACATCTCGGGAATGACCACGACGTGCTTTCCGCCCACTGCCGCAGTCAGTTTCGCGACGTCCTCGATCTGAGTCCACACCGCATCCCAGGAATCGTCCTGGTGCAGATGCTCGAAAACGGTTCCGGCAGAAAGCTTCAGGTTGTGTGCAGCGAGCTCGTCGGACAGCTTCTGCGGATCGGTCGGGAGATATCCGAACGGCCCGAGCTCGATCCACTCGTAACCCGATGCGGACACCTCGTCGAGGAACCGGCCGTACGGGGTCTGCTGCGGGTCCTCCGGAAACCAGACGCCCCACGAATCAGGTGCCGATCCCACGCGAATAACGCTCATGAAAATAGTTCCTCTCGAAATATGCCGAATGTTCTGGGGTGACTACTGGCCGGACGGACGCAGGAACGGCCGCTGAATCTTCTTCCACTTCTGATACGTCTCGTATGCGGTCGTCGTCGACTCGAGGGTCGAGGTGGCACTGACCGGCACATCCCACCAGGATTCGGAATCCGGTGCAGCGATGAGTGGGTCGGTTTCGACGTGGATGACCGTGCTCGTCTCGCTGGCCTTCGCCGCCTTCACGGCGTCCGTGAACTCGTTGCCGTTGTTCACCCGGACGACGTCCACGCCGAGGCTTGCCGCGTTGGCGGCGAGATCGACGGGCAGAATGCCACCGTCCAGACGACCGTCCTCGCCGCGGTATCGGTAATCGGTGCCGAATCTTTGCGATCCGAGCGACTCCGACAGCGAACCGATGGAAGCGAACCCGTGGTTCTGTACCAAGATCATGATGACCTTGACGCCCTCCTGCACGGCGGTGACCAGTTCGGTCGCCATCATCAGGTACGAACCGTCGCCCACCAGGATGAACACGTCACGGTCGGGCTCGGCCATCTTCGCACCGATACCGCCTGCTACTTCGTAGCCCATGCACGAGAAGCCGTACTCGACGTGATATCCCTTTGTATCCCTTGTGCGCCATAGCTTGTGCAGATCACCAGGCATGGACCCGGCAGCACACACCACGACGTCGCGGGGATCGGACAAGGTGTTCGCGAGACCGATGACCTGGTTCTGATTCAGCGGTGCGGACGAATCCTCGATGTTGTACACCGAGGTCACCGTGTCGTCCCATTGCTGTGCGAGTTCGGCAACTCTACTGCGATAGTCGTCCGACACCGAGAAGTCGCCGAGTGCCTCGGCCAGTGCGTCCAAGGCCTCTCGGGCGTCGGCGAGAACGGAGACACCGCCCTGCTTGACCGAGTCGATGGAAGCAACGTTGATGTTGACGAACTTCACGTCCGGGTTGGTGAACGCGGTGCGCGAGGCAGTGGTGAAATCACTGTAACGCGTACCGATTCCGATCACGACGTCGGCGTCGGTGGCGAGCGCATTGGCGGCCGTCGTTCCGGTGGAGCCGACGGCGCCGACGGACTGTGGGTGGTCGTACGGCAACGATCCTTTGCCCGCCTGGCTCTGCCCGACGGGGATGCCCGTCGCCGCGCAGAACGAGGCAAGTGCATCGGTTGCACGCGAATAGATCACGCCGCCGCCTGCGACGATCAGCGGCTTCCGCGCACTGCGAATGACCGCAGCCGCGCGCTCCACGGCGGACTTCTCGGGGACGGGACGAGCCACGTGCCAGGTACGCGGAGCGAAGAAGGATTCCGGCCAGTCGAATGCTTCTGCTTGCACGTCCTGAGGGATGGCGACGGTCGCCGCACCCGTCTCGACCGGATCGGTGAGCACACGCATGGCACCGAGCAGAGCACTCGGCAGCTGCTCGGGACGCCACACCCGGTCGAAGTAACGCGACAGCGGCTTGAATGCATCGTTGACCGTGACGTCGCCGCTCGACGGAAGCTCGAGCTCCTGCAACACCGGTGCGCTGGCTCGCGTGGCGAAAGTGTCTGCGGGAAGCAGCAATACGGGAAGACGATTGATCGTGGCCAGAGCTGCACCGGTCAGCATGTTGGTCGAGCCCGGCCCGACGCTGGCTGTCACTGCCCAGGACTGCAGACGATCTTTCTGGCGCGCATAGGCCACGGCGCTGTGCACCATAGCCTGCTCGTTACGTCCGAGGACATACGGCAATTCCGGTTCGGTGCCGGATTCGACGGCGTCGATCTCGGCCTGCAGTAGTGCTTGCCCGAGGCCCGCGACATTCCCGTGACCGAAGATGCCGAAGGCTCCCGCAAAGAACTTGGCGCGGACGCCGTCACGCTCGACGAACTGGTTGGCCAGAAACTTCACGACTGCCTGGGAGACCGTCAGATGCACTGTCGGTTCGGCATTGTCGTTCTTGCTCGCCGAGATCGGCGCTGTGGACACCACGGTCATGCTCCTGTCGATGCGGTGTGGAGGGGAAGGCGGGGGTCGACCGGTTGGTCGGTCCAGCTGCCGCGAATCCAGGTGTGTTCGGGGTCGTCGACGATGTTCCAGGCGCGTTCGGCACCGGGTCCGGCCATGACGTTCAGGTAGTACATGTGGTAGCCGGGGGCCGCGACCGACGGTCCGTGGTACCCGTGTGGCACCAGAACCACGTCTCCGGTTCTGACTTCCTCGAGTACCTCGATCGGTCGCTGCGGGGTGCCGTACACCCGGTGGTAGCCGAAACCTGCGTTGCCCTGGGGCCCGTCGGCGATCTCGAAGTAGTAGATCTCCTCGAGTGCCGATTCGGTCGCGGTGTTCTCGTCGTGCTTGTGGCCGGGATACGAGGACCAGTTACCACCGGGAGTGATGACCTCGCAGGCGATGATCGAGTCCGCGTCGAAAGTGTCTGCGGTTCCGAAGTTGTGAACCTGCCTGCTGCAGTTGCCGGCACCACGCAGCTCCACTGGGATCTTCGATGCGGGTACGTACCGGAAAGGCAACTTGAACCTTGCACGCGCACCGCAGAGGGCGAAGCGACCACCGGCGGCGCTGACTATCGTGTACGCGGAATCCCGACCGACGTAGACGAAGTCGGAAGGACCGTCGAACACGGACGCTCGACCGAGGAGCTCGAATGTCGTGCTGTCGCTGGTGACCGTGGCCGAACCCGACAGTGGCAGGACCATGATTTCGTCGCGTCCGGAATCCAGTTCGAGGGCTTGTCCCGCGGCGAGCGTAACTGTCCACAAGCTGGATTCGGTCCAGCCGGCGGAGTCCGGCGTGACCACGACGTCGAAGCCGTCCGCGCTACCTGTACCGGCTGCGATGTAGTACTCGGAGTTCATGTTTCACCTCACCATGTCGACGGCGGTACCGACTGCAGCTTCGACGTTTCCGTCCGGCGGGTAGAGCAACGTGCGACCGACGATCAGGCCCCGAACCGCGGGAATCTCCAGCGCGCGTGCCCAACTGGCGTACGTCTCCTCTGGAGCGGTCTGCGGGTCGCCCCCGAGAAGCAGCGTCGGGAATGTGGTGGCGTCCATGACACGTTCCATCTCGGGCACTACGGGAAGCTTCATCCAGGTGTGGGCGGAGCTGGATCCCAGACCCTGCGTGATGTGGATCGATTTGATGACCGCGTCGGTACTCAAATCGTTCTTCACGCGACCTTCGACCCGGCGCGAAAGAAACGGCTCGACCATGGCAATGAGGTTGGCCGCGGCCAGTTCGTCGATTGCCTGCGCGCATGCGGTCATCGTCGCCAGAGTGCCCGGATCGTCGAGTGCAATTCGGGTGAGCATCTTCGCACCGTTCATCCGAGCTTTGGCAGTGGAAGCGGCTGTGGCACCGGTCATTCGGTCGTCCAGCTCGAACGACGCGCCGGCCAAGCCACCACGATTCATCGACGAGAAGACCACCTTGTCCTCGAGCGCACCGAGCAGCACGAGGTCGTCCAGGATGTCGGCGGATCCGAGCACACCGTCGACGCCGGGGTTGGCGAGTGCGGTGCGGAGTCGGTCCAGCAACTCGGTGCGGCTGTTCATGGCGGTCATGTTCGAGCCGACCGAGAGCGCGCCCCGGGCCGGATGGTCGGCGGCAACGATCATCAGGCGGCCGTTGCCGCGGATCGTCGGGCGGGTGACCCGAGTTGCCCACGCACGTTCGATGGCCTGCGGATCGGTGGCGCGAATTGCGGTGACCTCGGCGTAACTGGCGGCCGCGGGTGCGGGGCTCAAGGTGGTCTCAGACATTGACAGCCTCCGTTGCGGTTTGTTCGGCGAGCAGAGCGACTTCGGTGGCGGTGGGCATTGCCGTCGAACATTCGAGGCGCGATGCCACGATGGCTCCTGCGGCATTGCCGTATCGCAAGATTTTTTCCAGCGGCCAACCGGCGAGCAAGCCGTGACAGAGCGAACCGCCGAAGCTGTCTCCCGCCCCGAGTCCGTTGACCACGTCGACGAAGTTCGGTGCCACCGTGACGGTCTGCGTCTTGGTCTTGCCGAGAACACCTTTGGGGCCCATCTTGACGATGGCAAGGGAGACTCCGAGATCGAGAAGTGCATCGGCCGCCTTGTGCGGGTCGGTCTCACCGACTGCGATCTGGCACTCCTCCTTGTTCCCGACGGCAACCGTGACCTGCTCGAGCGCCCGGCGTACCTGCTCCGTCGCGGCGGCGGGCGAATCCCAGAACATCGGCCGGTAGTCCAGATCCAGTACGGTCAACGGTGCTCGATCTCGGGCGTCCCATGCAGCGAAATGGGCGCTGCGGCTGGGTTCTTCGGACAAGCCGGTGACTGTCGACCAGTACAGACGAGCGTTGCGGACAGCGTCGACGTCGATGTTCTCCGGACGAATCTGGAGATCGGGCGCCGACGGCTTCCGATAGAAATAGAGCGGGAAGTCGTCGGGCGGAAAGATCTCGCAGAACGTGACCGGAGTTGCGAATTGGTCGTCGGTGACGACGAATCGGTTGTCGACGCCCAACCGAGCCAGCTCCGCGGCCACGTATCGACCGAAGGGATCGTTGCCGACGCCGGAGATCAGCGCCGAGCGGCACCCCAGTCGCGCGGCGGCGACGGTGACGTTCGCGGCGCTACCCCCCAGGAACTTTCCGAAGGTGTCGACCTCCTCGAGACCGACGCCGGTCTGCAGAGGATAGATATCGACACCGCTTCGCCCGATTGCGAGGACGTCGAAGGCCGCGGTGTTCGCGTCGGCTGAGGTGGTCACGATCGACTCCATTGGTGTGAGGTGTTGGTTTCGAGTGCGGGCTTCCCACGTTTCTGCGGTGCGTCCACTGTGCGTGAGCTCACACACGAATGTCAATAGTTTGTCCTGACATTCTTACTTCCGGTCAAGTGATGTTATCCATGACCTAGACTTCGTACAAGCCGGTGCCCCACAGCGCCCACAGAAAGACGGGAGAGACCAGTGACCACGTCGAACACAGCGGCGGCTGCAACCGAGGCGGCTCAACTTCCTGTCGAACTCAATCGGTCGAGTCCGGTGCCCCTGTACTTTCAGCTGGCCCAGGCAATCGAATCCGCCATCCTGCAGGGTGTCCTCGCGCCGGGAGAGCGCTTCGAGAACGAGTTGGCACTTGCCAAGCGACTGAGCCTGTCTCGCCCCACCACCCGGCGTGCGATTCAAGAACTCGTCGACAAGGGGCTACTGGTACGGAAGCGGGGCGTCGGAACACAGGTGGTTCAGAGCCCGGTCCACCGACCGGTCGAGCTCACCAGCCTGTTCGACGACCTCGCACGCGCCGGCCAGAACCCGACCACCCGCCTCCTCGACTACCAGGTCGGTCCGCCGACCCACGACGTCGCACAGGAACTGAACATCTCCGAGACGACGGACGTCGTCACCATTCGCAGGCTCCGAAGCACCAACGGTGAGCCGCTCGCGGTCATGGTCAATTATCTGCCGGGCGACATAGCCCCGGATCCGGATGAGCTGGAGACCCAGGGCCTGTACTCCTCGCTACGTACGCGAGGGGTGCACATCAGACTCGCCCGCCAGCGCATCGGTGCCCGCGCGGCCGACCGCGACGAGGCAGCCTTGCTCGACGAAAAGTACAAGGCACCCCTACTGACCATGCACCGCACCGCTTTCGACGACTCGGGAAGCGTCGTCGAGTTCGGCGCGCACGTGTACCGGGCGTCCCGGTATTACTTCGACACCACCCTGGTCGACCGCTGAAGGCCCGAGCCGCACCAGGACGTCGGTAATCGCCTTCAGAAAGGGCTCTCCACCACGACTGTTGCGCCGCCGCTGTGCATCGAGGTGATCAACGCCTGCGCCACCACGCTCGCCTGCAGCCCGTCACGCGCCGAGGCCAGTGTGGACGTGCGCCCGTCGGTGATCGAGCCGATCCACTCGCCCAGTTGGAGTCGATAAGCGTCGGCAAAGCGGGGCACCCAGTCCTTCGAGTACGAATGACCGTGCTGCAGAGCCTGATCGGTCAGCGTCCGAACCGGCTCAGCCAGACGGCTCGCGCCATCTTCGCCGACCACCTCACAGCGGATGTCGTAACCGTAGCCGGCGTTGAGGAACAACTCCACGGTCGTCAGGACGCCACTCTCGGTTCTGAGCAGCATGAACTGCGGATCGCGGCGATGCGCTATCCGCTTGCTCGCACGAGTGGCATGCCAGCTGACCTCGACCACCGGGGAATCGAGCAACCACGGCACCGTATCGAGTTCGTGTATCGCGGAATTGGTGATACTTGCCTCCGAATCGCCGCCCGGACCGGAGGTGACCGTGCGACTCGAGCAGTGCACGATCAACGGATCGCCCACTGCGCCCGAAGACACCGTGTGCTTCAACTCGACGTATCCCGGGTCGAATCGGCGCATGAAACCCACAGTGAGCAAGGGAATTCCGCCCGAGATCGCAGCCTCGTGGGCTCGAACGACTGTTGCGCATTCCTCGACGGTGACCGCGAGCGGCTTCTCACAGAGGACAGGCTTGCGGGCCTCGATACAGGCGAGCACCAACTCGGCGTGGGTGGAGTCATGGGAGGCGACGACAACGGC
This sequence comes from Rhodococcus sp. Leaf278, assembly GCF_001426085.1. Lineage (GTDB taxonomy): Bacteria > Actinomycetota > Actinomycetes > Mycobacteriales > Mycobacteriaceae > Rhodococcoides. The sequence continues at coordinate 61,912 of NZ_LMRR01000041.1, forward strand.
GTCGACGTCTTTTCGCGAAATCAACGCGTACGGGTCGGTGATGCCGTCCGCGCCGACCTCGGCCGCGAGACCGGCCGCGCGGGTGGCGTCGACGTCCGCCACGGCCGTCACGGTCGCGCCCGACACCACGGAATGCAGGTTCCTTATGTGGTCGGCCCCCATCACTCCGGCTCCGATTACTCCTACGCGCACGCTCATGGACCCTCGCTTTCGATCTCGATGAAAACATCCGAATGTCCGGACATATGTACAACACGAGATACTAGGGTGCGTGGCATGACTTCGACCACGGAACTACTACTTCCACCCTCACGCGTCGCACCGCCTATCGATGCGCCTGCGCTTCGATGGGGCATCCTCGGACCGGGATGGATCGCAGCGCGGTTCGCAGAGGCACTGCGCCACCACACTTCCCAGCAGATCACCGCCGTCGCCTCGAGAAACGCGCAGCGAGGCGCGGCCTTCGCTGCGGACTGGGGAATCCCGACCGTCCACGGCAATTACGAGGATCTCGTTGCACGTTCCGATGTCGACGTCGTGTACATCGCCACCCCGCACACCCTCCACTTCGAGCACGCAAGCTTGGCACTCGACGCAGGTAAGCACGTCGTGGTGGAAAAACCCCTCGCTCTCGACGCCCACCAGGCTCGCGCTGTCGCCGAACTCGCCCGATCCAAGGGACTGTTCGCGATGGAGGCCATGTGGTCTGCGTTTCTGCCGAAATTCGACGTGATCTCCCAGATCTTGACGCAGGGAATGCTCGGTGAGATCGGTACCGTCCTGGCCGATCACGGCGAGCACTTCGACACCGATCATCGAATCTACGACCCCGCACTGGCGGGCGGTCCCCTACTCGATCTGGGTACCTATGTCGTCTATTTCGCTCAAAAGGCGCTGGGCCGACCGGCTGGTGTCACGGCGGTGAGACAGCAGGCAAACTCGGAGCTCAACGGTCAGATCTCGGCGGTCCTGACCTCGCCGACAGGTGCTCACGCCGTTCTCAACACCACCATCCTGGCCGACACACCGAACCTCGGTGCGGTGTGCGGCACGGCGGGCATGCTCCGTACAGCGGACGTCTTCTATCGACCAGGAGACTTCACGGTGACCCTGCGCGACGGACGATCAGCCCGGTTCGTCGACGACGTCAGCGGTTACCCCCGAGGACTCGCCTACGAGGCCGCGGAGGCCGCCCGTCGGATCGCAAGCGGGGAGCTCGAAAGCCCCTGCCACACAATGATCGACACCATCTCCACTCTCGAGACCCTCGACGAGCTGCGACGCCTCCTCGGCATCGTTTTTCCCTCCTGATTCGCAGTCTTCCATTTCCCTGCAGTCCTAATGTCTGGACAAACTATTGACTTTTGAGTGTGACCGGTATTACATCTTCTAAGGCAGTACGCCAGGCCCGCATCAGCGGGTCGTCTGGTCATCGAGAGGATGTTTGGAAAATGACGTCTCGTCTGGGTTCGGTAGCGGACAGGTCCCCAAAGAACCTGGGGCGCAAAACCATCGCACTGGCGATGGGGGTCGCGTTGGCGGCATCGGTCGCCGCGTGTTCGTCCTCGGGAGGCGCTCCCGAGGAGTCCGACTCCGGAAGCAATGCAGGAACGGCCGATACCCCGAAGGCAACCATCGCGATGATCACCCACGAGGTACCGGGCGACACGTTCTGGGATCTGATTCGCAAGGGTGCCGAGGCAGCGGCGGCGAAGGACAACATCGAACTGCGCTACTCCGCAGATCCCGAAGCGCCCAATCAGGCCAACCTGGTCCAGAGCGCAATCGACTCGAAGGTCGACGGCATCGCGGTGACGCTGGCCAAGCCCGACGCCATGGCCCCCTCGGTGGAGGCCGCAGAAGCCGCCGGAATTCCGGTGGTGGCGTTCAACTCCGGATTCGACTCGTGGAAGGACATGGGAGTCGGCCAGTACTTCGGACAGGACGAGACCATTGCCGGCCAGGCCGCTGGTGCCCGCCTGACCGCGGACGGTGCGAAGAAGACACTCTGCATCATCCAGGAGCAGGGCCAGGTGGCTCTCGAATCTCGCTGCGCTGGAGTCACATCCGGATTCACCGGTGGCAGCACCGAGATCCTCAACGTCAACAGCAAGGACATGCCGTCGGTGGAGGCCACCATCACCGCGAAGTTGCAGCAGGATCCGTCGATCGATCACATAGTCGCGCTCGGAGCCCCGATCGCGCTGACGGCCGTGCAGTCCAAGGCCAACGCCGGTAGCAACGCCACCGTCGTCACGTTCGACACCAACGCCGCACTGGTCGACGCGATCAAGTCCGGCGATGTCGAGTGGGCCATCGATCAGCAGCCGTACCTGCAGGGCTACCTGGCGATCGACTCGCTGTGGCTCTACCTCAACAACGGCAACACCATCGGCGGAGGCACCCCGGTACTGACCGGACCCGCGTTCATCGACTCGACAAATATCGACGCCATCGCCGAGTACGCCCAGAACGGTACTCGCTGAACCCGACGCTCACCGGCACGCGGATCCCGCTGCCGGTGAGCGTCGTACCAGCAGGGAAGGAATACCATGTCCACGCAGGCCGACCTGGATCTGTCCAAACACACTGTCGTCGTCGATGAGCGGGTGAAGAAGCAGAAGCCGTTGCAGCGCTTGTTGATTCGCCCGGAGATCGGGGCTCTCTTCGGAGCGATCATCATCTTCGTGTTCTTCTGCATCGTCGCACCACCGTTCCGCTCCCCCGAGGCGCTCGCGACCGTCCTCTATGCGTCGTCGACGATCGGGATCATGGCCATCGGGGTCTCGTTGCTGATGATCGGCGGCGAGTTCGATCTGTCGACCGGCGTCGCAGTCACGTTCTCGTCCATCATGGCGTCGATGATTGCTTACAATCTGCACCTGAACGTGTGGATCGGATCGGCGTTGGCGTTGGTGCTGGCGCTCGCGGTCGGGTTCCTCAACGGATATCTGGTCATGAAGACCAAAATCCCGTCGTTCCTCATCACACTCGCAAGCTTCCTGATGCTCACCGGAATCAACCTCGCCGTCACCAAGTTGGTGACCGGACAGGTGGCAACACAGTCGATCTCGGACATGGACGGATTCGATTCCGCCAAAGCGGTGTTCTCGTCGTCGTTCTCGCTGTTCGGAGTCTCCATCCGCATCACCGTCGTGTGGTGGATCGTGTTCACTCTCGCAGCCACCTGGGTGTTGATGAAGACGCGGATCGGCAACTGGATCTTCGCCGTCGGCGGCAACCAGGACTCGGCCCGTGCGATCGGTGTACCGGTGACGAAGGTCAAGATCGGCTTGTTCATGTTCGTCGGCTTCTGCGCCTGGTTCGTCGGTATGCACCTGCTGTTCGCGTTCAACACCGTTCAGTCCGGCCAAGGCGTCGGCAACGAGTTCCTCTACATCATCGCCGCAGTGATCGGCGGGTGTCTGCTCACCGGCGGGTTCGGAACTGCCATAGGCGCATTCATCGGCGCGTTCATTTTCGGCATGGCCAACCAGGGCATCGTCTACGCCGGCTGGAACCCCGACTGGTTCAAGTTCTTCCTCGGCGCGATGCTGCTGTTCGCCGTCATCGCCAACAACTCGTTCCGCACCTACGCTGCCAAGAGGTAATCATGACCATTCACGCCGACACCCCCATCGAATCCGAACCTGCAGGCGGAGGCAAAACGCCCCTCATCGAACTGAAGAACGTGGGCAAGAGCTACGGCAACATCATTGCGCTGCAGGGCATCAACCTACGCGTGGGTGCCGGTGAGGTCACCGGAGTCCTCGGCGACAACGGAGCCGGCAAGTCCACCTTGATCAAGATCATGGCCGGCCTGCATCAACAGAGCGAAGGAGAACTGCTCGTCGACGGCAAGGCGACCACGTTCGACTCCCCCAAGGACGCGCTCAACCAAGGCATAGCGACGGTCTACCAGGACCTTGCTGTGGTCGCGTTGATGCCCGTGTGGCGCAACTTCTTTCTCGGTCAGGAGCTCCGCAAAGGCAGTGTGTTCAAGTCGCTCGACACCAATGCCATGCGCGCGACGACCATCGAGGAACTGCACAAGATGGGCATCGACCTACCCGACGTCGATGCACCCATCGGGTCCCTCTCCGGTGGTCAGCGTCAGTGTGTTGCCATCGCCCGCGCCATCTTCTTCGGTGCGCGTGTACTGATCCTCGACGAACCGACCGCAGCCCTCGGCGTCAAGCAATCGGGAATGGTACTGCGCTACATCTCCGCAGCCAAAGAACAGGGCTTCGGCGTCGTCTTCATCACCCACAATCCGCATCACGCCTACATGGTCGGAGATCACTTCGTCCTACTCAACCGTGGCCGACAGAAGCTCGATTGCAGCTACGAGGACATCTCGCTCGACGACCTCACGAAGGAAATGGCGGGCGGCGACGAGCTCGACACCCTCACCCACGAACTCCGGCGGTAATTCGGGCTCGTCACCCACCTGCTGTATCGGGCCGGTCCGATCGGACCGGCCCGCACATCTTTCGAAAAGGGGTTTTGTTGTGCGATCGACTCGGTCGGTTCGTGTCGGAGTAGCTGGTTTCGGGTGGATGGGACGGGTGCACACGCAGGCGTATTCTCGGCTGACGCAACACTATCCAGACCTCGGCGTGCGCCCCGAGTTGGCCATGGTCGCGGACGAGCTCGAAAGCCGAGCAGACGACGCTGCCGACCAGTTCGGCTTCGCGGCGGCGACAACCGATTGGCACGAGATCCAATCCAACCCGACGATCGAGGCCGTGTCGATCACCGCGCCCAACTTCCTGCATCGCACCATCGGAACCGCAATGGTCGAGGCGGGAAAGCACATCTGGATCGAGAAGCCGGTCGGTCTCTCCGCCGACGACGCACGGGCAGTTGCGCTCGCTGCCGAGAAGGCGGGCGTACAGACGGCCGTCGGCTTCAATTACCGCAATGCTCCTGCGGTCGAGGAAGCCAAAGCTTTGGTGGAATCGGGCGAACTCGGGTCCATCACTCATGCTCGGTTCCGATTCTTCAGCGACTACGCAGCTCATCCCGACGGGGCGCTGAGCTGGCGATTCGAGCGGGCGCGTGGGGGCAACGGAGTTCTGGGCGATCTCGCCTCGCACGGAGCCGATCTAGTCTACTACCTGCTGGGCGACATCGAATCCCTGGTGGCAGACACCGCGATCTTCGTTCCCGAACGAACCAAGCCGAGCGGCTCCACCACCGGTCATGCTCTCGCGGCCGGAGGTGAACGCGGTGCCGTCGAGAACGAGGACTTCGTCAGCAGCCAACTCCGCCTGCACAGCGGAGCGCGCGTCGTGCTCGAGGCAAGTCGCGTGGCCGTCGGCGATCAGAACGCGTACGGATTCGAGATTCACGGCACCAAAGGTGCTGTGTCCTGGGACTTCCGGCGGATGGGCGAACTCTCTATCAGCACGGGTGACCGTTACCAGGATCAACCTGCATCGACCGTCTACGTCGGACCTTCGCACGGAGAATACGGCGCATTCCAACCAGGTTCGGCGTCGTCCATGGGGTATGACGACCTCAAAGTCATCGAGGCCATGCGCTTCTTGAAGTCCATCGCAGACGGAAAGCCCTGCGGCGCAACGGTGCGAGACGCCGTCCGCAGTGCCGAAGTCCTCGATGCCATGACCGAATCGGTTACTTCGGGACGCTGGATCCAGCCTGGAACCTGACGCAGGCCCGGAGCTGTCAGCTGCCCGACTCATGGACGGTGGACCACGGCGTGAGCAGTTGACTGCACATTGTATGAGCATTAATCTGCTCACATGGCTCCCGCAACCATCCCCCCTTTTCACCTGGCGATTCCGGTTCACGATATCGACGCTGCCCGGAAGTTCTACGGTGACGTGCTCGGATTCTCGCGCGGGCGCTCGTCGGAGAGATGGACCGATTGGAATGTCCGCGGACACCAGGTCGTCACCCACCAGGTAGGCGACGGTTCCTCCGACGCACGGTCGCCGGTCGCCGGAACCAACCCCGTCGATGGGCACGAGGTTCCGGTGCCGCATTTCGGTTTGGTACTCGCGGTGGACGAATTCAAGGAACTCGCAGGCCGCCTCGAAGCCGCCGGCACGGACTTCGTCATCGAACCGTATGTGCGCTTCGCAGGCGAGCCGGGCGAGCAATGGACCATGTTCTTTCTCGATCCTTCCGGAAACGCTCTCGAGTTCAAAGCTTTTCGGAACATCGATCAATTGTTTGCCGTGTGAGATCGTGACACCTACTGGCCACGAACCCGAGGACGACGGTGCCGGTGACGGCGAACTCACCCGAGAGTTCCTGCAGCAGATCGGAGCGCGCATCCGCGTGCTTCGATCTCGGAGGTCTTTGACCGTGCAGCAGCTGGCCGACCTGTCGGATGTAAGCCGTCGCCTTCTCACTCAGATCGAGCACGGGCAAGCCAATCCGAGCCTGGTCGCGGTAACCCGTATTGCCCGAAGCCTGGGAACCGACTTCACCGAGCTCGTCGGGGACTCGGTACCCGGCGACGTTGCGGTCGAACGGATCTCCGCATCCGCACACGTGCTGGTGTGGACCTCTCGACTGGGCAGCACCGCTTATCTGTTGGTGTCCACCCCTGGCATCCGAGTGGCCGATATGTGGCTCTGGTCGTTGGTATCGGGCGATCAGTACGGCGGCCGCCCCGACTCCCCAGGATCTGCCGAGCTGTTCCACGTGCTCACCGGCGAGCTGACCGTTCGAGCGGACGCGACAGAGGTCGTCATTTCGGCCGGCGAGTCCGGCCGCCTCCGCAGTGACCGCGTCTACCAGTACATCAACAACGGCCCGAAGCCCGTGACATTCCTGCGGACGGTCGCGCTCGCCCGCTGAACAAAAGCAAGGAGACACACATGAAGACCTTCATCATCGGTGCCGCAGGCGGCATCGGCTCGAGACTCAGCACCATCCTCACCGGCCGCGGTGACACCGTTTCCGGAATGATCCGCAATCCCGATCATCGTGACCTGGTCGAATCAACCGGCGCAACAGCCGTTTTCGGTGACCTCATCGACAACGACGTCGCCACGCTCGCAACGGCGTTCACGGGCCACGACGCCGTCGTCTTCAGTGCAGGCGCACATGGCACCGGCATGGACAAGACAACACTGATCGACGGCAAGGGCCTGGAGAAGGCAGCCGACGCAGCACGCAGAGCCGGCGTCGATCGGTTCGTATTGGTCTCTGCGTTCCCCGAATCGGGCCGAAGCCAGCAGCCGTCCGAGGGATTCGAGCACTACATGGCCACCAAGAAGACGGCCGACGTCTACCTGACCCACACCGATCTGGACTGGCTGATCGTGCGACCGGGAGTTCTCCTCGACGAGCCGGGAGACGGCACTGTCACCGCCGGACTGGCCATCGAGCACGGTGACGTACGCCGCGACAACGTTGCAGCGTTCATCGCCGCGGCACTTGCCGAACCGTCGTTGACTCGAACCATCGTCGAACTCACCGACGGCACAACGCCGGTCGCAGATGCCGTTCGCCAGGTGATCGATGGCTCCGGAGCACGCCGAACCGCCTGATCGATTCCGAGTCGGCCTGGCTTCGGTACGAACGCGCCAGGCCGGGTCGGTCGGGTGGTCTAGTTCTCGGCGAGACCTAGTGCTGCTGAGAGATATTCACGCGAATCTCGAAACGTTTGCGCTACGCCGCGTCCTGCGACGGCTCTGTACCGACCGAGCTGATCGTCATCGAGGAGGTCGAGCACGGTGCTGGAATCGGCGTGCATCCAACCGCCGTCGCGCACCAATTCGTGGGCGCGTTTACCCTGCAGGGCTGCAATCCCCTCGACCCTGATTCCCTTCGGATCGGTCGACACTGCGATGTAGTAGGCCTTCTTTCCGGGGTAACCGGCCTTCACCTTCGAGCGCAGCCGCAAGACGGCAGCGACCGCGTCATCGATGGCTGACGACTGCTCGTCGGAGCCCGATTCGGCGTCGGATACCCGAGCAATCTCAGCATCCAGTGCAGCAACCAAAGTGGCCAGGTACTCGAGATCGCTCATCGACTCATGATGCCTTACGAGAGCGGGTTCTCGAACCAGCACCCGACGACGATCAACCTTCAGCTCCTCCGTTTCGGATAACTGACTCCGATCGGCGTCGGGTATTCCAAACCGGGGAGCTGATGCGCCTCAAAATGGGCAAGAAAACGCTCCGACCCAACAGCGGGATCGGAGCAGTGGAGCCTCCTAACGGGATTGAACCGTTGACCGCTCGCTTACAAGGCGAGTGCTCTACCGCTGAGCTAAGGAGGCAGTGAAGCGACGCAATCATATCCGTTCATCGGACGCTCAGTGTCAACAGGTACCTTGTCGGTGGATCACCCCAGCAACGTGTAAAGACGGACATGACTTTCCTGCAAGACCTGACGGCTTCGTTGAGCCGTCTCACCGGTGAGCGTCGGGCCACCATCGATACGCCGACTGCAGCACCGTCACCTCTACGCCCTATCGATCTGACCGACGATGCGTCGGTCGCCGAGGTGCTGGACCTCGCGGTTCGCGTCGGCGAGGTGTTGTTGGCCTCGGGCACTTCAGCGGTGGACACGGCGACGCAGGTCCAGTTCATCGCGGCGACATACGGCCTCGCGCGCTGCGATGTCGACGTCACGTACAACTCGATCACTCTGAGCGCCCATCGTGGCCCGACACGTCCTCCGGCGTCGACGATGCGCATCGTGCATTACCGCTCGATGGACTTCACGCGTCTGGCCGAGGTCGACCGTCTGATCCGCGCTGTACGCGTCAAGATGGTGCCGCCGAGTGCTGCGCTCGAGCGACTCGACGAGATCACCAAGGCCCCACACCCCTACAACCGGTGGATCGCGACTCTGGCGTGGGCCGGCATGGCTGCGGCCATCAGTGTGTTGCTCGGCGGTGGCGCTCTGGTCGCTGTGGTCAGCTTCCTGACGACGATGGTGATCGACCGCATCGGACGCGTCCTCAACCGCGCCGGTCTGCCGTTCTTCTTTCAGCAGGTGGTCGGCGGCTTCGTGGCGGCAACACCGGCGATCACGCTGTACAACTTCCAGGACCAGCTCAACATCGATATTTCGCCGTCTCAGGTCATCGCGGCCGGTGTGGTCGTGCTGCTGTCGGGTCTCTCGCTCGTCGGCTCGGTGCAGGACGCGATCACCGGTGCCCCGATCACGGCGTCGGCGAGGTTCTTCGAGGTGTTGATGATGACCGGCGGCATCATCGCCGGCGTCGCCACGTCCCTGCGGATTGCAGCGTTGATCGGCAGCGATCTACCCCAGATCAGCAACTTGGCACCGCCGGACATCCTGCAGGTCCCCACGAAGGTGCTCGCAGGCGCGGCAGCGTCGCTGTTCTATGCACTTGCCTGCTATGCCGAGCAACGTGCGCTGACGGCTGCCTTCATGGGCGGTTTCGCGGGCTCGCTCGTCTACCTGCTGTCGCAGACGCTCAACGTGGGTCCGATCATCGCCTCGGCCATCGCTGCTGTCGTCGTCGGATTCGCCGGTGGTCTGCTGGCCCGTCGTGCGCTCATTCCGCCGTTGATCGTCGCCGTTGCGGGCATCACGCCGTTGCTGCCGGGCCTCTCTCTGTATCGCGGTCTCTACGCGATCCTGAACGACCAACTACTGCTGGGAATCAGCTCTCTGTTCGCAGCATTCGGCGTCGGCTGCGGCCTGGCGGCAGGCGTCACCCTCGGTGAGTGGGGTGCCCGCACGCTACGACGACCGCGCATCCTGGCCCGTACCGAGGAAGTGCTGCGTCCGACGCTTCGTCGCATAGAAGTACCGCGCCGACCGACTGTTCGTCGGCGGCGCGGTACGGGTACTTCGTAGAGCGGAGCTCAGGCCTCGGCGCTGGGGGTTCCCTCGGCAGAGGCGCGTGCAGCAGCGTCGGCTTCCATGGCCTCACGCAGGCTACGCGGACGCATGTCGGTCCAGTTCTTCTCGACGTACTCCAGGCAAGCGGCGCGGGTGTCTTCACCGAAGACGACACGCCATCCCTGAGGGACCTCGGAGAACGTCGGCCACAGCGAATGCTGGTCTTCGTCGTTGACCAGCACGAAGAAGCGTCCGTCTTCGTCATCGAACGGGTTGGTACTCATCTCGCCTCACTCGTCGCAAACGTTTGATTGGTACGTGATGCACCGTGAAGTGCACCACGACCCTAGCAACGCGGGTGCTTACCCGGTGCCGTCAGGCCTTCAGAAAGCCGAGCAGTTCCGCATTGACTGCTTCGGGGCGCTCGAGATATCCGTAGTGCCCGGCATCTTCGATTTCGACGTACCGGGCACCTGGAATGGCGTCCGCCAGCTCCTTGCCCAGGTAGGCGGGGATCATCCGATCGTCGGCGAACCCGACCGACAGGCACGGCACGGAGACACCGCGGTAGGCCGAGGTGCGATCGAAATCGTCCTCCATCCCCAGCTGGGCGCGCACTCCGGCCGAGGGCGACGACGCCGAGAACTCGAACAGATCGAGCCAATCGCGCGCACCGCGCCCATCCCGCAACGTCGCAGGCGACAGATTCATCACTGCCGTGACCGCAGCCGAATACGTGCCGGGGAGCTCGACGCGCTTGTCGTACAACGCTCGCTCGCCCTGCGCGAGGGTCTTCTGGAACTCGTCGACTCGGGCGTGGCCGGCGAGGAACACGGCCTTGCGCACCAGGTCAGGCCGGGCCAAGGCCAATTCCTGCGCGACGCGTGAACCCATGGACGTTCCGACGACGAAGGCCTTCTCGTCCCCGTTGCGGACGAGTTCGATCAAGCCGGCGGTGTCGGCGACCATCGCCTCGATAGTGATGCCGTGAGCGCTCTCCGACGACGGCGCGATGCCGCGATTGTCGAACGTGCACACCCGGTACCCCGCTGCTGTGAGAGCGGGCACCTGATGCAGCTCCCACACGCGGCCCGGGCTACCGGTACCCATAACGAGAACCACCAGGTCGCCACTGCCTTTGACCTGGTAATTGATGTCGATGCCGTTGATCTTGGCGATAGGCATAGGTCTCCTCACTGCTGATACGTCCGTCGGCGATCGTATCGTTCGTGGTCGACACGGGGTTACTCGTACAGCCAGTGGGTACCTGCAGTGACATGACTGACGAGAACGTAGCGGGCGAAGCACGCAAGGGATTGCTCGACGGAATCAAGGGCAAAGCCAAAGAGGTCGTGGGCGCGGTGACCGGCAACGATTCGTTGACTGCAGAAGGTCAGTTGCAGGCCGCGCAAGCCCGCGAACGCAAGGAAGCGCAGGCCACCGAGCGGGTAGCGGAGGCTCAGGCCACCGAAGCCGGCGAGGAGTTGGCCGACGTACGCACCGCCGCCGAGAGCCGGCGTGAAGCCGCGGAGAAGAACGCGGCGGTGACCGAGGCCAACGCGGATCGCGTACGCGAAACGCAGGCGGCTGCAGCCGAGCAGAACAAGCGAGAGACCGTGGCACAGGAGCGCGCAGCAGCGGAGGTCGATGCCACTGCCGAGCAGATCGAAGCCGACGAGGACCGACGCATCGAGCAGGCTGCGGCGGACTCCGACGAGATGGTGGCTGCGCAGAAGCACCAGGAGGCACTTCGTCAGGCCGAGGCCGATCGCAAGAAGGCCGAAGAGCTCCGCAATCAAGCCTGATCCACTACTGCAAAACAGGAGTTTCGCTTTATGAGTGTCCTAGCCATACCGATGACCATTCTTCGCATCCAGTACAAGATCGCTCGAATTCCGTTGCAGCTCATCGAGACCAACGTCGTCGAGAAGATGAACGCGGAATCGCCGGCCCGTCTGGTGTACGAGCACACACTCGGATCATTGGACCGCGCCGTCGGAAACCTGTTGGGCGACAAAAGCCTTGCAGATCGCGGCGAGACATTGGTCGACAGCACCGAGAACCGCGCCGAAGCAGCTCGACTGGACGCCGAAGCCCGTGCCAAGAAGGCCGCTGCGGACGACGAGTTGAAGGTTGCCCGCGAGACGGCCGAGAAGGACCGCCGAGCCGCGGACGCCGCTGCCCAGGAAGCAGCACGTGACGCACGCCAGGAAGCGGAGCAGCGCAAGCGTGAGGCGGCTCAGGAAGCTGAGCGCGAAGCCGCCGCAAAGAAGAAGAAGGCCGACGAGCAGGCCGCCGCAGCGACAAAGGCAGCCGAGGATCGCAAGAAGGCGCAGCAGGCTCAGGTCGACAAGCAGGAGAAGCTGGCTGCAGCGCCGTCCGAGGCCGAACTGGCCGAAGCAGCAGAGCGTTCCGAGGAAGCCGACGCCAAGAAAGACGAAGCAGAGCGCATCGAGAAGCTGTTCATCGCGGAGAAGAACAAGGACTGACTTCGGTCCTGTCGGCGAATTACGTCGACTTGTCCGATCTCCGGGAGGACCTCACACCCTTTTTACCGACTGCGCGCCCCTACTCGCATCAGAGTATGGGCGCGCAGTCGTCAATCGGGGCGCGCGGTCCCCGCCCATCTGTTGATCAACCGAGAATGCGAGCGAGAAACGCACCGATGTTGTCTTCCACTGCTGCGGTACGTGTCTCGACATCGAAGTCCTCCTTGAACTGCCGGCCCAGCGCAGGGGTCTTCTTCTTACGCGCATAGAGCGAGCACGCAAGGTCCGAGCAGATGTAGGTACCCACGGTATTTCCACGCCTGCCGGATTCTCCGGCTTTCGCAGCAGCCATCAACGAGACCCCGCCGTTGGCGTGTGTGGTGAGACAGATGCTGCACATCTGCGCCGTGCGCGGCCCTCCGGGCTTGAAGCGCAACGCGATTCCGCGCAGATCGTCGCCAGAAGGAACGACGATGTAGCTTCTTCCGGCGAGCTTCGGGTCCACCCAACCGAAGAAGTCGAGATCGTCCCACGGTACTGCGTCGAATGCCTCGGGAAGGGTGACCCGCTTGGCATCGCCCTTGGATGAATTGACGAACGACGACCTGATGTCGCGTTCGGAGATCGGTTTCATCGTCACTGCCTCCACTGCTCCAAGAGAGCATCGATTCCGTCGAGAATGCGAACCCAGGACTCCTGCGAATCCGGCGCGCTGTGACTGAACGAGCCGGATGCGTCGAGGGTTGCGTAACCGTGAAAGACACTGCCCAACAATCGAACAGCGTGAACTTGGTCTGCCTCGCTCAGGTTGTACCCTCGCAGGATCGCCTTCATCATCGCCGAGTGACGCACTCCCGCACTCGCAAGAGCGGTCTCGTGATCGAGCGGAAACTGCGTCGCGGCATAGCGTCCCGGATACTCCCGCGAGTAGTCGAGATATGCGTTCGCGACGGCCACCAACGCGTCCTTGCCCGCTCGGCCCGCGAGAGCCTCCGACACCCTGTCGGCCAGTTCCTCCAACGCCAGCAGCGCGATGCCGACGTTCAACTCGTGCGAGTTCTTCAGATGCGAATACAGGCTCGCCACCTTGACGCCGAAACGTCGCGCCAACTCGCTGGCAGTCACGCGATCGAAGCCGACCTCGTCGGCCAGATCCGCTCCTGCTGCCACGATGCGTTGCGTGGTCAATCCTGCGCGTGCCATGCCGGCCTCCTCGATCTGTCGAGGACACCGTATCCAAAACTAATAGCTATAGGCAAATTGCTAAACCATTCAGCGGCCCTGCCACGCCTCCCACAACTGTGCGTAGCGTCCACCGGCCGCGACGAGCTCCTCGTGCGGACCTTGCTCCAGTATCTGACCGTGCTCCAACACCACCACGCGGTCGGCCGCGGCGGCCTGTGTCAGACGATGCGCGACGATCAACGTGCTGCGTCCCTTCGTCGCGGCCTCGGCAGCAGCTTCGAGTTCGCGCGCACCGGAACTGCCGGCCTCTGCGGTGGCTTCGTCCAACACCGCGACGGCCGGGTCGGCGAGAACCATTCGCGCCAAGGCCAATTGCTGCGATTGTGCGGCGGTCAATTGGTGCCCGCCCTCGCCGACGGCGGTATCGAGTCCGTCGTCGAGTGCCTCGGCCCACCCCCATGCTCCGACGGTCCGCAACGCTGCTTCGACGTCGGCGCGTCCGGCGTCCGGCGCGGCCAACCGCACGTCGTCGATCAACCGGCCGGCGAAGACGTGCACTTCCTGACTGACGATTGCAACGTGTCGGCGCAAGCCCTCACTGCCCAGTGCGTCCAGGGTTGCGCCGCCGACGCGGACCGTGCCGGACGTCGACGCGATCGAACCGGCCGCGATGGCCGCGATGGTCGATTTGCCGGCACCGGTGGACCCGACGAGCGCGACGGTCTCGCCCGCATCGACGCGCAGGTTCACTCCGTGCAACACCTCGTGGCCCTCCTCGTACGCGTGCCGTAGATCGACGACTTCCAGCGTGGAATCGGCAGGCACGGAACCGTCGCCTACCGGCCGTTCGTCAGGAATATCGACGACACCGACCAGGCGGGCCAACGATGCACCGGCAGACTGGATGTCGTCGAATGTGAACAGCAACGTGCCGATCGGATTGAACAGGCGATGGAACAGCAGGGCCGCGGCCGTCGTCTCACCGACGGTGACGTAATCGCCTCGTACGAGCAGGAACCCGGCCAGCAGGATCACCGACAGTCCCACGCATTCGGCGCGGTTGCTGCGCGAGCCGAACCGGGTGAAGAGTCGGAATACATCGAGGCCGATGTCTCGGGCCTTGGCCGACGACCGGTCGATGTCGCTCAGGTGGGCAGACTCGAGTCCGTACGCGCGCACTGTCTTTGCGCCCTGCATGCTGCTGACGAACGACTGCGCACGCTCGCCCATCGCGACGCGTTCGGCCGCATACAGCGGAGCCGACCGCGGCAGATACCACCGCAGCGCCAGCACGTACATCGGCAACGCCACCAGTCCGGCGAGGCCGAGACGCCAGTCGATTCCGAGCATCGTGATCATGCTTAGGCATACGAGCAGGAATGCCCCGACGAGCTGCGGAATCACTTCACCGATCGACTTCGCCATCACGGCGACGTCGTCGCCCACTCGGGAGAGCAAGTCTCCCTTGCCTACTCGCTCCAACGTGGCCACCGGCAGATGCAGGGCGCGACGAACGACGGCTTCGCGCAGCGAGGCCAGGATTCCCTCGCCGAGGGTGCTGATGAGATAGCCGCTGAATCCGGTGACGATTCCGCCGATCACCGCAGCCACCGCTATCACCACGACGACACCGACGATCGTCGACGTGTCGGCTCCGTCCCGGACACGGTCGACCAGCACACCGAGCACGTATACCGGCACCAGCGACATTCCCGCAGCAATCGCGCCGAGGAGCAGCGTCACCGCCGTTCGTGCTTTTCGCAGGCGCAGCTGCTCCAGCAGCCACTTCCCGGACCGTGCCCCGGTGGCGATCGGAAGTAGTTCGGGGGTCGTCATCGAAGCACCGTGTTCTTGTACTGCGTGTCCGACGACGCGAGATCGTGGTGCGTTCCCTCGGCGACGACGCGTCCGTCGTCGACGACGAGGACGCGATGGGTCACCGACAGCAGCGCGGGGCTGGTGGTGATGAGAATGGTTGTTTGCGAGGCGCTTTCGGTGTGCCGAAGTTCGGCGATACCGCCAGCGATGGCGTGTTCGGTGACGGCATCGACGGCCGTCGTCGGGTCGTGCAGCACCAGCACCGGCGCATCGACCGACAGCGCCCGAGCCAGGGCGACCCGTTGACGTTGCCCGCCGGACAGGCTCGCTCCACGGTCGGTGACGGCGTGTTCGAGGCCGGCTTCGTGCAGTTCCACTACGTCGGTGGCTGCGGATGCCTGCAGCACTCGGGCGAGTTCGGCCTCGGGCCGCTCACGCCCGGCGGTGACGTTGCTCCGGACGGTGCCGGCGAAGAGGTCGGTCAGGTGCGGCTCGACGAGAACGGTCTCGCGGGCGCGTCGGAGATCGATCTGCCCGGCCGTTATGCCGCCGATGCGGACCGTTCCGGTGTAGTCGGACTCGGAGACCTGGCCGGACAGCAGTGCGGCGATCGCTTCGCCGTCCTGCGGCCGATAGGCCACCACACCGAGTAACTCACCTGGTGCGGCCCGGAAGGCGAGGCCGTCGAGCGATCGGAATCGAACGTCGTCGACGGACAGTTCGGTCCCTACCGGAACCGCGGACTCCGACTGCGGTAGAACGTGTTCCGCACCGAGTACGAGGGCGAGCCGATCGGCCGATCCACGCACCATGGCCACCACACCGGGGATTCTCGACAACCCGGTGAGTGGCTCGATGACGAATTGCGAGAGTCCGATGACGGTGATCAACTCGCCGACCGAAATTCGGCCCTGCAGCGCGAACCAGCCTGCGGTCCCGGCAATTCCGACGGCGAGCAGCGCGTTGACCGCCGCGGCAAGGCCTTGATAGATGTTGTTTGCGCGAGCCAATTTCAGCGTCGCAGCCAATGCTGTTCGGCTCGACGTCACGAACCGCTGCGTTGCCGCGTCCTCGGCACCGATACCGCGCAGCGGCCGCACGCCACTGACCAGGTCGGTAGCCATCCCCGATACCCCGGCGATCTCGGCTTGCTGCGCGGTAGCCGCACGAGTGAGCAGCGGGGCGAGGCGCTGGAGCGCAATCAGAATCACCGGAGTACCGATCACTACGGCCAGGCCGAGAGGAATGTCGATGATCAGCAACGCCACCGCCGACGCCACCACCGCCACGGCCGATGCGAAAACCCGGGCGATCAGATCGAGGATCCACGACTCCTTCTCGGCATCCGAGGTCGATACCGTCAGCAGCTCCCCCGACGACAGCTCGGTCCGCAGTCCCCGGGGATCGAGAACGCGTCCGGCAACCTCGATACGCACCAGGTACGCCTCCCGCTCGATCGCGACGACGATGATGCGAGCACCGATGCGCCACGCATACGACAGCGTGACGAACAGGGCCGCCAGCCCGATCAGCGAGACGATCATCGCCGTGACGTCGCCGGTGTCGATGGCCCGCGAGACGATAAGCCCGATGGCCACCGGGACCATCGTTTCGCACAGTTGATGTACCCCGAACAGCATCGACGAGCCGATCAAGCGTGCGCGATGCCGCCGTACGGTGCGGCGCAGAATCGCGGAGCCGGTGGCCGGAGGAGGGCCCTCCAACACCGTTCGAGCATGGCGAAGCGGTACAGAATCGGTCATTTGCTGCAGCCTAAGGCATCGGGAACTGGCGATGGGGTGCCACATTTACATAGAGTCGTGGCCAGGAACACCACGTAAGTCCAGTAGAAAGTACGGAGAACACCATGCCTGCGAAGACATCGACCGACAACGACATCGCCGACGAAGACATCGTCCCACTCGAATACGAGACGGCCAGCCAGGCTCAGCGCGTCGTCGCGGCCTACGCCACCGATGCAGACGAATGCCGCATGTTGTTGTCGATGCTGGGTATAGACCCCGTAGCGAAGACCGACTGACAGGTTTTCGCAGGGCTGTTTCCCCAGGGATCTACAAGCGGATTGGACAGTTGTGGCTGACGCCTCGCAGGGTTCGGATTTTGTCGTCGTAGCCAACAGGTTGCCCGTCGATCTGGAAAAGCTTCCGGACGGAAGCACGCGATGGAAGCGAAGCCCCGGTGGGCTGGTCACCGCCCTCGAGCCGATCCTGCGCGCCAACAAGGGTGCCTGGGTGGGATGGGTCGGCGTATCCGACGTCGACGTCGAGCCGTTCGTCGAGGACGACCTGCAACTGCGACCGGTGCCGATCAGCGAGAAGGAGTACACCCAGTACTACGAGGGGTTCTCCAACGCCACCCTGTGGCCGCTCTACCACGACGTGATCGTCAAACCGGAGTACGACCGCGACTGGTGGAACGCCTACGTCGAGGTCAATCGCCGCTTTGCCGAGAAGACATCCGAGGCGGCGGCACAGGGAGCGACGGTCTGGATCCAGGACTACCAGCTCCAGCTCGTCCCGAAGATGCTGCGCATGTTGCGCCCCGATCTGACCATCGGGTTCTTCCTGCACATCCCGTTCCCGCCGATCGAGCTGTTCATGCAGATGCCGTGGCGGACCGAGATCGTCGAAGGACTGCTCGGTGCCGACCTCATCGGCTTCCACCTGTCCGGCGGTGCTCAGAACTTCCTCTACCTTGCCCGACGCCTCGCCGGGGGAACCACATCTCGCGGCACCGTCGGAGTGCGGTCCAAGCTCGGCGTCGTGCAGGTCGGCTTCCGGACCGTGCGCGTCGGAGCCTTCCCCATCTCCATCGACTCGGGCGATCTCGACACCAAATCGCGTACGAAGGCAGTCCGTGATCGCGCGAAGCAACTCCGCAAGGATCTGGGAAACCCGAAGCGCATCATGCTCGGTGTCGATCGACTCGATTACACCAAGGGAATCGACGTCCGGCTCAACGCTTTCCGCGAATTGCTGGAAGAGGGCCGAGTCGACCCCGCCGAGAACGTCATCGTGCAGTTGGCCACGCCGAGCCGTGAACGCGTAGAAAGTTACGTCGCGATGCGCGGCGAGATCGAGCAGCAGGTGGGCCGCATCAACGGCGAGTACGGCCAGGTGGGCCATCCGGTGGTGCACTACCTGCACCGGCCGATCCCCCGCGACGACCTGCTCGCCTACTTCGTCGCCGCGGACGTCATGCTGGTCACCCCGTTGCGCGACGGTATGAACCTCGTCGCCAAGGAATACGTGGCCTGCCGCAGCGACCTCGGTGGCGCATTGGTACTCAGCGAATTCACCGGTGCCGCAGCAGAATTACGTCAGGCGTACCTGTGCAATCCACACGATCTGGACAGCGTCAAAGACGCAATCATCGGTGCGCTGGAGCAGGAACCCGAGGCCGGAAAACGTCACATGCGCGCGATGCGTAGGCAGGTTCTCGCGCACGACGTCGACCGCTGGGCCCGATCCTTCCTGACCGCACTCGCACAACCTGCGGAGGGCTCGAGCCCCACACTGCGTTAAATCACTTTTCTTCCGACCGTCGACGGCTGTAGCTTTGCCGTCGACGGTTTCTTTCTATGCGCTTCACACGTGAGGAGGTGGGCATCATGGCCACCTGGACGACAGCACCCTCGAGCCCTCGTTCCTCCTCCCCGAAGGATTTCGCATGTCTCCACTCGACCTTTACGGTCTCGATCAACACTGGCTGACCGAATTCGAAAGGCATTCTCGGAACGCCATTCTCGCCCGCGTCGTTCGCGTCGACCGCGGTGAGTTCGACGCCGTCACCGACAGCGGCGTCGTCCGATGCACCGGCAGTAAAACCTGCACCGGAGATTGGGTGACGCTGGACGAGAACTCGTTCCGGCTGATCGCCATCCTGCCCCGCCGGACGGCCATCGAACGCGCCTCCGCCGGATCCACCTCCGAGACACAGCTTCTCGGAACCAACGTCGATACCGTTGTTGTCACCGTCGCGTCGGACACGGCCCTCGACCTCGGTCGCGTCGAGCGCTACATCACCCTCGCCTGGGGCAGCGGCGGCGTCCCCGTTCTCGTGATCACCAAGAACGACAGCGGCAGCGTGGACGAAGAACGAATACTGGCAGCCGCACCGGGTGTCGCTGTGTGCAGCACGAGCGCTGTGTCGAACCGCGGAATCGACTCACTGACAGCACATCTGCGAGGTACGGTCGCACTGATCGGGCCGTCGGGATCCGGAAAGTCGACGCTCGGCAACGCCCTTCTGAGCGGCTCGACTTTCGCCACCGGCGACACCCGCGACGCCGACGGCAAGGGCAGACACACGACGGTGCATCGGGACTTGGTGCCGATTCCGACGTCGGGCCTCGTTCTGCTGGACACACCGGGTCTGCGGTCGGTGGGCGTCCAGGGATCGGAAGATGCTGTGGCGAACGCCTTTTCCGACATCGAAGAACTGGCCGCACTGTGCCGGTTCGGTGACTGTGCCCACGAACGCGAGCCCGGCTGCGCAGTACTCGCCGCCGTCGACGCGGGCGATCTCACCGAACGCCGACTCGGTAACTACCGAAAGCTGCTGCGGGAGAACGCCTGGGCCACCTCGCGGCATGACGCGCGAGCTCGCAGCGAGAAGCTGCGCGAGTACAAACAGATCTCGAAATCACTGCGCCGGAAATACGCAGCCGAAGGCAAGGTGAGGTAAGTCAGCTCTCGTCGAACAGCGAGGGGCTCTCGCTCTCCGCCTCGGCCTGCGGACTCGACCCCCCGCTGTTCGACGCCTTGCGTACCACCTCGACCGTGGTGGTACGCACCGACAACCGATGCCCATCGTGATGTTCGAGCAGCGCCAAACCTTGACGAATCTCGAGCACCTTCCACGGGCCGGCGTGCCCGGACGCCTGAACCAGGTCGCCTGGTGCGATCTCGGAAGCCACTGTTGTTCTCCATTCGGCGAGCGATCGGGTTCGAGCAAGTCTGTGACACACACCCTATCGGGCACGCACCTGGGCGCACACACTTGCTCGGTGAACAATTTAGGAGTACTCATGTAATAGTTATAGATATACAAGCATTGTCGCGGAGGTGGACGTGGCCGAGTTGACTCGACGACACCGGTATCTCGTGCTCGGCATCTGCTGCCTGAGCCTGTTTCTCGTCAGCACCGACAACACGATCGTCAACGTTGCACTGCCGTCGATGCGCGCCGACCTGAACGCATCGGTATCGGGCCTCCAGTGGATCATCGACGCATACACGCTGGTCGTGGCCTCACTGCTGATGCTCGGCGGTTCGATGGCCGACAAGTACGGCCGCAAGCGCTTCTTCCTGATCGGCACCGGAACGTTCGTCCTCGGCTCCCTGCTGTGCAGCGTCGCACCGTCGCTCGGCTGGCTCGTCGCCTTCCGCATGTTGCAGGCCGTCGGCGGCTCGATGATGAATCCGGTCGCCATGTCGATCATCACCAACACCTTCACCGACCCGAAAGAACGTGCCGGGGCGATCGGAATGTGGGGTGCAGTCGTCGGGATCTCGATGTCCGCAGGCCCCGCACTCGGCGGCATCCTCGTCACGAGCGCCGGGTGGCAGTCCATCTTCTGGATCAACGTGCCGGTCGGCATCTTCGCCCTGCTGATGACGCTGAAATTCGTGCCCGAATCCAAAGCCGAACACGCACGAAAGTTCGACCCGGCCGGGCAGTTCCTCATCTTCGCGTTTCTGGCCTCGCTGGTGTTCACCATCATCGAAGGTCCCGCGAAGGGCTGGGGATCGCCGCTGATCGTGCTCACCGGTGCCATCGCACTCGGGTCCCTCGTCGGCTTGCTCGTGGTCGAGTCGAGGATCGAGGAACCGCTGATCCAACTGAAGTTCTTCCGCAGCGCACCGTTCAGCGGAGCGACGGTGATCGCGGTGTGTGCCTTCGCCTCCCTCGGTGGATTCCTCTTCCTCAACACCCTCTATCTCCAGGATGTGCGCGGGTATTCGCCGTTGCACGCCGGTCTCTACACTCTCCCGATGGCTTTGATGACGCTGATCTTCGCGCCGATCTCCGGCCGTATCGTCGGCACCCTGGGTGCGCGCATTCCGCTGCTCGTGGCCGGAATCGGATTCGTGACCTCGGCGCTGATGCTCACCCGACTCACTCCGACGACGTCGTTCGCGTGGCTGGCGGTTGCATACGTGATATTCGGAATATCCTTCGGCATGGTCAACGCACCGATCACCAACACAGCGGTGTCCGGAATGCCGCGCAGCCAGGCCGGAGTGGCGTCCGCCATCGCGTCGACCAGCAGGCAGGTGGGCCAGTCGCTGGGCGTGGCCGTCGTCGGTGCCATCGTGACTGCAGGCATCGTCGGTGAGATCTCCGACGGTTTCACCGCCGCCGCCGTGCCCGCGTGGTTCGTCATCGCAGGCGCAGGCGTGGTCGTCACCGCGCTCGCCTTGGTCACCACCGGCCGGTGGGCCCGCTCGACCGCCGAGAACATCGGCCGTCCGGTACTCGTATGACCGCCGACGCAGCGCATGTCTGGCGCGAGATGCGCTCACTGATGCTCGAGAAACACGACACCCGACGGGCCGTCGCCGACGCCACCGGTATGAGCTTTCTGCGGGCCAAATTGCTCACCAAATTGCTCGCAGGTGATCGGACGGTGACCGAGCTGGCCGAGATTCTTGCGTCCGATGCGCCGTACGTCTCCCTCAACGTTCGCGAGCTCGAGAAGCGCGAATTGGTGGTGCGCACCGAAGATCCCGACGATCGCCGACGCCGCATCATCGGGCTCACCGATGCCGGCCGTCGCCTTGCCGAGAAAGCCAGAACAATCGCCGACGCCCCGCCGCCGGAATTCACGACGGTATCCGCGGCGGATCTGGCACATCTACGACGGATTCTGCAGCTGCCCTGATCTCGTGGGACAGCGTTTCAGCGGCGGATGGACTCAAGCGGGGTGCCGGTCTCGACCAGGGCACGCACGGTCGCCGCTTCCATTCCCGGGGATCCGCACACCAGAATTTGGCTGTCCAGGAATGGCCCCTGGGTGGCGACGACGTCGGCCATACTGCCTTCCCAACAATGCTCGGGCTCGAAGAACGCGGTGGTGGAACCGATTTCGTCACGGATGCGGTCGTTCCATCGATCCGGAGCCCACGGCTCGTTCAGTTGATCAACGACGGGAACGACGGTCAACCACCGCAATTGCGACGCCATCAACCACAGCATGTCCCCGGCATACAGGTCGCGAGGCGATTTTCCGCCGACGAACAGCGTGACGTTGGGTGGCTGCTCCCAGCGCGTGAGATCGAGCAGAATTGCCCGCAACGGAGCGAGGCCGGTGCCGCCCGCGATCATCACGACGTCGCGACCCGAGTCGTCGACATGCAGACCGCCTTTCGGATCGCTGATCTGCCAGACATCCCCTGGCCGCGTCTCGTTGACGATCGACCCGCTCACCCATCCAGCGGGAACGGCTCGGACGTGAAATTCCAGTTTGCCGTCGAGCGAGGGCGGCAGCGCAGGTGAGTATCGCCGCGTCAGAGCTGAGTTCTGGGGAACTGTCACCGATACCGACTGGCCTGCCGTGAACGGAACCACATCACCCTCGAGTCTGATGACCGCGAGGTCGTTCCGAAGGCGGTGATACTGAACGACCGTCGAACTCCACGCCTGCATGCCGACCAGGATAGGGGTCGGGGGCGGGTGTCTCGCAAACGCGCGCGCGTTTGCGAGGAATCACGCGGGAGGCGAACCTAGCGCTGGTGCTTCGGCTTCCAGACCACCAGGGCGTTGCGTTGAATCGGCACCAGGTCGCGGCGATAGCTGGCGTGCACGGCTGCCAGCTCCTGAGCCAGTTCGCTGATGCGTGACTGCAGAGCCTCGACCTGATTGGTGAGCTCGATGATGCGCTTGATGCCGGCGAGGTTGACGCCCTCGTCCTGCGAGAGTCGCTGCACTTCACGAAGGAGCGCAACGTCACGCGGGGAGTAGCGTCGCCCGCCGCCGGTGGTGCGATGCGGGGTGACCAGTCCGAGCCTGTCGTAGGTACGCAGCGTCTGCGCGTGCATACCGGCCAGCTGAGCCGCCACCGAGATCACGAAGATCTGAGCGTCGGGATCAGCTTGTCCGCCACCGGCTTTCGCAGATCCGCTCTCGGGAGGGACCGACATCACACACCTGCCCACCCGGCCCGCGGGTCGAATCCGCTGGCCTTCTCGGCTTCCAGATAGTTCTTCAGAGCGTCGGTAGCAGCATCGTCCAGTTTCTGCGGCACGGCAACTTTGACGGTCACCATCAGGTCACCGGTACCGGATTTCTTCGGGATACCGCGTCCACGCACCCGCAGTACTCGGCCGTCGACGGTTCCCGGTGGAACCTTCACGCCGACGCGACCCTCGAGGGTGGGCACCGACAGCGTCGTACCGAGCACCAGTTCGCCGTAGCTCACCGGAACGGTCACCGTCAGATCGTCGTTGTTGCGGCCGAACACCTTGTCGGGCTTGACCCGTACCGTCACGAACAGGTCGCCCGACGGTGCTCCCCGCAGACCCGCTTCGCCTTGACCGGCGAGCCGAACCTTCTGCCCGTCGCTGATGCCGGCCGGTACACGCACGGTGATGGTGCGGGTGCGGTTCTGCACTCCGGTTCCACGGCAGTCCGCGCATGGGTCGTCGATGATGGACCCGCTGCCACGGCAGTCGTCACACGGCTCACTGAAGCCGAACGCGCCCTGGTTGCGGTTCACGACACCCTGGCCGTTGCATTTGGGGCACACACGCGGGCTGGTTCCCGGCTTCGCGCCGCTGCCGTGACACGTGGTGCACGAGGAGGGGCTGGTCAGCTTCAACGGGACCGTAACGCCCTGTGCCGCTTCACGGAACTGCAGCGAGGTCTCGGTCTCGACGTCGCTGCCGCGTCGGGGCCTGTTGCTCTGGGGGCGCTGCTGCGCGCCACCGCGATTGAACAGGCCTCCGAAGAGGTCGCCGATTCCGCCGTCGCCGCCGCCTTGACCGAAGATGTCGCCGACATCGAAGGTCTGACCGCCACCACCGAATCCGCCTGCGCCGGGCGAGAATCCACCGCCGCCACCGCGGCTACCGAATCCGCCCGAGGCGAACAGCCGTCGTGCTTCGTCGTATTCCTTGCGCTTGGCCGGGTCGGCGAGGACGGCATGCGCCTCGCTGACCGCCTTGAACTTGTTCTCGGCCGAGGCGTTGCCGGGATTGGCATCGGGATGGTTGTCCCGAGCCAACTTTCGGTACGCCTTCTTGATTTCTTCTGCAGACGCGCTGGAGGAAACGCCCAGCTCCTTGTAGAAGTCCTTCTCGATCCACTCCCGCTGGCTCACCGGGCGTTTCCTCCTCTCGCGCTATGTCTGTTTACTGCTCCTCGGACGCAGGTGCATCCGATTCTTCTGTTGCACTGTCGACCACGCCGACCATTGCGGTCCGCAGCACGCGTTCGCCGAGCTTGTAGCCCGGACGCATCAGCGTTCCGACTACCGGACTGCTGCCGTCGCCCTCGTGGGAGACGGCCTCGTGGATGGCTGGGTCGAAGGCGTCGCCCTCGGCTCCGAAGGTGGACAGGCCGATGTTCGAGAACACCCCTGCCAGCTTGTCTGCCACCGACTTGAGCGGTCCGGTTTCGAGATCACCGTGCTGGCGAGCTCGCTCGAGGTCGTCGAGAACCGGAAGAAGCTGCGAGACGACGGACGCCTTCGCGTTCTCCGCTCCGGTCTGCTTCTCACGGTCGGTACGACGCCGGTAGTTGGCGTACTCCGCCGACACGCGCTGTAGGTCTGCGGTGAGTTCGGCGACCTGCGTGTCACGCGGGTCTTCCACTACGTCACCCTCGACGGTCCCTTCGTCCACCGAGTCGGGCTGGGGCGCAGCCCCGGTGCCCACGAGGGGCTCCGGAACTGCGTCACCTTCCCGTACTTCACCGGTCTCGGGATCGATCTTTCGCTTGTCCACGAAAGTGACCGGTTCTTGCTCGGTGTTGTCCGACGTCACTTCTTGTCCGTGTCGTCGGCGGGCTCGTCGACAACCTCTGCGTCGACAACACCGTCGTCAGCGGCCTGCGCGCCACCCTCTGCGCCGCCCTGTTCCTTGGCCTGAGCCTCGTAGATGGCGGTGCCGAGAGCCTGCGACTCGGTCGAGAGCTTCTCCACGGCGGTCTTGACTGCCGAGATGTCGCTGCCCGCGAGAGCCGTCTTGGCGTCGGCGATGGCGGTTTCGACGCGTCCCTTGAGCTCGGCGTCGACCTTGTCCTCGTTGTCCTTGACGAACTTCTCCGTCTGGTGGACGAGGGACTCGGCCTGGTTGCGAACCTCTGCCTCTTCGCGACGAGCCTTGTCCTCGTCTGCGTGAGCTTCCGCGTCGGCGACCATGCGGTCGATCTCTTCCTTGGACAAGCCGGAGCCGTCCTGGATCTTGATCGTGTTTTCCTTGCCGGTGCCCTTGTCCTTGGCCGTGACGTGCACGATGCCGTTGGCGTCGATGTCGAAGGTGACCTCGAT
Source organism: Rhodococcus sp. Leaf278 (assembly GCF_001426085.1). Classification (GTDB taxonomy): domain Bacteria; phylum Actinomycetota; class Actinomycetes; order Mycobacteriales; family Mycobacteriaceae; genus Rhodococcoides. The sequence goes on from NZ_LMRR01000041.1 coordinate 87,721, forward strand.
CTGCGGGACGCCGCGAGGGGCCGGGGGCAGCTCGGTCAGCTCGAAGGAGCCGAGGAGCTTGTTGTGCGAGGCGATCTCGCGCTCACCCTGGAAGACCTGGATCTGCACCGAGGGCTGATTGTCGTCAGCGGTGGTGAAGGTCTCGGAACGCTTCGTCGGGATGGTGGTGTTGCGCTCGATGAGCTTGGTCATGACGCCACCCTTGGTTTCGATACCGAGGGACAGCGGCGTGACGTCGAGGAGCAGAACGTCCTTGACCTCACCCTTGAGCACACCGGCCTGCAGTGCAGCACCGACGGCCACGACCTCGTCCGGGTTGACGCCCTTGTTGGGCTCGCGTCCACCGGAGAGTTCCTTGACCAGCTCGGAGACGGCGGGCATACGCGTCGAACCACCGACGAGCACAACGTGGTCGATGTCCTTGACGGCGATGCCGGAGTCCTTGACCACTGCCTGGAACGGCGCACGAGTGCGGTCGAGCAGGTCGGAGGTGATCTTCTGGAACTCCGAGCGGCTGAGCTGCTCGTCGAGGAACAGCGGGTTCTTGTCGCCGTCGACCGTGATGTAAGGGAGGTTGATCGAGGTGCTCTGCCCGGAGGACAGTTCGATCTTCGCCTTCTCGGCGGCCTCACGCAGACGCTGCAGCGCCATCTTGTCCTTGGTCAGATCGATGCCGTTCTGAGCCTTGAACTTGTCGACGAGCCAGGTCACGATGCGCTCGTCCCAGTCGTCGCCACCGAGGTGGTTGTCGCCGGACGTCGCACGAACCTCGACGACGCCGTCGCCGATTTCCAGCAGCGAGACGTCGAACGTGCCGCCACCGAGGTCGAACACGAGAATGGTCTGCTCGCTGTCGCCCTTGTCCAGGCCGTATGCGAGAGCAGCCGCGGTGGGCTCGTTGACGATGCGCAGGACGTTGAGGCCGGCGATCTGGCCGGCTTCCTTCGTGGCCTGACGCTGTGCGTCCTCGAAGTATGCGGGAACGGTGATGACCGCGTCGGTGATTTCCTCACCCAGGTAGGCCTCGGCGTCGCGCTTGAGCTTCTGCAGCGTGCGCGCGGAGATTTCCTGCGGGGTGTACTTCTTGTCGTCGATCTCCACGGTCCAGTCCGTGCCTACGTGGCGCTTCACGGAACGAATCGTGCGGTCGACGTTGGTGACCGCCTGGTTCTTCGCGGGCTGGCCGACCAGCACTTCACCGTTCTTGGCGAAAGCGACGATCGACGGGGTGGTGCGTGATCCCTCGGAGTTGGCGACGACAACCGGTTCGCCGCCCTCGAGGACGGACACGACCGAGTTGGTGGTCCCGAGGTCGATACCGACCGCACGAGCCATAATGTTTCCTCCTGTTAGTGCTGGGGTTCAGTCCCTGGGTGAGCGAACTCCGCTCAAGTTTGCACAACGCGATGTTTCGCGTCAACTTCCAACTTGAGCCTCATCCACTCAAGGCTGCTGACCTGCACAACGGAGGGTGTGGCGAATTTGTTCCCGGGGGAGCGGCTGCGCCGCACGTGCATAGAAATTCGGTGCCTGCTACGAGGGCAGGAGTGGAGCCTGCGGAACGACCCGATAAGGCTTGCTGGTCACATGGGGCAAAGCCCCTCCACAGCAGTACGCCGCGACGATCAGCAAGGATCGTCGCGGCGCAGCGGGGAGAAAGTAGTGCGGACGAGAACTACTCGGCAGGCTCCTCGGCCGGCGCGGGGATGCAGCTGAAGCTGAGCAGCCCGGCCGTGATGTTGTTCATGAAGTCGGCGTCGAGGGCGCTGGCGAAGGCCGCGGCACCCGCGGGACGAGCGACCCATTCACGATCGACGGAGGGCACGGTGTACGTCGCCGCCTCGCCTGCCTTGATGGTCTTCTCGTTGTTCTGGCCCTGAACTCCGGGCAGTGCACCGTAGTTGACGTTGACGTTCGACGCGTCGTCCTCACCCTTGTTGTCCACCTTCACCTGCAATGCGACGACGCCGCCCTCGGGTGCGTCCTTCACCGTGGTGTCGCAGACAGCGGCCATGGTGACCACCAGGTCGGGGCTTTCGAGGACTGCGGAGCCTAGGGGCATTGCGGGCTCGGTCTCGGGTTCGGCCGAGGCCATGGGCACGAGGACGACCGCACCGATGCCGGCGGCCAGGGCGGCCGTCGAGGCCAGGATCGATGTGCGGGCAAGACGTCGCATGGACAACTCCTGTAGCTGAGGGGATGTGACCCGTGAGTCTGATGTGACTGGAGGGACAGTTGGTACCTGACTCACTATGGCCTATCGGAATCAGACATTCCACACCAGGCGGTCTCGATTCGATGACGTTCGCATATCAAAGGAAAACGCCCCCAACGAATTACATCCGTGTAGTTCGGCGTAGGTTTCAGCGGTCGACCGCCAAGGTTTCACCGTTCGGCGAACAGGGGAACCACAACCCTGCGGATCGGCCGCGCCCTACGTAGGGTTTCAAGAAAAGCGAGGCTACGGAGGCACATGGATCCCGAAGTGCAGCACGAACCGAGCGAGATCACCTACGACGAGAAGTTCTACCCGGCTCGGCCGAAACCACTTCGCCCCTCGGTGCGCCGCGCCAACCGGAGCAACAGCCCCACTCCCGACAGCGAACCGGTGGCGTCGAACCCGGAGTACGTGGACTGGCTCACCGAACAGTCGATGCTGCGCGACGCCAAGCTGATCGCCGAGCAACTCTCGGGTAAGGGCAGCATGTGGCAGAACCCGTATGCCGATCCCGATCCTCGCGCCGCCGTCGAGCGCGCACCGGTGTGGTTCACCGCGTATCCCATCTCGGTGATCAACGCCCCGCAGACGAGCTTTCTGAGCACCCTCGGCGACGAGAAGCTGTGGCAGGCGTTCTCCGAAATCGGTGTCACCGCAGTGCATACCGGCCCCGTGAAGGTGGCAGGCGGTATCCACGGCTGGCGGCCGACCCCCTCGGTCGACGGCCACTTCGACCGCATCGGCATGCAGATCGACCCGGCGTTCGGATCGGAAGAAGAGTTCCGACGCCTGTGCGTGGTGGCCTCGGCATACGACGGCATCGTCATCGACGACATCGTGCCGGGACACACCGGCAAGGGTGCGGACTTCCGACTCGCCGAGATGGCCGTCGCCGACTACCCCGGTATCTACCACATGGTGGAGATCGAACCCCAGGACTGGCACCTACTGCCGCGAGTGCGCGCCGGTGCCGACTCACAGAACATCGACGCCGAGGCCGAGGCCAATCTGGCTCGCGCCGGTTACATCATCGGCCAGCTGCAGCGAGTGATCTTCTACGAGCTCGGTGTGAAGGAAACCAACTGGAGCGCAACACCTCCCGTCGTCGGCATCGATGGCGTCGAACGCCGCTGGGTGTACTTGCACTACTTCAAGGCCGGTCAGCCGTCGATCAACTGGCTCGACCCTTCTTTCGCCGGCATGCGTCTGGTGATCGGCGACGCGTGTCACTCCATCGCGGATCTCGGCGCGGGCGCACTACGCCTGGACGCCAACGGTTTTCTCGGCGTCGAGCGTCGAGCCGAAGGCCCGGGCTGGTCCGAGGGTCATCCTCTGTCAGAGGCCGCGAACCACCTGATCGCCAGCGTGGTGCGCAAGATGGGCGGGTTCACCTTCCAGGAGTTGAACCTGACGATCGACGACATCAAGGCCATGGGCACCAACGGGGCCGACCTGTCGTACGACTTCATCAACCGCCCCGCGTATCAGCATGCGCTCGTCATGGGCAACACCGAATTCCTCAGGCTCACCATGACTTTGGCGCGCGACCACGGCGTCGACACGGCATCTCTGGTGCATGCGCTGCAGAACCACGACGAGATGACGTTCGAGCTCATCCACTTCGCCACTCTGCACGCGGAGGACGAGTTCTCCTACGGCGGCGAGACGGTCAAGGGCTGCGACCTGGGCGATCGCATTCGCGGTGAACTCACCGATCGGCTCACCGGGCGTTGGGCACCGTACAACCGGACATTCACGACCAACGGAATTGCTTGCACCACAGCAAGTGTCATCACCGCATCCCTCGGCATCCGCGATCTCGATCGGATGGACGAGGCCGACATCGAGACGGTCAAGCGAGCCCACCTGCTGTTGGCGATGTACAACGCATGGCAGCCGGGCGTGTTCGCCCTGTCGGGCTGGGATCTGCTGGGCATCCTGCCCATCGATGCCGCAGAGGTCGACGATCTCATTCGGGAAGGTGACACCCGGTGGATCAACCGTGGCGCTCACGATCTCATGGGATATTTCCCCGAGGCCGTCCGCTCGGAGTCCGGCATTCCGCGCGGACGCAGCCTGTACGGATCGCTCCCCGAGCAGCTGGCCGACCCGCAGTCGTTCGCACGGCAACTGGCGCGAATCATCGAGCTGCGCAAGCGGTACGGTATCGCCACAGCGCAGCAGATCGATATTCCGACGGTCTCGCACAAGGGACTGCTCGTCATGGTGCACGAACTGAGCCAGGGAACGATTCAGGCCACGGTGCTCAACTTCTCGTCCGACGAGATCAGCGCAACCATTCAGTCCAAGCACCTCGTGCCCGGCACGTGTGCCATCGACGTGTACGACGACAACGAGATCGCAACGGTGGACGAGCTGAACAGCTTCCCGATGACACTGCGTCCGTACGAGGGCGTGGCGGTGGTGCTGCGCTGAGGCAGCGGCTCAGCAGCCCGGCCCGATAGACTCCTGCACCGTGGCCGAAGAACCGATGGACCCGATCTCGCGCAGACCTCGGCCTGCGCGTCCGCAACCGCCGCGGCCGGATGTTTCCGTCGAGCCTCTTCGGCCACGGCAGGAGCCCACGCCTTCGGTTCTCCCGAGGCTGGCGACTGCGCTGTGGACGCTTACTGCGGTACTGATCCTCGTATTGGCGGCAGTCATCGCACTCAATTGGGAGCCCGTGCTGTCCGGTGTCGAAAGCGCTGTCTCACAGCAGGATTCGACGGCAAGCGCGGTCGACGTCCGTAACACGGCCTCGGCGACACTGTTGTCCAGCGGTGCCGCTGGAGCGGTGCTCGTACTGCTCGGATTCGTCGCACTGAATCTACTGCGCGGTGCAGCGACGTCATCCAAGGTCTTGATGGGCGCGGTCGGGCTCTTGACCATCGGTGCGGCCGTCACGTTCTCGACCTTCGTGTCCGACGCACCTGCACTGCTCGGCGGGGTTCTGCAGTGGGGACCGTTCGTCGTTGCAGCTGCGGCAGGCGCGGCGACCGTCGTCGCGCTCCTCCCGCGTAGGGCATCGACACGATAGAACTCAGGCCAGCGAGGCGAGTATCCCTTCGGCGCTACGGGCGGCGAGGGCACACGAGCCCGCAGTGAACCGATCCAGCAGCGGGTGCTCGGACAACCCACGCCACTTGTGTACTGCCGCCAGTGCGATCTCGCGTTGTTGACCGGGGCCGGCATCGGGCGGCAGGTTCAGACGTTCGGTGGCGGAAATACCGAAGCCGCCGATGATGCGCTGTAGGTCCTGCAGGGCTCCCTCGGGGAGTTTCGGTGTGGTGGAGCGTAATCGGCCGAGCAGCCGCAGTTCGGCAAAACCATGCACGTCCGCCAGCATCCGCCCGGCCTCGGTACGCAGGGCATGCGATTCCGGCCGGAACTCCAGAATTCGCTGCAGCGCAACCAGAGCGGAGTGCAGTTTCAGTTGGTCGGCTCGCTGACCGAACTGCACGTCGATCACCGAACGCAGTTCGCTCAAGCCGCTGCGTTCGACCAGATCGGCAGCCAGCGTGGGCGAATCGCGTACCCCCAGCCGAATCAGAGTGACTGCCATCCGAATTCCGAACAAACCGAAGCGGTCGACGATGCTGGCCCGCAGCGCGGCATCGACGGGCAGTGTGCTCTCGGGTCGCACGAAGCGATCAGCCGAGAGCATCGCCAACTGCAGATCCTCGGTCGGTACCGTCGCCAGCATCTCGAACGCAGCGAACTCGTTCTGCCGCAACGTTTCCGCACCGAGTGCGAGCAGTCCCGCAACCGGAACCACTGCCTGGCACAAACCGGTGGCTTCGAGTTCGGATGCAAACCTCGCGGCGACCTCCTTGGCCGACATCATCGCGTCCATCCGGCCCGAGCCAACCTCGTCTGCTCGGGACACCACCCCGATGACGCCGAGAGGACCCGAATCGCCGCCCACGTGCGCGCCGATCTGTCCGAGAAACGACACGTCCGACGCGTTGAGGGTGCGCAGCAGATACACGACGGCGTCGGCACCGGAGGACGAGTTCTCGGGGGTGAGCATGGCCAGCGTGCGCGCCGATACATCGCGCGAGAGCGACGACGTGCCCGGGGTGTCGATGATCGTCGTCTGCGCCAAAGTGCTGGCGGGCCATTCGACGTCCAGGCGATCGACCTGCGCGGCCGTCAACGACCCCAGATCGAAGGTCAGTCGGCCGTCCCGTCGCTGCACCGGCACGTTCGCCGCACGATCGCCGTCGTACCAGGCCGTGACAGCGGGCGTGACGCCGTTGCGATACCACGTGACGACCTTGGTGCATTCGGTCGCATCGGTCGGCGCAATATCCTGTCCGACAAGCGAATTGAGCAGAGTTGATTTGCCGGCCTTGAGCGAGCCGGCCAACGCCACCCGCAGCGGCTCGTCCAGTCGGTACAGACATTCGTCGAGCATCCACGCGGCTTCTGCGTCCCCCGCGTACGTCGATCGAGCAGCCGAGATCAGGTCACGCGCCCGGTTCAGAGCCGTCGCGCTCATACCGCCTCGTCCTCGACGAGAGCACGTGCGCGGGCATTCAATTCCGAGGCCACGCGCAGATCGTTCTCCAATTGCGCTATCCGCGAAGCACGGTCGGTGTTGTCGGCCGCGGCGGCTTCCTGCGCCGAGCGTAGTGATTCGTTCAGCGACCGCAGCGTCTGCTCGGCGATCGAGGTGAAGTGATCGCGCAGTACCCGCTGGATCTGCCGCAGACGGTCTTTGGACTCTTTGCCCACCTGAAAGCTGACGTCGTCGGTGAAGCGTCGGATCGCCATCTTGGCCTCGGAACGGCGCGCCTTGACGCGATTCTCCTTGTCCTCCTTGTAGGCCTTGGTGCCCAGCAGAACGCCCGCGCCGATCGAGATCGGGTTGAGCAGACTCAGCCCGACGAAGGTGGTGATCAGACCGAACATGAGCACGCCGCCGTAGGAGCCGCGCATTCCCACGAGGACTTTCTGGGTGATACCCACCCGACCGGATTCCAGCTCGGCCAACGACGAGACGGGTTCGAGAACGTTGTCCAGATCACCGAGATCGAGGTCGGGCAACGCTGCTGCTCCGGAGGAAGCGAAATGCTCGGCCACCAACTCCGAGAGCCACAGTGCCCGCTCGTGCGCCCAGACGAAGTTGTCGCCCACCGACGCGGCGATCTGCTCCTCCAGCCACTCGCCGAGTTGCGGCCAGTCCTTACCCGGATCCCCCTCGTCGACGGTCTCCTCCGCCTCGCGAGTGACGCGGCGCAACCGGTCGCGTAGATCGTGATCGATATCGGACGCCAGATCGGCAATGCCGTCACCGAGGGTCTGCTGCCATTGCGACGAGCGTTTGTGCAACTCTTCGGCGGCGGATTTGGCGCGCTGCAGACCGGCGACGGCCGCGGCCGCCCGCTCCGGATCCTTCAGCGCCGCAAGCTCACTGCCGAAGGACAGGGAAAGGTGCTCGGTGACCGAGCGAACGTCGAGTGAGACCGACGCGCGAGCCAGTACGTCCGCACGGGCAACCACCTCGTCGCGAAGAAACGCGTAGAGCTGTTGAAAACCGGACTCGGCGTTGAGCTCTTCGTCGTTCAAACGCAGTGCGTGCGAGCGCAACAGCGACGACACCGGGAGCATCTGCACGTCGATGCCGGCCCGCTCGAGGTGCCCGCGATTGGCCTCGACGATCTGTCGCCAGTGCGGATACAGATCGATCTTGGTGATCAGTACCGCCACGGCCGGGCAGAGGCCTTGCACCTGCCGGAGAAAGGACAGCTCGGGCTCGGTGAATTCGCGGGAGGCGTCGGAGACGACCAGTACAGCGTCGGCGGACGGAATGAGCCCCAATGTTCCTGCAGCGTGCGGATTTCCGTGCCCACCGACACCCGGCGTATCGACCAGGACCAGACCGTCGGCGAGCAATGGACTGGGCACTCCGATGTCCAGCCGCAGCACTTCACGACCCTGAGCCCGGGGACTCGCCGGGGTGACGGTGGTGACCTCGTCGGGCGGCACGTCGACGCGGATCGGCTCACTGCCCGGATCTGCGAGAACGAGCTGCGCGGAAAAGCTCTCGGCGTTCGACACCACCGTCGGGATCGCGGTGGTCTCGTCGTCGCCGACCGAGCACACCGTCAGATTGAGCAGCGAATTCACGAATTGACTCTTGCCCTGCTTGAGCGGTCCGACCACGATGATGCGTCGGCGCGGATCCAAGACTCGCATTCTCGCTGCCTCGACTCGATCGACCAGATCGGATCTTCCCGCCGATGTCGCCACCTTCGCGGTGCGACTCAGCAGCTCGGCCAGCTCCGTTGTGTGCCCATCCATGCTCTTGCTTCACAACCCGTTCTCGTCGACGTCCCCGAGCAGAACTCTAGCGACGACACGGCCCCGAGTGTGACGAACACACTCGGGGCCGTGCACTGGTGTCGCTGACCGAATCAGGGGTGCAGCGGATCGATGTCGTGATCGACCGTCACTGCGTGGCCGAGAGAATCGGCCGCCGAGTCCACCGAGCCGTGCAGGCTGCCGTCGCTGAACAGACTCGAATCGCTCTCGGCCTGGCCGAACACGTCGGAGTCGACGCTCGACCAGCCGGTGCCGGAAGAGGTTGCGCTGCTGTCGAAGGAGCTGGAGTGCTCGAACGATCCCGACGCTGCACCGTTCGCGGCCGAGGAAAGGCTGCCGCCTGCATTAGCCAGGCCCTCCGCACCGGATTCCAGACCGCCGGTGACACTGCCCGCTGCCTGGCCACCGATATCGGCAGCGGAATCAAACCCGCCGCCCACGGACCCCGCAGCGTCGACACCAGCATCCAAACCCCCGGTCACCGTCGAGGCGACTTCGCCGCCGAAAGAGCCGCCGGCCTCGAGCCCCCCTCCGACGTTCGACGCGATCTCGCCGCCCACCGAGGTGCCGGCGTCGACCACTCCACCCGCAGCACCTTGGATGCCGCCGGCGACCGACCCTGCAGCACCGGCTGCACCTTCGAGACCCGCGCCGGCCGATGCTGCCGCGTCCAGGCCGGTATCGACAGCACCGGTCGCGGTTCCCTGCAGACCTGCGCCGGCCGATGCTGCCGCGTCCAGTCCGGTATCGACGGCACCGGTCACGGTTCCCTGCAGACCTGCGCCAGCCGAAGCTGCGGCGTTGACGCTGCCGGCCACTCCGCCCGCAACTCCCCCGGCGATCCCGCCGCCCAGGCTGCCGAGACCGGCGAGTCCTCCGGTGAGTCCTGCGCCGGCGTCGGCCAGCCCCGAGAGACCTCCGGTGACGCCCGCGCCTGCATCGGCGACGGCTGCCAGCCCGCCGGTGACGTCTGCTCCCACATTTCCGACCGCAGCAAGTCCGCCTGTCACACCGTCGGCAGCGCCGCCGACACCGGCAAGTCCGCCCGTCACACCGCCACCGAGTCCACCGATACCGGCGAGACCACCGGTCACACCGCCACCGAGACCACCGATACCGGCAAGACCACCGGTGACACCGCCACCCAGTCCACCGATACCGGCAAGACCACCGGAGAGGTCAGCGCCGACTCCGCCGACTCCACCCAGAGCGGCCTCGACGGTTCCCGTGAGATCGGCTCCTGCTGCCACCGCGGTATCGATCGCTCCGGTCAGTCCCGCGCTCAGGTCGGTTCCGGCACCGAGTACGGCTCCGAGGTCGAGTGCTGCACCGGTGTCGAGCACCGTCTCGAGAGCGGTGCCGAGCTGGGCTCCAGCCGCTCCGCCGACGCCGAATGCGGCTCCGAGGATGCCTTCGAGGTTTCCGGTGACTCCACCTTCGATGCCGCCCATGACACCGCCTGCGAGGCCTCCGCCGATGCCTGCACCTGCGCCGATGACGCCGTCGACCGCGGTGTCGATGGCCGCCGTCAGGCTGCCGATCGCGCTGGTGTCCAGGTCGAGTGCCGTTCCGAGTGCGCCTCCGACGACAGCACCGATATTGCCTCCTGCGGCCAGCAGGCCGTCGACGTCGAGGTCTGCGAGCGCACCGGCGTCGAGGACGGCTCCGAGTGCGGATCCGATGGATCCGGCAATGGCACCGTCGGCGGCGAAGAGCCCGCCGAGGCTGCCGCCGATGCCACCGGCGATGTCGCCGATCAGTGCGCCGCCGGCACCGACTGCGCCGTCGAGAGCAGCACCGACGTCGGTCGTGAGATCTGCACCGACGGTCCCGAGGCCCGCGAGTGCGCCGCCGATTCCGGCGGTCAGAGCGGCACCGAGGTCACCCGCGATGTCCAGTCCGGCTCCGGCACCGAGGGCGGCGTCGAAGACTCCACCGAGCGCCGTGCCGAGCTCGGCTCCGACGGTTCCACCGACTCCGAAGATCGCGCCGAGCGCGCCGCCCAGTCCGCCCTGGATGTCGGCCAGTGCGCCGAGGTCGACGGCACCGGTCGCGCCGATAGCAGCGTCGAGTGCTGCCTGCAGCTGTGCGGCGATGTCGCCACTGATCTCGCCGCCGATGTCTGCACCTGCGCCGATCAGTCCGGTCAAGGCAGCGCCGAGACCGACGGTTCCGCCGAGCAGACCGTCGAGATCGAGATCCAGATTGCCTCCGAGTCCGCCGCCGATGCCTGCGCCCGCGCCGATCAGAGCGTCGAGGGCACCACCGAAGGCAGTGCCGAGCTCCAGACCGATCTGACCGCCGACGGCCAACGCTGCAGCGAGAGCAGCCTGCAGGGATGCCTCGATCTCACCCGTCACATCGATTCCGCCGGTCAAGCTGCCGCCTGCAGCGAGTCCGCCGCCGGCAACTGCGCCTGCAGCGAGTCCGAGTCCGGCAGACAATCCGCCGCCGAGGCTCGCCCCTCCGGCAAGTGCGCCCTCGAGGCCGGCCGATCCGCCTGCACCCAAGATGGCCGACAGCTGGCTGCCCGCTCCGGCGAACAGACCCGACTCGGCGACCAGCGGTGCTACGGCGACGATGTCTGCGTGGGTCACGTCGCCGAGGCCTGCGGCGGCCAACGTGGTCTCGGGGTTGGCGCAGTAGGCCGCCGCGGCCTGGTCGTCGCGCAGCAAGCCGAGAATGAAATCGAGTACGGCGTTGGTAGCCATCTGGGTCTCCTTGACGAGTGGTCGTTCGTGGTTGATCACAAAGCTATGCATCGGAGAGCCCCCGCCCAACGGGGCCGATCCCCCTACTACCCCGGGGTCCGCCAGGGGGCTTTCGTTAGGGGATCTGAGCGCTTTAGGGGATTTCACTCGTTTCACGCTCTAACCTGCTGTGAGACGTAACGAACAACGGACGCGGTCCGACAGTGCGGGTGACGGCAGTACTACTGACGGCTGAGGCGAGATGAAGGCGGCGACATCACTATGAACGGCAAGAGTGCAGCCTGCGGAATGACCGGGACAGGGCTCGGCATACGTATCGGTTCGGTGACAGCGGCTGCTGCACTCGACACCGACCCCGTTACTTCCGTCGTCAAGCGTTCGGCACTCGATCTTCGCCCCGGCGCGGCTCCGAGCTTGGCCGAGCTGTGGGACGGATCGGGCCGCCATCTGATCAGCGGGTTCGCCGACCGAGTGGGCGACCCGGTGGAATTGATCGACGACGACGGCCGCAGTCACCGTGCCGAGGATCTGTACGCCACCGCCGCTCGCGCACTCGTGGCCGAGGTGTCCGCCGGAGCCGATTCCGCCCCCACGGTCGTCGTCGCCCACCCCACCCGCTGGACGGCGTACACGGCCGAGGTCCTCGGCGAGGCATTGGATCGCGCCGGCCTGGCCGACGCCACGCTGGTACCCGAGTCCGTTGCCACGATGCGCTGGCTCGAGGTGACTCGCGGACCACAGGCCGACGGCCTCGCCGTGATCTACGACCTGGGTGCCAGCGCCCTCGACGTGACCCTGATGCGGACCGGCACCGACGCAGGCGTCGTCGGCAGCGGCGTCCACTCGCAGGAATTCGGCGGCGCGCAGTTCGATCACGCGATCATGCAGTACGTCCTCGATACCGTCTCGGGAAGTCAATCGTTCGAGTTCGATCCGTTCGACCCCGACACCGTCGGTGCGCTGGTGGAACTGCGAGCACGGTGCGGCCAGGCCAAAGAACAACTCTCTTACGACACGTCCACCTCGCTCACCGTGGACCTGCCCGGTCTGCACACCGAGGTTCGCCTGGTGCGCTCCGAGATCGAGGAACTGGTACGCGCATCGCTGCTGGCGTCGGTCGGGGTCGTCCGTGACGCCGTGGCCGCCGCGGGGCTCGAGGTCACCGATATCGACCAGGTGGTGCTCGTCGGTGGCAGCTCGGCCATTCCCCTTGTTGCCGAACTCATCTCGTCCGAACTGCGCGCCCCCGTGGTGGCCGGTCCGCGTCCGGAACTGACCGTTGCGATCGGAGCCGCGATACTCGGAAGCGACATCGCCGACGCCACCGCCGCCGAAGATGCAGCCTCCCTGGCTGCGGTCCCGACCGCGTCCGTGGCTACCGCTGCCGCCGCCCCGATGCCTCGCCCCACCCCGAGACCGGCCCCGACGCCTACTGCGGTGGAATCCGACGCAGGGATGTCCGGCCGCAAGAAGGCCGGCCTCGTCGCCGGATCCGTTGTCGTCCTGGCTCTTCTCGCCGGCGGAGGCCTGTCGGTGGGTACCGCGTTGACCTCGGACAACACGGCACCGGCCGAGTCCAATGCCGACATCTCGAGCACCGAAACACCGGGAACCACCGCGGCTGTCGCGGACGCATCGACGACGACCACGACTACGGGCGAGAACGGCGCTGCTGCAGTCGGATCCGAGGGCGCTCCCACCACGGTCGTCAACGCCGACGGCACCGTGACGCAGATCGATCCGGCCACCGGTGCCCCGGTTGCCGGTGCGCCCGCGGCGGGAGCACCCGCGCAGGCCCCTGCCGACAACGGCGCAGCAACCGTGCCGACCATCCCATCGGTCGCGGCTCCGACGGTGCCCAACTACCAACCACCGGCTGTGCAGGTGCCACAGGTTCCCAGCTACCAGCCACCTACGTACCAGGGCCCGACTCTCGGCGATGTCGGCCAAGGTGTGGGTCAAGGTCTCGGCGGCGTCGTGGGCGGAGTCGGTGACGGACTGGGCGGTGCGGTCGGTGGCGTCGGCGACGGTCTCGGCGGAGCCCTCGGCGGCCTGACCGGTCGATAAGCCGACCGTGACCAGCATCCGGCCCTCCCTCGTCGGCGTCGAACGCGCCGATCGTTTCGTTCGTGATGCCCTCGCCACCACGGGGTTTCATGTTGTTGTCGGAGCGAACGGGTCCGGTCGCTCCGCAGTTCTCGACGCGATCGGCGCGGCGGTGGATCCGCACCCGGGCAGCATTGCCGACGCCCCGTCCGGCTCGACGGTTCTCGTCGACGACGCCCATCTGCTGTCGGAACAACGGTTGGACGAAATTGCCGCGGCAGCAACGCGGTCGGACATCACGCTGATCGTGGCCACGGCTCCGCGCTTGTTCGATTCTCGGATCGAGAAGTTGATCGCGTCCGCCGGTTCCGGTCGACTGACTCTGGTTCCGTTGGACAAGACGTCGATCGCCGCACGGGCTGCCGCCACTGCACGGCCCATCTCGGCGGCACTGGCCACTGCCATTGCGAAGTCCACCGGGGGAATCCTCTCTGCCGTCGACGCCGCCCTTGCCGCGCTATCCGCAGAACTCGCCGACCCTTCACCCCTGCGAGCGGTGACCGAAGCCGTTGCGGCACAGCATCGTCGGATGCTGCTCGACACCTCCGACGACACTCGGGCGCTGTTGCTCGCAGCTCGATTCGGCATAGCACCGGATCCCACGACGGCCGCGCAACTGATCGCGCGCACGAACGAAGTCGAATCTGTCGTCGATCTCGCCTGCAGCTCCGGCCTGCTCGACTCCACCGGCGCGTTGATTCCGGCCGCCGAGGTTCCCTTGACCGAGCTGATCGGTGATCGGCGCTGCCGCGTCCTGCTCCAGTCCGTCACCGACGTCGCATCCCGATCCCGCCTGCTCGACGCCACCGCCGCGCGTGCGCTGGCGCAGCGAGGCGTCGTCCATGTCGGTTTGGCCGATTTTCTTGTACAGCAAGCAGATTGGGCACCGGTCGAGGCAGCCGGCGCGCTGTACGATGCAGCTGTCGACGCCGGTTTCGATCCGATGGTGCTCGCCGCCCGTCGGTCCGAGGTCGCGGCCGCCACCGGCGACCTGGACGAGGCGGGGCGCTATGCCGATGCGGTACTCGACAGCGCCGCCGTCTGTGATTCCGCGGATCTGCGGACCGCGGTGCGGGTCTCGGCCGCGATTGCCGCGCAGCGCGGAATGCTCTCCCGCAGTGCGCAACTGTTCGGATGGCTCGGCGAGAATCGACTCGGGCCCGACGGGGTGTGGGCCGCTCTGTCCGCTGCTGGAGCCGGCGATCGTGATGCTGCAGACCGGTCGATGACCGCAGTGTCAGCACTTGCGCCGACGTCGAGCACTGCATCCGGCACCTTGCTGGTGGCCGGCGTCCTCGGGTCGATCGACTCCCGCAGCGCAGCCGGCTCGAGCGGTGCCGCGCACTCGCTGATGCGCGCACTGTCGTTGACCGGCAACGTATCCGACCGTTCGTGTGCCACCGACACCGCCGCGGCCGTCGCAGCCCTGCACGCCGTGCACTGCGGCGACCTCGCTCGCGTAGATTCCATTCTGGCCCGAGCCCTGCCCGAACAGCGTCCCGGATCCGAGGCGCACACTCGACTGATCCTCCTCGGGGCATGGGCGTCGATGCTGCGGGGCGATGCCGCCGAGGCGAGTGTTGCGCTCGATGGACTGCGGATACCGTTGTCGCACATGCGCAATCAGCTCTTCCTGCACGCGATCCGGGTGGGCCTGGCTCGCAGGTCGGGTGACGCAGGGTCGTTGATTACCGCATGGACCGGCGCCCAGAACGTCATCGCCGAATACTCGGCAGATCTGTTCGCGCTGCTCCCTCTGGGCGAATTGCTCTTGGCTGCAACCCGACTCGGCCAGGTCGACCGCGTCGAACACCTCGTCGCGCATGCCGCCGATCTGCTCGCAGCGCTCGGAGATCCGCCAGTCTGGGCGTCTGCGCTGAACTGGTACCAGGTCCAAGCGGCCATCGTGGCCCAGACTCCCGACGCGCTGGTGCCGCACGCCAAGGCCCTCGCGGCTGCCGCTCCCACCCACCCGTACAGCGCCGCCCTCGCCGCCGCCGGCCGCGCCTGGCTCGGGGTGTTGCAGGGCAGGCCCGATCCGGCCGATGTGGAGAACTCGGCACGGACGCTGACCGCGTTCGGGCTGCCCTGGGATGGAGCCAGACTGGCGAGCGAGGCCGCGCTGACCGTCTCCGATACCGCGACCGCCACCGCACTGCTGCACATCGCCAGGTCGCTGCGCCAATCCGGGTCGCAGCCGCCCACCGCGCACCGCCGCGAGAGTTCCGGAACCACGCCCACCCCGACCGGATCGTTGAGCGAGCGCGAGGCCGAGGTCGCCGAGCTGCTCGTACTCGGAGTCACGTACCGCGAGGTGGGTAGCCGCCTCTACATCTCCCCGAAGACCGTCGAACATCATGTGGCTCGCATACGGCGCAGGCTCGGGGCCGAGTCTCGCTCGGAGCTCATCTCGATGCTGCGCGCCATGGGATACGGAGGCTCCACCAGCACATCGAGCAGCAATGTAACTGTGTGAGGGCCGGAAGCGACATAACGACCGACCATCGGTAACCGATCAGAACAGGCAGCATCCCCATGACCGAGCAGCCCGGCAGTGTGAGGATCGGCACGCCGGACGTCGGCCTCTATCTGGACGACGAACGTGCCGTGGCTGCGGTGTCGCATCCCATTGCGCCCGGCCCGTCACTGCACCTGGCGTCGCTGCACTCGACCGTGCTCAACACCCATCCCGACGGCACCGTCTCGCTCGGTGACACACCCGGCGAGAAGTCGGAGGCGTACACCCACTTCCTCGACTCTCTCGCCGACGGCGTCGGCGTCACCGGCAGCAAGGGGACCGTCTTTCCCGCCGAGCAGCTGACGTCGATGGCGCTGTTGTGCCTGCTCACCGAGGTCGCGTCGTCGATCGATCTGCAACCAGGCGACCTCGCCGCGGCCGCCACCTACCCGGCCCGCTGGACGGCCGAGCAGGTCTTCGCATTGCGTTCGGCGATGAATGCGCACGGTCTCGCGCACGTATCGCTGGTGGCCGAAGCCGAGGCGCTCGCTGCGTGGAACGCGTCGGTGCGGGCGACCCTTCAGAGCAAAGACTCGGCCGTCGCCGCGGCGCGTGGTGCTGCGATTCTGGCGTCTGAATTCCCCGTCGAAGCGGTCACCGAGCAAATAGCGGTACTGACCCCCACCCGTTCCGACCGTCGCCCGCTGTTCGCGGCGGCGGCGTTCGCCTCTGCGTTGATCGTCGGCGCGTCCCTGATCGCGCTGCAACTGGGTACCTCTTCCGACACGACGGTGCCCACCATCGGCAACGCGCAGCTGATTCCGCCGACAACGTCCTCCGGGACCGGTGCCGGCGGCCCGATCCAGTTCCCCACCGTCGTCGTCGAACCGGCCGCCGAGATCGCGCCGGTCCAACCTCTTCCGCTGGAAACGACCGAAGAATCGACCCCGGCCGAGACCCCCGAGACCTCCGAGAACCCACGACGCAACGCGGACCCGACCGAGATCGACACCCGTCCCGCCGTAGAGACACCCGACATCCGCGACCGCGAGGACCCGCGTGAGACCGTCGATCCGGTCGACCCCGAACCAGTGGTCCCGGCCGACGAAGACACCGAGGACACCGGCGAGACGACCGACCCGGACACGACCGACCCGCAGTCCGACACCGAGCAGGCACGCGACGCAGGGACAGAGGGAACTCCATGAGCGGTGCGGGCCATCTCGGAATCACCGTCGGTAACACCCGGTCGGTGGCAGTCCACCGCGTCCGCACCGACGACGAACCGACGGTCGTCGTAGTACCGACGACCCTGAGATTCGACGACGACGGCCGAGCTCATCTCGGCGAACCCGCCGACACAGCGCCCTTCACCCGGTTCGTGGACCTGGTCGGTCAGCAGGAGGACCTCGAACCCGACGCCGCCGCGTACCGCGCCGAGGATCTGATGGCGAACGCGGCCAACTGCCTGGTCACCATGATGTCCTCGGCAACCGAGTCGGCCGACGCACCCGTCACGACCATGACGTACCCGACGCGATGGCCGCGCGAGAGCGTTGCACTGCTGCGCGATGCCCTCGATCACGCCGGCCTGACCGCAGTCGCCCTGGTGCCCGACGCAAAAGCCGCCAGCACCTTCGCGCAGCGCCACCCCGGCACGGCCGCCACGGTGATCGACATCGGCGCTACCGGCACCGACATCTCGACGTATCCCGGCGGCGGAACGGTTCGCACCACCGCCGTCAGCGGAGACGTCTTCACCGATGCGCTGTTCGATCACGTGGTGACCGATCGAGACCACATCGATCTGTCCGACGCCGCAGTCCTGGCCGCTCTCGCCGGCGTCGTCGCGTCCTGCGAGGCAGCCAAACACGCACTCAGCACGGAAGAGAACGCCACCATCTCCGTCGATCTGCCGGGGCTGTCGCAGACCACGACCGTGACGCGATCGGAGTTCGCCGACCTGGTCGCGCCGTCGGTACGCACGCTCGACGTGCCGCAGACCGGCACCGTGGTGCTCACCGGCGGCAGCGCCGAACTGGAGTCGGTGGCCGCCGGGATTGCCGAACGGACTTCGGGTGATCTAGTGGTCGAGCCACTGGCAGCACCCCGAGGCGCACTGCTGCTCGCCGAGGTCGACGATGTCGACGGCAACTCCCTGGTCACCGGCGCCGCGCCGATCGTCACCCGTAACGACGGCGCCGATTCGCTCGATACCGACGCCATTCCTGTTGTGCCACAAGAGAAGTCCCTTGCCTTCTCCGAGGCCATCCCAGCGGTGGCTCCGATGTTCGAGCCCTCGGAGTTTCGGTCCCATCCGGTCGAACCGGCCGAGGAGAACACGTCGAACACCGGTGCCGCACCGGCCGTGGCCCCCGTGGTCGCGTCGACGGATGCGACGAAGGAACGCAGCGAACGCTCGCGCACCATCACCACGATCATTGCCGGTGCCGCGGCGGGCGTGGTGATCGTGCTGGCGATCGCCGCGATCAGTGGCGTGTTCAGCAATTCGCCCGCTCCGACGCCCCCGGCCGTCACGGATGCAGGCTCGCCGGTCGTCACCTCGACCCGCACGCCGCCGACCACAACCACCACTCCCGCTGCGGCCGTCGTCGCGCCGGAGGTGGTCGACGAACCGACGTACGAGCCGTACATCCCGCCCCAACCCGCGCCGCTGCCTGCGCCGCCACCCGCCCCGATCCCGACGCCCCCGCCCGTGGTCACCACCACCGTCCCGGTGCCGACGACGACCCCGGTGACGACCACCCCGGCCGCGACGACCACAACGCCACCTACTACTACGTCTGCAACAACACCGACATCTTCCGACACTGCTACCCCCTGACCTGTGCAAACACTGGTTCAGCGGCTCATGCCCTAGGGTGGGGCGCTGATACCAAGCACCCGATGAAGGGATTTCATGCGTAACACCGGGGCTCTGCGTACTGCAGTGCTGTGCTCGACGGCTTTCGTTCTGTTCGCTTCGTTCTCCGGGACAGCGGCCGCCGAGCCCGTTGTCCAATCTCCCGCCGATCGGCTTCCCGCAGAGCTCGTCGAGGCTGTGCAGCGCGATCTGAAGATCTCTCCGCAGGAGTATCTCGATCGGGCCGCTCGTGCGCAGGAATTGTCCGCCTACGCATCGGACTTCCGTGCCAGCCGCCCCGCTGATTTCGCCGGCGCATGGATCGGACCCGACGGCAACGCCGTCGTCGCAGTCACCTCCCCTGCTGCAGCACAGGCAGTGGCCAAGGACGGATACGCCACAGCTCAGTCGCCGGTGTCGGCGGACGGGCTCGAGAAATCTCTGGCCGATCTCAACGGATGGATCGCCGGCCTCCCCCGCGAGATCTCCGAGCAGATCAACGGCACGGCGATCGACTTCATCGACAACCAGGTGGTCATCGACCTGGTGAACAGTCCGATCGGTAGCGCACTCAACCTGCCGACGTTGCTGGCCAACATCAAGGTCATCCTCTCCCCCGGTGGAAACAAGCCGGTCGACCCGGCTCCCATGGGTGGCGACACCTACGTCACCAGCACCGGGCCCATCGCCGACGCCCCGACCACCGACATCAGCGTCTGCTCGTTCGGGTTCAACGCCGTCGACTCCTCCGGCGACGCCGTCAATTTGACTGCCGGACATTGCAATCCGAACAAGGCCACCGGAGCCGGCGGCGCACCGGTCTACCTTCCCGATCCGTCGGACATCAAGCGCAGCACGCAGATCGGCTCGTTCGATCGGTCGAGCCTGGGCGCGCAGGACGGCCTCGACTGGTCGGTGATCGACCTGAACGACAGCGGTATTTCGTCCGGCCTCGACCGTCCCACCGTCCGCGGAGCCAACGGCAGCACCGTCACGATCACCGGAACCGCAGCACCCGTGATCGGAGCGCCGGTCTGCAAGTCGGGTCAGTCCTCGTCGTTCACGTGTGGCGTTGTTGCCGCCGACCGCGTCGAGACACAGCTCTACATGGAGGACGGCACCTCCCGCACGGTCCGTGGATTCGCCAGCACCGCGTGCACTCTGGCCGGCGACAGCGGCGGTGCCATCGTGACCGGAACACTCGCGCTCGGCATCACCAGCGGATCCAACAGTGGTGGCGCACCCGACTGCAACGAGGCAAATCTGGCATTGGCCCAGTACGGGGGCACTGCGAGTCTCGGTATTCCCATCGATCAGGTCATCGGCGCAACCGGAGCGACCCTACGAACCGAATGAGCCGGTAGGTCGACGCCTGCGCACCCCCTATAGTCAGTGAACGGCATCACATCGTTGATGCCTCGGGGGAGGGGTTTCATGCGTCGCCGTGGGCTGGGGTTGTCGATTGCCGTGTCATGCGTGATAGCGATGGCGGTGTTCGCGCCCGTTGCCACTGCCGCGCCCGCAGCGGGTACGGATCCGGTGCTGCCGCCCGAGCTGGTCGACGCCGTCGCCCGCGATCTCGGGCTCGATCCGCACCAGTTTCTCGAACGAGCCGACGCGGCAAGGCGTTTGGCGGAGTTCACTGCCGCTGTCGGTTCCGAGGCGATCACGGGTGCCTGGCTCGATACGGACGGTCGGCCCGTCGTCGCAGTGGCGGACGGCCACACCGATACCGAGGTGGCCGACGCCGCGTCGGCCAAGGGGTTCGCAACGGTTGCCTCCGGGATAGAGATTCCACAGGCGGTGCACGACGCCGTCGACCCGCTGGTGGAGCTACTCCCCTTCGATGTCGCGCCCACGGCCGGTCCCATTCGGGCCAGTTCGTATCTCGGCGGAGACAGCTTCCTTGCGGGCACTCCGGCCGGCCTCGGTCTGCGTTGCTCGCTCGGATTCAACGCCGTCGATCCCGCCCGCGGACCGGTCAACATCACTGCGGGCCACTGCGATCCGGCCGCCACCGGTTCCGCAGGGTCGACCGGCGCTTACCCGATGTACGGGAGTCTCGTCGGGTCGAAGTTCGGCTCTTTCTACCGAACCAGCCAGTCGCCCAACGATTACGCCCTGATCGAGATCGACGACGCCAACGTCGGAGAGTTCGAGAGCAATGCGGTGCGAGTGCCCGGCTCGGGACCGCTGCACGTCACCGGAACGGTGGATCCCATCGTGGGTGCACCGGTCTGCAAGTCCGGTTCCAGGACCGGATTCAGTTGCGGCACAATCTTGTCCACGGGCCGGAACGTCGCCATGGGTGAGGCCGTCATGGACCGAAGCTTCTCCACGTCCATCTGCGCTCTCCGCGGCGACAGCGGTGGCCCGATCGTCAGCGGCACCCTCGCCGTCGGCATCGCCAGCGCGTCGAATGTGGGCGATCAACCGTCCTGCGAAATCGCGATGGTGTTCAGCATGCTGCAGGGCCAACGACCCGAACTGTTCGCCACCCCCATCAACGACGTGTTGGCCGAGAATCCCGGACTGACGGTCCGTACGTCGTAGCCACACGCAGCGCACAAAAAACCCGCACCCTCGACGAGAGTGCGGGTTTTGTGTGGGACGTTGCTTACTTGGCGTACACCGTGGTGCCGGGTGCCGCGTTCAGCGTGTTGATCAAGTCGATGCCGGCGATCACAAGGGTCGGGCCGCCGACTGCGATCGTGCCGATCACAGCGCCAACAGTAGCGAAAGCGCCGATTGCGGGTATGGCCAGGATGCAAGCAGTCGTGGCGCAAGCAAGAGCCCCGCCCGTGATGCCGCCGACTACTGCACCGATCGCAGTACCGGTGAATCCACCGATTGCTGACGCGAGCCCGAGCTGGGACTGGAAGTTCTCTTGCGCCGCGAGGTTTTCCTCAGGCGATGCGACGGTCGTCGCACCGATGCTGCGTGAGTTCGCCGACGCCTTCGTGAAGTCGAGGTTCGGGATCAGGCGCAGGGTCTTGCCGTTGTCATCGACGTTCTGCTCGTACGGGAAGTTCAGTCCGCCGAGGTTGAACGAGAGCGGGAGGGTGACGAGGGTCTTGTCGGCGGCGTCGAGGACGTCGACCGTCTTGCCGTCGTCGGCAACCTTGAAGACGCCCGCATCGATGGTGGTGACGATGGTGCGGTCTTCCAGATCGACGGTGTAGTTGGTGTCGCCGGGGGCCGCCTGCTCAGTGGGGCCCTGTGCGTAGGCGGTACCGCTGGCCAAGCCCATCGCCACTGCGACGAAGGCCGAGGTAACGACCAGTTTGCTGAGTTTCATGTGGAGTTCTGTTCCGTTTCTGTGATGTGCACGCTCTGCGGGACCAGGTCCGCTCGAGCTCAAAGCCACCCCGATGACCCTTTTGCGACGTTCGATGCGCCCGAAGTGTAGCGCACAAACCGGACCGTTCGTTGTCCTTTTGCAACTGTCCCGACGCCTATCAGTTATCAACTGTCACAAACATATTGAGTTTCTGCAGCACACAGAGTTGCAGTGCGTCAACATGCGGCGAAAATGCCATCCGAACGGTCGACTGCCGGGCCCGCTACTGCGGCGCACTCGATAGTGCAGAGGACAAGTAAGGACTGCCTTCTCGACAACCCCACCAGGCCATACGCCTAACGTGATCCACGAGACAACCTACCGACGAGTTCAGCCCACCCGTCGGATGGCCTCATTTCGACGCCCACCAGCGTCGCTTGCCGGAACGATGCTAAGTTACCCATCAGTACAGTCAATTAGCTACCGACGAGTAACATTGGCTGTCGTACAGTTCGACGGGCTCGAACCAGCGGTAGCTTTTCCAGCCACCACCCCACAGCGAAAGGCCGCGACATGAACGCCCTGACGATCACGTTGGGCACAGTCGGTGCTCTGCTCAGCCTCGTGTGTTGGTACGCCTTCATTCGTGGGGCCCTGCGCATGTTCAACATCGTGCGGCTGGGTCAGCCGGCACCCGACCGTTGGCGACCGATCGTCCCCCGCTTCAAGCAGATGGTGATCGAGTTCGCGGCCCACACCAAGATGGTCAAGTTCCGCACCGTCGGCTGGGCGCACTGGCTCGTCATGATCGGTTTCATGGTCGGATCGGTGTTCTGGTTCGAGGCCTACGGCCAGACGTTCAACCCCGAGTTCCATTGGCCCATCGTCGGCGACACCGCCGTCTATCACCTGATGGACGAGATTCTCGGGCTCGGCACCGTCATCGGCATCGTCACGCTGATCGTCATTCGCCAGCTCAACCACCCGCGTAAGCCCGAGCGCCAGTCGCGCTTCGCCGGCTCCGGGTTCAAGGCCGCCTACTTCGTCGAGGCCGTCGTGCTCATCGAGGGCCTGGGCATGGTGTTCGTCAAGGCGGGCAAGATCGCCACCTACGGAGACGCGAACCCGTACACCGACTTCTTCACGATGCGCCTCGCCGAGCTGCTGCCGGCCAACTCCAACATGGTCTCGATCTTCGCTCTGATCAAGTTGATGTCCGGCATGATCTGGCTCTACATCGTGGGCACCCGCATCAACTGGGGCGTCGCGTGGCACCGTTTCACGGCCTTCCCCAACATCTACTTCAAGCGCATGGACGACGGCACCGTCGCCCTCGGACCGGCCAAGCCGATGATGTCCGGCGGCAAGGTCCTCGAGATGGAAGAGGCCGACCCCGACGTCGACGCGTTCGGCGCAGGCAAGATCGAGGACTTCAGCTGGAAGGGCTGGCTCGACTTCACCACGTGCACCGAGTGCGGCCGCTGCCAGTCGCAGTGCCCCGCCTGGAACACCGGCAAGCCCCTCTCCCCCAAGCTGCTGATCATGTCGCTGCGCGACCACAGCCACGCCAAGGCCCCGTACCTGCTGGCCGGCGGCAAGAAGGACATGGCCGGCGACGAGGTCGGACTCGTCGATGCAGAAGGCAACGTCGACCAGAAGGCGCTCGACGCCATTCCGCAGGCCGCTCGGGACGAGGCCGATCGCAAGCTCGTCGCCGACGCCATCGAAGGCGGCATCATCGATCCCGAGGTGCTGTGGAGCTGCACCACCTGTGGTGCCTGCGTCGAGCAGTGCCCGGTGGACATCGAGCACGTCGACCACATCATCGACATGCGCCGCTACCAGGTGTTGATCGAGTCCGAGTTCCCGTCCGAGCTCGCAGGTCTGTTCAAGAACCTGGAGAACAAGGGCAACCCGTGGGGCCAGAACTCCAAGGACCGGCTCAACTGGATCAACGAGATGGACTTCGACATCCCGGTCTTCGGCAAGGACGCCGATTCGTTCCAGGACTACGAGTACCTCTTCTGGGTCGGCTGCGCCGGTGCCTACGAGGACCGGGCGAAGAAGACCACCAAGGCCGTCGCCGAGCTGCTCGCCACTGCAGGCGTGAAGTTCATGGTGCTCGGTGCCGACGAGACCTGCACCGGCGACTCCGCTCGCCGCGCGGGCAACGAGTTCCTGTTCCAGCAGCTCGCGATGCAGAACATCGAAACGATCAACAACGTGTTCGACGGCGTGGAGCAGAAGAAGCGCAAGATCGTCGTCACCTGTGCGCACTGCTTCAACGCCCTCGGTAACGAGTACCCGCAGGTCGGCGGCGACTACGACGTGGTCCACCACACGCAGCTGCTCAACCGCCTCGTGCGGCAGAAGAAGCTTATTCCGGTGGCCTCGGTCAGCCAGGACATCACGTACCACGATCCGTGCTACCTCGGCCGTCACAACAAGGTGTACGACGCTCCGCGTGAGCTGATGGCTGCGTCGGGCTCCAACCTCAAGGAGATGCCGCGTCACGGTGAGCGGTCCATGTGCTGTGGTGCCGGTGGCGCTCGCATGTGGATGGAAGAGAACATCGGCAAGCGCATCAACATCGACCGGGTCGACGAGGCGCTCGCGACCAACCCGAAGAAGATCGCCACGGGCTGCCCGTTCTGCCGCGTCATGCTCACCGACGGTGTCACCGCACGGCAGGAAGGCGGCGCGCACGAGGGTGTCGAGGTCGTCGACGTCGCGCAGCTGATGCTCGAGTCGATCACCCGCGTCGAGTCCTCGGTACTGGCCGAGAACATCAAGGTCATCCCCCGCGAGCGGACAGCGGAGGAGGAGCTCGAGACCGAGAAGGCGATGGAGGTCGAAGAGGCCGAGCGCATCGCACCCGTCGAGGAGCCTGCCGAGGCGAAGACCGCTCCCGCAGCTCCCGCTCCGAAGGCCGGCGGCGGACTGAAGATGAAGGGTCTGGCCAAGGCACCGGGCGCGAAGGCACCGGGTTCGGCTGGAGCGACCGACACGGCCGACACTGCCGAAGCCGAGGCAGCACCGAAGCCCAAGGGTCTCGGCATGGCCGGAGGCAAGGCACCCGGCGGCAAGGGTCTGCAGATGAAGGGCAAGGCTCCCGGCGCGAAGGCAGCTGCCCCTGCGCCTGCCGACGCTCCTGCTGAAGCTCCGTCTGCGGAGACCACCGAGGCCTCGGAATCGACTCCGTCCGTCAAGCCCAAGGGTCTGGCCGTGAAGTCGGGCTTCAAGAAGCCGGGAGCCAAGGCACCAGGAAATCCCGCCGAAGCTGCTCCGACTGCTGCTCCGGAGGCTGTCAGCGAATCTTCGGAATCAAGCGCTGCGGCAAGCGAATCCAAGCCGACCGTCCAGCCGAAGGGCCTGGCCGTGAAGTCCGGATTCAAGAAGCCGGGAGCGAAGACTGCGAGTGCCCCTGCTGCAACAGCTCCGGCTGCCGAGGCACCTGCCAGCGAAGCACCTGCTGCCGAGGCCCCGACTTCGGAGGCGCCCGCTGCCGCAGAATCCAAGCCGACCGTCCAGCCCAAGGGTCTGGCCGTGAAGTCCGGATTCAAGAAGCCAGGCGCACGGACACCGGGTGCGACTGCCGCTGCACCTGCCGCGCCGGAGAAGGCAGAGCCCGAGAAGGCCGAGCCGACACCGGAACCCGAAGCACCGAAGGCCGAAGCACCAGCGACCGAGGCACCGGCAGCTGAGACACCGGCTGCCGAGGCGACGGAAGCGGAGGCACCGAAGGCGGAAGCGTCGGACACTGCGGCCGATGCGACGTCCAACGGTTCGGATGATCGGACTCCGCCCAAGCCGAAGGCCGGTGGACTCGGATTCGCTCCGGGAGCCAAGGTTCCGGGTCGCCGGAAGTAACCTCACACCCTTTTTACCGACTGCGCGCCCCTGTTCACGTCAGAGCAGGGGCGCGCGGTCGTCAATAGGGGTGTGAGGTCCCGCCCCGGTTTATCCACAGGCGACGAGTTATCCACAATCCGGCACACGGGGCTTGTCCAAAGCGATTGCGCTGGAGAGCATTCCTTAATGACCCGCATCGTCTCGCGATCCGACGCTCTCTCCCGTGGTACCTCTGATGCCGAATTGCAGCGCTACTGCCGAACGCGAGCGTGGCGTCGACTGCGACCCGGGCGGTTCGTCAGCCGGTCGCAATTCGACTCGCTCACAGCGGAAGAGAAGCACCGCGTCATCGCCGAGGCTGTGTTCGACGCGGCCACGGCACCCGACGCAGTCGTCAGTCATGTGAGCGCAGCCGTCTTTCATGGTCTCGATGTGTGGAATGCCGATCTGAGCCGAGTGCACATCACCCGCAACCGTGCCCGTGGCGGTGGGCGCAGCAGTGGTCTCCGGAGACTGCACACGTCTCCTTACTCCGACGCGGACGTCGTCGACATCGATGGTGTGCGGGTCACGGCTTTGGCGCGAACCATCGCCGATTGCGCTCGGACACTCCCCTTCGAGACGGCAGTCTGTATTGCAGACGTCGCCGCGCGAACCCGGGGCCTGACCGTCGAACAGGTTGTCAAAGCACTGGATTCGTGTCCGAACCACCCGGGGAACCGAAAGGCACACACCGTCGCGAAGTTCATGGACGGCAGGTCCGAGAGTGTCGGAGAATCGCGCGCCCGGGTGTTGCTGCACAACCTGGGGTACACCCCACAGCTGCAAGTGACGATCACAGATGCCCGCGGATTCGTCGGGCGCGTGGATTTCGATCTGCCGGACATCGAGACCGTCCTCGAATTCGACGGCAAGGTGAAGTACGGACGCTACGTGCCGGAAGGACAGTCTGCGGCAGACGTGGTGTGGGAGGAGAAGCGTCGCGAGGATCGCATTCGTGGGAACGGACGCCAGGTTGTACGAATCGCCTGGGCGGACCTCGACAGTCCCGAATTGGTCGAACGGATGATCCGCGAGGCTGCCGAGCGCGCCCGACACCGTAAGTGAGCGCCCCTTTTACCGACTGCGCGCCCCCGCTCGCGTCAGAGCAGGGGCGCGCAGTCTGCAAAAAGGGTGTGAGCTTCCTTGCCACACCCCCGCGACGTGGACGAATCGGGCATCGTGAGTATGGTCGGAATCGCACGGCGTACCCGACGAGTAGGAGCAGGCATGACCGACGACGCGGACAAGCTCTGGCGACGCTACGACGAGTGGTGGTCGGCGCTGACCCCCGACGACCGAGCGCATGTCGAGAAGTGTTGCGAGTCCGGCCGGACCGACGAGCGCCTGTGTACCCTCATCCGCGAACACGACGGCCCGTCGAAGGCCGCGTTCGAGGCAGGCAGCAAGTTGTCCGAAGGCAACAGCAAGTACTGCGCCATCCCCAGCGCGCTGCTCGAGTTTCTCGAGGCGAAGCGCGCACACCCACCACTCAGCTAGCGGGACGCCACAGCTCCAGCTCGGGGATTCCGGGCGGCGTGAATCCCATGACCTGGCCGTAGAAGGACAGTTCGGACTCTCGTGCGTTCACCTGAGTTTCGAGTTTGCGGAACCCATGCGATTCACCTGCGTAGGCGAGGTAAGCGTGAGGTATCCCCTTCTCCACCATGGCATCTCGGAATCTCTCGGCCTGTGATAGCGGCACGATCGGGTCGTCCAATCCCTGCAGCAACAGCACCGGGCAGGACAGTCCGTCGACGTTGTTGACCGGTGCGCGGGTGCGGTACAGGTCGATGGCCTCGGGTAACGGTCCGATGAGCCCGTCGATGTAACGGGATTCGAAGTCGTGGGTCTCCGCGACGAACAGCTCGAGCTCAGCGACACCGAAGTAGGAAGCCCCACAGGCGAATACATCCGACGACGTCAGCGCCGCCAGCACTGTCCAACCGCCTGCGGAGCCGCCTTCGATGGCCAACCGGCGGGGGTCGGCAAGACCGCTGTCGGCGAGCCCTTGCACCGCGGCAATGGTGTCTTCCACGTCGACGACGCCCCACTGCCCGCGCAGACGATTGCGGTACTCGCGGCCGTATCCGCTCGACCCGCCGTAGTTCACGTCGACGACGCCGATGCCCCGACTGGTGAAGTACGCGAACAGCGGGTTCAGCGCGGGTGCCACGTGCGCCGTCGGACCGCCATGAACGAACGCGACGTACGGCGGGAGTTCGCCGTCGAGCCCCTCGTAGGCCGGGTTGCGCGGCGCATAGGCGATGGCGTGCACCTCACGATCAGGTCCGTGGAACGTCACCTGACGCCCCTCCGGCAGATACGCAGCATCGGGGACGGACTCGAAACCCGAACGGACAGGGGTGAGTTCACGAGTTCCGAGATCGAGTGCGAACAGTCCGCCCGCCACTTGTGCCCCACCGCCTTTGATCAACACTGTCGATCCGCGGCGCCCACCGAGACCTACCGACGTCACACCGTCGAGCGCGATGTCGTCCAGCGCGCCGGATAAAGGGTCGAGCACTGCGAGGGTGTCGGTACCGACGGTCCGCACGGTCAGCAGCTTTCCGTCGTCGAGCACCTCGTACCAACTGGATCCGAGTCGCCACAGTGGAGCACCGAAATCGGCATCGAGGGTCAGCAGAGGTGAAAGCGCTCCATCGAGCGTCGCCGAATACAGGTTCCACCAACCACTTCGGTCGCTGATGACGTACAGCGACCGGTCGTCGATCCACTCCGGCTGCATCACCGATTCCTCGGTCGAACCCAGCAGGACCGTCCAGGACGTGGGATCGGACAGCGATGCCACACGCAATTCCGTTCCATCCCAAGGCATTTGCGGGTGATTCCATGCGATCCAGGCGATGTGGGTGCCGTCGGGCGACAGGCGCGGGAACGCGAGAAAGTCCGATCCCGCCACCAACGAGCGCACCCCGCCACCGCTCAGGTCGATCGCCACGATGTCTCTCGATACCGCTCCGGCGTCGTGCATCTCGCGGACTGCGATGACGTCGTTACCGACTACCGAAAGTTCGGCGTACCGGATGCTCGACGCCACAGCCGGTTTCGGGGTCAGCGGCACAGGTGCGCCGCCCGGGGTGAGTCGATAGACGCGTTGATCGGAGAACCCGGCGAACACCAGGTCGCCGTCCGCTGTCGCGGTCCAAGCCCCTCCGCCGTATTCGTGGACTCGGGTGCGGGCGTTGAACGGTGCGGGCAGAATCGGCTGCACTTCTCCGTCGACGTAGCGGCAGACAGCCGTCCGGCCCTGTTCGGCCGGTCTCAATTCCGACCACCAGATTTCGCCTCCCACGTAGCGACCGCCCTCGACGGGATGGCCCGCGGACGAGAGGTCCGCTGCGGTGATGGGCGAGGGCCAGGATCCGAAGGCGAGTGCAGTCACGATCTCCACCCTAGTGAACTGACGTGGCTGTAACGCGGTGTTCACCGGCCCTTCAACAGTGACCCGGATGATGGAACACAAGTACCAGTAGGGGGAACACCATGCGCCGGACCACTACCCAATCGGTGGACCACGAAATTCTGACATTCGGCCGAACCTGGCAGGGCTACGGCGGCGGCAGCGACGAGGACATCTACGTCGCATTCGGCGTCGACGCACGTACCTACTTCGAGCGCTTGCGTCGTATTCTCGACTCGCCGGTGGCCGAGGAGCTGTCCCCCGACGAGCGGTCCGCAATTCTCGAGATCTGCCGGGCGAGACTCACCTGATCGTTACACCGGCGTCAACAGCTCCGGGCTGTTGTTCTTGACGCTGTTCACCGCCGTACTCACCTCGTAGGGCTCCAGACGTGGTTCGGGAATTGCCGCCAACATCTCCTGCACCGCCCCCAGGTCGGTCACGGTCGGATCGAGCCAGCTCGCGCGGAGATCCGGTGGCAGCACGACTGGCGAGCGATCGTGAATGTGACCGAGCGCGTCGGCTGCAGGCGAGGTCAGCACCGTGACCGACCAGACCCACCTGTTCTCGTCGTCCTCGGCCTTGGTGGGATCTCGCCAGAGTTCGTACAAACCTGCCATCGCGAGCACGCCTTCCGTGTGAAGGAAGTAGGGCACCTTTGCGCCGTCGCGCTTCTCCCACTCGTAGTACCCGTCGGCGGGCACGATGCAGCGTCGACGGCTCGCGGCCTTCTTGAACGACGGCTTCTCGGTGATGGTCTCCGACCTGGCGTTGATCAGCCGGGAACCGATTTTCGCGTCCTTTGCCCAGGAGGGGATCAGACCCCAGCGCACCGACCGCAGTTGCCGCACCGCGTCGGACTCCGGTTCGTCCTTGGGGGCGCGTTGAAGCACCGTCCGCACCGTCTGTGTCGGGGCGACGTTGTACGACGGCGGCACCTCCTCGCCCACCGTTTCGGCGATGTCGAACACCGCCTGCAGGTCGCTGTCACTCCGGGTACTGGCATACCGTCCGCACATAGCCCGATTGTTGCACTCGCCACCGACAACCCGGCCGAAACAACTTCTCGCGAAACAACCTCGTGGAAATCGAGACCGCCCGCCTGGCACGATGTGACGGGTGACCACTCCGCAGATCAACTCCCAGCCGCGTTATCGCACGTTGCAGCAGTCCACCAAGCTGCAGAACGTGCTGTACGAGATCCGCGGACCGGTACACGCCCACGCCGCTCGACTCGAAGCCGAGGGGCACCGAATCCTCAAGCTCAACATCGGTAATCCGGCTCCGTTCGGCTTCGAGGCTCCGGATGTGATCGTGCGAGACATGATCGCCGCACTGCCCGTCGCCCAGGGCTACTCGGAGTCGAAGGGAATCCTGTCGGCGCGACGTGCCATCGTCACGCGCTACGAGCTCGAACCAGGCTTCCCCGAGCTCGACGTCGACGACATCTATCTCGGTAACGGGGTGTCCGAGCTCATCACGATGACGATGCAGGCGTTGCTCGACGACGGTGACGAGGTGCTGATCCCAGCCCCGGACTACCCACTCTGGACGGCGATGACGACGCTGTCGGGTGGCAAGGCCGTGCACTACATCTGCGACGAGGAGAACGGCTGGAATCCCGATCTGGCCGACATCGAGTCGAAGATCACTCCGAAGACCGTCGCGCTGCTGGTGATCAACCCCAACAACCCGACCGGTGCGGTGTACTCGAAGGAAGTTCTGCAGGGCATCGTCGATCTGGCCCGCAAGTATCAGTTGCTGCTACTGGCCGACGAGATCTACGACCGGATCCTCTACGACGACGCCCAGCACATCTCCCTGGCGAGCCTGGCTCCCGATCTGTTGTGCCTGACGTACAACGGACTGTCCAAGGCGTATCGAGTGGCCGGCTACCGCGCGGGGTGGCTGGCGATCACCGGGCCGAAGAAGCACGCAGCGGGATTCATCGAAGGCATCGACCTTCTCGCGTCGACGCGATTGTGCCCCAATGTTCCTGCGCAGCATGCCATTCAGGTCGCACTCGGCGGCTATCAGAGCATCGAGGATCTGATCCTGCCCGGCGGACGACTGCTCGAGCAGCGCGACGTCGCGTGGGAGAAACTCAACGCGATCCACGGCGTCTCGTGCGTCAAACCTCGGGGCGCGTTGTACGCGTTTCCGCGACTGGACCCCGAAGTACACGAGATCTACGACGACGAAAAGCTGGTGCAGGATCTTCTGCTGCAGGAGAAAATCCTCGTCGTTCAGGGCACCGGCTTCAACTGGCCCGGCCACGATCACATCCGCATCGTGACTCTGCCCTGGGCGCGTGACCTGGCCGTGGCGATCGAAAGGTTCGGCAACTTTCTCGCGTCCTACAAGCAGTGACGACAAAAGTTACGCGCGAGTAGTTGAAAGTGACGCAAAAAACTCGGGTGGGAGCGCGCCCTGCGGCCGAATGGTCTGTAGATTGGCGGACGGCACTTCGGTGCCCGCGAGCCCTGGTCGGCCCCTCCCCCCCGGGTCGGTCAGGTGGTGGCGGGGGACGCCCCCCCTGCTCCCCGCCACCGAGCTCCTCGCATCGGCCACCGAGATGGCCCCGTACTAGCCTTGCACCGTGGAACCACAAGGCAATCATCCCGACGGCACCAGGCCGGGCCTCGACTCCCATGTGGGCCACGGACACGGGCACGGACACAGCGACAGTCCAGCGCCGCTCGGCCCGGTAGCCGCCAAGGTCGTCATCGGACTGCTCGTCGCCATCGGCATAGCCGTCATCGCCGGGGCCTTCGCGCTCTGGCCGAGCAAACAGAGCGTCGACATCCCGCTGCCGTTCCAGACCTCCGGCGGAGGTGCTGTGTCCACCGAGGCGGGCACCATCACCTCGCAGAGCATCGGTCCCTGCGGAAGCCCCGACGCCGGCCGAGCGTTCACCGGCAACCCGACCCCAGCGGTCAACGACTCGTACGAATGTCAGCGCAGCATCGTCGACATCACGACGGGCGAAGACGCGGGCAAGCGGACGGTACTCGAGATCGCACCGGGTCCCGGCCAACCGACGCTGAGCGCAGGCGAGGACATCCGGATGGTGTTGCAGACCGACCCGTCCGGTGGGGTTCGATACTCGTTCAACGACTACTCCCGCGGGCTTCCGCTGGGGTTGATCGTCGGCGTGTTCGCCGTGGTCATCTGCGTCGTCGCTCGCTGGCGGGGATTCCGCGCACTGGTCGGCCTGCTCATCGCGTTCGCCGTGCTGGTGGTGTTCATGCTGCCGGCTCTGCTCGACGGCGCGCCCGCCATTCCGGTCGCCCTCGTCGCCGGTGCGGTGATCCTCTATGCCGTGCTGTATCTGGCGCACGGGGTCAATCTGCGCACCAGCTCGGCGCTACTGGGCACATTGACCTCGATGGGCCTGGCCGCAGTCCTGTCGTACATCGCAATTCGGATGACGCACCTGACCGGGTTGTCGGAGGAACAGAACACCGCCGTGCAGACGTACATCGGCAACGTCAGTGTCACCGGCCTGCTGTTGGCCGGTTTCATCATCGGCTCGCTCGGTGTACTCAACGACGTGACGATCACTCAAGCGTCGGCAGCCTTCGAGTTGGCATCGGTGGACGAGACGGCGTCGCGGCGCGAGATCTTCACCGCCGCGATGCGAGTGGGCCGCGATCACATCGCCAGTACCGTCTACACCCTCGTCCTCGCCTACGCCGGTGGCGCGCTGCCACTCCTACTGCTCTTCAGCGTCGCCGACCGGTCGATCCAGGACGTGTTGACCGGCGACGCCGTGTCGATCGAAATCGTCCGATCCTCCGTGGGCGGTGTAGCCCTCGCCCTGTCGGTGCCCCTCACCACGGCGATCGCCGTGCTGCTGGCCCGGCCGATCACCTCGTCTCGACCGGCCGACTCGTCCAAGAAAGGCGCGCCGTCAAGGGCACCCAAGCCCACGCGCTCGCGGGGCTCGGGTCGCCACAGTGCGTAGAGCGGCTGCGCCGCACGTGCACGAAAGTTCGTAGCGGACTACGAAGTTCTGCTCACATGCGGCGCAGCCGCTCACCCGCTCCTCAGGCGAATGCAGCTGCGACGGTCTCCGACAGCAGGGCACCGTTGTGCGTGCTCAGTCCCGCCTTCAGACCCGCGTCTGCCTCGCAGGCAGCTTCCCAACCCTTGTCGGCGAGTGCGACGACGTACGGCAGGGTGGCGTTGGTGAGAGCGTAGGTGGACGTGCGCGGAACGGCTCCGGGCATGTTGGCGACGCAGTAGAACACCGACTCGTGCACCTTGTATGTGGGATCGGCATGGGTGGTGGCATGCGAATCCTCGAAGCAGCCGCCCTGATCGATGGCGATGTCGACCAGAACCGAACCCGGCTTCATACGCTGAACCAGGCTGTTGGATACCAACTTCGGAGCTTTGGCTCCGGGTACCAACACCGCACCGATGACGAGATCGGCCGCGAGAACGGCCTGTTCGAGTTCGTACGCATTCGACACCAGAGTCTTGACGGCGCCGCGGTACTGATCGTCGATGGCACGCAGAGCCTTCACATCGAGATCGAGAACGGTGACGTCGGCGTGCATACCGAAAGCGATTGCGGTGGCATTCTTTCCGGACACACCGGCACCGATGACCACGACATTGGCGGGACGCACTCCGGGCACTCCGCCCATGAGAACCCCACGTCCACCTTCACTGGACATCAGGTGGTATGCACCGGCCTGGGGCGCGAGGCGTCCGGCAACTTCACTCATCGGCGCGAGTAGCGGCAGCGAACCGTCTGCGGCAGTGACTGTTTCGTAGGCAATGGCGGTGGTCCCCGAGTCCAGCAGCGCGTCGGTGCAGGCCTTGGACGCTGCGAGATGCAGGTAGGTGAACAGCACCTGCCCCTTACGGAGGCGTGAATACTCCTCGGCGATAGGTTCTTTGACCTTCAGCAGCAGCTCGGCCGTTTCCCAGACCTCGGCCGCATCGGTGAGGATCTGTGCACCCGCGGCTTTGTAGTCGGTGTCGGTGAACGACGATCCGGCTCCTGCCTCGGTTTCGATGATCACTTCGTGTCCTCGCGAGACCAGTTCGTGCACGCCTGCCGGAGTGATGGCCACCCGGTATTCGTGGTTCTTGATCTCGCGTGGAATTCCGATCTTCATGGCGGCCTCCTCGGTGGTGGGTGACGTGAAGCCGTGGCTTCATCCGTGTAGGGCAACTATGAATTATCTACGGAATAGCCGCAACGGAAGTGAATATAATTCTGTAGCCTGGTCAGATGGTGAGTAATAGTTCGTTCGAGACGGGTGGCGTGGGGTCCCAGCCGAAGGATGTTCGGCCGATTCCGCTGGACCGAATCGATCACATCCTGCTCGACGAGCTCCGCCGCGACGCCCGCACACCCAACAACGCGCTTGCTGCCGCGGCCGGTGTCGCTCCGTCCACCGCACTGGCCCGGGTCCGCGCCCTCGTCGATCGTGGTGTCATCCGCGGCTTCCACGCCGACATCGATCCCGAGGCCCTCGGCCAAGGGATCCAAGCCATGATCTCGGTGCGGCTACAAGCAGATGCTCGACGGCGGATCAGCGAATTCGGATCGAAGATCGCCTCTCGAAAAGAAACCCTGAACATCTACTTCATTGCCGGTGCCGACGACTTCCTGGTGCACGTGGCAACCGTCGACACCGCCACGCTCCGCGATTTCGTCGTCGAAAATCTCAGTGCCGACCCTGCCGTCGCAGCGACCGAGACAATCCTGATCTTCGAGCACATCAGGCCGCGAAATACTCACGGCGAGAGTTGAATCGAGTCAGGGGGCGGGCGGAGCGATCGGCGGGAACCCGGGCAGAGTGAAGTCCGGGAACGCCGGGAACAGCGGCGGCTGCTGCTGCGTCGTTGTCGGTGGAACGGACTCGACTGGTGGCGGCGGAGCGGGCTCGGCCGTGGTCGTCGTCGGCTCCGGAGTGACTGGCTCCTGAGTGACCGGCTCCTGGTAGACCTCGGTCTCGGGCGGCACGGTGGTCGGTTCGACGGTGGTCACCGGCGCGGGAGGCGGCAACACCGGAGCAGGTATCACCGACGTGGGCGGAACGGTCGTCGCGGCCGGGGCCTGAGTCTGAGTGCGACTCACCGACGTGTCGACCACTTGCGGCGTGTTCTGGTGGGTGAGCATGAAACCGGACACGCCGACTACTGCGGCAAGGCCGAGGGCGAGCACACCACCGGTGCGAAGCTTGCGTCGAGCACGGGTTCGATCGTCCTCACCGTCGTCGTCGTCGTAGTCGGCGTCGAGCCAGTAGATGTTCTTCAGCTGGAAAGGAACCGGCTTACCGTCGTCGTCGTCGGTCGTCTCGGTATCGACTTGTTTCTCGGGAACCTGCGTAACACTCTGTGCCGCGACAGTTTCCGCTACGTCCGAGTCGTGGACTGCGCCTTCGACGGTGCCATCGCCGGCATCCGTGCTCAATGCAACGACCTCCCCGTCGACCTGCGCCCCCTGCACGTGGTCGTCGAGAACATCATCCGTCACGGCCGGAGGCGACTCCGGCTCGACAGCAAGAGAATGGGAAGAATCGACAACGGAATCGGTGAATCTCAAGGATTCGAACCCGCCGGCCGCGTTCGTGGCGTCGACCGACGTGGTGTCCACCGGAACCTCGACCGACGTGGTGTCCACCGGAACCTCGACCGACGTGGTGTCCACCGGAGCCTCGGCCGATGTGCCGGCGATCGGAGCCGCCGCGACCCAGGGACGGGCGGGGACCGGACGCGTTGTGGAAGGCACCGGAGCCGACGCCGACGGTGCAGCGTGCAGCGACTCGGTGCGGGCCGGAATCGGCCGCACGGGGGCGGCCGTAGGTAGAGGTGGTTTCGGGGGCCGAGGGTTCGCCACACGCGACTGCGGCGGACGCGGCGGCGCAGGTCGGTGCTGAGGGGTCGGCGCAGATGTCGGTGTCGAGTCCACGCGAGTTACGGGGTCGACGAGGGCTGCCGGTTGCGGTGCCACCCGCCGGTTCGCGTCGGGATTGCGTCCCGGAGCGGTTCGAGAGCGCGAGTGCGGTCGCGCGGTCAGAGCAGCGCCACGCGCTGCGACGGTCTCCGGCTCGGTCGGCACGATCGACGGCAGTTCCAGCAGCGGTCCGACGCGATTCTGCACGATCGGCATCCGTGCGCCTCCGCCGATCAGCACAACGGCATCGATGGGCACGTTCGCCCCGATCAACACGTCGCGCGCGAACTCGACGGCCTCCTCGAGCAGATCGGTGATCAGCAGCTCGAAATTCTCGCGCGAGAGCAGAATCATCCCGCTCGCATCGGGCAGGCACACCGCATCCTGAGTGGACAGGCGTTCCTTGGCGATTCGGCAGCGCTTCTCGAACAGTGCGATGTCCGGGTCCGTCATCTTCTTGCCGAGACGCTCGAGTTGGTTGTTGCGGACATAGGCGTCGAGCAGGTCGCCGCTGTATGCACCCGACCGCTGCGAGGCGGTGACGGTCCGCTGTACCAGGTCGACGACGCTGACCGTCAGTCCGGAACTACCGAGATCGAACAACGCGACCGATCTGTAGTCGCGGGCCTCGCCGGTGGCTGCCAGGTACTCGACGACGGCTTCCACCTCGTGCACCAGGTGGTAGTTGTGCAGATGGGCACCGGCGAGCGCGGCATGCAGCGCATCTGCCTGCCGAGGGTCGCGGTAGGCGACACCGGTGGCGAGTTCGGGCTCGGTTTCCACGGCCGCACCGATCGATTCGGCGGCCAGATGCGGGAGATCGCCGCCCACGCTGTCGATGAGCTCGTTACGGAAGAACAGTGGCCGCTCGATGTCGGTGACCAGGCCGGACGCGTCGCCGACAGGAGCCTGGAACTGCTCGGCTCGGGGCTGCGCCGTACGCACAGCCCGGGTCCCCATGGACACCCCAAGCAGCACAGTCACGGTTGTCGGCCTCACTTCGTTCGGCAGTAGCGGCGGACGCGGTACACCTCGTCCAGAGCGCCAGGCTACCGCCTCGACCGAAACTACGGGGCGCGCGCCCCAGAAGCAGCCGAGGCGGTATGCCGCAGAAGCGGTCGCGCTGCCCGTTCCAGCATCCCGCCCGGCCCTGCGGTCTATTCCGGCAGTTCCGTATCGACGACAGGTTGGTACAGCTGGCCGTCGTAGGTGAAGGCTCGCTCGTACAGATCGGCGTCCGACAGGCGAACCGGCCCCTGGACGGGCAGCTCGGCCGGCCCAGTAGCTGCATCCTCGGCCGGCCCGGCAGCGTCGGCGAGGGCGGCAGCGAACCCCGCATCGACGGGAATCTGCTCGTCGATGAGCGGAGTGGGTGCCGGAGTGTTTCCGCGAGTGAACACCAGACCTGCCACCGCGACGATCACCAGGGCGACCGCCGCCAGAACCGACGCGTCGCGCACCGACCATCTCGCCGTGCGCCGCGTCGGCTGGGTGACGACACCGGGTTCGAGAACGTCGGGTTCGAGAACGTCGGGCTCCGCAACCGCGGGCGCGACCACCGCGGGCGCGATTGTCGAGGAGTCGGCAGCCGTGTCGAACACGGTCGAGGTGATCGCCAGTTCTTCGGTGGCGAGCTGATCGACGGTCAGGCCGTCGACCGTCCACTCGTCGACCGCACCGAAATCCGTGGTCCCGGGCGCATCGAGAAGCTCGGACGCGTCGTCGGGCACCGTGACAAGTCCCACATCGGAATCCAGAACACCGGCGTCCAGAACATCGGCGTCCAGAACATCCGTGCCGACAGCGGCCTCGAGAACGGGCCTCTCGTCGAGTGCTGCCCCCTTGGCGATGGCCATCGCCGGCGCGTCGGGCACATAGACCGGGACACTCCACTTGTCCTCGATGATGGTGCGCACCGCGGGGATGCCTGCACCGCCGCCGATGAGCAGTACCGCGTCGGGAGCCTGCTTGGATGCCCAGTCCAGGGCGTCGGTTACGAGCGGGGTGATCTCGCGCTCGAATTCCTTGCGGCTGAGCAACATCGGGCCGCGGTTCGGTGCCCGGACACCCGCCGACGAACTGACGAGTTCCTTGAGTTCGCGGAAGAAGCTTTGATATTCCGCGTCGCCCTCCGGGCCGACCGGTGCAGGCAGGATGCCTTTGGCCATCACGATGCCGCGGACCACCTCGTCGAAGCGATCGCCGCTGATGTCGACGGTACGTGCGGTCCATTCGACGTAGTCGCCGGCGACGTCGAGTGCGGTGGCCGACAGCCCCTTCTTGCCCAGGTCCACCACCAGCACGTAGTCCTTGTCGGCCAATTCCGGAACTGTGCGGGCGTAGGCCATCAGGGCCTGAGATTCCTCGACCATGCGGGCGTTGGGGACCGTTCGGTCGTCCAGCGTGTCGAGAAGCGCCGTGACGGCTGCGGTATCCCATCCGGCAAGCACGATGTCCTCGAACGGGCCGTGGTCGACCAGCTTGCCGGGCAGCACGTCGTGCGCGCCCACTGCGTCTATGGAGTCCTCGACGCGGCGTCCGTCCGCGATGTACGCGATGCGCACGGCACCGGTACCCACGGACACACCGCAGACTCCACTCATCGACAAGACAATCCTTTGCGCATTGCGATTCGGTACCCGATCGGCACCCTCACGAGCCCCCGCTCCACTCGAAGTGTACGGCGGTCCCGAGGACCGATGCGGGCATCGAACTAACGCTACTAAACAATCTAGGATATTGTTTGAATGGGTCTGGGGAGACTTTGGGTCGAAAAGGCGCACAGCCAGCGGACCTGGAGACGACTACGAGGCCGTCCGGTCTCGTGGTTAACGCGATCGGTGGAGGTTTTCGATGCAGACGCTCAATGCTCAGGACGTGGTTCGGGTGCGAACCGTTCTGGAGAAATTCGGAAAGCTGCCCGTCCCCGTGGAGAGCATCGACGAAGCCGCCGATCTCTACGACAGCGGCCTGACCTCGCACGCGAGCGTCAACGTGATGATCGCCCTCGAGGACGAGTTCGACGTCGAATTTCCCGACACCATGCTGCAGAAGTCGACGTTCGGCAGCATCAACGCGATCGCCGCGGCCATCGCCCAGCTGACGGACTGAGGCCATGACCACCGTCTACGAGAGCTCGATCGACCAGTCGATGACCGACGTGCTGGCCGTTCTGCGGACCTATGCCGACGAAGTAGATCGCGATGCCCGCTTCCCCACCGAATCGGTGGAGGCGCTGCGCGACGCCGGGCTGCTCGGTGTCGGGATTCCGCGTGAGTTCGGCGGTGGCGGGGCAACCCTGACAGACATCGCCCGCATCTCGCGTGCCCTCGGCTCCGAGTGCGCCTCGACGGCAATGATCTTCGTCATGCACCAGTCGCAGGTGCTCAGCATCGTCCGCCACGGCAAGTCCGACGCCATGGCAGACCTACAGCGACGAATTGTGACCGATCGCATCCTGGTGGCCTCCGCCACTACCGAGATCAACATCGGCGGCGACGTCCGCTCGAGCAGTTGTGCGGTGGAGTACGACGGCGAGCGGATCACCCTGAGCAAGAACGCGCCCGTCATCTCGTACGGCGAGTACGCGCAGATCGTGCTGGCGACGGCGCGCCGCAGCGTCGACAGCCCGCCGAGCGACCAGGTCCTCGTGGTGTGCGAGAAGCCCGACGTGACGCTCGAGAAGACCGGCACCTGGGACACCCTCGGATTCCGCGGCACCTGCAGCCCCGGCTTCATGTTGGCCGCGCGCACGACGACGTCGAACATTCTGGGCGACAACTACGGCGACATCTCCGCGCAGACCATGCTTCCGGTGGCACACGTGCTGTGGGGATCGGCCTGGCTCGGCATCGCCGACGCCGCCGTGACCAAGGCACGCAAATTCGTCCAGAAGGCCGCGCGCAAGACACCGGGAACACCGCCGCCGAGCGCACTGCGCCTGGCGGAGTTGATGGTGGTGCACGAGCAGCTGGTGGACACGGTGTTCGGCGCAGCTGCGAAGTTCGAGGCCGTCGCAGACAGCCCGGCCGAGCTCGGTGCCATCGGTTTTGCGCTCAAGATCAACAACGTCAAGGTCACCGCGTCGACGCTCGTCATCGACATTGTCGGCAAGGCCCTGCAGATCTGTGGCATCGCCGGCTATCGACAGGGCGGCGAGCTCAGCATCGGCCGTCACCTTCGCGACGCGCACGGGTCCGCAATCATGGTGAGCAACGAGCGCATCCTCGGCCACAACTCGCAGCTCTCCCTCGTCTACAAGGGAAAATGATGACCACCACACATTCCGCACCTGAGACCGACATCAGCGAACTCGACTCCGCCCGAGCATCTTTCCGCGCCGAGCTCATCGACGCGGGACTGCTGGTACCCAGCTCGATTCCCGGACTGTATGGGCGCAGCGGCGAATTCGAGGACATCATCGAATTCATCGATTCGCGTGTCGTCGCGGCCGGAGCAGCCGAGCACGGCTACCAGGCCAAGCGATTCCGATTCGCTCCGGTCTTCCCCCGAGAGGCCTTCGAGCGCACCGACTACATCGCGTCGTTCCCCAATCTCACCGGTGCCATCAACACGTTCGAGGGCGACAACAAGGCCCACGCCGCGTTGTTGGCGGAGAGATCCGACGGCAAGGACTGGGATCACTTTCTGCATTCCGCCGGAACCATGTTGGTCTCGGCCGCCTGCCACCCGTCGTACTCGATGCTCACCGGAACACTGCCCGCCGACGGTGCCCTGATGGACATCTACGGCTTCTGCTTCCGGCACGAGCCGGCAGTCGATCCGGCTCGGATGCAAGCGTTTCGGATGCACGAGTTCGTCCGCGTCGGCACCCCCGACGAGGCGATCGAACACCGCGAACGGTGGGTGCCGCGCGGCCTGCAGGTGTTGGCCGATCTGGGGCTCGAAGCCGAGGCGGTCATCGCAAACGATCCGTTCTTCGGGCGCGCCGGGCGCATGCTCGCCGCCAACCAGCGCAACGAGAACCTCAAGACCGAGTTGGTCGTCAAGCTCTACGGCGATCTGGACGACGGCACCGCGGTCGTGTCGTGCAACTGCCACCGAGACCACTTCGGCCACACCTTCGACATCGCCACTGTCGACGGCGAACCGGCTCACAGTGCATGCGTCGGGTTCGGTATGGAACGCATCGCGCTGGCGATGCTCCGCACCCACGGACTCGATCGTTCCGCGTGGCCGGCCGCACTGCGCCCCTGATCGATTCCGCTTCACCCGTGTACGTGTAAGGACCAATTGAAGTGAACAGTTCCCGCACCGCTCCTCGGCGCATCGGCTCCGTTCCCGCCGAGTCCTCGCGTACCCCGGGCGGCAAGTATTCGACGTGGTTCGGCCCGTCCGATTCGCCTCTGTTCGGTACCGTCCACGTGCCGACCGGCGGCCGGGCGCGCGGAGGCGTCGTCCTGTGCCCGCCGCTCGGCAAGGAGCAGGTGGATTCGTACCGGGGCATGACTCTGCTCGCGCAGAAGCTCTGTGCGCAGGGACTTCTGGTGTTGCGCTTCGACTATCGCGGCACCGGCGATTCGTGGGGTGAGCAGGATGCGCCCGGCGCGGTCGGTCACTGGCAGCGCAGCGTCGTCGACGCCGTCGCCTACGTGCGCGGTTGCGGTGTGGGCGAGGTCGGTCTGGTCGGCCTCCGTATGGGTGCACTGCTGGCGTGCTCGGTAGCCGCCGAGTGTGGGCCACTGACCGCGTTGACCCTCTGGGATCCGGTTGTCCGCGGCCGGTCGTATCTGCACGAGCAGCGCGCCCTGTATTCGGTCAGCGTGACCACCGATTCCGACGCCGATCCTCGTGTGTCGATCATCGGCGCTGCGCTGCATCCCGATTCGGCTGCAGACTTCGCGGCGCTCGACGCCACCAAGG
The DNA here is from genome assembly GCF_001426085.1 of Rhodococcus sp. Leaf278. Lineage (GTDB taxonomy): Bacteria > Actinomycetota > Actinomycetes > Mycobacteriales > Mycobacteriaceae > Rhodococcoides. The sequence goes on from NZ_LMRR01000041.1 coordinate 129,801, forward strand.
CGACGACCGAGGCACCGGTACTGGTCGCCACCCGCGCCGAGCGAGGTGACTCCAAGCCGGTACGCACACTCGTCGACGCACTGTCCGCAGACGAGCACACGCTGTCCGGTCACGACGACTTTCTCGAGCCGAGCGACTTCGAGGTCATCATCCCGGCCGCCGACATCGCGTCTCTCGCCACCTGGACGGCGGCGAAGTTCCCGAGCCGAACCGCCTACGACGTCGAGGTGCCGCGTCGGACGCGTTCACTGGTCGACGGAATCGACGAAAGCATCGAGTTCCTCGGCGCGCAAGAGCTTTTCGCAATTCGTTCCAGCTCGGATCGATGCCTACCCGGTGGTCCGACCGTGGTGTTCTACCCCACGGCGAACGAGCACCGCGTGGGTCCGGTGCGTATGTGGGTGGAACTTGCCCGGCTTCTCCCCCGGTTCGGAGTCTCCACGGTGCGTTTCGATCGGCGTGGCACCGGTGAGTCCGGTGTCGTCGCCGACGGGGAGGTGACTCGCCTCTACAGCCCCGAAGGAAACGAGGACGCCCTCACCGCCGTCCAGCAGTCGGGGGCCTCCCCCGACAACATCCTGGTGTCCGGAATGTGCTCGGGCTCCTGGTATTCCAGCTTTGCTGCGCGCGAAATGGGAGTGCGATCGGCAGTACTTCTCAACACGCTGGACTGGACCACTCGTCGACTCGAGTTCGTCAAACGCTCCTCGATGCACACCGAGGAGACCGGACTGCGGGCACGCGCACTCGATCGACTCCACCACTGGGGCGTGGCCACCAAGAATGCACTGCAGCCGCGGATTCCCTATGCCCTCTGGATCTGGCTCGGACGCCGCGGACTGATTCAGGTTCCCGAGATCTCGTTGCGGCTCCTGAGCGATCGGGAGGTGCAGACGCGGGTGCTGCTCTCCCCCACGGACGCCACCTGGTTCGAGACCAACCGGGGTCCGGAAGGCATGCGCCGGTTGCAGCGTCGAGCGTCGGTGCCCACTGTCACGTCGTTCGAGTCCGGTGATCACTCGCTCTACGGCCGCGATCTACGCGAGAACGTCCGAGCCGAACTGATTGCTGCCACCTCCGCCGCGTTCGACATCGAGATCTCCGCGCCGTCGCCGCCTGTCGCAGTGGGGCGGGTGCGACTGTGAAGCACCGCGCTCCCAGGATCGCGCCACCCAAACACGAGCAACTCGAACAACTTCGGTGGTATCCGGTCGAACCTGCGCGGTTCGACATGGGTTTGATGAACAGTCCGACGATGCCGGTTCCGACCGTGCCACGGCACAACCCGGTCCGCTCCGTCGATATTCGACCGGCCGACGTCCTGGCCGACCCGAACCCGGAATCAGGACCCGGGTCGAAGGCATCCGATCGCAACCTGGCGCTGAATTCACTGGCCTTGATGCTGTCGACGGCCATCACCGGAGCGCTCGGATTGTTGTTCTGGGCAGCCGCCGGCCGCCTCTACCCCGTGGCAGAGGTCGGCAGTGCTTCTGCCGTCATCACCTCCGCGGTGATGCTCTCGACGCTGTCCAACCTGAGCCTCGGGTCGATGTACGAGCGGTTCCTTCCGATCTCGGGCCGGTTGGCCAAGTCGTTCATCGTGCGCGGCTACATCACCGTGACGGCGTTCGCGTTCGTCCTGGGCGGCGGCTTCCTGCTGGTAGCTCCCGTCGACGAGATGTTCACCAACACTGCCGAAATCGTGACGTTCCCGTTCTTCGTTGCGGTGCTCGCGGTATTCGCACTTCAAGATCAGACGTCGTCCGGTCTCGGCGTAGCCCGCTGGGCAGCAGCCAAGAACATCTTTCACGCGGTCGTCAAATTCGTCATGTTGTTGGCGCTCTTCGCAACCGAGCGCAGCACCTCGATCATCTCCGCCTGGGCGGTCCCGGCGATCGTGGCATCGATCTTCGTCCTGCGCGCGATCATGAAGAACGTCCGCACCGAACAGCGGTACGCCGGCAAACCGGATCTTCCGCCCCAGCGGGAGATGTGGGCCTACTTCGGCTCGGCCTACGGCATCACCGCACTCGGCTCCCTCGCTCCGCTGCTGGTGCCGATGATCGTCGTCGCCACCCTCGGCGCCGAGCAGAACGCCTACTTCTCCCTCACCTGGTCGATCGTCAGCGCCCTCTACATTCTGATCAGCGTGTTGATCGGCCCGTATGTCGCCGAGGTCGCCGCACATCCACAACAGTTCCACCGCCTGACCAAACGGTTCATGACCCTCGTGTGCATCGTGGCGGTCGGAGGGTCGATCTTCCTGGCCTTCATCGCACCGTTCGGCCTCGGCTTGATCGGCCAGGGTTACCGCGACCAGGGCACCATCATCGTGCAGCTGGCCGCGCTCACCATTCCGCTCTCGGTGGTCGGATCTCTGTACGACGGTTTGGCTCGGGTCCGTCGACGCATGCGGCTGGCTGTGATCGTGCAGGTCGTGGCCACCTCGATAATCATCGGCGGATCGATCGGGCTGTCGTCGTCGATGGGTATCGCCGCTGTGGGCTGGGCGTACCTCGCTGCCGAGGCGTTCGGCGCGCTGGTGCTGATCGTGCCGCTGATTCGGTGGATTCGCGAGCTGTCGGCAGGGAGCAACGGCCAGCCCGGCGACGATGCAGGACCGCCCGACGACCCCGGTCCGCGCGGGCCGATCGACGACCGTCACGACGACTCCGCTCGATCGAGTCGACGGGATTTCCGACACGGTGAAGCGGGACACCGCGAACCTCGCCACAGCGAGCCACAGGACGCACAGCCGCAGCACGCCGAGCCGTCGCCGCGTCGCATTCCGGTGCACGCTCAACACAGGACGGCACCATGACCCAGACCTATCGAGCAAGTTCGTTGGACATGCTTCGGTCCGATTCACGAATCGTGACCGTGCTGGGGCCGGCAGATTTCGGCGATCTCACACGTGTGCAGAGCCGCGTGCTCGCATTGGCGTCCGTCGGTCCGGCAACTCGACTGGGTCTGCACGCCCAACAATTCTCGGCCGCATGGGCTTTCGAGCCGGATCGGGTTGTCGAGCACATCACCGAGGGACCGTCCGTGCACCACGCACAGCTGGCCGAGCGGTTGACCGAGTTCGCGCACGAGTCCGTGGTCGACATTCCCGTTCGGATCCGGCTGGACGGTCGGTACCTGTTCCTCGATCTCAATCACGGACTCGGCGACGCCCTGTTGCCGGTCGACCTGTTCGCCTACTTGGCCGACGCTTCCCCGAATGCTCCGCTTCCGGCCTGGGCCGGGGGTGCAGTGGAAGGCCACCCTTTGCGAAAAGCATTGCTGCACTGGGCTGTCCGAAATCCTCGGAAGATTGTCGACACCATCTACGGCCGCGTTTTTCCCGCCTTGACTCCCGAATCCGCAGAATCGACCGAGGGACCCGACACTGCATCACCGACGGCATTTCGCCCCTGGACACCGTCCGCCGCGGTCGCCGTTGCTGTGACCCCGGTGGGCACCACCGACGCGATTCGTCGGTGGCGAATATCCAATCTGCCCGGTGCGAGTGTCAGTGCCGTGATGTGCGCGGCCGTGTCCGCGGCCTTCGTTCGTACGTCGTTTTCGGTCGCTCGGTCCGCGGGGTTTCTCTTCGACTGCCGCCGCTACCTTCCGCCGTCGACCACGGTGCTGGGCAACTTCGCCGCCGGGATCGGTTTCACCGACATCGATCCCACCTCGCCCCGTGAGGTGAACGACGCGCTGTCCGGCGCGATCGACAAGGGGCGTCCGATCGCGTCGGCGACGATCAGCACGATCAAGTACAAGCGCGAACAGCGAGCTGTTTCCGGTGTGTTCGACGACCGTGCGCCGGTGAGTCCGAATGTCGATCTGATGTTTTCGGACGTCGGTAGAGTCAGGCAGCTGGAGCCGGTGTCGTGGGTTGCCGAACCTGCCGATCGAGCCTTCTTCGTGATCGCGGCACCCGGTAGTCCGGAGTCGGTGATGATCACGATGGAGACCATCGATTCGGTCGTGTTCGTCTCGGCATCGTTCCACGACAACGTTTTCGACAGCCAGACCGTGCAATCCGCACTCGATCTGGTGGCCGCCGACCCCCTCGCATTGCTCGCCCCTCAGGAGAAGATCGCATGACCACCGAAGCGAAGTCCGAAGCGAATCGCACGACGACGCGGGCCGAGCCCACCGCCGCACCGAAGCGATCACGCTTCGTTGCCCATGTCGCTCGGTGGGCGGGTCTGTCGGTGGTGCAGTTCGTCCTGGTCGAGTACATCGTCTCGGCCACCTGGCGTGGGCTCTACAGCTACCGCAACAACTACATCAGCGAACTCGGAATCCCCTTCTGCGGTCCTGCAGGTGATTGGCCGTGCAGCCAGCTCTACGTCCTGCTGAACGCCTCGATGGTGCTGTTCGGAGTGGCGATCGCGGCGGTGGGCGGATCGTGGTACATCGTTCGCCGGATCGATGGCAGGGCCGCGTCGTTCTTCGTCGTAGCCGGTGCGGGTGCGATCACGGCCGGCGTCGTCAACCAGGGCGTCAACTACCCGATCCACTCGTTCGGTGCCACCGCGTTCTTCGTCTTCGGGAACTTCGGCCTCGTCGTCGCCGGCGGTCACCGGAGTCTGCGACGAAGCATCCGCATCGTGGTCACCGCGCTCGGTGCCGTCGGCCTGGCCGGATACTTCGCCTACATGAGTGGCCACGAATTCGGACTCGGCATCGGGTCCATGGAACGCATCGCCACCTACTCCCTTCTGGTGGGCGTCGTGGTGCTCTCGGTCTCGCAGTTCAACGCGACGCGAGTACCGAAGACCATCGACGAGTCCGCGTGAGCCGTCACTCCGCATCGGGCGGGGAGTCCCGCGCCGGGACCGTGGAGATCTCACGGCTCCCCGGCACAGGACTGCTCGTCGAGCGTCCGCGACGCCGTTGGCCGTCGGTGCTGGCATTTCTCGTCGTGCTGGGGCTGGTCGTCACCGGCACGGTGTACGGACTGGGCCACCGCTCCACCGGGAGCGATTCGGAATCCGCGACGGGCGACACCGTCGACGCCACGTCCACGACGTCGGCGTCGAACACTGCGGCAGCCAAGCCCGGCTACACCGTCTACGACGACTTCTCGGGAACGGCGGGCGACGCGTTGGCGGACGCCCGATGGAGCCACGACGTCGGTCGGACCGGTTGGGGAAACAACGAGAAGCAGGACTACACCGACTCGACCGAGAATTCCTCCGTCGACGGCCAGGGCCGCATGGTCATCAACGCCATGCGCAACGGTGACGGCTACACCTCGGCGAGGGTGACCACCAAGGACAAGTTCGACTTCACCTACGGCCGAGTGGAGGCGCGAATCGAGATGCCTGCCGGCGCCGGGCTGCACCCGGCGTTCTGGATGCTCGGTACCGATCTGGACTCCGTCGGCTGGCCCCTGTCCGGCGAGATCGACATCATGGAGACCTTGAACCAGGCCGATCAGTACCACACCGGAATCCATGCGCCCCAACCGGATTCGCTCACCAGCCAGAAGGTGGACGCAGGGGGAACCCCACCGGAACCGCTGTCGGAGGGCTTCCACACCTACTGGGTCGAACGCTCACCGGGGCGCGTGACCACCGGCATCGACGACACCACCTTGGCTACCGTCACCCCGGCCGACCTCGTCGGCGGAGACGACTACTGGGTTTTCGACAAGCCGTTCTTCCTTCTGTTCAACGTCGCCGTGGCCGGCGACTGGCCCGGGCCCACCGACAATTCGACGCCGTTCCCGGCGACCATGTCCGTCGACTGGGTGCGGTATCGCACCGATTGAGAACTGCAGTACCTGCCCCGAAATGTGTCACCCGAAAGGATCTCTCCCGTGTTACCTCCCGCGCTCCCCAGACTCCAGTCTCCCGAATGGGACGGTGCCGTGTGGATCGGTGACATCGATCTCGAGCAGGAACTTCCGACGTCCCTCGTACTCGACGATTCCGAGGGCTATCGGCGTGCCCGGTTGTTGATCCGACGCGGACTCGACCCGCTCGGTTTCGTCGAATTGGACGTTCTCGACGGCGCAGTGCCTGCGGCGGCCGTCCGGACGGCGGCGATGTCTCTCGCGCAGGTTCCGATGCCCGAGGCTCTGCCGGAACCCGGTCGGTCACTGCCCCCGATCACGGTGGTGATCTGCACCCGGGATCGGGTCGACCACCTGAAGGGAGCGCTCGCATCGGTGGCCGCTCTGGACTACCCGGATTTCGAGGTCGTCGTCGTCGACAACGCCTCTCCGACCGACGCGACGCAGCAGTACGTCGGAGGCCTGAGCGACAAGCGCATTCGCGTCGTGTCCGAGCCGACGGCAGGGCTGTCGAGGGCGAGGAACACGGGTCTGCGCGCGGCGCGGAACACCATCGTCGCGTTCACCGACGACGATGTCGCGGTGGATGCGAAGTGGTTGCAGAGCATCGCGCGCGGTTTCGCACGAGCCGATCGAGTGACGTGCGTGTCCGGGATCGTGCCGAGCGGGGAGATCAGAACCCAGGCGCAGGCGTACTTCGATCGCCGCGTCGGGTGGGCGAGTTCGGTGACGCCTCGGGTCTACGACCTGAAGAACCCCCCGGCCGATGTTCCGCTGTTCCCGTTCCAGGTCGGGATGTACGGAACCGGGGCCAATTTCGCCGTGGACCGCAGTCGGATGTTCGATCTGGGAGGCTTCGACGAGGCGTTGGGAGTCGGCTCCCCGACCAACGGCGGTGAGGACCTCGACATGTTCTTTCGAGTACTGATGGCGGGCGACAAGCTGGTGTACGAGCCCGCGGCCATCGTGTGGCACCGGCACCGCGCCGATTCCGAGGCATTGGCCGTGCAGGCCCGCGGTTACGGCCTCGGCCTCGGTGCCTGGCTGTACACCGTCGCCACGAACCGCAGATCCGCAACGCTCGCGGCCACGGTGGCGATCCGCCGGCTCGGCAGCGCAATTCGGTTGTCGGCCAAGATGAGCAAGGTCGCGTCGCCTCCGGACGATCTTGCCGCCGACCTGCCCGATGGCATCGGCCGAATGGAATTGCTGTCCATCGCCAAGGGCCCGGCGGCCATTCGGCGCAGCAGGCGCGAAGGTCGCGAGCGCACTCCGTTGGCGGGGGTGAGCCGTGAACCGGTCCTCGACTGATTCCAGCCTCCGGTCCCTCACGGACCTGCGGCACAAGCTGTTCGTCCCGTCCGACTGGACCCTCGAATGGCCGGTCGGCTCGACCGACTCCGCTGCCGGCACTCGGCGGCGCGCGGGCAGTCGACTGCGCTACGCCGACATCGCTGTTCTCGCAGCAGGGTCCGGTCTGGCCTCGATGATCGCGCTGCCCACCCTCGTTCGCGTCGTACTTCTCACGGTCCTGTTGTTCTTCGGGCCGGGTGCGGCGATTCTGTCGTGGGTGCGCATCCCCCGTACCGCGGTCCCGGCTGCGTTGCCGATTCTGAGCATCTCGGTGGTGACACTGATGGTGTCGGTGGCAATGTGGGGATACCGCTGGTCGCCCCGGATGTGGACGCTGTGGCTGTGTCTGGCCCTGATCGGCTCGTCGGTGCTGTGGTACCGCAAGCACGGTCGTCCCGATCTGCCCGAATGGATCGCGCGCACACGGGCGGTCGTTTCACCGTCGTCACGCGCTGCGGCCGTTGCGTCGACCAAGTTCGTCCTGACCGACCGAGACACGCTGCGCCGCAACGTTGCCGGCTTGATTCTCGCACTGGCTTTCTTTCTGTGGCTGCCGATGCTGCCCGGCCTCGAACGAGCGACGTACTCGCAGTTCGGGTTGCTGACCGCAGGCACCGGCCCGGGGCTCGTGCTGTGCATGGTCCTGATCATCGCGGCGTTCCTGATCGCCCTACGGCGGAATCAGCTGCGCACCATGATGGTCGCGATCGGACTGGCCATCGCGGTGCAGCGGTTCACCGTCACGCTGATCACGTCCGCGCCGATCTACGACTGGACGTACAAGCACGTAGCGGTGACCGAATTCGTCCTCGACCTGAACCGGCTGGCCCCGAGCGGGGTGGACATCTACAGCGAGTGGCCCAGCTTCTTCCTCGTCTCGGCGTGGTTCCAGCACGTCACCGGGTACGACACCCTCTCGCTGGCGCACGTGTTCGCGCCGATGATCCACGTGGTGCTCGCCGCATGCATCTACGGTCTGGCCCGAGTCATGAAGTTCACCAAGCGGGCCGCCGTCACCGCCGTGATGCTCGCCGAGGTCATCAACTGGGTGGGCCAGGACTACTACTCCCCGCAGGCCTGGGCACTACTACTCGCCGTGGGCTTCCTGGCTCTGCTGATGTCCTCGCCGCTGACGAGATCCGCGGCGTTCCTGTCGATAGTTCCGTTCGCCGCGCTGGTGCCGACGCATCAGTTGACTCCGTACTGGTTGATGGCCGTCACCGGTGTGCTGCTGGTGACCCGACGAGCCAAGCCGTGGTGGCTGATGATTCCGCTCGGCGTCATCCTGCTGGGATATCTGTATCCACGATTGCCGATCGTGGCACCGTACGGACTCTTCCAGGGGTTCGACCCGGTTCAGAACGCGGCGAGCAATGTCCAGGAAGAGGGCGTGCTGGGCAAACAGATCACGTCCCTGGTCTGCCGGGCGCTGTCCGGCGGGGTGTTCGGCCTGGCGTTCGTCTCGGCGATCTATGCCTGGCGTACCAAGAAGACATTCTGGGCCCCGATGGTGATGGCATTCGGTTCGATCATGCTGCTCGCCGGGCAGAGCTACGGCGGTGAAGCGATCTTCCGGGTGTACCTCTACGCGATCCCGGGGTGCGTTCTGTTGATCACGCCGCTGTTCCTTGCCCTGTTCGACCGTCAGCCGTCGCAGGACCGGCCGTCGCGCGCCCGCAGGCTCACCGCACGTACCGCGGTCGCAGTCGCCACGGCCGGCGCGGTCGGTTCGGCGGTTCTCGGGCTGCAGGCGTACTTCGGACTGTGGCCGATCGTGCTCGAGCATCGTGACCAGATCGACGATGCCCGAGCGGTGGCCGCGGAGTCGCCCTCCGGAACCGCCGTCACGATGCTCTACTCCTCGGGGTACCCGGCTCGCTCGACATCGGATTACGGCCGTCTGACCGAGGCCAACGACTACTGGGATGTTCCTCTGTACGCTCTCGGCCCCGAGTACATGCAGGGGTTCCCGACGCCGGAAAAGCTCGGCCAGATCGACTACAACGCCTCGGTCAGCCCTACGCCTACATACATGGTGTTGACTCGCCAGTCGCTCGAAGCGATGCACTACTACGGGTTCGTTCCCGACGACGCGGTGAACCGTTTCCGGCAGTGGCTGCGGACCAACTCGGCATGGTCGGTCAGGTACCAGGACGCCGACACGATCGTCTACCAGTACCGATCCAGGTAGCCGGACCACAAACTATGACGAGCGTCTCCAAACAATCTCCCAGTTGGTTTGTTTATAGCTTGACAATCTCGTAGCTTCTTTTAAGCTTGGTTTCAGTCAATGGAAACAGGTTCTTACGCTTCACAAACGGCGTCAAGACACTGTCTGTGGATGCGGCGGGGGTCGTTTCACGGAGTTCGGAGACATCTGCCCATCGCACTCGACCCATGTGGAATGGATATGTTGAATCGTCAGAATCCCCGCGTCAGTGTCGTCATCCCGACGCTCAACGAGGCCGCGAACCTTCGCCATGTCCTCCCCCTGCTCTCCCACGATTACGAACTCGTACTCGTCGACGGTGGTTCGGTGGACGGCACCATCGACGCCGCTCGCGAGATTCGCGGCGACATCCGCATCATCAAGCAGACCCGCAAGGGCAAGGGCAACGCGCTCGCCTGTGGCTTCGAGGCCGCCACCGGCGACATCATCGTGATGTTCGACGCCGACGGTTCGGCCGATGCTGCCGAGATCCCGCGCTTCGTCGAGGCCCTGATCGCCGGTGCCGACTTCGCCAAGGGCAGCCGATTCTGCGAGGGTGGCGGCAGCCACGACATCACACCGCTGCGTCGCGCCGGCAACGGCGGTCTGCACCTGGTGGCGAACACGCTCTTCGGAACCCGCTTCTCCGATCTCTGCTACGGCTACAACGCCTTCTGGCGCGACCTGGTGCCGGTGCTGGATCTGCCCGTCGTCGATCAGCCCGGATCCGAGGGGATGATGCTCTGGGGCGACGGCTTCGAGATCGAGACCATCATCAACTGCCGCTTCGCCGAAGCGTCCGTTCGTATCGAAGAGGTGCCGAGCGTCGAGCTCGCCCGGATCTACGGTCAGAGCAACCTGCGGACCTTCTCCGACGGCTTCCGCGTACTGCGCACGCTCATGACCGAGCGCGTGCGAGCTCGCCACATCAAGCGCAAGTCCATCGTTCGCCCGTTGCGTGAGTCGATCGACGCTCGTACCGACATGGACCTCGAGTTCGAGGCCCTGGAGTCGTACAACGAGGTTCTCGAACTTCGCGAGAGGACGGCGTGAGCCTGCCGACTTCCTCGGTCGTCATCTGCGCTTACACGTTGGCTCGGTGGTCCGAGCTTCGGACCGCCGTCCGCGCCGTCCTCGATCAGGTGGTGCCGGCCGACGAATTGATCGTCGTGATCGACCACAACGCACAGCTGGCCGAGCGCGCACGCGAAGAGTTCTTGCCGCTGCACGACACCGTGAACGTGGTGGAGAACAACCACCCGCGCGGCTTGTCCGGTGCGCGCAACACCTCGTTGGATCTTGCCACCGGTGACATCGTCGTCTTCCTCGACGACGACGCGTCACCGCGCACCACAGGATGGCTGGGAGCCATTCTGTCCCATTACTCGGACGATGCCGTGTACGCCGTTGGGGGCTCTGCATACCCGGTATGGCCGGACAAACGTCCGGCCTTCTTACCGGCCGAGGTAGTGGGTGAACCCGGCGAACTCGATTGGGTCGTCGGGTGCACCTACCGCGGGCAGCCAACGGAAACCGCTCAGGTCCGCAATCTCATGGGCGCGAACATGTCGTTCCGCCGCGAGCCCGTCGTCGCACTCGGAGGGTTCGTCTCCGGCATCGGCCGAATCGGTCGCGTTCCGCTCGGCTGCGAAGAAACCGAACTGTGCATCCGCCTCCGTCAGACGCATCCCGATGCACAGATCGTGTTCGATCCCTCGATCGTCGTCGATCACACGGTCAGCGCAGACCGCACTCGGCCGCGCTACCTCATCACTCGTAGTTACGCCGAGGGCGTCTCGAAGGCAGCGATCGCCCGCTTGATCGGGGCCGAGGACGCACTGTCCTCGGAGCGAGCCTACACCGCCAAGATCCTGCCTCGCGCAGTCGGCCGCGAAACCAGTGCCGCTGCCCGCGGCAATCCGATGCGCGCCTGGGGTGCGATGGCCGTGGTGGCAAGTGTCGGCGCGGCCGGAATCGGCTATGCCAGAGGAAAACTCAGCACGAGCCGCTAGCGGCACGTGCACGGTAATTCGTAGCCCACTACGAATTACCGTGCACGACCTTGGGCGCAACCGTAGCCCGCTCCACGGAATTCAGCGCCCGGATGTGTCCGCGGGGCGCGCCATCACCGACAAGAGTCACCGTCCGGGGTTCGTTCGGTGCCAGATGGAACCACGAGTCGGATACCTGGAAGTTGTCGATGTCGACACAGACGTACTGCGCCGCCCACTCGGATCGAATCGTCAATTCCCATTTATTAGTCTGCGTCTCGGTCACCTCGGCAGACAACCCAACAGTGTTCTGACGGGCCTGCGGGCCGACGAGGACGGTGGTGCGCGTCAACTCGACCCCGCTGCTGTCCAGGAATGCGGCGGTGACGGCGGAGTAGGTTCGACGGCCGAAGCGGTAAGCATGATTGACATCGGTGAACGTGCCGACGATGGAGTCCACCGTCAGCGCGACCGAGGAGTTCGTGTCCACCTTCACCGGCTGCTCGAATTCGTGACTGCCCCCAGCGGCGTGCAGCACCACTCGCATTGTGCCCGTGCACGCCGGACCGTCGTTGACCAATTCCACCGAGTAGCCGTCGAGTCCGTTGTCGGACAGCAGTAGTGCCATCGGCGCGCTTGCTCGCGCCAAGGCGTAGAAGGGCGCTTTCGGCACCCCGGCGGTATCGACCATGCCCCAGCCGGCACCGGGAACGGTATCGCGCAACGTGAGCACGAGGGCACCGGCGCACCCCGAGGATGCCCGACGCCAGTGGCCGAATGCCTCCGTGAACGCTTCGACGGTCGCGGCTCGGCCGTAATCGAGATACAACTCGGCGTCGTCCCGGCGGACAAGATGCGGGTCGACGCCGAAGATGCTGCGTACGTAGTGATCGCGCACATCCTCGAAATCCCAGGACGAGCCGCGATCGCGAGGGACGGCAGCTTTCCATTCCGGGTGGTGACCTGCCACAGCTGAGGACCCGAAGAACCGCTCCACCGACGCCCGTTCCGGGGGCACGGCAAATGCAAGACATTCTGCCGCGAAACGTACACCGGCAGTGCGGATATCGGACAGCGGACGGAGATACCCGCCGACACCGAAGTAGTGAGCGATACCGTCACCCACGTGCGTGTGCAGCTCGCCATGCACACTGGACGGACTCGACGTCACATACGCCACGTCGGGCAGACGATCGGCCAGAAAGTCGGGAACAACGCTGTCCAACATCTCCATTCGCTGATCTGCGGCGGAAAGCCCCAGCATCGTCGGTTGCTGCTGCGTCTCGCTTCCGCCGCTGACGACCATCAGTGCCGGGTTGGCCGACACGGTATCGGCAAACGCGTCGAGCTCGCGGGCGACCGACGCCGTGAAGGTCTCGTCGGTGGGCGGGTCGACGGTGCCGAACATCAGGTCCTGCCACACCATGATGCCCAGTTCCGCACACAGTGACCAGAATTCGGGTTGCTCGTACACGAGGGTGCCGACCACCCGCACCATGTTCAGACCCGCGGAGTGGAGCTGTTCGAGCGCGGCACGCAGGTCTGCCTCCGAGGACCACAACCGCACCGGATCCAGCGGCGTCCACGTTCCACCTCGGCAGAACACGTCCTCTCCGTTGACCACGAGTTGCGCGCCGCCGTCGGAGCGGTCCAGTTCCACGGTACGAAAGCCGACAACCCCCGTGTGATGTACGGTGCCGTCGATCTCGAGCGCCACCCGGTACGTTCGCGGTCGACCGTGCGTGTGCGGCCACCAGAGTTCGACGTCCGGCAAAGTCAGAGTCGAATCGATATGCTCGACCGTGCCGAGCTCGAAGGCGTTGTCGTCGATGAGAATTCGAGCCACAGCGGGGGATCCCAGTTCGGCGCGCAGCACCACGATGCCGTCGGTGCCGGACACGGCCGTCGTCGATTCGAGGCGACGAACATCGGGAATCGGCGTCATCGACACCGGACGCCACGGTCCGACGGCAATCGGAAGGGGCCCGTACACGGGTGCCCGGCCGAGCATCGTCGTGCGCTCGTGCCGAAGCCCCTGCGCGGCAATCAACGACGATCGCCATCGCCCGCGGGGCCGGCGTGATTTCAGCTGCATAGCAAGCGATTCGACGTGTACGGCAATACGGACTGTGGGCCCGCATTCGGTCAGATCGATGATCTCGGGTACGAACATCGACGTGACCGTTCGGCGGTGACTGCCGTCGATCCAGATCTGGGCCCGAGTTGCTATGCCGTCGAACGTCACTCGCACCCGGCCGTGGTCGGCGGCGGAGACGTCCGCGACGAACCACCAGTCGTGATCGTCCGGGTTCACTGCAGGGAGCGACGCACCGAGGGCCGACGCCACCGTGCCGGGCACCTCCGCGTCGATCCAGTCGAGATCGGCGGGTAGGTCCACGGGGTCGAGAACGGTGCCGGCGTCGGTTCGGGCCAGCCGCCACCGGACGCCGTCGAGCAGATCGATCACGTGCCCACGGCACCTGCAACGAGGTCCATGGCGACCGCCCAGTTCCTGCTCATCTCGGTCAGCGGTTCGTCGAGCACAACGTCACGGCCACGTGCAGCGCGAGCCATGCGGAACTGCACGGCTTTGGCACCGGAGGCGGCATCACGGAAGTGCGGTGCTGCGGCGGCAGCACCCGGCGCGCCACGGCCGTCGAGGTATTCCACGTAGTTCGCTGCGAGCTCCGCGGTGGCTCCGAATTGCCGGAGCAGTCCGAACGACCACAGGTGGAATGCGTCGGGCCCGGCGGTTTGGACGAGCGGAATGTCGGCCACGATGCGCCTGGCAAGCGCATCCACCGGGTTGCCCGGCGCGCGGCGTGCCAAGTGCGCGCGAGCGACGTCGAGGTCTCGATCACCGAATCCGGCAGCGAGCACCGCAGAGTTCACCCGGATCTGCTCGACGTAGGGCAACAGCACCTCGGCATGCGGTTCGGGAGCGAGGTTGAATATCCCGTCGAAGTCGGCCCCGGTGAGATCGAAGTACCCGCGATTGTGGAAGTACCCCATCACCTTGTCCTCGCGGTTGACGAGGTTCGGCACGATGGTGGTCTTGGTGTGCTGGTTTCGGTAGCTGGTGCCCGCGGTGTCGGGCAGCCAGAAACCGTCGACTTCCACGGTGACGTGGATGCCGTCGTCCAGACCCTCGACTACATGCTCGAGCACGGGCCGCCACACGTTCATCTCGGCCACGTCGATTCCGTACAAGGTGCGCAGGTCCTCGGGCATGATCTTCACGAAGTCCCACTGCCTGCCGTCGCACCCGGCACTGAGTACGAATGCCAGTGCTGGAGTGGGGTCCGCACCGAGCGAATGCAGTACCTCGATCCAGAGATCGACGTAACAGTTGGTTTCGGTCCAGATGCGGTCGTGGTTGTGAATCGGGTGCGGTCGGTACGTGATGGGGTCTACCTCGAGGACCCTCAGTCCCGTTCCGAGCCTGTCCAGCACTGCATCGTTCGACATGACGCCTCTCCTACCGGATCGAATGTCGGACGGTCCCCGAGCCGCATTTGTCCGTATTGCCTGTATCCAGGCCCCTAATCCTATCGACTGGATTTATTATTCGCACAGGATCGGACGGTAGGATTGTTTTCGCTCGGCGAATTACTTTCTGGGCCACCATCTCGACAGAAGCGGTATCGGACCCCGAAAACGCGGGCAGTCGCACAGCGAACAGTTGGTTCCACGCCGGTAATGCCGGTGCGCAGCTTGTTCGTGATGACACTTGCATATCGGCTCTGAGCTGGGCACATGCCGAGTGTAGACAACGCACGACACATCCATGCCCAACTCGGGCACGCAACAGGAGGTACCGCGGCGATGCGCCGTTTCGTTCGCACCGCAGCGCAGGTCGTCGGCTGGATTCTGGTCGCCGTGACCCTGGGAATGTTCGTCGTCCGGCAAGTGGGAGTGACGGAGATCACGTTTGTCGCGTTGGTTGTCGGGGCACCGTATCTCGCCGCCGCCTCACTCGCCGCCGTGATCCTCTTCGCCGCTGCCCGCGCCCGGCTCGGGTCGGCCGTCGCCGTGGTGCTCACGATCGCTGTCGTCGGCGTGCAGGTGCCGATGTTTCTGGCCGACGGGCCGGACAACTCCGGCCCCGAGCTATCCCTTCTGACCGTCAACGTTGCGCACGGGGACGCCGACGCTGCAGCCATAGTCGACGCCGTACGTGCCAACGACGTCGACATCCTCGCCGTCCAGGAACTGACGCCCGAGGAAGTGACCGATCTGCGGGCGGCGGGTATCGACGAACTACTCCCGTTCTCCTTCACCGCTGCGCTGCCCGTGGCCGACGGCACCGGCCTGTGGAGCCGCACCCCACTGACCGAGGGCACCCGTCTCGACAATTTCGGCTTCGTGCCGGTACAGGCACGAACCACCGTCGACGGGCAGGATCTGACTCTCGTCTCGTTCCACGCGATGTCGCCGGCAACACCCCGGCACACCACCGAATGGAATGCCGATCTGGCCAGGATGCGGTCGATCATGGAGACCTACCAGGACACCGCAATCGTCGCCGGAGACTTCAACGCCACCAACGATCACCGGCAGTTCCGGACGTTGGCGTCGTCTCCGTTCTCCGACGCGGCCGACGCAGCGGGCGCGGGCCTGTTCCGCACGTTCCCGTCGGAGCGACCGCTGGCACGCCTGGACCATGTGGTGACGAGTGAGAACGTTCGTGCTCTGTCGGTTCAGCCGCTCACGATCCCGGAGAGCGATCACCTGGCGGTTCTCGCGGAGTTGCAGCTGCCCTGAGCCTGACGAGCGCGGGCTAGAAACGCGGCAGCTGGAAGACCGGTGGCGGCGGCAACTGGATCTGCGGCAGCTGAATCTGCGGGAGGCCCGGGATCAGCGGCGGCGCGGGTGCCGGCGCCGCGGGGGGAACGTAATCCGGCTCGGAGTACGTGCGGGCCGGAGCCTGCGCAGCCTCCGTGGTGGGCGGCACGGTCGTGGTCGTAGTGGGTGGCGCACTGGTACGCGGAATCGTCGTTCTCGGTGTGGTGGGCACCGCCGTGATCGGAGCCGTCGTTTCCGCCGGTGCGCTGGTCGGCTGCGTGGAACCACCGCCGTACCCGAGAGACAACCCCAGGGCGGCGACGGCAACGAGACCACCCGCGACGAGTACCGCGCCGCGGACCTTGCGCTTGGAGTCGATCGGTTTGTCGGACGCGGGGTCCGGGCTCAACCAATCGGGAGCTCCGGACAACGATGCGGGCTCGGACGACGACTGCCGCAGGGCCGGGGGCGGAGTGGGCGGACGCGACGTGTCTGCAACCGGAGTCGCCAACAGTGCCGCACCACGGGCAGCGACTGATTCCGGATCGGCCGGGGTGATGATCGGAAGGCCGATCCACGCACCGAGAATCGACTCCACCAGCGGAATACGAGCTCCGCCTCCGATGAGGACAAGAGCGTCGACGTGTTTGGGTGATCGCCCGATGACGTCACGTACCAACCGGGCCGAGTACTCGATCGGAACGGTCACCAGCGACTCGAACGCCTCGCGGGAGATCAGAATGACGCCGCCCTCGCCCGGCAAGCACACTGCACCACTGGTCGACAGCTGCTCCTTGGCCACCCGGCAACGCGCGGTGAACTGGCTCAGCTCCTGGTTGTCGGCAATGTCGACGCCTTGCTTGGCGAGCTGGTTGTCCGAGATGAGCCGATCGAAGTCGTCACCGCTGATGTCGATGGTGCGCTCGGCGAGCAATACCTGGCCGGTGCCGCGGTCGATGACGCTGATGGTCAACCCGGAGCTGCCGAGGTCGTAGAGCCCGATCGTGCCGAAATGGCCCAGTTCGCCCGATGCCTCGAGGTACTGCAACGCCGCACGCGCCTCGGGCACCAACCGGTAGTTGTAGAGGCGCTGACTCGCCATCGCCTGCTGGATCTCACCGAATTGCTGCTGATCGCGGTATGCGACTCCGGTCGCCTGCACGGGTCCGCTATCGCCCGATTGAGACAGCACCACCCCGATCGACTCGGCAGCCAACTCCTCGGCACGATCCCAGTAGGCGTCGACGGTGTCGTGGTGAAAATCCAGGCGACCCGAATTGTGCGGGCGCGCGTCAGGGCGAGCCATGCGGACCGCACTGGCCCCCACCGACACACCGAGAACTTCGGTCATTACCCGCCTCTTGTCGATTTCCCCGTGAACACACGCCGAGATCCGATGTCACGAACCAGTCTCGATCCCCCCAAAGGCACACTGTAGCGCGTCCCGCGACCGGGCCCCAGTGGACGCGACATCTCGCGTCGACGACACCATTACAGTTGCCGCATGCGCGTTCTGTTCGTCTGCACCGGGAACATCTGCCGATCTCCGACGGCCGAGCGACTCGCTGCCGCATTCGCCCACGAAGGTGGGTTCGACCTGACCGCGAGCAGCGCCGGAACCCAGGGTCTGACCGGTCACGCCATGGACCCGACGGCCGCGATGGTGCTGACTCAGCTCGGCGGCGATCCGGACGGTTTCGTCGCTCGACGCCTCACACCGGCAATCGCTGCCGACGCAGACCTGGTGCTGACGATGTCGTCCGCTCATCGCGACGCCGTTCTCGCCCTCGCACCGCGGCAGATGCGTCGTACGTTCACTCTCCTCGAAGCAGCCGGCCTGGCCGCCGCGTCGGGCGCACACACGATCGCTGCTCTCGCGGATGCGCGAGCGGTACATCGTGTCGACACCCTGGACATCGGAGATCCTTACCGCCGCGAGCCCTCGGAGTACGAGCTGGCCGGAGAGCTGATCGCGGACGCGTTGCCCACCGTGCTGCGGTTGACGCCGTGACGAACGTCCATCCCTCACAGCCCCGCACCCTGAGGTAACGTTCTCGCATCATTGCCGACCATCCGGGTTCGGCCACGGCGTTAGGGTCTGTGCATGCGCGACAAGGTCATCGCGTTGGCAGCAGTGGCAAGCGCTGGAGTGGCCATCGCCGTCGGCTTGACCATCGGAGCTCTGGGCGGCGCGTTCGACGACACGGATCAGACGGTGCGTCCACCCGCACTGAGGTCGGACAACCTGAGCTCGGTCGTGGCGTCGCCGAGCTCGACGATCGTCGTCGTACCCCCGTCCCCCACGTGGCAGGTCGCAGTGCCCACCACCGCTCGTCCCACGACGACCACACCGGATCGGTCCGAGACGACGACGCGGAGCTCGCGTCGCACGACCGGTGCCGACCGATCGACCACCACGTCCGAGGAAGAGTCGGACGACGAGACCACCACCACGGAATCCGGTTCCGGACGCTAGCTGCTCAGCTCGGGCTCGGCAGCGCGGTGGCATCGCCGATGCGCAACGCCGCCACCAATTCTCGGTACAGCGAATCGGAGTTCATCAGTTCCTCGTGAGTGCCCCGAGCGCGGACAACTCCGTCCTCCATCACCAGGATCGTATCGGCGTCGAGCACCGTGGAGAGCCGGTGCGCGATGGTGACCACGGCGGCCTCGGACGCAATGGCCCGAATCACCTCGTGAATGGCCGCCTCGGTGCGACCGTCCACCTGCGCGGTGGCCTCGTCGAGCAGAAGAATCTCGGGCCGACGAACGATGGCGCGCGCCAACGCAATTCGTTGACGCTGACCGCCGGAAACGGTCGAGCCGATCAGATCGGTGTCCAACCCGTCGTCCAGCGCACGGATGGTCGAGCCCAGGTGCACCGACTCGAGTGCCGTCCAGATGTCGGCCTCGCTGGCCTCGGGATGGCTGAACAGCAGGTTGTCTCGGATCGACCCGGGGATCACCGGCGTCTCCTGCTCCACGTAGGACAGTCGGGATCGCACCTCGTCGATGGTCAGGTGCTCGTACGAGGTGCCGCCGAGCCGGATCTCACCGCTCTCGGGCGTCAGGAAACGCAGGATCAACGAGAACACGCTCGTCTTGCCTGCACCGGACGGTCCGACGATCGCCGTGTGTCCACGTGCCGGCACCTCGAGGTCGATACCGTGCACGGCGGGTTCTCGACCGGGCGCGTATCGCGCTGTGACGCTACGAAATTCGAGGGCGGGTGCAACGGAGTCGGTTCTCACCGAGCGCGCCGAACCTTCCACACCCACCTCGGTGACCAGATCGTCTATCTGGCGAATACGTGCAGCCGCCGCCATTCCGGCCTGCAACGCGGTGATGTTGGTGGCCAAGGTCTGGACCGGGCCCATCACCTGAAATGCATACAGCAGGAACGCAATCAGACTCGACACCGCGAGCGCTCCGGTGCTGACTCGATAGCCACCGAGACCGAGGATCCCGATGATGGCCAATTGAACACCGCCACCGGCGAAAGTCCATGCCAGTGCCGAGATCTTCACCGCCCGCACACTGTGCTGAGCGGAGGTGCGTGCCTCGGAGATCACCCGCTCCGATTCACGGGTCTCGGCCCGGCTCGACTTGACGGTGCGAATTGCCCGCAAGGTGCCGTCCAGAATTCCGCCCAAACGTCCCACCGCTTCTTGGGACTGTCTCTGCGCCACGGCAATCGGCGGCATCAGACGCGAGAACAAGACCGCGATCGCGATGATGGCCGTCGCGATCGCACCGAGCAGAACCAGATCGAGAACCGCCATCAGAATCAGTGCGCCCACCAGGCCCACGACACTGTTGACGATGGCCACCAACGCATTCGACGCCGCCTCACGCAGCAATACGGTGTCGGAGGTGACTCTGGTGACGAGCTCGCCGGTCGGCCGCGTGCCGAGACTGCCGACAGTGGCTCCGAAATATTTGCGGACGATGGACTTGCGGGCGTCGAGGACTATCCGCTCGGCCAGTACCCCCAGGACGATCCACTGGAAATACAGCACCACCGACCCCACTACGAGCAAACCCACGAGCAACAGAATCGGCCCGATCAGCGAGGCATCGGTGCCCAGGCCGTCGAGCACACCCTTCGCGACCATCGGGGTGGCGAGAGCGGCACCTGTTCCGATCAGACCGAGGGCCATTCCGACCGCAAGGGTGCGACTGTGCGGTCGAACGAACTGCCACAGCACACGAAGGTTGGGGAGAGTGATCTTCTTCTTCTCCGCTGTAGCGATCTGCACGTCGACCATGCCACCAGTGTGCCGGAGGAATCAGGTAGTGCCGACCGCATCCCAGATCATGTGGACCGTCGTCCCGTTCTGATCCGACGTGACCGCCGCACTGTCGGCCAATGCACGCATCAGCGGGACGCCACGTCCACGATTGGGATCGGAGTTGTGCGATGCCCAGTCGCCGCGGTCGACCACCTTCACGTCGATCCGACCCTCCGCGGCCCACAGCACGCGGATGTCGAGAGTTCCACGGTCGGCATGATCGCGGTACGCGTGCTCGACGCTGTTCGCGATTGCCTCGTATGTCGCCAACACCACGTCGTAAGCCCGATCCGGATCGACTCCCACGCTGTCCAACCACTCACCGAGCTCACGACGAATAGCCGACGCACGATCAGCGTCAGCAGGCTCGCCGGTGAACACCAGTTCTTTCATTCGCGTGCCTGCCGTCGAGATCGAACTGTCGGAACGTGAGTCGTCACCTCCGGAGAGTGTCGCCATCATGAGTCCCGTCTACCCAAAAGTTCAGGATCTACCCTTACGAAGTGCAACGAAAGCTTCGTCCACCGTTGCATAGATACCGAAGACCTCGTCCAGACCGACCAGCGTGAGTGGCCGACCGGTGGCCGGACCCTCTGCGACCACCGCGAACCCGGCCTCGCTGCCGAGTTGCTGATGGGTGGATGCCAGCAGCGACATACCGGCGGACGCGAGAAATCCCACGTTGCTGAGATCGATCACCACTGCCGTCGGCGACTTCTCGAGTACGAGAGCAACCGACTCGGACAGGTCCGGAGCAGTCGCCAGATCCAGTTCGCCGGATACGGCCAGAACCACATCCCGATCACGCCACTCCACGATCACATCGAAGTGCTGGGGCCCGAGGCCCATGTCGTCCACAGTCACACGGCGACTTTACCCCGGCACACCCCGGCCGACTTTCTTCCGATCGGCCGACTGGCTCGACTCCCATTAGGCTCGCTTCGGTGATCGAGGGACTGCAGGGAGCGGACCGTCGTCGTTCGATCGGTGAGTACCTCGCGGTCACCGCCGGCGGTGCGGTCGGTGCGGCGATGCGGTACGAGGTCTGGACGTGGCGCGTCACGCCGCGATGGCTCTTGATGAGCACGTTCGGCGTCGATGTATTCGGCTGCCTCGTCGTCGGAGCCGCCCTCGGTTATCTGTCGGGACGACCTGCCCCGGTTGCTCGCGCGGGAGTGTTCGGGCTGGCGTGCGGGTTCACCACGTTCAGCCTGTATGCGCTGCAGGCGGTGACGCACCGCGGTGCATGGAACTCGGTGGTGTACCTCGTCGCCACTCCTGTCATCGCATTGATCGCCATGGCCATCGGCGCCGCTGTGACAAGACCGAGCAGCCGATGACGACCATCGTTCTCGTGGCCATCGGGGGCGCGCTGGCGGCACTTCTCCAGTTCGTGTTCTCGTTCGCGATCACATCCCGCCGTCGGTTGTCCGCGCTGAATCTTCTGGCATGCGCAGCGCTGGGGTCGGTCTTCGCGATCGATCCACCGGACGCTCTCCGATCTGTGGTCGGCGTCGGCTTCCTGGCCTCGGTGGCACCGATGGCGGCACTGGTATCGGTCACGATCGGACTCGCCCGACGGCGGCGGTATCGGAGTGCGGCAACCTTTTTCGTCGCAAATGTCGTGGGAGGTATCGCTGCGGCGATGTTCGGATTTCTGGCCTGGAAGTCGGGCGTCACGCTCTACTACAAGATCGGGTGAGCCCCACCGGGGTCAGTCGCCCGCCGAGTCCTGGCACGATCCCTGCACGCCGGCCTTGACGAACCCCGCAAGTTGATAGAGGTACGTGAACTCCCATTCGACGAGGGAGAAGTCGTAGGCGCGTGGCGTCGGACGCATCGTGACGGTGCCGTCGAAGCACTGATCGAAGATGTACCGAGCGCGCGGTAAGTGGTAACGCCACGTGACGACGATGACGTGATTCCACCCGCGCTCGCGGGCGAGCTCCTCGGTGAACATCGCTTCTCCGCGCGTGGTCGACGGAATCGGCGGAATGCACAGCACCTCGAACTCGGCGGTCGAGGCCGCGCAGGCCTTTTTCATGGTGGGGTCGCTGGATCCGTACGGATCCGAGAGCACCACCGTCTTCGCCAGACCCTGCTGAGCGAGAGAAATGCCGTAAGCCTCGCGCCCGTCGTGCTCGCCGCCGAGTACCACGATGGCATCGGCAGTGGTCAGTGGATCGACGCGGGCTTTGGTGAACGCGATGTATCCGCCGACGCCCACCAACGACACCAACACAACCGGGATCGCGAAGGCGAGAAGCATCGACAGGCGTCCACGGAACACCCCACCAGGTTAGGGAAGGTGTTCCGCGTCCGCGCGGTCAGAGACTCGGATCACTCACTCGGCTGCGGAACCGTGACGTTGCAATCTGTGACCTCGGGGTTGACGCCGAAGTAGTTGAGCGGTCCTGCGACGACGGTCAGGGCAATGGTGCCCGCGCCTGCGCAGTTGTCGGGTGCGCTCTCGAAATCTCCGCGCTGGTACGACGCGAATGCGCCGATGATCAGCCAGACGAGAACGATCAACGTTACGAACCTCATGGTGCCCCCTTAGGCGGTCAGCCGCCGTTCGGCTGTCGAGAGCTACGTATGTCCGATTGTCGCAGTCGGCAAACCATTCACTCGTTCTGCCTGGACAGCGTCTGCGACAGATAGTCGCTCAGAGCTTGTTCCTGAACGCGGTCGAGGGCGCGAGCCAGCTCGGCCTGCGCAGATTTCATCGCCAGACTGCGCATCTTCTCGAACATCTCGGTCGTCTCGGCCACCTCCCCCGACTTGGGAAGCCAACCCGGTCCGTGTTTCGCGGCGAGATGGTCGGTCACACTCCGCACCATCGACTCCGCGATGGCATTCATCATCGAGGCGGTCCGCTCGTGCTGGTCGAGTAGGTGTTCGAGAGTGAAGCCGTACTGGCTCAGATCGACGAACACCTCGAGGAGAGTGGGGTCGAGGATCTCGGCCTGGTCCCCGTCGATTCTGATCAGTTGCGCGTCGATCAGTCGGGCAACGATGTCGTTGTTGTCCTCGCCGAGAAATTCCGCAATCAAGTCGACAGGAATGGTGGTGGTTTCGGCCGAGGACCACTTACGAGTCACGATTTCCTGCAGACCCAGGATTTCCTCCAGGTCCTTGCCCTGCTCCCAGCCCGAGAGGAAGTCGGCGATGTGCGCCGAGGTGAACCCACGTTGGAGCAGAGAATCGATCACCTTCAACCGCGTCAGGTGATCGTCACCGTAGATACCGACTCGTCCTCGGAGGGTGGGTGGCGGCAGGAGGCCTCGTTCCTGGTACGCCCGCACGTTGCGAGTGGTCGTCTTGGCCTCTCGGGCCAAGTCGTCGATTCGATATTCCACCGAGCTCCCTACCTCCGCCGCGCGTCGACCCACAGGATATACGTCGACCACGCGGCAGAAGGGGGAGCCGGAGCCCAACGTCACCGCAACGAGAAGTGTGCTCGCGAGCGATTCAGGAGTGGGCGACGGCCCGTGCCGGTTCCCGCGGCAGATCGACGCGGCGCGGAACCATGGTGAAGTCTCTCTGTTCGACACCTCTGAGTTGGTTGACGTACTGGGTGGCGAAGCCCGGGAACATGGTGGCGTTGAAGCCGTCCTCGGTGAGATACCAACTGCTGCAACCGGAATTCCAGGTCGTCTTGGCCAGTTTGCGCTGCATCTCCTCGTTGTAGGCATCCTGGACGTCCTGGCGCACATCGGCACTGTGCAAATCTTTCTCGAGCACCAGGGAGATCGCCTCGACGATGTAGTCGATCTGTGCCTCCATGTACACCAGAGCAGAGCTGTGTCCAGGTCCGGAATTGGGACCGAACGTGAAGTACATGTTCGGATATCCCGAGACCGCAATGCTCTTGTACGCCTTGGCCCCTGCGCTCCATTCGTCGGCCAGCACGCGGCTGTCACGGCCGGTGATCGGTATGGGCGTCCCGGTGTTGGAGACGTCGAATCCGGTGGCGAACACGATGGCGTCGAACTGATGCTCGACCCCTTCCACGGTTCGAATACCCTTGGGCGAGAGCGTTGCGATCGGCCAGGTCACCAACGTGCAGTTCGGCTTCTGCAGTGCCGGGTAGTAGTCGCTGGTCATCAACAGTCGTTTGCAGCCGGCCCGGAACCGGGGTGTCAGCTGTCGCCGTAGCCACGGATCGCGAACCTGCTGACGCAGATGGGCACGACCGGCCAGTTCGACGATGCGCGTCAACGGGGTCTTCCATACGACACCGAGGGCAACGGACTCGTGGCCCCAGAACCACAGCGAACGCGCCAGGGTCTGTGTCTGCGGGTACCGGGCGTATCGACGCTTGGTGCCTGCCTGCACCTTTCGATTGATTCTGGGCAGCGTCCAACCCGGGGTACGTTGGAACACCTTGACCGTATCGGCGATCTTCACCAGTTCGGGAACGATCTGCACCGCGCTCGCCCCGGTTCCGACGACGGCGATCTTCTTACCCTTGAAGTCGTAGTCGTGATCCCACCGAGCACTGTGGATCTTGCGCCCCTCGTAGGTGTCGATGCCGCGAATGTTCGGCAGGCTGGCATTGGCGAGTGGGCCCGAGGCCATCACCACCGCACGCGCCCGAACATCGGGGCGCCCGTCGATGCTCAGGTGCCAATGCCCGGACGCTTCGTTCCAGATTATGTCGACGACGTTGTGTCCGAAACGTATACGCGATTCGATGTCGAACTCACCGACCATCGTGTGGATGTAGTCGAGAATCTCGCCGCTACCGGAGTAGGTGTGCGACCAGTTGGGATTGGGCGCGAAACTGTACGAGTACAACCTGGACGGTATGTCGCAGGCTGCGCCCGGATAGGTGTTGTCTCGCCAGGTTCCACCGACCGCGCTTCCACGTTCCAGGATGGCAAAATCCTCGATTCCACTGTTGCGCAGCCGGATAGCGGTGCCGACTCCAGCGAATCCCGCACCGACGATCACCGCGTCGAGTACACCTTCGCGTACGTCGAACTCGCTCATGCGACGGGCTCGTAGGTCAGTTCCTTCGCCCAGGTGGGCTCGGAATTGAGGGTCTTGCTCGGGTACCGGCGAGTGAGCTTCACCAGGCCGTCCGCAAGTACGTGGTACGGGTGCTTGCGGTTGATGACGATACTGCTGTGCCACTGCACGAATCGATACATCGGCACGCGCAGCGCCTCCGGGCTACGCTCCCCGACACTGCGGAATCGCTTCATCGCGGTGTACAGACGCTGCTCGTCCACGCCCATCTCGACGATGTTGTCGCGCATCTTGTTCAGCAGTGGGATGTAGCGCAGCAATCCGACGATGAGGGCCGGGTTCATCCACGCACCGATGGTCTCGACCACCAGCTTGCGCATCCGGGAATGCCCGAGCAGTTCGATGACGGCGAAATCCACTGCAAGATGTCGAGATTCGTCGGAGTTGATCTTCTTGAACACTGCCTGACACACCGGATCGTCGATCTCGTCCATGATGAACTTCACCAGTGCACCGTCCAGCGCCACCTCGAGCATCGGTATGACGGTGCCCAGCACGGTCAGAGACAGCCCGTCGGAATGCTTGTCGAGCCAATCGATCACGAGCTTGACGTTGATG
Source organism: Rhodococcus sp. Leaf278 (assembly GCF_001426085.1). Classification (GTDB taxonomy): domain Bacteria; phylum Actinomycetota; class Actinomycetes; order Mycobacteriales; family Mycobacteriaceae; genus Rhodococcoides. The sequence continues at coordinate 155,820 of NZ_LMRR01000041.1, forward strand.
TTGGGCTCGGGCATCCGATCGCCGTCGAGCATGCCCCAACGCCGCATGAGAGCGAGTTCGGCGTTGGCGTGCTTCTGCTCCTCGGCGTGAAAGTAGCGATAGATCTCGGCAAGCGTCTCGTTCGGAGCCTTGAGCGCCATCGCCGCGAAGCCGCGAGCACCCACGTTCTCGATCCACATCAGATCGGACATGAAGGGCTTGAGTTTGGCGTGCAGTTCGGGGCTGATGGTCTCGGCTCCCGGGCCGTCCCAATCGATGTCCGCCAATGCCCACTGACGGTCCTTGATCTTGGTCAACATGTCTTCGAAATCCATTGCCATGTCAGGCTCCTGTGGTTGTCGAGGTGAGGGATTCGTTCTTCGCCGGCTGCTGCTCGGCGGGCATCACGCGATTGAGCAATCCGAGAAAGCGCACGTACACGGCGGGCAGCAGTCTCTTGAATCGCCAGACGGCTTTGGCGTCGAACTGGGGCACGACGTAGAGCCGACCCTTGTCGAAGGCGTCGAGGGTTCGGGCAGCGATCTTGTCCGGTGAGCGTCCGGTCCAGCGCATCGCGAACTCGGCCAGCCGTGACGAACTCGCGGTGATCCGGCCGTCGACGGCAACGTTGGTCTTGACGAACGTGGGGCACAGGACCGACACCCGCACACCGGAACCCGAGAATTCCGCTGCCATCGTTTCCGACAGGCTCATCACTGCGGCCTTACCCACGTTGTACGGACCCATCAGTGGCGCAGCGGCAAAGCCGGCGGCGGACGCGACGTTGATGATGCCGCCCTCGCCTGCGGCGCGCAGTCCAGGGGTGAACACCTCGCAGCCGTGGATCACGCCCCACAGGTTGATTCCCAGTGCCCAGTTCCAGTCCTCGAAACCGATGTCGCCGACGGGCTTTCCACCGATTCCGACGCCGGCGTTGTTGATCAGCACCGTGGTCGGTCCGTCGAACTCGATGCCGGCACGCAGCGCCAGTTCCTCGACGTTCTCGCGTATCGACACGTCGCACTCGACGGCGTATCCGGTAGCGCCGAGAGCGTTCACCATCGCGACTGTCTCCTGCGCACGCGGCAACGAGATGTCGGCGCACATCACGACGCCTCCGCGACGAGCCAGCTCGAGTGCGAACGCGCGGCCGATGCCACTGCCCGCGCCGGTCACTACCGCTCTCGACGCGTACGAGGGTTTTCCGGTCTTGCTTCTCATCGGCTTAACTGTTCCTTCGACTCTTGTTGTACAACAGTGGTTTCGAGTACATGTTCGATAAACTCGGCGGCATGCTCGAGCGCGTCCGCGGCCTCCGGTATCAACCTCGGGAGAGCTTGGAACACGTGCATCTGGTCGGGCCAGATCTCGAGTTCACTTCGCCCGCCTCCCGCCTCGATCATGGAGTGCAGGTGCCGAGCGTCGCCTCGCAACATCTCGGCTCCACCCACCTGAATCAGGCTGGGTGGAAAGTTGCGCACGAGTGCGAGATCGAGCCGCAGACGCGGGAGATTCGCATCGTGGCCGTCGGTGTACAGCGCCACGAGTCCCCTCGCTGCCTTCGCTGAAATCATCGGGTCCTTGCGCGTGCGCTCCATCCGCGCCGAGAGCTCGAAGTCGAGATCGATCAACGGCGAGAACAGCACCATCGCTCCCGGTTGCGGCGTGCCGGTCCGGTCGTTCTCGATGATCAGGTCGGCGGCCAGGTGTCCGCCGGCGGAGTCCCCGGCGATGACGATGTTCGCTGCGTCGTACCCCTGACTCAGCAGCCAGCGGTACGCGGCCTCGAGGTCGTCGGCCGCAGCTGGAAAGGGGTGTTCAGGAGCCAGTCGGTAGTCCACCGTGAACACCGGCAGGCCGGTCGCGGAGGACAGTCGGGAAGTCAGACCACGATGCGTTCGCGCCGAGCAGATGACGTACGCGCTGCCGTGGATGTAGAGAATTACCCGTGACCCAGGAGTCAGGCCGGGTGCACGCACCCACTCGCCACGAACCGGGCCCTCTGCCACGAGGTCCACTCTCGTGCCTTCGAGGACGGGACCGAAGAGGTTCATCGAGGTAGCGACGAGGCGTCGGGAGAACTCGATGCCGCCGCGGGACGTCGGCAGCAGGTTCGTCATCGGGCGCAGAGTCAGCCGAGTCATCAAGGAAGCCAGACGAGTTCGCCGCGAACCGGCGCTGAATGCGCCGCGAGGCAAGCAGTGGTCGTCGGTGGTCGGAGTCACGACATCACCTTCACCCTCTATTCGCCATTTGTCAATGGCCTATTAATTAGTGGCGAAGTGTGCAACAGTAACGTCCAGTACCGAAAGCGCAAGGGAGCGAGCACACGTGACGATGTTCAGGAGCGAATCATCGGCAGAGCCGGATACGTCTGCCAGCGGTCCCGAGGACAGAATCTTCGAGTTGGAGATCACCGACGTGACCCGTGAAACCGAGGATGCGATCTCCCTCGGCTTTGCGATCCCCGAACACGGAGAAGCACTTTTTCGGTACGAACCGGGGCAATTCCTGACCCTCGAGATTCCGTGCACCGACGGCGGTTCGGTAGCCCGCTGCTACTCCTTCTCCAGTTCCCCGGCCCGTGACTCGCTTCCCACCGTGACCGTGAAGCGAATCCAGGACGGTCGTGCATCACACTGGTTGCACAACAACGCCGTTCGCGGGATGCGACTGAAGGCCTTGAAGCCGTCGGGCATGTTCGGACCCGAGAGCTGGGACGTGGATTTTGTCCTCATGGCCGCCGGCAGCGGGATCACACCGATCATGTCGATCATCGAAACCGCCCTGTTCCGGCACGACAATCGGATCACCCTCGTCTATGCCAACCAGAACCGGGACTCGGTGATCTTCGGGGAGCGACTGACCGAACTACAGTCTCGTTTTCCCGATCGTCTCGACGTGCACCACTGGTACACCTCGGAATCGGGGCTACCCAACGCTGCCGGACTGGCCTCGATGACCACCACGGTTCCGGCCGAATGCGAGGCATTCCTCTGCGGCCCTGCGCAGTACATGAACGTCGCCGACGAGTGGCTCACCCGCACCGGCACGACGGCGCACAGAACCCATCGCGAGGTGTTTTCCTCCTTCGACGCCAATCCGTTCCACGACGTCGGCGCGTCGATCTCCGACGAACCGGGCGCACACTCCGTCGACGCTCAGGTCGAGATCGATGGAATGGAGACCGAGTTCGCCTGGAATGCGGACACGAAGCTGCTCGACCGGCTCCTCGAGTTGGGCCTCGATCCGCCCTACGTGTGCCGCGAAGGAACCTGCGGCGGTTGCGCTTACACGCTCACCGAGGGCACTGTGACCATGCTCGCCAACGAGACGCTCGACGAGCACGAGCTGCAGCACGGCGTCCGATTGGCCTGCCAGTCCGTGCCCGATTCCACGGCCGTTCGTGCGGTGTTCGACCGCTGATGCCGCAGGAGGTCGCTCAGCCCTCGAGCGTCAACGAGTGTGGCTCCGAGTTGAAAGTCGCGACGGATCCCGCAGCGCGCGCAATCCCTGCGATTCCACCCCAGACCATCATGGTGAGGTAGTCGACGAGTTCGTCGGCCGGCATGGTTCGGTCGAAGATCCACCAATGCGACGCCAATCGGACCGCTCCGATCATGGCGAACGCGATGGGCATCGAGCCCGCCGTCGAGAACTCGCGCTCTCGAAATCTGTCGGCGATGACGGTAGCCAGCAGGTCTGCGATCAGCCCTTCGGCCGCGGTGATGATGTCTTGATTCCCGCTGACCGCGTTGTTGGCGTGCACGTAGATATAGATATCGGGATCGGTGGCGACCGTCGTGACATAAGCCTGGATCACGGCGCGGGTGAGCTGGTACTCGTCCAGGTCCTCGGAGATCGCGTCCTGGATCCGCGGCACCAGTGCGGTCTCGACGTATCGAGCCATCGCAGCGTCGGCGAGACCCTTTTTGTCCGCGAAATGTTTGTACAGAACGGTTTTCGAGACACCGTTCGCTGAGGCGATGTCATCCATACCCACGTCGTGTCCGTGCTCACGAATCGCTGCCAGCGTGCGATCGAGCAGTTCACGTCGCCGGGTGATTCTGTGATCTCGCCATCGGTCGCTTCGCCCGTCGACCTTGACCGCCACGCTCATGCCGACTGCGATACCGCTCGTGATCCCCTCAGAAGAATCGACGCCACCAGCTCGGGATCGTCCGACATCGGGACGTGCCCGAGCCCCGGGTACGTCGTCACTTCCGCCTGCGGAAAGGTTCGACGCACCAGCGGTGCCTGATACACCGGCAGAACCAAGTCACGACGGCCCCACGCGACGGTGACGGGAACGGTCTCGTCGACCGGAACGCTGAAGCGAGGCACTGCATTTCCGGCTGCGTCGATCGCGCGGTTGGTGGTGATGCTGAGTGCGTCGATCGTGGCCGTCGCTGCGGGAACTCGCCACGGCTTGGCGTAGAACACGCCGTTGGCGATTGTGCGTCCGATCACCGAACGCATGATGGTGGGCGCGACCGGACTGATGACTCGCGACAAGGCCCGCAGCAAACGGAATACGAGCAGCGCCCGCGTCTGATCCCAGTGGCCGCGAAAGAAGCCGGCCGGAGAGAGCGCGGTGGCCGAGGCGACCGAACCGCGCGCTGCGAGTTCGAGGGCGAAATATCCGCCCAGCGAATTACCGGCCACATGCGGCTTCTCGCCGTCCACGGCCACGAGCTCGAGGAAGCGCTCGAGTTCGGCCACGATCCAGGGACCGAGATCGAATGCTTCGGTGGGCAGTTCCGGTGAATTGCCGTGGCCGGGCAGATCCACCGTCACCACGCGCCGGTGCCGGGCCAGTGTCTCGACGACACTGTCCCACGCATGTTGCCGGTGAACTATGCCGTGGATCAGCACCAGGGTCGGTCCCTCACCGCGGATGGTGTGTGCCAGCGCGGAACCGTCGATCTCGAAAGTCATTGCGATCCAATCTCTTCTCGTCTACCCGGTGCGGGCGTCCACCGATACAGGACCGGCCACCGTCACAGGTACGGTCCGCCCGAACCTCATCGATTCCGTCAGATCGTCGAATCGCGCATCGATTCTGTCGAGAATATAGTTCTGACGCACCGACCAGGGACGCTCGGTACCCGACTTCGGTAGCTCGTCGAGCGAGCGGGTGACGTATCCCGATGCGAGGTCGACAACGGGCCGAGATTCCACGGGCTTGCCTGCCCGGTCCGGTATCGCATGGGTGAAACCGTGAGAGCGCATGTACACGAGCAGTTTTGCCACTGCCTGAGCCGTCATGTCGGCTTTGAGCGTCCACGATGCGTTCGTATACCCGATGCACCAGGCCACGTTGGGTACGTCTTCGAGCATGTGGCCCTTGTAGACGAACTTGTCGTGCGCCTCGAACGGCTGTCCGTCCAGTGACAGCGCGATACCGCCGAATGCCTGCAGCTTCAGGCCCGTTGCGGTGACGATGATGTCGGCGGGGATCTCGTCGCCCGATTCCAGCAGGATGCCGTCGGCGGTCACGCCGGCGATGTGGTCGGTCACCACGGTCGCGCGACCGGAGCGAATGGCCTTGAACAGATCGCCGTCCGGCACAACGCACAACCGCTGGTCCCATGGGGCGTAGGTGGGGTCGAAGTGCTTGTCCACGTCGTATCCACGCGGCAGCTGTGCCTTCGTCATCGCCCGGAACACCCTGCGGGCCGTCTTCGGTGCGCGTCGGCACAGTTGATACGAGCCGACCATCAACAGTGCGTTGCGCCACCGCAACGCGCTGTGCGCCAGGGAGTCCGGCAGTACGCGCTGGGTGAGCGTGGTGAACGGATCGGTCATCGGTAGTGATGCGATATAGGTCGGCGAACGCTGCAGCATCGTCACCGACGCGGCGTCGGCCGCCAGCGTCGGCACCAATGTGATTGCGGTTGCGCCACTCCCGATCACGACGACCCGCTTGCCGGAATGGTCGAGGTCCTCGGGCCACTGCTGCGGATGCACTACCTGTCCGGTGAACTCGTCCAGCCCGGGAAGATCGGGGGTGTACCCGCCCGAGTAGTCGAAGTAACCGGTGCACAGGAATACGAAACGGCTGCGGTAGGTCTTCGGAACGCCGTCCGACAACGTCTCGACGGTCCACAGGTCCGTCGACGAATCCCAATTCGCCGCGGTGACCGAGGTCGAGAAATGTGTGTGCTCGTCGATTCCGTTGGCGTAGGCGGTGTCGACGATGTAGTTGCGGATGTCCTCGCCGTGCGCGAGCAGGGTGTCTCCCTGCCACGGCGTGTGCGGAAACGAGAACGTGAAGATGTCGCTGTCCGAACGAATTCCGGGGTATCTGAACAGATCCCAGGTGCCGCCCGCCCGCTCGCGTCCTTCGAGAATCGCGTAGCTCAACTCCGGTGCCATCTGCTGCAGGCGATATGCCGCGCCGACGCCCGATATGCCGGCACCGATGATGAGCACGTCCTCGAAATTTTCGACCGAGCTGTCGACCTCAGGCCATTCACTTGTACTCACTGTCATGCCTCGCTGCCTCCCCGAGCATCCTCGCGATTCGACCAGTCGAATAGAAGACCGCGACCTACATCACACAATGTGCCATTGACGGATGGTTATGTCAATGGCAGCGTTAACCACACCCCGTAGACAGGAGCAGCCATGAACTACACGCACATGCCGAGACGCACCGCCATCACACCCGGAAGCGGTCTCCGATGACTTCCGTGGTGGTCGGTGTAGCGGGAGTCGTCGCGCTGATCCTGCTCACCTCGCGCGGTTCCGGCTTGGACTTCGACCGACGTTCCGTCTCGATGGCGTACGAGTCGGGTTCGGAGCGCTCTCGCCGTCGAACATGGAGGCTCCGTTCGAGGACGTAGGTACCCGTCGGGCCCGCCCGCCGATAGTGACCCGAAACACGCCCCGTCGGACGTATGTTTCGGAGCGTCGATTTCGACTCATACCTATCGGCGTCGTCCGCGACGCCCCCAGCTCCGGGTTGACCGGAGATTACCTACACGAAAGAGGTACGCACCGATGGCCGACTTCATCGACAAGGCTCAGCACAAGGCAGAGGAACTGGCCGGGACTGCGAAGGAGAAGGTCGGCGAGGCCACCGGTGACGACAGCCTCCGCGCCGAAGGTGCAACGGATCAGGCCAAGGCCAACACCCACCAGGCTGCGGACTCCGTGTCCGACGCGGCCGAGAATGTTGCCGACACCGCAGCCGACGCCGCCAGCGAGGCCAAGCACGCAGCCTCCGATGCAGCCGACAAGGCCGCCGACGTGGCCGAGGATGTCAAGAACACCGTCAAGGACAAGGTGCAGAACGTCGATGTCGACGACGTGAAGCAGAAGGCCTCCCAGGTTGCCGACAAGGCAGCCGACAAGGCCTCCGCCGTCGCCGACGACGTGAAGAACACGGTCCGCAATATCGACAGCGACGACGTGGCCCAGGCCGCGAAGGTCGGAACCCCGGTCATCGCTGCCATCGCAGCCGCAGCGGGAGCCGTCGCGTTCGTGCTGATTCGTCGTCGTAACCGTCGTCGCAGCGCCGCACACCTGTTCGTTCCGTCGAAGCGCACCACCCGCAAGCTCGCCAAGAAGGCACGCAAGCACAGCTTCTGAAGGTAGTCACGCGAAAGCCCCGCCTCGTCGTTCGAGGCGGGGCTTCGTGCGTCTCTAGAGCGGCTTCAGTGCCCGGCTGGGCACCCAATGCGTGACGGATTCACTGCGATCGCGTGACATCAGCTCGTACGTGACTCGGCCCAGCCAGTCGCCGTCCACGGTGATGGACCATTCGACCAGATCGCCCGGCACGACGCGTCGAACATCGAATCCTTCGGGGTTGAACTTCGACGCGTGGTGCGGCGGCAGTGGATAGAGGATGTTCAGGTCGATCCACACCTTCAGTGGTGGTCGGAGCAACTTGAAGGGGCGCACGGCGGACGCCGGTCGGGGTTGCGCGCGCCGTGCCATCGTTCGATCATACGTTCGATAGCCGCGTCGATCCACACACCCCGGAGACGAACAACGGCCCCTCACACGTGATGTGCAAGGGGCCGTTGTTCGGTGCTACGAGAGTCAGAGGCCGAGCGATCCCGCCAGGAACGGCCAGGACTTGTGCAGATCGTCCTGCCAGTAGCCCCACGAGTGGTTACCGACCGGACGGAAGTCGACGGTGGCCGGAATTCCGAGCTGATCGAGACGCTTCGCCAGGTTCGATGTGCAGAAGTTGGTGGCCACCTCGATGCCGCCGCCGACGATGACCTGGTTGGCGAGCGTCGCCGGGTCGTTGTTCAGGCGCGGGTTGGCAAAGGTGTCGTTCGGAATGCCGGGCAGGCCGCTGCCGGTGCTCATGTAGATCTGCGTGCCGCGGAGCCTCTCGGCGTTGAGCAGTGGATCGTTCTCGCGCCACACGGGCCCGTCGAGCGGTCCCCACATGTTTTCGACGTTGCCGCCGCCGTACGTCTCGACGACGAGCTTCACGAACTGCTGCCCGATCGGGTCCGACGTCTGTGCGCAACCGCTGTATGCCGCGACGCCGGTGAACTTGCCGGGGTACTTGATCGCGATGTTGAGGACCGAGGTGCCCGTCATCGACAGGGCTGCGAGCGACTGGCGACCGTTGGTGTCGAACTGGGCGTCGATCAGCGGGGGCAGTTCTTCACCGAGGAAGGTGCTCCACTTGTTGCTGCCGAGCTTCGGATCGTCCTGCAGCCAGTCGGTGTAGTAGGACCACTTGCCCTTCTGCGGGGTCACGATCCAGGCGTTCTTGTCGGCGAGGAAGGCCTCGGCGTCGGTCTGCGACTGCCACGAAGCCGAATCCTCGCCGCCGCCCGCACCGTTGAGCAGGTACAGCACCGGGCGCGACACGCTCTCGTCGGCGGGGCGCTGCACCGTCACCGGAATGGTGCGGTTCATCGACGCGGAGAAGACCTGGAGCTGAACCTGCTTGCCGTCGAGGGTGTTCACCGACTCGATGCGAGATCCGTTGCTCGACTGTGTCGTCGACGCAGGCAACTCGTCTGCGGACGCGACGGGCGTCATCAGCGCGGTCGGAAGAATCGCCACTGCGAGGGCGACGGCCGTAGCCGAACCGATTCGCCGGAAGCCGTGTCGTCGAGATCGTGGCACGCTGTTTCACCTTTTCGTCGAGTTACACCGGTCGAGTTTCTACATCGGCCGAGGATGAGGTGACGTTACCTCGAGCAAACGTCCCGAGCGTTATGGACCGGACGAATCCGAGACGCGATCGTGATGCTCGCGCTCGCGACCTCCTCGGCTGACCCGGACCTGGTTGTTCAGGATCGGCGCCCGGTCGCGGGATCCCGCCGAACGGCGCCGATCCTGAACCATGGGGTCCGGTCAGTTGTACGGCCTACGCGCCGTGGCCGGGTCGCCGTAGGTGATGGCGCGTTCGCGTCGGGTTCCGGTGGCCAGGGTTGCCGCCCAGTTGATCAACGTTCCGATGCGATTGCGGTTGCCGGCGAGGAATGCGATGTGGATGACGCCCCACGATACCCAGCCCAGGAATCCCGACATCTTCAGCGGCCCGGCCTGCACCAGTGCGTGTCCACGCGCGATGTAGGCCGCGGTGCCGAGGTCTCGATACTTGAAATCCGAACGTGCAGAACCGGATACGTCGGCCGCGATCGCCGCACCCGCAGCCTTACCGCCCTGCATGGCCACTTCTGCCACTCCGGCGAGTTTGTTCAGCGACATGATGTCTCCGACGACGAAGACGTTGCGGTGTCCCGGGATCGACAGGTCGAGCTCCACGGCGATGCGTCCCGATCGGTCCTGCTCCACGCCCATCGCGTCGGCGAGCTGCTTCACGAACGGAACAGCCTCTACGCCTGCGGTCCACAGCACTGTGTGAGTGTCGTAGCGAGTGACCGTTTTCGGTTCGGCCTTGGCCGTCACTTCGACGTCGGTGGCCGTGACGTCCGTGACGTGGACCCCGAGATGGGTTTCCACCCCGACGGTGTCGAGGGTCCGCTGCGCCTTTGTCGTCAAGGAGTCGGGGAACGATTCGAGTACGCGGTCGCCGCCGTGAAAGAGGAGTACCCGAGCTTCCGACGGGTGAATCGAGTCGAACTCCTTCGCCAGCGCCCGAGACGCGAGTTCCCTTATCTGACCGGCCAACTCGACGCCCGTCGGGCCTCCCCCGGCGACGGCGAAGGTCAGCCAGGGCCGACGCTCCTCGGCGGTGGGGAGAGACTCGGCCATCTCGAAGGCGGAGATCAGCTTTCGTCTGATCGCGAGGGCGTCGTCGAGGGTCTTCATGCCCGGTGCCCACTGCACGTATTCGTCGTGACCGTGATAGGCCTGCTGCATTCCGACGGCGACGACGAGGTAGTCGTAGGACAGCTCGAAGGTAGACCCGTCGAATCGGCTGGCCGTCACCACTCCGCCGTCACCGACTGTGGTCACGGACGTCGCTTCCCCCAGTGCCACGTAGACGTTCTTCTGTTTGCGCAGCAGGTGTCGTAGCGGGCTGGCGATCGAACCCTCGGACACAAGACCGGTGGCGCACTAGTAGAGCAACGGCTGAAAGACGTGCGAGGTACCGCGCTCGAGCACGGTCACATCGACGTCCTCGTTGCGGAGGCGTCGCGCGGCATGAAGCCCGCCGAATCCGCCGCCGAGGATCAAAACCCGTGGACGTGCCATCTGAACGTTCTCCCTCGGACCGACTGCAGAGATGGATTCTCCGGGTTGCCAGCGTACTCGAGCAGGCCCATCGCGACGCCAGTGCCGCACCCCCGATGAGAGGGTGCGGCCTTCGGTGTCGATGCAGATCAGCCGAGCAACTGCTGCATGGTGTCGATCTCCTGCTGCTGTGTGGCCACGATCGTGCGTGCCATCTCCTGCGCCTCGGGGTTGGAGCCGTCGACGATCTCGACGTTCGCCATCTCGATCGCGCCGGTGTGGTGCTCGATCATCATCGTCAGCCACTGGCGGTCGAATGCCGCACCCGACAGAGCAGTCAATGCATCCATGTCCTGCTGGGACATCATGCCCATGCCCGAGCTGTGGTCCATTCCGCTCATCTCACCCATGTCGGCCGAGGGTGCGGGCTGACCCCATTCGGCGAGCCACGCCGTCATCCGGTCCATTTCCGGTTGCTGCGCGGCTTCTATCGCCGACGCCAACGCCACGACGTCCGAATTGTCGGTGCGCCCCTGGACCATTGCCGCCATCTCGACCGCCTGCGCATGATGCGGGTACATCATCCGAGCGAACATCACGTCCGCGTCGTTGAACTCCACGGACGCGTCGGCCTGGGATGACGCCGACGCCGAGTTGGACGAGCCCATCGAGTGACCGTCCATCGGCATGTCGGAAGTGTCGTCACTGCAGCCGGCGACGAGGAATGCGCTCACGGTGGCAGCAGCCAGCGAAGCGACCAGTTTTGTATGCATGTGAATCTCCTTGCAAAAGTGCGGAATACAGGGATCTGGGTATGCCGATCCGCCGGTGGGTGTGCTTCCACCGGGCTCCCTGTCACACTCGCAAGGTCACCGATCTGTCCAACTCCCACAGAGTCCACGGCGGTGCACGCTCCGAGATGGCGTCGGTCCGCCCGCCGATACCCGCCTCCGACAAGAACGAGTCGACCACCTCGACACTCGTCGAAGGAACCGACAGAGTCGGCCACGACACCGTCGTTCCGGCGCACGGATGCATCATCTGGTGCGCGGACGGGCAGTCGGGCCTCGCTGCAGCCACCTCGATGGGTTCATCGTGGTGGGATACCGACGCCATGGCCGTGTGGTGGTTACCGGGTGACATCACCGGTGTCACCGAATGCATCAGCAACACCCCGAGGACCGTCAGCACGATCAGCAATCCGGTCGCCGAGGCAAAGCCCGGGCGACTGCGTCGGATCACTGACTCCATGTCACCGACGATAGCAAGACATACCCCCTAGGGGTAGTGGGCAGGGACTTCGGCCCCGCACCGAAGGACTTCCGCCTCTGTCGACGATGCGTCCGATCCAGCCATGCTCGGGGCGTATCGGCACACGACAGTCAATGGACGGGAACACATCATGAATGCATCGAGCCGAGTCGTCGTCGGAGTCGACGGATCTGCCACATCACTGGACGCGGTCCGCTGGGCAGCGCGCGAGGCCGTACGACGCCACGCCCCGCTCGAGTTGGTCACGTCGTCACTGTTCGCGCCGGGAACCTACGGCGATGCCATCAGCCTGCGGATCGGCGCGTTCGCAGATCCGGACGTCGAGGCCAAGCGGGTGCTGACCGCTGCGGTCGACGTTGCGCACAAAACCGCGGCAGGCAATTCTCTGATTCTCGACACTCGTCTCGAACATGGCTCGGCTGCACGCAATCTGACGCACTTCGATATCGCACCAGCCTTGATCGTCGTCGGTTCACGGGGCCTCGGCGAGTTCACCGGCGGGCTGATCGGGTCGGTCAGTACCGCCGTCGTATCGCACGCCACATGCCCTGTTGCAGTGATCAAGTCGAACATCGTCAGCGACGGTCCGGTCGTCGTGGGAGTGGACTGTACGTCCAACAGTCAGCCCGCGATCGGGTTCGCTCTGCAGGAAGCGTCGATGCGAGGCGTCGATCTCGTTGCCGTGCATGCCTGGAGTGATCTCGAGCTCGGCAGTGTTCTGACGCGCGACGAGGATGGGCCGTGGGCAGATTCGGAACTCGCCGAGAAGACATCGCTGGCCGAGAGCCTGGCCGGTTGGTCGGAGGACTACCCCGACGTCACCATCCGCCGGGTGGTGGTTCAGGACAGACCCGTTCGCGAACTGGTCCGCGCCGCCGAGAACGCGCAGCTGATCGTGGTCGGTAGCCGTGGCCGGGGCGGCTTCGCCTCTATGCTGCTCGGATCGACCTCACGCGCGGTGCTGCATTCGGTCGATGTTCCCGTCGTCGTCGTACCCACGAACCGATGACCGCGTCCACTACCGAGACCACTTACAGCTCCGACGAACTCGACGCAGATCTGCACTACTGGGCTGCTGCGAACTACCTGACGGTCGCCCAGATCTATCTGCAGGACAACGTGTTGCTGCGGCAACCACTGACGGTGGAACACATAAAACCCCGACTACTCGGGCATTGGGGCACCAGTCCGGGCCTGTCGATGATCTACACCCTGGTCAATCGCCTGATCTGCCGAACCGGTTCGGACTGGCTCTATGTGACTGGCCCCGGCCACGGCGGGCCGGCACTGGTCGCGAACACCTATCTCGAAGGCACGTACAGCGAGATCTATCCGAACATCTCACTCGACAACGACGGCGTACGTCGCCTGTGCCGCCAATTCTCCACTCCTGGAGGCATTCCGAGCCACGTGAGCGTGCAAACCCCCGGCAGCATCCACGAGGGCGGCGAACTGGGCTATGCCCTGATCCACGCCGCGGGTGCCGCATTCGACAACCCCGATCTGGTGGTCGCCTGTGTCGTCGGCGACGGTGAGGCCGAAACCGGTCCCCTGTCGGGTTCCTGGAAGATTCCGGCGTTCCTCAATCCGATCCGTGACGGCGCGGTGTTGCCCATTCTGCATCTCAACGACGCGAAGATCTCCGGCCCGACGGTGCTCGGGCGCAGCACCGACCAGGCGATCGCCGACTATCTCGGTGGTCAGGGATGGGCACCGATCTTCGTCGAGGGCGACGACCCACGAGAGGTGTTCCCGGCGTTGGAGTTCGCGCTCACCTACGCTCACGACGAAATACGGAGAATTCAGCATGCTGCCCGCGCCGGTGAACCACACCACGGCATCGAGTGGCCCGCGATCGTGCTGCGTACCCCGAAGGGTTGGACCGGGCCACACGAGGTCGACGGCAAGCTGATCGAGGGAACCCACTGGGCGCACCAGGTACCGCTGTCGGGCGTACGTGAGAACCCGGCGCATCTGGCGCAGCTCGAAGAGTGGCTGCTCTCGTACGATCCGCGATCGCTGTTCGACGAGGATGGCGCCCCGATGCACTCCATCCGCGAGCTCACTCCCACCGGAGAGGCACGGCTCGGGGCCACCCCGCATGCCAACGGCGGTCTCCTGCTGCAACCCTTGATCATTCGTGATCTGGAGCAGTACGCACTCACCGTCGAATCCCCGGGGCGCACCTCGCACGAGACGACCACCGTACTCGGAGGGATGATGCGCGACATCTATCTCGACAACGCGCAGCCTCACGGCGGCGGCAACTTTCGACTGTTCTGCCCCGACGAGACAGCCAGCAACCGACTTCAGGCCGTGTTCGAGGCGACCGACCGATGCTGGCAGCTGCCGACCACCGAGTTCGACGACGACCTTGCCCCCGACGGCCGCGTCATGGAGGTCCTCAGCGAGCATCTGTGTGAGGGCTGGCTCGAGGCGTACTTGCTGTCGGGTCGACACGGATTGTTCGCGAGCTACGAGGCTTTCGCGATGGTGAGTGTGTCAATGTTGATCCAGCACACCAAGTGGCTGCAGCATGCGAGCGCGCTCCCCTGGCGTGCGCCTGTCGCGTCGCTGAACGTGTTGCTCACCAGCACATGCTGGCGCAACGATCACAACGGTTTCAGCCACCAGGGTCCCGGATTGATCGATGCGGTGATCCCGTTGGCCCCCGAGGTCGTGCGTGTGTGGCTTCCGCCGGACTCCAATACGTTGTTGGCCGTCGCCGACCACTGCTTCCGCAGCCGAGGTCACGTCAACGTGTTGGTGGTCGACAAGCAGAGTCACCCCCAGTATCTGACGCTCACCGAGGCTCGCGCGTATGCAGCAGCCGGTGCGTCCCGCTGGGATTGGGCCGGTACCGAAGAGGCCGCGGAAGATCCGCAGATAGTGTTGGCGTGCGCCGGCGACGTTCCGACCGAGGAGACCCTCGCGGCGGCCGACCTGCTGCGTACGTGGACGCCCGGGCTACGGGTTCGAGTGGTCAACGTCATCGATCTGATGGCGCTGTTGCCCGTCGTCGATCATCCGCACGGATTCTCCGACACACAGTTCGTCGATCTGTTCACCGACGCAGTCGATGTCGTCTTCGCGTTTCACGGCTACCCACGCGCCGTGCATCAGTTGCTGCACGGCCGCCCGGACGCCCAGCGATTCCATGTTCGCGGCTTCATCGAACAGGGCACCACCACAACGCCATTCGACATGGTGGTGCTCAACAAGATCAGTCGGTACCACCTGGCCCTCGAAGCTCTCGACCGAGCGTCGAATGCACCCGAGGGCGCGCAGCAACTCCGGCAGTTCTGCGAGAACCAACTGACCCGGCACGACGCTTACATCCGGGAACATTTCGAGGATCTCCCCGAAATTCGGCAGTGGCGGTGGTCGTGATGGATCGGTAGCTACCCGCGGGCGATGATCAACGGACAGTCGACGCGGTGGGCCAGCGACCGAACGGTGGACCCGAGAAGGAGACCGCTGAACCCACCGCGTCCACTCGAACCCACGACGACGGCCTGCGCTCGTGACGCCACCTCGAGGATCCCCTCGGCCACGTTGCCGCGCAACACTGTTCGTTGCACCGCCACATCCGGGAACTGCTCGCTCCAGCCGGACAGGCTCTCTGCCAATACGGTTCGACCGTTCGACACGATCGCCTCGGATCTGTCACCGGCGGACGCGTCGGGCGACGAGATCAGTTCGTCCGTCGACACGTGGACTGCGACCAAATCTGCTCCCCGGAGCGAGGCTTCGTCGAATGCCAACCGAACCGCGTTCTGGTTGTGCGGCGACCCGTCGATTCCGAGGACAACAGGGCCTGCTGACGAATGCAACTCCACGCTTCCCGGCACGATGACCACAGGGCAGTGCGCTTGGACGGCCACTGCGGTGCTCACCGAGCCGAGCAGTTCGGCAAAGTATTCACCGTTACCGCGCGATCCCAACACAATCATCGAGGCACTGGAGGACTGCTCCAACATGGTCTGAATCGTCGGTCCCACAATCGATTCGCTCGTGATGACGAGCGTGTCCGGGTTCTTCACCGAACGTCGAGCAACCAGCGACGCCCAGGCGAGGATCGATTCTGCGGCTGTGTGCTCCTCGGAGCCGATGTGAGACGGCAACGCCACGAAGCTGGTGTACAGAGCCTTGACTTGGTAGGCGGACACCAGCTTCACCGGTAGCCCACGCAGCTCTGCCGCACGTGCCGCCCAACCGACTGCATCGAGCGATGAGCCGGAGCCGTCGACACCGACGACGATCGCTTTGGGGCCGACGGTCCTCATGCGTGCGGGACAACGAGAACGGGGCATTCTGCATGCCGAAGGACGGTGGTCAACGTGCTTCCCGGAACGCGATCACGCTCGTGGCCCAACACCATCAGCTGTGCGGTGTCGGACACCGCGATCAACTCCGATCCCGAGTCGGCCTCGGCGTAGACCGACGCCACCCGCACCGAGGGGTAGTCCGCACCGAAAGGTTCCAGTCGGACGTCCATCGCCGATTCGGGGTGCAGGCGGTCGACCGGACCGCTGATGGCGCTGGCCAGAATGGATGAAATCGCCTGGGTGTGTACCGCGAGCACACTGGCACCGCGCATCGCCGCTTCCTCGAATGCCTGCGCCACGACGACATCTGTCGCCGAGACCTTCGCGTCGCCCAATGCGGCGACGACTGCTCCGGAACGCTCGGCGTCGAAGGTTCGGACGATGGCCACGGGATGGTTCGAGCATTCGACGACCGTGTGCACCATGGATCCGAGAACCCATGCAGCAAGAGAGTTCTCGGTAGTGATACCCAAGACGGTCAGGCATGCCGATGCCGCTTCGGACAGCATGACTGTCTCCGGGCGTCCCTGCAGAACAACGGTCTCGACGACAACGGTCGGATCGCTCGACCCGGCCACGATCGCCGCCTGGTCCAACACGGTGCGGGCGTAATCGCCGTCCACATCGGGAGCGCCGTAGACTGTTTCGGGCTGAAGATGGGCCTGGATCACGTGCACCATTCGCAGCGACGTTCCACGGCCGCGCGCCTCGCGGACCGCGAAACGGACTGCGTCGAGTGCAGCCGTCGATCCGTCGATTCCGACCACGACGGGTCCGGTGGAAGGTGAAGTGTTCATAAGATGCCTCTCGATTGTGCGCGTCTACGACGAGAACGCTACGAGCGCAGGCATACCTGACACAGCAGTCCGAGGTCATCGGAACAAGTGACCAAGGTCGTCACCCGTCAGGGCAGCGGTACCGACCAGGTCACCTCAGTGCCGCTGCCGCAGGGGCCCGGTCCGATGTTCATCGACCCACCGCACTCGACGGCACGAGCCCCGAGGTTGGACAGTCCACTGTCGGTGGTGTCCTCGGGCATTCCGATCCCATTGTCCGACACCACTATTGCGAGCTCGTTTCCGACCGAAAGGGTAACGGTCACCGTGTCGCCCTGCGCGTGATGAACCACATTGCTGACCGTCTCACGCACAACGGCAACGGCGTGGTCGGCGAGCTTGGTGTCGATAACCGACAGGGGTCCGGATATTCGTACGACGGCGCGGATATCGACGTTCTCGGTGAGTTCGAGTACCGCCGCGTTGATGCGTTGACGCAACCGTGTCGCGGAGTGCGATGTGCTCTGCAGGTCGAAAATGGTCGTCCTGATGTCCTGCACCGTGTCCTGCAGGTCGTCGATTGTTCTGGACAGACGCTGCCGTAGGTCCGGAGACTCGGTGCGCTGCAACGTGCTCTGTAAAGACAAGCCGGCAGCAAAGATTCGCTGAATCACGTGATCGTGCAGGTCGCGTGCGATACGGTCCCGGTCGGAGAGCACCTCGAGTTGATGCATCCGCCGACTGGCGTCTGCGATCTGCATCACCAGCGCGGCCTGGTTGGCGAAGTTCGAGACCAGTTCGAGTTGGATCTCGTCGAACGGTCCCCGCCCCGCGGCGCGGAGAACCACCAGGACTCCACTGACGCCCTCTGCCACGCGGAAAGGTGAAATCATCGCGGGTCCGAATGCAGAGCCCAGTTCCTTGACCCCGTAGTCGAGTCGATCCTTCCGCAGCGGTGTTCGACGCCGAAAGGCCACACCCGAGCTCGAGCCCTCGATCGGAACGACTGCTCCGATCATGCGATCGGACGCGAGCCCCTCGCAGACCGTGACGACAAGTTGCGTGACGTCGCCGAACGCTTGGTCTACGTCCTCGGGAACCGCGATGAACGCTGCATCGGACCCGGTCAGGTGCAAGGACTTCCGTGCCACCATCTGCAGCACTTCGTCGATGTCCGTCCCGGATAGAAGCTCGGTGCCGATGTCCCGCGTTGCCTCCATCCATGCCTGACGTAGCCGCGAGTCCTCGTACAGTCTCGAGTTGTCGATGGCGATGCCGGCGGCGGACGCCAACGCCTTGGTGACGACCTCGTCGTCCTCGGTGAACTGTTTGCCACCCTTCTTCTCGGTGAGATAGAGATTGCCGTAAATCTCGTCGCGAACCCGAATCGGCACGCCGAGAAAGGTTTTCATCGGAGGATGATTGGGCGGGAACCCCACCGATTCCGGATGCGAGGTCAGATCTTCCAGCCGCAGCACTTTCGGTTGGTCGATCAACAAACCGAGCACCCCGCGGCCGGTGGGGAGCGGGCCGATGGCCACTCGGGTGTCCTCGTCCATGCCGTAGTCGATGAACGCACTCAACCCGTGCCCCTCGCCGCGCACGCCGAGGGCACCGTACCGAGCGTCGACGAGCTTGGCGGCCGATTCCACGATCGATCGCAACGTCACTTCGAGGTCGAGGCCGGAGGTGATGACGAGCATGGCGTCGAGCAGGCCGTCGGCTTGGACTCTGGCATCGGCGATTCGGCCGATTCTGTCTTGCACCTCGGCCAACAATTCACCGAGCCGGAGCTGCGGCAAAGACGATCCGGTGTCACCGTGCCTGTCATCCATTCCGCGGCCCCGAGTGCTTGTCGGTGGACTGAGCGGTGTCCGCAAGTTTGGACGCGTACACCGCAGCTTGAGTGCGCCGCTCCATCCCGAGCTTGGCGAGCAGCCGGGACACGTAGTTCTTCACCGTCTTTTCCGCCAGGAACATCCGAGCGGCAATCTGCCTGTTGGTGAGGCCTTCTCCCAGTAGATCCAGCAACGTGCGTTCCTGGCTGGTGAGGTGGTCGATCGGTCCGGGGGTCGCTGTTCCGGACCGTAGTTTGTCCATGAGTGCTGCTGCTGCACGATTGTCGAGCAGCGACCGACCGGAACCGACGTCCTTGATCGCTCGGGTGAGTTCCATGCCGGTGATGTCCTTGACGACATAGCCGCTCGCTCCCGCGAGTATCGCGTCGAGCATGGCCTGATCCTCGGTGAACGAGGTGAGCATCATGGTCTTGAGATCGGGTAGGCGATCGAGAAGTTCGCGGCACAGTTCGATTCCGTTGCCGTCGGGCAATCGAACGTCGAGTACGGCCACGTCCGGTCGCAGCGCGGGGATACGGGCGAGGGCCTGGGCGCAACTGCCCGCTTCACCGATGACCTCGAGGTCGGGATCGGAGTCGATCAGGTCGATCAGACCGCGTCGCACAATCTCGTGATCGTCCACCAAGAACACCGTGACCACGGCGGCACCTCTCAACTGCGTCCACAGTGGACGCCTCGGTTTCCGAGCCTACGGGTCGCGGGTACGGGCGGCGGGACCTTTCGTCATCGAAACAGGTGACCGAAGTCCTTTGTGTCGGTGTTGTTGTGCTGCCGCGCCCGATGCTGAGCGAGGGGTCTGATGAAGGATCCGACACACGACCGAGGAGGTCACTCGATGGGTTCACTTCCGACCGTCGTCGGGGTCGACGGTTCGGCTGCGGCTCTGGACGCGGTGCGTTGGGCCGTTCTCGACGCACGATTGCATCTGTCCGATCTGCTTGTCGTGTCGGCGATGTCGCTGCCCGAGGTCTTGACCGGGTTGGGCGTCCTTCCCGATGCCGTGGTGCACCAGGCCCGATCGGAAACCGACAGAATTCTGGACGAGGCTCGGGCGACTGCGAGTCGCGGGACGACGGCGGTCACCATCGATACGGTCTCGTCCGAACAGTCTCCGGTGTCCACATTGCTCGAACTGTCGGCGACGGCCCGGATGGTGGTCATTGCCACGCGGGGGCTCGGGGGCACCGAGCAACGGTCACTGGGCTCGATCGGGTTCGCTGTGACCACTCATGCTCGATGCCCGGTCACGGTGGTGCGTGGCTGGTCTGGCGACAGCAGTGTCGACCACGTGATCCATCCGGTGGTCGTGGGTGTCGACGGCACCAAGGCGAGCGCTGCGGCAGTGACGTCGGCGTTCGAGGAGGCAGATGTTCGATCGGCATCGCTGACTGCAGTGCACGCCTGGTCGGACGCGGATCTGTCGATCGGTTTCCCAATACGCGGACTGGAATGGCCGGACAATCGACGCGCCGCTGCAGATCACTTGGCGCGACTGCTCGAGCCGCACACGCAGCGCCATCCGACGGTGTCGGTGCGGCCCGTGGTGGTCAAGGACAAGCCGGTGCAGGCACTGCTCGATCACGCTCAAGGTGCTCAACTGGTGATGATCGGTAGTCATGGGCGCGGCGGCTACGCGGAAATGATGCTCGGCTCGACCAGCCGGTCGGTGCTGACGCGAGCGCACTGCCCGGTCACCGTCGTACCGTCGCCCGGTCGAATCGCCGCTGTCACCAACCGTGCCATAACGTGACAGCGCCCGACCGGAAAATGCCGTTCGGCCACCCGCGAAGGTCCTAATGCCCTACGACGGCCCAGCCGAGCCGATCACGCTGTGTGCATGAGCCGATCGGATATCACCGTCTCTGTTCGCGCGCACCACTCGACACCCGAGGACATGATGGATGTATGTCCGCGGGGAGATCGACTTCGGCCAGTACCGGACGTGCGTGGATCGACTCACCGAACAGCTTCATTGCTGACAAGCCTCGACACCGCGAAAGAAGGTGCGTCGTGCGCATCCTGATTGCGACGGCAAGCCGTCATGGTTCCACCCGTGAACTCGGGCAGTGGCTGGGTTCGGCGATGGTCGCGCGGCTGGCCGACACCGCCCCATCCGCGACGGTCGATGTGCGTGACGCCGCCGATGTGGACAGCATCGCCGAGTACGACGCCGTCGTCATCGGCAGCGGCGTCTACCTGGGCCGCTGGCTCGGCGATGCCCGATCACTGGTCGCTCGCGAGCAACCCGAACTCGAGACCAGACCCGTGTGGTTGTTCTCCAGTGGGCCGATCGGAGAAAGTGCCTCGTCCGAGAAGAAATCGAAGTGGAGCAACGCCCCATGGGCGATCGAGCACAAGGTGTTCGGCGGAAAGCTGGATCGCTCGATGCTGTCGGGGTTCGAGCGAGCCGTGGTACGAATGGTCAACGCCGACTACGGGGACGACAGGTCACGCGCTGCAACCGACGAATGGGCCGGCACCATCTGCCGAGCACTGACCGCAACCGCGCCGCGGTCCGCCTGACCCGTCTCACGGCGAATCCGTCTCCCCGAGATCTGATCCACGAACTCGAACGTGCTAGAACTCGAACACCTGCCGTGCGGTGACGCGTCCGGCCATCAGGTCGTCGAAGCAGTCGTTGACCTCGTCGAGTTTGCGCGAGACTGCCGATACCGTCGTCCGCCCGGCCTCGTGCAGTGCGAACACCTCGCGCAGATCCTTCCTGGTGCCGACGATCGAGCCGAGTACCGAGATTCCGCCGACCACCGTCTCGAAGATCGGTAGCGACAACTCCCCGTGCGCAGGCATCGACACACACACCAGCCGACCTCCGCGGCGCAGTGACCGGAAGGCCTGGTCGAAGACGCTGGGGATGACGGCCAACACGATGGCGACGTCGGCACCGCCGAGCTCCTGGATGGCCGCCACCGGATCGGTCGTTGCCGAATTGACGGTGTGGTCTGCGCCGAGTTCTTTCGCTAATTCCAGTTTCTCGTCCTCGATGTCGACAGCGGTGACGAATCCGCCCGCGATCTTGGCGTACTGCACGGCCAAGTGCCCCAGTCCGCCGACGCCGAAGATGGCCACGCGCTGCGCCGGTGTGACGCCGCCGACCTTGACGGCCTTGTATGTGGTCACGCCGGCACAGGTCAGCGGGGCAGCGTCGAACGAGGAGACGCTGTCGGGTACGCGAACAACATACTTCGCATGGGCCACAGCGTATTCGGCGTACGCCCCGTCGACGGAGTAACCGCTGTTCTGCTGCTTCTCGCACAGTGTCTCCCAACCGGACACACAGTGATCGCATTCACCGCACGCCGAACCGAGCCACGCGATGGCGACCCGCTCACCGATTCTGTCCTTGGAGACCTGCGCCCCGACCGCTTCGATCACTCCGACGCCTTCGTGGCCGGGAACGAACGGCAGGGTCGGCTTGGCCGGCCAATCCCCCTGCGCAGCATGGATATCGGTGTGACAGACCCCGCAGGTCTCCATCTTCACCAGCACCTGCTCGGGTGCGGGTGTCGGGATCGGGATGTCCTTGACGACCAGGGGTCCGCCGAACTCGGTGACAACAGCAGCTTTCATCGTGGACTACCTCCAACTATCGAATCCAATGCCGTTCTCGACGATCGAGCAATGCACATTGTCGATGGTCGGCGCTGCGGCGTTCGACATGTAGGGCCGGAAGTCACCGCCGGTTCGGGACGTATCCCGAACCGGCGGGTCGGGAGTCGAAAGGTCTGGAAAGCAGGGGCTTTCGCCCCTCGCGCTCGTCGATGACCTGGACGACACTCGGCAGCATGGATACTGCTGCACACTCCCGATCGAAGACCTGCGAGCGATGAACCTGTGGCGAAGACATCCGGGCGTTCGAACCGGTGATGCACTGACCACCGGTGAGCGTGCGGCGGATTACGTCCGAAACGGAATGGGCTCCTGGCCGTTCGTCTTCCTGTTCCTGGGCGTGATGGCGCTGTGGGCCGTGTTCAACCAGAACGACGGATTCGATCCGTACCCTTTCATCCTGCTCAACCTATTCCTGTCGATGATCGCAGGACTGCAGGGTGCGATTCTGCTGATCTCGGCCAAACGCGCGGACTCGGTGAGCAGTGAGGTTGCCGTACATACACTTTCGAATACTGCACTGCTGCAGGACATGATCGAAGCGAATACCGTCTTGACCGAATCGGTGGCACAGTTGGCGGCAGAGATTCACGAGCACGTCTGCCCGTCCGCTCAGCGTGTCGGTGCAGGCACTTCCATGAAGGTCACGAGCCCGGCGTCCCAGCCGTGAGACAGGCAAGGATCTCTCGAGCCCAATCGCACACGCCAACCCAGTCACGAAAGTCTCCGGCTACCGCGCCGGAGTTGTCGAAGATCTGGCGTTCCCCCGCTGACAGCCCTTCGGGATCCAGCTTCCCGGGAAACGTTCGGTGCGCGACGCAATGCAACTGCTCTGCTGCGTGCGCGGCGTCGGAGGTGACGTTGACCGGCCGGTCGCTCGAATGCAGCGGCCCACAGGAAAACAGCCACACGGGCGGATGGGGCGACCTCGATACCCTGTCGACCAGAGCCTTCGCAGCCGGAAGCCAGCGATCGGAGTAGACGGCGCTGCCGATGATCAGCGCGTCGTAGCCGTCCACCCGGATCACGGATTCCGGTACACGTATATCGACGTCGACTCCATCGTGTTCGAAGACTCGAGCCATTTCCTGGCCCAGGGTGTCGGTCGCTCCATGCCGACCCGCGGTGCAGATCAGTACTCTCATGCGTCGTCCGATACCAGATGCGCGGACTCGCCCGCGGCAACCGTCATCCGCCATCCGCAGAGAGCGATGACGAGCCCCAGCACACCGAACGATCCATGCAGCCAACTCGTTTCACCGGTGACGGCCGTTTGCACGACAATCCACGCCACGAGGAGCACGCCGGAGATGTGGGCCATCGGACCCGACCGTCCGCCGCCCGCGAAGGCAGACGCGGCAGCAAGCCCCATAGGAATTCCGACGATCAGCACCAGCGAGAGTGCTGTGAGCGTCACGGGCCACCCGGATTGTAGGTCGGGACTCAGATCGATTGCACCCGAGGCGAACCCGATCGCACCACCGAACGCATTGATCGACACGCCTCCACAGACGGCACCGAGCCAAGGCCATCGGCGATTCTGCACGGTGAGCACTCGAGTCGTAGGCATCATCTGTTCAGCTTGGTCGCGGCGCCATGCGCGAACTAGGGCACAAGGTCCCTGCTGGGCCGGGCGATTCAGCGACCGAACAACGACCGCATGCTTCGGCGCTCCTTCATGGGCGGCGTCGAATCCTCACTGCAGGTGCAGCGATCGGATGCAGCAACCGTACGCATAACCGAGTCGACATGTTTGCCGCAACCGCCCCAGCCGGTCTTGTGGCATTTCTTGCAGGTGACGGGGTAACACATGAGAATCCTCCTGGTAAAAAGTCGGTCGAAAGTCAGGCCGGAACGTGAGCGTCGGCCCAGGCGTTGTATCCGCCGAGCAAATCCGAGACGTCCTCGAATCCCTGTGCTCGGAGCAAGGATGCGGCCACGCTCGAACGCCATCCTCCGGCGCAGTGCATCACGATCGGCTTGCCGGTCGGCACCTGATCGAGGCGAGTTCGCAACTGGGCCAGCGGGATCGGGTTCGCCCCCGGTATCGTGCCGAAGTCGCGCTCACCGGGGTTGCGAATGTCGATGAGTGTCACGTCGTCCGCAGCGAGCATCACGTCGAGCTGCTCGACCGTGGTGCGCGGTGCTGCCACGACCAATGTCGCGAGCTCGGCTGGAAACGCACCATCACGGCCGATTCCGAGGTATCCGGTCACGTTATCGGATCCGATGCGGGCCAACCGCAGTGCTGCCTCCTGCTCTTCGCCCGGATATGCGATGAGCACGATGCGGCCACCGACCTCCGCGACCATGCCGCCGGTTTCGGCGAAGCGACCGTCGAACCCCACGTTGATCGATCCGCGCAGATGGCCGGCAGCGAAGTCGTCCACACTTCGTGCGTCGAGCACTCGTGTGCCGGAAACCAGCTCGGCCTTCACTGCCTGTGGTGTCAGCGCGGGGATCGTGCGGCTCGGTGACAGCAGTGGGTGCACCTGCTTGTTCATGGCTGCGTCGGCGGAGAAGTACGACGGTGCCGCCGGTTGGCCGTCGGTCACGAGCGCGACGAAGGCATCCTCGGTCATCGGTTGCACCGACGGGTTGCTCGCGCGCTGTTCACCGATGGTCGAGGTCAGCTCGGTGGACAGGTTCTTCCCACAGGACGACCCGGCTCCATGAGCGGGCATGACAACGACGTCGTCCGGCAACGCCAGCAGCGTGTTGTGCACTGTGCGGTACATCGCTCGGGCGAGGTCGGCGGTGGATCCGTCCCCCAGGTTCACCAGATCGGGTCGTCCGACATCGCCGATGAAGAGGGAATCACCGGTCAGGACGGCGGTGGGTGTCACATCGGGGCGCTCCCGAACCAGCACCGAGATCGACTCCCAGGTGTGACCGGGCGTCGAGAGGATTTCGAGTTCGACGTCACCGAGGGACAACCGCACCCCGTCGCGCAGTCGCCGGATCGGGTAGTCGGTCTCGGCGGCCTCGCCGAAGCCGATCCAGGCACCGGTCGCGTCGACCAGTTCGAGATGGCCCGAAACGAAGTCGGCGTGGAAGTGAGTGTTGACGACCCCTTCGATGGTGAGTCCGTACTTGGCGGCGTCGTCGAGATACTCGGCGATGTCGCGACGCGGATCGACGACGATCGCACGTCCAGTGGTCTCGTCACCGATCAGATACGAAGCGTGGGAAAGACATTCGAGGTAGTACTGCTCGAGGATCACGGTTCCCTCCATCCTGCTGTCGCCGAGCGCGTTTCACGGGGCGGTAGACACAGTGTGCAATACCCCCTAGGGTATGTCAAGTACCCCTGGGGGTATAGGATCACACCATCGATTGGAGAGAACGATGACATTGGGGCTCGCGCTCGGGTTCGGCGCAGTGATCGGGATTCTCCTCGGCCTACTCGGTGGAGGCGGATCCATTCTTGCGGTCCCGGTGTTGGTGTTCACCCTGGGCCTCGGCGTGGAGGAAGCGATCCCCGTCTCGCTTATCGTCGTCGGTGCGGCGTCGGCGGTGGGAGTGATACCGAAGCTGCGAGCCCGCCGCGTCGAATGGCGGCTGGCGGCAGTGTTCGCTGCGACCGGCATTCCAGCGACCTTCGCCGGCAGCGCACTCGGCCGGTTGCTTCCGGAGAGGATCTTGCTGCTCGGCTTCGCCGCCGTGATGGTTGCCGCCGGAGCCCGGATGCTCGCCGAGCGAGGAGATATCGGAACAGCTTGCAAGACATCGGCATCGGGCATCAACTGGAGACACTGCGCTCCGCGGTCGATTCCGGCCGGCCTTGCTGTCGGATTCATGACGGGGCTGTTCGGCGTTGGGGGCGGCTTCCTCATCATCCCAGTGCTGGTGCTGATGCTCGGGATAGAGATGTCTGTCGCGGTCGGCACCTCGTTGGTCATCATCGTTGCCAACTCTGTCGCAGGCCTGTTCTCACACCTGAGCGGCACGACCATCGATTGGTCGATCACCTTTGCGTTCGCGGGCACCGCAGTCGTCGGCTCCCTCGTGGCCGCGCACTTCGGAACCCGGGTCGATACCGCACGGCTGCAACGCCTGTTCGCCTACCTGGTGTTCGCCGTGGCCGGGTACGTCGCCATCGACGCGGCTTTTCTGAGCTGATCTCGCCGTCGTCCGGCCCCATGTCGAGCCGGAACGGTGGGTAGCCGTCGACGTATCGGGACCTTGTGCCCTTACTTTCCGGTGCACGGCGTCGGAGACTCGTAATCGACGCCGAACACACGGCGGTGAGGGGTAGGTGACGGCATGCACGCACAACTCGCGCACCGCTGGTGGCGCCAAGGTCCTTGGTCCACCAATCCGCTGATGCGACTGCCCGACAGGATCGAACGAACAGCCTTCGTCCTCGGTGTCGCGGTCCTTCTGTTACTGATACCGGTCGCTGCGACGATAGGATCGGTGACCTACAGCGACCTGTCGCTGCGCTCGCAACAGCAACGGGCAGAATACGTTCGGGCCGACGCCCGAGTGATCGACGCTGTGCAGTCCACGGGTACCGGCAGCGACAGCACGACGCTTGCCACCGGCATCGCGACAGTGCAGTGGAGTGCTCCGAACGGGTCCATTCGCTCGGAGTCGACCGAGGTTCCCTCGGACGTGCAGATCGGGGAGACCACTCCCATCTGGTGCGACGCGAACGGAAACCTCGTGCCTGCGCCCGTCAGTGCGGTCGGTGCAGTCATCAACGGTGCCTCCACGGCAATGTTCGTGTGGGTTCTCGGTGCGGTCTTCGTCGGATTCCTGGTTTACTTCACCACGGTGGCCGGTGACCGGGTTCGCATGCGGCACTGGGACAGTGACTGGAAAGACTTCATGCAGGCACGAAACCACCCCTCGCGGTAATGCCGTCGAGTCGACGCCCCACACCGAACTCTGCCTGACGTCATCGCGGTCGCATGACCTTCGAGACGCTTGCCCTGTGTGCCGGGGTGGGATTGTTCGGCCCCCTGCTGGCATTTCCGCGCCGGCGCGATGTTCGTCGTCCTGCGTCATTTCGACCTCAACGGACTGCGCCGCCGCGTCCATCATGTGTCCGCCCAGCGTAAGTTCGCGCTCGAATTGCGCCTCGACCTCGTGCTGCTGTTCGCCATCACCGAAGGGTTCCTGGGAACACTGTATTTCGTGTGGCTCGGCGCGTCCCTCGACCGCGCCCTCGGCAGCTACCCCAGCATGATGGTGCTGGGACTGGGTGCAATCGCGGTGCACGGTGCGATGCGTCTGACCGGCCAGCCCGTTGGACTTGGGATACTCGCGGCAGCCCAACTCGGCGTTCCGGTTTCGGCAGTGACTCTCGGCGCGCAGAGCGGCGTTCTGGCTCCCGGTGAGGGCCCGGCCATCGTGCTCGGAGCTCTGGTGACCATCGCGGCGGCGGCCGTTGCATCCCGGTTTGTCGCTCGCCGTCCTGCCTGACCCGCGGGCCTGCGGCGGCGCAAGGCATTTGGGTGTTTCGAGTTGATCGAGACGGGGAACAGAGGACGTGGAACGATCGGCACGACGCGAAACGGATCATGACGATGACAGATGACCAGGTCTGGCGCCTCAAGGGTGCGTGCATCGAAGACATGGATGCCTACGACTCGCAACAACTTCCCCGGCACGGACGCAAGCGCGCAGAAAAGGCATGGCGACTGTGCGCCGATTGCCCGGTGTTGCGTAACTGCGCGGAGCAAACGGCGCGCGATATCGAGTCGGGTCGCATTCCGGTCGGCGTTGTCGTCGCCGGTGCCGCATACCACGACAATGCGAGCAACGGTCGCCGGACCGATGCGTACCGCACTCTCGAGTTCCTGATCGGGCGCCCTCTGTCGAATCCCGCCGCCTGATCAAGGCAGTCGTTCGATAA
This sequence comes from Rhodococcus sp. Leaf278, assembly GCF_001426085.1. Lineage (GTDB taxonomy): Bacteria > Actinomycetota > Actinomycetes > Mycobacteriales > Mycobacteriaceae > Rhodococcoides. Next base: position 184,147 of record NZ_LMRR01000041.1, read on the forward strand.
CGCAGCGGTCACGAAAAGCTACGAACTCAGTAACGGCCGCAGCTCTGTTCGACGCGAATTCGGTGTGTCTTCTCGGGCTTGACCTGCGTCGCAGCCAAGCGCGCAACAATGCTTGCATGATCGCAGCGCACGTTACCCACCTCGGGCTGTCGGATGATGTCCAGAGGGCACTGTCGCAGCGAGCACCGATAGAACAGGCCAAGGGAATGTTGATGGCAACGCATCGCATCGACGCCGACGCGGCATTTTCTCTGCTCGTGGACCGATCGCAGGGCACCAATCGCAAACTCCGCGATATCGCGCAGGAATTGGTGGACGAGGCCTCGACCGAAAGCTGATTGTTCAGGCGACCCCGTACGCTGTTTTTTCAACGCACGGGGCCTGAGCAATGCTGCAGTCCGGACTACTTCATTACCTGCTGTGCGGTATGCCCTGCCATGGCCGCCCGAAACATCCCTTCCGGCGACACCATCGGGGGTATGTCAGAAACGCGCGAGAATCGCACGCGCACAACGGACTACGGTCGCTCGGTCGTACGACATGACGTAGTCGAATTCACGGTCTGCGTCGGCCTCGCCGCGGTGCAGGTCGATTGCAGCGAGCACTCCGCAGAAGTGCGGCCCGAGCACCACCACGTTCCACTCCTCGACGAGTGAGTCCGCCGGATCGATAGGTGCATGCACGATGCCGCCTTCTTGCACGTACCCCATACCTACGCCGTACACGCCGGCATAGGAGATCTGCTCGGCCATCGACACCCAGCGTGCGCGGGTGGTGGGAGTGAAGTGCTCGGCCCTCTGAAAAGTGCCGAGTATCAACGTTTCCGGTCCCGCCGATGCAGCCTGCATCTCGAGAGACGTGCTCATCGCAACCAGTAGGCGTTTGGTGCTTCGCGTGGCGATCTTGCCTGCGGCCGCGATGGCGTACGGCGACTCCAGCGCTGATGCCGGCGTGCTCCACGTGGGGAATGGCGGCATCACCTCGGCGGCATCGGCCGGCAGCTCCTCGGTCGATTGCGCGGCCGGGTAGAGCTCGCCCACCCCGTACGTCGCGCCGAGTCCCAGTGCGCGGCTGCGATGCAGCGCTGTATCGACTCCGCTGGCGACAACCACCGCGCCCGTTCGTTCGACCTGAGCGGAGACTGCGTGGGCAGTGCGCGCGGTCGACACGTCGGGGCGTGTGGACACCATGGTTTCCGCGAGGATGATCACGTCCGGTTCGATGAGCGGGAGCAGCGTCATCGATTGTGGTCGGCGGCCGACGTCGTCGACGGCGACAACTTTGCCGTCGCGCCGGGCCTTGTCGATCGACGCGAGAGTACGAGCCGGGCTGTCCACGAGAGCTGCTTCCGTGACGACCACGATGTCTCGGCGGAGTTGCTCTTCGGTGGCGGAGTCGATAGCGGCGAGCGAGCCGACATCCATCGACACGAGCATCGGCAGTCGCACCGACTGCTCGCGTCGAGCGACTCTCCAGGCCAGGGCGTCGAGTTCACGTTTGGCATCCATGGCCCTCGCCGCGCGCTTGAGCGCGTCGGCCGAGGCGAGGGGACCGCCCTCCGGCCCACGCAGCTGCACCTCGATCGCTGCGAGAGCGCCATTATCCAGCCGACAGACCGGGGCGAAATACGGCTGCACCGTCAACTCTCCCGTGTCCGTGTCGACTGCGGATCCTGCTTCGGCCAGCGCGAACGTCACACCACAGTTTGACACGGAAAATCACCCCCTGTCCGATGGGGGTAGATCGACATTTCAAACATCGTTTCCAGCAGCTTCTGCTCGCCCTCACGAGACTGGTCGACGGAGGTGTCACGGAGGACGTCGCGACTATCTCGTTTGGGTAACTTCACATAACGATCCGATAACGGGCAACGCACTCGGCGGACGTGCCCTCTCGACCGCGTCGTCGACGACAAACCGGGACGAAAACCCGTGATGGAGTGGACTTTCGAGATTCGAGCCCAGTTTCGTTACCATGGCATACAACAAACATACCGCCCGTATTGTTATTTGTCACAAGATTCAAATGAAACAATTCCGACATACGCTTCGCCGTCCTAACGTCCTTCCTGGCTACCGGAGTTCCGGTGCCACCGGCTGCCCTCGGAGGGCTCCGGAGTCGTTAACTGGACTTGGAGGATCGATCGATGACGCTCACCCCGCCGACCCGCTCTCGTACACTCGCCGCCGTACTCGCCGCCGTTGCCATCACGGGTGCGACGGTCGGGGCTGCCAGCGCCGGTGCCGCAACCATCTCGCCTGCCGGCACCGCCTTCTCAGCACCCGGAACAATCGTCGTGAGCACCCCGGCCTCGTTCGGAGTACCGGTGAGTTGCTCCATCGATCTCATCGGTACCACCAGCGCCGACGGCTCGTCGGCATCCATCACCGACGCCAAGATCAGCGGTTCCAATCGTCTGTGCAACCTGCCCCAATTGAAGAACCTGCCGTGGACCCTCACTCCCACCAGCGCCACTACCGGCGAAGTATCCAACGTGGGCTTTTCGCTGGTCGGGTACAACTGCGGCCCGGCCACGCTGGCCGGTTCGTTCGACAACATGACCAACACTCTGACGTCGACCAACCAGCCGATGTCCGGTAACTGCACCGTCAACAGCCTGTCGGTCCAGCCGAATCCGGCGTTCACCCTGTCCTGACGCTCGAACTCGTCCGAAAAACAACCCATCAGCGATAAGGAACCCACGTGAAGATCCGCAACAAGTCTGTCGTCACCATGGCGGCGCTGGCATCATCCGTCGCACTGGCAACGATGGTGGCTGCGCCGGCCAACGCTGCCGACACGCTTCCCATCACCTTTCAGGCAGACACGACGACGATCATCGCCAAAACCGGTCAGCCGGTCATCTTCCCGACCACCGACCTGGTGACCGACGTCGACCTGGTCGGCGGAACCGTCACCGGTTCGCTTGCCCTCCCCCAGGCATCGGCGAACCTGAAACTCGGCCCCGCCACGCTCGCCAAGTTCACCATTTCGATCATCGACGCGACCCCGGTCTCGGGCACCCTCGTCCAAGGCGGACCCGCTGAGGCACCCACATTGGATCTCGATGTGGAGCAGAGCTTCAAAATTCGCATCGACTCGGTGAAGCCGCTGGGCATCGACACCGGATCGGCAGGGTCCGCCTCGCTCGACCTGATTCCCGCAGGTGCCAATTGCGTCACTGCGGAAACCACGGCCAACCTGACCGGTTCGCTCGATGCGATCGATCTGATCCAGAACAACCAGACCGACTCACATGTGAAGGGCACCTACACGATTCCGCAGTTCCAGAACTGTGGCGCATTCACCTCGGTGCTCAACGCCATCATCGCCGGCCCCGGCAATACCCTCGACGTGCATCTGACCAACCCGGTCTTCGACGTCGGAACGCAGTCTGCGATCGCAGCCGAGGTGGCTCGCTAGAACAAGCAACACCGACTCGCAGCGTCGATCGGTTCCGAGTGCGGAACCGATCGACGCTGTCAGTTGAGTTCGTCGACGGCTCGGTGCGACGACGAGTCGTTCCCGTGGACAGCCACGCGATCACCACCGAGTCGCTTCGCCTGGTACATCGCTTCGTCGGCGCGGCCCAACAATTCGCTGATGCCGAACTCGATGTCTCCGACCTCGACAACCACGTGGGCGATACCCAACGACGCGGTCAACGGTGCTCGATCGGTTTTGTCGGACAGTCGGATTCGCAAGCGCTCGGATTGTTCGATAACCGAGTCGAGGCTGTCCACGCAGACCACCGCGAACTCTTCGCCGCCGAGCCGAACCGTAACCGCCGGCGCGGGGAACACCTCCAGAATGCGGCTCGCGGTCGTTCGGATCGCCACGTCGCCGTGCTCGTGGCCGTACCGATCGTTGACCGCTTTGAAATTGTCGACGTCGATCACCACGGCGGCCACCGATACGTCCGAACCGGATCGAATCTCCAGGTTGCCGATCGCCGCGTCGAATCCCCGCCGGTTCTGCAGTCCGGTGAGTGGGTCGTAGAACGCGCCGGCGGCGTCTCGGCGCAGCAGCATGAGGAACGAGTGGCAGATCAACGGGGCCGAGAACATCACCAAGATCAGCATGATCAGGTAAAGAGTGGTCTGCAGACGCTGCTCCGGGCCGTCCATCAAGGCCGAGACGTAGAGCGCGCCCGTAGTGAACAGTGCGAACACATGATGTGCGGTGAACAGTTTCGGTCCGTGAAATCCCACGATGTAGCTGCCCATGACGGTGAACAAAGCAGCCATGGGCAACACCATGGACGGTTCTTCGGTGGTGAGCAGCACCGCGGCGAGCACGATATCGGCGTACAAGACGAAGGCGATCGACATCTGCCAGCTCGGCCAGCCACCGATCAACCAGGCCGCGCCCACCGGAAACGTCGTGATCACGGTGAACCACAGGATCCAGCGACCGAGGGTGCTCTCGCCGAGCCCCGGAATGGTCAGCGCGATCGCCGCGGCGGTGCCGTACAGCCAGCAGAAGACTCCGATGAGAACCCTGGTGATGGACAGTCCGCGTTGCGACCGTGCGTATGCGACGTTCCACCCGTAGTCGACCGGAAGCGACCACCACTGGCGAAGACTGTTCACTTTGAAGTGCGGCTTTCCTCGTGTCCCGACCTGGATCGACAAGTCAACCACAGACGAAACCGCCTGGTCTGCGAAGTCGTGAACTTACCGAGGCAGGGACTAGCCCCGCATGCCGTCGGCCAACTCGAGCACCCGGCCGGCGTATGTGACCACAAACGCGTCGAGCGCTTGCTGGGACAATTCGGGGCATCCGGCTCTGCGGAAGAAGTGCTCGAGATCCACCAGGCGGTCCCCCAGTCCGACGCGCCGGCGATCCAGCGCCTCCAGCTCCACCACCAGGGCTTCGAGCTCCTTGACTTTGCGCATTACGTCGTCCATCGGATCACCGTCCACTTCGCGGGAGCTGTGCACAGATTGGGCGGCGAAGCCGGGCTTCCCTCCCAGCTCCGCCGAGAACAACGATACGCTTGATCGAACACATGTGCGAGTCGCTCACTTTGTACCACCTATCCTGTGCACAATCCGAAGAGGTGGCCTACAGTCTGTGACATGCTCCAGAAGAGGGGTCCGAACGGGGTTCGACCGCCAGGCTCGACACATCCAATTCAATTGGCGCTCTTGATAATCCTTACGATTGCCGTGGTCGCTCTGGCCATCCTCGCAATCCACGAGGGTCGCCTCTGAAGGGGTACCTCGTCACCATCGACGCCATTCGGCGGGATCCCGCGCCCGACGGACGATCCTGAACCCTCAGGTCCGGACTTAGGGGCGAGTGCCGTCCATTCCGAGCTCAGATACTCGCGATTCCTACCGCTGAGGCGACCTCGGCCGCCATCTCGGCGGCAGTGTTCGCCGTGGGGTGCACACCGTCGAATGTGGCACCGGGCCGATCGAGCAGTGGTGCGAACTCCGCGACGGGTACGCCGTGCTCGGCAGCGAGCGCTCGAATGTCTGCGTTCAGCTCGTCGGCGCTGACTGTGCGCGCCGACGGCACCGTCGCGATCACGACAGTGTCCACTTCGCGCGCTCGCTCGAGGATGGCACGCAAGTTGTCGACGATCTGGGGCAGCGGCACCGATCTGGCCAGGTCGTTGGTGCCGCCGTTGACGACGAGGATGTCAGGGTTCGCGGCCAGCGCATCGTCGGTTCGCGCGAGTATCTGCGTCGTCGTCGCGCCGTTGATTCCGAAATTTCCACCACCTGCAGCGGGGGACGCGTCGCCGCATACGAGGTACGAATACCATGCCGTGTTGCCGTGAATTCCCCACTCGACGCGGGAATTCCCTTGCGCCATGGAATCTCCCAGCGTCACCAATCGCAGGCCGGTGTCGTTGACGCTCCACCCGAAGCAATGCGCGTTGCGGACCGTCAGCGCCGGCTTCTTCAGTGGTCCTGCGACGAGCACGGCGGTAAGCGCCAGTCCGAGTGCCCCGGCGATCCACAGTCGACTTCTCTGCACGTAGCAGATTCTCTACCGCCGGCAATGGCGCGCATTCAGGAGGCCCCACCTATGTCGGGGCCAGGATCGGTAGCAGCCGAACCGGCAGCCGGAGCTCTCTGCGGCGCAGAACTCGGGCAGGCTGCGCCGGTACACCACCGGCGCAGCCCCTGGCGTCAGGAACCGAGGAAAGCGCTCACCGCGGTTGTTCCGCTCTCGGCGCTTCCGCTGCCGATGAGTCCGAGGATGACGTCGACGATGATCTTGGCGATGAATGCGTCCATAGCTACTCCTGTTGTGAAGTACCCCCGACGGGATACAGACGGACCTACGAATGTCGCGGCCGACCATTACCGGCCGCAACGAGACGCAAGGTAGCAGCTGAATCTGCCCGGAAAGCGACGGAGTGATGACACCCACCTCCGCGGTGATGCGTGTACAAATTTCTAGATTTGTACATCGAGCTGACAAATTCGGTGTATTGTCCAATCCACAGTGATCGGACTTACACGAGGAGTGACGATGACCGCATCGAACATCGACGATCAGGCACAGGCGCCGGTCGACGAGTGGCACGACCGCAAGCGACATCTTTGGCTCATGGGCCTGATTCCGCCCACGGCGGTGTTCCTGGCCACCGGTCTGGTGTGGGCCTTCAACCAGCTCGGCTGGAATGCTGTGGCCCCGGTGTGGTGGTGGATCGGCGCGCTGCTCGTCTACGGCTTGCTCCCGATCCTCGACCGGTTCTTCGGCCCCGACGGTGACAACCCGCCCGACGAGGTGATGAAGGCGCTCGAGGAAGACAAGTACTACCGCTACTGCACGTACGCCTACATTCCGTTCCAGCTCGCGAGCCTGGTGTTCGCCTGCTACCTCTGGTCCACCGACAACCTGTCGTGGCTCGGTATCGACGGCGGCTTGGGTCTGGTCTCGAAGATCGGCCTGGCCATCAGCATCGGCGTCATGGGCGGCGTCGGCATCAACACCGCTCACGAACTCGGGCACAAGAAGGACGAGCTCGAGCGTTGGCTGTCGAAAATCACTCTGGCACAGACGTTCTACGGCCACTTCTACATCGAACACAATCGCGGCCACCATGTTCGCGTCGCCACTCCCGAGGATCCGGCGAGCTCCAAGTTCGGAGAGAGCTTCTGGGCGTTCTTGCCACGCAGCGTATGGGGCAGTCTGAAGTCGTCCTGGGAGCTCGAGAAGACTCGAATGGAGCGTCTGGGCAAGAGCACGTGGAGCATTCACAACGATGTGCTCAACGCATGGCTGATGTCCGTCGTCCTCTACGCGGTCCTCGTCGCCGTGTTCGGCCCGATCGTGCTGCCGTTCTTGGTCATTCAGGCCATTTACGGCTTCTCACTGCTCGAGACGGTCAACTACCTCGAGCACTACGGTTTGCAGCGTCAGAAGAAGGACAACGGTCGTTACGAGCGATGCACCCCCGAGCACAGCTGGAACTCCGATCACATCGTGACCAACATCTTCCTGTATCACCTTCAGCGCCACAGTGATCACCATGCCAACCCCACGCGGCGTTACCAGACTCTGCGCAGCATGGACGGAGCGCCCAACCTGCCGAGCGGGTACGCGAGCATGATCTCGCTGGCCTACTTCCCGCCCGTGTGGCGCAAGGTGATGGACCACCGCGTTCTCGATCACTACGACGGTGACATCACTCGCGTCAACATTCAGCCGTCCAAGCGGGAGAAGATCCTCGCCACCTACGGAGCGAAGTGATGGCCGCCTACGAGTGCCCGGTGTGCGAGTTCGTATACGACGAGTCCAACGGCGCACCGCGCGAGGGCTTTCCGGCCGGCACTGCATGGTCCGACGTACCGGACGACTGGCCGTGCCCCGACTGCGGTGTCCGCGAAAAAATCGACTTCAGGAGTAAAGCATGAAGCTGTACCGCTGCGTTCAGTGTGGGTTCGAGTACGACGAGGAACTGGGCTGGCCCGAGGACGGCATCGAACCGGGCACGCGCTGGGACGATATTCCCGACGACTGGTCGTGCCCCGATTGTGGTGCAGCCAAGGCCGATTTCGAGATGGTCGAGGTCGAACGCGGGTGATCGCTCGGCAACCCGGCAACGTCGTGATCGTCGGCACCGGTGCCACCGGATACACCGCCGCCAAAGTGCTACGCGCCGAGGGCTTCACCGGGTCCATCACGCTGATCGGTAGCGAACAGGAGGCCACCTATCGTCGTCCCGCGGTCTCCAAGGAGTTGCTGCTGGGCACCAAGGCGGTCGATCAGGTTCTACTGGGCGCAGCCATCGACGGTGTCGACGTTCGCACCGGCGTCACGGCGACCGCGATCACCGATTCGGCCGTGCAACTCGACGATGGCGACTCGGTCCCCTACGACACCGTGTTGCTGGCAACGGGTTCTCGGGCGCGGCAACTCGACCTGCCCGGCTCGGCTCACGTGTTCACCCTTCGCAGCGCTGCCGACGTCGCCCCGCTGCACGCAGACATCCTCCGAACAGGATCGTTGCTGGTGATCGGTGGTGGCCTGATCGGGTGCGAGGCGGCCGCGGCGGCCCGGTCACTCGGTGCCGAGGTCACGGTGTTGGAGGCAGCACCGGCCCCGCTGAACCGGATCGCACCGGCTTCGATCTCGCAGATGTATCGAGACCTGCACGCCGACAACGGTATCGAGATGCACACCGACGTCTGCGTGACCGGCCTGGAGAAGCTGCCCGACGGCACGCTCCTGGCCACTGCTCAGGACGGACGCTCGTGGTCTGCCGGCACCGTGCTGGTGTCTGTCGGCTCGGTCGCCAACGTCGAGCTCGGGGCGGACATGGGCCTCGAGACCGCGTCGGGAATCCTGGTGGACGCCGAGATGCGGACATCGGCGGCCGGTATCTACGCCGCGGGTGACGTCGCCGAAGTTCCCAACTCGATCCTCGGCGGTACCTATCGGAGTGAGCACTGGAACGGGGCCGTCGATCAAGCGACCCGCGCCGCTCGGTCCATCCTCGGCCTCGACGTCGGCGATCTCGACGTTCCGTGGGGCTGGTCCACTCAGCACGGCGTCAACCTGCAATTCGCGGGGTGGACCAGGGCGGACGACGAGTACGTGGTGGTTCGCGGCTCGATCGAGGACCGCCGATTCACCGCCTGTGCACTGCGCGGCGAGGCGCTCGTCGGGGCCATCGGGGTGGGGTACCCCAAGGACATCCGGCAGATCCGCTCCCTCATTGCGCGCGCAGACCCCATCGATCGAAATCTCCTCGGGGAAGATTGGCTGGATCAGCCGCATGCGGTCGTTCGATAGAGTCGTGCTCATGCCCGCAGCCGAACAGACGTCGACCCCCGGTCGATACCGTGAAGCAGCGTCCACTCTTGCGCGCGACACAGCGCTCGATGCGCTGCGCGAGTTGTTGCACGAGCGCAACTGGCGGAACGTGACGATGAGTCACATCGCCAAGGCTGCCGGCTTGAGCAGACAGAGCCTGTACAACGAATTCGGTTCGCGGCGTGGCGTCGCACAGGGTTACGCCATCAGATTGACGGACCTGTTCGTCGCGATGTGCGAAACGGCGCTGTACGAGCATCCCGACGATGCCGGCGCTGCCCTGCGCCAGGGTTTCTCGTCGTTCTTCCAGCTGAGTGCGCTGGATCCCCTTGTGCGATCACTGCACGGTGGCGACGCCCCCGAGGATCTGCTCCGCCTGATCACCACCGACAGTGCCGTACTGATCGAGCGCGCGGGAGACCGACTCGCGAATACCTTTCAGCGTGGGTGGGTAGGTGCGAGCCCACGTCAGGCCGACGTGGTCAGCAAGGCGATCGTGCGTCTGGCACTGAGCTACATCCCCGAGCCCCCGCACGATATTGCAGCTGCTGCAGATGATTTCGCGCTTCTGCTGACTCCGTTCGTCGATTCCATCACCGCCGACAGCTGACCTCGGCACTCATAGTTCGCCCTGACTCTCCTGTTGCCCACCCGCGCCCGTTGATCTCGCTTTCGCTGCCGCGCCCGCTGATCTCGCGTGCGCTGCCGGGCCCGCTGCTCTCGCTTGCGCTGCCGGGCCCCGCTGATCTCGCAAACGCGACCGCGTTTGCCAGGTGCGAGCGAAATAGTGCCGTGAACGGTAGCGAACCCGAACGCGTCTGATGAACGCGCGCGCGTTTGGTGAGGCACGGCCGAATCAGTCCGCCTGCACCCGACTGCGCGGAGGGCCGGTGGGCGCACTTCTCCCACCGTCGCGCAATGCGACCACAGTCCATCCCGCTCCGAGCACTGACAAGGCCAATACAGCTCCAATTGCGATCATGTGACCACAATGGACTGCTTTAGGGATGAATAGTGCAGTCCAGTGTGCAACAGTGGACTGCATGGACTCGTTCGACGCCACCGCGATCTCGGCCCCGGAGCTGGCAGCACGTATCGACCCCTCGACGCTGCGGAACAGATCCGGTGGTCCGCTCTACCTCGGCATCGCCGACGAGCTCCGGCGGTTGATCGAGAACGGTGAGGTGACGGCTGAGACGCGGTTGCCCGCCGAGCGGGCCCTGTCGATCAGTCTCGACGTCAGCCGGGTCACGGTCGCGTCGGCGTATCGCCATCTCCGTGAGGGTGGCTGGATCAGCGCTCAACGCGGCTCTGGCACATATGTTTCCCCGACGAGTTCGCTGCCGTCGTGGGGAACCCTCGGCGGCGATCGCGAGACTGCAGATCTGGGATTCGTCAACGCATCACCGTCGGCCTCGCCCTTGCTTGCCGACGCATACAGCGTTGCGGCCGAGAAGATTACGGGCCGATTCGCATCGGGCGGCTACGCTCCGTCGGGTCTGCCCGAGCTCCGAGAATCCGTTGCCGCGTATTACCGAGGGCGCGGAGTACCGACAACGGCCGACAATATTCTCGTCACCTCGGGGGCCACCGACGCCATCCACGCGGTGTTGGCGACGTTCACCGAGCCGGGTGCCCGGGTATTGATCGAGCACCCGACGTATCCGGTTGTCGTCGAACTCGTTCACTCGTTCGGCGGTCGTTGCATCCCGGTGCCGATCGATCCTGAGAACACCGACGAGTTCGTGGCGTCGGCAGACAGGGCCGCGCGTCAGAGCGCCCCGACGTTGGCGTATTTCATGCCGGACTTCTCCAATCCCTCCGGTGCCCGGCTCCCTCTCCGGACCCGACGCCAACTGTCCGCGACCATGCACCGACACGCGGTACTGACCATCGTCGACGAGGTAGCGGCCGATCTTTCGCTGGACGACTCACCCGACATCGAACCCTTCGGAGCGGCGACCCCGGACATCGCGACAGTGACGATCGGGTCGATCAGCAAGACGGTGTGGGGTGGCCTGCGAGTCGGCTGGGTGCGTGCAGAAGCAGGCCTACTGGCGAGAGTCACCGCAACCTATGCGCGACGCCAACTTTCGGCCTCCATTTTCGATCAACTCGCTGCGGTCGAGTTGATGGGCAAGTACGACGAGGTACGCCGGGTGCGCGCCGACACCTCAAGAATCGCACGTGATCACACCGTTGCTCTGATGCGAGACCGGTTGCTGGACTGGCAGTTTCGCGTTCCGGATGGAGGCCTGGCCTTGTGGTGTTCCCTACCCGACGGCATCCGATCCAGTGCGCTGGTCGCCGAAGCCCACTCTCACGGCCTGCTGCTGGCACCCGGACTCCGTTTCGGCACGGGATACGCGTTCGACGATCATCAGCGCATTCCCTTCACCCGTTCACTGCCCGAAATCAGCTCGGCGGTCGACATCCTTGCTCGATTATCCTCGGGAATCGGTCCGACGGCGGCCGTCGGGTCGAGCACGCATGCGGCGGCGGTCGTATGAGGCAGTCCGATTACGTCGAGGGCTGGGTTCGAGGTTGGGCGCACTCGCGTCTCACGCCGGCACCGGTCGAGATCGCGGGCGGCTGGGCGATCGAGACCGGTACGACGCAAGAATCTCGTCGATCCGTCTTGCACACTCCGACCGCCGAACAGGTCGAATCGATTGTCGAGAGACCACATTCTTGCCACTCAGATCTGGCCTGCGGAGCCTTCTGTCCTGACCAGCAGTCGAAGAAACTCTCGGTTGATGAACAGGCGATCCCGCCCAACTTTGCTCTCCTGCAGCAGGCCAGCTTCTACCAGTGCGTTCAACCAGCCAGTTGCTGTCGGCCGCGAAACCCCGCATCGAGAGACGACGGTCTTGATTCGACAGTAGGGCTGCTCGAACAGCACCGACTGAAACTCGGAATCAGCCCCTCCTTTGGTGACTGCACGGGCTCGCATGCCGAAGTCGTCCTGAAGCGCACGGATCGCTTCGATCTTGCTGAGCGTGTCGTTCGACGTCCGTTCGATGCCGGCGAGGACATACAGCACCCACGGCTCCCACGCCGCTTGCGACGTCACAGCCAGTAGCAAGCGGTAGTAGTCGTTCTTGGTGTCGATGATGTATCGCGAGAGATAGAGCACGGGCATTCTCAAGAGACCCGCCTCGATCAGCAGCATCACATTGAGGATTCGACCGGTTCGGCCGTTGCCATCGGCGAACGGATGGATCGCCTCGAACTGGTAGTGCGCGACGGCCATCCGCACCAGCGGGTCCATCCCGTCGTCTGCGTGTACGAAGCGTTCCCACTCGCTGAGTTTCGCCTCGATCAGGTCACGACCTTCGGGTGGGCTGTACGTCACCTCACCCGTAACCGGGTTGCCGATGCGCGTACCGGGCATGGCCCGAACTTGCATCTCCCGCCCCTTGATCGTGCTGCAGACATCGATTGCCGTGGCCGCCGTCAACCCGCGCTCGATTGTTCGATCGAAGCCCACTTTGAGCGCGGTCCGGTATCGAAGCGTCTCGCGAGTAGCCGGGTCGGCTGCCGCGTCGTCGTCGAGGTGCCTGAAGAGCTCATCTGTCGTAGTGACGATGTTTTCGATTTCGGAGCTCGCCTGTGCTTCCAACAACGGAATGGAGTTGATGAGCACCGTCGGGTTCGGTATCGATACAACTGCCTGGTCGAGCTTTGCTAGCGCAGTGTTTGCCGCGATGGCAGCCTTCAATACCGCGCGCGTTTCCAACACGTCGGTGCCTGGGGGTGCCGGAAGCTCGTTGAACGGAGAGTCGGGCTGCCACGCGATCATGCGTGGACAATGCCACACTGCAGGGGATATGTAAAGAAAGAGCACGGATTTTTACACGTTCGCGCTATCTGCAAAGTTTCTTGCTCAATCCCGCCGCGAAGGCCGCCCCATCGCACCGAAGCACGACCAGTAGTTCTCACCGAACCGACTTCTTCTCGTAGATCGCCATCGCCCAGACGTACCCCACCAGTGTGATCACCGCGCACCAGGCAAGTGCCAGTGGCAGGTTCGTGCCCAGCGGCTCCCCCGTCATCAGTCCACGCAGGGTTTCGACGAACGGAGTGAACGGTTGGTACTCGGCGAACCATCGCAGTCCCGACGGCATCGTGTCGGTCGGGACGAACCCACTGCCGAGAAACGGCAACAGCAGCAACAGCATCGGAAGATTGCTCGCGGTTTCCACCGATTTCGACGCCATTCCCATCGCCACCGCGAGCCAACTGATTGCGAATGCAATGAGCGCCACCATCAAGCCGGCCGAGATCCATTGCAGCAAACCTGCATTCGGTCGAAATCCAACAGCGAATCCCACTGCGAGCACCACCACCACTCCGAGAACAGCCTGCACCGTATTGCCGAGCACGTGACCTGCGAGAACCGCAGCTCGCGAGATCGCCATCGTCCGGAACCGCGCTGTGATGCCTTCGGTCATGTCCATCGCCACGGTGGTCGACGTCCCCCCGGCTGTGCCGGCGATCGTCATGGCGAGGATGCCAGGCATCACGTACGGCAGATACGCAGTGCGTCCACCCTCGGAATCCACACCGGGAAGCCCTGCGCCGAGCGTTCCCCCGAACACGAAGACGAACAACATCAGGAACACCACGGGTGCTCCGATGACGAACATCGTCAGACCCGGATACCGCACGATGTGCAGCAGATTTCGGCGGAGCATCGTGATCGAGTCGCCGAACGTATACGTGATCGTTGTGGTCATGATGCTTCCTTGCTGTCGGCCCGGCCGGTCAGAGCCATGAACACGTCATCGAGGTCGGGGGTATGGATACTCAGGTCTTCGGCCTCGACGCCTACGGAACCCAGTCGGTCCAGCACCGCCTGCAGCGTTCGGACGCTCCCATCGGTGGGTACCGACAGCGCAAGTCCGTCAGCGTCGACCACCGCATCACCGAATGCGCGGGTTGCGTCGTCGAGCGCTGCGACATCGGCGAAGCACAATTGGATGTGGCCGCCGGGTATACGACGCTTCAGCTCGTCCGGGGTACCGTCGGCGACGATCCGGCCGCCGTCGAGTACCGCGACACGATCTGCGAGTTCGTCTGCCTCGTCGAGATATTGGGTGGTGAGCAGCACCGTGGTGCCGTCCAACACGAGGGATCGGACGATCTCCCACATGGTGCGTCGGCTTCGTGGGTCGAGACCGGTGGTCGGCTCGTCGAGAAAGATCACGCGTGGTGGAGCGACGAGACTCATCGCGAGATCTAGCCGGCGTCGCATACCACCCGAATACGTGGACAACGGTTTTCGAGCGGCTCCGACGAGGTCGAATTGATCGAGCAACTCCGCCACCCGCGGCTTGGATCGCGGTCCGAGATGACGCAGTCTCGCCATCAGCATCAGATTTTCCTCTCCGGTCAAGAGGTTATCGACCGCCGAGAACTGGCCGGTGAGGCCGATCGCCGCGCGGACACCAGCGGGATCGGTGACGACGTCACATCCTGCGACTGTCGCCGAACCGCTCTCCGGTCGAACGAGAGTCGACAGGATGTGAACGGCGGTGGTCTTGCCTGCCCCGTTGGATCCGAGCAGTGCGGTGACAGTGCCGGTGTCGACTGTGAGGTCGACGCCATCGAGTACACGGTTATTGCCGAAAGACTTTCGCAGTCCGCGGACGTGAATGGCAGATGTAGTCATGGGATGCCTGTTCTTCTCAGCTGTGCCGGATAGCAATGTCGCCGTACCGTGTGCGAGCGCGAATCGTCACGCTTTCTTCTGTGTCGTCGGGTGCGCCCTCGGGGGTGAGTTCGTTGCGAACATGCCCGTCCTTCGACGACAGGTCCAGCCACGCCGGCACTCCTCGCTGAACGCCGACAGTAATCTGCCCGTATCCGGTTTCGACTTGGACTGCCCCAGTGCGTACTTCGTGGAGTGTGATGCTGCCGTAGGCAGTTTTCGCAGTGACTGCGCCGAGTGATTTCTCGATATCGAGATCACCATAGGAGAGCTTGGCGTCGAGGTCGGTGCCGGATTGCCGCACCATGATCGAGCCGTGCGACGCCTTGAGGGTCGCGTCGTCGACAATCGTGCCGAGTCGGATCTGTCCATGATCGGCAGTGATGTCGATATTGCCCAGCGCCGTAGCGACTGTCGCATTACCGTGCCCGGCGCGCACCCACAGATCCTCTGCCGAATCCACTTCCACCGGGCCCGTGGAACTCTTTATACGCACGGCACCGAGATCGCCCAACGTCCGAAGACTTCCGGCTGCGATTTCCGCGGTGAATCGAGATCCCTGCGGCAGTTCGACTTTCACGTCTACTGACTCGGTCGGCCCGAAGAAGCTGATGCGCGACTTGGGGCCGATGACGGTGAGCCGTTCTCCGTCGAACTCAACCTTGGTATTCTCGGCACCTCTGCGGTCTACGGCTTTGGACGGGTTGGTTGGCCCGACGGTGACGACGGTGTCGACGCGTTCTGCCGCAACAACTTCGATGCTGCCGACCTGCAGATCGATGGCCAGGTCTATCGGCGTCGGGGTAGCGAATTCGGGCATGACGATGCCTCCCTATGGGCATGGTTGTGAAACCCTGCTGGGTGCAGAGCTACTGAGGAGCTGTGGTGGTTCGGGAACTCAGCGCGCCCAACCGGCGAAGTTGTCGCCAGTACGCACCGTGCGTTGCGCAGCGCGCCGTTGTTTGGGTTGAAGAGCAGCGGCGACGGCTCGCACCAACCAGGTGTTCACCGACATCCCGTCCGACACCGCAGCCTCGTCCACCCGCGACTTGAGTGCGTCCGGCAGTCGTAGCGTCGTGCGAGACGTGCTGGTGTCGTCGAGTTCGATTGCGGGAGATGCGTGCTCGTCATCTCCTGGTTCCGCCACAGGTGCCGCCACGACGAATTCGATCTCACGTCCACGCAGCCTGATGTCCACGGAACCGGGGGCAAGGTCGCGGTTGATGTCTCCGACCGCGGCCGACAGCACGTCGAGCATCACCAGACGCGTCGCCGCATCCATGCCGTCGACGAGTCGTTCGGCAGCGGCACGAGTGTTCTCGTCTCCGGTCGCTGCCGATTCGACCAGTCGACGTTGGAGATCGGTGACGTACTGCCCAAGTTCCATGGGTCAACAATGACACCACGGTGGTGTCACGTCAAGCCCCAGTGGTGTCACTACGGGCTCTATTGCAGCCTGTGCCGCGATCGCAGCACTCGGACTCAGGGCCGGAGGGCCTCCACGATGGCCGCGATTCGCCGCTGGCGGGTGTCGTCCCGCTTCGCATCGGCGACGGAGCGGGCATGCTCTTTACGCGTCGACGGTGCCAGCGCATCGAACGCAGCGCGCACAGCGGGATCCGCGTCCAGAGCTGCCGCCAACGCCGGCGGCACCTCGATCACCTGCGGTTGGTCGTCCAACTCGATGGTCACGTCGACGGTGTCGCCGGCCTCGACGCCCAAGGTGGCGCGCACGCTCTTGTTGAGCCCGAGCAGGTTCTCGCCGCCCATGCGCCCGATACGGCCGCGCACGGTTTGTCCACCGATCGTGAACCGGACCGGCGGAGTTTTGGTGGAACCGAGCGACGCGACCTGCTCGTCCGTGAGCACAATCGCTGCCGCAGGGCCCCGTGATTCGAGGACCGTGGATACCCGCAGAACCGTTGCTGCCATGCGATCACGCTAACCGTCGGTGGTGCTCTGAGTGTCCACAATTTGCGTCGAGAGACGGAATCCCGCCACGGGAGTCGAATAGTGGGCAGTCAGCGCACCTGAACCACTGCACTCAAGCTTCGGCTTCCACGATTCGCTTGATCGCCGCCAGGGTGCGCGGGATGCCGTCGAGTGCCGCTTGGCTACGGGTGTCGATTTCCTGTTGCGCGTCGTCTCCGAATTTACTGTTGAACATCGCGATTCCGTCGGGCAGGAAGTTCCAGTTCTCGGTCAGGCGTGTGCCACCGTCCACCGACTCGAGGGTGTAGCCCCAGCCGACGAAGTTGTCGCCCACCACCCAGGCGAATTCGCTACCAGGCTCGGCTGCTGCCACTGTCGAGACCGTCTCCCACGTGCGGCCCGGCACAACGTTGCGTCCGGTGAACGTCGATCCGACGCCACCGCCGTCGGGCTCGTTCCACCAGCATTCCTGGCAGATCGGGCTCCACTCGCCCGTTCGGGTGACATCGGAGACGACGGCGTACACCTTCTCGACCGGCGCAGCGACGACAATGGATTCGGAAAACTCGAGTGCAGTCATCTCACCATTGTCCCTCGGCGGCCGACGCAGCTGTGAGCAGCGTCGCTGCCCACAGCAGCATCACTGGTGCGCAACCGAATTCGGATTCACACTCGACTCATGAGCGAATCGCCTCGAATGTTCCCACCCGAACTCCGCAACCAACTCCTACGGCACCGAGTCCTGGTGCTCGACGGCCCCCTCGACGACGACAACGGCACGGTTCTCACCACTCATCTGCTGACGTTGGCCGCCGAGAATTCCTCGGCGGACATCGCCCTGTGGATCCACTCCCCGGGCGGATCGGTTCCCGCGATGCTCGCCATCCGCGACGTGATGCACCTCGTCCCCTGCGATGTCTCGACCCTTGCGCTCGGATTGGCCTGCAGTGCTGGTCAATTCCTGTTGTCCTCGGGCACGCGAGGAAAGCGGTACGCCCTGCCGCACTCACGGATCCTCATGCACCAGGGCTCGGCGGGCATCGGAGGGTCGGCCGTCGAAGTGGAGGTGCAGGCCAACGATCTTCGTCATACCCGAGATACGGTGCTCGGCTTGATCGCCGACGACACCGGGCAGACACGCGAGCAAATATTCGACGACTCCCTCCACGACCGCTGGTTCACCGCGGAGGCCGCGCGTGCGTACGGGTTCGTCGATGCGATCGTCGACTCGTTCGACCAGGTCATGCCTGCACGACGGGTGTCCTTCGGAATGGAGATGGCACGATGAGCACGTACACGATTCCCAATGTCATCACACGAGATTCGCGCGGAGAACGCGTCGTCGACGTGTATTCGCACTTGTTGAGTGAGCGCATCGTCTACCTCGGCACCGGGATCGACGCAGGCGTCGCGAACGCGATGATCGCGCAGCTTCTGCATTTGGAGGCCGACTCCCCCGATCAAGAAATCTCGATGTACATCAACTGCGAGGGCGGCGATACGGCCGCTATGTTGGCCGTCTACGACACCATGCAGTTCATCGGATCACCGGTTGCCACAACATGTGTGGGGCAAGCTGTCGCAGCCGGTGCAGTACTGCTCGCCGCCGGGGCACCGGGGCGACGTTCGGCGCTGACCCACAGCCGGGTGGTGTTGCATCAACCCGCGGCGCAGGGACGTGGCACTATCCCCGACCTGATTCTGGCTGCAGACGAGGTGGTCCGAGTTCGGGCCGAGATGGAATCGATCCTCGCAAAACACACTGGACGCGAGGCGGCGACACTTCGACACGACACCGACCGAGATCTGGTGTTGACGGCCTCAGCTGCCCGCGAGTACGGCGTCGTCGACCAGGTTCTCGAAGGACGTCAGGCAGCCATCAACGTCGCATCGCCACGCGACAGGTCGTGATGCGCGAGGCGCGAGATGTCCGCCATGGACGTGCCCAGGGCACCGACGACGGCCGCAAGGATTTCGCTCGACGGGTCTTTGCGGCCACGTTCGACCTCCGACAAGTACTGCGGCGCAATGCCTGCGCGGGCAGCGGTCTCGGCCAGAGTGTCGCCGCGGGCGTGCCTGCGTTCGCGTAACCTTCGGCCGACCACCTCACGCCACAACGGTTCCACTGCTCGCGCTGCTCGACGCTCATCGATTCGTATGACCTCGCCCATGATCGGAGCCTAGGCCTCGATTCCATGAGGTGTCGGAGATTCTGCTCAGAGCAGAGAGTCCGGTGTCACGAACGTCCTCGCGAAGCGCTTCTGCCAGGGCGTTTCCATGGCCCCATGCGAGAAGTTGCGCCGAACGTAGTCGACGGCCGCACGGCCGGGCGTACCGTCGAGCGCAGCAAGACACGCCAGCGCTGTGCCCGTTCGGCCCACACCACCCGTGCACGCGATTTCGACTCTCTCAGTTACGCAGCGACGCAGTACCTCTCGCAGTGCGACCCGGAGTTCTTCCGAGTCGGACGGCAGCCAGAAGTCGGGCCACCGAACCCACCGGCTGTCCCAGTCGAAGTCGCCTGGATCTCTGCCTTGCAGGTAGACGCCGAATTCCGGCAGTGGGCCATCAGGAATTGAATTGCGCAAGGCGCGTCCACGAACGAGACTGCCCGACGGCAACCGCAGCACTCCCGCTGTATGCACATCCCACATTCGAATCCTACTTTACTGCGTCGACTACTGAAGGTGTCGCTGGTGCGGTATCGTTCGCTCGACCAGCCCGAAACACTCACCGGCCCCGCCTCCGACATGGCGCATTCGATGACAATTCTGCACGAGAGGGCAATGCCCCCGTTCGTCCGATGAACCCCAACAGGCCGCGCAAGGCGCGGAACGATGGTTGGGCCCTCCACTATCTGGCGCAGTGGCGTCAGCGAGTCGAATATGCTGAAAAGCGCGTGAATGGAAAATCCAGGCTCCTGCCTGACTACCGAATACCCAAGTTGGCCGGCTTCACCGGTTGTCCCGGGTGCGACGGCCACTTTTTCGGCGACGGGCCACGGGACGCATTGGAGAGACTCATGGGGCGCGATGGGCGTCGTGCCCATCGATTACGGGTCGCCGTAACTCGATTGGATCAGCGGTATCGCGACGTCACCGTAGAGATCGATCGGTCCAGAACGATGCCATGGTGGGAACGCCGAGCACCGTGGGTATGACTACCCGCCCGGCTTCGTCCACTCGAGTGTGTGTCGAAACCCTGTGCGGTGTCGCATCATCGCACCCGGTAGCCGCTGGTCGACGATGTCCCGGATCTCGTCGAAGCTCAGCACGGGGTCCTTCACCGGGAATGGTGGCGGCGATGCTGCAACCGGGCTCGGCCACGGGTGGTGCAGAAATCCGATCAATGGATTGGTGACGACGGAGACCGAATCCCAGAGGATGTCACGTGGACTTCTCGGCACCGCGAGTCCGACGACGAGTAGCCGACCGCCCGGCGCAAGAATCCGTTCGACATGACGCAAGGCATCGTCGATATCGAGGTGATGCAGGACGGCCACCATCGTTACAAGATCGACAGAACCGTCTGCCCAGGAGCCGAGTTGGCGATCCGTGATCGACACATTGTTCACATCGCCAGAGGTGATCGCTGCGATTCGGCGCATCTCCGCGTCGGACTCCGCCCCTGCGATCTGATCGAAATGGGGTGACAAGGCGCGCACCAGTCCGCCACGTCCACAACCGAAGTCGAGCGCACTGCCGCGCATCTGGGGCAGATTCGCCAGAATCCAACTGTGAAAGTAGTCGTTGTGACTCCATGGGTGTCTCTCGTTCAACTCACGGACCCACTGGGCCCCTCTGCCTCCGATAAGGGACGTCCCCATTCGTCTCAGCACCACGGACCCAGTATTCACAACGCTCACCCCAGCCATGCGTCCAAGGCCTGTTGGACGAGTGAGGGAGCTTCGAGCGGACTCAGGTGCCCCACACCCGGAAGAGTGATCACCTTCGATCGACCCGGCAACAACTGTCGTAGTCGGTATGCCTGTTCGATGGGAATCCAGGGGTCCTGCCGGCCCCATCCGATGGAGGTGTCACAGCGGACTCGGGGAAGTGCGTCGACGATAGGTCGTGTGTCCTCGGGCCGCAGTTCGGCGATCTGTCGGTAGAACGCAGGCTGACCCTCGTCAGATATCCAGGGCTCGATCAGCATCTCCACGATGCCAGGGTTCAGCCGCTGATATGTCGCTCCCGCAATGTATTCTGCAACCAATGCCTTGTGTAGGGAAGCCGGCAAGGCAGCGAAGACGTCGCTGTTGTCCGCGACGAGTCGGAAGAATTCGGATCCCCACGGGTCCAGGGTCACCACATCCCACAAGAACAGATTGCTGTAGTCGCGGCCGTGCATCAGATGGGCTCCCAGCGCGACGGCACCGCCCATATCGTGCGCGACGACGAAGGGCTGCTCCAACTTCCAGTGGTCGAGCAACATCGCGAACCGTGACATCTGCGTGGCCAGGTCGGTCCGCACATCGGATCCCTGTGCGGAGCGGCCGTATCCGGGCATGTCCCACAGATAGACGCGATGCCCAGCGCTGAGGTGGCGAGCGACCTTCGACCATACCTGAGCCGACCAGGGCGTTCCATGGCAGAACACCACATCAGCGGACGGTTCCGCTGTCTCCGGAGTCAGCTCGTAGGTCGCGACGGTACTGCCGCCGACAGATACGTAGGTGGGCTCCGGTAGGTCGAAGGCATCGGTCACCATGGCGATGAATCTAGAACTTCAGGTCGACCTGAAGTCAACATGAGAATATCAGCGGGTGAAGATCGGCGAGGTTGCCCGGGAGCTCGACGTTCCGACCCATGTCCTGAGACATTGGGACGACGTGGGTGTTGTTGTGCCCGAGCGTCTACCGTCGGGACACCGCGATTACAGCGAAGAACATGTGCGACGACTGCGGGTGTTGCGAGCCTGTCAAGACGTTGGAATCAGCTTGGCCGATATTCGCCTGATACTTCATCGAGACGAGCCCGAACGAACCGCAGTCATCGAAGAACAACTGGCCCGAATACGACGGCAACAAGCCCAAATGGACGATGCCGAGCGCTTCCTCGAGCACGTCGTCTCGTGCACACATGATCTGCTCACCCGATGCGCGCAATGCAGCGAGTATTCCGCTACCCAGGTTCGTTCGACTATGGACACCGACGCGCCGTTCGATTCCGACTGAGCGTTGGCACCACCTCTTCAGTCGCGGAGGAGCGCCGCGAGTTCACGAAGGTACGCGCCCGGCGTAATTCCCGCGACGCCACGAAAATCGTTGATCAGATGGGCTTGATCGACGTAACCCAGATCAGCAGCAATGTGGGCAGCGTCGGCCGCCGGGAGCGACAAGCGCTGCAAGACTTCTTGTAGTCGAACCCGTCGGGCGACTGCTTTCGGGCCCATCCCGAGTGTCGATCGCAGCGCCCTCTGCACGGCGCGCTCACTGACCCCAAGCATTCCTGCCACGGATTGCCCGGGTTTGCTGCCGACACCCTGTGCCAATGTGTCGATTACGGCGTTCGCGAGAAGGTGTTCGGCAGTCGGTGGTCGTTTCGTCAGCATCTCGGTGATCACCGAATCTGCCCGCAGAGCATGTTCGGCAGCCGAATCCTTCGCGGCGATGGTACCGAGCACGCCGAAGAGAAGGTCATCGAGTTCTCTGCTGATCGGTTGTGCTGCAGACAGTTTCGTCGGATCCAGGTTGGACACCACCGCCAAACCGGCTGGACGGAGTCGGACGGCAAACACGAAGCCTCGGCCTTCTATCGTTCGGGTCCACGCTCTGCGTTGAACGTTGGTGACCATGAACGGCGCAGGCACTGCACCGGTCTCCACGCTGACCGTCACAGCCGGAAACTCGAGGACTCGCTGCTCGATGGCTTCGCCTGCAGACAATTCCCATTGCACGCTCCAGTATGCGTCGACGACATCTCGAACCTCTGCAGCCGGTTCGTGCCAGGTTGCGTCGAAGCGACGAAGGAGAGAAGGGGCCATGACGCCGGATCGTTCGTGAACCTCGATCGGCTTGGACGCGGGCCGGCTGTCTTCCATGTCGCAATTCTGCAATACAACTGGCCCCCAGTCCCGAGACGATCACGTCGTGACCACTGAATACTGAATTGTTGTCCGCCCAGGAGGAAAATCGTGAACTTGCTGCACATCGCCGCGGCGGCCGTTGCGTACTACGCCCTCGGCGCGCTGTGGTTCGGACCGTTGTTCGGACGCGCGTGGGATCGCTCGATCGGGCATGATCGTGAACAGACGGGAGGTCGATTCCCGCTGTCTTACTACGTGGTTCCGTTCTGCTGCTCTGTCGCGACGACCATCGTGATTGCTCTCGCTCTCGGCACCATCGATTCGGGCAGCGTGACAGCTGGTCTAGTGGTCGGTCTGGGTGTCGGATTCGCCTCCGCGGCAGCATCGTTGACCAATGCACTGACGCCCAACACTCCGCAGCCGTTCGTTTTCGGAGCTGTCACCGCGAGCTACCACCTCACGGCATCGACAATAGCGGGCGCAATCCTCGGAGTCGCTTAGAGAGTTTCGTATCGGTGCACCCGACCGGGCCGTGGCGAGAAGCGCTGATGGACGCGCATGGTCACTGAGCTTCCAACACCTCCGCGAGTCTCTTCAGATCTTCGGCGACCATGTCGAGATCGCGCTCGAATTCCTCGTCACTGAGCTCGATCTGACGGACCGTGAACAGAATTTCCGCGCCATTCGGATGGCTCAGCACCCGTACAGGATTGTTCACGACCGTCCCCGACGGCAGCGTGACGTCATGGTCGAGGACGCCGAGGTCGTTGCGGGGCACGAAGCGGACTGTCACGCTTCCCATCGGAGATTCGGCGATGAGTCGATCGCCGTCGATGGTCACGGGACTGTTCGCCAGTCCTGCTGCCCATGTGGGCAAGTTCGCGGGATCGACTGCGAATTCGTACACCTGCTCAGGTGTGCATCTGATAACTCGAGCCACATGTCGACTCGCCACCACACGTTCTGGATTCATAGCAGCGACCCTACGACGACGGGCGGCGACGTTCTGCCGAAATTCGAACCTGCACCGACGTCGTGAGTGCACGAACCCAGTCACACACGTGGGACTTGAACATGTTCAAACACCGGTCTATGGTCGGTTTGAACACGTTCAGAAATGGGGCCGATCGATGGCACGCACGTCCGACACGCGCGACAAGGTGGTCGAGGTAGCTCTGCGCCTCTTCCGCGAAGAGGGGTATCAGGCGACCACGATGCGTCGCATCGCCGACGAAGCAGGCGTCTCGCTCGGCAATACCTACTACTATTTCGCAGGCAAGGATGAGCTCGTCAACGAGCTGTACATGGTGATTCAGCGCGATCATCGCGAGCGTGCGCTCAGCGTTCTCGTCGAGGGTGGCTCACTGTCGGAGAATCTCGCCGCCGTACTGCATTCCGGCCTGGACGTGATGGAGCCCTATCACGCGTTCGGTGGTTCCTTCCTGCATTTGGCATTGCCGACGAGCACGAGTTCCAGTCCGTTCTCGGAAGAATCGTCCGACGCCAGGTCCATGGCGATCGACCTCATGCGAACCACCCTGGACACGTCGAAACAGAGGATCCCCACGTCGCTGAAAGACGCTCTCCCGACGCTGCTCTGGATGATCTACATGGGGGTCACTCTGCACTGGGTGACCGACTCCTCGGACAACCAGCGACGCACCCGCGCTCTGGTCGACGGGCTCGTACCCGTCGTATCCAAGGCCGTACGCCTTGCGCGCCTCCCCGTGGCGCGAGGGTTGGTCACCGACGTGGCCGGTCTCTTGAAACGAATGACCTCTTCGGAAGGGTTGGACCAGTGAACGATTCACTATCGACCGTCGTCATCTGCGGTGCCTCCGGCTACATCGGCGGCTACCTGCGTCGCTACTACCAAGAACGCGGTATCCGAGTCAAGACCATCGGCCGCGGAACATCGAGCGACGCAACGTGGTCCGACCACCGCAGTATCGTCGATGTTCTCGACGGTGCCGATCTGGTCGTCAATCTGGCGGGGCGGTCGGTGAGCTGCCGCTACAACAAGAAGAACGCAGACGAGATCCTGTCGTCGCGCATTCAGACGACTGCCCAACTGGGACGCGCCTTGGCGCAGGTACCGAACCCACCCGACTTGTGGGTCAATGCCAGCACCGGAACGATCTATCGCGATTCCCGTGACCGGCCGATGGACGAGCGAACCGGCGAATTGGGATCCGGATTTTCGGTCGAGGTCGCCCGAGCGTGGGAGCGTGAGCTTTTCGACGCGGACGTCGCCATTCGAAGAGTGGCGCTGCGCATGTCGATCGTGTTGGGCGCAGGTGGCGGGGCCATCAATCCGATCATCGACCTGGCGCGAGTGGGGCTCGGTGGCACGATGGGCGACGGCGGTCAGATATTCAGTTGGGTGCACGTCGCGGACGTTGCCCGGGTTCTCGACCATCTCTACGAAACCCGGGGCATTTCCGGCCCCGTCAACGTCGCCACACCGTTTCCGGTGACCAATGAGGACATGATGCAGCAGGTCAGGAATGCTCTGGGTCGCAGTCACGGTCTACCGACTCCGGCGTGGCTGCTGCAGTTCGGTGCGCGGGTGATCCGCACCGAGGCCGAGCTGGTCCTGAAGAGCCGGTGGGTGGATCCACATGTGCTGGCAGACAGCGGTTTCGAGTTTCGGTATCCGACGCTGGACGACGCGTTGGCCGACATCGCGTCCGAGATGCCCCGAGGGTTGCTCCCCGTCGCCCTGGGATGACGACGGGGAACACGACTTACACCAGCGATGTCGACAACCGTCGGGCATACACTGGGACGCCAACGCGCGGAGAGGAGCCGGACCATGACACACACGGTCGATCCGCGCGCGCGTATCGAAGAGCGGGCTCGCAACAAATTCGAGTCCAAACGAACCGAACTGGCTCAGGCCACGCTGCACACGCTGGCCGAGCTGGGTTATGCGCGCACGTCGCTACGAGAGATCGCGCAGAATTCCGAGTTCTCGCATGGCGTCCTGCACTATTACTTCACCGACAAGCTCGACCTCATCACGCACGCAGTTCGCCAGTACGAGGCCATCTGTGTCACTCGCTACGACGAGGTGGTAGCCAACGCGGTCGACGCGTCGGGTCTCTACGCGGACTTCGAGGCCAAGTACTTCGCCACTCTGGCTGCGGACGCCGGCATCCACCGACTCTGGTACGACCTCCGGAATCAAGCCCTGTTCGACGACTCGTTCCGTGCCGAGGTGCTCGAGATCGAAGAACGCCGAGTGGACATGATCTGGCGCGTGGTCGCTCGTTACTGCGAGCTCCGCGGAACCATGCCTTCTCTCGATCGAGCGTCGGCGTACGTCCTTTTGGACGGCATCTTTCAGCGGGCCCTTCTGCACCACCTCGCCGGAAAGCCGGCCGAGATAGATTCGGCCCGAGCACAATTGTGCTCCGCATTCGCGATGGTGGATTGCTCGATGCCTCAGTAGGCCCCCGGCCGGGTTCCTGTGTAGATGCCCGGCACTCGAAAGCGCAGAGATGCCTCCTCGTACTCCTCGAGGGCGTGCGCCGTCCACCCGACGATTCGGGCGAGTGCGAACACCATCTCCGGCGTGTCCGCTCTGAGTCCGTAGGCAAGGGCAAACGTGGCAAGAGCAAAGTCCGAGTTGGGAAAGGTATCGAACCGTTCGCTCACCTCGCCGATGACGACATCCGCAGCCTCGATCACCGAGGGGTCGGCACCGTGTACAGGATCTCTGAGCAACCGAAGCAGTTCCTCGGCACGTGGATCTCGGTCGGTGTACACCACGTGCCCGAATCCCGAGATATGCGCTCCTGACCTCAATTGTGTTGCCAGAGCTGTGATCGGATCATCGATCGCAGTCGCCAAGAACCTGTACACGGGGTCCGCAGCGGAACCGTGCAGGGGGCCGTCGATGCACCCGAGTCCTGCCGCGAGAACCGAGTACAAATTGGCACGGGTACTCGCCGCCACGCGAACACCGAGAGTCGAGGCCGCCAGACCATGATCGGCCATCAACACCAACGCGGCCTGCAGCGGGACGCGTCCACCTGGATCGGATGCATCGGACTTCACTGCCGCCCAAACGGATTCCGCCACCGATACTTCCGGAGACTGCCCGCCAAGAGCCGCGCCCACCGTGGCCAGCAGCTGCCGCGCTTCGCGCACCACAGAGGCGGAGCCGATATCGAATCGCATCGGACTGTAGGTGGCCGCTACGTCGACGGCGATCCGTATGCGATCGATCGAGCGACAGTCCGGTGCCATCGCCGCGATTGCATGTCGACATCGTTCCACCACAGCGGAATCGGCCACAAATCGCACTTCTTCGAGCAGCTCACCCGTCCAGACGAAGTGGGCAACCGACTCGAAAGAGCGAGAACTGAGTTGGACGGCATCGCGCCCCCGGTAGTACAGATGACCGTCGTCGATCAGTGTGGTCTGAGTCCGAATACGCTCCACTGCACCGATATCGGTGCGACGGGCTGTGTCGCGGCCGGCGAGTGCTTCCACCTCGTCGACGTCGAATACGCTCCCCCGCACCCCGGGCAGTCGAGTACTGGTCAGCAGCCCGCGGCTGACATAGGCATAGACAGTCTCCGGCTTGACGCCCAGTCGCGCTGCGGCTTGGGCCGTGGTGAGCAGATTTCGGCCGTCGTTCGACGTCATGTTCATCTTTCGCATTGACGGAATCAACATTGACAACAATCAACACTAACGCGGATCGTGGGGGTTGACCAGGACAAAGGAGATCAGTCATGAGCGTTCTCGAAGCCCCACGCGGGCTGCACAACGTCGTCGTCACCACCACCTCGATCGGGGACGTGCGAGGTGACGAAGGGTTTTATCACTACCGCCAGTACTCGGCCATCGACCTGGCCCTGACGGGCACGTTCGAAGACGCCTGGTTCCTGATGGTCGACGGTCGACTGCCGAGCGATACCGAGCGCGCAGAGTTCCTGCAGGCGGTGGCACCTCTGCGAGTGCTACCGGACGACATCGCCGCCGCCGTGAAGACGGTGGCGCGATCAGGACCTGCGCAGCCCCTCTTGGCGTTGCGGACGGTGCTGTCCGGTCTTGCGGGGTCGGTACCGCTGTATGAGTCGTCGGAGGCGGACAAACGGACTACGGCTTTGCGCCTGTGCGCGATGACTCCGACCATTTTGGCTGCTGTGCACAGGATTCGCTCCGGCCAGCAACCCGTCGAGCTACGCGAAGACCTGACGACAGCGCAGAACTGGCTGTTCATGATCACCGGAGAAGTGCCCGACGCCGCCAGCGCCCGAGCCGTCGACCGCTATCTCACCGCCACGATCGATCACGGATTCAACGCCTCGACATTCACCGCACGAGTGGTCGCGTCGACGGGGTCGGACATCGCGTCCGCGGTGTGCGCCGCGATCGGGGCGTTCGCCGGCCCATTGCACGGGGGTGCACCGGATCGCGCACTCGACGGGCTGGACGAAATTGCCGACATAGATTCCGCAGATGCCTGGGCACGCTCCAAAATCACTGCAGGCGAACGCATCATGGGCTTCGGTCATCCGGTGTACCGAACCGATGACCCCCGATCGGTGATGCTGCGCGAGACAGCACAAGAGATGGGAGGAGGGCTCATCGACAAGGCTGTGCAGGTCGAGAAGGTCATCACTGCTGCGCTCGCAGATCTCAAGCCGGATCGAAAGCTGTACGCCAATGTGGAGTATTACGCCGGCGTCGTGATGGAACAGTGTGGAATTCCGCGATCCATGTTCACACCGACATTCGCGTGCAGTCGGATGGTGGGGTGGTGCGCCAACATCGTCGAACAGTCGCACGACAGCAAGATCATTCGCCCGATCGCCCGTTACGACGGTCCAGTGCCTTCGGCAGTGGTGCGGGTAGGTGCCAACCAGGGCACTTGACCGTGCCACTGCGGTGGAGTCGCACGGCAGTGTGTCATCATGAACACGCGCCTGTGCGCGCAGCGGCGGTGGGGCTCGCCGTAACCGAACCTCGGTCTTCGGACCGACAACAGTCCCTGTCTCGGCACTAGCATGTCCGCAGATAGGGAGAGGTTCGATGAACGATTTCGACGAGACGCGCGGCGGTACCTCCGCCGACCGATCCATGCCGGTGGACCCCGACAGCCCGGGCTCATCGCGTCCACTGCATCTGCAACCAGCAGCAATTGCCGCGGTAGCTCTTGGTGGCCTGGTAGGCACCGGCATTCGCTACGGCGCGGAGTCCGCGTACCCGGCCGGCGGAGGCTCGTTCCCGTTCACCACCCTCATCATCAACCTCACCGGTGCGTTCGTTCTCGGAATGCTGTTGGAGCGCCTCGCACTGTCCGGCCCGGACCAGGGATGGCGACGCCGGATCCGGCTGTGCATCGGGACGGGGGTACTCGGCTCGTACACCACGTACAGCTCGTTCGCTCTCGAGACCGTGGAGTTGCTACGGGATCATCGCGTGGTCGCTGCCGCGGTGTACATGACCGTCAGCGTGGTGATCGGTACGTTCGCCGCCGGAGCGGGCATCGTTCTCGCCCAGCGGTTCGGCAGCCGGGCGGAGGAAGAGCGATGATCGCGCTGTGGGTCGTTCTTGCCGGAAGCGCAGGGGCAGTGAGCAGATTCGTGCTCGACGGCGTCGTTCGATCGCGGCTGAAGTCCGAATTTCCCTACGCGACAGTGTTCATCAACGTCACCGGTTCGGCCGTGCTCGGTGTCGTGGCGGGGCTCGTCGCGTTCAGATCGGCTCCGGAACAGGTGCAGGCCATAGTCGGCGTCGGATTCTGTGGTGGCTACACCACTTTCAGCACAGCAAGTGTGGAGACCGTGCGACTACTCGAACGGCGACGGTACGGACTCGCGGCCTACAACGCCATCGGTACGGCACTCAGTACCACCGCGGTAGTGGGCGTGGCCATGGTCGCGACGGCATACATCTGATGTTGTACTGTCCGCTTCGCGCACTCGTCCTCACAGTGCACAAGGAGCAATGAGATGGCCCAGTACTGGAGTGCCTTTCAGACGGCAGAGGCCGACGGCGAGATTCCCGACGGTCTGCCGGCCGGCAGATACGTTGAGGTCATCCCGAATGCACATGGGGCGCTGACTGCGTGGGTCGCTGGACCCCGACGCTGCTACCGAACTCCCTACCCCGTGTCCGCGCACCCTCCCGTCAAGGTAACCCGCGGTCACCCCAGCGAACCGCCTACGGAAGTGTGGTTCGAGCCCTACACCGAAGACGACATGAGGGCCGAGAACGACGACGTCAATTCCTATCTGGCCGAGGCCGGTATCCGTTTGCGACCCCGTGGATACCGTTGGCACGTACTGGTTCCCGAACACATCGAGGACGGTGAAGCACTGGAAAGTGCCATGCGCGAAAAGAACAGCTACGTCGAGCCAGTCGAGGTGTACGCGGCCATCAAGAAGCTGTACGAAATGATCCAGAACGGGACACCCCCGGCTCTGTCACACCGCGACGATGAGTAGCGACGGCGACGAAAACAACCGTGTGCAGCGACAACCGGTGAGCTTCCGGCGTGAGTCGGCGGTGTGGTTTCCGATCTCGCTGGCTTTTGCACTCGCCGTTACCTTCATCGGTGTCGATCTTCGAGCGATCTTGTCGAATCCAGCCGTGGTTCTGTTCGGCGCGGTCTTCGTTGTTCTGTCCCTCATCCCGGGAGCGATCGTGAGCTTCTTCGCGGTGGCAGCGACAAGAGTCGCCGATCGATTGCTGAGGAAAACGCTCTCGAAGGAACCCACACAATCCGTTGCTAACCTTCACGGCACCGTGGCCGGGCTCGTCGTCGGCGTTCTCACCTGGGTGTGGTTGCTGTTGAACGACTCGAGCCCCGACACAGCATCAACCGTCGTCGCCGTAGCGTTCGTCGCGTTGGTCGCCGCGATCTCCGCAGCCCGGGGGTTGATAGCGAGACGATCGAGTCTCTGACCGCACGCACAGCATCACAACGAAAGTAGGTCAGCAGCCGTAACCACCGTTGCGAATTCGCCATGCAGGTTTGTCGCCGTCATGGCCGACAACGTCGCAGCAGGCACGGTGGTTCCGTCGAGTGCGACGCGATCGAAGGTATGGGTCGCGTCGATGACGAAATAGGTGTCGTAGCCGAGGTTGCCTGCCATCCGCGCGGTGGTCTCGCAGCAGTGATTGGTGGTGATCCCGCAGATCACCACTTGCTCGATGCCTTCGCTCCGAAGCCAGGCGTCCAGATCCGGCGTGCCGTAGAAGCTCGAGTTGACTCGCTTGCTGACCAACAGATCCGGCGTCCCATCGATGATCTCCTTGAAGGCATGCCCCGCACTCGCCGGCGACAATGGAGACTGCGGGTTGTCGGAGTCGTGTCGAACGAACACGGTCGGCCACGATTCCGACTTCCACTTATCCACGAGTGCAGCGATATTGCTCTCGCACAACAGGTTGTCCCGCGGTCCCCAGAAGTCCGAATCGTCGAATCCGGCCTGCACGTCGATGACGATCAGGGCGGGCCGTTCGAGTGATATCGATGGAGTCTTCATTCTGTTCAGACTAGCCGCGAACAGCCGCGGAGACCTTGATGCCGGGTGGCCCCTTGCCCACCCTCGTTCCCGTTCGATCAGCACACGGTAATGCGATGTGTGATGTGCGCTGTCCTCCATCAATTGTACTGAGCTGCAATGTGATCGGGTAGATACCCGTTGACGCTGCTCACCACGCAGGAGAAGGGCCGGAAACCGCCGGCCACGGCACGTGCTCGCCTCGATCGAAAACTACCTACTACCCGGCACCTCGCTCACTACTCGATCAGATCGAACTCCCAGTTCACGCGTTGGATCTCCAGATCCACCAGCCGGATTCGTCTAGCAATATCGTCTGCAGTAGAGCGTAATTCGGCAACCGGAAGCGCTGCGACGCACACCAACTCCGACCGTAGTTGACGGGGACCGTACCGACGCTCCTGATCCCGTCCCGATGCCGCATCCGCCGCCGCGGAAATCGCCTTGTGCCGCATACGCAGCACGTCACGGGATGCGAGGGCATCGGTGATGGTTCCGTCCCGCATGATCGCGGCACTGTTGGTCCTGTTGATTCGGCGGATGAGCACTTCGAGTCGATCGAGTGCAGATGCATACTCCGACAACAGAATCGATGCATCCTCGGCCGGTGACTCACCCTCCTGGTGGCGGGCATTCGCCAGAATTCGAACTTTCAGATGTTCGGTGCGCTTGATCAGTTCTCCTCGTTCAGCGAGGGCCTCGGCAAGCTTCATGATGCACACCTCGGTGTCCAGAGACCGAAGATGCTGTGACTACGGGCGCTCATGCGCCTTTCGACGTGTCGAATGTGTTCATGCATCAACAAGTACCACAGTTGATTGAGATGCGGAAGGCCCTGTGCGAGTGCCCGATCGCCGCACCTCTACCGAAGATCCAGGAGCAGCCGCTTCAACAAGTCTGCAAGTTGGCTTCGCTCGCCCGGATTCAGCGAACCGAGCAGAGCTTCCTCGTTGGCCACATGCGCGGGCAGCGCGGCATCCACTGCAGCAACTCCGGCCGGCGTCAATTGCACGATGACCACTCGGCGGTTGGTGGGGTCGATTTCTCGTTCGATCAGTCCTTTGTCGGTCAGCCGGTTCAAGCGGTGCGTGACAGCGCCAGACGTCACCATTGCGCTGTCCAACAGCTGTCCGACGGTGAGGCGATGGGGAGCCCCGGCCCGACGAAGCGTCGCGATGAGATCGAATTCTCCTGGCTGCAAACCGAATTCGATCAGCACTGCCTGCGTGCGCTTGTCCAGAACGGACGCTGCCCGACTGATGCGACCGATAACGGCCATAGGGCTGACGTCGACATCGGGTCGCTCGGCGTGCCACTGCTGGACTATCCGGTCCACTGCATCGAGAGCTTCATCCGCCATCGGTCGACCACCCTTCAATACTTCAGCGCTTAATTGTTTGACATTCTGCCACGCCAGCCCTACGTTCAACGCTAGATAGTTCAACGTTAAGATGTTTCCGAAAGCACCCCGGAGATGAGCCCCAATGCGAACGCCTCGCATGCAGTCACAAGCAACCGATGCCCGACGCCTCCCGCGTGACATCGCGCCCTCAACTCTCGGGTTGACGGCCGCTGCCGCCCTCGCGCCGATCCTCTGGGGAACGACATACCTTGTGACCACCGAACTCCTCCCTCCCGATCGGCCGATGACCGCCAGCGTGCTGCGTGCGGTGCCCGCCGGGCTGCTTCTGTTGCTCATTGCACCGGGCATCCCCAGCACGGGGTGGCGACTGAAGACGCGGCCCTCGGCCTTCTCAACATCGGCTTGTTCTTCCCGATGCTGTTCGTGGCCGCCTACCGGCTGCCCGGTGGCGTCGCCGCCGTCGTAGGGTCCGCACAGCCGCTTGTCGTCGTCGCGATATCGATGATCTTCGGCTGGGGACGGCCGCGGCCCATCCAAGTTGGCTTGGCAGCGATGGCCGTCATCGGGGTTGCGTTGACGGCAGTGTCCGGTGCAATCCGACTCGACGCCACCGGCCTCGCGGCCGCAGTTGTCGGAGCCGTCAGCATGGCGACCGGCGTCGCCCTTACGAAGCGATGGGGCGTGCCACCCGACACCAGCCCACTCAATTCCACTGCATGGCAGCTACTTGTCGGCGGCATTGCCATTACCCCGCTGATTCCGATCGTCGACAACGGCCCATGGGCAATCGATACCGAAGCTGTAGTCGGCTACGCCTGGCTCGCAGTGATAGGTGGTGCCTTGGCCTATTCACTGTGGTTTCGCGGTGCTCGCGCTCTTCCTACCGCCAAGGTCACACTCCTCGGCGTACTGAGCCCTCTGACGGCCGCGGTTATTGGATGGGTTGTGTTGGGACAGAACATGACCGGACTGCAATGCGCAGGTTTCGGCATCGCGCTCGTAGGTTCGATAGCCGGGCAATTCGTCAGAACACGTCCGCCGCGATCGGAGTCGTCGGCAGGAACGGCACGTACCTCAACCGGCGACCTTCCGGACGTCGCCAGCGGTTCGGTTCCTCGAATCACAGGCGATACCAACCGAACTCCTCGTTCACGGCGATAAACCAGCACGGGGTCTGATTTCCGCCATCGCTCCGGGCCCGGGTTCCACGCTGCGCGGTGACTGCACTAAAAAACGACCGATCAGTCCGTGTCGACTCCCTGGTCGCAGTCACGACGTTCTATCGTGACTTTCATGACGTCGTCCAGCTACATGCCGCTGCGAACCGAAACTGGATCGCACATGCATGCTGGGCGAGGGTCGTTCATCGAAGGCACACGTGCACTGGACGATCCGATCCACCGAGCTCGCACCACGCCGAATCGCTTCGGTCCTCGATGGCTGGCGGGATCGGTCCTTGCAGCATGCATCGCCATCGCAGCGCATGCATATTTCCTGGGATGGACAGTTCCGTTCGGCCTCTTCGGCAACGGGATAGACACCATCGTCTACCGTCATGGCGGCGACGTAGTCCTGCAGGGCCAGCCACTGTACGAGTTCGCACTGTTCGACATCGGATTGCCTTTCACCTACCCGCCCTTCGCGGCCTTGGTCTTCACACCGCTTGCGCTTGTGAGCGTGACGAGCGCGGTGACACTGCTTCAGGTGATCAATGCTCTATTGATCTATGCCACGGTGGTTCTGAGCTGGCGAGCCCTCGGATACCGCAGCGGGGCAATGTATCTCGTCAGCGCACCGATGGCGATCGCGTTCACTTGGCTCGAGCCCGTGCGCATGACCATCTGGCTCGGACAGATCAACCTTCTGCTGCTCGTGTTGGTGCTGTTCGATCTCAGCCGAGGCCAGGGCGGCCGCCTGCGCGGTGTCGGTGTAGGAATTGCTGCTGGACTCAAGCTGACTCCCGCCTTCTTCGTCCTGCATCTACTCTCCATCAGGGACTGGCGCGCAGCGCTCACCGCCACTGCAGCATTCACCGCCACCGTTGCGGCCGGATTCCTGATCATTCCCTCCGATTCCTGGAAGTTCTGGACCGCGACCATGGTCGACTCCGAACGAATCGGGGCACTCGCATCGCCGGCGAACCAATCGATTCACGGAGCCCTGGCTCGCCTGTGGCCGGGCCACACACCGCCGTTCCTGGTGTGGTTTCTCATTGCCGCGGCCGTTGCCGCCCTCGCCTTGTGGACAGCTGCACGCGTTCACAAAGCGGGTAAGACGTTGCTGGCGTTGGTGATCTGCGGGCTCGCGACGCCGATGGTGTCGCCCTTCGCATGGGGTCACCACTGGGTGTGGTGCATCCCGTTGGTCATCGTCGCCCTCGATTACGCGATCCGCCGTCCCAACTGGTGGAGCTGGGTGGTGCCAGTAGCGGTGACTGCACCCATGATCGCCTGGTATTTCACCGACTACCGCGGAATCAAAGCAATCGGAATCTTCATGTTCGAGGGATCACCCGCATTCGAGGCGGCCGTTCAATTCACGTATTCAGCAGTCTTTCTCGCGACCGTTGCCGCCACCCTGGTCTCCTCGTTCCGCTCTGCGGCGCGCTGATCGCACAGTAACTAGCAGGGGACGACACGCTCGACCACTGATTACTTTTTCGTGGCCGCTGTCGACGGAAACCACGCCTGCGCGTGAGCTGACGCGTCTCCGCCACCCCTTTTCGGACATAGAACGTCGAATTGGGTGCAACTAGCCGCGGTGAGCGCGGTCAAATGCACCCGATTTCACTCAGGAACTTCGGAATCCGATCTGTACGAACCGTCCAGGCGAGTTCTGATGCGACGGATGGCTCTCCAGCCCGCGGGTGTCACGACCGTACTCACGATCGCACCGAGGGCGATGCCCTGCGACAGTGCCGACCACTCATCGGGACTTTCGCCGAACATCGGCCACTTGTACACAACACCCAGCACCACTAAGAAAATTAAAGCACGCAATGCGTCCCCGCCTCTCGCTCGAGTCGTACAAAATCGACCGCTCGGTATATCGTCGTACGGACCGACTGCATCACAGAAGGATCGACGTGTCGAACCAGCGAACGTTTCGCGAGTACGTGATGACCGGCCCCATGAGCAAGAAGGGCGGGGCCACTCGCAGCGACTACACCAACGCCCTCGCATTGGTTCCCGCGGTGGTGGTCGGATTTCTCCTGGCTCGACTGGTAGCGAGTTTCGGCTCGATTCCCCTCGATATCGCGGTCGGATGCCTGGGCGGGGCGATCACCGGAGTTCTGTACCTCTACGTCGCGTAGCGAGTCGACTGCCGTCGAACCTAGGTCGCCCGATCCGCACCTCCGCAAACGCGCTCGCGTTTGCTGAACGCACGCAAAATCGCGTCCGATTCGGGCCCTAATCCCCTCGCGTCTGGCAAACGCGCTCGCGTTTGCGAAAGCACCGCCCCACCCGAACCGCACGGACCCCCAACCACTCCACCACCGGGCGGCCCATCGGCATCGCGTAGCCGCTCGGCCCACCCCCGGCCCGATCTAGACTCTCCCTCGTGCATCCAGATGGCGAATCCTCGGGCGGCATCATTGCCCAGACCTTGCGTGACGAGATTCTGTCCGGTCGTCGCGTCGGCGGTGAACGGCTGGTCGAGGAGTCGATTGCCAAGGCGTTCGGCGTCTCTCGGGTTCCTGTGCGCGAAGCGCTCGCCCAGCTCCAGGCCGAAGGTTTCGTCACCATCGTGCGTTACAGGGGGGCGACGGTTTCGACGACGCTGCACAAGGAGAACAAGGAACTGCTCGAGGTCCGGCATGGGCTCGAGGTGTTGGCTGCTCAGCTTGCCGCCAAGAACAGGGGCGGCTCCGTCGCAGAGGAGCTTGCTGCGGTCGTCGAGCACGCCCGGTCGCAGTCGCGCACCCCAGAGGCGACCACCTCGTTTCATGACCTGGTTGCCGTCGCGGCAGGCAACGATCAACTGCGCGAGATGCTGGCCGGGGTCAATCGCCGGGTGGCTTGGGGGCTCGGCGACGATCCAGGCGCGTCGATCCATGACCACGCGGCTCTCGCGGCGGCAATCCTCAACGGCTCACCTGTCCAGGCCGGGTTCCTGATGGACGAGCATCTCCGGCGCGACGAGGACGACACCCCGCGCCAGGCCTGACCGCCAAGTCGTATACCATTTGAGGGATATATCCAGTCCTTAACATGTTCGTAGCGGGAGATAACTGAAATGACACACATTTTGTATACAAATTAGGCAGTCGTTTCGGAGAGTTACGAGAGGCGACTCACCGGAAACATCCGTTGCCGGTGCCTGCCAGCCCGCTGGAGCACACCATGTCTGCCTCTACCTCGGAATCCGTCCCACCCACCCCCATCACACCGAACGAACCCACGCCGCCGGCTCCATCAGAACCCGCATCAGGACTGACCAATGCACTCGATCGGATCGGCTTCACCCGAGTGCAGGGTGCCGTGATCCTGCTGCTGATGGCCGGTTTGTTCTTCGACAGCCTGGAGCAGAACTCGACCGGAGCGATGGGACCGCTCATCAAGGAATCACTCGGAATCGGTAACGCACAATTGACCCTCGTCAACACTGCCACCGTGATCGGTGGCCTCGTGGGACGCCTCGTCGGCGGCTACATCGCAGACCGCTGGGGTCGCCGAACTGCGTTGAGCCTCAACCTTCTCGTCTACACGCTGGGCGGCCTGATCAGTGCGGCGGCCGTGAGCTACGAGATGTTGCTCGCCAGCCGCTTCATCGTCGGCATCGGCCTCGGCGGCGAATTCACCGTTGGCTTGGCCATTCTCGCCGAGCTCGTGGCAACCCGACACCGCGGCTCGTTGCTGGCGACGCTCAACATCTCGTCCGGTGGCATCGGCAACATAGCCTCGTTCGGCTTCTTCATGCTGGTACTGGGCCCGCTCGGTGGCATGCTCGGCGGCGACGACACCTCCTGGCGCTGGACCTACGTAATCCTCGCGCTGCCTGCAGTTTTGGTGGTCTTCTTCCGTCGCTATCTGCCCGAGTCTCCTCGATTCCTGATGTCCAAAGGCCGGGTCGACGAGGCCAACCGCAGCCTCACTCGGCTGGCCAGCGGCTCCATCTCCGGTCTCCGAAACCCGGGGCCCACACAGCAGTTCGTGACGGCCGAGGACATTCTTCCCAGCACCGAGAAAACTTCCTACGCCGAGGTGTTCAAGGGACAGAACCTACGTCGTACCGCTGCCGTCGGAGCCGCGTCGTGGATGTCCTTCGGCGCTCAGGTCACGCTGCTGTTCCTGATGCCCATTCTGTTGGTCTCCCGCGGCTATTCCCTCACCGACTCACTGTTGTTCACCATGATCATGAACATCGGCAGCCTGTTCGGAGCATGCGCTGCATGCTATTTGGCCGGACGCGTCCGTCGACGCCCCACCGTCATGACTGCTGCGACTCTCGGTTGCATCTCCGCCATCGCCTTCGCAACTCTGGCGAACAGCGTCGCCACCATCTTGATCCTCGGCGCAGTCTTCCAGTTCTTCACGATGATGCTCAACACGATGCTCTCGGTATGGACACCCGAACTGTTCCCGACGTCCATCCGAGGCATGGGCACCTCGGTGGTCAACGGAATCGGCAACGTCGCCGGCGCGGTCATGCCGTTCGCTGCACTCTTCTTCTTCGATATCGCCGGTGTTGCCGGGGTATTCCTGATGATCGCCGGCATGTATGTCCTCCTCGTCGTTGCCGCGAAGTTCGGCCCGGAGACCTTCGGCCGATCGTTGGAGGCGGTGAACGAAAAGGAGCTCGTAGCAGCGTAATTCAGAGACCCATCACGAAAGAAGGAAGAGAACACCATGACCGAATCATTGTCCATCTCAGCTACCGCGCACGGACTGAACTACCTCCCCGAGTACTACGCCGATCACGCCGGACTCTTCGCGGACAACGGCTTGTCCGTCCACGCCAAGGCCTGCGATCCGTGGACCGGCGTGCTCGACGACCTCGCCAGCGGCGAAGCCGATATCGCACTCGGCGGGCTGTGGGTACCCGGAATGTACTGGGGCACATCACGACAGCTCACCGTCTTCGCGCAGCTCAATCACCAGTTCCCCAAGGCCCTCGTCATGCGGGAACCGACACCGGGTGGATTCGACTGGTCGATGCTCACCGGAAAGACCGTGCTCGCTCCGGGAATCGGAGGTAGCGCACCGTATGCGATCACCGCAGGCATGATGCGCGAGAGTGGCGTCGACTCGTCGCGCACCACGTTCTTGCGAGACCTGTCGACGCCGATGTTCGTCGAACTGTTCGAGGACGGCCTGGGCGATGCCATCATTCTCGACATCACCACCGCCCAGATCATGTCCGATCGCGGCACCGGGCACATCGTCGTCGAATACGCCGAGGTGGGCGGACTAGGACCGAACAGCGTGTACTACTGCCGCACAGACCGTTTCGAGGAGCTAGAAGAGCGTCTGGTGAAGTTCGCGACAGGTCTCGACGCCGCAATGGCCACCGTCAAGGCCACCCCGGTCACCGAACTCCAGCCGTTGCTTGCCGAGCACTGGCCGAACATCGCAATGCCGACGCTCTCTGCAGCATGCAGCCGGATTCAGCAGTCGCAGACCTGGGACACCGTCCGTATCGACGGCGATGCCAGCGACCGCTGGATGCGAATACTGCAGGAAGAAGGCATGGTTCGCTCCGCACCCGCATTCGCGGACCTGGTCACTTCACGCGTCGTCGACGCCGCCGAACTCACAGCGGTCGGCTGACATGACTCTAGTACTGCGCCACTCCGAGATCTCGGCGCTCCTCGATCGCAGTGAGGTGTTCACTGCAGTCGAGCGTGCACTGACCGACCTGTCGACGGGGGCCGCTGAGAATCCGGCGCCGTCGTCGATGAACGGCACCGAGGACGGTCGGATCATCCCGATGGTGGCGCAGTCCGGCACCGCTGAGCTCGCGGTGGTGAAGGTGTTGTCGGACCTGCCGGGGAACCGCGCTCGCGGACTTCCCCGGCAGCGCTCGACCATGTTGGTGACGTCGACTCGTACCGGCGAGTGCGTCGCAGTGCTCGACGGCCGGGCCATCACGGCGATTCGTACGGCGGCCGCCAGTGCCGTGGCCACCGCGCACCTCGCACGTGCCGACAGCTCCGTCGTGGGCGTCGTCGGCGCCGGTAATTTGGCCGTCGAACACGTCCGTGCACTACACGGCGTACGCGATC
The DNA here is from genome assembly GCF_001426085.1 of Rhodococcus sp. Leaf278. Taxonomy (GTDB): domain Bacteria; phylum Actinomycetota; class Actinomycetes; order Mycobacteriales; family Mycobacteriaceae; genus Rhodococcoides. Next base: position 224,217 of record NZ_LMRR01000041.1, read on the forward strand.
TCGAGCGCGTCGTCGTCTGGTCGCGCTCCGCGGATACCGTGGAACGGTTTCGCGACAGCATCGCGGACCTGGACCTGAAGATCGAACATGCTGTGTCGGTCGAAGACGTTGCGCGACAATCTCATATCGTCTGCACGCTCACCCCGTCGATCTCCCCCATCCTGCTCGGTGAGTGGTTGAATGCGGGCACTCATCTCAACGTCGTCGGTGCCGCCCCGCGCCCGAACGAACGCGAAGTCGACGGTGCCGCCATCGCGCGGTCGAGAGTGGTGGTGGACAGCACCGCCACCGCCCTGTCGAAGTCGGGCGATGCGCTGCTGGCGATCGGCAAGGGTGCCGTCGACGAGAGCCACTTCGATATCGAACTCGGCGACGTGATCACCGGCCGGAAGACCGGTCGATCGACGGACGAGGAGATCACGCTCTTCGACTCCACCGGGATCGGGCTCGAGGATCTTGCTGTTGCCGAGTTGGTCATCCGGCGCGCACGTGCCGCCGGAGTGGGGACCGAGGTCGATCTGACGTCGTGACCGCGTCCGCAAACGCGCGGCCCGCACCGAATGAATGCGACCTTCTTGCACTCTGGGCGACTGAGATCCACATTCATCCGGAAAATCAGGCCCGCTTCGACGAGTACATTCTCTCGTCCGCCTTCTTCAGTAACTTCTCCGGTGCAGCAGACGGCTCCCAGCTCCATCCGATGCTCACGGTCATCGGGACCTCGGTGCCGTCGATGTCGTAGGGCCCGGCGAGTAGCTCGACGACTCGCCCGGCCAGTCGTTCGACGCCCTCGAGTGAGCGGGCGCTGCGCAGGAGGATGACGAATTCGTCTCCACCGATGCGGCAGGCAACGTCGTCGGCGCGGATGTTGTTCAGGATGCGTTGGCCGAGCGCCTGCAACACCTGATCCCCGATGACGTGCCCGAACCTGTCGTTGATGGACTTGAACGCATCGACGTCCACGAAGAGCACTCCGACCGGAGCCCCCTCGAGCCCCTCGAGTTCGGCCATGAGTCGTCGTCGATTGCCCAGCGAGGTGAGGTCGTCGACCAACAGTTGACGTTCCAGTGCGAACTCGGCGGCCTTGCGTGCGGTGATGTCCTGAATCTGGGCGATGATGACATCTCCCGCATCCTCGTCGCGGACCAATGCGGCGTTTCGCTGCACCCAGATCGTGGCTCCGTCCTTACGGATGTAGCGCTTTTCGGTCGAGATACTCCCCAGTTTTCCTGCGGCCACTCCAGCGAGATGTTCGTCGGCGAGTGCGACGTCATCGGGGTGGGTGATCTCTCGAAAGGTCTTCTGCTGCAGTTCTTCCGCGGTATAGCCCAGCAATTCACACAGCGCGTTGTTCACCCTGATCAATCGTCCGTCCAGCATCAGGATTGCTTTGCCGATCGGTGCATGCTCCATGGCGATCTCGAAGAGCCGGATCGCCCGGTCCCGCTGACGCTCGGCTTCGGCTCGCCGGCTGACGTCGACGATCATTGCCGTGAACCCGATGATCTTGCCGTCGATGCGGTCTGGAACGTAGTTCGCCTGAACCACGCGCTCCGTTCCGCGAAGGTCGACGATCACGCTGTCGAACTGTTGCGGTTCTCCGTTGAGAGCAGCGGCGATGTACGGCCGAGTCCATTCGTACAGTGCCTCGCCGAGTACTTCTCGAATGTGCATGCCGGGAATCTCCGACGGCTCGATGTCGAAGAATTCGGCGTGTGCCTTGTTGGCAAAAATGTTGACGAGATCGGTATTCCAATTGGAGATCATCGACGGCAACTGGTCGACAGCTCGCGAAACACTGCCCTCCGAAGGCAGGTATCGATCGGCCATGACCCACCCCTGAATGTTCGATCCGACCGACCGAAAGCACGGTACCGCAGGTGGGACCGCATTGCTGCACTTCCGTGAATCCGCAACAGGAACTGCAAGTGCGCAAGTGCGCACATGTGTGTACTTTAAAACCATGCTTCTCGCCAACCTCGCATTCCGGCGCCTCTTCACGGCGCAGGTCGTTGCGCTGATCGGCACCGGACTACTGACGGTTGCCCTTGGCCTCCTGGCCTACGACATCGCCGGCAGCTCCGCAGGAGCAGTCCTCGGCACCGCGCTGGCGATCAAGATGATCGCGTATGTCTTTGTTGCGCCGATCGTTTCGTCTCTGACGAATACGCTCCCCCGCAAGCTCGTACTCGTCACCGCAGATGTCGTGCGGGCACTCACCGCGGTGGCGTTGCCCTTCGTCGACCAGGTGTGGCAGATCTACGTCCTGATCTTCGTTCTACAGGCAGCATCGGCTACCTTCACGCCCACATTCCAGGCCGTCATCCCGTCGGTCGTTCCGGACACGCTGCAGTACACCCGCGCATTGACGCTGTCCCGGCTCGCCTACGACCTCGAATCGCTGGTGAGCCCGTTGATAGCGGCGGCCTTGTTGACGGTCATCAGCTTTCACACCCTGTTCGTCGGAACGGCACTGGGCTTCGTCGTCTCCGCGGCGATGGTGATCGGAACTTGTCTGCCGAAATACGGCGCGGCCGAGCGCACCAGGCCGACCGACGGCATCACCACGTTCGTGAAAAACCATGAGCTGCAGGGACTTCTGGCACTGAACACCGTCGTCGCCGCAGCTACGGCGCTGGTGATCGTCAACTCCGTGGTCTATGTTCGCGATCTGTTCGGTGGTGGCAGCAGCTCTTTGGCCGTCGCGCTGGGTTTCTACGGTGCCGGTTCGATGGTCGCAGCACTGTTCATCCCGCGAGCTCTCGGATCCATCGACGACCACCGCCTCATGCTCACCGGAGCCGCGGTAGCCGTCGTGGGAACCGGCGCAGCAACAGGGGTCTCGACGCTGAGCGGAGGACTGCCGGCCTGGGTTGCTCTCGCCGTGACGTGGTCGATTCTGGGCATCGGAACCTCGATGATCAACACGCCGTCGGCCAGAATTCTGCGTCGTGAATCCGACGAGACCACTCGACAGTCGATCTTCACCGCGCAGTTCTCGCTGTCCCACGCCGCGTTTCTGATCACGTATCCGGTCGCGGGATGGGTGGGGGCGCAATTCGGACAGTTCACCGCAGCGGCGGTGCTCACCGGCTTGGCTACACTAGCGGGACTGTCCGCAGCACGCCTGTGGAGTCGCACCCGAGATCCGGTCGTCGCCTCCGCGTAGGGAGAAGACGTTCGATGCCACCGAAGAAGGAACCGCGCATCAGTCTCGACCATGCCGTCCACCCCGACACCGCCCGCCTGGCCACTGCCAGCGACACCTTCCGGATGCTGTCCGATCCCACCCGACTCCACATCCTCTGGCTGCTCGATCGCGGCCCCGCCGACGTCAGTGCACTCACCACCGCCACCGGAACGTCGCGTACCGCCGTCAGCCAACACCTGGCCAAGCTCCGATTCACCGGACTCGTGGAGACCCGACGCGAGGGCCGGAACGTCATCTACCGCTTGGCCGACGGCCACCTCGCCCGTCTCGTGCGGGAGGGCCTGAATTTCGCAGACCACAAGGTCACCGGCGAACCTCCGCACGAATGACCGGAAAGCACCGATGAAACGCCTCGCCACAATGACAGCCACGCTCCTCACCGCAACGGCACTGTCGATCGCTCCGGCGTCCGCGCACGCGTCTCTGCAGTCGAGCAATCCTGCCGAGAATGCCGTGCTCGACGCCGCACCGGACGAGGTGACCTTGACGTTCAACCAGTCCGTGCAACAGACCTTCGCCACCGTCACCGTTGTCGGATCCGACCAAAGCCAATGGGCAGCATCGGATCCCGTTGTCGACGGCAGCACGGTGACCGTCGATCTCGACGGGCTCGGCGCCGCGGGCGAGTACACCATCGGCTACCGAGTGGTCTCCGGCGACGGGCATCCGATCACCGGCAGCATTCCGTTCCAACTCTCCCAGGCGGCGGCCGCACCGCCGGTCGCAGAGCTCGAGTTCACCAACGAAGCGGTAGCACCCACTACTCAGGACACAGAAGCCCGAAGCGCAGAGAACATCGAGGACACCGACAGCGGCTTCCCATTGTGGACGATCGGGGCGGTAGTGGCCGTGGTCGGTGCGGCGGGTGTGCTGTTCGCGCTGCGTAAACGCAGCAACTGACGGCCTCGGCCGATGCGGACGTGAGAACATGCAGCATGAGTGACGGTGGCCCACGCCCGAAGTCCGATGGCCGTAAGCGGCGTTGGGAGCAGCACAACACCGATCGTCGACGCCACATCATCGAGGCCGCCATGACGGTGCTGGCCCGCGATATCGCCCCTGGTGAGCGGCTCACCACCGCCCAGATCTCCGCCGAAGCAGGCGTCCATCGCACTGGGCTCTACCGTCATTTCCGTGATCGCACCGACTTGGACACCGCCATTCAGCGGGCCATCTGCGAACAGTTGACGGCTGCTCTGGTCGCCTCGTTCGAGTTGACCGGTACTCCTCGCGATGTGGTGCACCGCGTGGTGAGCACCTACGTGCGGTGGGTTGCCGAGCATCCCGCGTGGACGCGATTCGTCGAGCATGACGTCAGCGCCGAATCGCCCACTCCCCTCGAAGAGACCAACGCGATGCTCGCCGAGCAGCTGGAAGTGAGCGTTGCCGCGTTCCTTGCGATCGTGAACGCGGATCTCTCGCCCGAGGACTGGTCGCTGGTGCGGCCGTGGGTGGCCGGACTGGTCTCCGGATGCATGGGCGCGGTACGCAGTTGGAGCGGACAAACCGAATCACGCACCGGCCTGGATCATTTCGCGACGTTCCTGGCCGACACCATCTGGCTTCAGGTCAAGGGACTCGGGGCATCCCGCGGCATCGCGATTCCCCAGGTCCCCCTCGAAACCGTCCCGCTCGATACTGCCTAGGAATCTCAGCCGAACGACGGCTCACTGCGGTAGCGCGACGGCCGTCCGTCGATACCGAGAGCGCGCCACACTCGCTTCGAGACTCGGTTCATCAGTCCCAGTTCGCCGGCGAGCATGCGGACGTCACCGAAGGTGTCGCGCAATGCTTTTCGTGACGGTTCGCTGTTCCACCAGACGGCGTCCACTACCTCGTCGGGGATATCGAGCTCGCGTCGCATCTGCTTGCTCGGCTTCATGATGACGTCGCACAGCAGTCGCATGATGACGGGCGTCAGGATCGAGATCGACGCCTTCTCGAAGCGGCCGAGGCGAGGGGCCTTGTACCGCAGGTACTGATGCGCGAAGCCGATGTGGCGAGCTTCCTCGGCGATGTGGATCTGCATCACGCGCTGAACCAGCGGATGACCGACGGCACCGGCGCGCAGCACGCCCTTCTGCATGTGGTCTATCGGCTCTTCTCCGGCAAGGACGCCGACGAAGAATCCGAACGGTGCCGACCGGCTGGCGAACACTGTCAGCATCGGAACGATCTTGCGGAACCAGGTGGGTCCGCCGGGCACGTCGATGCCGATGCGATTGACCAGTTCCTGGAACATCTGGGTGTGGTGGCACTCTTCAGTGGCCTCGTGCGTCGAGTACCGGAATTCCGGTGAGTTGTTGGGCAGCGTCAGGGCGTACTGCATGAGGCCGCTGATGAGGATCTGCTCGAACTGCAATCCCACCTTGACCATGCTGGCCTGGCGATACATACCGATGTGGATCTGCCGGTCCAGGGGAAGTGACTTGTACCAGTCGGTGTGTCCGAGTGGGTCGGCGTCGGGCAGCACCCAGCGCGGATCGTTGGGAACGATCGCGTACTCGGGCTCGTCCCACGGAATGTCGAGGAAGGCGTCGAAGTGCTGGTGCACCGATGCCGTCGACAGCGCATGCAAAGTGTCTCGGTAGAGCGTTCGTGAGTCGTCGACTGCAGTCATGGTGGTCCTTCCGCCTGCGTCCCAGCAACATGTACGAAGAATGTGTACGCAACACAGCGTCACACATAAAACTGGTTAGTGCAACGGACCGTCGCAGATACTTGAAGAAATTGTTTCGAAACGACGAAACCGGTCGACCATCCTTCGGTCGACCGGCCGTTCGACAGGCGCTCTGGTCGTGAATGAAACTTCGTAGAGGGCTACGAAGTTCCGTGCACGTGCGACGAAGTCGCTCTACAACACCATCGCAAGGAAGCCCACACCGACGACGATGCCGAGAATTCCGGTACCGATGGCCAGTGCCGCGTCGGTGCGTTCGGCGCGCTCCCCGGTGAGGTCGGGGGTGCGGTCGGCCCACAGCGCCGCGGCGACGGCAATGATGCCGGCGGCGATGCCGAGCCCGGCGGCCCAGAACGAGACGATCGAGAGGGCACCGAACATCACGGCGATTTCGGTCACCTGAGCGCGAGTACGGATGCGCCGATTCCACCACTTGGGCGGCATGTTTTCGTCCAACTCACGGGCCTCGAAGTTGGAAGAGGTGACGGTCACTGTCTGCTCCTTTCGAACAAGAATGTGCCTCCATTTTGGCACTCGGCAGCCGAGAGTGCCAAAACGCAGAGGGCTGACCACGAAGAAAAGACTATTCGGACCAGTCGTACTGGTCTAATCTGTGGTGGTGAAGACGATCACCAGTACAGAAGCCAAGACGCGGCTCAACGCGATCTTGGCCGAGGTCGAGCACACTGGCATCTCGGTCACGATCACCAACCACGGTCGACCGGTTGCTGTACTGACGCCCGCTCGACCGACACCGCGCGTGTTCGGCCAACTGCGAGATCTCGTCGTGCCGGATTCTTTCGACGAACCTCTCCCCCCGTTGGAACTGGCCGCGTGGGGGTCGCCGGAGTGACGTCATTCCTTCTCGACACCAATGCTCTGCTGCGGCTCGTCGCCGATCCGGACAGCATGCCCGGGGACATTCGCAAGACCCTCGCCGATCAAGGAAACGAGTTGATGGTCTCGGCTGCTTCGGCGTGGGAGATCGCAATCAAGACTCGAATAGGCCGACTGGACGGGGGGACCCTGCTGTCGACGTGGACCGAGGTGTTGACGGGAATGAACGCGACCGACCTTGCAATCGACTCCGCAGACACGTCGGCGGCCGGGCGGCTCGACTGGGACCACCAGGATCCGTTCGACAGAATAATCGTTGCCCAAGCCCTCCGTCGACACCTGACGATCGTCACGAGCGACCGAATCGTCATCGACGGGGCGTTGACGCCGACTCTCGACACCCGCGGGTGACCGCTTCAACCCCACAGAAGCTGCTGTCCCACAACTGCTTTCATCGGTCCGAGATCGAATGTCTTCGCATCGGAGATCACGTACGGGACGTGAATCTGCATCGCATACTCGCGATGTTCGAGAAGAACCTCGAGATGTGTGTTCGACGCCCCGTCGGCAGCCCCGTCGGACACGATGGCGTACGACCGCACATCGTCGGCGACGGCGCGCAACCGTCCGACGAGTTGTTCGTACACCGTCATGGTGGACGACGTATCCACCTCCACCGGGAGGATCATCTGCCCGAGAGAGACGTGGTTGACGACAGCTACCGGCTCTAGCCCCCAATTTTCACCGATGCGTTCGGCGGCGATCTCGACGCAGACGTCGAGCAGATCGTCGAAATCTTCTTGGCACTCGGCGCTGGTCACTTCTCGCCACTTCGTCATCATCGAAAACCCCCATCGTCGGCCGGCTACCCACCTCTTCGACGGCACCCGACGGCGATCGGTTCCCGAAAGTCGTACATTCGTACCAGTTTGTTATCTATCGTGGTGCGTCGACGTCGCGACGGCTCTGGGATCGACCCGACCTCGACTAGACTCCCGTTGAAGGAAGGGGAGAAAGCAGGTCGTTGCGTCGTGGAGGAACACCGGTACAGGCGCATCTTCGCCTCGAGCCCCGTGGCGCAAGCTCTCTCCGACGCCGAAGGATTGTTCGTCGACGTCAATGCTGCCTACTGCGAACTCGTCGGCCTGTCCTCCTCTGAACTGATAGGTCGGTCCGCAACGGTGCACACTCACCCGGACGACCTTGCACTTCATGGCAGCGTCGAGGATCTGATGGCCGCGGGCACGGCAGCTGGAAAGTCCGTGAAGCTCGAGGTGCGTTTCGTTCGACCGAACGACGAGATTCGCTGGGTTCTGCTCACCCTGGTTCCTTTTGTCGGCCCGTCCAACGCCGACTGGACACTCGCTGCCGTTCTGGACATCACCGAACGAAAAGAGATCGAGGACGGCGTCCTGCGTGCATCCCGAACAGATCAACTGACCGGGGCCCTCAACCGTCGCGGCTGGTCGGACTACGCGGTGTCCGTCGTAGACGACCATTCGGTCGACACGGTCGTTGCGGTTCTCGATCTGGATCACTTCAAACAGTTCAACGACAACTTCGGCCACGCTGCCGGCGACGCGTTGCTTCGCGACTTCGTATCGACTGCGCGCAGCTGCATCGGCGACAACGGACTCCTGGCACGTTGGGGTGGAGAGGAATTCGTGATCACTCTGCGTAACTGCGATCGTCGAGACGCTCTTCGATCACTCGAAGCTCTCGCAGCCGCGATCGCATCTTCGGGGGTAACGTTCTCGGCCGGATACACACTTCAGCGACTGGACGAAGGTCTTCGCAACACTCTCGACAGAGCCGACGCACTGATGTTCCAGGCGAAGCGCGCCGGTCGCAACCGAATGGTCACTGACGCACCTCACTGAGCCTTCACCCATTTGCCAATGCAGCAACATTACTTGCCAATCGCTTATCGGGGCTGCCATTCTGACGTCACACACCGCGACGAAAGGCCATGACATGACGCACGCTTTCGACAAGAACTACTGGGAGCAGCACTGGGATGACAGAACATCCCACTTCGTCGCGGCGAATCCGTATCTCGTAGACGAAACAGCCGCGATGACGCCCGGCACCGCGCTGGACGTCGGCTGCGGCGCTGGAGCGGAGGCAATCTGGCTTGCCGAGCAGGGTTGGCGGGTCACCGGTGCGGACATCTCCGCGGCCGCTCTCACTACCGCCGCAGGGCAATCCGAAGCGGCGGGCGTCGACGTCACCTGGATGGAAGCCGACCTGACCACCTGGAATCCCGACGAGCGATGGGATCTGGTGATGACCCACTACGCGCATCCGACGATTCCGCAACTGGACTTCTATCGACAGATCGCGCAGTGGGTGGCACCGGGCGGTTCGTTGCTCATCGTCGGTCACCTACATGATGGCGCGCAACATCATTCACACATGGGCACGCCGCCGGACGATGCCACCGTCACCGCGAAAGACATCACTGCCCTGTTCGACGCCTCCTGGCGCATCGAGACGGCGGCCGAACGTTCCAGGACCGTCGTTGGTACAGGTGTGCACTCGAAAACGTTGCGCGACGCGGTCGTTCGCGTGACCCGTCAGATCCGATCAGGCACCATTCTCGAGTCTCGGCAGTGAGGCGACCGGATCGTGGGTCACTTGGGAGGTCGGCGCATACGATGACGTCAGGATCGGACGCATAGACGAGGTCGTATTCGACTGCACGGAGCCGGCAGTGTTGGCGCAGTTCTGGGCAGGTGTACTCGGTGGGCAACCTGCGATGCGAGACGACTCATGGCATTTCGTCGATGTTCCAGGGTTCACTCGGCTGGCGTTTCAGCGAGTTCCGGAGGACAAATCTGGCAAGAACCGGCTTCATCTCGACGTCGACGTGCCGAGCATCGACGTGGCCGTCGAACAGGCCGTTGGCCTCGGTGCGACGGTGGTAGGGAATCGGCACTCCGATGCGGCCGGGTCCTTTCAGGTTCTTCGGGACCCCGAGGGCAACGAGTGGTGTCTGGTGACGCCGCCCAGCTGACCAGAAAGCGCGCGAAAGCCTACGCGGCGCTCCGCAGCCTCTGTTCATCGCTTTTCGGGCCGTCACCAACAGTGTGGGCCGATACGCTGACTCGATGGCGAGAATGACATCGCTCGACAGGTGGGTGCATCAGCAGCTCACGGGCGAGCAGACACAATCGAAGCCACCCGGTCCAATTTTGCTGACCTTCGTGACGGCTGCCGTCGGGGTGTGGGTCTGCGTCAAACGAAATTGGTGGCCATCGCCGTTCGGCGCACACACCTGGGCCGACCCGCTGCTTGCCCATCTGGTCGTGCTTGCGATTTTGGCCGTCACCGGCCTGGTGTGGGCAATCCGAACCCTCTACGTGCTCGGCCGCGACCAGCGTTGGTCCTGGTGGATACTCCCCGCGCCCGTCGTCGTCTCTGCCGCCTTCGCGTTCGTGGTGTGGGGGCCGAGCACGACCTTCCTCGACAAGCGCAGCGAGTTCGAGGCCATCGCCGTCGACATCCGGGAGAACCCGAACACGTCCCGCGAGAAGTTCGAGATCGGTCCTTTCGATATCAGTCGCGCCCTAGGCGGCGGCCCGTCGGGAGAGGTCTACTTCGTCGACAATTCGACCATCTTTTTCGGCTTCACGAGCGGGTGGGTGTACTCACCTGATCATGAAACGGGCGGCCGGGACGATGCCGATTCAACCTGGACTCACCTCGACGGCCCCTGGTACCGATACGAATCGGTGTACCGAGATTGATCTGCCGAACTCCGCGCTAGTGAGCGGGTACGAAAAGACTCCTCACGACCAGGTCCCAGCGTGGAACGCGTCCATCATGTCCTGCTCGATCTCGTCTCGCCGGCTGCGATCGTCCTTCCACGAGTCGAACAGTCGCTTGGTGGTGCCGATCATCGCAATACCGGGTACATCCGGCTGGTTCAACGGTCCGGGAATCGGCCACCCGCAGATCGAATTTGCAGCGAGAACAGGATGAATCAACCCATCCACGGCCCGCGAACTGATCACGCGGGTGAAAACGTTGATGGCCGCCTGCCATCGATCAGTAGAAGGTGAACCCAGGGGCAACAACATGTCCCAGCGAGCCTGCTCTCGGGACTCGCGTGTGACGGTCCGTCCGACGGCAATCATGTGCCGACCGACCCTGTCATCCATTTCTTTCGCCCAGACCTCAGGCTCGCGTTCGATGGCCGAACCGAACACCTGCAATTCTGCGAGTCCTGAGCGAGGCCCGGCCTCGCCGAGGGGATACGCACTGAGGTGAACGAGAAGGTTGTCCCGCAGATCCCGAACCACTGACCTATGCGGTGGATTCATCTGCAGCCATTGAGCTTCCGCGACGGTCACATATCCGGCAAGGATGTAATGACCGATATCTTCGCGCTCTCGTGGCATCATGGGGCACCTGCAGATGGTTTGGCGTGTTGTGACATTCGTGAATACTCCCGTCAACCGAGTTTCGGCGAGCTATCGTCCGCGTCATCCAGAATCTTCGCCATGCCCAGGGACTTCGGGGCCGTGTAGGTGAAACCGTGTCGTTCGTACAAGCGGCGGCCAGGTTCGTCGGCAAGCAAATTCACGAAAGCACCAGCGGGCGCTCTGTCGACGATGTGTTGCAGCAATGCAGTGAGTACGGCATCTCCCAGGCCCTGCCGTTGATGATCGGGTAGTACTGCCATGTCCACGATGTGGAAATACCAGCCTCCATCACCGATCACCCGGCCCATCGCAACAACTTCATCCGTGGCGACGTGCCTTACTCGGTAGGCGCACCAGCTGCCGGACAAAGCCGCAAGCGCCTGATCGGCATTCTTCGGCGACAGTCCCGCGCGGCTCCGTAGCGCAAGATACCGATCGACCGTCGGCACGCCTTCCTCCAATCGGTACTCGTGTAGTCGTGTATCACTCATAACGCGAACTTAACGCAGAGTCCTGCCTCCCGAGATCCACCATCAAGCCTTCCTGCCTATGAATCGACGACGCATCGAACGAGTTGGGGTAATGTCGCGGTCATGACACAGCAGAAAGGCGCATGAGCGCCCCGTCGTCCGAGCGCAGACTCTTGCACCCTCGAAGTATCCGTTTCGCGGCCCACCGACTGTGGGTGATCGACGAAACCCAGACTGCTGCAGCATTTCTCGAACCAGGATCCGTACAGACCGATCGAATCGCGTCCTGGCCGGAGATATCCTCACCGTCACCTGCGCAGTCCCTTGCGTCTCGTGACGACCGCTACGACGATGTAACTCGTTATGTTCCAACGGAATTGATGGATCAGGCAGACACTCGCGACTATCCGGATCGGTCGCACGCCATCGACGGGGTGTTGTACGTATGACGCATTGGGTAGAAGTGCTGCTGAAGATGGTCGACGGCCCGCAGCGTCCGGTCATGGGTATCGCGCGGGCAGCTCACGCCGACACCGGTCCACGACACGTCTACGACGCGCACTACGGCATCGTTCCGTCGTACGTGGGTTTCGGGCTCGGCGAACTCCGCCTGTTCCGTTTCGGTCGAAAGACACGCATGGAGTCCCTCGATGGGAAACCACTGTTCATCGCCGATGGCCACACGTGCTGGGTATTTCAAGCCGGTCACGATGATCCGATCGAAACGAACGAGCTCAACACGCGCATACCCGACCCTGGCCGCGATCTGATCGTGTCCCGCCCGGTCGAACACTGGGCGCGGCCAGGCCTCGCCCGACCCACGCGCCCTATCGAAGAGGTCGAATTCCTCGGACGGCCCTGCTGGAACGTGCAATTGAAGACCGGCAGCAAAGCCTCACCGATGGTGCTGACGATCGACATCGAGACCGGGACCGTGTTGAAGCAAGAAGGCGAGGAGGGCAGCGCGGAGTACATCGATTGCGCCCTGTCGGATGGATTGCCGGACTCAACGTTCACGTGGACCGGCCCGGTCAGGATGCCCCGCAACGTGTTTGCCGAGGATCGGGCACGCTCGATCGAACGATCGATAAGCAACATGCAATGGTTCCACGACAACGTCAGCGCGCAGCGGATACACGCGAATGTACTGGTCGACTTCACGCCGACCGAGGTGCGACGGGATCCCGAACATCCTGACAGCTTCGAGGCCTATTTCGAGAAGGGTGCCGGCCGATTATGGCGGCGCACAAGGTCCAGCGAAGACTGGTTGCTCCCCGTGAATTGGACGGGCAGGAACTACCCGACCCCTATCCGAGCATGGTCTACACAGACGTTCGACTGGGCATGCGCAATAGATCTGGGACCCGACAGTTTGACCGATGCGACGTTGGCCCAACTCCAAGTCGTGCTGCACCCGGGCCACGACGTTGTCGGCACACCCCCACTGAATCCGCCACCTCGGTGAGACCGCCGCGACGGGCCGACATGTGCAGTTCCGAGAGCTAGCCGTGTACAGGATCGATGGTGATGGAAAGATCGCGCGGTGCTGGGAAGATCTCTAAGCTGCATTACACAGTGAGCTGCTGGGTGGCGCAGAATTACGACTCATGTTCCAACACAATGACAACGAGTTCGAGTCAAGCGCTTTGCCCGAAAGCAAGGCCGTCTACGGCCAACCAGTTGTGTACACGGGACCGGACAGTGCCGAGGGAATCTACAGTGCGTCGGCCACGCCGAGAGTGTTGCGCAGGGGTCACCCGGGACGGATCGCCGATCCGACCCCGCAACATATTCGAGTGGAATGGGTCGGGCTGGAGAACGAACCCATCAGCTTCGCCGCGGGTTTTGTTCGAGAGCGCCCCGACCGGCCCGGCCCCAGCGGTTGGGTACCGGGCCTCGCCGCGATCAGCGAGGAGACGTACGAAGAGCTGGCGAGGAATGCCGAGCAGCAGTCTTGATCGACATCGCACTGCCCACGTGTTCTAGTGAAACAGTGGATTGGGTCGAGAAGGAACTGAGGGTCGCCGGTGTCATCGGTGCCTGCGCAGGCGCAGGTGTCATGCTGCCCCGGGTCCTCGAAGGGTCCTTGTCCTGGTTGGCGTTACTGGTGTTTCCTGCTTTCTGCGGTGCCGTGGTCGGGCTGCTCGTCGGCGTGGTCGCGGTCGGTGGTGGCCGTTATGCGCTGTGGTCGAACCGAGTCTGGCCCACACGATCACACCGCACGTGGCGACACCGATTCGCCGCGTGCACCGCAGCTGCGGTCACGCTGGTAACCGCACTGGCCTTGTGCTGGCTTGTCTTCGCCGCCGGGGAAATCTCCACCGCCACAAACGAATTTCCGACCTGGTGGATCGCACTTGCAGCAATGACGGCGTCGAGCTACCTCTTCGCCTACCTGCTCGCTCCTGCGACAGACCGCACCGCCCGACCACAACACAACCTCGACGTGTCGTGAAGGGCGTGTGCGGCCTTCCTCTTGCCGGTGATCGTCAGCCGTCGGTGTTCACCGCGGCAGCCAGCCCGTCGACCAAGGTCGGCAGGAAGTACGGAATCGACAGTGCCGTCGGGCCCACTGCAGCTCCGGCCTCCTGGCCGACGAATCCCGCCACTGCACCCGCGGAGACTGCCGGAATCTGGCGCGACACAGGTGAATCGACGAATTGCTGCAGGGCGTCGTCGGTGTCGACCTGAGTGAACACCACGTCGGCGTCGATTTTCGAGATGTTCTCGGCCGAGACGGTGGTCGAGTACGTGGCGTCGTCGGTCGCGAGGTCGGTCACCGATGCAGGCGAGACGAAGCCGAGGTTCTCGAGCAGCTCCACTCTCGGGTCCGACGGCAACAGTAGGTAATACACGTCGGCAGCTTCGGATACGTAGGCGATCGATCGGCCGTCGAATTCAGGGTGTCGATCGCCCGCCTCCTGAACCTGTCGGTCGAGATCAGCAACGAGATCGCGGGCCCGATCCGCAACGCCCAGAACATCTCCGGTGGTGGTGATGACATCGCGCCACGGCGTCGACCACAGTTCTTCGGGCGGGGCGACGACGGGGATTCCGGCGTCGGTCACCGCGTCGTACTCGGCCTGGGTCAGGCCGGAGTGCGGGGCCAGCAGCACGTCGGGATCGGCCGCGAGCACCTTCTCGACCGTCAGTGCATTCGTGACGTTGTCGAGCAGAACCGGTGCCATCTCGCCGCTCGCGTCGATGGCGTCGGAGATCCACGGGTACATCAGATCGTCCCCGCCGCCGTATTCGGCCGAGGGCATGGCCACCGGTACGACACCGAGCGCGAGTACCGCGTCGGTGGTGCCGAAGCCCCAGGTCGCAACCCGTTCGGGCACGGCGTCGAGGGTGGTCTCGCCGTACATGTGTTGCACGGTCAGCGGGAACGAGCCGGTGGACGATTCCGCGGTCGGAGTCTCCGCGGCATCGGAGGAGCTGCAGCCCGCGAGTGCGATGGACGCGGCCACCGCGGCGGTGAGCACGGCAGCGATTCGAGTAGTTGCGCGATGAGTCATGAATGTCCTGTATGTCGGTGAAGTCATAGGTTAGCCTTAGCTACCTCTCAGAGTAAAACCGACCGCCCCGGGGCTCACAGGAACCTCGCAGTGAGAGTCCAGGGTCCTCACCGGAACGTCCCAGAGTATTGGCACTACCGAAAAGAACCGATGCCAGCTCAGAGGAGATCCGAACATGACCCCAATTCCGGAGCCCACCAACACTTCTGCCGGACCGACGTACGAAGGACGACTGCTCGATCGCCCCACCGAAGAGGTGGTAGATCAAGGTGCCGGGTTCGACATCACCACCCTGATCACTCGTCGCCGCGTGCTCAGCATCGTCGGCGCGGGGGCCGGAGCGGTTGCGCTGGCCGCCTGCTCCTCGACGTCGAACGGCGCAAGTGTCACCAGCACAACCGCTTCCACGACTACGGCTACCGCGAGCGCAACGAGTGAAATCCCCCAGGAGACCAACGGTCCCTACCCGGCCGACGGCACCAACGGCGTCAACGTTCTCGAAGAGTCGGGGATCGTCCGCAGCGACATCACCTCGAGCCTCGACGGCGGCACCACGGTCGAGGGCACACCGCTCTCGTTCACCTTCACACTCACCGACATGGCGAACGACAATCGACCGTTCGAGGGTGCAGCCGTGTACGTGTGGCAGTGCGATGCCGACGGCCAGTATTCGATGTACTCCGAAGGCGTCGAGGACGAGACGTATCTGCGCGGGATTCAAGCGGCAAACACCCACGGCACAGTCACATTCGAGACCATCGTCCCCGGTTGCTACTCCGGTCGATGGACCCACATGCACTTCGAGGTCTATCCAGACGCGGCATCGGCAACCAACGCGGACAATGCTATTGCCACTTCGCAGGTTGCGTTTCCTCAGGACATGCTCGACGTGATCTACCAGCTCGACACCTACCCGAACTCCGCGAAGAACCTGGCCCAGCTCGGCAGCCTCGGCAACGACAACGTATTCGGCGACGGCTACGACCTCGAGATGGGGACGTTCTCGGGCGACCCCACATCCGGCTACGTCGGATCGCTGGCCGTGGCCATCGACACCGCCACCGAACCCGCTGCAGGAGGCGGCGGAGCACCCGGTGGAGGTGGCGGTCAGCCTCCGATGGGCGGCGGCACTCCCCCGACCAACTGATCTCTCTCACCCCAACCACCGAAGGAAACACCATGTTGCATAACCTCACTGGATGGCACGCCCTCATCGTTCTCGCCATCCTCCTGCTCGTGTTCGGCTCGACCAAGCTGCCCTCGCTCGCCAAGGGTGTCGGCCAATCGCTGCGTATCCTCAAAGACGAAGTGCGCGAGGACAAGACAGCATCGACGACGGACGACGCCACAGTTCCGTACCGACAGGCGTCATGACCACGGCCACCGCCGCGCGGGGCACCATGCCGCTGGCCGGGCATATGCGCGAGGCACGTCGTCGCGCGATCCGCGCGGCGGTGTCCCTGCTCGTCGGCATAGCGGTCGGGTTCGCTCTTTCCGACCAGATTCTGGACATCCTGCGCGCACCGGTCGAGGAACTCGCCCTCTCGCGTCAGGCAAGTCTCAACTTCGAAACTGTCACCGGTGCATTCGATCTCGAACTGAGGATTGCCCTGTTCACCGGCGTGATCGTGTCGAGTCCGGTGTGGTTGCGTGAGCTGTTCGCCTACCTCACCCCCGGTTTGACGCGTCGCGAAAAGAAGTACGTCTACGGCTTCTCCGCCGCCGCGGTCCCACTGTTCGTGGCCGGCTGCATGTTCGGGTTCACCATCTTCCCGCGCATGGTCAGCGTGCTTGCCGGCTTCTCCTCCGACGAGGACAGCACCATCCTCAACGCCTCGTACTACGTGGATTTCGTCATGAAGATCGTGTTGGCGACCGGTATCGCCTTCGTCCTTCCGGCCGTGCTGGTGATGCTCAACTGCCTCGGCATCCTGTCCGCACACAGACTGCGCAGCAGTTGGCGTCTCAGCGTCGTCGCCATTGCGCTGTTCAGTGCGCTGGTCACTCCCGCTGCCGACGTGCTGTCCATGTTCCTCGTCGCGTTGCCGATGGCGACCCTGTTCGGAGCAGCACTCGCGATCACCGAGGTACACGACAGACGCGCTCTCAAAACCCCGAAACCGGAGCTCACATCATGTTTGGCTTGACCTTCGAAAAACTGTTCCTGGTCGCGATCATCGCCGGCTTCGTTCTCGGCCCCTCGCGCCTGCCCGGATACGCCCATCGACTCGGACGAGCCGTGCGCTCTGTTCGACAGTTCGTCGACACCACTCGCAGTGCAGCGGAGGACGAGATGGGCGTTCCGCTGCGCCGCAGCCAGTGGGAAACGATGGACGTGCGTCAGTACGATCCCCGACGCATCGTCGCCGACGCACTGCGCGAACCCGACTCCCCATCGGAACAGGCCCTCGCGGAAGCAGCCCGCGTGAGACCCGGTCAGAAGTACCTGATCACCGGGCCCGCGTCGCATCCACGACGGATGCTCATCGATTCGCTGCCCCACAATGACCCGCGTCGTGTCGCGGCACAGGTCGACGGCGAGTACCGCCCTGCAGGTTAGAACGGCGAAAGAAGGACGTTGGGTGACACAGTCCTGCATGATGTAGCGATGACTACCAGCGTCTTGGCTGCTTCGGAGTCGGGTGTGTCCGCAATTGCGTTGTGGACCTTGATCGTCGTGGTGATCGCCGCCGTCGGTGCCGCGTGGGCTGCATTGAGCGTGCGCCGGGTCGGTGCGAACGAGGACGTCATCTCCCGGGAGGTGGCGGCACTGCACAATGCTGTCGATCGTCAGGTGCGCCAATCGAACGAGAGCGACTCGTGGAACCGCGACCAGGTGACCGCGCGGTATCAAGAGCTGCTCTTCGCGCTGTCGAATTTCGATCGTGTTGTGGCCGAGGATATCTCGGCCGCGGTGATCTCGACGCCGGTAGGTGATCTCGCTGCCGCAACTCGGGCGTTGAACAAGGCCTACGACCAGTTGAACCTCGCTCTCAGCGCAGCTCTGGTGGTTGCTCGTCGACGCGTCCACCCGTTGGCCTTGGAGTTGTCGACGGGCATCGATCGCCGTGTGTTGACTCCGCTGGCACCCGAAACCGGAATTGCCGGGCCCGCCTACGAACGCATGCAGAGCGAGCACGCCTACATCAAAAGAATGCATTCGCTGTTGCTGACGGCGATGCGCGCCGATCTGGGTCTACTCGATCCCAGCGCCGAGGCAACGCTAATCTTCACCACGAAGGAAGTGGAAACGGGTGTGCTGTCGGATCGGTCGACGGCAGCCGGCCGCAGTGGAGTGCAACTGATCAACCTGCTCGAGGATTTCGGTGTCACTCCGCTGCTCGGTGCGGAGGACGACTACGTGATGTCCGACGCGCTGGTAGCCCAGTGCGAGGTGCTCTACAGCGCGGTGAGCCCCCACTTCCAGGCAGTGTTGCGGCACATCGGCGACGAGATCCATCTTGCAATTCGGCCCGACCTCACCGATGAGCGGCTCTACGAGATCTACGAGATCGCAGTGCGTTTGGTCGAAGCCGGATTGCGCGGAAACATCCACCGCAGAGACGGGTTGGACGGCAGCAGCCTGTTCCTCATCGATCCGACACATCAGGCAGGGATCGACCGGGTGTAGCGGACCCCAGGGCGTAAGTGATGACGCGCACGGTAAGAACAACTCGACGCAGCGATCAGGGCGACGGATAAGGCAAAAGGCCGTTCCAATTCCTGCGAGCGCACGCCGAGCTATTCGACGGTTCAAAATCGCATCCTCGATGTGATGCGCGGCATTACTGCAGTCTCGACTGCTCCAGCGGACATCAGGTTGCCAAGCCGCGTTCCCCTCGCCCCGTCAGAATGCCGTTCCGTACAACACCGCCACGTCTCCGCTGATGTTCGTGGCGACAATGTATGAGCCGTTCCGGCTGGCAGTCACTTGCTGGTAATCGCTTGCGTTGTTGTTGATGTCGATGTTGCTGGCGTAGGGGGTGCTGCGTGAGGGGTCGTTCAAATGCTTGGACACATCGATGACGTAGAGCTTGCCGTGGGTGACAACGAAGGCCCGTTTTCCGTCTGCGGTCGTCGCGATCGAGTGCGCGTAGTCATTGATGTCGATGTAGGAAACTGCGGGTTGCGCTGCCTCGAGATCGACATAGGCCACGGTATTGCTGGTCGAGTGATTCGTGATCCAGCCTCTCGTCCCGTCCGCGCTGATTGCCATGAAACCGACTTGATCGTAGGAATCGAACGTGTCGGTGATCCTGATGGGTTCCAGTGTTTCGGCGACCAAATCGATGACGTCGACGGAACCATTGGCGTTGTAAACCATTGCGCGCGTTCCGTTCGCGCTGATGACGACCGACCGAGGTGATCCACTGACCGCCACTGTCTGCGTCGGTTGAGTCCCGCCTTCGTTGATGATGGTCACCGTGCTGGACTGGTAATTTCCAATGATGGCTTTGGATCCGGTCGCGCTGATCGCGACAGCCACCGGGCTCGTTCCGATATCGATCGGAGCGCTGACCGACGTTGTAACGCCATCGAAGTCGAGGACTATTGCTGTGCCGTTGGATGAGTCGACGACGATTGTGCGCCGACCATCATCACTGGTGGAAATGCGCGATGCCTGGCCACCGATGTTTACCGTCGTCCTAATCGGCACGCCGGTCGAGTAGTCGACGACGGTCACCGTTCCGGCCGACCCGTTGGCTACGTATGCGCGAGTACCCGCAGCGTTCACTGCGATGTCCGTCGCAGATGAAGACAGTTCGACCTTGACTACGTCGGGCTTCGGTGAAGCAGTCGTGTCTACGACGTACAAGGCATTCGTGCCATCGATGATGAAGGACTTCTTTCCGTCCGCAGAAGTCACGATGTCGATGGGTGCTTCGGACGCACCCAAGCTCGTCGACACCGACGCACCGATGCGGTAGTTGGTCGCAACGATTCCTACGTCGTCGAAACCCTTCTGCAGTGCTTGGATCTCGTCCACGCTGAAGCCCTGTGCTTTCGCGGAACCGATGATCGCCGAGCGGGCGTCTGTGAAACCTGAGGTGACACTGAGCTTGTACAGCGAATGAAGCACAACCCGTTGCCATTCGACGCTGGTGACGCCCTGGGTTCGATCGTCGGCCATTGCAGCGGATACCGCGGAGCTGAAGATCGTGCTGTTGTTGTACATACGCACACCTCCACCCGGCTTGTCTCCCTCCTCATTACCCTGCGATCCATCGAATTCGTCATAGTGGTAATGGAAATTGTAGCCCTCGCTCTTGACGGCTCCGGGCACCAGAATATTCCTGAACGCACACCTCGACAGAGCCTTCTGTTCACCCGAAACGTCATCGCAGACAGTCATATCCTCGCCAAAATCGAACCTGCCACGATCGTTCATTGGCTTGTTTTCGATGAGGTTGCCCATGAGGTCGGCGTAGGCCTCCTTCATCGCGTAGCCCTCGGGGTTGTAGTCAAACCCCGTACCGTTGCCAACGATCATCGTTTCGACGATGTGCGTGTACTCATGTGCGACGATGTCGCGAGCCGCCTCACTGCCGTACCCATACGCCATCAAACTTTCAGCCAGAGTCGTACCCGCACCAGCCGTTCTGTCGTACGTGGGGAGAACGTAAACGTGTGTCGTATGACCGGGATATGTGGTGGCAAACCCCAGAGCAGTGCGGTAGTGATTCGACACGTACTGCACGTTCTGGAGTGCGGTTATGCCTCGCAAGTCGATAGAACCGATCTGCGTCGTCACGGGCTTGTCGTTTTCAGGGTTCGGATCGAAGGTCACCGCATCGCCCTTATCATCGACCTGTTGCGTTGCTTTGTACACCCGCACTATCTGCCCACTGACCGGGTCTACGCCCTCGTACACGAGAGTGCTGCCCTCGGTTTTGATGCTGTAATTGAAACTCGTTCCGCCCCAGTTCCCCTGCCGGAAGGCGCTGGCACCTTCGAGTTCTACATCCTCGTCGATTATGGTTCCGCTGCTCGCTCCATTCGCGCTGACGAAGTACGTCGACACGGCACCCAGGCCAAACCTTCTCGTGTCGACTGCTGTTACTTGCCACGCGAGAGTCGGCCTCCCCGTGTTGGTATCAGGGACAATCACCTTCTCAGCGGTAAACGAGATCGAAGAAACGCCCGAGGCCGCTCCGGATGACTTGGCAGCGATTGCTGCCGTCACTGCGGTAATGGCTTCGGACACCTCGTCGATACTTTCCGCCGCGGCGGTGTCAACTGCGGTCAAGTCGTTGTCGTAGGTGCTGTACAGACCGGTAACGTCTCCGGACGCATTGGTCACCAACACAATCTGGGATCCGATCACGCGAATACCGTTCAGTGTCGGGCTGGCGTAGTAGTACGTCTCAGCGAAGGCTGTGCCGTCACGCCTCACCTGCTGCACAGTCTTCGAAGTAATGTGCGCAGTATCCGCAAACTGCGACGGTGCTCCTATCAACGCGGCGACACGGTTGAGTGTCGCGGCTGCGTCGGCCGCGTCTTTCACGCTTGCATCGATGAATTTACCTTCGATAGTGCGTATTTCGCCATCGGAGTTCTCGACCACGTCGATCTGCCCTGTTGCCACGAGCTGAGCCAACTCGGAAAGCTGTATCGATGATGCCTGAGAAACCTGTTTGGCAACGATAGGGAGTGTGACGACGACGCTGGCATCGAAGCCCTTGCCGTCTGTCACGGACACCGTGAATCCCGTGGCGTCCTCCGCCGTCGTCGCATAGGCGTCGTGACGCGCTTGGGCAGTCGGCGTGAAGACGAATTGACCGGTGGCTGCGTTGACGGACAAAACACCCTTCGTTGGGTCGACGGCCGAGACGACGGTGAATCGAAGTGGATCGGTGTTTGGATCGACTACGTTCACTCGTCCGATCACGACAGCAGTGTTCGGGTCGACGGTGTAGCTGAAGGCCGGTGTTGCCACTATCGGAGTGCCGTCGGCCGCGGTGATAGACACCGGCACAACCACACGCGTTGTACTACTATCGTTGAGCGGTATTCGCCCGCCGGACCATACGCTGAGGATGCGGTTGAGGAACCCCGACGGTCCATGGACATGCTCGGATGCGTTCGCTTCGGTCACTGTCACAGTGAACGTGTCTGTGCCACCTAACGCCGATAGCGCCTGATTCGCCGTATAGACATAGGTTCCGTCCGCATTCAACTGAATCGTTCCCTTTGAGGGTCCAACTGCAAGTGAGTACAGAAGCGGATCACCGTCAGGGTCGCCTGCTCCGATGCTCCCGGCAACGGTCCCGTTATTCGCAGACCCGGTGACGATCGGTGTCGCGTAGGGCGACTGATTGAAGAAGGTCGACTGGAAGCGCCTCGTGAGTCCCCACACCAGCGCGAAATATGGCGAGGCACCTGCCGGAGTGGTGGGGTTCGTCCCATTGGATGGGACCAAACCGAGCAGCGTCAGTAAGTTTTGCTGCAAAGTTGGTTCCGGTATCTGCGGGGCGAGATCCGCGTAGACCGACAGCGATTGCGGCGCAATCGTTGTCGGAACCGGTGCAGCAGCGCCGAACGCAATCTGCGGTGACCCTGACAATAAGTTGACCGCAACACGGGTATCAACACCGGAAGGGGTCCGCTCCACGGCAGATGCAGGTGCTGTCGACTCGGTTTCTTCCGGTTCCGCAGCCGCTGTAGTAGGCGGCTCCGATGTGGGTGCTACCGGCGTGGAGGTAGCACGCGCGCTGCCGCCCCGGTCGACATCGGGAGTTGCGGTCGGAACGGCCTCCTCGACTGAGCCTTCCTCTATCAAGGGGAACGACTGGCCGTCGTCACCCCCGATCGGATCTTCGGTCAACGGGGTCGAGCCCTGCGGTTCCGTCGTCGGTGCAGGGCTAGTCGATGGTAGAGGCGAACCCGAGGCAGGATCGCCCACGACTGGCGCTTCGACTTCCCCCACAACTGTCGTTGTGCTGCCGGAGTCCCCGTCCACCATCTCATCCGAGCCGGACGCTAGACCCTCTTCCCCTTCGTCGACATTGACAGAGTCAACAACTGCAGTGCTCGGTGATGCACCGGCTGTACCTTGACCGGTAACCAGGGCTGCGCCGACGCCTACGGTCAGGGCACCAACCCGAAGCCATTGCACGGTGGTCGGTTCCGGCCGCGCGACCCTATGACGACCCTTGGTCCGACGTGGCTTGCGAGGACTCGAAGCGGACATGGCATTCCCCTAGCGGCAGATATCCGCCGGAGCGCGGACCTCGGACAATGCTGGCTCTCACAAATTGATTTCGCTATCCACCGAATGGATGAACTACCGACCCGAACCAATTATCGTAAGTAGCACCCCGTGGTGATCGTCAGCGCTGTCCGCCCACCCGCGCCGAGGAGAATACGGCCACCATCGGGGTCACGGAAACTCACCTGACGACGTTCGGAATTCTCGCTGTTCAGGTCGGTGCCGTCGAACCCGTTGGCGACGGCGATGGCATTGACGGCCTCGAGCACGGCCCGCCACCGTTCGGCTGGGATCGGCGCGTCGGAACTGAACGGCACGAGCGTCACATTCAAGCCGGGCGTATTGGAATACGGCTCATCGCAGGGTGATTCGCCGCGTGTGCGGGTGGTCGACCATTCCAACCCTGGCACCAGCGTCGAGATCGCCGCCTTGATGTCTTCCTGCATCCGCTCGAACGCGGGCTCCACCGTGCTCTGCCGCCCCTCTCGCAGCTTCAACTCCTCGAACCGCACGGCGGTCTGCTCGGCAACGATCTCGGAGTCGGCCTTCTCACGCGGACGATGCTCCCCCTCGTACGGCTCCGGTGTGTTGTTCATGCATCCCCCCAGAAGTGCGACAGCGAGTACCGCTGCGCCCACGATCGACGTTCGCGTCATCGGGCTACTGCCACATCGGGAATGGCTGCGATCACGGCTGCTTGGTTGAATTGACTCGTGGTGTCCAGCTTGTAGTAGTCGCTGTGACTTCCCATCCGTTCGATGATCGGGCCGGTGAATCGATCGGTGGACATGAGCGCGACGTCGGTGCCGTCGGGCATCACCACGTCGGCGGCGCGAGTCGACAGATCGTGCACTCCGGCGATCTCGCGTGGATCGCCGTCGAATGCCGCCAGGGCCGCGACACCGTCTCCGCCGGATGCGAGGGTGTACGCGTCACCGGTGATGTTCAGCGCACCCAGGTTGTCGGTGCCGACACCGGGCGATCCCATGAACACCGCGTCGTCCACGCCGGTACCGTCCTGCAGCGCGAATCCTGTTGTGAGAGAACCATAGGAGTGTCCGACGGCGGTGAGGTGCGGATCGTCCGAACGCGATGCGTCGATGCCGTCGAGGAACGACGCGAGCCTGCTGCCTCCGGTCTGAGCCATGTCGTCGGACAACACCCCGACCTTCTGCGGGGCCTCGTATCCCATGTAGGCGACCGATGCGACGGTCTGTCCGGCGGCGTCGGGACTGTAGTGATCGAGTTGCCATTGCGAGAGTTCACGGATGTTCGCCGCGTCGTTCACCAGGCTGCCGAGCCCGTTGTGGACGGTGCTCGTAAAGCCTGGTGTGTGGACGGATACGTGATCGGCGGTGTCCACGTCTCCGACCGCGACGACGGCGGTCGCCAGCGTCCGTTCCGGCGAGGCGTCGAAGGACAGCAGGTGCCGATCCGGAACCGGAATGCGCTGTCCGTCCGTGCCCAGCACAAAGCTCCCGTCCGTTCCCTTCTCGAACATCAGACGTTCGACGGCGTCGAGCGACGTTCGCTTGTCGAGCGCCAGTTGCAGCCGCATTCCGTCCATCGCACTGCCGGTCTGGTCGAAGCGAGCCTGCGCCTCGTTGACCTGACCCTCGACGGAGCTGCGGTCGACATCCAACTGAGCGAGGTTGGCGCTCGACCGATCGGCCGCCGGAATGCCGTCGAGGTCACCGATCCACCAGGGCCGCTCTTCTCGTACGTAGCCGCGTTGATCGTCGGTGAGCGAATTCCACCATTGATTGTTCGCGGCCGGATGTCCCTCTGTCGGCGGTTGCGGGGCTTTCATCGCTCCCTGATCGCCACCGATCCCCGCCGCCTCACGCACATCGGTACTGTCGTTGTCGCTGATCAGGTTTCGGGTGGCCGCGACCATGATTGCGGCTGCGCTCTCCTCGATTTCTGTTCCGCGACGGACAATTTCGCCGACGCGATCGAGGAGTTCGACTTTCATACGCTGCCGGTCCGCGGCTTCGGCGTCGGTCTGATTCGGCGGCCGCTCGAAAGCCCATCTGTCCCAGAGCGTGTTGTCGTTGCACACGGCGAAGTCGTTCGCGAAGCCCAGCGACGACACGTCGGCGAGCGCACGCTTCAACGCCACGACGGAATCTTCGGTGTTGTCGGTCAGTCGCTTGATCGCTCCGACTTGCGCGGCGGAGTCGGTCAGGTGATCGACAACCGCGTCGAATGCCCGACGGGCCACCTCACTTGCCTCTCCCACCCAGCCGTCGATGAGCGCGAGGCGATCGAGCTGATCGCCCAGATCGATCAGTGTGCTGATTCTGCTGGTGAGTGAGCTAGTGAGCCGCTCGAGCCCCGCCGTGTCCCAGTCGTTGATTCCCCCGATGTCAACCACGCGGTCAAGGTACCAGCCTGCTGCCCTCTCGACAGGGTGTTACGTTCACCGTGGTGACAGGCACCAACAGCCTCGGGGGAGGAATGTGATGGGCGATCGTCTGGACGTCAGTGTGCCGGTGCTCCTCGATGCAGCGGGTAGAACCGACCTCGCGATCGAGATGGCATCCGACGATCTGGCCGTGGTGGCACGCGATATGTCGGCGGGTACAGCGTGTTGGCCGGGAGCAGCAGGCGAAGCTTTCTGGGCCCTGCTGTCTGCGTGGGATGCAGCCGATTCGACGCTGTCGACCGACGTGAAAGATCTTGCTCGAAAACTGCAGGCATCTGCACAAGAATATGCAGAAGCCGAGGCTCGAACCGAAGCGGCAATTCGCGGTATCGGCTGAATTACGGCCGGTTCCTTCCGAAACGGCGTTGTGCGAGTACCAACGCAACACCGACCAACAATCCCACTACAGCACCGATGGTGAGATATTGCGCAGTGTTCGGTCGGATCGGAGTAGACGAGGCTTCGGGCTGGTTGCGTATCCCGATGGCCGCCGAGGGAATCTCACCATCCTCGGGAGCCTCCAGCTCCGCAACCACCGCACTCAGTTCGATAGCCGTGGTGTTCGCGATGTCTCGCGCGAGCTCGGGAGAGGTGTCGGTGGCGACGATGTCGAACACGACACTCTCCACCGAGTACGACATCGTCACCTTCTGGGCCAGCTCCGCCGGACTGAGATCGAGTGCGAGCTCGTCGACAACTCTCGACGTGATCAGGTTGCCTTTCACCAGCTCCGCATACGCCACGAGCCGCTGCTGCGAAAACAGGTCCGCCTTGTACGTATCTTGTCTGAAGGTCTGACTTTGCGTGGAGACGAACATCTGAGCCCGCGATTCGTACACCGGCGTAACCAACAAGCTAACTCCGAATGCCGCGGCCACGAATACGACGACGGACACGGCGACGATTCGCCAGCCCGCCCTGACGATGTCTCCGAAGCTTTGCTTGCTCACCTCACGCCGTCCGGGTGATCAGCTTCCCACCGGCCGGAAGCCCGCACCCGGAGCACCCGAGGCGCTCAGCAAGCGCGTCGATTCCACCGCCGATGCGTACGCGGTGAGACTGAGCAACGGAGCGCCCGAGGCATGGCTGGCGATCCCGACGAGCGTGGTGCCGGCCACCAGTGGGGCTCCGGAGTCGGCCCAGACGGTGACGGCGTTGGACATGAGGTCGCTGCCCCGAGTGTCGATGATGGTGCCGCACGTCAATCCGCTGCCGAGCCCGCTCTTGCAGACCGGCTGGCCGACCGATCCAATACCGATGTCCGTCACGGTGATTCCGCCCAGACTCGACACCGGCGTGACCTTGGTGGGATCGAGGACGATGACGCCGTAGTCGGGTCCCCAATGCCCGACAGCCGTGGTGCCGACCGGGGCGGCGGGGGATCCGACGAGCGTCACGGGCAGGCCCGTCCGCAGAATGCAGTGCCCTGCGGTGAGCGCAACGAGGCGGCCCGCGTCGTCGTATCCGACGGCCGCGATGGAGCAGGCAGTGAGGTCGTCGACGCCTCCGGTGGTGACGAACCCACTGCCGGGTCCGACGACCGGAAGGGGTGCTGCAGCAGCGGTACCGGGAGAAATCGCGCTGACGACCATCACCGCGGCAGCGAACAGTCCACTGGCAAAACCGATTCGAGCCTTCTTCATGTGGGGCATCCTTGTCGACAAACAGTGGGGCAGGGTTTACGTGCGCGAATCGATCCTGGCATAGGTACGTCGTTCTCGTGCGGCGTGAATTGTCAGCCCTACCGCAATCGAGCCAACTACACGACTCCGTATCCGAGACGTTTCGCCGCACCGGCAATGCGGCTGGAAAGGTCGGGATGGGTCAGCGGTGCAGAAAGCACTGGACGGTCCGGCATAGCCGTAACCGCAGGTGCGAACAGTGCAAGGCAAGGAACCCCGGCGAAACGGCTGTTGTATCGCAATCCATCGAGGTCTGGATATGCCTCGACGATAGCGCGGGCCCACCGTTGAGTAACGGCATGCTGGCCGGTGGAGAGTGCATAGTTGCCACCGGCTCGCGTGGCCCACGCTCCCATGCTGTCGGTGCAGATGTCCAGAACCGTCAGTGGGCGACCAAACGACAGACCTGTGAGGAAGGGGCGATCGCGACTGCGGTCGATCGTCCGGTCGACCTGGAACGCTTCGGCCAGCGCGGCACCTGGTGTCGAAGCCCCGTACCAAATCCCGCGGCCACCGGGGTCTTCTCCCAGCGGTCGCTGATGAGGGTCGAAGCGTAGTAACGGACCGAACGTCCGCAACGCATTCCACGCGATCACATGGTCACCGTCGGTCTTGTGGACGCGCCACCACACTTCGGAGGGTGCGATCACGCGAGATTCCTCGGAGCGAATCTCGAACCTACGCAGCTCACGCGCGGAGGGTGGGTCGGACAGCATCGAACGTTCCGTCACACGGCTGCCCAGTCGTGGATCTCGATCAGCTCGAGCACCTTTTCGGGGGCTTCGCCATGCAACAACCACTGCTTGACCGACAGTTGCCGTCCGTTGATCTCCAGCTCGGGTTGTGGCGTGAGAAGGAAGCTGGCAACCGACGTCGGATGCAGATCTCTGGGTAGTAGCTGCTGCAGCACGCGATCCAGGCCCCGAACGAGTACGAGGATCGATGTATCTGCTTCGTTCTCGACGACGTCGAACTGCACGCTGGGAAACACCCACTTCCCACCGTCGTCGATCGCCCACAGCGTGTGATCCAAACGGCGCTGCCTTACACGAGAAGGAGTGACGCTCAACCCCTTCGAGACCTCGGATGCGGAATAGGACGTGTTGTACAGGCGACCCATGTGGGCTGTGATGTCGGCTGCGACTTCGGCGTACGCCTCGGGATCCTCAATGAGTCCAGCCGAGTCGAGCAGCATAGCCTCCCCGGCGGTCAGCCGTGTTGCCCAAGGCCTGTGAGCAGGCAACGTGCGGAGCGCGGCGATGAGATCGTCTCGATCCAGATCGAAACGATCCCGGAGCAACGAATCGAATTCGTCGATAGTGCTCATACCGAACCTCCCATTCACCTAACGGTGTCTAACACGACGGTACACCCGTTAGGGCAGTGGGGCAGTGATAGTACGCAGGCGGACACTCAGGCCCCACGCGCCACCATGCACCGACCGCAGGGAGCGAGTCGCGTCCCACAGGCATGTGGACAATCCACACCCATCCATCCGGCACTCCGCTACGAATGCGTGCCATGTGGTGGGTACTCGGCATCGTCGCCGTGTGGCTGTTGATCGGCGCAGTTGCCGCCGTGTGGATCGGCCGTGGCATTCGCCGGGCCGATGCCGAGGAGTCTGCAACCGAGTCGCCCCGCAGAACCACTGGCAAACCACCACCGGAAAAGGACGCCGCGTAATCGCGCGGCGTCACTGCGCAGGCGTGTCTCCGGCTTCGAGCGTGAACTGCACGACACAAGTAATGCGCGCCCGCGTCCCCGAGGCAGCGCACGTCTCCACAGCTCTGTCCCGTCGGACGAACAGGATCGCTTCGCATTGGGCGTGCGAACAGTGACACAGCGCAACCAGTGGTGTCGAATTCAGTACAGGCCGCGGCGACGAAACCCTTGCTGCGTCCTGCACTCCGAGGAAGGGATACGAACCGATGTTGCTGGTGACGTTCAGTGACGGCAGAGAGACCCGATTGGGAGCTGTGTCAGGAGACTTCGTCGTCGACCTCGCCCGCGCGAACGACGTCTTCGAGCCCACTGCGGTCCTGCCCGAAATGCGTTCGATGACAGCATTTTTCGAGAGTGGACCACGTGGCTTGGAGGCTGGTCGACGTCTGGTCGACTCTGCTGCGGCCGAAGGGCCCGAGGCAAACACACGGCAGCTGCAACCCGTGACCACAAGAATCGCGGACGTACGCCTGCTGTCTCCCGTGCCACGACCGCGCCGAGTACGCGATTATCTGACCCACATCGATCATTACACAGGCTCGTTCGGCCGGGATGCACCGCCACCTCTGCTCCAGTTTCCATTGAGCTACAACTGCAATCACGAAGCCATCTACGGACCCGAGGACACCATCCCCTGGCCCGCCTACAGTGATCAACTCGATTTCGAGCTCGAACTGGGATTCTTCGTTTCCAAAGGCGGACGGAACATTTCGAGCAAGAACGCGGCGTCACACATTGCTGGCATCTCGATCTTCAACGACGTGAGCGCTCGCGATATTCAGGTCTTCGAGATGGGTGCTCAGATCGGACCCGCTAAAGGTAAGAACTTCGCCAACGTGATCGGACCCGCCGTCCTCACCTTCGACGAAGTGAACGTCGACGAACTCGACGTGACAGCGAGAGTCAACGGCGAGGTGTGGGCCACCGGGGTCGCCGGTGCGGCCAGCTACTCTTTCGAGGAGGTCCTGGCGTGGTCGAGTTACTGCGAGGATGTCGTTCCCGGCGAATTCATCGCTACCGGCACCGTCGGCGGAGGGTGCGGACTCGAATTGGGCCGCTGGATCAACCAGGGAGATACCGTCGAATTGGAAGCCGAGGGTATCGGTGTCCTACGTAATCGAATCGGTGAACGAGAAATCGTCCCGGCCGATGCTGGATTGCCGACGTACGAGCTGTATCCGCCACGATTCGGATCGGCGTAGGTACCGAACTGCCGGTGCTCAGCGTTCGGGCGCGGACGGCATCGACGTTGCCGCTGCGACTTCCAATGCCCACGCCAGTTCGACGATGGTGTCCGTGGACTCCAATGAGACCGAGGTGAGTTCCTCGAATTTGCGGAGTCGGTATCGCAACGTGTTCTTGTGCACGAACATGGCGTCTGCGGCTGCTGGGATGTTGCGGTCGCTGGCCAGGTAGTACCGCACCGACTGCAAGAGCTGTTCCCCGAATTCACCGCGGTCCTCGAGAGGAGCGATGTATCGCTCGTGTAGGAGGCCCGATATTTCGACGTCACCGAGAGCGGTGATTCGCCAACTCAGGTCCGGCATCTCGAGCACGCCGGCTCGACCCAGCCGGACCGCAGCGTCGAGCACCCTGCTGGCCGTCGCGAACGACTGCGCGATGTGCGGCAGCGGCAACGGCGCACCGACGGCCACGACCGCGTCCTTGACGGCATGGGGCACCGCGGGAAGAAGACCGATGGCGTCACCGCGAAACGGGGAAACGACCGCGATACCGCCCGATCCGGCACCCTGATGTTGTAGGTCTCGGCAGATCGTCGACAGAGTTCCGGTACCTGCAGCGCGAGCACGAACAGCGTAGAAGGACCCGGCTGGATCCAGCCCACGCGTTTCGCACGCTCGTGTCATTTCGGCCATGTTGCCGGTGCCGAACAGCAGTCCTTGCAGGAGATCGGCTTTGGCTTGGTCGTCGAGTAGCGCCGATTCCACTGACAGCCGCTGATACTCCAATGCCACGCAGGTCATGAATGCATCACTCAACGACCACAACAGTCGCGACGACCGCAGGGCTTCTCGGGGGTCGATGTCCGCTTCCATGGCCAGTTCGATGAAGCGGTCGTTGATGACGGCGAGACTCGACCTGTAGGTCCGCATCATGTCCTCGACCGGTATGCCCTGTGCAATTCGGCGCCGCACGACCGTCTCGGCAAGTTCGGTGAGTCGGTGCCGCGACGGGAGTTGGTTCGCCTGCAAGGTTTCCACCGCGTCGGTGACGTTCCTGCCGATCGCCTCCGCCAACTCGGATGCGGACAGCGCGTCGTACGTCCCCAGTTCGCGAACCTGCCCGACAGTTCGCCGAATCACCTCCGGCACGTCCGAAGCCAGGCGGGCGAGCACAACCACCTGCTTCGACTCACCGTCCTGGACGCCTGGCTGGTTCATTCCGATCCTCCACTTCGGCGCGGCCGATCTTCCTGACCCGTTGTATTCCTGAACAATAGGACGTGGTGATTCGCCGGCGGAGCGCACACGCGCCACGGTAGTCAGATAGCCCGCCCGGAGTCTGCCCAGAATTGTGCCCGTACATCCTTTTTGAGGACTTTCCCGTTCACGCTTCGGGGGAGACTGTCCACGAAGAACACCCGCTTCGGAGTGCGTACGCCGCCGAGCTTCTGTCGGCAGAGCGCGATCAATTCCTCGGCGTCGACAGTGTGATTCGGCTTGAGTTCGACGACGGCGGTGACGCGTTCGCCCCAGTCGTCGTCGGGGGCACCGACCACTGCGCAGTCCTCGACCGAGGGATGGGTCCAGATGACTTGTTCGACCTCGTTGGGGTAGACGTTGAACCCTCCGGTGATGATCAGATCCTTCCTGCGATCGGTCAGGTGGAGATAACCCGTCTCGTCGAGGTGTCCCAAATCGCCGGTGTGCAGCCACCCGTCGACAATCGCTTCCGCGGTCTTCTCCGGGTCTTTGTAGTAACCCTTCATCACCAGATCACCCCGTACGCAGATCTCCCCCGTAGTTCCGGGAGCAACCGGCAGATCGGTGATGGGATCCACCACCCGTAACGAGACCAACGGATACGGCCGCCCGCACGACGACAGCCGGTCGTCGGGCGCGAGCTCACCGCCCACGAGATGTTCGGAGGGACGAAGGAAAGCGATCCCCGCGGGAGCCTCCACCTGCCCGTACAGCTGGAGGAACACCGAACCGAGCCGGTTCACCCCGGCCCGAAGCTTGTCCACGGACATCGGCGCGGCACCGTAGAGCAGGTACCGCAGAGACGAGGTGTCGGCGTCGCGGTGTTCGAGGACATCGAGTAGCCGATAGACGACGGTGGGAGGGAGAAACAGGTCCGTGACACCGAACTCGGAAATTGCGTCCAGTATCAGATCGGGAGCTGCACGTTCGATGATCGCAACTGTGCCTCCGCGTGCTGTCGTCTGCAACGTCAGCAAACCGGCCGTGTGGGTCATCGGAGCCGCGACGAGGTTGACGATAGGTTCGCCGTCGTCGTACGACAGTGCGAGCATCTGATGCACCACCATCACCGAAAGACTGCGATGAGTGTTCATCACTCCCTTGGGGAACCCGGTGGTCCCACCCGTCGGCATCAGGGCCACAACGTCGTTCAGGTTGTACACGACATCGACCGGGGTGTCCGGGGCGTCACCGATCCAGCTGTTCGACACAGCCGTGTCAGTGGACGTGTCCAAGGCGAATGCCCGGACGCGAGGATAAGCGGCCTCGATCGCTGCGACGTCGTCCGCGAGAGAGGTGTCGTAGAGGATGAGCTCGACGTCGAATCGTTCGATCAGAGCGGCGTTGTCGGCTGCGGGGCTGCCGGGGTTCAGCGGTACCCAGGCGGCCCCGGAGCGCCAGATTCCCAGTACACAGATCCAGGCCAACGGTGCGTTCGGCGACAGCACCGCAACAGGGGTCTCCTTCGTGATGCCCTCTCTGAGCAGAGCATGCGCGATGCGGCACGACATACGACCGGCGTCGTCGTACGTCCATGCTTCGTCAACGGTGCGGTACGCAACAGCGGTCGGTGCCGAAGCCCAGCCCTTGTCGAAGAAGTCGATCACTGCCATGGTTGCTAGCGCCTTCCCAGAATGATGATCGATGTCACTGCTTCTTCACCTCGGTGGAAGCCACCGCCGTTCTCGGCCAATGCAATTCGTGCTCGGTCGACCTGTCGACTACCGGACTCACCGCGCAACTGCTCGGTCAGCTCGAAGATTTGGCCCAATCCACTGGCCCCGATTGGGTGACCTTTGGATTCGAGACCACCCGAGGTGTTGACCGGTATTCGGCCGCCCAGCGTCGTGTCTCCGCGTTCGGCCGCCGCTCCGCCCTCTCCGGGAGGAACCAGCCCCAACATTTCGGTCTGCAGCACCTCGGCGAATGCGGTGGCATCGTGCACTTCGGCGACGTCGATGTCCGACGGCGCGAGTCCGGCTCGCTCGTACGCTTCCGCGGAGACCACCTGGCTGATATGGCCGTCGAATGTGGTGGTGTCTCGATCGGTGCCGGTACCGATCACCGATGCGAGCACTTCGACCGGCCGTTCACTGCCCAGTCTGCGCAGACCCTCGTCACTGCACACGATGACCGCGGCAGCGCCGTCGGTAACCGGTGCGCACATCGGAACCGTCAATGGATACGACAGCTTGCGCGCCGCCAACACCTGCTCGACCGACATGGCCTTGCGATAGTGGGCACGTACGTTGTCGATCGCGTGCACGTGGTTCTTCGCGGACACGGCAGCGATCTGCGCTGAGGTAGTTCCGTACAGCCGCATGTGCTGGCGCGCCATCGCGGCATAGATATCCATGAAGATCGATCTGGTTCCGACGTCGGAATCGTCTACCTCGCCGCCCAACCGACGCAGTGTCTCGTCGAGTAGCTCTGGTTTCGACTTGTCGTATCCCGAATCGAACAGCGCCATCGTCCTCGCAGCATCGCCGATGTGCATCTTCTCGGTGCCCACAGCCAATGCCACATCGGCATCCCCGGCACGGATGAAGGTCACCGCGAGGTTGAACGCAGATGATCCTGTTGCACAGGCATTTTCGACATTATGAATCGGTATTCGTTGAATGCCCATCTCGCGGAGCGCGATCTCACCCGAAATCATCCCCTGGTCGTGCAGAATACTGTTCGTGGTGGAGGCGAAGAAGGCCACATCGATGGTCTGCGGGCCCGTCCCCGGTCCGGTATCCGCCAAGGCGTCGCGCACAGCCCATTGGGCAAGTTCGTAATTGGTCTTGTCACGATGAATTCCGAACGGGGTCATGCCCACGCCCACAATCCACACTCGTCTTGCCACGCCGCTACCTACTTTCCGTCGATGCCGCACATCGCCGACCAGAGATGAACCGTCATCGAGAAGGATGATCGAACGTGCACCGGCTGGCTACGTCTTGTGCACCAACAGAATCGATGCGGTTTCGTATTCGGCGACAACTGCTGACGACATCGCGCTCCAGCAACTGCACGGCGCGCAGCACATCCGAGCTGGGTCCGAGAACCGGTTGTACCGGGATCCACCCAGAGGGGCGACGCGTTGTACCGCGCCACAGTGACACGGGCCACACCGGCGGGGAAGTATTGCAAGTGCCCACCCACACGACGCCCGTCGATGTGGATGCGGCCACCCAAGCCCCGTGCCGTTCGTAGCACGGGCATTGTGAACTTCGGAAGGGAGCGCCTCGCGCCATGGATCTTCTCCCCGGTGTGCGGTCGGCGACAGTAACCACCTCGCGGCTGCACATGCACTATCTCGAATCAGGGCCCTCGGATGGGGAACTGGTCGTACTCGTACACGGCAACCTGTCCACCGGGCGGTTCTACGAGCACGTGATGACCGAACTGCCCTCGCGCTACCGCGTGATCGCACCCGACATGCGGGGCTTCGGGCAGACCGAGCATGCTCCGCTCGACGCGACGCGTGGCCTGTCCGACTGGGCGGACGATCTCGTGGCCTTGCTCGATGCCCTCGGCGTCGACCACCCACCGCATCTCGTGGGGTGGTCCACCGGGGGCGGTGCCATCGCGCGATTCGTGATCGAAGGCCACACTGCTGCGTCGCTGACGTTGATCGACCCCGTTGCTCCCTACGGATTCGGCGGCGCGAACCCCGACGGAACACCGTGGTACGACGATTACGCCGGAAGCGGTGCCGGCATGGTCAATCCGACATTCCTCGAACATCTCGCCGCCGGAGACCGATCCACCGACAGCCCCTTCTCGCCGCGCAACGTCATGGCACCCACGTTCTGGGGAGGCGATCCTCTCGCCCCGTCGGAACAGTCGACGACGCTCTTCGAGGAATCGATGACCACCTGGATCGACGAGAACAATTTTCCCGGCGACGTCGAATCCTCGACCAACTGGCCGGGGTATGCACCTGGAACTCGCGGAATCCTCAACGCCCTGTCACCCAAATATCTGCATTGGAACGAGATCGTCGAGCTCGAGAACAAGCCTCCGATCATGTGGACCCACGGCGCACTGGACGCCGTGGTCTCGGACAACTCGACGTGGGATGCCGCGGTGCTCGGCGCGGCCGGTCTGGTGGCGGATTGGCCCGGGCCGGACGTCTGCCCCGCACAACCGATGGTCACTCAGATCCGAACTGTGCTCGACGAGTACGAGACTCGCGGCGGAACAGTTGTCCACAACTGGATCGACGGGGCGCATCATCTGCCGATCATCGGGGCCAAGGACGAGTGGCTCACCGCATTCACCGCGTTTCTCGCACAACGCTGACTGTCCACAATCACTGAACCACAACACATCACGACGACTATCACTTCGTGAATCGACAAGGAGTCAACACAATGTCCGATATCGAAACCAGACTCGCGACCCTCGAACGCGACCTCGACGATCTGCGCAGTCGCGAAGCCATCCGGGAGATTCTGCACCGTTACTGCCGCGGTGTCGATCGCCTGGACGCCGAGATCATGAAGTCGTGCTATCACGACGACGCCTATGACACCCACTGGTTCGGCAACGGACCGGCGCAGTCGTTCTCGGACTGGGTCATTGCCGAGGTTCTCCCGCACGCGCACACCACAGTTCACTCCATCACGAACGAACTCATCGAGATCGATGGTGACCGCGCGTTCGTCGAGAGCCACGTACACGTGCTTCACGAAATGGCAGTACCCGGCCAGAACCCTGACAAGCCCTACCTCCATCAGCTGGTCGAATGCCGTTACGTCGACATCTTCGAGCGGCGGGACGGAGTGTGGAAAATTTTCTACCGGCACGTGGTCGCCGACAACACCGTCGAATTCGAGGTTCCCGTGTACCCCGTGCAGCTCCCCGAGGAGGCGGTGGGCAAGCGTGACAAGACCGACCCCGTCTACACAGGATTCGACGTGCTGAAACTCAGGCCGGCGGACATCCGGGTGAACTTCTTCGCGCCGTTCGTCGAGCGGAATACAGCCGCAGCCGAATAGCCACCAGGCTCCTCGACGGCTCGGTCCCCACGCTCTGCACGCCGGGAGTGGGGACCGAGTTGCGTCCGAAAAGTGTGTGGACAATTCGCACCCATCCACCCCACACTCCGGGACGAATACGAGTCATGATGTGGATACTCGCTATCGCTTCCGTGTGGTTGTTGATCGGGGCTGTCACCGCAGTATGCATCGTTCTCGGCCTTCGGCGTGTCGATGCCGAGCAAGCCGCAGCCGAGTTGGCGCGCGGTCTCACTGTCGCCGCACCACCGGGGCAGATAGCCGCATAATCGAGCGGTGTCACGGTGCACGTGTGTCTCCGGCTTCGAGGGTGAACTGCACGACGTCGATGCGTGAACTCTTGAATCGATCCGACGAGCCGGTGAGGTATTGAACGTACTTGTCGTACGTTGCCTCCGAGGACACGGCAATGGCCTCGTCCCGGGACGCGATCAACTTCTCGGCCCACGTGTCGAGTGTCCTCGCGTAGTGCAGCCTCAAAGGGTGCTCCCGCAGCAACTCGAAGCCCGCCTCGGCCGCCTTGGACTTCACCACCTTGACGAGCGTCAACTGTCCGCCGGGAAAGATGTCACGCAGGATGAAGCGCGAGAAGTGTGCATCCTCGCGCGTCAATCCGCCCCCACCCGAGGCAGGATCGGGCGGCGTGATGACGATGGTGTGCAACAACATTCGACCACCCGGCTGCAATACCGAGCGGCACTTGGCGAAGAACGCCGAATATCGGTTCCGCCGGAAGTGCTCGAACGCGCCGATACTGACGATCCGGTCGACGGGCTCGTCGAATTCTTCCCACCCCTGCAACCGGATGTCGACGGTGCGGTCGGTCGACAGTCCGGCGACAACGGTGCGGCCGTGCTCGTACTGGTTGCGGCTCAACGTCAGACCGATGACGTTGATGTCGTACTTCTCCACTGCCCGCTTGGCGAGAGCGCCCCAGCCGCAACCGATATCGAGCAGCGTCATCCCCGGCTTCAGGTCGAGCTTGCCGAGCGCAAGGTCGATCTTGGCAGTCTGAGCTTCCTCCAGCGTCATGTCATCACGCTCGAAGTACGCGCAGCTGTACGTCATACTCGGATCGAGGAACAGAGCGAAGAACTCGTCCGACAGGTCGTAGTGCGCTCGCACGTCATCGACGTACGGCTCCAATTGTTCGCTCATCACGCCACACCTTTCCCCACCGCATCGGTTCCGATCACTCGGCCTAGTGCACGGGCGCCCTGCTCGCCCAGCATGTCTTCGTGTTCCGCATCCACCCGGTGAACCGAAATCCGGCCGTCCACGAGGTCGGTCCAGTGCTCGGCACCATGCGAGCCGCGAGCGGCGAAGTAGTGCACGGGCCCCGCGAACACCGTCGGCGTGTACGACGCCACCCAGGTGGGAGCCATCACAACGGGTCGATACATTCGCTGCAGGT
Organism: Rhodococcus sp. Leaf278; assembly: GCF_001426085.1. Lineage (GTDB taxonomy): Bacteria > Actinomycetota > Actinomycetes > Mycobacteriales > Mycobacteriaceae > Rhodococcoides. The sequence goes on from NZ_LMRR01000041.1 coordinate 262,268, forward strand.
GATCCACCGTGAGAAACGCCAGCTCGCTTCTGTTCTCGCGCAATCGATCCACGACTGTCTCGAAGGAGTCACCGTCGACCCCGAGCTGACGGGCGAGATCCTCGATGCCGAACTCCGTCGCGCCTTCCGGTGCAGCGAGCCGCGCGTCGACGAGCGCGAGCAGCGCGACGTCCTCACCTTCGGACTGCAAATGCGTCGCAACGGCATGCGCGATCACGCCGCCGAGCGACCACCCGACCAGGTGATACGGACCGTGCGCCTGAACACGTCGGATCTCACGCACGTACCGCTCGGCGAACTCCTCGATCGAGGCCGGCGACGCTTCACCATCGTTGATGCCCGGTACCTGCAGCCCGTACAGCGGCCGATCGGTCTCCCCGAGCAGCGAGAAATAACTCCAGGCGATTCCAATGGCCGGGTGCACACAGAACAGCGGCGCACCCACACCCTCGGTTCGGAGCGGAAGCACCACATCGAAGACCCTGTCGACGCCATCCACGCCGGTGTCGAGTTGCGTTGCCAGAGCGGAGATCGTCGGATGCACCAGGAGCAGGCTGATGGGAAGCCGACGGTCCAGCCGGTCCCCCAGCGCATCCATCACCTGCACCGCCGAGAGGGAGTGCCCGCCGAGATCGAAGAAGTTGTCGTCCACCCCGATGTCCTCGCCGGCCACCTGCAGTACCTCGGAGAACACGGCGTGCACCAACACTTCGTTCGCGGAAACCGGGGCCCGGCGTTCGGTAGACATCACCGAGGGCTCCGGCAGCGCGCTCACATCTACCTTGCCGGACAACGTCATCGGCAGTGCATCGACGACGGTCACGGTACTGGGCACCAGGTACGCGGGCAGCGTCCTGGCCAGGAAGTCACGAGCCTCCCGCGGTTCGACGCCACCCACCACATAGGCGGCCAGGGAATCTCCATGACCGATCACGCTGGCCTGAAGCACATCCCGGTGACGCAGCAGCGCCGCTTCCACCTCGGACAGCTCGACGCGATGGCCGCGAACCTTGACCTGTGAATCGACTCGACCCAGATATTCGAGTTCGCGATTGCTGCCCTGAACGACGTTGCCCCGAACGACCCAGCGCACAAGATCACCGGTTCGGTAGAGCCGACCGCTCCCGAAGGGATTGGCCACGAAACTGCTTGCCGTCGTTCCGCTCTGCCCCACATATCCTTCGGCAAGGCCGGCCCCGCCCAGGTACAGCTCCCCGACGACGTTGTTTCCCACCGGGCGTAGCCGGGCATCGAGGACCACCGTGTCGAATCCGCGGGTCGGTCCGCCGATGGTCACCGGTGCCACCGACTGGCCCCGCTCACGCTGATCGGTGGTGCAGGTGCTCATGACGGTCCCCTCGGTGGGGCCGTAGGCGTTGAAGACCGAACGATGACGTGACCATCGCTGCAGCAGAAGAGAATTAGCGGCTTCACCCGCCATGACAACCACCCGAAGTGACGGCACGGCGTCGGCGTCGGTCACCTGCAGCACGGTCGGCGTCAGGCATGCGTGGGTCACCTGGTGTTGCTCAATGAGCGCTTCGAGCTCACGCCCGCCGTGCACCTCAGCCGGCACGATCACCACACTGGCTCCCGCACCGACGGCCATCAGTGTCTCGAAGATCGACGCATCGAAACTCGGGGAGGCGAACTGGAGCACCCGCGAACCCGGCTCCACACCGAACAGATCTCGTTGGCTCTGAACCAGATTCGCGATACCGCGGTGCGTCACTCGCACACCCTTGGGCACCCCGGTGGAACCGGAGGTATAGACGACGTAGGCCACGCTGTCCAGCTGTACTGCGGAAACATCGACCCGGTCGAGCTCGTCGCCGGTGACACTCACCCAGTCACTACCGACCGAATGGAAGTCGGGAGCCGAGATTCCCGTGACCGGGGCTGCACGATCGAGAATCTCCTGCACTCGGGCGACAGGTTGAGAGGGGTCGATGGACAGAAAGCCGGCACCGGTCTTGGCCACGGCCCAGATCGCGACGAGGTACTCGACGGATCGAGGATAGGCAATCGCCACCAGAGTGCCGGGACGGGCACCTGCGCGTATCAGGCTGTCTGCCAGTGCATTCGACTGCCGGTCCACCTCGCGGTAGGTCAACGATCGTGACCCGTCGATCACCGCGGTATTGTCCGGCCAGCGTGTCACTGCCTGCTCGAACACTGCCGCCAGTGTGCATTCGGTCGCGCTGCCGTGTTGGGACGCCACGGCCGACGGCGCATGCCCGAAGTCCGCGCTGCCGAGCCTGGTCTCCGGCTGCAACCCGACCATGGTCAGAACCTCGGCCAGTCGCTCGGCGAGTCCCAGAATCACCGATCGCGAGAACCGTGCGGGTGAGTATCCGAGATGGCCGATCAATCCGGCCTCGGACTCGTCGACCAGAACTTCGAGGTCGAACTGTGTGGCCGTGATGTCCACGCGCCGCGGGGTGATCGACGTCGACTCCAGTTCGATTGCCGGAGTTGCCGTATCACCGAAGGCGAGGAGCACCTGGAACAGCGGATGGGTATCGACGGCGCGAGTGGGCGCCGCCGCGTCCACCACCCACTCGAACGGGACGTCCGAGTTCGCGAAGGCGTCGAGATCCCGGTCGCGGACCGCGGTTACGAACTCCTCGAACGTCGACGCAGGATCGACCTCCGTCCTGAGCACCACGGTACCGACGAACATGCCGACGAGGTGGTCGAGAGCGGGGTCGGATCTACCCGCCACCGGCGTCCCGATCGCGATGTCCTGGGTGCCGCTGGCTTCGGCGAGTACAGCGGCGAGCGCTGCGTGGACGACGACGAACACCGTTGCACCCACGCGATGCGCAAGTGACCGCAGCCGCGTCAGGGTGTCCGCATCGACGGAGAACTCGACGGCGGTGTCGGCCACGAGATCAGGAGTCCCGGTCGGCAGGTCGAGGAACTCCGGCACGCCAGCCAGGGTGTGTCGCCAGAATTCGAGCTGATCCGACGCCACGGCGTCGAGAACACCCCGCTGCCACACCCGGTAATCCGAGTAGTCGACGGCAAGAGAGTCGAATTCCGGTGCAGAGCCCGAGATCCGGGCCAGCAGCGCGATCTCGACGTCTCGGGCGAGGGGACGAAGCGAAAGACCATCGATCGCGATGTGGTGCGCAACGACAGACAGCACCCGCTCGCCGCCTCGTTCCACCAAGCCCAGTCGTAGCGGTGCTTCGAGGGTCAGATCGAAACCGTGCAGGGCCGAATCGCTCAGCCCGGCATGAGCGTCGTCCATCGTCGACAGCACGATCTGCGGGTCGAGAACAACGGTGACGGGACCGTCCGCGGTCGACGGGTACATCGTGCGCAGCGGCGTATGCCGTTCCAGCACATCCGCTATCGCGGCCCGGACCACATCGAGATCCAGGTCTGACGGAAGCGGCACCTCGAAGGCGATGTTATACGCGGCCGATGCCGGGTCGTATCGATTCTGCAACCAGATTCGCCGCTCGGCCGGGGCCAGGCCGGGGTACGACCGCGCGTCGGGATCATGAATCAGAACCGGAAGCGGGGTGTAGTTCTCGGACAGCAGCGCGATCGCGGACGCGAGCTGCTCCGCGGTGGGTGACTCGAAGATGGTCCGGACCGGCACCTGGGTACCGAGTGCCGCACTGATGCGGGTTGCGGCACGCGTCGCGAGGAGAGAATCCCCGCCGAGCACGAAGAAATTGGCGTCGACGGCCGGATTGTCGATGCCCAGCAGGTCGGCGAAGATTCCGAGCACCACCTCTTGCGCCAAGGTGCGTGCTTCCGCCGAATCCCTGCCGGGCAGCGTCTCCGAATACAAGACGGCGAGATCGACTTTGCCGTTACCGGTCAGCGGAATACCGTCGATCCGGGTTATCACGGCCGGCTGCATCGACAACGGCAACCGGTCCAGTAGCCACTGGGCCGCGTCGTGGCCGTCGAGACCCACCACCCATGCGTGAATTCTGTTCTCACGCATCGCTACTACTGCCCCACTGACGTCGGGATGCGCCGTCAGGGTGCTCTCGATCTCCCCCAGTTCGATGCGCACGCCGTTGATCTGGACCTGATCGTCCCGGCGTCCGCGGTAGTCGAGCAGGCCCGAGAGTTGCTGCCGGACGAGGTCACCGGTCCGGTACATCCGGGTGCCGCCGGGTGCCGCCACGAAGCGTACAGCGGTCGACGCCGGATCTGCGTGGTAGCCGCGAGCCACGCCTGAGCCCGCGAGGTACAGCTCCCCGACGCCCCCGAGCGGCACCGAGTGCAACCGGTCGTCGAGCACGAGCGCTCCCACATGGGCCAACGGCCGACCGATGGTGACCGGCTCACCGGCTCGAAGCGACTCGGCCAGCGTGGCCACGACCGTCGCCTCACTGGGCCCGTAGGCGTTGAGCATCGACCGCCCGGCCGACCAGTCGTCGACGACACCGGCACCCAACACGTCACCGCCGACAGCGACGGTCTCGATCCCCGGGGTCGGCGGCACGGTGGCGAGCACCGCGGGCGTGGACAGGTAGTGCGTGACGCGATGCGCGGTCAGGAAAGCCGACATCTCGTCGCCGCCGAGAAGCTCCGGCGGTGCGATCACCATGGTTGCCCCGGCCCCGAAAGCCAGCACGAGCTCGAGCACCGCGGCGTCGAAGTTCACCGAGTAGCCATGCAGCACGCGCGAATTCGATGTCACGCCGTAACGGGGAACGACCTGCTGCGCGAGTGCATACACACCCTGATGCGTCACTACGACAGGCTTGGGTGTTCCCGTGGAACCCGACGTGTGGATCACGTAAGCGGGGTGCTCGGGCTGCAGCACTGCCACGCGGTCCGCGTCGGACAGGGGTAGGTCGCTGAGGTTCTGAGCCTCGGCCTCGTCGAGCCACTGCACCGACTCTTCGACGCCACCGAACCCGATCTCGATGTCCTTCAGCATCTGTTCCCGACGAACCGCGGGGTAGCGCGGGTCGACGGGGACGAACGCGCCGCCCGCCTTCACCACGGCCCACAGCGCAACGATGTACGCGGCCGAGCGTTCGAGGGACAGAGCGACCAGCGTTTCCGGCTCGACGCCGTGTGCGATGAGCAGTCGCGCAATCCGGTTCGAGCGAGAATCGAGCTCGGCGTACGTCACCGATTCCAGGCCGTCGATCGCGACGGTCTCACCGGAATCCCAGTCCACCACGTCGAGTAGCGTTCCGTCGGAAGTCGAGGCCGGCAGTGCCGGCGTCTCGGCAAGGGCCAGATCGCCGACGACAACGGTCGGATTGGCAACGGCCGCATTCAGGATGGATAGAACCACCGAGGCGAACTGTTCGACGGTGGATTGCTTGTACAGGTCCAGCGCGTACTCGATCTGGCCCGTCAAGGCCGCCGAATCGTGCTGACCCTCGAGCACCAGGGTGAGGTCGAATTCCGAGGTGCGGGTGGGGATCTCCAGCACCGAGACGGGCAGGTCCTCGACGGATCGGTGCGGCGCATTGTCGAATGCCAGCATCACCTGGAACAGCGGATGCCGGTCGAGGGATCGATCGGTGGCCACGGCGTCGACGATGCGCTCGAACGGGACGTCGGAATGCGAGAAGGCATCGAGGTCTGCGGCACGCACTGCATCGAGCAGGGACGCGAAGCTCCCCGACGGGTCCACCGTTACCGCGAGTGGCAAAGTTCCGACGAACATGCCGACCATCTCGTCGAGTGCTTCGTGACCTCGCCCTGCGGTCGGAGACCCGACCACCACCCGGTTGGATGTTCCGAACCGACTCAGGGCGGCGGCCACGGCGGCATGGACAACCATGAATGTGGTCGAGTTGGTCGAGCGGGCCAGCTCACGAATACCCGCGTGCAGAGTCGACGAGATCTCGAAGGGAACCGCGTCCGTCATCATCGATTGCACTGCCGGCCTGGGGAAGTCCGCCGGTAGCTCCGCCGATGCGATATCGACATCACCGAGAATCGAAGCCCAGAACGAGAGTTGTTCGTCGGCAACCGAATCCACCATCGACCGGTTCCACACCGCGTACTGGCCGTACTGCGCGCGCAGGCGTGGCCAGGTGGGCGCGTGACCTGCTCCACGAGAAGCGTGGGCGAACGCGAAGTCGCGTACGAGTGGGTCGACCGACCAGCCGTCCATCGCGATGTGGTGAACCACCACCACCACGACGGTGTAGCCGGATTCTCGCACGCTCAGAAGTGTTGCGCGGATGGGAACTTCGGCCGACACATCGAACCCCTCGGCCGCGACCGCAGCTACGGCAGCGTCCAGATCACGCTCGGACACCGTGCGCTCAGGGACCTCGACCAGGACGGTATCGGTGGGCCGCACCACCTGCCGCGGACCGTCGTCGTCGGCCGGGTAGTACGTACGTAGGGCTTCGTGGCGCTCGATGACGTCGCTCAGAGCCGTCAGAACCATCGGTGCATCGTCGCCGGCTCGCACTCGCACTGCTACCGGCATGTTGTACGCAGGCGATGCGGGATCGAACTGGTTGAGGAACCACAGCCGCTGCTGCGCGTACGACAGCGGGATACGTTCGGGCACAACGGTATCGAGCAGCTCGAGTGATATCTCGGAAGCAGCGGACGAGTCGATGGCCGCCGCGACTGCGCGGACCGTGGGGTCGGCGAACAGTACGGTCAGCGAAATCGAGGAACCGAGGCGTGCAAGGACTCGCGTGGCGCTGAGCGAATCACCGCCGAGCTCGAAGAACGAGTGCTCACGCCCCACCTTCTCGACACCGAGGACGTCGGCGAAGGCAGTCGCTACGGCATGTTCCGTATCGGTCTGCGGCGCAACGTATTCGGTCGTGACGAGTGCGACGGGGGCCGGCAGTGCACGACGGTCGACCTTGCCGCTCGCCGTGATGGGCAGTGCATCCAGCACGACGACGGTGCTGGGAACCATCCAGGCGGGCAGCCGACTGCGGAGATGACTGTCCAGGTCCGCCGAACCTCCGGTGACGTAGAGGACGAGTCGATTGTCGCGCACAACAGCCGCAGCGGCGGTCACTCCCGTGCACGTCGTTGCCGCGGACTCCACTTCGCCGAGTTCGAGACGACGACCGTGCAGTTGGATCTGCTGATCACTGCGGCCCAGGTACTCCATCGTGGAACCGTCGAACGAACGGCGGACGATGTCTCCCGTGCGGTACAACCGAGCTCCGGGCACCCCCGGGTCTGCAACGAACCTCGTCGATGTCACGCCCGGCTGCCCGCTGTATCCGCGGGCGAGTCCGTCGCCGCCGAGATAGAGCTCGCCGACGCCTCCGCCCGGAGTGGGCCGCAGGTGCGCGTCGAGCACCAGCCCGCGGACACCCGGCAGCGGTGCGCCGATGGTCACCCGTTCGGCCGCGCGCATCGCGTCGGACAGCGTCGCCAACACTGTCGCCTCGGTCGGACCGTAGGCGTTGTGCATCGCCGCATCGGCAGCAACGAACCTGTCGCGCAACGCAGGAGGGCACTCCTCGCCGCCGACGTCGAAGACCTCGACGGAGCCGAGGTCGTGAGGGTCGAGAGTGGCCAGCACCGTCGGCGAGGTGATCAGATGCGTGATCTTCTCGCGGTCCAGTACGTGGGCCAGGGCGGGACCGGCATACACGTCGGCCGGGGCGATCACCAGGGTGGCACCCGCAGCGAACGCGGCGAGGATCTCCTGGATGGACGCGTCGAAGACCGGCGAGGCCGCGTGCAGCACGCGAGAATCGGGGGCGACGGCATACTTTTCGACGACGTTGGCAGCGAGTTGCGCGAGTCCGCGGTGAGTGACGCTGACGGCCTTGGGTTTACCGGTCGATCCCGAGGTATGGATGACGTAGGCCTCGTTGTCGACGTGCACGGCCGGCGCAACGAAGACACGCGGGTCGGCGTCGAGCAGATCTTCTATGTCGAACCACTGAGTCGAATCCGGAAGTTGTTCCAGCGCAGCCCCGGTGGCGATCCCGAATTCGACGTCCGCGTCGGCGATCACGGCAGCCAGTCGCTCGGCGGGCTCGGTGGGGTCGAGGGGAACGAACGATGCGCCCGAGAGCGAGACTGCCCACGACGCCAGCACCGATTCGTAGGAGCGTTCGATGGCGACGGCGATACGCTGCTCCGGACCTGCACCCAGAGAAACAAGTTGCGCAGCAATATGTTCTGCGACCCTGGTGAAGTCGTCGCTGGATTGGTCGACCCCGGTGGCACGGACAACAGCGCCGGCCGTCAGCAGCGAGGGCAGCAGCGCAGGGGTTGCGGTCGCCGTTGCAGATACGCCGAGTAGCGCTGCCCTCTCGTCGACACCGAGCACCTCGAGCTCGGACACGGCGAGGCCCTCGGGGGCATGAACCACCTCACCGACGAGCGCGAGGAAGCGTCGATGGTGGGCTGCGAGCTCATCGGTGCTGTAGAGCGCCGGGTTCCCGAGGAAGTCGACGCGAGTACTGGTGCCAGCGACCCCGGGGTAGACGTTGACCATCATGTCGTCGATCGGTCCGCTGGAGAGCACGCGGTATTCGCCGATCACGTCGCCGAGCCGAATTGTGCTGTTGTACATCATGATGTTGACCGTGGGACCGAACACTCCGCGTCCCGCGGCGGCACTACCGGTGCCGTCGCCGGTGGCCCGCTGCATGTCCTCGACGCGGAACCGCTGATGACGTAGTGCGCCGGTGAGTTCCACCTGAATCCGGCGAAGGAGTTCTTCGACGGTGACTCCCGGTTCGACACCGATGCGCAACGGCACGACGTTGGACATCATGCCGGACGATTCGCGCAGTTTGGTGGTCGCTCGGCCCGACACTGGCAAGCTGAGCATAACGTCTTCGGTGTCGGTCATGCGCGCGAGGTAGAGCGCGAACGTGGCGAGCACGACGGGAACGTCGGAGGAGTTGTACCGATGTGCCACTGCTGCAACGGCTTCGGTGAGTTCCTCGTCCAGCACAGCACCGACACTCACCGTCACTCCGCTGGGAGCGGCAGGTGCACTGGGGCTACCGGCCAGCCTGGGGGCCTCGAGGTGGCCGTCGAGTCGACCGAGCCAGTACTGGCGGTCGGTCTCGTAGCGGGAGGAGCTGGGGTAGGCGGCCTCGTAGTCGTAGATTTCCCGCACTCCGATAGCGCGGGTCTTCGGGATCTCGGTGCCCTCGATCAAGGCGGTGTACACCGCAGCGGTGCGCTCCTGCACCGAGATTGCGCCGAGTCCGTCCATCACGATGTGGTGCGCGCGGCTGTACCAGTAGTAGTGACTCGGGCCCACCTGGATGATCTCGGAGGCGATGAGTTGATCGCGCACCAGATCCACCGGCTGCCGGTACTGCTCGTCCATGTACCGCTGGGCGTCCTCGATGGGATGGTCGCGGTCGGTGAAGTCGCGGTAGATCATGGCGTACGGCACCCGGAGGTCCGACCATTGGTACGGATGGCCGTCCTCCACGCCGATCCGTACTGCAGGCGATTCGAGCCGTCTGCAGGCGATGTCGGTCGCACGAATCAGCAGGGCCGGATCGATGTCGCCGCGGATCTCGACGTACTGCGCGATCGTGAACGGCACATCCGGTGCCAGCTGCTGAGCGAGGTAGATATTCATCTGAGCAGCCGACAGCGGGAAGCGGCCATCCTCGAACCGCTCACCCGACTCTGGCGACACTCCCCGACCTCCTCAACGCACTCGGCTTCGATTCGGCCGGCGCGCCGCTCATCGACGTCGATCTTTCATCGCCCATTACAAACTAGTCGACCGGGTGTGAATGCTCTACCTGGATCGAACGACAGGTACGCCAGATCGGCCACTCCCCTTTAGGCTGTGCACTCGAATACATTCCTCGACCGAGAGGCCACCGACGATGGCAACCACTTCCACCGATTCCCGCGGTCGGAAATCGGGTAGAAAGCGGCCGATTCTCATCACGGTGGGGGTATTTCTGGTCATTGTCATTGCTTTTGTGGTGTGGCTTGGTTACGAGTCCTATTCCGCGCAGTCGAGTTTGACCGCCACTCGCGACTCGGCCACTCAGGCCAAGGACGCGTTGCTCGACGGCGATTCGGCCGGAGCCGAGGCAGCAGCGGCGCGCGCCTCCGAATCTGCGGACGATGCGGTCTCGGCGACGACGTCCATCCCGTTTTCCATCGCGAAGGCCGTTCCTTATCTCGGTAGTCCCCTGAAATCGGTGGCGCAGATCAGCGATGTGGTGCAGGGACTGGCTGTGGACGTGCTTGCCCCCGCGTCGGCCGCGGGTGCCAGCCTGAATCCGAGCAGTCTCGTCGAGGGCGGTGGCAAGGTGGACACCGCGGCCCTGCGCGATGCGCAACCGGTACTGCAGCAGACCTCGGCAGCGGCCGACGAGCTGAGCGAGCAGGCCCAGCAGGTGGACGAGCCCGCCTTCCTCGGCGTGGTGGACGAGGCCCGCACGTCGTTGATCGATCAGACGCACGAACTCGCAAATTTGCTCACCAACACCCGTATCGCCAGTGAACTGCTGCCGTCGATGCTCGGCGACAACGGCCCGCGCAGTTACTTTCTCGCGTTCCAGACCAACGCGGAGGCTCGGGGCACCGGTGGGTTGCTCGGTGGCTACGGCATCATTCGGGCAGAGAACGGCACTGCCCGCGTCGATACTCTCGGTGCAAACAACGAACTCGAATTCGCAGAACAGCCCATCGATCTGGGGCCCGAATACAACGCTCTGTGGGCTCCGCGGAACACCACCACCGACTTCCGCAACTCGAATGCGAGCCCGCACTTTCCGTACGCCGGCCAGATCTGGTCGTCCATGTGGACAGAGCAGACCGGTGAGGTGCTCAACGGCGCCATTGCTACCGATCCGATTGCGTTGAGCTACATCCTCGGTGCCACCGGCCCGGTCGCGTTGGCCGACGGCGAGCAGATCACGGCCGACAACGTCGTCGAGATCACGCTCAGCACGGCGTATGCCAGATTCGGCGACGACCAGTTGGCCCGTAAGGCGTATCTGCAGGAGATTGCCGCGGCCGTGGTGCAAAAGATGACCACGGGCGCGGCACCCACCAGGCCTCTGCTCGACGCGGTGGGCCGCGCCGGCAGTGAGGGTCGCATCTCGATATGGAGCGCCGACCCGGCCGAGCAGGCAATTCTGGCCGGCACCAAAGTAGGTCACGTGTTGCCGGACAGTCCGGCCCCGTACGCCAACGTGGTGGTCAACAACGCCGGCGGCAACAAGCTCGATTACTACCTCACCCGCGACATCACGTACTCGGCTGAATCCTGCACAGCCGGTACCCGCAAGTCGACGGTGACGGCCACGCTCACCAACAACGTGGATCCGAACGGCCTGACGCCCTACGTGGCAAGCACATTCCAGCCGACGGCGGAGTACGGCACCAATGAGTCGATCGTGTACCTGTACGGCACTCAGGGCGCGAAGATCACGTCCATGAAGGTCAACGGCATCACGGGATTCTCCATTCAGGCCGGCACCGAATTGGGCCGGCCGGTGCAGGCTGCGTACCTCACCATTCCGCCGGGCAAGTCGCAGACGGTGACGTGGGAACTCGAGGAGCCTTCGGCTCCGGGTGAGGCGACAGTGCCCGTGCAGCCCTTGGTGGATGAGCCGACGGTGAGCATCGACGTTCCGCAGTGCTGATCGCACCGTAACTCGCCCACCACTCTCGCCGGTCCGAATACCGGACCGGCGAGAGTGGTGGTCGGAGTAATTCAATCGAATGAACTTTCCAGTGACCTCAGGTCTGGTGACGGTCGAAGAAAGCGCACGCATATCTCGCGTTATGCGCCCCGATTCAGACCGGCCGTTACTGCATAAATTAGTCGTCATTCAGACAGATGACCCAATTTCGTTCGAGTAGCAAGCCAACCGTCCGGTCCGGCACAATGCTCGGCATGCGTCCGCTGGCAATACTCTCCGGGGCGGTTGCCATCGTCGCCGTCGTACTCGCGACCATCGCCAGCCGTGCATTCGGCGACGTCGAGACAGCCACCTCCGTTCTGACTTTCGCGTTCGCGGCGGCTGTGATCTGTGGCGGCTGCATCTATGCCGACAAGAGGCAACCGCACTTGAGCTACACCGACGATCGGGATCACTGACATGAGCATCCGCGACCAAGCTCGAATCAACGGATGGCGGCACTACGCACTATCCGGATTAATTACCCTCGGCGCGACCGTCGCAGCGTTCGCGATGCTGACGCCCGATAGCCTGAACTACCCGCTGGCGCTGATCTACCTACTCGCGATGATCGCATTCGCCAACCTTCGGTTCGAGATCGTCATGTCGACCATCGTCCTCGCGGCGATGTGGACAGGCTTCCAGCTCCCGGTGGCTGGAATCAACACGCGCCTCGACACGCTGCTGATGCCGGCGGGGATACTTTCGGCACTGCTGAACGGGTACACCCCGCAGATCAAGAGCGCACTTCGAGAGCACGTCGTTCTGTTGCTCATCGCATTCATCGGCCTCAACGCGGTGAGTAGCGTCTTGTTCGCTGCCGATCCGGGCCAGAGTTTGCGGATCGCTATTTGGTACGCGTCGAACCTCGTGATCTTGTTGCTCGCTCTGGCCTGCTGGGCGAACAGTCGACAGCGGCTGTACCGCCTGCTGTTCATCGGCGCTGTCGTCAACGTCTTCGCGGGCCTGTTCGGCTGGTTCAACATCTCGTCCGGCGGAACGTGGGGCGGTTACACAGACGGCATCTACGGTGCGCGCACCAGCGGCATTGCGTTCGAAGCGAACATCCTCGCGGGCATCTGCGCCCTATGGCTACTGATCGCAATCACCTCCCATAAAAAGATGCATTGGTTCGTATGGGTGACGATCCTCGTGGGCGCGGGCGTCACCATCATGACCAACACCCGCGCCGCTGTGATCGCAGTCGTCGTCGGGGTTCTGCTGTACTTCGCGTTCCGAGGCCGCAAGACACTACGGGTCGTCCCAGTGGTTGTCGCGGTGGGAATCGGTGCATACGCAGTGAAGCTGTTCGACCCCGAGACGTACGAACAGATCGTCGGGAAGCTGGCGAACGTCCAGTTCAACAACGACACTGCCGTCTACCGCTACAACGTATGGGACATCGCATCGAGCGAACCGCAGGGCTGGTCGCTCCTGTTCGGAATGGGCACCAACTCGTACGGACAGCGCCACCTCGACCCAACCGACCTCACCAACACCAAGGCCGCGTACATCGGCAATCTGCCGTTACAGACGTACTACGACGTCGGCATCGTCGGAGTGGCCATCCTCGCTGTCGCAGTGTTCCTGGTGTGGAGGCGAGGCACCCGCCACTCGCGTCAACGACGCCTCGCCATCCTTACCGGATTCCTGATCATCTCGACCGCGTGCAGCCCGTTCTTCTTCGCCTACTTCTGGCTGATGATCGCGCTCAGCCTGGCGAAGGATTCGCCTCTAGCTGACAGCCCCCTTGAAGTACAGGCAGCCCGACGAGTTCCCGATGCCGACCGCACGGGTCCCCGGAGCGGAGAACGCACCAGCAGTGGAGTCGGCCACGTACGTCGGTGACACCTCCGTGAATGCTCGGCGCGAACCGGAGCTGAGTACCGGCGAGCAATTCCTCGGTGAGGATGCGGCCCGTCTTTCCTACTGGAATCGGGTCGATCGCGACTCCTGCGAACATCGAGGCAGGGTGGTTGGTTGCCATTACCTGCACTCCCCCCCCGACGAACTTGACCGCCGAGCTGCGGGGAGGCGCACTAACCCACCCACGGCGTCGGACGCACCACGTGTGTGATCAATTCGGGGGGCGGCGATGCCCGCGCGGTCGAGCACAGCTTGCACCGCAGCATCGAGCGCTGCCTTCTCGATGCCCGAAACGGGCGCATAACGTGTGTCGAGTGTCCCTCGGAGGAGCTCATGCCGCATGAAATCCTCTGTAGCAGAATATCTTTCACGCATAGAAGCCGTGTAGCTTCGGGTTCCCAGACAGCAAGCCACAACCCTGGAGTTACACATGGCCAAGAAGAAGATCGACCCCAGCATGAGCGACAGGCTCACTGCAGCTATTCAGCTACTGGCCGTAGTCGTCTCGGTAGCACAGCTTCCCAACGTCTCGACGCCACTACTACTGGGGCGATGACCCTCGCGGGGATTGTCATCGGCGCAAGCGGAAGGCCGAAGCCCAACTCCCTACGTTCGGAGTGAGTGGGCTTCGGCCGTCTAACAACTACTTCCGCAGTCGGGGGTTCTCCAAGCCGTTTCTGGGCGGAGTCTCCGAACGACGGGGTCGAGCGTAAGACTCGGTTTCCTGGGGTGCCTCGGCGGTACGCGGCCCTGCAGCAGGCGATGCAGACGCAGACCGAGGGGAAGGCTGCGGCGACGGCGGCGCATGCACCGGTGCGGGAGTGGGTGGGGCCACGGGCGACAACGAGGCCGCGGGTGCCTGAGGTGCCGGCGCAGGCACCGGCGGTGTCACCTGCTTGGGCAGGTTGGTATCGGCGGCGTAGTTGTACGAGTAGCTGTACATGTCACCCTTCTTCGAGGGCGTCAATGCCAGCACCACACCCAGAACGTGCGCGCCGATCGTGTCCAGATTGCCGATGGACCTGGACAGTTCGTTGCTCTTCGTATGTCCGTAGCGGGTCACCAGAAGGGCGCCGTCTGCGTGGGTGGTCAGCACGGCCGAGTCGGTCACCGGCAACAGTGGAGCTCCGTCGACGATCACGTAGTCGAACTTCGAGCGCAGTTCCACCAGCATGGCTCGAGAGGCTTCCGAACCCAGCAGCTCGGACGGGTTCGGCGGAATCGGGCCGGACGCCATGGCTTGCAGACCTTCGTACTTGGTCGGCTGCAATACCTCGTCGACCTTCGCCTGTCCGGCAAGCACGGTGCTAACACCCACCGAACCGATAAGGCCCATGTACTTCGAGATGCGCGGACGCCGCAGATCGCCTTCGACGAGAACGACGTGGTGGCCGGCTTCGGCGAGCGAGATCGCGAGATTCAGCGCAGTGGTCGTCTTTCCCTCACTCGGAATCGCACTGGTGACGACGATGACGCGCGGTGGATGATCGACTTCGAGGAATTGCAGGTTGGTGCGGAGCTCACGGAATGCCTCGGCGCTGGCCGACTGCGTGAGGTCCTGGAAGTCGACAGCCGGATGCACCTTACGTTCCTTGTCGAACGGAATCGTGCCGACGAGCGCCTTACCGGAGATCGCTTCGATCTCCCGACGACCCTTGATGGTGTTGTCGAGGCGGTCGCGCAGAACCGCTAGCGCGATTCCTAGCAGCAGGCCCACGGCCGCACCCAGTGCGAGATTGCGCGTGGTCTTCGGACTGACCGGAGTGGACGACGCCTCGGCCTGCTGGAAGGTTTTGACACCTGCTGCGGGGTCCCCGCCATTGGCCGGTGTCTCCAGTTCCCGGACCTGCTCGGTCAGTTCGGTGGCCAAAGCATTGGCGATGTCACGAGCCCGTTCAGGCGACGGATCTGTCACCGTCAAATTGAACAGAACGGTGTCGGGAGTCGATGATGCCGTCACCTTCGACGCTAATTGAGACGAGCTCATTCCCCCGAGTGGCAGGACATTCAAGACACGAGCCGCCAGGGCCTCGCTGGTTGCCAACTCCGAGTACGAAGCCACGAGCTGCTGTGAGGTCAGGTTGCCCTGGTAAGTCTCACTCACCGATGCACCACCAGAGGTGGAAACGAACATCCTTGCGCTCGACTCGTAGAGCGGAGTCGTCAACAAAGACGCGCCCAGGGCTCCCAAAATCGCAACGATCACGGTGACGGCGATGATGATCCACCTCGCCTTCAGGATTCGCAGATAATCCTGTATCTCCATGCTTCGTGCTCCTTGTTCGTTTCGTATCAGTCGTAGCGTCTCACCGCGTGGCTCAATCGTTACATAGCTGGATGCTTTCCGTGCACTGGATGAGCCCAGGCCTAACGCGATTCAATTCATTCGTTCGATATACGGGCTCAATTAAGTCAATTGCCGGTTGTGATGTGTCACCAATGCGACCGAGCCCAATTCATGAGCGGGAGCTCCGCCGTTAGGCATGGTTTTTCCACTATGGACACGCTCACATATGAAGCGACGATAAACAAAGACCAGTCGCCCACGTCACCTCTGGTAATAACTGACACCCGCTGATCCCGAGCTGCTGTCAGCTATGGACAAACTACTGAAGTAATGGGAGGTTGTCTGCTGCGTAGGCCTCGGCGAGGGTGGGGGCTGCTGTGTCCTTGTCGGAGAGCTCGTAGGTCAGAGGCGATCCGTCGCGTCCGGTGGTGGGCCAGTCGATGCCCAGGGCGGGGTCGAGGGGGTTGATGTCGCGGTCCAGTGCCGGGGTGTATTCCAGCGAGCACAGGTACATGACGGTGGAGTTGTCTTCCAGCGACAGGATGGCGTGGCCGAGTCCTTCGGAGAGGAACACTGCTTTGCGGTCGATGTCATCGATNCGAGCACAGGTACATGACGGTGGAGTTGTCTTCCAGCGACAGGATGGCGTGGCCGAGTCCTTCGGAGAGGAACACTGCTTTGCGGTCGATGTCATCGATCAGCACGCTGTCCCATTGCCCGAACGTCGGGGATCCGACACGCAGGTCGACGATGACGTCGAGGAACGCTCCGCGGGCGCAGGTGACGTATTTCGCCTGCCCGGGCGGGTTGGTGGTGAAGTGGATCCCGCGCAGCACTCCGGCGGCGGAGACCGAGCAGTTCGCCTGCTTCAACTCCAACWCCCGSCCGGTGGTCTCCTCGAASAGGCTCGCTTTGAACCATTCGAAGAACACGCCGCGGTCGTCGCCGAACTGGCGTGGGGTGTATTCGTAGGCACCGGCGATGCTCAACTCACGAAAGGTCATCGGTTCCCTCGGTCGATCAGATCCAACAGGTAGGTGCCGTAACCGGATTTGACGAGCGTCTCGGCCCGCACGCGGAGTTCGTCG